>NZ_WSTC01000014.1 GCF_009789195.1 Paenibacillus sp. MMS18-CY102 | reverse complement strand
GTGGCGCTGGCTCTGCGCCAGCGGGCAAGCGCGGCGGCTCCGCCAGCGCTAGCGCGTGGGGCGATGCCCCTGCCGCTGGCGGCGGACGCGGCGGCTCCCGCGGCGGCGCTGGCTCTGCGCCAGCAGGCAAGCGCGGCGGCTCTGCTCCGCGCGGCGGCAGCTCTCGCGGTGATCGCTCGAACAACGGCGGCGGACGCCGCGGACGGTAACCGCCACTTTTTCCGATTTAGAAGGAGTGCTTGAAATTGTCCATTACCCAAGTGCGTAACCTGCTCCCGGAGACGTTCATCCAGCAGTCCCAACAGCTGCTGGGTGACCAGATGCCGGCATTTCTCGCTAGCTACGACGCGCCCCGGGCCTACGGCTTACGATTTAACCCAATAAAGTTGCCGCTCCTGCAATGGGCAGGCGATCAGCGTTTCCAAGCATTAAGCAGCCTGTTCTCGTTAGAACCAATCGAATGGTGCAAGACAGGCTTCTATTACAATGAAGCAACCCGTCCGGGCAAGCACCCGTATCATGCAGCAGGGCTCTACTATATACAAGAGCCATCAGCAATGTCAGCAGCGGACGCGCTTGAGGCGCATCCTGGCGAGACCATTCTCGACCTCGCTGCTGCGCCAGGCGGCAAGACGACCCAAATTGCTGGAGCCATGAACAATCAAGGCCTACTTATTGCGAATGAAATTCATCCCGCTCGCGCCAAAATTTTAAGCGAAAACGTCGAACGCTGCGGGTTCCGCAACACAGTCGTCACCTGCGCAACGCCCGATCAGCTTTCGGAACGTTTTCCCATTTTCTTTGACCGCATTATGCTTGACGCACCATGCTCGGGTGAAGGCATGTTCCGTAAAGACCCCGATGCGATCGCGGAATGGTCCCCGGCACATGTGGAGCTATGCGCCACTCGGCAAGCGGACATTCTCGTCCATGCTGCCCGCATGCTGAAGCCTGGTGGGCGTCTCGTCTATTCCACCTGCACGTTCAATCGCGCCGAGAATGAGGACGCTATCGCAGCGTTTCTTGAAGCATTTCCTGCTTTTAAACTGGAACGGACAGAGCGCCTATGGCCGCATCAATGCAGAGGCGAAGGGCATTTTGTCGCTGTGTTAACGAAGTCGAAAGATGCGGATGCGTCGGCAGACGCTGCCCTTTCATCCAGCCCTCGTCCGCGATCAAAACCCAAACGCAACGATCGCCGCGCAATCACCAGACCGGGCAATGGCCATGCCAATCTAACAGCCGAAATGGCTTTGTTCGAATCTTTCGCCCAGGAAGCGTTGCCTCGCTTGGCGCTTGGCCCTGGCGAACCGTTACGCTTTGGCGACGCGTTATACTGGCTGCCACATGATGCAGAAAAGCGTTTTGGCGCCTTCTCCCTGCATGGGCTAAAAGTCGTTCGTCCTGGCCTGCATCTAGGCGATATTCGAACCAAACGCATCGAGCCTGCTCATGCGCTTGCTATCTCGGTTAGCGAAGGCGAAGCTGCCCGCGCTGTATCCTATCCAGCAGATTCGCCTGAACTAGCCGCATTCCTTCGCGGCGAAGCATTGCAAGCGCCTGATGGGATTAATGGATGGACGCTAATAGCAGTCGACAGCCTTCCTGTAGGGTGGGCGAAAGCAAGCGAGAGCCAGCTCAAAAACCATTTGCCTAAAGGGCTGCGGCGGCTATCTTAAGCGCCAGCCTCCCCATGAATGCAGCATTTTTTGAACAAAAACAGGCTGAACGTTCACTCTTGCGAGACGAAACGTTCAGCCTGTTTTCACCTTCAACGAAACCAATTACTTACGAATAACTGTTAAAAATAAGGGTTTCACCAGCCTCCAGGCAAACCAAACCAAATCACCCTACACCTGTCTTTCAGCCATCTGCCCCCGCCTGCCATCTGTACCGCTAGCTGTGCACATGCCAATAACCACCTCGAGCCGGGCATGAGCCCAAATGTATAAGATACAGGGCAAATGTCCAATCGCTGCGGGCTGTTTTTCATACTATACTGTATACCGAGCGACGGGGCAGACGAAACAAACAACAACGGCAAACGAACCACAAGCGGCAGCAAGCCCCGAGGGCCGGAATAAAGATTCAGGGAGGAATATCGCATGTCCGGTGTATACGGCGGTGGAGGTTTCACGACGGCAGGTGTCATCCTGGTTCTGTTCATTCTGCTGGTAATTGTTACTCGCGGAATCTTGTACTAATCACCTGAGCGATGCGTAAACCATAGGAAAAGCGCCAGGCAGCTGAGCTGCCTGGCGCTTTTCCGGTTTTATCGGCTGAGTTGCGTTGGCTAGGCCATTCCTCAGCTTTCAGCCCTAATTCCTAATACATATTGCTCTAATGCATATTTCACGCCATCTTCAGCATTCGAGCGTGTCTGTGCATTCGCGGCTGCCTTCACTTCATCCGGCGAATTCGCCATCGCAACGCCAAGTCCCGCATATCGAAGCATGCCGATGTCATTATAATAATTGCCAATCGCCATAATATTCTGTTGGGCAATGCCCCGCTTCAAGGCGAATTGTTCAAGCGCACTGCCTTTGTTAGCTGAAGCGTGCTGGACATCTATAAAATATTCACCGCTTCGAATAACCTGCAATTCCGTATCCCAAGTCCGCCATTCCGCTTCAAGCACATCAAGTGTCGCCGGATCAGCAAAAACCGTTAACTTCACGAGATCACCCGGCACCTGTTCCCCAGGTTCAAGCACGATAGGCACAACGCCATATTTGGCATAAAGGTCGAGCCCTTCTTGGTCCACTTGCTGGAATACGTAGAGATCAAACGCCGTATTCAAATCATAGTGGACATTATGCTCTTGGCAATAAGCGACGAACCGCTCCACCTGCTCCTGCGGAAAATCAAATTGATGAATGATGCTCCGATCTTCCGCATCGACTGTAGCCGCCCCATTGTGCGTTATTATCGTCCCGCCAAGCCCAAGCTGCTCCATTATGAGCAATGCGCCGGCTGGTCCCCGTCCTGTACAAAGCATAAGCTCCGCGCCATGCAGGCCAGCAGCGCGCACGGCTTCACGCGTCCCTTCCGTCAACTCGTGGCCATCTGTAAGCAGCGTCCCGTCAACATCGAGCGCGATAAGCGCATAAGGCAGTTCGATTTGATGCGTCATTGGTATCATCCTCTCCCTCTCTTGTCCGTGAAGCTATTCCTTTTCTTTCCTTACGCATTCTCCGCTCGATGCGAACGCAGAAGCTCAATCTCATCCTCCGTTAGCTCGCGATATTCACCGATTGGCAGCGTCTCATCCAAGTGCAGCGGTCCCATGGACAGCCGCTTTAAGTAAATAACTTGTTTGCCAACCGCTTGGAACATCCGTTTGATCTGATGGAATTTGCCTTCTTGAATCGTAATTTGAATCAAAGACAACCATCCCTCATCCGTCCGCTCCGTCTGCTCGATCTCCAGCCTCGCTGGCATTGTCACATAGCCATCATCCAACTCGACGCCAGAAGCGAACTGGTCGCGATCCGCTTGACCCACTGCTTCCTCACCCAATACGCGTGCAAAATAAGTTTTGGACACATGCTTGCGCGGCGACAGCAAATCGTGAGCCAACTGCCCATCATTGGTCAGCAGCAGCAAACCCTCCGTATCCTTATCCAATCGGCCAACGGGGAATGGCTGAAGCACCTGATCGTTTGTGTCGAGCAAGTCGATCACCGTTTGGTCGCGAGAATCCTCTGTTGCAGACACTACGCCAGGCGGCTTATGAAGCATTAAGTAAATGACATCCCGATAAATGACCTGTTCGCCGTTAAACGCAACCTGTTGCTCTTTCGGCTTAATTTGAAGCCCGCTATCCTTCACTACGCGGCCATCAACCGTCACGCTGCCCTGCTTCACCGCTTTCTTAATCTCGCTGCGTGTTCCATAGCCCATATTGGATAACAGCTTGTCCAATCGAAGCCTTTTATCTGCCAACGTTTTCTCCTTGCTTGCTTTGCCCATCTATACCCATCTCCATCCAGCCGGCAGCTCGTTTTTCAGCATGCCAGACGCGTATTTGCCCCAGCCGAGCGGATATCCGTCCACGCACACAAGCGTATAGCCTTTAACTAGCGTATCCGCCGGAATCGCCACAGTCAAAGCCTCGGGGTCCAAATGAAGTGTCTCGCCTTTCAAATAACGCAAAATCGCTGGATCATCCACTGGCGCATGCCAAGACAGCTTCGCCTCACTCGCTTTTAATCCCATCGCTAGCGCTTGTGATGGCTCGAACCGATATGCGCCTGCATCGCCCAAATACCAACCAGCGCGAACGACACGCAAGCCGTCTAACGAAGGCATCCCGCTGGGCTGCAGATAGACGCGCGCGCCGAATGCAACAATCGTGCCGGACCAATTCTCTGCTCCTGCCAAATGCTCGTTCGCGAATTCGCGCCAGGACGTTGCCGGATCAATCGCTGCAGCAGTTGCCGAACCGCCACGGCCACCCTTGCCCGAGCCTGTCCGCGATTGAGGCTGCTCGCCGCGCTTGCCGCCACTGGCTGCCCCTTTTGCGTTAGCCCCGCGAGCACGCAGCTTCGGCTCTTCGCTCCCACGCCCGCTACGCTTGCTGCCGCGCTCACGATGCTGCGGCTCCGTTGCCGCAGCAAGCGCCTGGCTGTTGCCTCGGCTGCCAGGCCCCTCGCCTCTTGCATGCATCGCTCCGGCATGGCCATCATGCTGAACGGCCTGCGCTGCCCCTTCTTGTGCCGAACGCCGGCGGATAACAGCAGCAAAATGCCCCTCGCCATCCAGCAAATGCGGCCATAGCCGCACCATGCCGCAGGCAGCCCAGCCATCGGCTTCCTCGGCAGCATTCGACCCGATGCCAGCGGCTTGGCCGGCCTGGGCACCAATCGCTGTGCCTGATTCGTCTCCAGGCTCTGTGCGAACACCAGCACCAGCAGTTCGTCCCCATTCCGGCCGGCCTGGCACGAACCCAGGCGCTAGCCGGACCGGAACGGCCTCCAGCTCATCATTTGCTGCTAAGATCGCTGCAATCTGCGCTTCGTTCTCTGCTGGAGAGAACGTGCAAGTCGAATATACCAATAGGCCGCCAGGCGCTAGCATTGCTGTTGCGTCTCGCAAAATATCCCGCTGCATGATCGAGCAACGCTCCACGGAGTGCCGCTCCCAAGCTGCTATCATGGATTCATCCTTGCGGAACATCCCTTCGCCCGAGCACGGCGCATCTACGAGAATGCGGTCGAACCATCCATCGAACACCGGCACGAGTGAAGCTGGCTCTTCATTTAATACGACAGCGTTGCGTACGCCTGCCAACTCAATATTTTTCGCCAGCGCCTTCGTTCGCTCTGCTGCATTATCATTGGACACCAGAATGCCCGTCCCTTGCAGCTTCGCCGCAATTTGAGTCGACTTGCCGCCAGGCGCCGCGCATAAATCAAGCACGCGATGCCCAGGCTGAACGTCCAGCAGCTCGACTGGCGCCATCGCGCTAGGTTCTTGAATATAGTATAAACCCGCGTGGTAATAGGGATGCTTGCCAGGACGGTCATCACCGTTATAATAACTGCCAGTGCTGCACCATGGGATCGGGCGCAGCCGCCAAGGCGACAGCTTCGCCCACTGCGCTTCTCCAACCTTCAAGCTATTCATGCGAAGCCCGTACAGCCTCGGCGCATCATAAGATCCCATGAAATCGTCGATCTGCTCGCCTAGCAGCCGTTTCATCTGCTCGACGAACACCGTCGGCAAGTCGTATTTCATCTTCCTGTCCTCCTGCTAGCCAGAACAAAAGCCGGGCCGACCCGCAAGGTCGCCCGGCCTTTATGTCTAATGCTGTCCGCTTCGTTTTGCTTTAATAATCGACTGGTCCAGCTCATCCGATAACTGCTTCAAACCAAACACGTCCTCTTGCTCCCACAGCTCGTTGAATTTCAACTGGAACTGGGCAGCCTCACGGAATCGGTGATAGAAGTATAGATGCTGAATGCCTGTCAGTACGCGGGAGACGACGTTTGACTTCTCCTCGAATCCGCGTTGGGCATCCAATATTTCCGCTCGAATGCTTGACATTTCGGTATCGAGCAACGATGCAGCTTCCGCCGCTTTTTTCAATCGATGCCGTACGTCCTCTGGCAAGCTTTCTTTATATTTGTAGTTCAAGGAATGCTCAATTGTCGCCCAGAAGTTCATCGCTAGCGTCCGAATTTGAATTTCGGCCAGCACCTTCTTCAGGCCGAGCGCGGTTTGAACCGGATACTCAACGATCATATGATAGCTGCGGTAGCCGCTGTCCTTGAAGTTCGTAATATAATCTTTCTCGTATACGAGCGTCAGGTCTTGGCGGGAGCGAATGAGGCCAGCTACGCGATGAATATCATCAACGAATTGGCACATAATCCGTATGCCTGCAATATCTTCAATCCCGTATTCCAGCTTATCCGGCGGCACTTGCAGCCGTTTGGCTTTCTCCATGACGCTCGAAATTTTTTTGACACGGCCGGTGACGAATTCAATCGGAGCATACGCTTCACGCATCTTGAGTTCCGACCGCATCGTCTTCAGCTTGACCTTTAATTCCTCAACAGCTTGCTCATAGGGTTGCAAAAATAAATTCCAATCTCTTCCGTCCATCCGGCCGCCTCCTGTTCCGATTAGTGATGGCTGGAGCCTACCGCTTCCTTCACGCTTCGATATCCGTCCCGTCTAAGCCGTTCCTTCAATCCGTCGGTCAGTTCACGGAACACCTCGGGTCCTTTATAAATAAGCGCAGTGTAAATTTCGACTAAACTCGCACCTGCGCGAATTTTATCGTATGCGTCATCGGCTGTAAAAATGCCTCCGGAGCCAATAATAGGCAGCTTGCCGCCCGTTTGGCGATAAACAGACGCTATAACCTCCGTCGAACGGTCACGCAGCGGCTTGCCGCTCATGCCGCCCATTTCCTTCGCGTTAGCATGGGTCAGCCCTTCACGCGACAACGTCGTGTTCGTCGCAATGATGCCGGCGATGCCGCTAGAAGCGATCGTATCCACCGTATACTCCAACTGCTCGTCCGTCATATCTGGAGCAATCTTGACAAGTGCTGGCTTCACTTGCTGCCCGCGCTTCGCAGCTTGTGCAGCCATCTCCTCCGTAACCGTCGCAAGCAGCAGCCGCAGCTCATCGCCATGCTGGAGCGCCCTCAGGTCCGGCGTGTTAGGCGAGCTAATATTTACGACGAAGAAATCGCCATAATCATACAACGTTTGAATGCAGCTGCGATAATCCTCGTGCGCCAGTTCATTTGGCGTTGTTTTATTTTTGCCAATGTTGACAGCCAGAGGAACCGTACGGTTGCGGCGCTTGCCCAGCTTGTCCGCCATCGCTTGCGCACCTTCATTATTAAAACCCATTCGGTTAATTAACGCTTCATCTGGCGGGAGCCTGAACAGGCGCGGTTGGTCGTTGCCCGCCTGTCCCTTAGGCGTCACAGTCCCTACTTCCATGAAAGCAAGGCCTACATTTGAGAAGCTGTCCGTTGCCGCTCCATTCTTATCGAGCCCCGCTGCCAATCCGATCGGGTGGGCAAATGACATGCCCAGCAGGTCAATTGCTAGCTCTGGCGCTGCATTCACGCCATATAACGAGCGCAGTATCGCGGTCGCGCCTGGCACTTTCCCTGCGGCAGATAACCCGCCGATCGTAAGATGGTGGGCTCGTTCCGCATCCAGCTTGAACATCAACGGTTTGAGCATTTTTGTATACAGCAAAGGTGTTCACTCCGTTCTCTATAATCAGTACGCATTAATTCTCTACCCTTTAGTGTAGCTGTTTCTAGAGGAAAAGAAAAGAGCCGCCCCTTATCAGAGCTAGCTCAATCGCATCTATTCACCACATTGTTAACTGGATGCCATATTGCAGCGTTTCACGCAAACGGTTACAATACAAGTATTCGCAGTTTCCTACTTCCCTATAGAAAGGGTGATCGCCATGAGCGCACCGAAACGCAAAGCGCCTGCGATGAAAGTTAAGCAGGCAGAGACGGTCAACAAACGGGCACTAATCTGGATCTCTTCTATTGTAGGCATCATTATCGTCGGAATGGCCCTATTGCTTATTCTTACATAATTTAGCCTTAATCCAACCATGCATAAACACCGCGAGGGTTTGTCTCGTCTTGCTTCGGATCTAGCCGGAATCGGCTCTCAGATCCCGAAACATCGCCGGGCAGCCCTCCTTTTTGTATCGTCACCCGTGTGCCCAGCGGCACAAGATCGTAAAGTTCCTCCACATCTTCCTTGCTCATCCGTATGCAGCCTAGTGATTCGTCGCCTCCTAGGCTTTGCGGCTCATCCGTTCCATGAATCGCATAACGGGTATTCGACAATGTCATGCCCCGGCTTCCAAATGGCCCATCTGAGCGCCCATTCGGATTTTCCACCTTCTCGCTAATGTTAAATTCGCCTTCGGGCGTTCGTCCGCCCCCAAGCCCAACCTTATACGACCGTACTAGCACATCGCCACTCACAACTGCTAGCCTGTGCACGTTCTTATCCACAATGATGCGAAGCGGCTCATTCGAGAGAGACAGCTTAGCCTCGGCGCCACTTCCCGATCCCTGCCCTTTCGCCGAGCCTTGCCCTGTGCCATGCGAAGCTCCCGCCGCTCCTCCAGTCCCTTGCTTGCCGCCTTTAGCCGATTGCCGCAACTGCTCCTTCGCTCCCTCTAGCACTTGGCCAAACATCGCATTCATTAACGCCGTATCCCCTGAAATCGTATTGTTAGGATAGGGTTGCGTGAGTTCCGCAATAGAAGCAGGCCACTTCCCGACCCGCGCAAAATATTGCCGTATGCCGCTGCTCAGCGCCCAGCGCTGCTCCTGTTCCTGGCTCCAGTCCGCAAACGCCGCATAAGCGCTTGTTGCATCTGCCGGCTCACAATCGCATAGGCGTGACTCGTACCAGCTCATTTGGACCACGCCACCAGCAGGCATGCGCTGTACAGCGAACAGCAGCGACGTATTCCCGTTCCAATTGCGCCAGCCATCCAATTGCTGCAGCCGCGCAGTAATGCCCAACGCTGCCCGCCGCTCGCCAACTGACAGCTGATGCATAGCCTCTCCCAGCTCCTCCGCTTCCGTCGATTGCACGAACACAACGCCCACTGCTGCTGCATCAATCGGGCGAGAATGTGTCACTAGCTTCTCCTCATCCGTGAATTGCCCTCGCGGCCACGCAATAATGAGAAGCAGCAGCGCAGCAGCAATCGTTGCTGCCCGGTACCATAAGCGGCGAATACGCGCCTTGCGCAGCCATTCTAACGCGTGGGCTGCCTGCGCTTGAATTTGCGCCTGTGCTTCATCCAATGGGTTTAACCGTTGCTCGAAAGCCTCATATACATCTCCAGCCTGAATATAGCAGTAATTCGCTTTTGCATCTTTTCCTTGATCCTCGTATTGCTTGCCAAGCAAGTACCAGGCCATTTGATTATCGGGATGTCTCTTCACATATTGTTTCAAATGCTCGGCATGACGGATCGGCTCCATACATGGCTCACCTCCAAATACGCGTAACGCAGGTTCTTACCCCTTATATCGGAACTTAACCGCTAAACGATAATTCCAGAAGGCAAATTCAGCATATAAAAAAGCCTTGTCCAATTAACGGACAAGGCTTGGAGGCAGTTCTGTACGATTAGGCGTTGAATGGTTCGTCTGCGATCTTGATGGAATCTGTCGGGCAGCCGTCAGCTGCATCTTGCAGGTCATCATACAAGTCCTCTGGAATTGCTTTCGTGCCTGTGTTGCCGTCAGCCTGGTAGATCGTTTCTGCAAGGCCTTCATCGTCGTAATCATAAATGTCAGGAGCAGTAGCTCCGCATGCGCCACATGCGATGCACGTATCTTTATCTACCCAAGTAAATTTGCCCATGATAAACCCTCCTATAAATATTGCAGTAAACTAGCATTATATGATAATGCGTGATGTATGAGTGAATTCAAAAGAATTCTTCACTCATCACTATATATCATATGCTCGTCAGTTTGCAAGGATGTACCGCGAATTCGCTTATTCCGAATTAAGGCAGATGGATCGTCGCCAAGCATCCCGGCTGTCAGCACTGCGCTCTCTCCGAATTTGTCGCGAAGTGCGTCCATTGCGCGCGTCAGCGCCTCTTTACGAGGTTGCTCTTCATAATTAAATAGATCCAGCTGCACCGCTGTATCGACTTTCCGTGACAGCTGCTGCAATGTTACGCCTAGCAACCGAACTGGCTCCGGTTCCATCCAGTTCGCATCGAACAGCCGGCAGGCTTCCCTATAAAATATATCAGCCGTCTCCGTCGGCACGTCCAGCGTCGCCGACCGCTGAATCGTCGACATATCCGGCCTGCGGATCGTCACTTGGACGACCTTCGCCATCATTTGCTGCCGGCGGAGGCGCCGGCCCGTCTGGTCAGCTAAATTCAGCAGCACGCGGTGCGCATCCTCCCGTTTGGTCAGATCGGCTGGCAGCGTCGTCGTATGCCCAATCGATTTGTTTCGCTCACGCCCCTCCTTAACCGGAGAGTCATCGAGCCCATGTGCTGCAGCCTTCATCCAATGCCCATATACGCCGAATTGCCGCACGAGCAACGTTTCCTCCGTTGCTGCCAGTTGGCCGATCGTCATAATGTTCAGCTTCCGCAGCTTTTCCGCTGTCTTCCGGCCAATCCCAAACAACGTATCACACGGCTTATCCCACAACAGCGATGGAACATCCCGAATTCGAAGTATCGTAAGCCCATTAGGCTTATGCATATCGGACGCCATCTTCGCAAGCAGCTTGTTCGGCGCTACGCCTATTGAGCAAGGAAGTGACCATTCCGTTCGAATGCGGCGCTGGATCTCCTGGGCAATATCAAGCGGCGAGCCGAATTGCTTTGAACCTGTAATATCCAAATAACACTCATCAATCGATGTTGCCTCAACTAGCGGCGTATATTGGTTTGCGATCGTCATAAAACCGCGCGAGTATTGCCGATACAGTTCGAAGTCGGGGCGAATGAGCATAAGCTCCGGACAGAGCCGCATCGCCTGCTTGACCGTCATGCCTGTGCGAACCCCTTTGCTTCTGGCGGCATAAGAACAGGTTACAATGATCCCTTTGCGCAGCTCTACGCTTCCCGCTACTGCCGTTGGCTGGCCGGCATATTGGTGCGGATCCTCTGCCTCGTGCACCGAACAATAAAACGCATTCATATCTAGGTGTAGGATGACCCTGCCTTTGGCCGGATAATAACGGTCATTTTGCTCCATCTCACCACCCCTTTTCGCTCCTAGCGTGCTTAAACTCCGTCCATTGCGCGTCCTCTTCAGCATACCCCCTTCATCTCCCAAGGGTCAACGGGAACACAGCCTAAAAAAAATAACGCTTCCTCTCTACATTCCGTTGGACAAGTGTTATAATAGGAAATTATGACTTGAGAACGAACGTTTTTCGGAACGGATATTGAAGGAGGGGACGTCCCGGCCATGACCAATGCCATCTCGATCTTTGACACAACGCTGCGCGACGGCACACAAGGTGAAGGGATCAGCCTGTCAGCGGAAGACAAACTCAA
Source organism: Paenibacillus sp. MMS18-CY102 (assembly GCF_009789195.1). Lineage (GTDB taxonomy): Bacteria > Bacillota > Bacilli > Paenibacillales > Paenibacillaceae > Paenibacillus_T. The sequence continues at coordinate 142,159 of NZ_WSTC01000014.1, read as the reverse complement.
AATTGCCCTGAAACTTGACGCATTGGGCGTTCATTATATTGAAGGCGGCAATCCTGGAAGCAACGGCAAAGACATTGAATTTTTCCAACGCGCGAAGTCGCTTGGGCTGAATGCGAAGCTTACTGCATTTGGCAGCACTCGCCGCAAAAACAGTATCGCCGAGCATGACTCCAGCCTCGTGCGCATCGTTGAATCAGGCGTGCCTGCTGCGACGCTCGTCGGCAAATCGTGGGATTTCCACGTCCACACCGCGCTGCAAACAACGCTTGAAGAAAATATCGCAATGATTTACGATTCCATCGCTTATTTGAAGCGGAATGGAATCGAAGCCATGTTCGACGCTGAGCATTTCTTCGACGGCTACAAGAACAATCCGGAATACACATTGTCTGTATTGAAACGTGCCCAAGAGGCTGGTGCAGACTGGCTCGTCTTGTGTGACACGAACGGCGGCACATTGCCTGGCGAGATCCATGAGATCGTTTCCCACATCCGTTCGGAGCTAAGTGCGCCAATCGGCATTCATACCCATAACGACTGCGAATTGGCTGTCGCGAACTCACTTGCAGCTATCCAGGCTGGCGCACGCCAGGTGCAGGGCACCATCAACGGTTATGGCGAACGATGCGGCAATGCGAACCTTTGCTCCATCATCCCGAACTTGCAGCTCAAAATGGGCTATTCTTGCGTGAGCACGCAGCAGCTTCAAGCGTTGACCGGCACGGCGCGTTACATTAGCGAAATCGCAAACGTACACATGCCGGTTGGGCAACCTTATGTTGGCAATGCAGCATTTGCACATAAAGGCGGCATTCACGTATCTGCGATTATGAAGGATTCCAAGACGTATGAGCACATTGTGCCTGAGCTTGTCGGCAACAAACAGCGCATTCTCGTATCGGAGCTTGCAGGCCAAAGCAATATCATCTCCAAGGCGCAAGAACTCGGGCTGGACGTCAATGCCAACACCGAGAAAACGAAAGACATCATGAACCGGATCAAGGACCTTGAGCATCAAGGCTACCAATTCGAGGGTGCTGATGCATCGCTTGAACTGCTGCTCCGCGAAGCTTACGGCGAAACAACCGAATTGTTCAAGGTTGAATCGTTCAAAATGCTTGTCGATAAATCCAATGGCCACATGCTGTCTGAAGCAATTGTGAAGATCACGGTTGATGGCCAAACCGTATACACGGCTGCCGAAGGCAATGGTCCCGTTAATGCAATGGACAATGCCCTTCGCAAGGCGCTTGTTCAATTCTACCCGGAAATCAACAACATTCATTTGTCCGATTACAAAGTGCGTGTTATTGATGAGAAGGACGCGACCGCTGCTAAAGTACGCGTTCTCGTCGAATCGTCTGACTTTGAAAACACCTGGAGCACAGTCGGCGTTTCCAGCAACGTTGTTGAAGCAAGCTGGGAAGCACTCGTCGACAGCATTCGTTACGCACTGCTCGGCATGTCGAAGATTGAATCGGTCGGCTATGAGTCGCACGAGCGCCTTGGCCTCGTAAATCACTAGCCATAGGGATACAAACAGAAAGGCTGCACGCGTCATCTAGACGGTGCAGCCTTTCTTGTTGCCGTTATTGCCAATTCTTATCGAGCCAGCTATCAACTAGCCCATTCACCCTGCGTCACTTGCGTATTCTTTCACAATTCGCTCAAAATCCGCTAACGTTACTACACCATTAATTCGTTCTACAATCTTGCCGCTTCGGTCCACAACGAATGAAGTCGGGTACTGGCTGACTTTGTATTGCACTGTCGCATCATCATCCCTATCCATTAGGATCGGAAATGTCAGCTTCTGTTGGTCAACGAACTCCCGCGCACTCCGTTCACGGTCATGCTTCGTGCTGTTCACGCCTAGGAACGAGATTTTATCGCCATACTTCTCAAAAGCCTCTTGCAGCTCAGGCGCCTCTAGCTCACAAGGGCCGCACCACGCTGCCCAAAAATTAATAAACCGCACCTTATCACTCGCCCCCCCAACCTGCACCATATTTTCCTGCAAGTCTGGAAGTTGAACGACAGGGGCATCATAACCAGCTTTCGGTTTCGTTGTTGTTGCTGTAGCAGCTGTTTTTTCTTTATTTTGCGTAAACTGTGTTATCGCTATAACGACGAGCGCTGCCGCGACAAGCACAACAAGTATCATTTTCCGATTCATTCAAGGCCCAGCCCTTCCCTAACTAACTTCCTTTCATGTTACCACGCAGCCATAGGCCTGCTCAAGCGACCAGCCGCTTCAATTCACATCGTTCTATTATGGTTTCATGAATATGACACAATCCGGCTAGCAATAGTATCCCCGCCAACTAAAGTACGCTATACTGGTTTGCAGCACCCATTCTTTAAGATGTCAGGAGCCTTCATGTTGGATTCAACAGCTGCATCAACCCTTTCACTCAGCCCACAGGCTTATGCTTCCATCGTTAGCTACTGTCAATCACAATTGCCCAACGAAGCGTGCGGCCTGCTCGCCAGTAGCGTTACATCACCTAGTTCAACCTTATCCGATAATGTCCCACTCGCCGTGGATGTTGCCTTGCCCATTGCTAACGTCCACCCCGAACCACGGCATGCATTCACATTTGACCCACAAGCGTGGATCAATGCCTATTACTTCATGATGCGAACGAACCAGTCTCTCATCGGGTATTTTCACAGCCATCCCACGACAGCGCCTATCCCCTCCTTGTCGGACGCTGCCGGATTGCCGCAAGGAACTGACCCTGTCATGCTTATTGTCTCGTTCGCTGCGACACAACCACAATTGAGCGCTTACCGCCTGTTATCATCGGCACAAACATGGTTCACACTTACGGTTGCGATCACGCCAGAAGCCCCTATAAAATAAACAACCCAAGAGCTCCGCTCTTGGGTGGTCATTATTTGCTTAAATAAGCGTACAAATCGTCTAATGTTACAATGTTGCGCTCTTGAATTTTTTTGAGATAAGCCATCCACAGCTTAGCTGTCATAATGGAGTCCTTAAGTGCATGATGCCGGTCTGCGATCGGAATATTTGCGCTTTCCAGCAATTCGTCCAAACCATACCCCTCAGGTCGCTTTGGCTCCAGCCATTTGGCCACCATCATCGTATCCAGCAATCGATGCGTGAGGTTAACTTTAGACGTTCGCCATAACGCTGCATTGAGAAATTGTTTATCGTGGCCGCTGCCATGTGCAATTAATATGCGGCGGCCGACGAACTCCATAAAATCATGCAGCACTTGCATCAGATCGGGCGCACCTTCAACCATTTCATTCGTAATGCCAGTCAATTGCGTGATATGCATTGGAATTCGGCGTTTTGGATTGACCAAGCTATAGAAAGAAACATCCTCGAATATTTCGTCGCCCTTAACTAACACAGCACCGAACGAAATGATTTCATCACCATTATATGGATAAAACCCCGTCGTTTCGAGATCGAACACGATGAATTCCAGCTCCCGCAGCGGAATATCTAATGTAGATTTCTTGCGCTGTTCCTTCGCCATCGATCGAATGAACGCCATCTGCTGAGCATTCTGAGAGCCGAGCATGGATGCGATTGCCGGGGTTATCCCGCCCATTTTGTACAGATGCCACATCCGCCCGGCGCCCTTCTGTTCTTTCATCGCCTGTTCCCCTCCGAATTACCTTAACTTGCCTGAGGTATGCTTAAAAACGCGCCGCTGCAGCTTTTTCCCGACTTTGAGCCCACTCTTGAGCTCTTCGATTAGCTCTTTGGAAAGCTTCCCAACAGCCAGCTTGCCATTATTGGTGTACAGCCCTTTTTCATGCTTCTCGGTCGTCATCAACCGCAACCTCAAAAACAATCGAAATGCATTCGTGATCGAATTCGCTTCTTCCGATGTAATTACGCCTGTAGCAAGAAGCGCCTTCATCCGGCCAGTTGTCTTCGTTTCACGGATGCCTTGGAGAATAGCCATTAGCCGGATAGCATTGACCATCGGAATGTAGGCGCCATACTTCAGGTCCAGGCTGCCAGCATCTTCGCCATACTGTTCTTTCAACAACTGGCCAAACACGCCGAGCAGCACCTTATGGCGCATCGTATTTTCTAGCATACGGGTCGTAATCATTGGATGATTGCGCACATCATTAAAAAAGACATCTTTCAATTGTTCGGACAGCGCATACTCCCCATATACGCAGCGTCCATCAGCAACAATTAACAAATACCGCACCGCTTCCCACGCCGGCTCCTCAAACCACCCATTGATTTGCGCTCGCCATTGGCTAAGCGGCATGCCCCACGAAGGGTTGTCGCTCAGCACGTTCCCCTCACACCGAGGGAATCCCAACCATTCTAATTGAATGACAATTTGCTTCGATAACTCGGTAAAATAAAGCCTGCCAGCCTCCGCCTGCTCCAACGAGTCGATATCTGCATATACGAGGCCGCTATCTTGATCGCTCGATAGAGTCTGCTCTTGTCTTCCTCCGCTTCCGAACAGCAAATATGCATAAGGCACGGGAGGAGAACCCATCCCCATCCGTGCCAAATGTGCTTCTGCGAGGCTTATCGCGCGTCTAATGATTGCATCATAAGCCTCGTTCAGCTCGTTATAAAACTGTTCGACCGGCAGTTCAGACCGTATCGCTTCCATACGATCGTTAACATGATCCCGCAGGCTGCGCAGCGCGCTTTCATCGACCGCATTATCGATCGACTTCAAGAGCTGCACCGCTTCCGGATCGCTCATGCCCTGTCCTCTCCCCTCGGTCAAAATGCCTGCAATATTCGATTACGCTTGAATATTGTTCGATTTTTTCATTTGCTCTGGGTATCCATACGTACCGTGCTCGCTCAAGTCGAGACCGATAATTTCTTGCTCTTCCGTTACGCGAAGGCCCATGACAAGTTTCATGACACCGAGAATGATGAAGGAAACGATAAGAACATATGCACCCGAAACGGCAACGGATTCGAATTGAACCCACAGCTGATGCCAGCTGCCCGTGTCGATAAGTCCGCCTTTACCAACGCCAACTTTTTCTGCTAGATCTTTCGTAGCAAAGATACCGTTAGCGAGCGTTCCCCATACGCCTGCCGCACCGTGTACCGACAGAGCGAAGATTGGATCGTCAATGCGAAGTTTCTCAAACAATTTAGCGCTGAAGAATACGAGTACGCCAGCTACCAAACCGATGACAACTGCCGCCCAAGGATCTACGAATGCGCAAGATGCCGTGATGGCAACTAGGCCTGCCAGTGCACCGTTAAGTGTTGTCGTAATATCTGCTTTGCCCGTAATTGCCCACGAGATGAGCAACGCTGCAACTGTGCCTGCACCAGCGCCCAGCATCGTGTTGAATGCTACGAAACCGAAGAAGCCATCGCCTACGCCTAATGCGCTGCCTGCGTTGAAGCCGAACCAGCCTACCCACAGCAACAGCACAGACAATGCGCTGAATACTTGGTTATGGCCAAGAATTTCATTCGAAGAGCCGTCTTTATTGAACTTGCCGATACGAGGCTTAAGCAAGATCGTTGCCGCCATCGCTGCCAATGCACCTGTTAAGTGAACAACCGTCGAGCCTGCATAGTCTTGCGCGCCATCTTGGGCCAACCAGCCGCCGCCCCAGATCCAGTGCGCTACAACCGGGTATACGAAGATGGAGAACAATACCGTGAAGACGAGATAAACAGAAAGTTTAGCACGTTCTGCGAATCCGCCCCAAGCAATCGATAACGAGATTGTTGCGAATGCAAGCTGGAACAGGAAGAACGTCGTAATTGGATAGCTGTCGCCTTCGCCACCCGCTACTGTTGGATCGAAGAAGAAGTCTCCCCATCCGATGAATTTCTTCAAGCCTGCGCTAATTTCGTCGCTGCCGTTGAAGATGCCATAGCCGAAAGCCCAATAAATTAATGTACAAAGACCGACTGTAAATATCGTTTTGCCGGCTACGTGGCCCGCATTTTTCATTCGAGTTGAACCTGTTTCTAATAGAATGAATCCACCCTGCATCAAAAGTACCAGTATGAATGACACCAAGATCCATACCGAGTTTAGACCCATGTTAAGCATTGCGGTGGATGGTCCTTCATCCGCTGCAAATGCCATTGCCGGGAACAGCATTAGCAATGCCCCTACAGAAAGCAACAATTTCTTGACCACAACGACCACTCCCTTAATGTTATGTTTCCTAACACTACGCGAAAGACTTAATGTCATTATAGTAAGGTTCTTCACATTTGACAATACGTTTTTTTCGAAAATGCTCACATTCCATAACAATCGTAACCCTCTAGTAGCCAAATGTTAAGTTTTATGACAGTTATGACGGAACTAAGGTGTACATCTGTTAGTTTCTCCTCTTAAATCTAGCCATTTGTCCACCTCTCCCCTTGTGTAGATTTACTTTTGTTAACTTCAAGATGTTCATGTGGCAGTATTGTTACGTATTTTCAACGATATCCGCAACAAAAAGCATGACGTTTGACTGTATGGTTCTTTACCCGTTATCATAAAATAAGGAGTGCGAATGCGAGAGAAAGAAGGTGCGAACGTGGTTGAAAAATCGTTATACCGTATAGGCGAACTAGCGAAGAAGGCTAACGTCAGCCCGAGAACAATTGACTACTATACTTCTTTAGGACTTATTGAACCTGAACGCCGTTCAGACAAAAATTACCGCCTGTATTGTGATGAAACATTGATAAGGCTCAAACGTATCGAACAAATGAAGGCGGAAAAATATTCGCTTGATGAGATTAAGCGCGAGCTACGCGACTGGAACAAAGTAACATCCGAAGAGGAGGTATCGCAAAAGCTGAGCGAGCTGCAGCATCAGCTCGTCAAATTGGAGCGGGAAGTAAAAGAGCTTGAGCCTGTTCTTAATCAATTGAAGCCTCGGCAAGCGAACCGCCTCTACACGCGGATCATCCCGCAGACAGCAGCCTGTGTTGAAGCGCTCATGCTTCTAATGAACAAAAGCAATCTTATGTAATTCTGTACGAATGTGAAGGGAGTACGACAATCATGCTATTTTTCCACCCGATGGATTTCTTGATTCTCATTGCGTTTGGCATTTCGGTCTGGGCCCAGTTCCGAGTTCGCGGCACATTCAACCGCTGGTCCAAGGTGCAGGCGACGAGCGGGATGACCGGCTACGACGCCGCGCGGCGAATGCTAGATGCCAATGGCTTGCATAACATCCCTATCGAACCTGTACGAGGCACACTATCCGACCACTATGACCCTACTCATCGTGTCGTTCGTTTATCCGAGCCCGTCTATTATGAAAGTTCGATCTCGGCGATCTCCGTTGCATGCCACGAAGTTGGCCATGCGATTCAACACGCGAACCATTATCCAATGCTCGCTCTTCGCCATCAAATATTTCCAGTCGTTAATTTCGCATCCGGCTTCGCTCCCTTCCTGCTTCTTGCAGGCTTCCTGTTCCACTGGACGGGGTTAATCGGAGTCGGAATCATATTCTTCTCCGTAGCTGTCGCGTTCCAGCTGATCACGCTGCCTGTTGAATTCAATGCCAGCAACAGAGCGCGCGACCTTATGGTATCAGAAGGCTTCATTCGCAACGACGAAGAACGAGGCGTCGCCAAGGTGTTGAATGCCGCAGCTTTAACTTATGTAGCGGCAGCGCTCATCTCCTTACTGGAGCTCGTTAAATATATTATGATCTTCACCTCGTCCAATAACGATGATTAATCGATATCATTGAATGAGATATCACAAAACACAAAAACCCCCTGATAGATGCCGCCGGCGGCATCTATCAGGGGGTTTCACTATCCGCTCATTAATGATTGTCTTGCAGCGTATTGTTGAAGTAATCGATCAAGAAGGCTTGGAACACTTTTGCTACCAACGGCAACTTCTCATTGCTTCGATGAATCAATCCAATCGTACGCGTGACACTAGGCGTTCGAAGCCTCACTTTCGCAGGCTGTAACGGTCCCGTCTGGCGCAATGCCATGTCAGGCAGGAGGCTGACCCCCATGCCCGCTGCGACTAAACCGCGTATTGTATCCGTCTCTTCGCCTTCAAACCCGATCTTAGGCATAAAGCCTGCTTCTAGACACGCTTCCCACACGATCGGCCGCAAGGAATACCCTTCACTAAACATAACAAACGTCTCATCCTTCAGCTCCGCCAAATCGATCTCTTCCGCTCCTGCAAGCGGATGGCCAGGCGGCAGGATAGCTAACAACTGCTCAGTTAATAGAACCTCGCCACAAACCGATTGATGGTCATCTGGGAAAGGCGAAATAAATGCTAAATCAATATCCCCTTGCACCATATCACGCAACAATGTCGGGTACATTCCTTGCTTAAACCTAAATTTCACCTTTGGATGCTGCTTGCGGAAAGCAGCAACGACTTGCGGCACGAGCGACATTCCCAAGCTATGCGGGAACCCCAGACGAATCTCTCCACGCTCTGGATCCATAAACTCGTGGATTTCGATTACCGCTTTCTCAAGATCGCTTAGAATAACCTCAGCACGTTTTAAGAAGAGCTGCCCAGCTGGCGTGAGCTGCAGGTTCCGGCCCTTTTGCAAAAACAGCTTTACCCCGAGTTCCTCTTCCAGTTGATGAATTTGCCGGCTAACGGCCGACTGCGCGACATGCAGCTCTTCTGCTGCTTGTGTAACATGTTCTTTCTTGGCTACTTTTACGAAGTAGTGAAGCTGGCGTAGTTCCATGTTTAGTCGTGAATTCTCTCCTTCCATCGTCTTGCACACGCTTTGCTTCCGCCTTACCGGCGCAGCAACTTCCGTTCAAACCATCCATATAAGACAAAACCTGCGATTCCGCCTCCGATATGCGCCCAGATGTTGATCGTAGGTACCAGGAACGAGTAGATGAGGCCAAAGATCAAAATGCTGTATACAGTCTTGCGAGAGCCCTCATCGAGCCTATGTTTGCCAAAAACACTCAAGAACAAGAAGGCGCCATATACGCCATAAATCGCTCCTGACGCCCCAACAGACAACACTTCGCCCTGATGGAACATTGCGCTAAACAAATTCCCTACAACCCCTGTTACAACGAAGAACAAACCATAACGAACATGGCCGAGCAGCCTCTCTAATGGAGGAGCGAAAATAATCAACGAAATCAAATTATAAAAGAGGTGCATAAATCCAGCATGTAAAAAAATAGCAGTCACATAACGCCAAGGCTCATCCAGGCCGTACGGGTCATCCTCCGTTTGCAGAAATGCACCGAAACGATACAAGGTTTCTCCATCATTAGACCCGCCATTCAACATCGTAATCATAAACATTGCGATATTGATTGCAATAATAAGCACAGTGACGGGATACATACGCAAATAACCACGGAAGGTTTCATAACGTAAAAAAATCATTCGATATCCCCTTTTGCGACGAATTGGACAAGCCAGAATCAAAAGGATTATAATAATTGGTGGTATACACCATTTTCCCTAAGGAGGACGTATTCGTATGTCACAAGAACGCAACGGCGTTGCCGCTTTCAAAGGCAATCCACTTACATTGGTGGGCCCTGGTCTCCAAGTCGGCGATCAAGCTCCAGACTTCCAACTGCACAAGAACCTGCTTGAAGTAGTTTCCCTCAAGGACTATGCAGGCAAAATCAAGCTCATCAGCGTCGTCCCTTCCATTGACACAGGCGTTTGTGATGCACAAACGCGCCGCTTCAATGAAGAAGCAAGCAGCCTCGGCGAGAATGTTGTTATTATCACCGTTAGCGTAGACTTGCCATTCGCTCAAGCTCGCTGGTGCGGAGCTGCAGGCGTCGACCGTGTCGTTCTGCTGTCCGACTACAAAGCACATAGCTTCGGCGAAGCTTACGGCGTATATATCAAAGAGCTGGGCCTGGACATGCGTTCGATCTTCGTTCTTGACAGCAACGACAAAGTGCAATACGTTGAGTACTTGAGCGAAATGACGGAGCACCCGAACTACGAGCAAGCACTTGCTGCAGTTAAAGGGCTTCTGTAATTTAATTATCGCATAAACAAAGCGAGTGAAGGAGCTTCCTTCCTCGCTTTTTATTTGGATCGATATGACCGTTTAGGACAGTTAGGCTTACTTGTTGCTTGTCGTCTTGTAGGAAGACAGCTTCTTGTCCAAAATCCGGTATAGATCGACTATAACGCGGTAGTTAGAACCTAGGTCCCCAAGCGAACCACGTGATGCAGAATAGATGTCAACCGCGCTATTAAGCGGGTTTATCCCGATGACAGAAACAGTTATATCCATTGTACGCCCTGTCACTGTACGCTTCTCAAGAACAATCTCACCTACTGAAGGCACTTCATGAATAATCCGGTAGCCCTGAATCTTCTTCAGTGTAGACAACACTTCATCCCAGGTTTTATCCTTAGACAACTTGTAATAATGGGATTTCAACAACGGATCCTTTGCCTTGTCCCCTGTTTGTTCATGACTGCGCAGCAATCCGATCAAGGTCCGCTTCAACAACTAGATCTCCCCCTCCGACTTCTATGAGCACTAATCACTATCATACCATGATTATACCTCATCCGACAATTTTAACCCGTCCTATACAAAAATCCCGGTCCAAGTAGGACCGGGATTGTTTGATTACAGAAACCCGCGGATGCCGTCCGACTCACATGTTTCTGAACCCGCTCTCGCAGGTGGGGGTCCGCAGGAATGGGTTTGAGATCCCTACATGAGGGCATGTCAGCTGCATTCCGATTTAGGTCTCCCGTGAAACAGCCATTGGTTCAAAACAACGAAGAGCCGTTACGAGCATCGCAGGATGTAACGTTATTATAGACCGTTCTTCATCAAAAGTAAACGTACAGCCATACGTTATTTTTTACCGATTATGATATCCGAAGATTCGCCTTCTGCTTCATCATCGGATGCATTTTCAACTGCCTCAGCCTCGGCTGCTGCCAGCTTCTCCGCCTGCGCCTGCATCTTTTGATAAATCAGGTTAAAGTTCCAGTAGGACAAGTAAGCAATGATGCTGCCCGTAAAGAACGGGAACAAGAACGTAAACTTCCAACTGATCATTAGCACAACAACCGCCATCATCAACGTGCTGATTGAACGGAACGGCCGTCCAATTGTAATTAACACAGCGTTCTTAAGCAGTTGGAACGTCTTCATATGATAGTGGACCAGCATCGAGAAGAAGTTAAATAGCGAAACTACGAGAATAAACAAAAATCCGATAAAGAGGAAGGAAATCAGCTGCATGCTCGGCTCCGAGCGATACACAGTCAGGTCGACCACCATAATGGCAAAGAGCACTGCATACAATAATCCGCCCAGCATGCTTTGTACAAAGTTCTCTTTGTAGCCACGGAAGAACGTTTTGAACAAAGGAACATCACCTTCGCCCATAACCCACTTACGGGCAACCGTGAACATTGCAGCTGTCGATGGGAACAACGTAAAAGGCGATACTGCAATTGCTACGTACAGCATGCCAGTCGTCGCATCTTGCTCCGTAACAGGCGCGAATAAAGCCAGCACGACAACAAACCAAAACGGCACCGAACAAATTGCCCACAGCACGTTTGTTACCGAAAGACGCATGACCCACTCAGAGATTTTATAAAATCCCCCCATGATGCCCTTCATTTCCATGTGATTTCCTCCAGTTTCGCTGTATCGGCTTGTCCGGCATTGGCGAAAGCGGTGCCAATTGCCATCATGCCAATATAGCATCATGTATGGGTATAGTAAGAAACCGGAGGCCGGCTGCGCCAGCGGCGCAGCTCGTTCCCCCGGTTAGAGACACTTATTTGTTTACGAAGTCTTCCGACGACGAATATTTGCGGCGGGAATCGCCGCCACGATCCGAGCGTCCTTCACTCGAACGGTTTTCGCTCGAACGGTTCTCGCTGTTGCTACGGCCTTTGTAGCCTTCGCCACGGTTATTGCTATAACCGCCACGTCCGCTGCCATATCCACCGCGATTGCCTTCGCCGCGATTACTGCTGCCACTGCCGCTGCCGCCGCGGTATCCACCGCCACCGCTGCTGCCGTTGCTGCGCCCGCCACCATACGAAGAGCCAGTGTAACGACGTCCGCTTGTGCGTACGTCAGGACGGCGTTTCTTCGCACGAATCGGATCCTCTGGCGTCAATTCAATATTAACGTCTTTCTTCTCGCCAGTCAGAAGCTTGATTGCTGCTGCAAGAAGATTAACCGAATCGTATTGCTCCAGCAAATGGATCGCGATGCCTTTGTATTCCTGATTGCCTTCGTTTTGCACGATATCGATCAGGCGTTCTGCCGTTACGCGTTGTTTTCCTTCGATTGCTTCTGCAATGCTAGGAAGCGGTTTGCGCGTAATTTTGTGGCGGGTAACCTTTTCGATGAAGTGCAGGTGATCCGTCTCGCGAGGCGTTACGAACGACCAAGCCGTACCTTCTTTGCCTGCACGGCCCGTACGGCCGATGCGGTGAACGTAGCTCTCTGGATCTTGCGGCAAGTCAAAGTTGATTACGTGCGTTACGCCCGAAACGTCCAAGCCGCGCGCTGCTACGTCCGTAGCTACGAGAACGTCAATGCTGCCGTCACGGAACTTACGCATTACGTTATCACGCTGGTTCTGCGACAGGTCGCCATGCAGGCCGTCTGCAGAATAGCCACGTTTTTGGAGCGCTTCACTCAGCTCATCAACCCGGCGCTTCGTACGGCCGAAGATGATCGCAAGTTCTGGCGATTCCATATCGATCAAACGGCTAAGCGCTTCGAACTTCTGGCGCTCGTGCACTTCGATATACGCTTGATCGATCAGCGGAGCGCTGACTTGCTTAGGAATAACCGAAACATGTTCCGGATTGTTGAGGAACGTTTGGGCAAGACGTTGAATGTTTGGAGGCATTGTAGCCGAGAACAGCATCGTCTGGCGCTCAGCAGGCACCATGCTAAGAATCGATGTAATATCTTCCATGAAGCCCATGTCCAGCATTTCGTCTGCTTCGTCCAGAATTACCGTCTGAACATCAGCCAGCTTGATCGTTTTACGGTTAATATGGTCGAGCAAACGACCAGGCGTACCGATAATGATCTGTGGGTGTTTTTTCAACGCGCGAATCTGGCGGCCAATTTCTTGACCTCCGTAGATTGGCAACGAACGAAGACCTTTGTAACGCGTCAATTTCCCGATTTCATCAGCTACCTGAATGGCAAGTTCGCGTGTCGGCGTCATAATAAGCGCAACAATCCGCTCTTCACTCACCGGGATTTTGTTAATAAGTGGAATACCAAACGCAGCGGTCTTACCTGTACCTGTTTGCGCTTGGCCAATAAGGTCGCTGCCCGTCAACGCAATAGGAATCGATTTGGATTGGATTGGGGTTGCTTCCTCAAATCCAAGCTCCGTAATGGCCTGAAGCACTTTCGGCTCCAGCCCGAATTCAGCAAATGTTTTCAAACTTCTTCATACTCCTTCTATCTTCAGCCTACTTAAAAATATCCAATTCATTATAGCACATCTTGAACGGCGAATACCAGTAAGCGAAGAGTGGAAGGATTTGCGCCTGCCGCTTTCTAATTTGCCAAAACGATCAATCGTTTATCAAAATTGGCGTAATGGCGGGCTCTACGGCGGGTTGCTCTACTTGAAACCCAAGCTGCTCAGAGACAAAAATTAGCGGAATTTGCAGCCGATTATCGATCAACTTTATCTGTGATTGCGCTTCCATTTTTCGTCCATTACGTTCAACATAAGATTTTCCTATCGCCATTTTCAAAACGTTTTTGCCTTTGGCAACCGTCATCACCTTCGAGTTAGCGTCCCATACTAGAACAGCTTTCAATGCCGCACTTGCTTCTTTAGCAGGTACGAGCATATCGCCGTTTGCAGCGGATCTCGCCGTGAATGGCACCTGGGTCCCATTCACCTTTACAGGAATTGCAAGCACCTTCCCATCGTCCATAATCACATAGGTGCTGACCTGCTGTTCCAACTTCTCGTTTAACTTATCAATATTCTGGTCTGTTACACGATAAGCGGAATCATTTCGTCCGATCGCCTCGGCAATGGCCGTATTCACTTCTTCGCGATGATGCGATAAATCCTTGTACTGGTCCAAATCAAACGTCCAACGGCTTTCGCCTTGAAAATCGTAAACTGCAGCATTCGGCAGCTTGCTTAACTGCTCGAACATCCACTTTCGCATCACCATTTGGTTCCCATATCTGACTGGATTGTTCTCATGCCAAACGGCATGCCGCAATATCGAATACGGCGGGTAATATAAACGGAACTGTACGTTCGGATGGGACTTCACTACCGACAGCACGTACTTGTCGAAAGCCCATTGTACATCAACCAACGGATCTTCATTCGTCCCATAATAGGCTTCTTGCTGCCGCGCCTTCCGGTAATCTGCCAACACCTCTTTACGGCCAAATTTCACCCAGCGGCTCCAATTGTTTAATCGCTCCAGGTCTCCCCCTTCGCCTTTGACCGCCAGCTTCATAATCCCGTGCCCCAGCTTCTCGTACGGCGTAATGCTGAACCAGTATTTATAATCATTCCAGTAAGCGCTATCGTACATATAGGACGGAAATTCATCACCTAGCTCGTTCTTTCCCGCCCGCAGCGCAAAATAATCGATGCCCCACAGCACCGTTTTCACCTGTCCCGTCGATAACGCCAGATTAGCCGTTTCATATTGCTCTGGGACCGTTGATCCGCGCAGCGACAGCTTCATCGCGTTGCCACCTAACGCTCGGCCAACAACGGAAGGAAGAAAATTTTCGGTCATAGAGGTTCCTAATATGATCGTATCGTACTCATAGTGGCGGGCAAGCCCTGCGTTCTGGTAACGCTCCTCCGAAGAGTACACGGGCGAATACCACGATTTATGGTAAAGCTGCAACGGATCGATTACCCATGAAAGGAATACAGCAAGAACTGAGAATGCGATTGCAAATGCGCCAGCAGCAACCACCATTCGCTTGGCGGTTTTCCTCGCCGGATGCCGGCGAAGCCGGGCACGCGCCCTATGATCCCCAGCCGTCGAGCGGGATGGCTGAGGTGCAGGCATGTTGGTAGGCAAGGCCGATACACCTCCTAGGAAGTCCAATCAATGATTTAGAAATTAAAGTAAAGGAATGTCGATATCCGATTGAAATACAACAGGGAAAATACGAACAAAAAACCGATCGTGGCGGCTGTGCGCCAGGTAGGCTTCATCACTCGCTCGAGCTCTATCGTATTGCGCATGAATAGAACAACGGGCAGAAGCAACGCAATCCAGATGATTGCCGGGCCGATCGCCTCCATGCCTGCAAACGATATGCCAGCAACGCCCGCCATCCCTCTAATGATGCGGAATGCTTCATCCCAAGAATGCGCCCGGAAGAACACCCATGTGAGGTTAATGAACTGGAATGTGATGAGCCAAGCCACCCAACGAGGCAGTGTAAAGCCATAGCGGGACCAAAGCCGATGAACGATTTGCCCTGCACCATGCAGAAAACCCCACATTAGAAACGTCCAGCCCGCGCCATGCCACAATCCGCCTAACAGGAAAGTAATCATTAAGTTCGCGAGCATTCGCGATTCGCCTTTACGATTGCCGCCCAGCGGGATATAAATATAGTCACGCAAAAACCGGCTCAACGTCATATGCCAGCGACGCCAAAAATCTTGGATATTATGCGCTTTATAAGGTGAATTAAAGTTCTGGGGAAGCCGAATATTGAACAACAAAGCTAACCCAATTGCCATATCGGTATAGCCGCTAAAATCAAAATATAGCTGGAGCGTGTACGACAGCGATGCTACCCAGCTTTCAAGAAACAGGTAGGCATGTGCGAAGCCATCATTGGCGTATGGCGCTAGCGTGTCAGCGATTACAACTTTTTTGATTAAGCCTAATGTAAACAAATACAGCCCCGCTGCAGCGTTACGCCAATCCCATAGCTTGCTGCGCAAGCGATCGAATTGCGGCATCATTTCGCTATGGTGAAGAATAGGCCCTGCGATCAGATGGGGGAAAAACGTGACAAATAACGTATATTGCACCAAATTCGCTTCTCGCGCCTTCTCCCTATAAACGTCCACTAAATAAGCGATCTGCGTGAAGGTGAAGAAGCTGATCCCTAGTGGAAGGATGAGATGGAGCATCGGCAACTGCTTGCCTGTAACTGCCGACAAGTTGTCCAAGAAAAAATTGGCATATTTGTAGTAGCCGAGCAGCAACAAGTTCGCGCTTATTCCCGCAATGAGCATCCATCTTCGCTTATTCCCTTGCAATCGGGACCTATCGTTTTGTGCTGAACGCGCCCCGAGGATACGCCCCATTGAATAGTTAAACCCAATCGATGCGACAATAAGCGGTATATAACGATAATCCCACCAACCGTAGAAAAAGAGTGATGCAAAGGCAAGCCAGCATTTGGCTGCCAGCAGCCATCGCTGCCGAGTTAGCGTGAAATAGATGATGACCGTAATTGGCAAATAAATAAAGATGAACGGATACGAGTTGAACAGCATCTGGCCAAGCCACCTCCATGTTCTTCCATTTGAGACTATTCGATAAAGGCGACCCATTATCCTGTTTCTCTACTTCATCCGACACAATCTTTCAACGAACGGAGGCCGGATTTTCGATGGCATTCTATGCACGCAAAGCTGCGCGGCAAGCAAACACGATTTTGTTCACACTGGCAGGGGCCATTCTGGTCGCAGTCGGTTTTAATATGCTGCTCATCCCCCATCAACTGCTCAGTGGCGGCGTCGCCGGCATTTCGATGATGATCGGCTACATTACTGGAGGCACGATCAGTTGGCTTTACTTAGCACTTAACATTCCCGTCTTGATCTGGGGCTGGATATCGCTTGGGAAACGATTTGTCCTCCTTAGCATTGTTTCCGTTGCCGTAACGACGCTCGCCCTGCAGTTAATCCCTGTCCGCCAGATGGCAAACGATATTTTGTTGGCATCCGTTTTTGGCGGGTTGATGATTGGGTTCGGCAGTGGATTGGCCCTGCGCCATGGCGGGTCTTCTGGCGGCTTCGACATCATTGCCTCAATCATTTCCCGCAAGCGGGATGTCCCTGTCGGCATGTTTATCTTTTTATTGAATGGCGTTGTCATCGCTGCCCTTGTCCTGTTCACGCGTGATCCCGATATCGCGCTTTACTCGCTCTTGTCGATCTTTACAGCCGGTAAAGTCGTCGACATCATTCATATTCGTTATGTAAAAGTAACCGCCTTTATTGTAACGAGAGAAACGGACAAAATGCTTTGCAAATTGTTGGAAAACAAACGGGGAATTACCGTCATTCGAACGCGCGGCGCGTTCACCTCGCATGAACAGGACATGCTAATGACCGTTACGACCCGATATGAGCTAGCTGAGCTTCGAAAAACAATATTGACTCTCGATCCAAAAGCATTTGTCAATATTGTCGAAACCGTTGGCGTAATTGGCGAATTTCACAAGCCGCTCCCGTAATCCGGGCAAGAATGGATTTTCATGGAAGCCGCTATTCATTTGCAATTCCCCCTGCTATAATAAGGCTATCCCGTAGTTCCTAGTTTCTAGCCAGATGGTTTGCCCTGAACATGACTAATGAGAGGGTGATGCATGATGGATATGGAAACAGTCAAATTGTCGAGGATTGTGGAAAAACTGGCGCCTGAACTCGAACCATTCCTTACGGAACGTGAACGGCACTTGAACATCGTGCTGCGGGACGGACTTGGAGTACTGGAACCGGAAGATGCGATGGAAATCGTTCAGCTTAGCATTTGCGAACAACAACGCGAAGCAAGCCTGCATTAACAGATTGTTTATTATATCGATTGTTAACAAGCTTCTATTGCTTCTAAACAGCCTGTTGCCCGTGAAGGGCGGCAGGCTATTTTCTTATTAGCAGGGCTATGTTTGTATACGCTTCCAGTCTTGCCTCTAATTCTCATCAATTTTCATCAAAAATCGATCTTAAGACGTCTATTTCTCTTCGCAAATCTGTTTTATAATCATTAATGATTACAGACGGGGAGAGAACACATATGGATATCTTGCTGACCACATTACTAGTATTTTACAATCTTCTAACCGGAGCAGGAGACGACAGCACCTCCGCCCACAAGCTGCTCACAGCAATCGTGCAACCAGATGCAGGGCAAGGCTCCACCTCATCATCAGGCAGCGGGACAACCGAAGAACAGCCATCCAATGTGTTCGTAAAGAAGGACCCTCAGAAAGATGCGCCTAAAGTTAAGGGGATTTACGTGACTTCGCATAGCGCAGGCGGCGAACGAATGGCGAAGCTGCTTAATCTGCTGGACCGTACGGAGTTGAACAGCATGGTTATCGATATCAAAGATGACTATGGGTACATTACGTACAAAACGGATAATGCAGAGCTGCAGAAGCTTGGCACGCCACAACGGTACATTAAGGACATTAACGCAACAGTGAAACAAATGCAGGACCATAAGATTTACCCGATCGCTCGTGTCGTCGTGTTTAAGGATACCGTGCTTGCTAATAAGCATCCTGAGCTGTCGTATCGCAATGCGGACGGGTCGATCTGGAAGAACGGCAAGGGCGACAGCTTCGTGAACCCTTATCGCCATGAGGTATGGGATTACAATGTTAAAATCGCCAAAGAAGCTGCAAAGCTCGGATTTAAAGAAATTCAATTCGACTATGTGCGCTTCCCAGAAGGTTTTGAGAAAAAAGAAGCCAACCTCAAATTCGACAAAACCAATGAAAAACGTGTTGACGTCATCGCCGACTTCGTCAAATACGCCCGTGAACAGCTAGAGCCACTTGGCGTTCGAGTATCGGTCGATATTTTCGGCTACGCGGCATCCGTACCAGCAGCTGAAGGCATCGGACAAGACTTTGTAAAAATATCTAAGCAAGTCGACGTTATTAGCCCGATGGTTTACCCGAGCCATTACAGCACAGGCTGGTTCGATGTGAAAGAGCCGGACCTTAACCCGTATGCAACCATTAAAGGCGCGATGGTCGATACGCATAAGAAGCTTGAGCCACTAGGCGACGTATACAAACCAGTCATTCGCCCGTGGATTCAAGACTTTACCGCAAGTTGGCTGGGCAAAGGCCACTACAAGAAGTATGGCAAAGCTGAGGTCGAAGCCCAAATTAAGGCGTTGAAAGATACGAATATTGAGGAATACTTGCTCTGGAACGCGGGCAACAAGTATACAGAAGACACTAATTTCTAAATCTGCTGCGAAACGTTCTAACCGCTATTATTCACTTGTATCATTACAAATTATAAAGCCCCCTGACGGCAGTCCGGCCAATCCGGCCGCGCTTTCGTCAGGGGGCTTTTTGCTGGAAAACATCATTTGTCTTTTTCTTATAGATAGTATACAATATAATAGTATAAAATATAATTTCAGTGGAGGTCATGGCCATGTTATCGGTTGGATCGACGGCTCCGCTATTCGAAGCCAATAGCACGCAAGGAGTCATCAAGCTTAGCGATTACATAGGCAAACAGCCTATTGTACTCATTTTCTATCCCATGGACGAGACGCCAGGCTGCACAAAGCAACTATGCGCCGTTCGTGATTCCCGTTCGTTGTACGCCCGGTTCAATGCGCTTGTCATGGGTGTTAACCCCTCTTCCTTGGAACATCATCAGCAATTCGCTGAGAGACAAGGCTACGATTTTCCGCTCATCGTTGATGCAGGTGGCGCGATCCGCAAATCATTCGGCGTTGGCAAATTAATTGGGCTCTTTGCACAACAGCGCGTTGTGTTCATTATTGGCCAAGATGGGCGAATTGCGTTCGCCGAGAAGGGCAATCGTCCGACAGAGGAGATTCTCGAAGCTCTCCAGAAGCTTTAAGCGCAATCCGCATGAATAGCTACAACATAACGAAAGCCTTATGCCAGGCAGCCGTTTTGGGAAGTTCCCCGAAACATAGCTGCCTTACATAAGGCTTATTAAATTGGCTGCTGCCCCCAACGTGGGTCTTATTGTGAAAGGCGAAGCGCCAGCTCGTACATGTCCATATTAAACGATTTTTTCGTATTTACGACGGTATCGATATCCGTAACAACCAGTTCGCCTTTGATGATGCCACAGGATTTGCCGGAGTCGCCTTCCATTAGCTTGCGTACGGCAAAATCGCCCAGTCGGCTCGCCAAAATGCGGTCATTGTGCGTTGGCGCGCCGCCGCGTTGAATATGCCCAAGTACAGTAACACGCGGCTCGATGCCGTTATTTTGCGTAATCGCTGCTGCAATATCATCGCCTCGCGCTGCACCTTCAGCTACGACGATAATACTGTGTCGTTTGCCATGGCGGAAGTTATCAGCCATCCGGTTCGATACTTCGTTAAGGTCAAATGGAACCTCAGGCACGAGAATCGTCTCCGCGCCACTTGCAAGTCCAGCATACAATGCGATATCGCCGCAATGGCGTCCCATTACTTCAACAATCGATGAACGCTCATGGGAAGTCATCGTATCGCGCAGCTTGTTGATCGCATCAACGACGATGCTAACAGCCGTATCGAATCCGATCGTGAAGTCGGTGAATGGAATGTCATTATCAATCGTGCCAGGCAACCCCATCGTTTTGATGCCAAGCTTGCTTAGCTTGTTAGCTCCTTGATAGGAACCGTCACCGCCGATGACGACCAACCCATCAATGCCGCGCTCACGAAGAATCTCTGCGCCACGCTGCTGCCCTTCAGCCGTCATAAACTCTTTACAGCGTGCCGTCTGCAAGATCGTTCCTCCGCGCTGAATGATGTCGCCTACGCTGCGAAGGTCCATTTGGCGCAAATCATTGTTCAACAAACCTTGATATCCACGCTGCACCCCGTACACTTCAATGCCATGGAATATAGCGCTCCGCACCACCGCACGAACCGCTGCATTCATTCCTTGCGAGTCACCTCCGCTTGTAAGGACGGCGATCGATTTCACTGCTGACATATTCGTATCCCCCTATCGATGTCTTATGCTTGCCTTGCTCTTATCCAGATGCTGTTCCAATAAAAAAACAATCGTGACAACGGGCTGCGGCGCATAAGGCGCCTCGCTACTCGCTTGACGTCACGCTGGCTTCTAACCTTCGGATCGGACAAATACAACGCTAATAGCCCTTCAATAACCAAACGATGGAACTTACTGTCCGGCAGCCGGCGCACATCTTTACGAGCATGATCGGCTATGAATCCAATCCTGCTTACGAGCGTCTCTTGATCCGCATAATAGTTGCAGAAGTTCAAGTCTCCGCCTGCCAGGTCTTCTTCTTGATCAATCAAATAATCAAGCATAATATGCAACCCGCATACATGCGGGAAATAACTGTCCCGAACCCGCTTCGCTTCATCGGGAGCCAAGCCGTTCTCTGCTGCCGCAACGAACAGCATGAACATGCCGAGCGTTGATCCCGTGGCGGCCGCGAACTCGTTCCATTGCAAATGAGGCGCCAGATCGCCGAAGCGTTCGCGCCATGCTAAGAGCTCAGGCCCTCGCTGCTCAATTCGGATATGCTTATAAACTTGAAGATCACAATAAAGACTAACGAGCTCCGTAACGTAAGGCTGGACGCAAGAATAGGAAGGCAACTGCTTGATAGCCTGTTGGCAAACTAGCACCAGCTGCTGCAAGTATCCTCCATCATCCCGTTCCACTCGATGCTCATAATAATCCCGAGCAGTTGCGCAAGGATCGATCGCATCAAGCATCGACTGATGAAGCAGCCGAAAATCGTCCGCCTCCTGCGATGTGCTTCGATCACACAGGTTGTCCAAGTAATCGCTAATCGTCTGCAGCGCTACAATGAGCGGTATCAAAACATGCCGATATGCCGGAATGGCGGCGGCATACACCGCTCCGCCCTCGCAGTGAAACTGCTTGGTTGCAAGGCTCGCGAGCGCTTGTGTGCGCAGCTCTGGATCTGGGATGCTTGCTGCACGCTGCCGCCAGAGCGCAAGCTCACTGCGCACCTCAGGCAGCACGAATTTGTATACGCGATACATCATCCGTAGCGCCCCGGTTGGCATCAAGCGCCTTTTCGTTGCACTCATGTCGAGCTAGGCGCCTCCTTTGTGTCCGATCCGTCAGGAATGACGCCGCGGTTCAATCTCTTGATTGATGCGGTACCAAATATGTAAATCGTTAATCCGGCTTGCGAGCTCTGCAATATCAAAGTTCAGCAAACAACTGGTCTCAAAATCATCCTCATCGTATAGCCGTGCCTGCTGTACGCGGATGAGCTGCTCCAGGGCCATTATCCGATCAGGGATTGTTCCCCTAATCATCTCCCACTGCTCGACGATGCGAAGACGCTCGGCGTCCGAGTACTCGTCCCATTCGTGTTCGAGGTTCGGCAGCGAGATGCCCAGCCGGTCATTCCAAACGAACTGATATTTCTCCATTCTTCGCAATCCTCCATTCCTAATTTAACATTTTACGGTCTATAAATCCAGCCTTGGGCCGTTTCCGAAAATACTCCCCTTCGTTCCGAAATGCCATGGTATACTGAGGTACATACACGGAGCGGAGGACGCCGCCCACCCTTTATATCAAGGAGTGAACCTACATCTTGGAACCTACATCTCATGCAGCCGTAAAGCCCGGGCTATCGACCGCCCAGAAAGAAACAACCGCCCTGCGTGCATTTAGCTTTGCCGCCTATGCTACGCAAGCGCTCACCGTCTCCTATTTCCCTTTATATTTTCTAGATAAGGGGTTTTCCGAGCAGCAGATTGGCGTGATCTACTCTACAGGTCCGCTTATCTCCATCGTTGCGAACTTAATTATGGGGATAGCCAGCGACAAATACCGAACGATCAAAAAGCTGCTTCATGTGCTGCTGTTCGGCCAGCTTGTCATGGTGTCGCTCCTATTTCCGATTGATACGTTTGTGCTCACTTGCCTGGTTATGGTCGGCTTTTACTTTTTTCAAACACCAATTAATCCGCTCAGCGATAGCTTAATTCTGTTATCTAGCAGCCACACCGGCAGGCCTTATGCACATATTCGAATATTTGGGTCGCTCGGCTTCGCCTTATCCGCCTACGCGTTCGGCTTACTGTTGAAGCAGGCCGGCTCTGGCTACACCATTCCGCTCGCCTTATGTACGATCGGGGTTTCGCTAGCGCTAACGTATCTGCTTCGGGATTATCAGGGCGCTGCCAAAAAAATGGATTTCTCCGGCTTCTTTCATTTGCTGCGCAAGCCAGAGGTCGTCTCTTTCTTCGCCATCTTGCTCGTCATATCGACAGCCCATCGCATGTACGAAGGCTTCTTAGCTGTTACCCTTCGCCACATGGGCGCAAGCGACTCTTTAGTTGGACTAGCTTGGATGCTATCGGCTTGCAGCGAAATTCCGATTTTCTTCCTATTAGGCAAGTATGGGCACAAATTCAAAGAGCTGCCGCTCCTGTTTATCGCAAGCGCCCTCTATGCCATTCGGCTGCTACTTGTCGCTGAGATGACGGAGCCGTGGATGGTCGTCATTACGCAGTTGATGCATAGCGTAACATTCGGCATTTTCTTTACGACATCGCTGCGGTATATTTCCCATTTGATCCCTGATGATTTCCGTTCCTCTGGCCAAGCGGTATTCGCCGTCGTATGGAACGGGATATCGGGCGCAATTAGCGGACTGTTCGGCGGCTATGTGTACGGGCATATGGGCCGTGAATCGTTTTACCTGATCGCCTCCGGATTAGCGTGCGCTGCGGCCATGGGCTTCATTGCTAAGCATCTATCAGGGCGGCGATCCACATGAATAAAGGGCATTAATCATGCCCAAACGAAAAAAGCCGCCTATCCGTTGAACCTAACACGTTCAGCGAATAGACGGCTTTTTCTCCTATATAGGAACCCATAGGCAAGAAAAAAGCCCTCTGCTTGAGCAGAGAGCCTCTTCGTCGTGCTAGGGCATCTATTATAAGCTTTAATCTTATAATTTAATGACGTTAGCTGCTTGTGGACCGCGGTTACCGTCGGTAATGTCGAATTCTACTGCTTGACCTTCTTCAAGTGTTTTGAAGCCGTCGCCTGTGATTGCGGAGAAGTGTACGAATACGTCTTCACCGTTCTCTACTTGAATGAAGCCATAGCCTTTTTCTGCGTTAAACCATTTTACTGTGCCTTTCATGTAAACAACCTCCTAAGCTTATCGCCGTATACGGCGAATACACTTATTATACATGCGGCCTACAAAAATTGCAATTAAACTTCGATGGCCAGCAAGTCCTCTGAACCTGGCATAAACGGCAGCTGTGACCGCTCAAATCTTGGGCGGCCGCCTGCTTGACGGATAGCCTCCAGCAACTTGTCCATATGCGGATACGGCTCCCACCGTAGCGACAGAAGTGGATATATGCGCACTTGGCCGCCTGCACGGCATAACCTCATCATCTCAAGCACTGCCCGCTCATGAAAACTCGCATCGAATTGTTCCGCATATAAAAATAAAAAATGGCTGCATAACACGAAATCGAACGTTCCGGTTTCAAAAGGCAGCTCCGGGAGAGAACCTGCTATATAACGGCTATTCGCCGTAGATAACGCATAATCTGCTGCAAACTTATCGTACGAACGCAACCGGCCTTCCCGATGAAGATCAATATTGCCGTAAAAAGTCCAGTCGAAGCGATGGGATAATGCACGCAGCTTCTCGGTGGATGTCTCAATCTCTTGCTTCCCGTCCGCGAGCATCAGCTCTGGCCCTAATGCATACCTAGGATCAACCGCAATGGCGTCTATCCCTTGCGCATGGCAATCGGCCGTGAATGAAGCTGCGCCGCCTGCAATATCAAGTATCCGTGATTGGCCCAATTCATCAGGCAATACAAACATTCGCTTGTATTCTTCAAACCCTCGGCAAGTGGCTGCAACGCCAACCTGTTCATAGATTTCCTTCTTGTTTTCGCTCATCTCTTCTCGTCTCCTTCTCAACTTACAGTTCTCTTCTCGTCCGGCACCGGTCGATTAAGCCGCCGCGTGGATTCCGGGTACCTAATCTTACCACTAGTTAAGGTTGATTTCCACCCTATTCTTTGGCTATGATGAATGCAAACCTTTGAGAGGGGCATAGCCCATGTTTAAGAAGCATCAAATCTACAAAACCGACAAATACAACATGCTCACCGTCGAGGTCCAAGGCAAAACGCTAATCGTACGTGAGATTTCCGATCAATGGGGCGAGGAATGCCATACATTCGTTAGCCGTCCCGAAATGCTCCATTGGGCTGAGAACCGCTTCCGCCTAACTGACTTTGCTGGCCGCGAGGATGAACATTCTGCCATTATGATGGCATTCCGCGAAGTATAGCCTCCTGCTATTCGCCCAACATCAGCGGAAGGATATTCCAAGTTGATGGCGAACATATCGGATACAGCATCCGCATACTAGTCACTACGAGAGGATAAGATCGTTCATGGATCCTAAGGCAACGCTAATCTTCATCATTGCAGCATTCGTGTTAGGCGTGGCAATTCTTATGAATCGGAACAATATTCCCGCTTCCCTTCGCCGCCCGCTTGCGCTTTCTGCTATCGTCTTCATTTTGTTTGCCTTTTTTCTCATCGTCTACAGCTTGACGACAATGGGCAGCTAAATCGGGCAGGGCATTCCAATTCAGGCGGATATGCCCACGCCTATACCGGCATACTAGTGGCAAACTGTGCTGCGAGGTGTTCCGATGAAATGGTATTCCGCTCTACTGCCTGTCTTGCTGCTGCCGACTGCTCTCCTTGGCGATTCCGCGTCCAACGTCCACGCTCAGGCACCATTATCCTATGCTAGGCAACTCGGATCTGAAGCCATACCACCGAATTCTCATTCTAGGAGGAATACGATGACAAGCGTACCGAAACGTTCTGAAACCGCAGCTGAACATCACTGGAAGTTGGAGGATCTGTTCGGCGACCAAGCTTCCTGGGACCGTGAATATGCACTTGCGAAGGAACAAATTAAAAAAGCTGCGGAATATGAAGGCAAACTAGCCGACCCTGCCCAGCTCAAAGCATGCTTCGAGCTTGAGGACGAGCTGTCGCTGCATGTGGAGCGCCTCTACGTATTCGCCAACATGCGCCATCACGAGGATACGGCGGAGCCAACTTACCAAGCGCTTTCCGATAAAACAAAAAAGCTTAGCGTAGAGACTGGCGAAGCGCTGTCTTATGTTACGCCTGAGGTGCTAAGCCTCTCTGACGAGCAGCTTGATGCACTTATTAATAATAGCGATCTTGCGTTATACAAGAAGACGCTAGAAGAAATGCGCCGCCAAAAAGCGCATATCCTGTCGAAATCCGAGGAAGCGTTGCTCGCTCAAGTAGGCAGCGTTACGCAAGCGCCGAATACGATCTACAGCATGCTCAGCAACGCGGACTTGAAGTTCCCGAAAGTAAAAAATGAACAAGGTGAAGAAGTCGAGCTGACGCAAGGCCGATACATACAATTTTTAGAAAGCAAAAACCGTGAGGTTCGGGAAAATGCGTTCAAGGCGATGTACGATACTTACAACAAGCTGCGCAACACGACGGCTGCCACGCTCAATGCGAACGTAACGAAAAATGTTTTCTATTCCCGCGCCCGCAAATACCCTTCCTCCCTCGAAATGTCGCTCTTCGGCGATAACATTCCGAAGGAAGTGTATACGAACCTTATTGATACGATCCATAAGCATCTTCCGCTTATGTACCGTTATATGGAGCTTCGCAAAAAGCTGCTTGGCGTCGACGAGCTGCATATGTATGACCTGTTCGCTCCGCTCGTTGACGAGTTTAAGATGGACATCACGTACGACCAAGCGAAGGCAACTGTCAAAGAAAGCCTTAAGCCGCTTGGCGATGCTTACCTGAACGTCCTGCAAGAAGGCTTCGACCAAGGCTGGATCGATGTGTATGAGAACGAAGGCAAGCGCAGCGGCGCTTACAGTTGGGGCGCATACGGCACCCATCCATACGTGCTGCTAAACCATAAAGATAACCTGAACAGCATGTTTACATTGACGCACGAGATGGGCCATGCGATGCACTCCTATTACTCGGACACTACGCAGAACTATCGTGACGCGCAATATACCATCTTCCTCGCAGAGGTCGCTTCTACGCTTAATGAAGCGCTGTTGATGGATTACATGCTAAACAAATCGACTGATCCTAAAGAAAAAATGTACCTGCTCACCTACTACGCCGACCAGTTCCGTACGACCGTATTCCGCCAAACCATGTTCGCGGAATTCGAAAAAATCGTACACGAGCGTACAGAAGCCGGAGAGTCGCTTACACCGCAAGATTTGTCCAAAATTTATTACGACCTAAACGTGCTGTACTACGGCAAAGGCATGGTCGTCGATAAGGACATCGAAGTGGAATGGGCTCGGATTCCTCACTTCTACACGAGCTTCTATGTGTACAAATATGCGACAGGCTTCTCTGCAGCAACGAGCTTCGCAAAACAAATTCTCGACGAAGGCGCGCCTGCGGTCGAGCGCTACCTCGGCTTCTTGAAGAGCGGCGGCAGCGACTATTCCATCAATATTCTCAAACGCGCAGGCGTCGATATGTCTACGCCAGAGCCGATTGAGCAAGCGATGGCCGTGTTTGAACAGCTTATCGAACAGATGGAGGAGCTGACGAAATAGTCGCTTCCCGCCAAATAAATAGGCTCGCTAACCTGTCAATCGATAAGGTTAGCGAGCCTGCTTTTGTATAATGGGACGAATTCTTTCCTAAGTGATGCTGCGCGGTGCAGAAGTTGACTCCCGCAAAATAAGTTCAACTGGCTCTACAACAACCGACGGGATATGATTCGGCTTTTCAACCAGCTCGATCAGTTGATTGACTGCCCGCTCCCCGATGGAATAAATATTTTGGCTAACCGTGGATAGCCCAGGCTTAACGATCGAAGCAAACGCTGTATTGTCAAATCCGACAACCGAAATATCTGCAGGAACCTGCAGCCCCGCGTCTGTAATCGCATTCATAACACCAAGCGCGATAGCATCGGCTGCACACACAACTGCTGTTGGCCGATCTGGCAGCTTGAGCAGATTCTGCATCGCATTATAGCCCCCGATGCTGTCGAAACTGCAAATCTCTACATAATCAAAATGATAAGGCAACTCAAACTGCTTAAGCCCCTGCTGATAGCCTTCAAACCGTGCCCGCCCCGCGACGAAGCCCATAAACCCAGAAACGAACGCAATTTTTCGGTGCCCAAGCTCATACAGATGCTCCATGACCATCAAAATTCCGTTCCGATTGTCTGCCGTTATGTAGCCTGCGCGCCGCCCGATTAGGTCGGCATCGACGAACATCGTCGGCAATTCTGCTTTGACAAGATCCAGCGGAATCTGGTGGTCGCGCCCCACCCCAAATACGACCATTCCATCGACATTCCGGCTGGAGCAATGGCGCACGATCGAATAATCTGGATCGTCAAAATCTGCCGATAGGAGCAGCAGATCATAGCCGCTTTTGGATAAAGCCTGCTGCATGCCCGCCATTAATTCCGATACGAACGGATTGGTCATAATATTATGCAACAAAATCCCAATCGTCCACGACCTCTTTTTGACCAATCCGCGCGCGACGACGTTCGGCTCATAGCGAAGCAACTGAATCGACTCATTTACTTTTTTCCGCGTCTTCTCGCTGACGTCAGAGTAGTTATTAATCACTTTGGAAACTGTCGTGATCGAGACGCCCGCATGCTTTGCCACATCCGTAATCGATGCCATTGCCCCCACCCTTTATCCACTAATATGGACTGCTAAGCTTAACCCCAATGCGATCGCCCCAGAAGCGATCGAGGCTAACATGTTTACTCGGTCATTGTTCATCCAAGCCCAACCCCGAACAGGTGTTGTAGCTTGTCCACAGTGGCTCGCCCGCTCCGTCTCGCTCCCGCAAGTGCTGCACCGAAACATAGCTTGGAGAGTCGCGCCAAAATAAGAATCGATAAATGCCCCAGCTAACCCTGACAAAGCGCCAATGCCGATAAGCAGGCCAATTGATGCTGCATAGCCGTTACTCTGTTGATAGCCCGCCGCACCCGCCAGGCATCCAGCTGTCAAACCGATCACGATTGCCCCCATCGCAGCTGCACTGCTCCCCAGCAGCGTGACCCCTCCGCTCGTCCCAGTTGAAACGCGCTTGCCTGTCACGACCGAGCGCGGCTGCTGCCGGCTTAATGCCCCGACCTCCGTCGCCCATGTATCCGCATTCACCGCTGCCATAACGCCGACGAAAGCAGCGAGCAAATAAGGGCTAGGGCTTATTGCATGTGCGCTGCACAAAATAAGGCCAATCCCGCCATTTGCCCATACTTGCCCTGCGTCTCGAGCACCTTTTTTCTCGTAGTTTTGCTCGGCAGCTTGCTTGCGGCGATGATGCTTCTTCCAACGGGACAGCAGCGTGGACGTGACGAAGAACATGAGCAGCGTCGCGAACCATAACAGGCCTCCGAACGTTGTATACCACGCCCCCATAACAGCCGCAGCCAGCGCTCCTGACACCGTCAAGGCTCGCTTGCGAACCGCTAGCCAGCCTACGCACGCCCCGCCAACGACACCGATGATGGCCCGGGGGATTTGCCCCTCCGAGCCTCCCCACATCCAATTCGTATCATGCAGCCAACTTTGCCAATCCAATAGATTCATCTTTTTGTAGCTCCTGACGTGCCCTCCCGCCATTTGTCGGGGTAATTCGTGCAAATCATGACATCGGGATC
Source organism: Paenibacillus sp. MMS18-CY102 (assembly GCF_009789195.1). Classification (GTDB taxonomy): domain Bacteria; phylum Bacillota; class Bacilli; order Paenibacillales; family Paenibacillaceae; genus Paenibacillus_T. The sequence continues at coordinate 112,473 of NZ_WSTC01000014.1, read as the reverse complement.
AAGCGCCGCATATTTTTTGATCGTTTTTGCATCGTTTAACGTCCAGAGCATCGTCTGAATTTTGGCTGCCTTAAGCGCCTGTATGCGCTTAGGCGTAGCATGTGGGTAGCCAAGCGAGATGAAGCCCGCTTTCATCTGTTGCAGCTCATCTATTAGGTTCTCGCGCCAGCCATCGATAATTAGCCCGGTAGCAACTTCGCCGTTCAGCTTGCGAACCTCTAGCAAGGAAGGGACATGAAACGAGGTAAGCACGGCATCATGCTGCAAGCTGTATTGATAGAGCAACTGGAGCACTTTATCCGCCAGCCCTGCGTAACGCCCATCCGTCTTCAGCTCGATATTGAGCCGGCAGCGCCCGCATGTAATTGCAAGCACTTGCTCCAATGTCGGCACTGGTTCTCCTTGAAACGCCTCGCTGTACCAACTGCCTGCATCAAGCCGCTGCAGTTGGGCAGCCGTATGCGCCCGAACCTCGCCACTTCCGTTCGTCGTTCGGCCGAGCGTATAGTCATGAATAACAACCGGAATGCCGTCCTTAGACAGTTGAACATCGATTTCGATCCAAAATAAATCGTGCTCCTCCATCGCCAATCGCATCGCGGCGAGCGTATTTTCCGGCGCTTTGCCTGACCAGCCACGATGCGCTACACACGGGTTTCGCACGGCTTCACTCTCCCAACCGTTATTTTGAAATAATATGGCCAGCCTGGTCGACCTTCGCACCTAACGAGATCCGGGACAGGTAGCCGATGATATCCTTCGACTTCTCCGCATCAGCCGGGGCTGGGCGGGATTGCTTCGCCACCATCGGATGAATCGTTAGCTTGCATTCGCCGGATTTCGTACATGCTGCATTAAGCACGCCAGTATCCTTCGTGCGCGGCGTTGCGGTTTCATTGAATACGAAATTGCCAAGGCTGTAGGCAATCCATTTGCCTTTGTATTGCTCGAAGCCTTGCAGGACGTGAGGATGGCTGCCGATAACCAGGTCCGCCCCCGCATCAATATATTGCCGTGCTAGCGTCGTCTGGTGCTCAACTGGCTTCTCCGCCCGTTCTACGCCCCAATGGACCATAATGACAACGAGATTCGCTTCTTCCTTCGCTCTCTTTATCGCTGCAACTGCACGCGTCGAATCATACGTCTCGGCAACGCCCGGATGGTCTTTGTCAGCTTTCCAATTCGTCTCAGGCACAACGCGGCTAAGGCCGATATAAGCGACCTTTACGCCATTCGCTTCCAGAATAACTGGCGCAAACGCTTCGGCATCATTGTTTCCGCCACCCATATGCGGCAGACCGGCTTTATCCAGGTGCTTGATCGTATCCAGCAAGCCTTCAGCGCCTTGATCTAATGTATGATTATTCGCTAACGATACGACATCAAAACCGGAATCCGTCAGCGATTTCAGCAAATCAGGTGCGCCTTTAAACACATACTGTTTATTTTGTGCAGGGACTCCCCGCGTCGTGATCGGGCCTTCCAAATTTCCTGCGGTCAGGTCCGCTCCAGCCAACAAATCAAGAGCACCTGAGAACGGATATCCAAAACCTTGGCTGCGCATAGTCGTCTCCACAGATGAACCTAGCAAAATATCGCCTACGAAAGCCAAGTTAACCGCTGCCGTTGGATCATCCGTTCCCGCCCCCGACTGATTGCCGGTTGTTGCTGGCGGTTGCTCGCCGGAATCGTCCGGTTTGGCTGGATCTGTCGCTTCCGATTCAGAATCAGCAGGGCCATCCGTTGTGCCCTCTGGCTTGTTTGTCTCCTCTGCCTTCGGCTGCTGCCCGTCACTGGTCGGCTCCGTCTGATCTTTCGGTTCAGGCTCGCCTCCCTTCCCCGCTTGGCTTGGGGCAGTAGCCTCGGCATTGTCTGCACGCTCATGCCCTGGCTTATTCGACGCGCCGCTTCGGGATTGATTGGAAGGGAAAATCGTCGACCAGAATACAGCGCCTAGTATTAAGATGAGTGCAAGCATTGTGAAGTTAATAACGACCAGCCGGCGCAATCGCCTCCGTCGCCGTTTCTTGTTCTGCTGCTGCGAATCCGAACGCGATACGTACATGACCAGACCTCCGATAAGGGCTAATAGGGCAATTTTATAAAAAAAAAGGCATAACAGGACTTCACCCATTATACCAGCATTACAGCCGTCCATGTCACACAGTTTTGGCGCCATTGACGGTCTATTCAATTATATCGCGTGTTTATTGCACGAGCTTGCCCGCCGCTTCAACCACGGCATCCGCAAGCGTCGCCATGTAACGGGGATCGCTGTTCAGCATCGCTATCCGCTCCAGCGCCATGTCCAGTTCGCGCGTGAATGCCTTCGCTTCGATATCCAGATCGTACAATACCTCTAGATGGTCAGACACGAAACCAATCGGCGCAACTAACGCCGCTTCGTACCCTTCCTCACGGAGAGCCTTCAACGTCTCTAGCACGTCAGGGCCAAGCCAAGGCTCACGCGTTCTTCCAGCACTTTGCCAAGTGAACTGCCAGTCAGCCACGCCCGCCGCTTCCGCAACCGCAGCAGATGTTTCTAACAGCTGGCGTTCATACGGATCGTTCATCTCACGAATCTTCTCCGGCAAGCTGTGCGCGCTGAACAGCACTTTCGTCCGAACGTTCGACGATGCTCCACGTTCCTGCTCAGCCGTATTTGCCAGGCGCTTCAGGCCATCTTGCACCCGCTCTGCCAGTGCAGCCACTAGCTCAGGATGCAGGTGATACGATTCCACGCTGGCCATCGTAATGCCAAGCTCTGCTGCCTTCTCTTGCGCCCGCTTGTTATAGCCGCCGACGCTCATAATCGAATAATGTGGCGCCAGTACGATGCTAATCGCCTGCTTGATGCCATCCGCCGCCATTTGGGCAACACCGTCTTCAATATAGGGCTTCGCATGCTTCAGGCCTTGATAACAAACATATTGATTCGGCGCAACCTGCTCTAGCTTATCCTGCAGCGAAGCGACTTGTTGGTCTGTATTCGCCCGCAGCGGGAACACGCCGCCTACGATTGCCTCATAACGGCCGCGCAGCTCGTCGAGCTGCTCCTGGGTTGGCGGATGACCGCGGCGAATATGCGTGTAATACGTTTCAACATCATCCATGCTTTGTGGCGTGCCATAAGACATAACAAGGACGCCAATTCGCGAGTTAGACATGCGTGCTTTCTCCTTCCCGCGTGCGTGCGGCAATTGCTTGTGACGAGTAATCGTGGGCAAAGTCGGTCAATGCCTTCAGCTTATCGAGCGAAGCTTCTGGGAATAGGCCATGCCCAAGATTGAATACAAAGCCTGGCTGCTCCAAGCCCTGGTCAATAATCGCCTTTGCATGCGCTTCAATAACCGATTGGGGAGCCGTAAGCACGACAGGGTCCAAGTTCCCTTGAACGGCGAATTTGCCGCCCAACCGGCGGCGCCCCTCCGGAATCGATACACGCCAATCCAGCCCGATCACATCGGCTTGAAGGCCGTGCAGCTCCGTCAGAAGCTCGCCTGATGCAACGCCTGGGAAGTAGATCTTCGGCTGCGGCAAATCCGACAGCTCCGAGAAGATCCGTTCAATCGTCGGAAGCACGAACGTACGGAAGTCATGCGGCGCAAGCGCACCGACCCAGCTGTCAAACAGCTGGAACGCCTTGCCGCCTGCTGCCATATGTGCGCGCAGATATGTAATAACCATGTCACCGAGCTTGTCCATCAATCTAAACCATACGTCTGGCTCGCTGTACATGAGCGCCTTTGTACGCAAATAGTTTTTGGACGGGCGTCCTTCGATGATATAGCTTGCTATCGTAAATGGCGCGCCTGCGAACGTAATCAGCGGCACGTCCAGCTCCCGGTCCAAAATGCGAATCGTCTCGATGACATGCCCGAGATCCCCTTCAACGTCAATCGGCTTAAGGCGATCAACATCGGCTGCAGAACGAATCGGATTCGCAATGACAGGCCCAATGTTTGCAACAATATCAAAGTCGATGCCGATCGAAGCAACCGGATTCATAATATCTGAATACAAAATGGCAGCATCTACACCTAATTTGCGCACAGGCATCATCGTTACCTCAGCTGCTAGCTCAGGCTGGCTGCATATTTCAAGCAATGAATATTTTTCTTTAATTTTCCGATAATCGGGGTCATAACGCCCAGCCTGCCGCATGTACCATACCGGCACCCGGTCGACGGCCTCCTGCCGGACAGCCCGAATAAATCGGTCGTTATAGCTCATTCCCGTTCCCCATTTCTGCGATTTTCCCTTCGTTTCCATTATGCCCGTTTTAGCATCTGCTAACAACTGCCGTTGCCAGCTTTCGTTGACAATAGTATGACAATCCCGTCAGATTGCGTCCTCCGCCCTGCCAAGAATCGACAATAAATCTATGCTATACTTGGCGGGAGGTGAAGGATATGGAGCAATGGAAAAAAAACTTAATCGTCTTATGGATCGGCCAATTTCTCGTCATGGCAGGCATGACCATGATCATTCCCTTTCTCAGCCTTTATTTGCAAAGTGACCTCGGCGTCCATGGCGAACACAATGTCGCGATGTGGTCCGGCGTTATTTTTGCAGCTAATTTTGTAACATCGTTCGTGTTCCAACCGTTCTGGGGCAAGCTCTCTGACCGAATCGGGCGCAAGCCAATGCTGCTTCGTTCCGGATTCGGCATGGCCGCTGTCATGGTGCTCATGGGATTCGCCACCGGTCCCTGGCAGTTGCTGCTGCTGCGGATGGTAAACGGGACTATATCCGGATTTAATCCCGCATCCGTCTCGCTTGTGTCCACGACTACGCCCAAGAACCGAATTGGCTTCGCAATGGGCACGCTCCAATCGGGTGCCATCGCAGGCACGATTCTCGGTCCTTTCATCGGCGGGCTGCTGGCTGACGCCGTCGGCTTCCGCCCTATCTTTTATATTACGGGAACGCTGTTGTTCCTCGCTTCGCTGCTGTCCATGTTCGTAGTCAAAGAGAACTTTAACCGGGAGGCAGCAGCAGCCAAAGTGCAAATGTCCGTCACCGAAGGGCTGCGCAGGCTTAGCCGCGTCCCACAAATTCCGGCGTTATACGCCGTTACGTTCCTCATTCAGTTCGCTATGATGAGCCCGATGACATTAATTCCTCTCTATGTGCAAAAGCTGCATGGAACGACCGAGAACTTAGCATTCTACGCCGGCTTCGTTGGTTCCGTGACCGGCTTGTCCAACATGATCTCATCCCCGCTGCTGGGCAGGCTGAGCGATCGGGTCGGCGGCGAGAAAATACTCGGTATCGCGCTTATTGGCGCAGCGGTCATGTTCATTCCGCAAGCTTTCGTCCATACCGTATGGCAGCTTCTGCTTTCCCGCTTTGCGCTCGGCATTTTCCTCGGCGGGCTCGTTCCATCGGTTAACGCGTTGCTCCGCAAATACGCGCCCGAAGGCATGGCTACGCGTGCATTCAGCTTCAACAGCAGCACGCTCGGGCTAGGGAATATGGTCGGACCAATTACCGGCGGCGTGCTCTCAGGCTGGACAGGCATCGAGGGGCTGTTCCTCATCTCAGCCGTGTTCATGTTCGCGAATGCGTTCTGGGTGTACCGCACGCTGCTCCGCCGGAAGGAGCCTCAGACAGCCAGCTCGTAAAAAAAGGCCACGCAAGCGTTAGTTTTCAACGCTTCGTGGCCATTTTTCGATTTGATTGTTAGCTACTTTACGACTGCTAGCGCCAGCCCATCATAAGACGGCAGCATCGCGCCAATGAGCCGCTCATCATTTGCAATCGCTTCGTTAAACGCCCGAATCGCAAGCACCGAGGGGCCTGTACGCGACATGTCGATCGTTTTGCCTCGAAGCAACGTATTATCCGCAGCAATGACCGCTCCTGGCCGCGCAAGCTTAATCGCCCATTCGAGGTATGCGGGATAACCGCCTTTGTCCGCATCGATGAAGAAGAAGTCGAATTTCCTGCCTTCTTCCGCAAGCTGCTCCAGCGATTGCATCGCATCCCCAATCCGGTATTCGACGGCATCGCCGAACCCGGCTGCCTCCATATTGCGCTTCGCGACTTCGGCGAACTCGGCCTTGAGCTCCAGCGATACGAGCGAGCCACCCTCACGAATGCCGCGTGCCAGGCAAATGCCGCTATAGCCGCCAAGCGCGCCAATTTCGAGCGCATCCTGCACGCCGGAAGCGCGCACTAGAAGCGTAAGCAGCCGGCCATAGCCGGGTTCCACCGATATGTCTGGCATTCCATTAGCCGCCAGTTGTTCCCTTACTTTCGTCCACTGCTCGTCCTCTGCGAACAAGCCGTCCACGTAGCGTTCTGCGCTTTGGACGGATGCTTCTTCTTCATGACCGTTTTGGTTCATAGCCGTTCCTCCAACTCAGGTTTGTACAAGATTGCTCTTTTATCCTATACTTGATTGTATGATTTTGACCGGTGGCGCACAACTGTACGATTGCAGCAGCCGCCCATGATACGAAACGGGGATGACTATGACAGAGCGCAAATTACAATTAATCGCTACCGCTCCGATGGGGCTTGAGGCGATCGTCGCGCGCGAGCTCAAGGAGCTTGGCTACGAGGATATGACCGTAGAAAACGGAAGAGTAACGTTTACAGGCGGTCCTGAGGACATATGCCGCACCAACCTTTGGCTGCGAACCTCTGACCGGGTGCTGATCAAAATGGGAGAGTTCGAAGCGACCACGTTCGACGAGCTGTTCGAGGGCACAAAGGCGCTCGATTGGCCGGACTGGATTCCAAACAATGGCGAATTCCCAGTCGAAGGGCGTTCCCACAAGTCGCAGCTGTCGAGCGTGCCGGCTTGCCAGAAGATCGTGAAGAAAGCGGTCGTTGAAAAAATGAAAGAGCGCTACGGCACCGAATGGTTCCCAGAGGACGGCGCCCGCTTCGTCATCGAAGTGATTATGCTCAACGACCGCGCGCTGCTGACGCTGGACACGACAGGCCCTGGCCTGCACAAACGGGGCTACCGCCGCCTCGTCACCGAAGCGCCGCTGAAGGAAACGATGGCTGCGGCCATTCTCCAGCTCAGCCGCTGGGCGCCGCATCGCCCGCTGTATGATCCGTTCTGCGGCTCAGGCACGTTCCTCGTCGAAGCCGCGATGATCGGCTGGAACATTGCGCCAGGGCTTCGCCGCTCGTTTAACAGCGAGCATTGGCCGCTCGTAACGGAGGAGATGTGGTCGCGGGCACGCGAAGAAGCGTTCGACTCCGTGAACGATGATATTCCGCTCGACATCGCAGGCTCCGACATCGATCCGAATGCGATCGAAGTAGCCGAGGCCGCAGTGAAGAAAGCCGGCTTCGCCAAAGAGATCAAGCTGCGCAACCTGTCTGTTGCCAAAGCGCAGCCGCAAGGTTCCTACGGCGTGATTGTTACGAACCCGCCATATGGCGAGCGGTTAGCCGACCAGAAGGAAGCGGAGAAATTGATCCGCCAGCTCGGCTTCTCCTATTTGATGCTCCAAAACTGGTCGCTGTTCGCGATCAGTCCGGAGAAGCAGTTTGAGCATCATTTTACACGGAATGCCGATAAGAAGCGCAAGCTGTTCAACGGGCGCATTGAGTGCCAGTTGTATCAGTACTTGGGCCCGCTTCCTCCGCGCAATAATTAAAATGATGACAGGGCGCCTATTGGGGCGCCCTGTTTGGCTGTCGAGAAAGTCTCGACGGCCTTATTTGCGTCAAAGAGGCTATCGCGCCGAAGGGCGTATAGGGTAGATTTATCTGCCCTATTCAGGCGATTCACTCGCCGAAGGGCATTTAGGGTAGAGAAATCTGCCCCGTCCCTACGCGCCCTCCATAGGAAGCGTTTGGAATCTATCATTACTGAGTGATATATTAAGTGTGAGGATTTGGTAAATCCCACACATATGGTAAGCATTCATTGCTCAACTCATCTTTCGGAGGTACGTTTCATGGATTTTGTAGCAATAGATTTCGAGACGGCCAATTCGAACCGTTCGAGTGCCTGCTCCGTCGGGCTTGTTGAGGTTCAAAATGGGCTAATCGTCAGCGAACAGTCTTGGCTCATCGATCCCAAGCAGCATTTTGACGGAATGAATATTGGTGTACACGGCATCACGCCGTCAATGGTTGCAGGCAAGCCAAGCTTCGAACAACTGTGGCCCACCCTTCAACCGATGCTGGAAGGCAAGCATGTCGTTGCGCACAATGCTTCCTTCGACATGAGCGTACTCCGCTATTGCCTTGACAATAGCACGATTCAATATCCTTCATTCCAGTATTACTGTACCTACCTATTTGCCAAACGGCTGATTCCTGACCTGCCATCCTATCGCCTTAACGACTTGGCCAGGCTCCACTACATTCCTTTGAACCACCACGATGCCCTCGATGACGCCAAGGCATGTGCGATTTTATTATTGAACCTGCTGCACAATCATGAATGCGACAGTCCCATAGCTTTATCGAAGGAACATGGGTATAAAATCGGAAAACTATTTATGGGCGGTTACACCCCCTTCTCTGCACCTGCTGCGAATAAAGCAAAGAAAAAACAATATTTACCGCCGCAAGCCGAAGCCGAGCAAAAACGCTCACCCGCTCCTCCTTCTCCTGCCACTGAACCGATTTCATTAGCACCCGTGCAGTCGAAACGCACCGAACCGACTCCCGCACGGCATAGCAGTTCTCTTATTCGCGGCCAAAAAATCGATGTCACCAAAAATGAAAGCATCGATAAACTGCTAGCCGAGGTAGAGTGGGATCTGCTTAATCCAGACATCGACTTGGATTCTTCTGCTTTTTTATTGGATGCGAACAATGTTTGCACAAAGGATGACGATTGCATTTTTTATGGAAATCCTGATCATCGCAATGGTTCCGTTGCTTACCACAAAATCAATTCGAACAAAGCGCAGTTCAAGATCGCATTTGATAGGCTGGCCTTTCAGGTTCAGAAAATCGCGTTTTCCCTCACAATTTACGAAGGCGAGGAGCTGTCCCACTCCTTCAGCCAAGTGTCCGAAATCCGCATCCGGTTATTGAACGATCGAACAGGCAAGGAAATCGCAAGCTTCAGCTTCGGAGAAGGCCTGACCCAAGAAACAGCGATCGTCATCGGCGAACTCTATGTTTATAAAGGCGAATGGAAGTTTAATCCGATTGGAAGCGGATTTTTTGGGGGGCTGCGCGCTCTATGCTTGGACTTTGGCCTAGAGGTTCAACAATCACTCCCTGAGGTGGCGGCTGATGCGCAATCCATTGCGTCCAAAGACATCTACGACGTTTATGAAACTTTTCAAATTGGGCAAAACGTGGAGCGCGTGCGACGCAGCCTAAGCACTACCCAAAAGCAATTAGCTGAGAAAATCGGCTATAAAAGCGCCAATTTGATTTCAAGGCTGGAACGGGGCGAATTAGACCGGTTTAGCCATGCGCAGCTTATTCAGCTGGCAGAGGCACTTAACGTGACCACGAGACATTTGTTAAGCAGATAAGCGTGGATTATTTCGTTCCATACAAATCATATTGCGATAAGCCAACCTTTCCCATAACCTTGCATTACGTTTCTACTAGACTATAATGGAATATGGCTTATTAACTATTGGTGAAGAAAGAAGGCTACGTTCCACTATGGATAGACCGTTACAAAGTACGGCGCGGCGCGGGCTTCAAGCTACGTTACAGTTTGCCGTACGCCTCCTTGCCGCAGACCTGTTGTGCTTCTTCTTGCTTATGATGTTCAAACTCGTTCTCTTCGACCGTTACATTCATGTGCCAAATATGGCGATGAGCGTCGACGACGTCTTTGTTGCGATTGGCTCGCTGGCGCTCGCCTCCTTCTGGACGATCTTGCTGCCAAAACGCGGACGGACAATTGCACTCGTCATTCTCAACCTCATTCTGACCTTCATCGTGTTCGCAGATTTGATCTACTTCCGTTACTTCCAAGACTTAATCTCAGTGCCGGTATTAACGCAAGCTGGGCAAGTCGAGTCGCTCGGCGACAGCATCGATTCCCTCTTAAGCTGGAACGACCTGTGGCTGTTCGTCGATTGGCCATTCGTCATCGTGCTGTCGATCCTCGGCATTCGCCGCAAACCGATTAAACAAGACGGGCTTAGCTTCCGCCGCTCGCCTAGGCTTCGCCGGGTGCTGTTCCGCATTTCTTTTGCACTCATCGTATTCGCAACAGGCTTGACGCTCGTCTTCGTGCCAGTAAACATTGCGAAGAAAACATGGGCACAAGGCTTGTTCGTCGGCAACTGGTGGAACCTATCGATCTATAACGTGACAGGCGTGCTTGGCTTCCACGGCTACGACGTTTACCGTTACGCGAATCAGCACTGGATTCATAAAGCTGTCGCAACGGATGATCAAGTGAATGAAGCTGAGCAATGGTTCAAGGAACGCGGTGACGTTCGGCGTACGCTTGAATCCGATCCAACCTTCGGGGAGTACAAAGGCAGCAATGTCATTATGGTGCAAGCCGAAGCGTATATGAATTACGTCATCGGCCAATCGATTGGCGGGCAAGAGATTACGCCGAATTTGAACGCCTTAATCAAAGAAAGCGCCTATTTTGACCGGTTCTACCACCAGACATCACAGGGCAGGACATCGGACGCCGACTTTGCCGTCCAATGCTCCGTACAGCCTCAGCCTAGCGGCTCAGTCTTTATTCAGTACGCGCAAAATGATTTCGACTGCTTGCCCGCTACGCTCAAAGCGAACAATTACTCCACTTCCGTATTCCACGCCTATGACGGCGGCTTCTGGAACCGGAATACGATGTATTCGCGGATGAAATACGATACGTTCTATAGCCGGACGCATTTCACGACAGAGGAGCCGCTGGGCTGGTCGATCGGGGACAACTCGTTCTTCCGGCAATCGGCAGACGTTATGGGCGAGCAGAAGCGGCCATTCTATTCGTTCCTCATCACGTTGTCGAGCCACCATCCTTACGCCCTGCCAGCAAGCTATCAAAAGCTTGATGTCGGCTCGTTCAAAGGCACGATGTTCGGTGACTACCTGCAGGCTGTCCATTATGTGGACGAATCGCTCGGCAATTTCGTAACGAAGCTGAAGCAAGAAGGGCTATGGGATCGCTCGATCTTCCTGTTCTATGGTGACCATGACAATTCCATTCGCGACTGGGCGCCTTTCGAGCAGCTTCTCGGCAAGCCGCTAAACGAAATTCAGCGCCAGCAAATTTTGCGCCAAGTGCCATTCATCGTCCACCTGCCTGACGGCAAGCATGCGGGCACTTACCACAACGTAGGCGGCCAGCTCGACGTATCGCCAACGATTTTGCATTTGCTCGGCATTTCGACTGCAGATGAGCGTAAGGTCGGCACGCCACTTGTGCTGGACAAGCCGCTCGAAGGCAAGAAGGTCGTCTTCCGAAGCGGCGCCTTTACGGACGGCAATGTGTTCTATATGCCTTCCTCAGACGGCATTGTCGCTAACGGCGTATGCTATGATGCCAACACAGGCGAGGTGACCGATAAAGCAGGCTGCGCCGCAGGTGCAGAAGCTGCGCGGGAAGAGCTTCGCGTCTCCGATGAGACCGTACAGTACAACATCATCGGCATTTTGAACAAGCGCTCGGCCGAGACAGCAAGTACAGCGGCAGCGAATAGTGCGTCTAAGTAAGGGCAGGCTAATCGACCGCTGGCACTTCCATGGTCCCTGCTGCCTGTGTCAACAAATATGGAGCGAGTATGCTCCAAAAGAGAAATGCCATTGCAGATTCTGCGATGGCATTTTTTCTTTCCACTCTACGGACCGCAGCGCAACGCGGCGGGCGGATTCTAACGGACCGTGGGGACGTTATTTGCCCATTTTGCTGCCTTTTGAAATTGTAACGGACTCAGCAGCCGTTATTACGCAGATAAGCGGCGAATTCGCTGCAAAATAGCCTAAATAACGTCATATGTGTCCGTTACACGCAAATCGAACGAATTTTGCGCGATATAACGGCCGTGGAGTCCGTTAGCGGCGGTTGCCGGTTGGCCGTGGGACCCAGCGGCGGCCGCCGCTCCACAAAACAAAAAAACCGCGGCTCCACCGCGGCTTTCTGCACTTGCCTATTTCAAATACTTCTTGGCTGCTTCGATAACGTCGTCTTCCGATTTCCCTTTCAAGTATCGCCCATTCACGAAAATAAACGGATACTTAGCACAGGGACCACAGTAAGACTTGCAGCCTACTTTAATTTCCGTTTCCGGCACAAGCTTGGCCAGCTTAGGAAGCATCGTCTTGATGCGAATATATTTGCATTTGTCACAAATTCGTATGTCGTTAGGCATGATGCAACGCTGCGATTAATGATCGCCGTGATTGCCTCGGGACGGATTCGTAACGGCAAACCCTTCTTCCGGCACGTAGAAATAGTCAACGCGAACGCCATCGAGGAAATCGACGCCTTTCTCAAGAATAACGTCAATGTCTTTATCCGTCTTCACGATTTCGTCTTTCTCGGTCGGCGTGTCAATCGCCATGCCGTAATGCGCGTGGTCGCCATGGGCATGCGTCACATGAATGCGGAGAAACTTTCCTTCATTCTCAGGCTTGTCCAGCTCTAGACGGAGAACTTTCGCTGCGTTTTTCGATATTTTGCACTTCATTGGTTAATCGCTCCTTTTACTCTATCAGGCTTATCTTAGTTATTGTATAGAATGCCTCGCATAAGTTCAACCCGTTCATCTGGCTTTTATCGGCTGCTGATGCCGTATTTGCGTTCCATCCGGCCTGCAAACCAGCCTGCAATAAGCAGCGTAACCGCAATATCGTCCAACGGCATAAACGGAATCGGCACGATCACATCGGGCAAAATCCAATACACGGCAACCGGCACAATAAACAGAAGCTTGTCCCCTAACTTCACCTGCGGCATTGTGAGCAGCTTATAGACACGCATCAGCAAATGCTTCCATCGCCGAAGCGACAGCAACTTATTCACTCGTATCCCTCCCTCGTCGGCAGGAATAAGCGACGCATGCTTCGCACGGCCTCTGCCTTTGGTACAAGTATACCACGCGGCAGTGGGCCGCTAAACAGTTACGTTTAGCAGCCTCTTATGCCTATCGTGCCTAGCGCATTCATTCCCTTATCGCCTTACGACTGCATCGCCTCTAGCAATAGCTTCACAATATCGTCATACATATCGTCGAATTGCTCCAACGGCAGCGGATTGACCCCTATACCCGCCTCAATCGTAAACCCTGGCTTACGGTAGGCCTGAATAAACCAATCCTTGTAGCCCGCATCGCTCCCAGTCAAATAGACAGGGCGATATCCGCTAGCCTGCCCTAATCGGAAAGCGATCCCCTCTGATCCAGGCGGTTCATATCCGCGATAATTCCAATAAATTTCCTGCCCTTGCGTATGAAGCGCCAACACAAGCTCGAATTGCTGCTCCTCCGTAAATGCCGCCATCGCAGCCGCCTCCGGCTCACTGAGCGGGCTAGGCCCCGGATAATCGCGGGGCCCCGGGCCTGGTGTTCCCCGCCGGCTGCACTCCTCCTCCCAATGGGCAGGAAATTGGTCATTCAGGTCAACGCCCCGCACGTTCGCTTTCCATCGGCTGAATCGCCCCGACCCTCGATTCATTTCAAGCAACTCCGCATAGAGCGGATGCCCAACATGCAGCCCTTCTTGCACAAGCTGTACGCCATCAGGATTAACCATTGGCACGATCCATAACGTAACCTTTGTTAATAAAGACTTAATATCAACGGCCCGCAGAAGCAGGTTCATCTCCGCCGCTCGAGCCGCATCCTCTACAAAAGCCATCAACAGCACGCTCGTAATCCATTCATTGGCATGGAATGCGCCATTGGCATGAATGACGCGAGGGCCGTTGCCAAGCTTGATCGCTATGATGGGCTTGCCCATTACGCTTTCGCCAATGCTTCTTGCCTCGACAGCCGTGCTATAACGGTCTGCTAACAGCGCACAATCCCGGCTAAGCTCATTAGGGCCATATTCCGCGCGCGCGTCTACGATGCGGTTCGGGGGACCCACAGGAATGCGAAGCAGCATGCCCGGCACCCACTTAGCAGGCGCGCAGCAGCGATTAGCCGCTTCGACAGCGGCCGCCTCTATGCCGAACAGCTCGGACAGCCGCTGAAGGGTATCGCCTTCCTGGACGGTATACCAGACATCCGATGCCGGTGGAATTTGCAAAATGATGCCAACTGGCATAGGTTCCCCTTCTGTTAGTCTAGGGTTGCAGGCAAGCAGCGATGCTGCCGAAATGCCAAAATCCCGCGCGACACGCAGCAGCGTATCACCGGGACGAACGGTATAGGAGAGCAATTGGCCTCCTCCTTTTCTCCCGATCAATCGATCTCGATTATTCGTTTCGTTAAAATGCTTATCCTTATATCGTATTCGCTCACAGGAACACTCATTCCCAGAAAGCCAAAAAGGACAGTGCATCTTGTCCCCGTACGAGTGCGGGCACAGATCACTGTCCTGTCTATTTGTACTTCAATTACCCAATATGAGACACTTGCCATACGACTGGCGCCAGTTCAATCTGCTTGCCCAGCCATTGTGTAGCGATCAGCTTAAACATCTGCTGTTGTCCGCTGCAAAAAAATTGATGCACAGGCTCCACTTCCGTGCTTGCCAGCTTGCCTTGCCCTTCTAGAATCGCTCGAATTTCACGCACGGTTTCCTCAGCGGAGCTAATCAGCGCCACGTCAGGGCCCATCACTTCACTTATGCTCTCGGTCAAAAACGGATAATGCGTGCAGCCGAGAATCATGCAATCAAGCGGATATTCCCGCAAGTAACCAAGCGCCTGCCGGACGGTATCGTACGTTTCAGTTGAACGAAAGTTCCCTTGCTCCACTAACGGCACAAATGCCGGGCACGCTTGGCTAATCACATGGATGTGCGGCGAGAGCTGTTTTAGCGCAAACTCATAAGCGCCGCTTCGAACCGTTCCCTCCGTGCCAATAACCCCGATTACGCCCGTATTCGTTCGGCTTAGCGCAGCCCTAGCCCCTGGTTCAATAACGCCTACAACGGGAACCGATACGATTGTTTTAAGGTCATCGAGGGCGAATGCCGTCGCCGTATTGCACGCAACAACAATCATTTTGGGATTGTATTGAGCTAAATAATCAACAATCTCTTTCGTAAATCGAACAACTTCACCTGCCGGACGCGGACCATACGGCGTGCGAGCGGTATCGCCAAAATAGACAATTTTCTCGCGCGGGAGCTGTCGCATCACTTCCTTGGCAACCGTTAATCCGCCAACTCCGGAGTCTAATATTGCAATCGGCTGCTGCACATCCACACCGCTTTCTTTTCAACAGTTTGACAGATTTCAATAGCATATGAATCCCATCGTGGAAATGTACCTAATTGTTAGCCTTGCCGCGGGAAAACACGGTGGGGCAGCAACTTCGCTTCACGAGCTATTCGCGAATGGTTCGATTGCCGGCAGGCGGACAACCCTTCAAACGCCAAAAGGCGGCCGCCCCTTTAGGGCCACCGCCTCCTGACGTCAATCGCCACTTCGACGGCCAATGAATTTATTCATTAACCAATCGTTTGAAGCGTCTTGTCGATTGTTTCCACTTGCTCTGTTTCCGGCTCCAGCAATGCCAATGCATCGGATTCCAGTTCCGTTTCCGACGAAGCAATGCCTGCTGTCAGCGAGCTAATGATGGCTCTCTCCAGCTCTGCCTCCACTTTCTCTTCGCCGCTCCGCCACGACCGGACACTCGATACGACGCCTACAGCTGCGGACTTCGCACGCTCAGCCACATCAGACGCGCCATTGCCTACTTGTTTGGCGATGCGTCCCGTCGTTTGGCCAACTTGCGATGCGAATCTCGCCGTTGTGTCGCCTACCTTTTGAGCGCCTTCTGCAATGTCATGGCGAAGCTCTTTCCCAGCTTTTGGCGCAAATAACAGCGCGGTAACTGAACCAACAACTACCCCCGCCAATGCGCCGAACAGAAATCCTTTGCTGCCTGTAGATTTTGCCATTATTAATCGCTCCCTCCATCTTTATCGTACCCATCGCCCTCCCCAGAGCATGCGGGCTTATTCGCAACTTTGTCACGCACGGATTGCCACAGCTGCCATGCCGTCATGCCAACTTCAGCCCAATCAAGCGCCTCATCGAGCCCCTTCAGCCGCTTGTTCTCAATCCGTTCCGCTTGCTGCCTAGCCTTATTGGATAAAGCCGCAGTCATTGCATTCATCGCAGCTGAAGCATTCTCGACCGATTCGCCCATGAGGGAAGCCGCTTGGAATAGGCCACTCATCGCACGCAGTTGGGCACTTACGAGCCCAAGCGTATCATCCATACGGTCTGTTGTCCCTTGCAGTTTAAGCATTAGCGTCCGCATATCCCGCTCCAGCTTTTCCGTTGATTGCTGCATCAGGGCCAGCCTATACACGACAGCCCGCAAGCCTATAAGCAAGCCTATCGCCAAAACGATGAATACGACCGTCGCCGCTACCGCACACCATGCCGCCGTTATCATGACATCGCGCTCCTTTCCCGCTCGCCTCTTAGTGGAAGTAGACGAATGCCTAATTTGTAATGACAGTATAAGCAGCATAGGCTTGGATTGACACACCGCTCGATACAAAAAAAACATCGCATGTACCTAAAGGGTACGTAGCGATGTTCTTCTTGTTCGGTGATACATGCTTTTATTTGATAGCGTCTGGCGCTTCCGCTGCATTCGCAATGGCATACGTGCATTTAGCGCCGCCCTTAGCCAGGCATTCCGTTCGCTCTACGCGTGCCTGCAGCAGTTCTTCGAACAATTGCAGCTCGCATGTGCAAGCTTGCTGATACGGCTTCGCAACCTGTGCAATCGGGCAGTTAAATTCATGCAGTTGGTAACTGCCGGCCTCTCCCTGTTCAATCTCCACCATATAACCGCCGGCGTTCTGGATGGCTGCCAGCTCCTCGACCCGATCATGCAGCGCCTTGCCAGCCATTCGAGGCGCGTAACGCTCCAACAGCTTGCGTTTACGGCTCTGGAATAACTGGTCGACAATCGGCGCCGTCGCCTCATCCTTCGCTAAATCATCGAGAATGTCGAGCGTTAAGCCGTGATAATTTTTAGGAAAAAGCTCCTCAGACTCCGCTGTCAGCGTGTACATATGCTTCGGCCTTCCGGCTCCGCGCTTCACGGAAGTCTGCTGAATAAACCCATCGCTCTCAAGCGCATATAGATGCCGGCGTATCGCCATCTCTGTCAAGCCGAGCTGGCTTGCCAGCTCGCCCGCGCTCTGGGTCCCCTTCGTCTTCAGCAATCTGACGACAGTCTGGCGCGTCGATCGTTCGTCCTGCTGTGGAGGATGGCCTGCTCCACTCTGTCTATCGCTTCGTTTCATCCTCACACCGCCTTTCGCTTGCGTTTACGACATTGTAACCGATTTTGCAGCATTCGTAAATTTACATCCCAAAAAGAGCCTGCTATCAGATCGCTGATAACAGGCTCTTCCCTAAGCGCAGAAGTGCATAGGCTATGCCTTCAGCTCACGCTCCAAATATTGTTCCACGGCTGCCCGGAAACGGGAAAGCAGCTGAGGAAGCACAGGAGAGAGCTCATGCAAGCTTGTACGCGGCCATTCATAATAATATTGCACAAGCGGCTTGCGCAGCTTCACCAGTGCCATAAGCGGCTCATGAAGCTCCTTCGCAAATACATGCTCTTCCGCAATAATATCTACAAGATCCTCGTAGCTGCTCGCATCACGCATAATAAATCCGTCAATGAGAAAGCTTCCGACATCCGTAACCGTCTCAATAGCCAAATGCAACGCCCGTTCCTGTGCCATTCCTTCAAGCAGGGACCCGCTCCAGCCTTCTGCCAGCAAAGTTAGCGTGTTCGCAATCTCCGGAATTGCCTCCAGCCGTTGGCGAATCTGTTCGACGTTCACATAGTACATAGCTGGTTGCTGCTCCCTTCTTCGCCACCGCGTTATGCGTTATTCCGCATCCCGCTTGGAGGCTGATCGACGCCCTTTACGTTTGAGCCATGCGACCATAATAATGCTGCTGACAATGACCACAATGAGATACGTCAGCAATTGGTATAAATCTTCATTACCGTTATCCATCCGCTTCTTGACTCCTTAGCTTACGTAGTCGACGCTTGCGGACGCTTCGCGCACCTGCGCCATGTGCTCGATTACTTTTTTGTGAACAGGATGCACTTGGTACGCTTCCAAATCTTCCATCGACTCGAACTTGGTGACCAGTGCGATATCATAAGAACGCTCCGAGTGCAGGACATCCAAGCCTACTTCAAGAAATTTCAGTTGTTCGATCTTGCCTTCCATGTCACGAAGCACTTGCGCGGTCCGTTCAACCGCCTCTGGGCTGCGGTCTTTGAGCTTGAACATAACAATATGGGTAATCATAGTATCCACTCCATTCTTCAGTAAATGCGCTTCGCATGAGATGATAGCGGGTGTCGCATAATAACGGTACCGAATCAGCCAAATTGACGAAAAGGGGATCGGCAAACGTTATGCGCTATCCGGTTACAATTGTGGCCACCCTCATTGGGCTAGCCCTCTGCTTGTACAATTCTACGGGCTATGACCCGCACAACTTCGTATTTTTCATGTTAAGCATTCCCGCATGGATTGCCGACTTGGCGTTCGACATCCATAACGTTGCCGTCATGAGCATCTATGTGTGGACCGTCGTAACGTGGGCCGCGCTCGGCTTCGTTGCTGACCTGATCATCCATCGCCAGCGCACACGGCGCCAAGCAACGGACTAATAATGGGCCTGAAAGTAAGGAAAAGGAGCCATCGGGCTCCTTTTTTGTCTTATTCTACGATCAAAACGGATTTCATCGTTTCATGGCCCGAACCGCACATAACAGAGCAATGCATTTCGTATGTGCCTGGCTTGTCGAGCTTGATGTCTTGCTGCATTTTGTCGCCTTGCAGATCAACGTTCAGATCTTTGATTGCTAAACCGTGGATACCGCTTTTGTTTTGCAGAAGCAGCCGCACTGTCGTGCCAGCTTTCACATGGTATTCTTTCTCGTTGAATACGTAATCATTCGACGCTTGTACTTTCAACAGCTGCATTCCTTCTGGCAATCCTGCCGTCTCGTCCTTCGGCTTATCTGGAAGTCCGAACGTCAGCAAGTATACGCTCAGTAAGGTTGCCGCCGTAAACACGACGAACATGATCCATTTGTGCATAATCTGTGCTCCCCCTTGCAGGCTTTTGTCTACTCCTTATAATACCCAACTTCGTCCATTGTTCTCAACCTTTAAAATGAAGGAGATGAAAAATTTTTGTACAGGATGTGACAAAAGTTTGAACGATTTATTCATGCAAATACGTCTTTAGCAATCGTTCGGATTCCGCTTTCACGAACCCCCACACCATTGCGAATTGATGATGGTAGCCTCGGCATACATACTTCGCATGCATGGCCTCCTTCTGCTGGCTCTCTTCATAAATCTTAATGCCCGCATCGCGAAACTGGCGCCGGAGCGCTGCGAGATCCAGCAGCACGCGGTCCTGAACCGCACGCAGCATCGACTCGTACAGCCGTGGCAGCTTCATCCCAGCGTTTCCGACAACGCGAATATCATGATCAAGTATGCGCATTACGATCCCAAGCAGCACATAACGCTTCACAAGCCCCTGCTCCGCCTCGCTCTGCGCCGGCGGATGGGATGCCTCACGAACCAAGGCCATCACTTTATCGTTCGTAACCGCCATAGGCGATCCCTCCAATAAGAACATTTGTTCTTATTATAACGACAATAAGCCCGCTTATGCAAGCGGGCTATTAGCCATTTTGTACCGCGCATGACGGTTCTGCTTCACTTTCCTTTCGTATTGTCTTTATCTTTCAACACCTCGATAATACGCCTTACTTTTCCCGGCAGCGGCAATCCGAGACGGCCATAGTTCTCTGTAATCGAGATCATTTCATTCGCCAAGTAAAAGTAAATGGCAGCTGCCATTGTCGTATCGTTCGTTTGAAGCAGCTCGTCTATCTGGTGGGCGAGCAAGATAATGAGCAGCGTCAATCCCTTGCGAGTCAATCCCCAGGCGCCAACATTGCTATTTAAGCCCTTCTTCTCCTTCAACGATGCCGCAATGCCTGTCAGATAATCAATGCCCATAGCGATTAACAGCACCGTGAGCGATTGCGGCCAAGCGCCAAAAGCAAAAGCGGCCACATATCCAAACGTGCCAGCAATCGAGCAAACCCACGCTAGTGGCATATCCCCTCCCCTCCTTAATTCTGCCTGCGTTTTCCTGGCCAGCTATGGCGAGAAGCCGCAGCAGTGGGAATATATTGTTACTATATGCAAGCTGGAGCAGGTTGTCCGATGCGGATGCCCATTTTATGACGAAATCTACTAATCGCTGCACTCACGTTCCCTTGCACTTTGTGGTAGGATATATACGGAAGAAAAACATAGAATACTGCGCATTTCCGGAAGATTAGGTGTTCTATCGATCTAAATTTGGAGGCGATTACATTGGCTACGGAACAACAAGCGGCAGAGGGCTACTTCGGGCAATTCGGCGGAAGCTTCGTCCCCCCCGATCTGCAAGAAGTGCTGGACAATCTAGCGGCGCAATTTCATACATTCAAGGATGATCCCGCATTTAACGAGGAGCTTCGTTACTACCTTCGCGAATATATAGGCCGCGAGAATCCGCTGACCTTTGCGCAGCAGCTCACCGAGCAATGGGGCGGCGCCAAAATTTATTTGAAACGGGAAGACCTCAATCATACCGGTTCCCATAAAATCAATAACGTCGTCGGGCAAATCCTGCTGGCCAAACGGATGGGCGCCAAACGCGTCATTGCAGAAACCGGCGCAGGGCAGCATGGCGTCGCAACGGCAACAGCATGTGCGATGTTCAATATGGAATGCGTGATCTACATGGGAGCCGAGGATACGCGCCGGCAAGCGCTGAACGTATTTCGCATGGAGCTGCTCGGAGCCAAGGTCGTTGCAGTAGACAAAGGGCAAGGGCGCTTAAAGGATGCAGTCGATGAGGCGCTGAATGACCTTATCGCGAATTACAAATCGACCTTCTACCTGCTTGGATCAGCGGTCGGCCCACATCCATACCCAACGATGGTCAAACACTTCCAATCCATTATCAGTGAAGAATCCAAGCGCCAAATCCTCGAGAAGGAAGGCCGCCTGCCAGATGCGGTCATCGCTTGCGCGGGCGGCGGCAGCAACGCAATTGGCTCGTTCGCCCACTATATTGACGAACCGTCGGTACAGCTCATCGGCGTCGAGCCGGACCAAGCCCCAACGATGACTCAGGGCGTTCCTGGCGTTATTCATGGGTTCAAATGCCTTGTCCTGTTGGACGAGCAAGGCAATCCCAAACCGACCTACTCCATCGCGGCGGGGCTCGACTATCCGGGCATTGGCCCAGAGCACAGCTACCTGCAGGAGAGCGGGCGGGCACAGTACGTGACCGTAACGAACGAGGAAGTGCTTGCCGCCTTCCAAGAGTTGTCCCGTGCCGAAGGCATTATTCCTGCGCTTGAGAGCGCGCATGCTGTTGCTTACGCGAAGAAGCTTGCGCCTACGCTAGGCCGTGATAAGGTGCTAATCATCAATCTGTCCGGTCGCGGCGATAAAGACGTTGAGCAAGTGTTCCATATGCTGAATAAGTAATTCCAGAACGATAGCTATACAAAAAGCGGTTCCAGCCTTCATGCGCTGCATGAGGCTTGGAGCCGCTTTTTTTGCCACTATAAACCCATCCGCCCTCACCGTCTGTACATCGTTGCAATAGTGTATCGTATAGCTGCCTACAAAGGAGGAGCGTTTCCATGAGCATAAGCAAGGTTCCGGCCGTACACGCATCTAGAGCTAAGCTCTCCCCCAGCACGCTTGGCAAGACAGCCAAAGCCATGCTTCCCTTCTATCGCCGCGTCGCGGCAAGCCGCCCTTACTCGCTCCGTTGGGCTAAAGCGGTCCGGCGGGGCGATTTGGATACGATGATCGCGATGCTGCATCCGTATGTGCCCCGTTTTGCGATTGATGGAATCGCAACGAACGGCATTGGCTACTTCGTCGATTTTCCCATTTCCGGCAATCAGCCGCCTTACACGAACGCTACCTCAATCCGTCCCGGGCAAACGCAATTTACATTCTCAGCAGCCATCCATCGCCAGATTGCCAATGCGATTATCCCGTTATACACCGAGATCGCTGCCAATAAACCGTTTCGGGACTATCTGGTTCAGGCAATCAACGCCAGCAATCAAGCGCTAGTGAGCCGGCTTGTGCGCAGCCTCGTTCCCACGCATAGGCTGAAGACGGTCCGCATCGCACAATCGGGCATTACGCTCGGCTTCCGTTATCCTTCTAGCCGATATGTGTACCATAATGAATTTTTCCAGGTTCGGCTATACTAGGCTCTGCAAATAAGGAAATAAAAAAGCAGCTTCCCGCCTGCCATTCATTATAAATGGCAGGCGGGAAGCTCCTTGGCGCTATGCCCTCAAGGCATCCTCGTTCTGTTCGCAAAACTTAAACCGCGGTGACTGGCAATTCATTGTATGCCTTCAATAGGGTGTGGCGGTTGGCACGCACGCGATGCGCCTCGCGCAAGCTTCGGGTGAGCAGCTCATCATCGACGCCTAGCTCCTGCGCTGTTGCTGGCCCCCCAACGACACGGAGCAGCTGTTGCAGCTCAGCCGTGGACGGCACCGTGGCAAGCGCCTGCTCCAATCGCTCACGATCCGCAGCGAACAAAGTTTCGCCCTGCTCCTCCGCAATTCGGCGGTATACGCCGGCGATAGCCGCGCTTGCAACGCCCACCTTCGCCCCGTGCAACAACGCAGGGCGGCCAAGGCGAAGATACTCCATCTCCCAATAATGGGACAAGTGGTGCTCAGCTCCCGATGCAGGATGCGATTGCCCGAACAGCAGCATCGCGAGGCCTGACTCGATTAACGCTTCCATCAGGACGCGAATGCCTTCTTGCTCCCGGCGCCCAATCGATTCTGCGTGCTTGACGCATTTGTCCAGCGCGTATGCCGTAATCGCAGCAGCTGCATTATCGTGCGGCTCGTTGCCCGCGGCTGCGCCATAAGTCCAGTCGAACAGCGACGTATATTTGCCCAACATATCGCCAAATCCAGCTGCAACCATAGCCGAAGGCGCAGCGCACAGTACATCCAAGTCAGCGAAAATCGCATCCGGTGCAGTGGCGGCAAACGTCCGCTTCTCGCCTCTGATAATGAGCGGGGCCCCCTTGGAGTTAAAGCCATCGACGGAAGGCGCCGTCGGTACAGAAACGAACGGGATGCCTAAGGTATAGGCTGAATACCTTACGATATCATGTATTGTCCCAGAACCAACCGCAATGACGAGCTCTGCGTTCGTCTGGCGAATATCCATTAACAATTGCACTAGTGACGATTCATCAGCAATGACATCGCCCTGCGCATCTGGCTTAATAAGCGCCGTCTGGACCGAAATGCCCGCATCGGCAATGCGCGGCCATAGCATCGTTCCTGCTGCGGCATGCGTGTTCGCATCGGCTGCGATTAGCACGCGCTGAATGCCTCGGTCCTGCAAGTAAGGGGCAACATGCCGGAGCGCTCCTGCTTCGATGATAATCGGATTGATCGCAATTGCTTGTAACGCCTTCCCATCGAGCCAAGGCGCTGCCGCCTTTAGATTATCCAACACCTGATTCATGCCGTTCCCTCTCCTTTTACAGCTGCTTTAGTTATTAATTGTGCGATTGAAGGCCAAATCCAGTCCGGCCGTGCTGGCCAGAGGCCGGCAGCCTCCATTGTTGTTGATCCCGTTAACACAAGCGCGGTTCTCATCCCCGCCCGCTTGCCCAAGCCAATATCGGACGCTAAGCTGTCGCCGATCATCAGGCATCGTTCTGCCGGCAATTGCAGTGCCGTTAGCGCTGCTTCCGCCATAAGCGCGGATGGCTTGCCCACGACGAGCTCCACTTGCGCTCCTGTTGAAGCCGTAATGGCGCCAATCATGCCAGCGACATCGATATGGTCCCCGAACTCGCCAGGAAATGACCGATCCTCATTCGTCGCGATAATGCGTGCGCCATGCCGAACTGCGCGGAACGCATCATTCAATTCATGATACGTCAACGTCTCATGCAGCGTAATGACGAGCCAGTCCGCCAACTCCGGC
This sequence comes from Paenibacillus sp. MMS18-CY102, assembly GCF_009789195.1. Lineage (GTDB taxonomy): Bacteria > Bacillota > Bacilli > Paenibacillales > Paenibacillaceae > Paenibacillus_T. The sequence continues at coordinate 88,305 of NZ_WSTC01000014.1, read as the reverse complement.
CGATCCGCCAGCGCAATGCCGCCGGAAGCAAGCTCCTCTTTCAAGCCATGATCGCCCAGTGTCCAAGCTTCGCAGCCTGGATGATGCTCCCGCAAATAGCGGGCCGTCACCGTTGACGACAATATAATTTCATCCATAGACGCTTCCACGCCAAGCCTGCGAAGTTTTGCTAGGCACATCTCTCTTGATATATTGCCTCGGTTGCTAAGGAAGACGAGCCGCTTGCCATTGGCGCGAAGCGAAGCAATCGCTTGCGGCGCGCCTTCGACGGCCGTCTCTCCCCTAAACACCGTACCATCCAAATCAATGACAAACCCGTCCAGATCCATTGCAATCATCGGTGGGTGCCCTGCCTCTCGCGAACCATTTGCTGATCGCATTCGTGTGGCGATCCATACCATCTTATTGTCCGCCTCACGCTGCTCGAAAGTCAATGATTGTTTATTTTTATTATCATTCTCATTCATTATCAATTGAATCGACAGGTGTTGCCGTAACAAAACAAAAACACCCAACGAATATCGTTGGATGTTTTCAGTTAATGCCATTAAACGCTGCTATTCGGCAGGCTCCGCAACAAGCAGCTCGATTCCTGTAATTTGCCGCAGGAACGCAGGGTCGGCCCCTTCATCCGTAATGATCGTATGGACAGCTCGCGTCTGCACGCTCGTCGCAATCGATCGCCTCCCAAGCTTCGTATGATCGAGGAGAGCAACGATTTTGCTTGCGTTCGCGGCCATTAGCTTCTTAAGCTCCGCCTCGTATAGGCTGAAGTCCGTCATTCCTTCCTCGACGGTAAATCCAAGCGAAGAGGTGAAGAAAAGGTCGGCATGAATTTCTTCCAATATCGTCCGGCCAAGCACACCTTCAACCGAACCTGAGCCCGGACGCAGCACGCCGCCGACAAGAATAACGTTAATGCGGGGATTGCGGTTAAGCGTAAGCGCTGCCTCTACCCCATTGGTTACAACGGTCAAATAGTCGCAATCGACGAGCGCCTTGGCAAGCTCCAGCACCGTCGAGCTCGCATCCAGCAAAATGCATTGCCCCTGATGAACCAGCTCTGCTGCTTTCTTCCCAATCGCCTGCTTCAGCTCGGCATTCAATTCGCTTCGCGACGTCATGCGCAAATCTTGAAAGGCTGGCTTCTTCGCGCGAACTGGGACAGCCCCGCCATGCGTGCGTTCCAGCAGCCCCTCCTCCTCCATTTGGCGCAAATCAGCGCGGAGCGTGCCTTCCGACACGTTTAGCTGAAGTGCCAGATCCTTTACGATCACCTGCTTTTGCTGTTGCAACAGCTGTAAAATTTGCTCTCTTCGATGAGGCGCGAACATGATGGGTTCCTCCTGATTGCTATGGTCGTCACGAATATTATAACGAAATTCGATAATAAACGATAGCAAATAACAATCCTTTTGCAAAACGCCGATGGACCGCTTTAAATCCCGCCTTTACAGACGAACATACATTCGGTACAATATCGGTGTATTAATTTTCCATAAGTTACAGGAGGCGTTCCTGATGGCCGATGCAATCAAAGCAAGAATTGAAAACTCTCTGACTGTCCTGTTAGTATCCGACGTTGAAAAATCGAAGCAATATTATGCAGAAGCATTAGGCTGTGAAGTGAACGAGCATTGGGCCGTCCGGGACGATTTTGGGTTAGGGTTTAAGTTAATTCAAGCTGCTGATCCCGCTGATGTAAAACCCAACAAGGGCACATGGAATACGTATGCTTATGTCAAAACCCATGCCGAGCTGGATGCGTTATATGGCGAATTCAAGGCCAATGGGGCAATTATCGTTTCCGAACTTCAATTAACGGAGCATGGCTGGGGCGTCTGGAAAGACTTTTCGGTCAAAGATTTGGATGGGTATGTCATTGGCTTTGGTTCGGGCAATAAAACTAGCTAATCTAAAAATAAAAGCCGCCCTACGCCATGAACCCATGGCGAGTAGGGCAGCCTTATGAACGGCTGAGCCGATAAGATGCTAGCTTACGCTTGCAGCTTGTTGAACGTATCGGTCAGAACCGGCACGATTTGTTTCTTGCGGGAAACTACGCCTTTGAGCACTGCCGTGTTGTTCGACAGCGACACGTTGTACGCCTGCTCGACTACGCTTGCGGAACGGCCAAGTGCCAGACCGATCGAATCGTTCGTCAAGATGTCCGTTACGACGAACAGGAACAGGTCGAGGCCTTTTTCTTCGATGATCGTGTTCAGTGCAGCTTCGAGCTCGCCTTGGCGGGAAAGCACGTCGTTCGTGTCAACCGCGTTAACTTGCGCGATTTCAACTTTGGAGCCGCCCATCGAGAACTCTTTCGCATCGAGGGAGATCAGCTGTGCGATCGATTTGTCGCTCAGGTCAGCGCCAGCTTTAAGCATTGCCAGACCGTAGCTGTCTGCGTCAACGCCAGCAATAGCAGCTAGCTCTTTCGCTGCGTCTACGTCTTCTTGCGTGCACGTAGGCGACTTGAACAGCAGGGAATCGGAAATGATTGCCGACAGCATCAGGCCTGCGATTTCCTTAGGAATCGCTACGCCTTTTTCTTTGTAAATTTTATTAAGAATCGTCGCCGTGCAGCCTACTGGCTCAGCGCGGTAGTACAGCGGGTCGCTCGTCTCGAAGTTAGCGATCCGGTGATGGTCGATAACCTCGATAACGCGTACGTCTGCGATATCGTTCGCGCTTTGTTGGCGCTCGTTGTGGTCGACGAGAATAACTTCTTTCGCTTCAGCAGCAACCGCTTCTACAAGGCGCGGCGCTTGAATGCCGAATTGGTCGAGCGCGTATTGCGTCTCGCCGTTTACTTCGCCAAGGCGAATTGCTTCAGCGTCAACGCCAAGCTGTTTTTTCAGTTCGGCATAAGCGATAGCCGAGCAAATCGTATCCGTGTCCGGGTTTTTATGACCGAAAACAAGAACTTTAGTCATGATTCACTTTCGCTCCTTCATGTTTCGATATTCGATTCTGGCGTTTCTCCTAGCACAGATTAAAGCTCACAATGGCAGCAATTCTGCTTGTCCAGTTGTACATCCTGGCAAGGGAGAAATAGGCTCGTCCATAATAATAGCATACTTATCGGAATATTTTTAGGTCGAAATCTTGAAATTTATGGCGCATTTGCATCAACAGCGCTTGCCACTGCGCCGCGAACGGCTCGGTAAGCGCTGTCGATACTGCAAGCAATGTTCAGCCTTTGACGAGCGCGTCAATTGCCGCCTTTGTCTCAGCGCTAAATCCGCGGAAGAACGCGATCAGCTCAGCGTTGCATAACCCAGCGTTGTACAGCATTTGAATCATAACCAGCTCGGCGTGCCCCTTATCATTGGAAGTCGTAATAAGGCCTGCGCCTTTAGCCGCAATAATGGCATCATTGGCCCATGCAGGAGGCGTCTGGTTGCTCGACATATTAACACGCTCCTCAAGCGCCGCCACGCGATCCGCCAAATCCTGCATTTGCTGTTTTTCTGCGTCTGTCATCGAATCATCCTCCCCGTTCTCGCCATCTTGGGCGTAGGCCTTGCGCAGCTCATCTTCCGTGCCCGCGTATTCATTCAAATCGACCGGACCAGCAATGCCTGCGACCGCTCGGCCGCCGCCTGGCCGCACGCCACCTGCGGAACCATCGCTGTACTGCCAGAACGTCCACTTGCTCCACGCCACTGTATCGGCAGGCGGAGAACTGCTATAGCGTGCTGCCCATAGCTCATAAGCGCCCATCGAAGCGTCAAAATTGTTTGCGAAACTGCTGCCAGAATAGATGATCGGCTTAACGCCGGTCAGCCGCTCTGTCTCCGTCAGAAACGCTTTCGCTACCGCATTAATGTCCCCCTTGCTCATGCTCGAATCTGCCTGCTCATAATCCATGACCGGAGGAAGCTCGAACGCTGCCGCTCCACCTGCCGAAGCAATCGCATCGGCGAAATTTGCCGCTTCCTTAGCTGCCGCATCTGTCGTTTTAGCATTGACGAAGTGGTAGGCGCCAATTAGAACGCCTGCCGCTCGGGCACCATTCGCGTTGTTGATAAAAGTTGCATCCCGTGAGCTGGTTCCTTGGCTTGCTTTTAAGAAAGCAAACGAAATCCCATCACTTTTAACCTCGCTCCAGTTGACCGTGCCCTGATAATGCGAAACATCAATCCCTTGGGCGTTGCCTGCGCTTCTGTCCTGCATGTAAGATCCCCTCGCCTTCTTAATTCCGGCAGCTAACTGCCCCATCCTATGCGCCATGAACGCGCTTCATGCCTGCTAATCTCGCAGGGACGGCCCGAACTAGCGTAAATTTCCCAGTCATGCTAATCTGTACAAAGCGGCACTTTCGTTCTGCCCCTAAGGCCAACCACTCCGGCAGAACTATACGCATTGTGATCCATCCTACAAGCTGTATAAAGAAAGGACGTACTTATGATCATTCAACCTAAAACAAGAGGCTTCATTTGCACGACTGCGCATCCAGATGGCTGCGCCCGTCAAGTCCAGCGCCAAATTGAATATGTACAAGCTCAACCGGCCATCCAAGGCCCTCGCAACGTGCTCGTTATCGGCGCATCAACAGGCTACGGCCTAGCGTCGCGCATCGTCGCATCATTTGCTTCCGGCGCTAACACCGTAGGCGTTTACTTCGACAAAGCGGCAGAAGGCGCGCGCACTGCATCGGCAGGCTGGTACAATTCCGCCGCATTCGAGCAAGCTGCCCAAGCAGCGGGGCGCAAGTCGTACAGCATCGTCGGCGACGCTTTCTCCGACGAAATCAAAGCGAAAACGATCGACCTCATTCGCACGGAGCTCGGCAACATCGACCTGGTCGTATATAGCGTTGCTTCCCCGCGCCGTACGCATCCGAAAACAGGCGAAACGTTCGCATCGGTCATCAAGCCGCTTGGCGAAACGTATTCGAACAAAACGGTTAACTTCCACAGCGGCGAAGTCACGACGGCGACGATTGAACCTGCAACCGAAGATGAGCTGCGCCAGACGATCGGCGTCATGGGCGGCGAAGACTGGGCGATGTGGATCGACGAGCTGCAACAAGCCGGCGTGCTGGCTGACGGCGCAACGACAGTCGCTTACTCGTACATCGGGCCGGAAATCACGCATGCTGTGTACAAGGAAGGCACGATCGGCCGCGCGAAAGACGACCTCGAAGCAACGTCACAGCGCCTTAATGAGAAGCTCAGCGCTACGGGCGGACGCTCGTTCATTTCGGTCAACAAAGCGCTTGTTACGCAATCCAGCTCCGCTATTCCAGTCGTTCCGCTGTACATCTCTGCACTGTACAAGGTCATGAAGGAAAAAGAGCTTCATGAAGGCTGCATCGAGCAAATGTACCGTTTGTTCAATGATCGCCTGTATAGCGACGCTCCAACTGCTGTCGACGAGCGTGGCCGCATCCGCATCGACGATTGGGAAATGCGCGAAGACGTTCAAGCGGAAGTGTCCCAGCTTTGGGCAGACTTGACGACGGAAAACGTGTACGAGCTGTCTGATCTCGAAGGCTACCGCCGCGAGTTTTTCCAGCTGTTCGGCTTCGAAACCGAAGGCGTCAACTACGAAGCGGAAGCAAACGCGGACGTAGACATTCCGAACTTGCGTTAATGCCATTCGTTCAATACGCTTAGAAGAAAGGCTGCGGCGAGCAATCGTTGCAGCCTTTTTTGCCCCGCAATTCCTTTTCACCGCAGCCCTTTATGCGACAGTTCTTTTGGACTAGCATCCCATGCCTATCGAACCTATCAACATGAAAACTAGCATAATTTACTAGTTCTTGCAACCTTATTTCTTGGCGAAAAAGAGCATTTCTCAACACCTCGCCCTCTCACTTCTCACTGCAATCCCCCTATTCACCACGTGATTGCAGTTTGTGCAATGAAAACAATCCTCAAGCATGGCTCAGAGCCATGCTATTGCATGCTGTGCAATGACTGCTCTCGCAAACATCCCTACGTGCTAGATTCGAGCTACTTTTAACCTTTTCAATTGCACAAACTGCAATGGGAGCTAGATTAGGCGCTAGCTTGGCGGACGCCATTGCATGAAGTGCAATCACGGCTAGATTCAGTGGTGCGAATGGTGTAGTGTGTGCTGTGGATGCATGCGAATGCACGATAAGGTGCAGTGTGCTGTGAATCCATGCGAGGCGCGGTGTGGCACAGCTCGGTGTGATACGTTGCAGCACATTGCATAAAAATCCCTATTGACATCCAGAAGGAGATTTCTGTAAGATGATGAACAAATCAAGCGATGACCAAAGACATGATGCCCGACACGCGCTGCCCAGAGAGAGAAGCCTTGGCTGAAAGCTTCTTCAGTAACCGGTTGTGGCGTTACCCCTTTGCAGCTGTGGCGTTGAACCCGACGATTGTTGAATCGCGGCAGTATACGGCACCGGCTAATCCCCGTTAGCGGATACCAATAAGGTCCTTGCAGCAGCAGTTTCGCGGCGATTCTCGCCGAGAAGCCATGCGCTAGAGGATGAATTAGGGTGGAACCACGAGCTGAACGCACTCGTCCCTTTCCGGGCGAGATGCGTTTTTTTGCGTTCAAAAAAAACGCATCCCAGCCAACCAAAACGCTCAGAATGGAGGAAAACGCATGGAGATCAACGTAACGTTGCCAGATGGCGCAATCAGGAGGTATTCGCAAGGAACAACCGTGGGAGAAATCGCTTTATCTATCAATGCCAACTTGTACAAAAATGCGGTCGCAGGCAAGCTCAACAACGAGCTAGTCGACCTCAATCGCCCCATCGAGCAGGACAGCACGGTTGAGATCGTGACGTTGGACAGCCAACTGGGCCTCGAAATTCATCGGCATAGCACGGCGCATGTCATGGCGCAGGCGATCAAGCGATTATTCCCAGGCCAGAACGTGAAGCTCGGCATCGGGCCGGTCATCGAGGACGGCTTTTATTACGATATCGACATCGACAAGCCGCTATCTAGCGAGGATTTGGTGGCCATCGAGTACGAAATGAACCACATTATCGGCGAAAATCTCCCTATCGTCCGCCGCACGGTTAGCCGCGAGGAAGCCGTAAGGGCATTCGAGGAATGCCAGGAGCCGTTGAAGCTGGAAATAATTCGCGATTTGCCCGAGGAAGCGGTTATCTCGATTTATGAGCAAGGCGAGTTTTTCGATCTATGCAGAGGTCCGCATCTTCCCTCCACAGGGCGGATCAAAGCGTTCAAGCTGCTTCATATGGCGGGCGCCTACTGGCGCGGAGATTCGAATAACAAGGTACTGCAGCGCATTTATGGGACGGCTTTCGCGAAGAAAGCGCAGCTGGATGAGCATTTGCACAGGATTGAGGAGGCAAGAAAACGCGATCACCGCAAGCTCGGCAAAGAGCTTGGCTTGTTCATGTTTTCCGAGGAAGCGCCGGGCATGCCGTTCTACCTGCCGAAGGGCATGGCCATTCGCAACGAGCTTGAGAGCTTCGCACGCGAAATTCAAAGGCTCCGGGCATATGAAGAGGTGCGCACGCCGCTCATGATGAACAATCGGATCTGGGAGCAGTCCGGACACTGGGACCATTACAAGGACAACATGTATTTTACACAAGTCGATGAGACGAAATTTGCGCTGAAGCCGATGAACTGTCCCGGGCACATGCTCATCTACAAAAACAGCCGGCACTCCTATCGCGAGCTGCCGATCCGGCTATCCGAGTTCGGCCAAGTGCACCGCCATGAGTTTTCCGGTGCGCTGAGCGGCATGATGCGCGTTCGCACGTTCTGCCAAGATGATGCCCATCTGTTCGTGCTGCCGAGCCAGATCGAAGAAGAGATCGGCCGCGTCATTGAGCTAATCGGCCATATTTATGACGTATTCGGCTTTTCGTACAAAATCGAGCTGTCTACGCGCCCAGACGATTATATGGGTTCAGAAGCACTGTGGGACCAGGCGGAGCAGTCGCTGCAAAGCGTGCTCGACAGCCGCGGCATCGCGTATACGCTTAACGAGGGAGACGGCGCGTTCTATGGGCCAAAAATCGATTTTCATATCCTCGATGCGCTCAATCGCAGCTGGCAGTGCGGAACGATCCAGCTTGATTTTCAAATGCCGGAAAAATTCGACCTCACTTACATCGGCGAAGACAACCTGAAGCATCGCCCAGTTGTTATCCATCGTGCAGTATATGGCTCCATCGACCGATTCATCGGCATCTTAACGGAGCATTATGCCGGGGCCTTCCCCCTATGGCTCGCGCCCGTTCAAGCGAAGCTGCTGCCGGTATCCGACCATTATCTTGACGATGCCTACGCCGTGAAGAAGCAGCTTGAGGAAGCCGGCATTCGCGTCGAGGTCAACCATCGCAACGAGAAGCTAGGCTACAAAATTCGCGAGGCGCAGCTTGAGAAGACGCCGTATATGCTCATCCTTGGCGAGAATGAACGGGGCAGCGGCAGTGTTTCGGTCCGCAAACGAAGCGGCGAAGAGCTTGGACTGCTTGCTGTTCCAGCGTTCGCAGCCATAGTGATGGATGAGATTTCGAAACGCAGCTAGAAGGCTGCCCGTATCGGATCGAGGATAATGGTTTTGCTTTACGGGCGGCCATGATAGCTATGAGCTAGATCTAACGCTAGCACTTAGCTATCACGCTCTGGTCCAAACCAAAGCAAAAGCGCCCGTCGCCTAATGATCAGGCGCAACGGGCGCTTTTTTCCTTCGGTGCTGCCGCACAATACTGCACTGCTGAGCCTAAGCTTTCTTCTTCTGCCGGCTATAAATATCCACATACACCGCAAGCACGAGTATGCCGCCCTTCACGATGTACTGCCAGAACGACTCCAAGTTCATCAGGCTCATGCCATTATCCAAGCTGGCCATGACGAGCGAGCCGATGATCGCGCCAGCAATGGTGCCCGTGCCGCCCATCAAGCTTGTGCCGCCGATGACGCATGCCGCGATGGCGTCCAGCTCATAGTTTTGCCCTGCGCTCATCGTTGCCGCATTCAGGCGGGCCGTCAGCACTAGCGCTGCAACAGCTGCCAGCGTGTTGCACAAGACGAAAACGAGCAGGATGCGGCGTTTAATGTTAATGCCCGACAGCCGCGCAGCCTCGGGATTGCCCCCAATGGCATAAATATGCCGGCCGAACGTCGTGTTGCGCGAGATGAAGGTGAACACCAATGCCAGCACGATAACCATAACGAACGGAACCGGAATGCCTTTGTAGCTATTCATTAAATAGACAAAGCCAATAATAAGCGCCCCCGTAACGCCAAGGCGAAGCATGCTGACCGCGAACGGCTCAACCTCAAAGCCAAATTTGGCGCGCGCTCTCCGCTTGCGAATAATAAGAAGCGCTGCAACGATCAAGCCGATAATGCCGAAAATCCAGCCGATCACATCACCAACGTACGATTGCCCGATCGATTTCAACGATGGCGTCAGCGGCGCAATCGTTACGCTGCCTGTTGTTCCGAACAACGCCCCGCGGAATATAAGCATGCCGCCAAGCGTCACGATAAACGCAGGCACTGCCCGATAGGCAATAATCCAACCCTGAACGAAGCCGATTGCAGCTCCGGCCCCAAGCGTAGCCAATATGACGGGAATCGTGCTCCATTCATACCAGACGTTAAGCATGGCGGTGATGCCGCCTGTAAACCCGACAATCGAGCCAATCGACAAGTCGATCTGGCCCGCGACGATGACGAGCACCATGCCGATTGCGAGAATCGAAGTGACGGACATTTGCAGAAACAGATTCGATAAGTTCGTTGGCGATAAGAACCGTTCATGCAGCAGCGAGAACAAAATCCAGATCGACATTAACGCGCCAATCATCGTATACGCGCGCATATCGAATTTGAACCAATTCGGCCGCTGCTTCAGGCGGGCATGCTCTAATACCGTTTCGTGATTAACGCTCATATCCGATTACCTCCAGTGGCAGCCGCCATTATCAGCTCTTGCGTAGCCTCTTCCGCTTGAAACATGCCTGCTTGCTTGCCTTCGGCAATGACCATAATGCGATGGCTCATGCCCAGCAGCTCCGGCAGCTCCGACGAGATCATAATGATCGCGACGCCTTGGCTGACCAGCTCATTCATCATGTTATAAATTTCGAATTTCGCGCCAACGTCAATCCCGCGCGTCGGCTCGTCGAGAATTAATATTTTCGGATTCGTCATGAGCCATTTGCCCAAAACGACCTTCTGTTGATTCCCGCCGCTAAGCGTGCCGACGACCGTCTCGACGGAATTCGCTTTGATCCTAAGCGAGCTGAGATAGTGATTGCCGCTAACGGCTTCCTTGTAGTGATTAATGACGCCCCCTGATGCAATGCTGGAGAGGCTCGCCATGCTGACATTGCTCTTAATATCCATGCCGAGCACCAGCCCGTATTTCTTGCGGTCCTCGGATACGAGCGCCAGCCCCTCGCGTATCGCCGCCCGCGTATCGCTCAGCTTGACCGGCTTGCCGTCGATCTCTACCTTCCCTTGTGACTTGCCTGCATATGCACCGAACAAGCTCATCACAAGCTCAGTACGCCCTGCTCCCATCAGCCCCGCGATGCCGAGAATCTCGCCTCGGCGGACATCGAAGGAAAAGCTATCGATAACCTTCTTGCCAGGCTGGTTCGGATTAATAACGGAGTAGTCCGACACGCGCAAGACGGCCTCACCCGGATTGGACGGCATGCGCGGGAAGCGCTCCTTCAGCTCGCGCCCGACCATCAACGAGATGACCTTATCCTCGGTAAGCTCGCCGATCGGATACGTGCCGATCGTCTGCCCGTCGCGCAGCACCGTAACGGTATCTGCGATTGCGAACACCTCATTGAGCTTGTGCGAGATATAGATGCACGTCACGCCGCGCTTTTTGAAGTCTTGCAATATGTTCAGCAAAATCTCAACTTCCTGCTCGGTAAGCGCCGCAGTCGGTTCGTCGAGAATGAGCAAATTTGCATTTTTGGACAAAGCCTTGGCGATCTCGATCTGCTGCTGCTTTCCAATCCCGAGCGTCCCGGTTTCTTGCTCCGGATTAACGTCTACTAGCCCGACCTCTCGCAGCCAACGCCCGCTCTCGTGGAAAACTTGCTCCCAGTTAATGATGCCCCACTTCGCCGGCACCTTGCCCAGAAACAAGTTCTCTCCAACGGACAGGTCCTTGGCCAGTGCAAGCTCCTGATAAATAATCGCGACGCCCGCCTGCTCGGCATCCTTGATCTGGTGGAACCGCTTCTCCTCGCCCTCAATGACAATCTGCCCCTCGTAGCTGCCATAAGGGTACAAGCCACTGAGCACCTTCATTAACGTCGACTTGCCTGCTCCATTCTCCCCACAGAGCGCATGCACCTCGCCCTTCTTGACTGTAAAAGTGACGTTGTCAAGCGCTGTGACGCCCGGAAATCGCTTCGTAATATTACGCATCTCTAATGCGGCTGCCATCGGATTCGCCACCTCATCTATAAGAAGAAGGGGAAGCATGCGGGAATTCATTAGCCGCTTCTTCCCCTTCTTGCTCGTTCTACGTGCTTATTTTACGTTTTTGTATACATCTTCTTTGGAGTGGAAGCCGTCTGCGATAATCGTCGCGTCGATGTTGCTCTTATCCACGGCAACAGGGTCGAGCAGGACGGAAGGCACATCGATTTTGCCATTGTTCAGCTTCTTGTCTGCGCCTGGGTCTTCGCCTTTCGCCATCTTGATCGCCATTTGGGCAGCAATCTCCGCTTGCTTCTTGATCGGCTTGTAAACCGTCATCGCCTGCGTGCCTTCTACGATACGCTGCGCTGCAGCCAGCTCCGCATCTTGGCCGGATACTGGAATTTTGCCTGCAAGGCCTTGTGCCGTCAGCGCTTGGATAACGCCGCCCGCCGTGCCGTCATTCGCTGCAATGACCGCATCGATGCCATTGTTGTTCGCTGTCAGCGCATTTTCCATGTTCGCCAATGCATTAGCCGGGTTCCATTCCTTCGTCCATTGGTCAAATACGACTTGGATATCGCCGCTGTCGATCAATGGCTGCAACACGTTGAAAGCGCCTTGCTTGAACAGATGCGCATTGTTGTCCGTTTCCGAGCCGCCGATGTAAACGAATTTGCCTTTTGGCGCTAGCTTCAGAATCGCTTGCGCTTGCAGCTCGCCGACCTTCTCGTTATCGAACGATACGTACAGGTCAACGTCGGAGTTTTTGATCAAGCGGTCATATGCAAGCACTTTAATGCCCGCAGCATGTGCCTTCTCGACGATTGCAGCCGTTGCTTCCGCGTTATGCGGAACGACGACGAGCAGGTCAACGCCTTGGCTGATCAGGTTTTCCGCTTGCGCGATTTGTTTGGCATCATCGCCGTTAGCTGCTTGTACTTCTACTTCTCCGCCGAGCCTCTCCACCTCTGCTTTGAAGAAGTCACGGTCCTTCTGCCAACGTTCTTCTTGCAACGTATCGAGCGACAGCCCGATAACGATTTTCTTATCCCCTTTAACTTCCCCCTTGTCTTCCGTTGCGGTTGTCGTCTTAGCTGGCCCATCATCCGTGCTTTCTTTTTTGTCGTCGCTGCCGCATGCCGAAAGTGTAAACATCATCGTCAGCGCAAGTGCCATTACCCCGCTTTTCATCCATTTGGTTTTCATTTTCTTCTCTCCTTCACCCTCTAAATGTAACTGCTTACATTTGCAATCTTACCATCTTGGAGAGCGTCCGCTTTATACAACGATCTGCAATCTTTTATGATCATCTGCACTTTTTGGAGGAGGAATTCCTGCCCGCACGCCTAGGAGCTACAGCTTCTAGTGAAGCACCATTTTGCGATATTCGCTCGGCGAAGCGCCGCATATTTTTTTGAATACCTTGCTGAAATAATTCGGATCGTTGTAGCCAACCTCGAACGTAATTTCCTTCATGCTGAGTTGCGGATTAAGCATGAGCGCCTTCGCCTTATTTATGCGGCATTCGGTCAGAAAGTCGATGTAATTGATGCCGAGCTGCTCCTTGAACATTTTGCTAATGTAATGAGGGCTTAGCTGCACCCGCTTTGCAATCGTTTCAAGCGAAATCTCCTCCTGCGAATGCTCCGCAATATACTGCTTGATTTCCCCAATGATGTCTGGCTCCAGCTTGCTGCGATGCCGGGTGAACGATTCAATAAGCTGGTCGAGCACGCTCTGCGCCTCTGAACGCATCTGGTAATATTGCCGGGCCTGAAACGAGAACAGCGGCCGATCCGCCTCCACGCCAAGCTCCATCGCCGTCCGGTAGACGATCCACAGCTGCTCCAGCACCGCCTGGCCGCATGCGACCAAGCTTGCTCCGCTATGCTCGAAACCATCAATCAGCCGGCTGACCGACTGGCGAATGCCCTCCCATTGCCCAAGCCGAATTCGCTCAACCGTCTCCTTGTCCACGCGAATGCGATCAAGCCCGCCGATGCTGCTTGCTGGCTGGCGCAAATCCATGTCAGCATAAAAACGATGGCGGGCGAGCAGCGACGCATCTGCTGTTGCAAGCAGCGCCTCGCGAAACGAATGGCGAATATCGTTCAAGGAGCCATACGGATTGCCAATGCCGACGAAGCCATCTGTGCCAATTGCACGTTGCTGAAGCGTTAGCATCTGCTGCACAAGCGAAGACGCCTGCGCACGGAACGAAACGCCCAATTGGCGAAAAATAACGATAGGCACCTGCCGCCCCGTCATCGCGCCTACCCATCCGCAGCCCAGCTCGCGCATCCTCCGTTTAATCGCGCTGTAAGCTGCTTCTGCTGAGCAATCACCGAGCACGACCAGCAGGACGAATGCTTCCTTGGTGTTGTCACTGCCAAGCATAGCGAGCATTTCCTCAATATGAATCTCGTGCACATGATCATAGAGCAATCCCGTTACGACATCACATTCGATCAGAGGCATGACACGATGCAGCGTTTGCCGTTCCTGCTGGATCTGCTTTTCGAGCGCGCGTTCCTGCAGCAACTTTTCCGTCGCATGGCGGACAACCGCTACGATCTCACTTGCTTTGCTAGGCTTGAGCAAGTAGTCGCTGACCCCTAGCTTCATCGCTTGCCTCGCGTAATCAAACGCCTCATATGCAGAAACCATAATGAATTTCATGGCAGGCTGCGCCTTCTTAATAATCGCCACCGCTTCGAGCCCGCTCATCCCAGGCATTTTGATATCCATCAGAATGATGTCCGGTTCAAATGATCTTGCGACCTCGACCGCCATCGCGCCGTTGCGCGCCAACTCAATATGCGACTCCGGTATGCCATGATGCAAAATCGCTTGCAGCCCTTCGCGCTCCAACGGCTCATCATCCACGATTAACAGCTTCAGCATGCTTAGCAACCCTCCCATCGACTGGAATTTTCAACGTTACCTTCGTTCCATGTTGAGTGCCGCTATCGATCTCGATCACATCCTCTAGGCCAGTAAACAGCCGGAGACGCTTGACAACGTTGCTAAATCCGATGCCCGTGGAATGCCCCTGCTTGCTCCCCCCCTCTTGCGATTGCTCCTCCAGCATGCGATGCACTTGATCCGGCGCCATGCCCGCCCCGCTATCTTCTACCTCTATTCGAACCGTATCGCCATCCTCGGACAAAATGCGGAACACGATTGTGCCCCCCTCCTCCAGCGGCTCAACCGCATGGATAACAGCGTTTTCAATGATCGGCTGCAGCGTTAAGCATGGCAAATGGACATCGAGCCACCGCTCATCGATTTGCTGGACAAACCGAAGGCGGTCCGCGAAGCGCGCTTGTTGGATTTCGATATACTTTTGAACGACATTTAGCTCCTCGCGAAGCGTAACGGAACGGTCCAAGCGGCGCAAATTGTACCGGAGCAGCCCTGCGACATTTGCAATTAAGTCGCTTGTCTCCGGCGAGCCTTCCAAATAAGCTTTTTTGCTAATCGTGTCGAGCGTATTAAACAGAAAATGCGGATTAATCTGGCTTTGCAAGCTGCGCAGCTGGCTCTCCTTCAGCAGCAACTTACTCTCTTTAAGCTCCAACTCTAGCTGTGCAGTGCGGTGAATTTCAGAGATAAGCTCATTAATATTGATGCGCATCCGGTCGAACGTACGGGCGAGGAACGAGATTTCGTCATTGGAATGCACCTCGATGCGCATATCGAACTTGCCGCGCGCCAGCTCCCTTGCCGCAACGGTCAGCTTCTGGATAGGCCTGGTCATGCTGCGCGAGAACCAATAGGCGAATAAGAGCAGCGTTACGGTAATAAAAGTAAGCAGCCAAACGCCCAAGCGCTCAAGCTCGGTGCTCTGCTTCATGATGCTGCGGTAAAAGTGGTCATACGTCTTGAGATCCTTATCGATAAGCGACAGCGTCGTCTCCGCGATGTAGTTATGAATGCGCGTCGCTTCTTCGAACCGGGCGTTCGAGAGTTCGTTGTTCTTCTGGCTATGAAACATAACGGACCGATTTTCGGACTCAACGAGGCTTTCAATCATGTGCATGTAATTGGTGAGGGTAAAGCCATTGTCGGCTGTGCGAAGCTTGGCGATTTCGGCGTTCGCTTGCAAAATCCGCTCTGTGGTGACGTGGAACGCATCGAGGGTATTGGGTGTGGGCTGCAGCAGATAAACATTCAAGCTTGCGATTGTCTGCTGGCTGAGGTTGGTCATTTCATTCATGCGCATGTAGCGCTGCAGCACTTCATTGTACTGCTCTTGTGTCTTCTGGTTATAGTAGGTCAGGACGACCCATATGGTCGCCATAATAAATAGGACGATAACGGAGAGCGACATAATTTTGCGTTGGATGCTGTTCATTCGGCTTCCCCCGCCCGCAGCACGCGGATGTTTGTAAAATAGCCATCTGGATTAAGCGGCACAACCTTCCCATCCAGCCACTGGACCATCAGCTTCACGCTTAATTCGCCCATCTGCTCGGGCGATTGGGCAATTAGGGCATCGATCTTGCCCTGCTTCAGCAGCGCCATCGAATCCGGGCTGTCATCGAACGAGTAAATAAAATACGGCTCGACCTGCGACCGTTTCTCGATTTCTTGAATAATGACGTTCGCGTGATTGGCGGCGACCGCAATGAATGCTTTGGCATCAGGCTGCGTGTTAAGCAGCTCGTCCGTCGCCGAGACAGCTGCATCCTTCTCGTCACCGGAGGCGACGATTTCCGTCTTCACCTGTGGGTACGCCCTTAGCACCTCTACTATTCCTTTCAAGCGCGAGCGCTGGTAATCCTCTTGCCGATCAGAAACCATGAGCACCACTTTGCCAGTGCCCTCCATATCCTTGACGAGCTGGCGCGCGATCATCCGTCCTGCCTCGAGATGGTCTGAGCCCACATAGGTACGCCGCAAGCTATCGTTCATCGGCACATCATTGGCGACGGCCAGAATCGGGATGCCGCTGCCTGCTGCTTTGATTTTGGTCAAATACGTAAATTCCGGTGTGTTAAGGCCCTGTACGATAATGCCGTCTACTTTGGAAGCAATCGCGATCTCAATCTGTTTCAAAAATTCATTGCGGTCCGAGCTGTACGTCCCCCACATCTCCAAGCTTACGCCTCGCTCGGCAGCGGCGGATAAAGCGCCCTTCTTCACTTGCAGCCAGAATGGCGTGTCCAGCTCCTGCGTAATGACGACCAGCCGATAGGCGTGGGCATCAGCTTCAGCTTCGGCTTCGGCGGCAAGCGCGAGGCCCGGCACGGGCAAATCGGACGCGAACAGCTTGTACGCCGCATGCACCGTAAAATAAAACAAGACGAGAAAACCAATCGATAGCGCAGCAATCGCCAATCGGCGCATGCCTGTCATTCCCCCAATCGTGTGGCCAAGAAATGTAGATGATCGGTGAATTCAAACCAATTGACCTCATCTTAAATCTTTCCCACTTGATTGCCAAGCATGAACAAAGTTAGAAATTGTCGAAGGATGTACGATTTAACTTCATTGTAACCGGTACAATGGCAAACGTTTGTTAGAAGCAGCTTAGGCACTGCCATTGCAGTTTGTGCAACGGCCACCGCTGTTGGAGCACCTATGACACGTTTTTTACAAGAAAAAGGGGGTTGCCATTGCATGAATTGCAACGACACACGGAGCAGCGCCGCACATTAACCATTTCATTGTACAAACTGCAATGAGGAGCAGTTTACGCTGCACGCGCTGATGAACGTCATGCCATGCGCGACGAGCACTTTCCCCTGCCGCACCACGGCGAACTCTTTGCGGAAGCCTGCTTGCTGCTCATCCTCAATGTGGGGAATGAGTTTCCAAATGCCGATGAGCGCGATATCGCCTGTTACGGTAACGACCCAGAAGGTCGAGCACCAGCCCACGTTTGCCCGATCCAAGTGCCAAGTGGAATGCCAAGTACGTTGGACATCGTCAAGCCGCCGAGCATAAGCGCCACTGCGCTTGCTTTTTTGTCTGGAGCGACGACGCGTGTTGCCACAATTGAGCCGATGCCAAAAAACGTGACATGCGCGAGCGACGTAATGATCCAGGCTAGGCATCCCCCGTAACTAGCAGTCCTGCCGAGCTTAAGGATACATGAAGAGCAGAAGCGACATCGGGCAAAATGCCCATGATCACAAACTCCGTCGTTCCAATCGCAAATGCACTGATGAGCAGCGCGTAAAGCGCCAATGGCATTTTATTTCTTTTCTCTCTAATATTCACAACTTAAATCTCCTCTTTCTGTTGCTCTCAGCTGTTAAGGTAAGCTAATCGACGAAAACGTACGCCAGCAAAATCGACGTCATCTTCTCGATGATGCATGAAGAATCGACCGCCCAGCGCGAAGGGCATCGGATCATCTGCGAGCATCTACTATCAGCGCTCATTACGGTCATCCAGCGGATTGTCCAAGTTGATGGGGCAACCGTGAGCGATCCCGATACGCTGGCTAACCCGATCAAGGATTATTTGGACCGAAGCCTTTTGAAGCATCTGCAATTAAAAGATATCGCGAACGCATTCCATGAATGCGAACTATTTTACGATCATGTTCACGAAAACGATGGGAGAAACGCCAACCCAATACAAAAAGAACGAAAGGCGCGAGCCTGTAGACCTATTTGAAACCCGGTAGGCGGCCGGAGTAGCGCAGCGCTGCCCTATTTTCCAAAATATGACTCGGCATCCGCCCTCCCCTATAGTAGAATGATAGTCACATCATGCTAGGACAAGGGGTTGGCGCATTTTATGATATCGATCCTCGGCTGGCTGTTCTTCCCGTACATCATGCTCGCCATTCAATGGCGGCGATTGCGCAAGATTCCACGCTTGGCCGGCATAATTTGGGCAATGATTGCCCTTCTCTTCATCATTGGCTCACTAACGAACTCCGATCAGCCCGAGCCTAACGCAGCCTTTGATGGGAAATATGACGTAAAGCTCGAATTTCCCGTTGACCGTTATCCCGAAACGGCCGACCACATTCATGACGCGATCGCCAATGGCGAATCGGCGGTTTGTACAATTGAGCGTGATGCCGCGGAGTCCCATCGGGAAGCTTCACTTGCAGGCATTCCGACCAAAAAAGGCTACGACCGCGACGAGTGGCCAATGGCAATGTGCGCGGAAGGCGGAGCAGGTGCGGACATCCGATACGTCACGCCAAGCGACAACCGCGGTGCGGGCTCTTGGATTGGCAACCAACTCGACGGTCTCTCTAACGGAACGCGGGTCCTCATCGTATTGGAAGGCGGCAAGGGCAACACCGCCAACACGACGTCAAACGATAGCTTGACCGTCAAGAAAGATAGCGGTGCTGAAAGTGTAAACGTGCCTGTAAAGAGCAACCTGGCGGACGAGAAAAACGGTGCGAAAGTGCCGGCGGAACCGCCGAAGGATACAGGTGCCGATGAGAATGGCGCGACAGGCGAGCAAGCGGACACGCAACCTGCCGAAAGCGCAACAACGCCGGCAGCGGAGAAGCCTGCCAGCAAGCCGCAATCGGACGCTTCCGGCAAGCCTGCCGCCACCACACCAGCCGTCGAAACTACGCCAACGAAGCCTGCAGCCAGCGAGCAACCAGCAGTCAGCTACCGGAACTGCACCGCCGTCCGCGAAGCTGGCGCCGCTCCATTATACGAAGGCGATCCCGGCTACAGCCGCAAGCTGGATCTGGACGGCGACGGCGTCGCTTGCGAGTAACGGTGGCGCTGCGAGTCGATTAATTATGATTACACTGGATACTTGCTACAGAACAAAGGGCCGACGCGATGCGTCGGCCCTTTCTGACTTATAAGAAACTCTCAACCGTTTTCTTTACCTCAAGACCTAGCTAAATCCGCCCTATTCAATCAACTAACACACGAGGTGCGGATAGGAGACAGAAAAACCTGCTATATTTAACCAATTAACGCACCGGAGCACGAATAGGTCAGAAAAACCTGCCCTATTCAGCCGGCTAACGCGCCACTGAGCGAATAAGGCAGATATATCTGCCTTATTCAGCGAGACGAAAAGTCCACTTTAAACCAACGCTTCCGAGTCATATGCCGCTCTCGCATGCTGAACCTCGGCCAAGTGGGCGCTTGCCCATTCGGTTAACTGCTTCATGTAAGGAATCAGCGATTCCCCAAGCCGTGTCAGCGTGTAGTCGACAACGGGCGGAACGGAGGGCGTTACTTTTCGGCTTACCAATCCGTCCCGCTCCAGTTGTTTTAAGGTCTGGGTCAGCATTTTTTGCGAAATGCCTTCGATCCGCCGGTTGATCTCCCCGTATCGAATCGTGCCATCCTCAAGAGCATAAATAACCAGCGCCGTCCATTTGTTCGAGATGATATCAAGCACATGCGAATAGCTGCATGCCGTCAAGGAAATATCCGGTTCCCTCATATTCCCTCCCCCTCCTTGCGCACCTTCTCGTTCGTAACCGACCTAAAAGTGCCGTCTTACCCGATTGTAGATCAAGAACTATGATAAGTCTATTCCACCGTAAGGAGAGATGTACAATGAAAGCTTTTGTCCTTCAAGGCGGCTTCGGCCTGGACCATATCGTAGAAACCAATCGGGAGATTCCGAGCCCTGGACGCGGCGAAGTGCTCATCCGAATGAAAGCTGTGTCGCTGAATTCCCGGGACATTGGGGTTATCGACGGATTTTACAACCCCGATCTAAACACACCGCTAATTCCTGTTTCCGACGGGGTTGGGGAAGTGATCGCGCTAGGCGAAGGCGCAACGAAGTTTCAATTGGGAGAACGCGTAAGCGGAATCTTCACGCAAAGTTGGAAAACGGGCGAAGCGACGCAACAAAATTGGGTCACGACACTAGGAAGCCCTCTCGACGGCTTGCTTGTGGAATATGCTGTTCTGCCGGAAGAAGGTCTTGTTCGCGTTCCCGGCTATCTGTCCGATGCCGAAGCCGCCACCCTTCCCTGCGCGGGCGTAACGGCATGGCATGCGATAGTAGAGGAAGGCAAAGTGAAGGCGGGTGACACCGTAGTCGTACAAGGCACAGGCGGCGTCTCCTTGTTCGCCCTCCAATTCGCCAAGCTTCAAGGCGCCAAAGTGATCGTCACCTCCAGCAGCGATGGGAAGCTCGAACGCGCAAAAGCGCTGGGAGCAGATTTTGGCATCAATTATAAGAAGAATGTGAACTGGGACCAAGCTGTTCTCGATTACACCGATGGCCGTGGCGCGGATCACATCGTCGATCTTGGGGGGAGCGCTACTCTAAACCGCTCTTTATCAGCCTTGAAGGTAGGCGGGCAAATCAGCATCGTTGGCCTATTATCGGGATCTAGCGTCGAAGGATTAAATCTTATCCCGGCCATCCTACGCAAGGCGCGGCTGCAAGCCATTAACGTTGGAAGCCGTACGATGTTCGAACATATGAATGCCGCACTGCAGCATCACCGCTTGCATCCGGCCATCGACCGGGTCTTCCCTTTCCCGCAAGCCGTGGAGGCGCTTCAGCATTTGGCTCATGGTTCGTATTTCGGGAAGATTTGCATTACGTTCTGATAAGCAAAACGGCGGCCTTTCTCGGGGTGAAATCGCACACCGGGATAGGACCGCCGTCTTCTTTTCGTTAAAAACTTAAGTTAGCGATTGCAGCTCTGCAATCTCCTCTTCCGTTAGCCGGAAACGCATCGCATTCACAAGCTCCTGCGCATGATGCGGCTTGGATGCGCCCGGGATCGCGAACACCGTATCACCGTGGGCATGGATGAGCCAATTGAGCGCGATTTGCGTCGGGGATGCTTGATATCGCTCTGCAAGCTGCTCCAGCCGCGCGATCAAAGGGCGCGTACGCTCAAGTGACGAAGGCTTGAACCCGCCGTAGTTCCGCCGGAACGACGTCAGCCCTTTCAGCAGAGCCGGGTCTGCATGAAACTTCCCGCTTAGCAGCCCTTGCTTAAGCGGGCTATAAGCGATTATCGCGACGCCAAGCTCCTTAGCCGTTTCCAGCACGCCGTTATGCTCGATTTGCCGATCAAGCAAATTGTATTTGACCTGATTGGATGCAAGGCGCAGCCCGTGCTCGCGAAGCGTACGATCGGCAGTACGCATTTGCTTAGCGGAAAAATTGCTAACGCCGATATAACGAATCTGCCGTTGCTCCGCCAGTTTCGCCATTTGCTTCATTTCGCTAGACACAGAAGAGAAGGAAAACGGCTGATGCACCTGATACAGGTCAATCGTCCGCCCTTCCAGCACGCGCTGGCGTTCCCCAATCGTCTTCGGAATGCTCGCAGCAGTCCGCATGATTGGCCACCACTTGGTCGCAATATGGGCGGCTTGGCTAAGCGGCTCCAGCTTGCGCAATGCGGCAGCCAGCACACGTTCCGACTCCCCGCCACCGTATATTTCAGCCGTATCAAACCAGTTCACGCCGCCTTCTAGCGCAATTCGTATAATATCCTGCACCTGTTCCTCCAGCAAGGGCGCCCAATACTTTCCTATCATTCCTTGGCCACCGCTGAACTGCCACGTTCCTAGCCCCAGCGGGGACAGCTGTAAATCCGTTGTGCCGAATTTGCGCAGCATGCTATGGCCTCCTTGTTTGTTTCCTCTATTAAACATTTTCACTATAGCATAATGCAATCTGAGGCGTATATTGGCGATCAAACATAACGCAGCGCCACTAAGCCCCACCATACAAAATAGAGCTATCTTCCCGATCTATTTCAGACCGGAAAGACAGCTCATAAAAACAACGCAAGTTAACCCATCATCGATTCCTTGGCTGCAAATTCTTGCTCCGCACTCGTCGGGCTTCCCTTCGGCTTTCTGATCGTCAGCCCTAGCACCAGCGCGACGACAGCAAGCGCAGCAAGCATAAGATACGTGTCATGAAAGGCTTTTGCAATCGCATCTGGCATCGGTTTGAGCCCTTCCGCCACATGATGGTTCGTCCGGCTGACGACGATCGTCGTCAAACCGGCTACCGCAAAGGAGGTAACGACCTGCTGGGTCGCGCTCGTCAACGAAGTGACGCGGCTAACCAGATTCGCTGGCGCCGATTGGATAAGGAACGTATTCAGCGGCAGGAACGACAGCCCCATGCCCATGCCAAGCAGCGCTCGCGGAATGAAGAACGCCCACGCGCTCTGGTCCGGCGTAATGCGCGAAATCAGATACGCGCCCGTTGCGACGAGAACCATCCCTGCAATGACGAGCGGACGTGCGCCAATCCGGTCATACAAGCGTCCGCCGAACGGCATAAATAGAGCAGCGGCAAGCGCCTGCGGCAATGACCACATCCCGGCATGGAACGCGCTCATCCCCATAATACGCTGCATGAAATACGGGATTAAGAAAATAATGCCGAACATCGCAAACTGCAATACCCATTGAATAATAATGCCACGCGTAAACAGCATGGAACGGAATACGCGCAGCTCCAGCAGCGGCTGCCCTTTGCGCGTCAGCTCAACCGCTATGAAAGCGCCCAGTGCAACAGCGCCAACCGCAAGGCCGATAATCGTTTTATCCGTTGTCCAGCCCGCTCCTCCCTCGCTTATGCCATAAGACAATCCGGCAAAAGCAAGCGGCCCAAGCACAATGCCCCATTTGTCCAATCCAGTCGAAGCACTCTTCGGCAAATTAGGCAGTTGCCATACGCAAAGCACAAGCCCAATAATGCCCACCGGCACATTAATGTAGAAAATCCAATGCCAACTCACATAGTCGACCAAATAACCTGCGAGCATCGGTCCCAGCGCTGGCGCGAGAAGAATGGGGATGCCCATCATGCCCATGATGCTTCCGGCTTTCTCCGGGGGGCTCATGCGGAACGTCATTGCAAATGCAATTGGCATGACCATGCCGCCGCCTAACCCCTGCAGCACACGGAACAAAATGAGCTGCTCAGCCGTTGTCGCCACTGCGCACAAAACCGAGCCTAGCGTAAACAACACTAATGAAATAATAAAAATCCGCTTCGCTCCGAATTGATCGGACATCCAGCCCGCGAGCGGGATAACGGCGGCCTGCGCAAGCGCATAGCCCGTAATGGTCCACTGTACGACAGTCAGCGAACGATGGAAGTCATCCACGAAAACAGGAAGCGCGACATTCACGGCAGTCGTATCCAAAATAACCATGAACATTCCGACGATAATAGCGATCAACGGCCCAATTAATTGGCGCGTCGACAAGACGAGCGATTGCTCTGAAGCTTGTGCTGCCATAC
The DNA here is from genome assembly GCF_009789195.1 of Paenibacillus sp. MMS18-CY102. Taxonomy (GTDB): domain Bacteria; phylum Bacillota; class Bacilli; order Paenibacillales; family Paenibacillaceae; genus Paenibacillus_T. The sequence continues at coordinate 64,723 of NZ_WSTC01000014.1, read as the reverse complement.
TGCCTCCTTCTGCGATCCCGCATGTTCGGGTCTCATTCTTTCTCACTATCGATGTGAGTTTATCGCATTGGGATAAATTTATCAATATACCAGAAATAAGATAACGCTATCATCACAACTGCGATGGGAAGCATCCGCTAATTGTTGCTCACACCGCAACGGGACGTTTGAAAAAAGCGACGGTCTGCGTTCCTGATGGCAGCACGGATACAAGCTCCCAACCATACCGCCCCCAGTGGGCTAGCGCCGCATCAAGCGTCCAGCTCGATACTTGCCCATCCCCTCCTGGCTGCAAACAATCGCTTATCGCGACGTCGGTCGCATACTCCCAGCGAACAACTTCCTTCGCCTGCCCGGCAAGCGCAGGGCCTGCCAACCGTTCCTCGGGCATATCCCAGCGATCTCGCGTCGCCGCGTTAGACAATGCAGTTAAGATGCCATCCCGTTCTGTAGCGTCGACCGAGACAAACCGAGGCGCACGCGGGAGGCGGAATGCACGATGCGAATGATAGATTTGGAGAATTAACGTACCTAGCAGCTCTCCGCTTTCCGAAGTGACAACGTACCAAGCGCACCGTTCCCGTTCCTCAGGCGGCCCCCAGTTCTCAATCGAATCGTTTCGGTTAAACCCGCCTTTTATTACCCAGCCTTGTTGTGCCAGCTGTGCCACAATCGGCGGCATAAAACGTTGAATCCACACGCCATATGCACGGTCCCCCCATTGGTTGAACATATCCTCCCATTCCGCTTCTTGGCCCTCGTAAGCCTGTCTCCATGCGGCAGGCAACGCCTGCTGCGCAACGCGAACAATCGCATTCATCGGCCTCTGGTTTGTATCCTTGCTCATTTGAATCCCTCCGCCATCATTTAATTTAACAATAATAAATTATAATTTAATGACGTTAGATTAATCCCTTATGCTATAATTGTCAATAACCAAATGAGTGGAGGCTCACGAATGGCCCGAAGACGCATTTATCCCACTTCCGAATCTATACCGCTCGCCGGGCAACAGGAGCCGCTTCATACGCCTCTTGATCGTGACCGAATTATAAACATCGCATTAGAGCTGCTTCAATCGGAGAGCCTTGCGAACATTAGCATGCGGCGAATTGCGGATGCACTTGGCGTGAAGGCAGCCGCCCTTTATTATCATGTCAAAGATAAAGAGCAGCTGCTCCACGGGCTAGCGGAACAAATCAGCAAACAAATCCCGTTCCCAGATGCAAGCTTAGCTTGGCGTGAGCAGCTGGCACAGTGGGCAAGCAACTTCCGCCACACGCTGAACCAATACCGGGACGCCGTCACGATTATGGGCGCTACCATTGCAGGAAGCCCTTCTCGGCTTGCTCATATCGAATACTTATACCGTGTGCTATCACAAGCGGGATTTCTCGATGCCCATGTCCCATGGCTAGCGGCCATGATCAAAAACTTCATCATGGGGTTTGCTGACGAAGAGCGCCGGCTGCAAAGCCGCGCCTCGGACAAAGGCGAAACAATGGAGGCAATGAGTGCAACCTATGCCGACCGGTTTCAATCCCTTCCGCAGGACCAATATCCGCATGTTATCCGATTGGCAGCCATAACGACAGCTCCCGATTTAGATGCCGAATTCGCCTTTGGCCTGAACGTATTGTTCGACGGCTTCGAAGCTTCCCGCCAATAACAAAAAAAATGCCCCAAAAGCCATTGTTAGCAGGCTTTTAGGACAGCTTTTGCTGTGAAAGAACATGCTTTCATGTCGGGAATTGCGGTCGAAAGCAATAGGGGGAGTTTCAACTTATGTAAATGCGCCACATGATGCGGTCCACGGTGGGATCAGCTGCTTCATTTGGGCTGATTGCTATACCGTTGCTTGCATTTTGTGCAACGATAAAGGCAGGACTAGTCCGCCCCGAAGGTTCCCATTGCAGTTCATGCAATGAGATTCGGCAGAGCAGAGCCACAATGTGCCCCAAACATACAAAAGCCGCGTTTCCCGTTGCACGATCTGCAATGACATCCCCTCGATGCCGTATTCGAGCTGTTCCCATTGCACGATCTGCAATGAGCAGGCTTCCGCGCGCATCAATGCGACCTCACCCGGGGCATACTTCGGGGCACATAAATACACCACAGTCCGCACGCAAACGCAACCCCATTCCACCCGCAACTCCGACCCCTACAATGCACAAAGAGGTGTCCCCCAGCCTTCGTGGCTGTTGGGACACCCCTCACTCCTCTTGTTCATCTTCGTATATGCATCTGCGCCTGCCACTGCCAGCGGGCAGGACATTAGAACGGGTTCACCACATGGTAAAACACATTCGGCGAAGCCATCCGGTAATAGTAGCTGCACCAGCCCAAGCCGCGGTTATTGAACCGGTTAGCCGAACTGTACACTAATCGCTCCTGCTCTAGCTCTTCGATCCGGCCAAGCCGGCCATCGGCATATTCCAGCAAGCGATAAGCTGCTGTATCCAGCCGGCTCAGTACGCCGCCGTAACGAATATCAATTACTTCCCAGCCGAATGGCTTGAAGGTGCGCAGCCATACCGTGCGATGCGCTGCCCGAAGCGCGCGGACCGCCTCGGCAATCGCAGGCAGCTCAACCAGAGCAGCATGGCGAAGCGCCTCACGGTCGCCCGCGTCATACGCCGCTTTGAGTGCGATGCCCTGTTCGCTCTTCAGCTTCAATACCGCGCACAGCTTCTCAGGCACGTCCAGCACATGGTCCAGCTTATCGCCCGGTACGCGCTTGCTCAGAATGCGCGCTTCCAGTTGCGCATAATGGCTGTTCAGCTCCAATCCTGCGATCTGGTGATCGAACAGCCCAAGCAATACGTCCTGATACAGCAAAAACTTCGACGGATTGCTTTGCTTGCTGTTATTCGGCTCCGCACCCGGCGTCTCGTCCAAATCCTTCTGCAGCAGGAACGACTCCGCGTCCATGCCCGTACATTGCTTCACGCGCTCCGCAAGCTGCGCCGCTGTCGGCTGCCCAGCTGTGTAAGCGTGCTCTGCATACAGTTGCAGGCCAAGCAAAGCAGCGAACGGGTTGCCCTCGTTGCCATCATCGCCCCACATCGTCGCGTATACCTCATCAATGCCCTGCTCCTTGCACACTTGAAGCGCCGTATCCGAGGCTGTCAGTGACAAGCCATAATTGACGCCGAACGTGTTGAAAATCCAGACCGCGCCTGCAAAAATAAGGCGGCTGCCAATCGGGCGATGGGCTGCGATCAGCTTCTCGTAATCTTCCCGCTCCGTATGCACGTAATCCCAGTACACCATATCAACGCCGCTAGGAATCCGGCTAGCCATCTCCTCGGGAATCGTCGTTTCGGTGTCGTAGTCCCGCCCTTCCGCTCCCGAAGCAATCTTCAAAAACATGTCGCTCCACATCATCGGCTGCAAGCCTTGGCTGCGCACGACAGCCAGCACGCGGTCCAGATGCGCAGTCATAATGTCGAACCGTTCCGAGAAGCCGTTGCGATCCAAATACCGGCCGCGCCCCAGCTCCTCTGCTTCATCCATCCCGATATGAATCTTCTTGCTGCGGAACGGTGCACTAACCGCCTTAATCATCCGCTCGACCAGTTGGTTTGTCCGCTCATCGCCGACGAGCAGCGCACCTTTCGTATCCTTATAATGGAACACTGGCTCCCACTTCAAAAACTCCTCCATATGCGCCAGCGTCTGAATACTTGGAAACGCCTCGATGCCGTACTGGTCCGCATAATCGTCGATCTCCTTCAATTCATAGAAGGAATAACGGCCCCGCATATAGCCGAAGTACGGTTCGCCGTCAATCGTGTACGTATCCTCCATATACAGCATGACTGTATTCATGCCCATCAAAGCCAGCATATCGAGCATTTGCTTGAAGCTCTCCACCGTCAATACCGCATTACGGGACACGTCGAACATCGGGCCGACTTGGCGAAAATGCTGCTCTTCCTCCACTCGGAATGGCTCGCCCTGCTTGTAGTGTTGCACGAATAAGCTCAGCGCCCGGAAAAATTGATGCTTCTCCGTATAGCCGATCCGTCCCGCCGCGCCATCCCAGCTTGCGCTCAGGCCGCGTGCCAAATGCGACACTTGTACCTGAATCGCATCCTCTTCGCTTGATAACGTCACGCCAAGTGCAGGCGCTAGCCGCTCAATGCCTTGCAGGAGCGTTTCCACTTCACCGTTAAATCGAATCTTCATCGTAAGAGCCCTCCACTGGGTTCAAATTAGAAAAAAGCAGGAAAGCTCGCGGGTCTATGAAGTCGCCGCGAGCCGTGCTGAATTTGTTTCTTCATAACCGTTTCCAAGCGTTTAACCTTTAACCGCTCCTGCAACCATCCCTTGCATAATCGAGCGTTGGAACACGAGATAAACAATGATTGTCGGGATAACAGCCATGGCAAGCGCCGCCATCGTAAGCTGGTAGTCCGTCATGTAGCCGGTTGCAAACATCGACAAGCTGAGCGGCAGCGTTTTGAGTGCTGGCTTGCTGATGAAGACGAGCGCGAACGAGAAGTCGTTCCAGTAGCGAAGGACAGCCAAAATCGCGACAGTCGACATCGCAGGCGCCGAGAGCGGCAGCATCATTTTACGGAAGATGCCCCAGTAGCCCATGCCATCGAGGAACGCAGCTTCCTCAATCTCGCGAGGGAACGTGTTCATGTAAGCTTGCAGAATGAAAATCGCAATCGGCAATTCAAATGCAACATACGGGAAAATGAGCGCGCCGTACGTGTTAAGCAAATGCGTTTGGTTCATCATAATGAAAAGCGGCACCAGCGTACTGTGAATCGGAATGAGCATGCCGAGCAGGAACAATCCCATCACGAGCAGCTTGAGGCGGAATTGGAAACGCGACAGCACATATGCGGCTAATGCGGCGATGACCAGCGTCAGCACAAGCGAGATGCCCGTTACGATGATGGAGTTGAACATCCCCGTCCCCATATCCGAGACGTTCCAAGCGCGGGAGAAGCTGTCCCAATGCCACTTCGTCGGCAGCAGAAACGGCCGCGAGTAAAATTCTTCGTTCGATTTCACCGAGCTCATGAATAGCCATAACAGCGGATAAAGCGTAATGAGTGCATAGAGGACCATGAGCGCTTTAACTAAGCCGCTCTTCCATTTGCGCTGAATCAGCTGCATCATAGACGATCCCCCCGTTTCATCAAATATTGGCTGCCAGCGACCAGAAGTAAGCTAATGATGATGATGACCGTCGATACCGCGCTGCCGTAGCCATATCTGTAAATCGAGAATGTATTATTGTACATGTAGGATGCGAGCAGCTCCGTCGAGTGCGCCGGGCCGCCGCCTGTCATGACGTAGATCAGGTCGAATGCTTTCAAGCTGCCGGAAATACAGAGTACGACAGCTACCTTGATCGTATCCCATACGAGTGGAAGCGTAACCGAAAACAGCTTGCGGGAGCCTTCGGCGCCATCGATCTTCGCGGCATCGTCCATCTCGCTCGGAATGTTGTTGAGCGCCGCGATAAACATGATCAGATAAGGGCCGATATAGTTCCAGATGATCGGCACCATGAGCGAGTACATGGATACATCCGGATCGGACAGCCATTCCTTCTTCCACGAGCTAAGCCCAATCCCATCGAGCAAGAAGTTCAAGATACCAATCTCAGGGTGATAGATGTAACCCCAAATGATGCCGACAACGACGGAAGAGAGAACCATCGGCATAAACACGGCGCTGCGGATAAACGTATGCAGTCGCGAGTTTTTGACGAGCAGCAAGGCAAGCACTAACGCGATTGGCACTTGTCCGAATACGGACGCAATGACAATGAGCATATTATTTTTTAACGAAGTCCAGAAGATGGGATCTTTCACGACCTCCGTATAGTTGTCGAATCCGATGAACGTGGCAGCTCCAATGCCTTTCCAATCGAAGAAGCCGTAATAGGCGGACCAGAGAATCGGAAGAATAACAAAGAGTACAAATAAGAGCAGCGCGGGGAGAAGCCCGACCGCTATAAACGCTTTCGTGCGGCTGGCAGATGTCATAATGTCCCCTCCCTTTCTATTTCAATTCGTGTTGGAAGTAACGGCCCGGCTCTCCTTCATCAGAAGAACCGAAGCCGCGTAATCTAGTTGTGCTGTTGCGTCTTATTCCTTATTGTTACTTCTTTTCCACTGCGCTTTGGATTTTCTTCGCGATCGATTCTGGGCTTCCGCCCATCAATAGTTCTTGCAAACCGTTGTTCACTTCATCTGCTGCTGCAGAGGACAATACTCCATCGTATACTGGCGTACGCTTCACGTTGTTCACCAGCTCATACACTTCAGCGAAGATAGGCGTTACTTTCGATTTATCAAGGTCAACCTTGTAGCTTACCAACTGGTTGCTTTCCAAAACCTGTTTCTGCGCTTCTGGCCCTGCCAAAGCATACATCACTTCATAAGCCGCGTCCTTCTTCTCGCCCGACACTTTAGCGCTCATGCCAAGGCCAGTGCCGACTACGCCAGCAAGCGTGTTCGGGTCGCCTTTGCCGCCCGGCACCGATGGAAGCACAGTCGCGCCCATTTGAGCCATCGCTTCCGTCGAAGCTGTCGACGCAATGTTCGTCAGTGCCCAGCCGCCGTCAATCATCATAGCTGCTTTGCCTTGGGCAAAGTATTGCTCTGCTTGCGTGTTGTCCAGCGAGTTGAAGCCGGATTGGAACGCCCCGGCGTCACCGAGGTCCTTCATATATTGCAGCGATTGGATGAACTCCGGGTCTGTGAACTTCGCACCGCCCTGAGTGGCTGCGTTCAAGAACCATTCCGTGCCTGTCACGCGGTCAGCAAGCGAGCTCAAGATGCTCGATTGTGCCGGCCAAGCCGCTTTGTTGCCGAGCGAGATCGGCGTAATTTTTTTGCTTTTGAACACTTCAACCGCGTGCATCATGTCGTCCCACGTTTTAGGCACTTCCAGGTTATTTTGCTCGAACAGCCCTTTGTTATAGAACAAAATCGAAGTTGGGGACAAGGCGATCGGCGCGCTATAGATGTCCGTGCCAATCGTGAACCCGTCGAAGGAGCCCGGCAGGAAGCCGTCTTTCCATTCCTTCTTGCTGTCGAGCAAGCCATTGATTGGTTGGATCAAATTGCCGGCTTGGAATTCCTTCGTCATAACGCCCGGCCACATCACGAACAGGTCTGGCATTTCGTTCGCCGCCGCAACCGTCTTCAAGCGTGTCCGGTAGCCATCGGGCGGAATCGCTTGTACGTCGAGCTTAATGTCCGGATGCTCCGTCTCGAATTTCTCGATGAGCGAGCGCATCGTCTTCGCACGTTGGTCGTCACCGGAATAGTTATGCCAGAGCGTGAGCGTTACTTTGCCTTTGCCGCCCTCTGCTGATTTATCTGTCGAATCGTCGGCTTTTCCACAAGCGGTTAATGTAAGCGATGCTGCAAGTACAAGGGACAGGATCATAGTTGTCTTTTTGTTCATCTTTAGAACCCTCCTATTAGTGCTTGTCTGTGAGTTACTCCGTGAGGCGTTGTTGCTTGTGCCCGGTGGAATAATCTTAGTATAGAGGGGACAGCGATCATTGGGCAGGGGACAGGCTTCAGCATGAGGGTAGACATCCATCAGGTGTTGAGCCGGTACTCTGAAGGCGTTTTCCCCGTCGTTTTTTTGAACAATTGGCTAAAATACTTGACGTCCTCGTAGCCGACAAGCCCTGCAATCTCGCTGATCTTGGCAGGGGACTGCTTCAGCAGCTCCATCGCGCGTCGCATGCGTTCCTTCGTGACGAATTCAATATACGTCAGGCCCGTCTCGCGCTTGAACACCTCGCTGAAGTGATTCGGATTCAGGTGCACATGCTTGGCGACCTGCTGCAGCGTCAGGTTTTTGTCCAGATTGTCGGCAATAAATGCAACGGCGCGCTTCACATACGGTACGCGTTCGCCCGTGACATGCTCCCGATAGATGTCCATAACAGCTGCAAGCTGATTAAACAGCGCCTCCTGCGGCGACTTTGATCGAGCCAAGAGCTCTTGCCCATGCTCATCACTAGGCGAGGCAGCTTCCCCCACCGCCTGCAGCGCACGCTCCAGCCAGCGATGGCCGGAGATAACGATTGAATGGAGATAAGCGTGCAGCGAATCCGGCGTTAGCTGGTCATCGGCGAGCTGAACGGCAACCGCTGCGTCGACCCAGCGCCGCAATTCGATTGCACTGCCGCTCTTAAGCACAGCGACCAATAGCGTCTCATCCTCTTGCGAACACACCGTTCTGCCGCCTTTGCGCGCGCGCACATCTTCGAACGAAAGCTGGGCATCTTCGCCTGCAATCCAGTGGAAGGTAAACGCGTAAGCAGCTTCCACATACGATTGCTGCAGATGCGCCCTGCCGGCCCCAACGGAGCCAGCAGCCGTAAAGAGCTTGCACTTGAGCTTGCGGCTAATGCGTTCCAGCTCAATGTGGAATGGCCGTGCAGCATCATGCCGAATAGCCAGCACGATATGGTCTTTGCGCAGCAGCGCCTCGCCTTCGATAAGCTCTTGGACCATGTTCGATACAGCGAATTGTGCCAGTGAAACATGATAAGCATCGTCTCCCCAGCCCGACGCAGCCAGCAGAAGCACCTGATACAATTGCTCCTCTTCCGCTAACAGGGGCAATAGCTCTCCAATAGCATCCGCAAGCGGTCCCTTCCTTTCCCCCTCTGTAAGCAACCGCTCCAGCAGTTGGTCGCGCAAAGCGATACGGGACTGAATATCCTGCTTCTTCGATTGCTGCTTGGCGACGATCCGCTGCTTTGCCTTCATCGCGGCCATAATGATTTCTTCCGGGCGGCTCATCTTAAGCAGGTAGTCGCTCACGCCCTCGCGAATCGCTTGCTGGGCATAGGTAAACGTGTCATAGCCGGTCAAAATAATCACTTCCGTATCCGGCATCTGCTTTTTCAGCTCCGCTGCAAGCTCTAGGCCATTCATGCCAGTCATATGGATATCCGTAAGCACGATATGCGGCTTCTCCTGCTGGAAGCGGGACAGCGCCTCCTCAGCCGAAGCCGCAGGGGACAATAGCTCGAAGCCAAGCTCCTGCCAGTTAATGACCGTGCTCAGCCCGTTCCGGATAATAACCTCATCATCTACAATTAACAGCCTCATCGTTTGATCATTCCTCCGTCACTGGCAAAATGAAGCTTATGCGCGTACCGACGCCCGGCGTGCTCTCGATCTTCAGCCCCGCATCCGCTCCATAATGCAGCAGCAGCCGCCGATGCACATTGCGAAGGCCATAGCTTTCCTCTGGGGAGCGGTCCCGATGCGGGGCATCCGGCGCATTCAGCAGCGAAACGAGCCGCGCGAGCCGATCCGGCTCTATCCCGATGCCAGAATCCTCAATGGCAAACATCATCTCTGACCCTTGCTGGCTAGCCAGTACGCTAATCACGCCTTTGCCGCTCTTCTTCTGAATGCCATGAATGAGTGCGTTCTCGATAAGCGGCTGCAGCAGCAGCTTCACCATCATTGCTCCGCGAAGCTGGGGGTCCATCATGAACATCATCTCGAATTGCTCGGGGTACCGTATCGCCTGAATGTTGGCATAGTGGCGCGCATGCGCAAATTCTTGCTCCACTGTACAATATTGCGCGCCCTTGTTTAAGCTGAAACGAAGAAACTCCGTTAAGCTGCCCACCATCTCTGCCGTGTTATGGTCTTGTTTCATTAACGCCATCCAATGGATCGAAGACAGCGTGTTATATAAAAAATGGGGATTGATTTGCGCCTGCAGCGCAATCATATCCGTATGCGTCCGTTCAGCCTCGGCATGCTTCACTTCCTCGGTCAACCGTTCGATGCGACCGCTTAATCGGTTATAGCTGCGGATGAGCTGGCCTACCTCGTCCATGGATTCCACCGGATATGTTTTCATCGGCTGCTCGGGATCCGAGTTTTTTAAGAACGCAGTCAACATGCGCAGCGGCCTTGTCAACCGCTGGACGAAGAAGATAACGAGTGCAATAATGAGCAGCAGCGCAACGCCAACCGCAATAGCCGTCAAGGCCAGCACGTAACGGTTCTGGGACGTGTACGTCGCGGACGGAATCGCTTCGAGCAGCTTCCAGCCCACTTTCGGCATCGTCAGAAAGAGGACAGACATCTGTTCATTGCCGTCATCCCCTTGCAGCGCGCCGGATTTCCCTATCATTGCAGCAAGATTAGGCAGCACTTCGCTTAGCTTGCGAGGCAGCGGGTCAAGCGAGCCAGAGAGAACGCTATTGTCGCGGTCAAGCAGCAGTACATAGCCCTTGTCTGGCAGCCCTGAGCTTTGCAGCATGCTGGCCACGACAGACTCATCCAAACTAACCACGAGCTGGCCGATGGGATGGTACCCGCTTAAGCTGCGTACAGGGCGCACGTACGAGACGACGCGTTTATCCCCTCCCGCTGTGCGAATGTTATATAACGGCGACCACCATGCGGCCGTCGATTTGCTGGAAGGATTAAGCCGTCCGCCCGGCATCACCGTAAGATCCGATTCGAAGATGGTAACATTGGATACCGGGCTAACTTGGTTATTTGGATAAATCGTAATGTCCGATATGTAAGGCTTAGAGTACACGAGATTCGTCAAAAACTCCGTCATCCGTGTTTGCTGCTTAATGGCTTCGCCCTCCGAGCTGGTCAAATATTTCTGGACATCCTTATTGCCTATCAGAAAGATCGACATGTTCTCCATGTCCTTCATAATAAAATCGAGGTTCGTTTCCATCTGTTCGAGTATGCTGATGCCCGATTGCTTAGTCTTCTCTTCCGTCAGATCCGAAGCGATCCAGTACGAGAAAAGCCCGAGTGATATGAGAGGCACCAGAATGGACACGAGCAGCAAAATCGTTATTTTGCGCTTCAACGACCTACGGAACCATTGTGCCATGAACGTCCACTTCCTTCTCCCGTCCATTTTCATCCTAAGCTACTGCTATTGTGATCCGCTTGCGCCTGCCCAATACAAGAAACTCCCTCTGCCGCCACAAGAAGGCAGGCCTTCTTAGGCGCATGGGAGTCCGAATTGCGTTATCCATCATAGTTAACGACATAAGGATGCAGCTTCGTGTTGTAATAGCCGACACTGTATTCGATCAATTCCCCGTTCTCGCCATACGAGAAGCGTGACCGCTGAAGGCACGCCGCATCCTGTTCATGAAGCCCCAGCGCCTCCCGCACAGCAGGCGGCGCAACGGACACTGCGAACGCATCCCGATGCTTATCCAGCACCACGCCTTGCTCCTCAAGCAGCTCGTATAATGACTGTGCGCTCAAGTCAGCAGCCGATACCTCAACCAGCTCAGCCGATACATAATGCTTGAAATGAATATACGGATGATTGTCCAAAAGATACAGCCGCTCAATACGCAAGCACCGGGAGCCGAACAGCCGGGCTGGCTCACTGCCCTCTTCATTATCCACAAGCTCCGACCGTAGCAGCTGCTTGCGAATTTGATGCCCTTCCTCCACCAGTACCTCGGTAAACCGTTTCAGCTTCGACAGCTTAGAGGATGAAGTGTTGCGAATGACTCTCGTCCCTCTGCCGCTGCTCGTCTCCAGGTAGCCGTCTTGCACGAGGGCTTTAATGGCGTTGCGAACCGTAATCTTGCTCACTTCGAACTCCTGCTCTAGCTGCGGCTCCGATGGAATCGTCGAATCGACGGGATACATCCCGTGCAAAATACGGTCTTTAATAATGCTCATGACCTGCAAATATAGCGGCTTGCCGTTGCGGGTTAATTTCATCCGGCTTAGTCCCTACCTTTCTACATCACCTGCAGCTTCAGTCATCGCTCGGCGGACATCCCGCTCCGAGGACATCGGCGTGTCGCCTGAGATTGTATGCGCGAGCATCGCAGATGCAACGGCGAAATTGACTGTCTCCTCTGGCGTAAAGCCCGTCAATTCGCCATGCACAATCCCGCTGGCATAAGCGTCACCTGCACCGATTCGGTCATAGACGGAAAATGTTCGAGGCTCCGCGAATGTAAAAGCATCGTTCTTATAATGAAATCCACGCAAGGTGTGCGTATTGTCTCCATTCACTGCACGATGCGTCCCTGCGAGCACATTAATTCCGTAATGCTTGGCTACCTGCGGAAGCAGCTCTACTAGCTGCTCCTCGCGCCCTTCCTGCTTCGCCGGCATCCCAAGAATGAGCATCGCGTCCCGTTCATTCATCATGGCGATATCCGCCAGCTCCAGCATTTCCTCATAATGCGGCTTCGCTAACGCATAACCGCCTTCTCCCCAGTGGGCAGGGCGATAGTTGCAGTCGAAAACAACGGTGCCGCCCTTCGCCTTCACGGCTCTAGCCAGCGCCTTCATTTGCGCGCGTACGCTATCGTTCATCGCAAGCGAAATGCCGCAGAAATGGATGAGATCGATTTGCGGCGCAATCCGCTCCGCTTCGTACGTGCCGTTCGGCGCCGTATTGAAGCTGCTCATTTGGCGATTCGAATAGGTCACGCGGCTTGGACGGGCGCCGAACCCATTTTCGAGAAAATACATACCGAGGTACGCCCCGCCGCGCACAATGTGTGGCGTTAAGATGCCGAGCTTCCGCAAGAAAGCTTCCGCCGCATCGCCTAGCGGATTATCGGGCAGCCGTGTCACGAGAGAGGCCTCATGGCCAAATCGCGAAAGCGCCGAAGCGACATTTACGCCCGTGCCGGAAAAGGAATATTGCAGCGTATTCGCTTGCGTCAGCAATTCATATCCCGGCGCTTGCAGGCGCATCATGACTTCGCCGAAGGCTGCAACCCGTTTGCGTTTAGCCGCCATATTGATCGACCAGCTTCTTCATCGTCGCCAGCAGCTCACTGACATCGCTTGGAATCGTATTCCCCGTCGCCTTGTCGATAATAGAAGAGTACACATGCGGAATAACTTGCGGCACACCAGCTTCAAGTGCGATGCGCACAATCGGTTCGAAGTTTACTTTATCAATGCCACCTGTCGGCTCTAACGCGAAGCCTTCTTCAGCGCAAGCCCGCGCCACCTCGCGAAGCTCATCCTCGCAGCTAAGCCCGTTCATCGGGAAATATTTGAGCGCATTGCCGCCCATGTCGCGCACGAGCGCAATAGCTGCCCGAACGGGAACAATTGCATGCTCGCTTTGTGCCGCACTGGCAGGGCCCGTCGACAAGTTCACGTAACCGACTTTGCCCGTAGGCGAAACAAGGCTGTTAATCCAGCTATCCTGTGCGCCAAGATTCGCGCGCGTAGCGCCTACTGCCGGAAACATCTGATTAATGTGCGTGCCCGGATACGATTTTACAATCTCCGCGACGACTGCAGCTTGACGATTATCGCCAGCGCCTAGCCCGATAGAAACCGCGTCTTCAATCGCTTCGCCGTAAACCTTCATCGCAGCCACTGCCGCTTCAACCGTCGGATAGTCCTTGGATAGGACACCGACAAGCACATAGCCTTCTGCCGCTTCGAATACTTCTCGTGCATTGTCCACGCTGCCAGCCAAAACGTTCAAAGCCGCGCGCCCTTTATACAGCCGTTTCGCCATCGTTGTAGGAATCGTCATCGTTAGTTGCCTCCTGCTTGTGCTAGTTTACGGACTTGATCTGCAATAACGTCCATGTCGTCACCTTGTAGCGGGCGAGGATCGATATCAAAATACCCCTGCTTCACGCCATAATCGCGCGTATACACCGCAATATCGCCGTCCATGAGCCTTTGAACAACCGCCTTGGCCGTCGTGCCCGATGCAGCCGGATCAATCTGGATACGCGCACGGTAGATGGTCCGTCCCGCTTCATCCTGTACGACTGTCACTTTAACGCCAGCCAGCTCATTGAGCGGCATGAGCTTGTCCAATGAAGTGCGCTCCTGCTCGCTGCGATCAACTTTCACTTCATACTCGTCAAGCGCCTGAAGCAAGCCGAATGTCGTTTCCTTGCCAACCTTCATGCTGCGGCCGATGCCATGCAGCTGTACTTTCACCCATTCGATGTATGCCCGTTTGCCGGCAACAATGCCGGATGTCGGCCCTTCAATTGCTTTGGAGCCGCTGTAGATCGCAAGATCAGAAACCTTCACGTATTTGCGCAAATCCTCTTCCGCCGCCGCATCCACGATGAGCGGAATGTTGTTCCGCTGTGCGACTTCCCACGCTTCTTCGACGGAAATCATATTTTTCTGGACGGCATGATGGGATTTTACGTACAAAATAGCGGCAGTCCGCTCGCCGATTGCATCCTCAATATGCTCGGCTTTTCCTTCGTTTGCATAACCAACCTCGATGAGCTTCCCGCCTCCGAGATATACCATCGTTTCAACCGGTGCGCCATACTGTACGTTATGGCCTTTGAGAATAATGATCTCATTCACCGCGATTGGCTCTTGATGAAGCCGGACGCTCAGGCGGCGATTGCCCTTCGTCACGATGCCCGCCACTGCAAGCGCAATGCCGCTCGATGCTGAATTCACAACAACAGCCGCTTCTGAATCGATCTGCCGAGCGATATAGTCCCCCGCCTTATCAACGAGCTCAGCAATCTCAACATAACGCTGGCCGCCTTGCTTCATTGCTTCCATAACCGAATCGGATGGAGCCGACACGCCGAGTATGCTCATGCGCCCGCTGGCGTTAATAACGCGTTTTAACCCATATTTAGCATTCAATGAATTGACCATGTATATAAGCTCCTTTGGCTTGAATTCGTTGCGTTGCCGTTCGGCGCACCCCTTCAGAGTCGACGAGCTCCACGTTCTCGGCCGTGACGGTGTAAAGCGTGAGATTGGCGGGCTCGCCAACTTGAATGCGACCTAACTCCGGCCTGCGCAGCCATGCCGCTGCATGTGACGTTACTGCTGCGATGACCTCTTCCAAGGCATAGCCGATATGCAGAAACTTCGTTAAGACGAGCGATAAATTGTAAACGGGACCGTTCAGCCGGTTCCCGCGATAAATATCTGTACTAATCGTGTGCAGCGGAACATGGTTCGCTTTCGCCGCTTCCGCCACCTCAAAAGAAAAGCTTGCCGTGCCATGGCCCACATCGAGCTGAACACCTCGCTTTAGCGCATCTGCCAGCACTTGAAGCGGTTTGCCGTGGTCGTCGAACAGCCGATTTTTTTTGCCGTTCAAATAATGCGTAATGACATCTTGGTCCGCCAGCAGCGGAACGATTCCCTCAATGCCGGGCGGCTTCGAGCCGATGTGCACCATTAAAGGAAGCCCTGTCCGCACCGACAGCTCGCGTGCGGCGATTAACGGCTTCAAGCCGTTTTCCCCGATGACGCTGCCGCTCATTCTCGCTTTCAGCCCGACAATAAAGTCAGGATGCCGCTGAACAGCGTTGACTGCTTGGCCAAGGTCGATCCACGCCATGTTCGAAAGCTCGTCCACGCGCTTTAAGCCGATTTTTGAAACATTAAGTAAAGCGAGCAGATTCGTCTTCGCGGTTGCGCGGCTGGCTGCTAAATCATCGATTTGATCAGCGCCGCAGCTGCCTGCATCTACAATTGTCGTCACGCCCTGCTTTACGCCAATTTCGTCGATTTCATCCCCATAAGGCTCTAGCTCAGCAAAGGCATGGACATGAAGGTCGATCCAGCCGCTCGATACGAATTGCCCCGAACAGTCTAGCACTTCATCACCATTGCCTTCTCCCGCTGCTAAAAGCTCGGCGATTTTTCCTTGCTCGATGACGATGTCCATCGGTTCTTGGACGCCTGCCATACTTACGTTCCGCCATACGATTCGTTGTGGTTTCATTTCATCACCTGTCTCCAAGATCATTCTCGTTAGCATACGCATCGATGTGATAACTCAACCATTTATAACGTTATAATGTTAAGATACATCGAAAAGCCGCTCCGGTCAACAAACATTATAATGTTTGAACACCTAAACGGCTTTTTACGCAAGCCTTATGATCATTTCCCCGGAAATAGTAGGCCTATTAGCGCATAGTAGCTTACTTCTTCCCGATAAATTCATCTGCAATTTTTCTGCCTTAGCCGCGTGGATCAAGCGCAAAATTGTGTTACTGCACACCTAGCTGATGCAACACATAGGATAGGGCAAATGACCAGTCGCCTAATAAAGCGACAAGAAAGGCAGGTACTTCGTGTCCGTTTCTTATATGGATTACACGTCCCCTAATGTTCAATTTACTTATGATTTGCGCAATAACCCCTTCTTCCGCAAAGATAACCAGAACTACATTAATGCCCTTTCCATCAAACAACTGAATACGCTAGGCAACGTATCCATGCTTGATATTTTTCTCAGTACGGGCAATGTGGTCGAGCCACATATCCACCAAAACGCATCGGAATTAGTTTATTGCGTCTCAGGTGCAGCGGTCGTTTCGCTTATCAACCCTTTTACCAAGAAGCTGTTGAACTTCCCAATTCAACCGGGACAAGTCGCCAACGTTCCGCAAGGCTGGTGGCACTATGAGGTCGCAACTGTCGATAATACGCATCTCATCGCAATCTTCGATGCACCTGTGCCTGAGTTTATTCCCGCCTCAGACATGCTGCGCTTAACGCCAGCCAACGTATTCGCACATACCTATTGCCTCAATGAAGCGCTAGTGAAGCAGGCATTCGCGCCGATTCAAGATACGGTCGTCATCGGTCCTCCTCGTAACTGCAATATGCCTATGCCACTGCCAGTGTCGCAGCCACAGGTGCAAGGAGTAATGCAAGCAGCCCCTGTCCACACCGGCCATCCGCATTCGCACCACCAGCACTATTACCCCGGCGTCGTAAACCACCGTGCTGGGGACTCGCATTACCCGCAGCAGAGCATCGGCAATGGCTGGGCATTCGATCAGAGTGAGCCGCCATACGGACGGTGAAGAACGAGTAAATCGATTCAGGTGGGCTGATAGGGCAGGTTTTTCTGCCCTATTCGGCCGATTATCGCCCCTGCGGGCTGATAGGGCAGGTTTTTCTGCGCTCATAGATTTGCTATACCGACGCTAAAATCACGGCATAAAAAGATGGCTACACAATTCCGGATAACCGGACTTATATAGCCATTAATTATGTTATGGGAGGGGACTTGCTAAGGAAATTACCCGCACCGATTACTTTTGCAAAATCCGCAGCAGCAATACGGTTGCTTCCGCGCGTGTCGTTTCTGCATTCGGCTCAAAGCGGTTGTCGCTTCTGCCTTGGATAAAGCCTTCGGCTTGAAGTACGTCGATTGCGCCTTGTGCCCATTGCGGGATAGCCGCTTGGTCTGAGAAGCCAGCCGCTTCTGCGCTAGAGGTGATGCCTAAAGCGCGAGTAACCATAGCTGCCATTTCGGCACGGGTAATGGTCGCGTTCGGTTGGAAGCTGCCATCCGCGTAGCCTTGAACGATGCCTGCTTGGACAGCAGCTGCAATCGCTGCTTGCGCCCATGTGCCAATCGCATCTTTGTCTGCGAATGCAAGTTCAGCACCTTTGGCTTCTGGATGCAGTGCATTCATCAGCATGAAGGTAAACTCCGCACGCGTGATCGTGTGATCAGGCTGGAACGTTCCGTCTGGGTAGCCGCTAACGAGCTTCTGCTGTGCTGCCGACAAGATTTGCTGTTCTGCCCAATGCCCGGTCAAGTCAGAGAATGTAATTGGCGTCGTTGTTGTTGGAGCCGCCGAACGGTGAATCTTAACCGTGTACGATTTGGTCAAGCCAATCGCCGATCTTACCGTAATGACAAGGCTATTATCGCCTTCCTTCAGCGCAGCTTTGCCATCACTAATCGGTTGGCCGTTCACGGCCAACGTCGCAGTTGCCCCCGCATGCGCGGTTTTAACTGCTACTTGCACCTGAGCTGCTTCTGTTGCCGCTGTGTATGACGTCACATTGGCTTGGAAAGCTGGCGTAATCGCCAAGCTCTTGCCATCCGCTTGAAGCTCCAAGGATTGCAAGTCTGCATTGTCGGACAAGTTGGCGCCTCCACCGCTGGATACTACTGGCGGTACTGTTTCTACTGTCCATGTGTAGCTTGCTGGCGTTGCATCCACATTGCCTGCTGCGTCAATCGCACGCACTTGCAGCGTGTGGCTGCCGTCTGCTAAGCCTGCAAGCGTCAGCGGGTTTGTGCTTGCTGCGAATGCTGCGCCGTCCAAGCTTGCTTCGAACGTGCCGCTCTCGTTGCTGCTGAACGTGAACGTTGCCGTTGCACTGTTCGATACTGCCGCTGGACTCGAATCAATCGTCGTTTCTGGTGCCGTCGTATCTTGCGGAGGCGTTACGGCTGTGTCGATTGTCCATGTGTAGCTTGCTGGCGTTGCATCCACATTGCCTGCTGCGTCAATCGCACGCACTTGCAGCGTGTGGCTGCCGTCCGCCAGGCCTGTGAGCGTCAGCGGACTTGTGCTTGCAGTGAATGCTGCACCATCCAAGCTTGCTTCGAACGTTCCGCTCTCATTGCTGCTGAACGTGAACGTTGCTGTTGCGCTGTTCGATACTGCTGCCGGACCCGAATCAATTGTTGTTTCCGGTGCCGTCGTATCTTGCGGCGGCGTTACGGCTGTGTCGATTGTCCATGTGTAGCTTGCTGGCGTTGCATCCACGTTACCTGCTGCGTCAATCGCACGCACTTGCAGCGTGTGGCTGCCGTCTGCCAGGCCTGTGAGCGTCAGCGGGCTTGTGCTTGCTGCGAATGCTGCGCCGTCCAGGCTTGCTTCGAACGTGCCGCTTTCGTTGCTGCTGAACGTGAACGTTGCCGTTGCGCTGTTCGATACTGCCGCTGGGCTCGAATCGATCGTCGTCTCTGGCGGCGTCGTATCCGAAGGTGTTACGACCGAAGGCGTCCCATAAACATAAATCTCATTGATGGACCACCAGCTTCCAGAAGTGCCTGTCTGTACGATTTTGATATAGCGAACATTTTGGGCAACCGCATCAACGGAAATAACCGCGCCTGTACCTGTGCCGCTTGCTATAGCGCTGCCCCAGTTCGTGCCGTCTGCCGAAGCATAAATTTCATACCCGCGGGCGTAGTCATTCGCACTATTAGATGAGTCCATTACTACTCTCGTAATATCGTTAGCGGCCTGCATGTCAATCGTCAGGCTTTGGCCTGGAACCATCGTCGTGCCTGCACTCCAACGGGAATTCAAATTATCATCGAATAAATTCGAGTAAGGGTCATTGCTGCCAGTAGACGTCGTAGCCGTCCAGCCGATACGGTCGACTTTGCCGCCATTGGATTGCGTTGTAGCTGAAGCCGTATTGCTGTCAGCGGAAGTGTTGCTGGCTGCATCCTTCGCCCTGACCGTGTACGTATACGCCGTGGAGGAGCTTAAGCCGCCGTCTTGATAGCTCGTTGTGCCACTATATCCGACTAGAACTCCATTCCGGTAAATATCGTAGCCTTCTACCCCTACATTGTCGGTGGAAGCTGTCCAGTTCAATTCAATCTTGCTATTCGATATTGCCGCTGCGGACAAGTTGGCAGGCACGCTAGGCGCAACCGCGTCACCGCCGACGAATTCCGTAAGCGTCTGCCTCATCGCAGATTCCGGGCTATTCGCATAAACCCTGCCGCCATTTTGATTCACAATATGCGTAATTTCACTGCCCGCCATGCCGCTCAGGAAGATCGTCGTAGCATGATGAATTTTGATTCCGGGCACATTCGGCACTTCGATTGCACTTTCCAATTTCACAGCAGCATCCCTGAAGTAGGAGTAGATGCCTAAGCCCCATGCTTCATGTGTCGTTACCCCATCTGCTACCTTATAGGATGCATATCCGTTAACTGTTCCATTATTGCTCATCCAATCCGCTTGAGCCGGTGGATCATAAGGAATTTCCGATTGGTAGAAATAAGTCCGGCCGCGCTCGCCGTTCCACAACGTTTGATACTCGCTATGATGCTCATTAAACAAACCATACATGGTGATGTCATCCCCGTTGACGATTAATCCAGTCTTAGAGGATGTTCCCCACGTCACGGAAGCGCCATGGTCCGCACGCCATATCCAGAAGTGATCACCGATTACATCGTCACTGTTGATCGTCATTACGTTGTCTGCCAAACCAAGAATGTCGCCGCCCACACGGAAGAACAAATCATGCAGGGAAGTTGGGTTCGCCGCATGGTCCAGCGAGCTGCCTGCCGGCCCGACTTCCAGCAAGGAAGGCGAGTTTTGCGGTCCCGCATCGAACAAGAGCCCCGCGACTTTAACGCCATCCACGTCCGCAATCGTCATGCCAATTTGCCCATTATCCGGAATAATGGTAGCCATGCCGAGCCCCAGCACGATCGTGTCAGGGTTCGTAATGCGAATGGTATCATCCGTGTGGAAGATGCCTGGCGTGAAAATCACATTTTTGCCGCTGCTCAGTGCCGCATTGATGCTTGCTGCATCGGAAGTGCCTGGCTGAGCGATATAAAAATCATTGATCGAAACCGAATGTCCAGGCGTCGAGCCATTCGCCCAGCTTACGCCTTTAGCATTCGTTTGCTTATCAGGCACGAATACTTGATATTCGCCATTCGAATCGATATACAAATACGGCTTCTCGCGAATGACCGGCGACTCGTCAACAACGGTATAAGGCTCCTGCGGGAACGTTCCAGAAGGCGGAGCCGAATCGCCAACAAACACCATATTCCATACGCCATTGGACCAGCTGCCATATTGATTATTGCGGGAGAACCATTGTTGCTGCGAAGCTGGAATGATTTGATTATCGATAATGGAATCCGCCAAGAAACCGCCGCTTCCCCAGCCTGCATTCCACCACGGATCGAAGTCGAACAGGAGCATGTTGCTCTTGATATGCATACGGCGCATCGGCGCTGCCTGTGCAACCGCATATTTGGTATCATTGCCTACCGGGTCTATAGCAAAGTTTTCGAACGACCGCCAGAAGTTCAGCGTCGCATTGCCGCCCCACCACTGCGCATCGACGTTCGCGCTGCCGGTAATTAACACATCGTCAGGATTTTGTCCCAAGCCTGAAACCTGCGTATAAAAGCCTGCCTTCACGTCCACATCATAAGTGCCGGGCTTGAATAACAGCGCATACCGGTCATTGCCGAATTGGTTATCTTCTTGAATGTCGAAGACGGCGTTGGCATCGCTTTCAATATCACTCGTAGACATCGATTGATCGAATACGAACACATTCGGCCCGAAAATCGAATTGTTAGCCCCTGTAGCTGCGCTTGCGGCTGCCGGAGCTACCAGGCATAAGCTGCTGGCAACGACAGATGCAACGGACAAAGTTGAAATCATCTTCTTTAGTTTTTTCATTCGCGTCCCCTACCTCCAGTAATTAAACAAATAGATGATAACAGTGTGGTTTCATCCAACTATAGCACTACGATTTTTTGAAAAACATGCGTGATTTTTATGATAGAGTACTAGAAACTTTCGAATATAGGACTGGATTGGCAGCGCATACATAGATGTTGGAATAGTCAATGCCAGCCCTGCCTCTTGGCTAGTCTGCAAGTACTACAAAAAAACAAAAACATCTCCAAAATTGTCCCCACCTCTTACGGCAAAGGAACAATCTTGAAGATGTTCATCATGTTACATTTACTAGTTCAAAATTCGAAGCAACAATACCGCTGCTTCTGCGCGAGTAGCCTGTTCATTAGGCGCGAAGCGATTGCCGCTGCGGCCTTGGATTAAACCATTGGCTTGAAGAGCATTGACTGCCTCTTGCGCCCATTGCGGAATGGCTGTGAAGTCAGCGAACCCAGCAATATTAGCATCGGTTGTAAAGTTGAGCGCCCTTGCGATCATAACTGCCATCTCTGCACGAGTGATCGTTGCGTTCGGATGGAAGTATCCGTCCGTGTACCCTTGGATAATGCCAGCATGCACGGCTGCTGCGATTGCCCCTTGGGCCCACTCTCCAATCTCAGCCTTATCCTTAAAGGTTAGTGATGCCCCTTGCGATAAGTTTGGCTGGATCGCATTCATCAGCATAACTGTAAATTCCGCACGCGTAATCGAATGGTTAGGCTTAAACGTACCGTCAGGATAGCCTGTTACAAGCTTTTGTTCAACGGCCTTCAAAATTTGCTCTTCCGCCCAATGCCCCGCCAAGTCGGAGAATGATGCCATGAGCCGAATCGTAACCGTATACATCTTCGTTACGCCGCTTTCTGCTTTCACAACAATAACGAGGCGATTATCGCCTTCCTTCAAGGCCAGCTTTCCTCCATTTATATCTTGGCCGTTCATCGTTAAAGCAGCTTTTGCAGAGGCATCTGATGTTTTTGCCGTCACCAACGCTTCATTTGCCGTCGTTTGTGTCACATAAGATGTAATATCCGGCCTAAAAGCAGGCGTAATCGCTAAATGTTCTCCTTCTGCTGCCAGCTCTAACGAGAATAGATCAGCATTAGCGGACAAGGCTGTACTACTGCCGCTGGTTACAGGAGACGTAGCGGGCGCTGCTATCACTTTTACAACCCGCTCGACCGTATCCGCCGCATTGCCCGCTGCATCGGACACGGTGTAGGCCATCGTATATTCGCCAATGGTTTGTGTGTCTACAGCATCACCGGAAACCGTGATGGCCGTTGATAAATTGCCATCCACGTTATCGGAGGCGGAAGCGCCAGGATCTGTAAAAGCTGCTCCCTGAACGATCTCAATGCGGGCGTCGCCATTTCGTGTAATGACGGGCTTCACTCGATCGATCATCCACGTATAGCTTGTTGGGACCGCATCCACATTGCCTGCTGGATCAATAGCCCTGATTGCCAGCGTATGGCTGCCGTCCGCTAATCCATTCAGTGTTATGAGGCTCGTGCTTGCCGCAAACGCAGCGCCATCCAAGCTCGATTCGTACGTTACGCCACTCTCGTTGCTGCTGAAGGAAAAGCTCGCACTGGCATCCTTCGTTATGGCCGCCGGGTTTGTGTTGATGATTGTATCTGGTGCCGTGGTGTCAACCGTCCATGTATAGCTCGCGGGTGTTGGATCGACGTTGCCGACGGGGTCAATTGCTTTAACGAGCAGCGTGTGGCTGCCGTCTGCCAATCCGCTGAAAGTCTCGGAGTTAGCACAAGCGCTATACGCCCCATTATCAAGTTGGCATTGGAAAGCCACATTATCCTCATTGCCATTAAAACTGAAGGTTGCGGAAGGTGTTGAAGCCAAGACAGCAGGCCCTGACACGATTGCCGTATCTGGCGGCGCCGTATCAAACACGATATCCGTTCGAATCGTAAAATTGGACCCTGTCGTATGCCGCTCTGCCTGGAACAAAGCAAAATCATAAGCTTGCCCAGGTATTAATGCTTTAGTGTCTAAATCGACAGTGGCACTTATAGGTCCATGAACGCCTCCGCCATCAACGACTAATTTGTTATCAATAAACACCCAGTAATCATCATCCATCGTGAAGGAGACCGTTTGTCCTGGTTCATATATAAATTTACTATGCGACTCGACTGTAAAATGATAATTATGAGGCAAGCCCTCATTCCCCCATAATTGATTGTCAATCGGGAAGAAGCTTGCATTCGAATACGTATAGATGCCATTTTGCATCGTCAACTCAAGAGTGCTATTAATGGCTTGGTTAAACGAGTTATCCGTGTACCACTGCCCAAAGCTTGCCGCGCTAGATACAGCTAACGTATTCCCTGAAAAAACAGGCTTGCCGTTTGCGCCTAGCGTTGTATTCACGATCCCGGTAACAAAACCTGTATTGAACGTTTCAAAATCGGGATGTTTTTGAGGCGCTAGCATGGAAAAATCGCGAATGACGACAGGCAGGCTTATCGCCGTAGGTGCCGAAGCCTCAGCAGAAGGCGAAAAGCTCGCATAACACGAACCAATAATTAGCGCGGTTATCGTTGTGAATAACCATTTCAATGGAGTAATCCCCTTTCTATTTCTAAAGAAACTATCAAATTAATTCCTTTCAGTATATCGATTTCTGCCAGTTAAAAGAAGTATTTTTTCGTCACAAACTACTATAATTCGACATCGGTTCATTGCATGAACATAACAAAAACACGCCTTCCGGGCGTGCGCGGTCTTTACCGTTCCACTGTGCTGCAGTAAAAACTATGAAGCAAAAAGCGGCGATGCCGCCAATACAGCAACGATAAATACAAGCTGAAGCAACGTTCGAACCGCGAGATTCGGCACTGGCTTGCCGCCAATCGTCAGCTTCTCCTTCGCTGCCCTTACATTCGCCGGGAACATCGCGAGGAGCATGAGCACCAAGCCTAAGGCAGCAGCCGATGAAACAGCTGGAATGAGGATGCCGATCGCTCCTGCGATTTCGAGCCAACCGGTAGCGGTGACGATCCAATCCGGCCTTGGGAAGGATGGCGGCACCATCCGAATCAGGTCGCCACGCCTTTTGCCCCAATGGGCCGAAGCTGTTAACAGGAACATGACAGCAACTGCAGCTTGCAGCGAATGCTGCCATTCTTCTACATAGGACCAGCCAAGTAACCCCGCCAACCGAAAAACGCCGAACGACACGATAAGTGCAATGAACGGTGCCATAAGATTAGTCCCCCTTCTCCCCCATATAGTGCCTATTAATCGGGTAACGTAATATACTCCGACACGCGCGACTCTAACAATGCAATCACTAACTTCTTGAAAGTGTTAGGGGTATTATACGAAACTTGGTTCCCGTTAGGTAGCTTAAATTTAGTTCCGGCCACACGCTTACAAAAAATCCACATTGCCACTTATTGACATCTTTCAAGCTTGCGCATATTATAATTACGTTACCGTTTAGTAATTTAATTAGGCCGAGAGGATGATTAGCCATGATTATTCAAAAGCTTCCTTGGGCAGGTATCCATGTCCAAACGAAAGAAACAAACGTCGTCATTGACCCGCTTTACAATTTCCCAGAGAAATTCGGTGAATCGCATGAGCCAATGATCCCGTTTCATGAATTCGGATCTGTAGACGCCGTTTTCATCACGCATCATCATGGCGATCATTTTGATCCCGCAGCTATCATTCAATTTTATGGCGCTGATATTCCCGTATTCATGTACACAGATTCACTGCCATTTGCTAGCGAGAGCGGGCTTACCCGAATTCAAGGCGTAGCACTCAATGAGTCCGTCACGCTTGGCGGCATTACGGCAACGGCTACTTACGCCGTCGATGGCGTAGGCGATCCGCAGGTGGCTTGGATCATAGATGATGGGAAGAAGAAGCTCATTCATTCTGGGGATACGCTGTGGCATGGCTACTGGTGGAAAATCCGCAAAACCTACGGCCCCATCGACATTGCATGCTTGCCGGTCAATGCAGCTGTCGTCCAATTCCCGGGCATGACGCCGAGCGGACAGCCAATTACCCTCTTGCCTGAACAGGCTATTGCGGCTACAGTTATATTTGAAGCAGAAGCACTCATACCGATTCATTACAAAGCGGTTCACCGTCCTCCACTTTACACAGAGACGCCGAATTTGATGGAGCGATTGCAAGCGGCTGCTGCTGAGAAGGAAGTTAAACTTGCCGTCTTGATGTCGAAGGAAACGTATCACGTGAAATAGATGTCGAGCGGATACCCCAACCGTACGAGGTGACGCCCTATGGACACATCACGCAACCGAAAACCGGGGCGACCGCGCAAAGAGCAAACCGATCAGATCATTCTGCAGGCCGCTCGCGAGCTTATGTTGGAAAACGGCGTACAAAGCTTTAGCATGGATGCGCTTGCCTTACGCTCAGGCGTCAGCAAACCCACGATCTATCGCCGATGGGCGACCAAAGAACAGTTGCTCACGGATCTCTTCGGCCAAGCATCGCATCAGATGGCGATTCCCGATACGGGGCATGCTTTGGAAGATTTGCGTATGCTGCTTACAGGAATGTTGAATGGGGTTTATCAAAATTTCGGGGCGCAGCCGCAGTCCATCCGCCGGTTTATCGCTGGCATTATCGATTCTGAACAGCTGGTCGCACAATATAAGAAGCAGTTCATTGAGCCTCGAAGAATTGCTTTTGCAGAGATTATTACGCGTGGCATCAAACGTGGAGAACTTCGCAGCGATGTTCATGTGGATCTTCTGGTCGATTTGATCGGAGGGGCTTATCTGTATTGCTTATTATTCAGGCCAGATACCATTTCTTCCGGAGACTGGCTGAAGGATGTTAGCCAATTATTGATGCAAGGCATCAGTAACGCAAGGCTGCCCCATGATTGAGTGATCATGGGCAGCCTTTTTGTCATTGCCAGCATTGGTTAGGACGGCCATTTGCTGCGAAATTTGCTTGCAGCCGCTTTCTTGATTTCCTTGCCGTGTCCAAAACAAGCAATTTCGAAATCCAGTTTCCCAAGCTGCTGCAAACTGCGAATGCCAGCCTGTCGATCCTCATATCCAATGCTCCAGTTCAGCCCCATCACATTCGCAGCTGCGTCCGCAGCGAATAAAACGCCTCCATGCTGCGGCAGCAGCAGCGCGAGTTGCCCTTGGCTGTGGCCTGGTATGAGGATCGTCTTCATTCCTTCTGCAAAACTTAATGTTTCGCCATCTTTCAACTTCCGATCGATGGCCACAGGTTCAACCGGCGTATCTCTCACAAATGCAGCAAACAAAAGCTTATTCATCAAACCAGGCGAGGGCACCATCGGCCGCGGCTTCCGTCCTTCCTCCACGATTGGCGCCTCGATTTCACTCATATACAGCCGCACATGAGGCACGAGCCGCTTCAGAGCAGCTGCGCTTCCTGCATGATCCAGATGGGAGTGCGTGAGAATAATCGATTTTAGGGCAGACGGGTTGTACCCAAGGCTCTGGATCGCTGCTAAGATCGCTTCCGCTTTGCCCGGCGCCCCAGCATCGATCAACACAAGCCCTTCATGAGCGGTTTGAAGCAAAAAAGCATTCACGTTGCCTAGCGGCAACGCGTATACATTAGGCGCAACTTGTCGCAGTTTCATAAAATATAGTCTCCTCCGACTTTTATTTAGTCTACCTAATTAATAATCTAAAAAAATATACCTTTCCTCTCTTTATCGTCACCTATTCAGGCAAGTTCTGCCGCATTTTGTTCAACCAAACCAGCATTAGCGACACTTCCTCTGGGATCATGCCTTGGCGGACGAGCTGTTCGAGTTCGATAATCATGCCCATACAGATATCCCGCTGCGCCAACCCTTGTTCGGTCAAAAAAATCCGCTTCAAACGGGCATCGCCTGCATCCAGCTTACGCGCAACCCATCCGCCTTCCACAAGCGTATCCAACAAATTCGTGAGCGAGGCTGGGCGAATTCTAAGCCGTTCATGCAGTTGCTTCTGCGTCTGGCCGTCTCCCGCCGTCCATAGCTGCTCTAGCACATTCACCTGAGCGGCCGTAAGGCCGTAATCAGCTAATTTTTGATCATATAAATCATTAAATGCCCGAAAAAACTGCTTAATGCCATAACCGATGAATGATTCAAACGGATGAGACAAATCATTTAGCCCCCCTAAACAAAATACAAGATATTCAGCTGAGATGCAATCTCTTTTTTAAATAATCTATACCATTGTACATCATGCTAAGGGGGCGCTGCCTTCTGCCGATATTAATCTCTTCCGATCTCGTGGAAAAACTGGGCTGTTCTCGCGATAGCGTGCTCAAGTGCGTCCGATGTCCCTACGAAAGGATGTCCGCTATTAAACGTATGGTCGGCACCCGCGATTGTTATATGTAACGCCTGCTGCGCCGATTCCCGTAATTGGCGATTGCCGGACAAAATTCGCTCCGAGTCTCGATCCCCTTGAATGACGAGCAGCGGTGTGATTAGCTGCCCCGCACGGGCTGCAATGTTAAATCGTTCGCCACTGCGCTCCAAATCATCGAAGAAATCGGCGCGAATCGGCATCTGTTGCTTCGTCCTCGCATTCGCCACATAAGCTACGCCATTACGGCGTACTTCATCACGGAATGCCGCATCAAACAAATTCGGGTTCGCATTCGAATTCCAAGTCGCAACTGCCCGGATCGCCGTTGGATGCTCATCAGCGAAAACGATGCTGGATCCGCCGCCCCGGCTATGCCCAACCAAATACAAATGCTGCAAATTCAGGATCGATGCCAGCGGCAGTTCACCATGCAAGAGAGCGGCGTAGAGCGCTGCCAGATCCTCCTGATCTCGCGAATACGTATTCCGGGCGAATTTTTCCAGCTCATCAAAATCGGTTTCATTGACGCCATTGCGGGAGTAATTAAACGAAATCACGCCAAATCCACGTTCAGCTAGCGATTCAGCTACATAAGGGAACCAGCCCCAGTCCTTAAAGCCTTTGAACCCGTGGCTAACGATAACTACAGGCTTAGCCTGCCCATCATCGATCACGCGGACGTCACCGCGCAGCCAGAGATCATTCCCCAGCGATAAAACAAATTGCTCATGCTTCCGTTCCGCAGGCATGCCGCACTACACCTCTCCTTCTATTCTCACATCACGATGACTATTTATGATTGACGCTCTTATCTTACATGATATAATCTCGCTGAATCAATAATTTGGCTCAGAAGGCAGGTTTTGCACGAAGGAACCGCGTATCTGATCTTCGTTGGCATTGAATTCGCCGCGGCTGGCGCAGGAGCTTTCTTACTCATGGGTTTCCGACAACCATACGCCATTCGCCGCTTGAATCGCTGCTGCCGCGCGAGGCCAGCCCGTATAGAACGCCAAATGGGTGAACGCTTCAACCATTTCTTCCTGCGTCAGGCCATTCTCACGGGCAAGCCCAAGGTGGTAGGGCAGCTGTTCCATGCATCCACCTGCCACTAAAGCTGCTATCGTAATGAGGCTGCGGTCCCGCAGCGGCAACTGCTCCCGTCTCCATACGTCGCCGAACAGCACCTCTTCCGAATACTGAACGAATGCAGGAGCAATCTCGCCGAACGTGTCGCGCGCACTAGAGTGGATAAGCCGATGCTTCATCCTAACGCCTCCGCTTGTGCCTCTGGTTGGTTAAGCATCTGTGCGATGCCGTTGCCGAATGACCAATCCTCGAATTCCGTATCGACCAGCACAACGAATACATCCTCCCGCCGCATAGGAAGTGCCGCCGAGAGCTTCTCCGCCAGCAATCGGTAGAAGCTTTTCTTCTGTTCCGTGCTTCTCCCTGACTTCAGCGTTATTTGGATATAAAGCAGCCCGTCGCTTCGCTCGACATTTAAATAGTTCCGGCTGTAATTAAATTCGCTCTTTCGGTGAGCATGGAACACTTGAAAATAATCGTCCTCCGGGACGTTAAAATGTACGGTTAGCGCGGCCATGATGGCTTCGCTGGCTGCCTTTAGCTGCTGGTCCGAATACGCTTGTTCGAGGTAACTTACTCTAACGAATGGCATAGATGGCATCACTCCTTCCACGAGTTAGCCTTATTGTAATCCCCTTCACTTCATTTGTATAATTGAATATAATGAATATCTTATTCAATTTGATCGATGGAGATGAGAAGCACCTTATGGATCTAAAAGAACTGCTAACGTTTCGGGCCATTCTGCAAGAAGGCAACTTCTCTAAGGCAGCTGCGAAATTAAACTATGCGCAATCAACCGTCACGAATCAAATTCAGCGGCTGGAGAAGGAACTGGGGATATTGCTATTTAAGCGGGGATGGGATGCTGAGTTAACCGCTTCTGGGCGGTTATTCGCAGCAGAAATCGACGGCCTGATTCAGCATTGGAACGATGTTGCGGAGCAAGCCCGTGCATTACAGCGCGAAGAGGTTGGCAGCTTAAGCTTCGGGGGCCTCGAAATGCTGGCAGAGCATGTGCTGCCCTGCGCGATCGGGCGTTTCGCCGAACAAAAGCCCCTAATTGCATGCCAACTGCACATTAGCAACACCGACACTTTGAGCCGCATGGTTATGCAACAGCAACTCGACTTTGCGATCTGTGGAGAGCCGGCTGATCCTGCGCCTATGTTATTCGAACCTTTATACGATGAGCACATTACGTTCATTGCAACTGCCAGCCATCCCTTCGCTGAGCGGGAATCGATCCCGTTCGAGGAGCTGTTAGGCGGGCTAATTATTGCAGGCGGAAGCACTTGTCTGTATGCGATACGGTTAGCCAAGCATTTTTCCTATTACGCCAAAACGCCATTGCTTTACAACGTCAGCCAAATCTCCGCTATCCCGAGATTCGTCCAGCAGTTGCCTGGCTCCGTAGGCGCCGTCCTAGCGTCGACGCCATTGCCGGAGGGCATAAAGCAATTGAAGGTCGCATTGCGCGACCCTGCAATATCAGTTGGCATGCTGCAATTACGGAACGCTTCGTATCGCTCTTCGTCCTCCAAGCTGCTCATGAGCCTTATTAAGGAAGAGCTTCTGAAGCAATTCAGGGCTCGCTAAGGCCGCCTCACACGGCACATTTGCATCGTTGAAACAACTAAAAAGACTGCCTTCAAAGCCGATTGGCAACGGCTTTTGGGGCGGGCCTCTTGTTTATCCGCTTACATAAAGCCATTGCTCTCAACCGATACCAATCCTCTGCATGGGAATTCCCTGTTACCGTCGGCCTCACGCCAATTCCCTCCTTGATGTTTAACCGTTCCGTTCTTGCGTTTCCTTGTGTGCATTATAGCACGGAAGCAAGGGCTAGCAGATTGGCGAAACGACTGGCGCCACAACAAAAAACTGGCTGAACAGGATGGTTTCCCGTTCAGCCAGCTCACGCATTACTTCGTCATTTTATTCTTCAAATACCTGCGCGTCGAGAGAAGCAGAAGCGCAGCTGCCGTTAGCATGTAGCCAACCGTTGGCAAGAACGGCATCGCTTCGCCCGTCTGTGGCAGCGTACCGCCGCCTTCTTTGCCATTGTTGCCTTTGGAGCCCGTAGACGTTCCTTGAGGCGTTCCAGGCTGCTGTGTATTTGTGCCATTGCCCGTGGAACTGTTGCTCGAGTTCGAATTCGGCTGCCCATTCGGCTTGCCTTGGTTTCCATTGCCATTAGCGCCTGTGCCAGAGCTTGAATCAGGCTTGCTGCCGGTATGTCCGCCATTAGAGCCGCCGCCGTTCGAACCCTCTCCATTGCCTGGGTCCGTTCCATTGTCTGTACCCAGATCGGTTCCGTTATCCGTCCCCGTATCGGTGCCGCCGTCTGGCGTTGCAGGAACGGCTGGATCTTTCAGATAGAATCCTGCATCAATCGTCTCATTCGATTCGCCTGGCTGCAGGACGATCGATTTGGTTTCGCCACGCTTATCAATGTTCGAATCATTCGCCCGTGAGCTTCCCGCCTCTTGCTTCGTCACGAGATAGCTGCTCGGAATAATGAATGTCACCGAATATTGGCCAGGCAGCAAATCCTTGAATCCATAATAGCCGGCTTGTCCACTATTCGAATTCGCCGTTATTGCAGTAGCGACTTCTGCACCCGAAGCATTATGCAAAATCACGGTCACGCCATTTAAGCCAAGCTCGCCTGCATCTTGAATGCCGTCCTTGTCCTTATCAATCCATACATAATTGCCAAGGGAGGCTAGCGGGACGAGCCCCGCGTCGAGATCCAACCGGATTTGGGCCGGCTGAAGCGTCACTTGCTCGGAAACGCCGTTGGCATCGATATCCGAATCTTTGCCCTTATCGGCGCTAGTGGACTTGCTTGTCACTGTATAGCCGGAAGGAACCATTACCTTGATCGAATAAGTGTCCGGCAGCAGATCATCGAACAAATAATACCCCGGTTTTCCGTGGGAATCATTCTTCGTCACGAAGGTAGCGATCGATGCGCCGTATTTATTGATCAATTTAACTTCCACGCCGTTTAACCCATGCTCCGAATCATCCTGAACCCCATCGTTATTCAGGTCGATCCAGACGTAATCGCCCACTGTTGCGCGTACGACTGGCGGAATAGGCTGAATGCCGGCATCAATGTCCACATTATTTTCTCCTGGGAGAAGAATAATGTTATCCGATTTGCCGTCATTTCCGACGTCGGAGTCTTTCGTTCGGTCTGTGCCTGCATGCTTGTAAACGAACATTTGGCCTGCAGGTGCATTCATTTCAATTTGATAAGTGCCTGGAATCAGGTTCGTAAAGGCATAGTAGCCTGCATTCCCTGCTGGATCATTGGCTGTTGTCGTTGTGCTTATCACATTGCCGTTCTCGTCCAACAAGTTAACGGCAACATCGTTGACGCCAAGCTCCGTTGCTTCTTGAATGCCATTGCCATTCTGGTCTTTCCAGACGTAGTTGCCGACAGCCGCAGGCACGACAACCCCTGTATCAATCGAGAGGTTTTCTTCGCCTGGCTGCAGCGTTACTTGCTCAGTTACGCCATTCGTATTTACATTGGAGTCCGTATCCGCCGAAGCAGCCGCAATCGCTTCATTCGTGAAGAGATAACCTGTCGGCAGAATGAACTGCACCGAATACTTGCCTGGTTTAAGATCAATAAACAAATAATAGCCCGGATTTCCTGCTGCGTCGTCCGCAGTCGTTTGTGTGCCTACGACTGTTCCAGCTTCATCCATCAGCTTCACTTGGACACCGTTAATGCCCAGCTCGCCAGCTTCCTGCAAGCCAATCACGTTCTGGTCGATCCACACATAGTTGCCAAGCTTCGCTTTCTTGATCATGCCAGCGTCAACAGACATATTGTTCTCGCCAGGTGCGAGGATAACGACATCCGTCAACCCAGTCGCCGCGTCAGCATTCGAATCCGTTGCTGGATCCGCGACAATTTGCTTCGTAAAGAAATAGCCCGATGGCAGTTGGAATGCTACTTTATACGCCCCTGGCGCAAGGTCGCTAAACCTGTAATAACCAGCTACGCCACTGCCATCATTCGCTGTAGCCGTTGTTGCAACAACGGTCGTTCCCGTACTGTCATACAGCGTAACCGTTACACCATTAATTCCTGACTCGGTGCTATCTTGAACGCCATCTTGATTGTAATCCATCCAGACATAGTCCCCGAGCGATGCCAATGGCACTAGTCCCGCATCGATAGTCATGTCATGCGTGCCCGAAGGAAGCACCACCGCATCGCACTCGCCTGTTGCAGCATTTACATTGGAATCGGCCGCAATCGAACCTCCCTTGTTCTTGCCAGCGAACAAATAGCCTGCTGGAAGATCAAACTTCACCTTGTATGTGCCATGCACCAGCTTGTCGAATTTGTAGGCGCCGTTCGCGTCCGTCACCGCCGTTACCGCTGCTCCACCTTTCATAATTGGCGCGCCAGCGCTATCCAGCAAGTGAACGGTTAATCCTGCATAGCCTGTTTCCCCATTCGTCTGAATACCGTCATTGTTGGCGTCGATCCATACATAATCGCCAATGGATACCAGTTCTACAATGCCCGCATCAACCGTGCGGATCACATCGCCTGAGTCTACATGTATCGTGTCGCTGAGACCGTCAGACGGATTCGCATCCGAATCAGTTGCAGCCGTTGCGCTTGCGCTATTCTTGCTGCTGAAGACGAACGTATCGCCTGGCAATACGAACTCGACCTTGTAGTCGCCTGGCCAGAGATTTGTAAATAGATAATTGCCGTTCGCGTCCGTTACTTGTGTTGCAACCGGCGCCGTCAGGTTAGCAGCATCATAAAGCTTCACCGTAATGCCTGCTTTGCCAGCCTCACTGCCATCTTGAACGCCGTTGTCGTTCGCATCAAACCATACGTAGTCCCCAATCGAAGTACGGGTTACGATACCCGCATCAATCGTCAGGTCCTGCTGATGCCACGCGATCGTGACAGGGCCGGAAATGCCAGTCGTTTGATTCGCGTTAGAATCGTTAGCCGCCGTGCCATTGCCTGTTTCCGTAAATTCATAACCTGTTGGCAGGCCAGAGAATTTCACTTTATAAGTGCCTGGCAGCAAGTTTTTGAACAAATAATTGCCGCTCGCATCCGTCACTACAGGCGAAATCGTATTGCCGAGCGCATCGGCCGTGACTGGAAGATCAGCGTTATCAACCAATTCAACCGTAATGCCGGATGCGCCTGTCTCGCCTGCATCCTGAACGCCATCGCCATCGGTATCGTACCAAACATGGTCGCCAATCGATGGCATCGCGAGCGCCCCCGCATCCAGCGTCAGGTTATTCTCGCCAACGCCTAATGCTGTTGTTGCCGTCATGCCTACCGTTGCATCTGTTAAGTCGGTTACAGCATCCGAATCAACCGCATCGTCTGCACCCGTGTTCAAATCAGCGAACCAATAGCCTGTCGGCAGCTTGAATTTCACGCGATATTGGCCTGCGGGAAGATTCGTGAACAAATAAGCGCCGCTTGCAGAGGTTGTTACTGGTGCAATAGCCGTACCGTACGCATCCTGCGTAACTGGTGCGCCCGTCTGGTCGACCAGCGTGACAACTGCGCCGGACAGCCCGGGCTCGGCAGCATCTTGAATGCCATTATCGTTCGAGTCTATCCATACGAAGTTGCCGATCGAGCCCAGCTTAACCAAACCAGCATCGATCGTTAGGTTTTCCGTGCCGGATTGAAGCGTAACTGGGTCGGTCGCCGCCGTAATCGTCGATGCCAACGCCGGTACATTTGCATTGGAATCCGCTGCCGTATCGCCGCCCGCACCTTTGGCAGCGTACAGATAACCGCTAGGGCGCGTGAATTCAACAATAAATCTGCCAGGCGTCAAGTTAGCAAAGCTGTAAAGCCCGGAAGCATCCGTCGTTATTGTGCCGACTAGAGCAGATGTTTCGTCATAAAGCTTGACCGTAACGCCGCTTACGCCTTGCTCACCCAAATCTTGAATGCCGTTATCGTTATCATCCGACCATACGCGGTCACCGAGTTTAGCAAGCCGCACAAGGCCGCCGTCTACGGTCAGGTTCACATCTCCCGGGTTCAGTGTATACGCAGCGGTCTTCCCGGTTGAGCGGCTCGCATCTGAATCCAACGCATCATCTGCGCCGGAATTGATGCGCGCAATCGCATAGCCCACAGGTGCAGTAAATTGAATTTTGTACTGGCCTGGAAGCTTTTTGTTAAACAAATAATGGCCAGTTGCATCCGTAGCCGTTGTTGCTAACACGGTATCGGAACTGTTCAAAAGCTTGACTGTAACGCCAGATACTGCTGGCTCTCCCGCGTTTTGAACGCCGTTGTCATTAAGGTCTTCCCATACATAATCGCCAATTGAAACTGGCTGAACATAGCCAGCGTCAATCGTGAAGTTGATTTGTCCCAGCTTGAGGTCGATCACATCAGAGAATCCATTGGCATTCGCGTTGGAATCCAGCTTCGTATCCGAACCGCGATTTTTAAACGTAATTATGTTGCCAGAAGCGTCTTCTAGCGGGAATTTGATCTTGTACTTCTTCGGAAGCAATCCATCGAATTCATAGTAGCCAGGCTTCGCTGGGTCTCCGCCTTTATTTTTCGTTACATCCGTTGCTAACAACGTCGTGCCTGTCTCGTCATAAAGCTCAATCGTAAGGCCATTCGTGCCTTGTGCTGCTGCTTCGTCGTTAATGCCATTGCCGTTAACGTCTTTCCATACATAGTCGCCGAGCTTGCCCTTAGGCGGTTGCAAACCTGCATCCCACTTCAAGTCCTTCGTGCCTAGCGGCAACGTAATGACAGGGCTGATCGCTGTCGGTTGAACAGGCGCTTCATCCACAACATCGGAATCGTTAGCATCCGTTCCCGTCGGGCTGTCAACAACCGTCCAATTGGTAAACGGTACGTCTGTGTATCCATCAGGCAGATGGAAACGTACGCGGTACGTGCCATTCGGAAGGTTAGGGAACAAATAGTAGCCCGGATGATTGCTTGAATCATTGCCTGTAACGGTGAATACGTCCTTGCCGAACTTCTGGACTGGTGCTCCTGCACCATTCAGCAGGTCGACGCGAATGCCGTTGAGGCCCCATTCTGCCCCTTCGTTTTGCACGCCGTCTTCATTTATGTCGACCCACACGTAGTCACCTATCGAGCTTTGCGTATCTGGCTGAATGTTAATGCCGACCTTCGGAGGCTCAGCAGCTACGATGTTCGCTCCTGTATCTTCCTTGGCCTTATAACCGAAGGAGTTCCAAGCAATCTCAAAGTTCGGCGTGCCGACTGGCGCTTTCATCGCCCATTCGATATCGACCGATTCGGAAGGCTGAAGCTCAAAGGTTGGATCAAACACAAATTTAAGGCCCGTTACCATCGTCAAATCTGCCGGCGGCGTTAACGACCAGTTCGTCGCTGTTTCCATTTTTACATTCGGTGTCGTGTTGTAGTATGTCGTTACGTTCGGAACAGGATCAAGCGGCGCCGTCAAAACGGTGCTCCACGTTGTTCCACGCTGGTCGCTTACGATCACCCCTTCATCGTTCACTTTCGGAAGGGCATCTACAACAACAATTTCTTTCACGTTAATGTTGCTCTCGTTCGTTACGGTCAGCTTGTAATCCACTCGCCCGCCTGCCGTCGTATTGCCCAGATGCGCAAGGTCACCGATCTGCCAATCGGAATCCAGTTCGCCGCGTACCTGCTTGACGGAGGTTAGCTGTACGACTTTGTTAACCGCCACGTACGCTTTATGCGTAATCAGCTTATCCGTCGTTTCGGAGTCGCCATCATGATCGTCCGTATCGGTCGCCATTGGATCAAAGTAATAATCATTGAAATACGTATGTGCATTCGATGTCAGCTCTGCCGTATTCACAAGCTGAATCGCAGGCGTGTATTTTTTGATTTTCGCTTTGAAGCGAATCGTGAAGTTATCGTTCTTGCCCATGGTTACGGCTTGGTCAAACTTCCAACGCATTAGCGTCTGGCCAGTGCCGTGGAAATCAGGCGTAAGCTGGTCCAGCACTAGCGTTGCTCCGCCCTGGAAGCCCGTCGAACTATGCAAGGAGAAGCTGCTTGGAATGTAATCGATTTCTTTCGGCAGCATGTCAATCACGATTGGGTCATTGAAGTTCGCACTTGTGTATGCGGTATTCGTTACGCCAAGCTCGAATTCGACGACGTCCTCAGGCTTGAACGGCCCAGCGCTTACTACGGACTTGTCCAGTTTTACGAGCGGGCGGTCCGGCGTAAGCTTCACTGCATCCTTGCTGGATGCCGACTTTGTCGTGCCTTCGAAGTCATAGGTGAACGTTGCTGTGTTTTCTACCTTTTGCCCCGCGGTCGCCATGTACGACATCGGCAGGCCATACAGCATAGTAAGGGTTCCGGTCTGATGGAATGAGATCGGCAACGGCTGGTTAAACACATATTTTACGCCTGTCACATCGCCCAGAGCGGTTGCATCAAGCGTTTCGGCAGCCGTTGCGCTTACTGCCTTCCACAAAATCCAATCCGATGGCGCCGGGCTCGCAACGAGTGAATAATACACATCGTAAGTTGTGCCAGCGTCTTGGAAAGTTGGGGTCGTTACACTGTGAAGCATCAGCGGCACCGCAGTTCCAACTGTATCCTGCTTCGGTGTCATGTCGACGATGCTGGCATTATCAATTGCCGTATTGGATCGGTTGCGAATGCCATCGATATAAAAATGTACCTGTTGGCCAGGGGAAATCTCTTGCTCGCGGTATTCGACCGACTTGTGAATGCCCCCTGGGCCAAGATCGGAAGGAGCGGCTATAAAGGTATGCTGATAGTTTGCGGTCAATTGTACGGGACCTTGTGCAATCGGATTAAAGTCCGCAACAGCATTATTGTCCACAGTCGGCATCGGTACAGGGGTTGGCACAATCGCCGGATAATTTACGGTTACATAGTAACGTTGATCATCCTGCAACGAACCATAAGCGCCCCACGAAACCGTATGGCTTGCGCTATCATACGAGCCTCCCGATACCCACACAGCTTCAGGCGGCAAAATATCGGTAATCGTCACGTTCTCGATGTCAAGGACGCCATGATCCGTTCCGGATTGTTCATTGTTCAGAAAAATCTCATATTGGACATTTCCGCCTAACATTGGCGTCGGCTCTGGCGAAACGCGCGTTTTCTCCAGCTTCCATTTTGCTTTGGCATGGGAGATAACCGTTGCATCCCCCGATTGCTCCAGTGTAGTCCAGATCGGCAAAGCCGGATCAACCGTATCGTCACGGACAACGCTTGCTTGTGTTGTCGTTGACGTCCCTTCTGGCGTCGTATGCGTCGTATAATGCGCATTGACTTGGATGGAATAAGTCGAGCCAGCGCTTGGTCCCGTTGGACCGAAGCTAAAGCTTAGCATGTTGCCTGTTTTCGTTACGCCCGAAATTAGCGAGGGATAGATGCTATTCTCGTACTCTACTCCAGCAGGCATGGGAAGTTCGACTTTAACTTTCGAGAAATCAGTCGAGCCTATTGCAAGTGCAGAGAAACTGAAATTAATTTGGTAGGTGAATGTATCACCCGAATCTACGCTATTCTTGTTCACGTTCAGATCGAGAATAACGCCATTGGCTGCTGAAGCTTGTGCGCTAGGAAGCGGTATCCATGTGTAGTTGACGATTAATGAGACGATGAGTGCGAACATCAATAATGGCTTTGATAATTTCATCCTACAGCTCCTATTCTTCATGCTTTTTTCTTATTGTTGTTGCAGGTCTGCCCGAATGATGAGGCGATGCGTCGGGTTCCGCTTCGGGTAACACGTAATTAGCGTTAACTGCGCTTTGCCTTCCACTTCGTCTAGCACTGTCAAATCATCCGGGCTTACGATAGCAGAACCTGATACCTTGTACCGGTATGTTCCCGCCGACGTCTGGATCTCGATGAGATCGCCTAGTTTTAATTCCCCCAATCGGTTAAAATGCCGCCCAAACTTCCAGCTGCGATGGCCAGCCAAAACAAAGTTCCCCTCACGGCCTGGCAACCGATCCTCAACAACGGTTCCCGTGCCCTTCTTCAAGGACTCGGCACTCGCGCCATAAATGATCGGTTCATTCAAATCAATTGCAGCAATCTGCAGGGAGCCTAGCATGCGATTTCCATCGATTTGGGACCATACGGGTGTGGGATTTGCGGTGGAGGCGGCTTGTGTGGTGACGATTCGTGGTGGTACGCGGATGTCTTGATTCCACTCCGTTAATAGTTCATCCTGCTTATGTTGTTGAATCCAAACATCCACTCGGGGATACACGATGCAGCCCACTCCAACAAAGAGTATGAACCATAGCACCCAACCTATAAGGCGATGCTGCAGCTTAAACGGGAATATGAACATCAATCCTCCTTATCCATATAACGGAAAAATGACTAGGCATTTTTACCCATTATACGTTAGAAAGTGTGACAAAACTCGTAAAAAATGTGTCTATTTTTATGAAAAGATAGATTTAAGGTCCAGGGCATACTGTCCCTTGACTTTTCATTCCCGGACAATTACAATCCACTCATACAACTAAATATTTAGTTATATGATGGATGATAGGGAGCTGTTGCACACACATGGAACCATCGAACACAACGCAGCTAGAGCTTATCGTTCGTGACCAGCTAAGAGGCTGTAGTGCGATTTTCCTCGCGTTGGCTGATCCGATTCGCCAAGATATCATCATGCTTTTGACTAAGCATGAGACATTGAATGTAGCCCAAATTACAGAACGTTCGCCAATGTCCCGCTCCGCGATTTCCCATCATCTGAAAATTTTGCGACAAGCCGGTTTAATTACCTCGAACAAAATCGGTACGGAAATTTATTACGAGCTAGACATCGAGGATTCTGTAGCACAGCTGCAAGCGTTTCTTGCAACGACAGGGCAAATATTAGCGCTCAAAACCCCTTAGGCTGAAAAGCCTTCTTTTTTCAGATTAAACAACTATATAATTAATTATTTAGTTATTTGGTTGATAATCCAATATACATGTGAACCGGAGGATGATCATTATGGGCAAAATCGTTCTTATTACAGGTGCTTCTAGCGGGATTGGCAAGGAATTCGCGGAAATCTATGCAAAACAGCAGGCCACGGTCGTGTTAGCATCTCGGAATGAGGATAAACTTGTGGCGTTTGCAACGCAGCTTCATGCGCGATACGGAGCAAAGGTTTTTGTAATTCCTGTAGACCTGTCGCGGGCTGATGGCCCACAGCTGTTGTTCGATGAGGCCAATAGGCGGGGACTAACGATTGATGTGTTAATTAACAATGCTGGGGTCGGCACGTACGGCTTCCTTCATGAACGCCCAATTGCAGAGGAGCTCGCCATGCTGCAGCTTAATGTCCATTCGCTCTCCCATCTTATGATGCTGTTTACCCCTGGCATGGTGCGACGAAAGAGCGGCCAAATTTTGAACATCGGCTCCACTACATCCTTCTACCCTTGCCCTTTAAGCGCTAACTACTCGGCGTCCAAGGCTTTTGTCCTCTACTTGACCGAAGCCGCTGCCAATGAACTGCGGGGAACAGGCGTTACCGTAACCGCCCTTTGCCCGGGTGGTACAGGGACGGAGTTTTTCAGAAGCGCAAAAATGGATAGACAAAAGGTCGCAGACGCCAAGGCGCTCATGGACCCACGCAAGGTCGCTGAGCTGGGCGTCAAAGCGTTGAACAAACGTAAAGTTGTCTTCGTGCCCGGCCTTCAAAACTGGCTGCTCACGCAGGCGCCGCGCTTCCTGCCTAGGCACTGGGTAACGCGGACCACGCGTAGCGTGATCGAGCAGAAACGATAGGCCGTAGGCGGAAAACACACTCGTAGTTCCCTTTGCTCATTGCTCCGCTCAATGTTGCTCCGCTAGATGACAGCCAGATAAGCGTTCCGCTCTAACGGACCATATGGCCGTTATTTTGCTCACATGGCGCCGTTTGAGATTCTAACGGACTGAGCGGTCGTTATCGGCGCAGTTTTCGGTGTTTTGGCCATCAAACTGCTGCAATAACGCCCCCTGGGTCCGTTAGAATCCAAATGCAGGGTTTTTATACGAAATAACGGCCGTGGAGTCCGTTAGCCGGGTGACCGCTTACCTCATTACTGCAAAAACATATCACCGAAGGCGTTAATATCCTTGGCTGTACCGATTCCGCTATTGTATTCCAGCCAGCCTCTCCGTCCGCCGCCGTCATTATCGTTCACTAGCAAAGAAAATTTAAGCTTCATGCCCGGCTTCAACAGCTCGGCATCGGTCACCAGTTCCTTCCATGGGATCGCAAGTTCATAGGTGGTCGATTGCCCTTGCCTATCGGCCGCTTGCTGCAGTTCCATCCGGTCCTCACCATTGAAGCCGCTCGGTGCCAACCATCGCCACTTGGACAATTCGCCTTGATCATTCACCGCTACGCCGAATTCATGGTACGAATCCGGGATGCTGCCATCCTCATTCGCAATGCCGATCGCAAGCTGAACGCCATCCCCGCTCCAAATGCCAAACCCTGATTCAGGCTGGGAATGGCTATCATCCGTCACTTGAATGGCTAGGTACAAATTATCCTTATCCCACGACGAGTAGCCTATGGCGCTTAAATCCGACTCGCCCTTCCAGTCCGCCATCCTAACATCAGTAATAGCGAATCGCCCGTGATTGCCTTGCTCGCCCTCATCGCCCCATTCCGCCAAGCTGCCATCCACATGGATCGGCTGCACAGGCTGGTGCATGAGTATCGTATGGAAAACTTCCTCTGTTTTCTGAATCAGCTCCCCCGATTGATCGTGAATCTGTAGCGTCCGTTTATCGTCCGTTACATCAGGCAATAGCAGTGTAACGCCCTTCCCCGGCTCAAGCTGCTCAATAGCCCCTTTAAATGTGCCAGCCTTGTGATCTGCCGAGCTGTAATCGACCTGCGCTTCCCCGCTAAAAGGGTTCCGCGATCGGTTCGTGACAGCCAATCGCGTCTTCAGCTTATTGTCAGCCTGGTCATAGTAGCTCTCGTAGCTCGATACAATCGGATCGACGGCTTTCACATTAACGACGAAACTCATCTCCTGCTCTTTCCCTTGATCGAGCGAAAAGGCCAGCGTATGATTGCCGCGATCTAAGCCGGCCGGCAACTGAATGTTTACGATTGAAGGTTGGCCATTAGCAAACTCTGCCGACCAGCCCTCTGGCAACTCAGCTTGAAGCTTCTTCCCATCATTCATCCCTTGCTGATACGTCTCAGGCAGCTTCAATGCAAAAGCATCGCCAGACACCGCCTCCACTCCCGATTTTCCAGGCAGTGACTCCTGCTTAGGGTGTCGGCTTACATTCCAAAGAAAATGTGCGGTTGTCTCTATGACCTCGTCGAGATATTTGGCATTCTTGTAGTCATGGCCGACTCCCTCCATCGTGAACAGGTCCTGATAGATGCCAGACTGTTGCAGCCTCTCTTTCAAATTCAAGCTTTGTTGGTAGGGAATCATTTGATCAATCGTGCCGTGAACAATTAGTACAGGCGGCAAGTTTGGATCCACGCTGTTGTTATCCAGCTCTCCGCCATAAATGTCGACAATCGCATAAATCGAAGACGTATGTGCCGGGTCACGCAACAAATACCCATTCACATAATTAAGTGCGAGATGGCCGCCAGCCGAATCGCCGCCGATCGCGATTCGGGCCGGGTCCATCCCATAGCCAGCTGCATTGTCCTTGATCCACTGAACCGCATCAATGATATCCTCATAATCGTCCAATAGCGTAAGCGCAAAATTAGCTTCCGGGTCTTTCTTCAGCCGATAATCCATCGACACGACCACATATCCCCGCTTCGCCAAAGCGGTTGAGAACTCTGTTGTATCCGCTTTGCTCCCTTCCCGATAGCCGCCACCATGGATAAATAAGAAGACTGGCCGTTCCCTCAACGCATCGTTTGCCGGCTCATATACGTCCAGCTTCAACGATTCTAACGCTTCTGTCTCATTTGCCTTATTGGCATATGCAATATCACGGTGTACGTTCACTTCAAACTGCGGGGTTAAATAACGAATCGCCCTCGCTGCTTCGCTCGTATGTTTGATCGCGATTTGAGGCGCGGAAGGTGCTGAAGGCCCCTCCTCTTCACTCTTTGGCCAAACCCAGAATAACCCGGTCCCAAGCACAATAATGATAATGAGTAAAATAGGCACATGCCGAAGCTTCAATGGAATAACCTCCTGCGTAATGGATTAGCATGAATAATTGGATGATATTTTCATATTCATCGTATTCTTGCAAGAGGCTATTCACAATTAGGCGTTCTACCGTTTATTGAGAGATATATTACGCAATTTTCATACGCATTTCCTGCTT
Organism: Paenibacillus sp. MMS18-CY102; assembly: GCF_009789195.1. Taxonomy (GTDB): domain Bacteria; phylum Bacillota; class Bacilli; order Paenibacillales; family Paenibacillaceae; genus Paenibacillus_T. The sequence continues at coordinate 21,689 of NZ_WSTC01000014.1, read as the reverse complement.
CTTAATCGGTTAGCGCATTGAAATGACGATTTTGCCGAATCGGTTAGCGGCGCCTTGATCCAAATCTTGCAGAGCCGAAACCGCCTCCGCGAACGGGTATACACGATCAATCACAGGACGCAACCCATGTGCTGCAATGGCTGCATTCATCGCCTCGAACATCGCTTTGCTGCCGGTAGTAATGCCTTGGATGGTCGGCTTCTTCTGCATCAGCGCCAGAATGCTAAACCCTTCTACGATAACGCCTGTCAAAATGCCAACAGCACTAACCCTTCCGCCTATGCGGATAGCAGCTAAAGAGCGATTCAATGTTGCTGCGCCACCAACATCAATAACATGATCGGCACCTCGGCCCTCAGTCAATGCAAGCACTTCCGCTTCCCAATCCGGCGTTGTTTTATAGTTAATGCCAATATCTGCGCCCAATTTAATTGCTTCTGCCAATTTATCATCGCTGCTTGAAGTCACAATGACTCGTGCACCATGAAGTTTAGCGAACTGGAGAGCAAAGAGTGACACGCTTCCCGTCCCTTGCACGACTACCGTGTCCCCAGCTTGCACCTTGCCTTCTGCAACGGTCGCATGCCATGCCGTGACGCCCGCGCAAGCTAACGTTGCAGCCTCTTCGTCAGTCAAATGCTGTGGCACATGCACAATCTCATCCTCATGGACGACTGCATATTCCCGCAGGTAGCCATCTGTTGAACCGCCCGGTGTCCGTAGCAGCGATACGCGCTCCGGCATGCCGCCCTTCCAATCGGGGTAGAACACAGGGCTCACGCGATCGCCAAGCTTGAATTGCGTGACGCCGTTTCCTGCCCCGACAACCTCGCCTACCGCATCTGATGCTGGAATATGCGGCAGCTGCAGGTTCGGATTGTAAAACCCTTTAACGACGCTCAGATCGCGGAAATTAAGCGAGGCCGCCTTTATTTTGATAAGCACCTCATGCGGACCAGGAACAGGAATTTCCCGTTCAGCGGGCATCACCGATTGAAGCCCAAAGCCTTGCTGCAGTTCGAAAGTTTTCATAATCAACAACTCCTTATTATCGTTATTGGGTGGATTCAACATCGCTTGTTGAATGCCTTGCATTAACAATAAACGGAATTAGCGAATCGCGTAAGAAGGCACTTTAAAGTGCCCCTCCCCCCTCTGCCAAGACGCACACAATGCGCATGGGATCGCTAACCAAGAAAAGGGAAAGCGCCTCCGCATGCCGCGGCTGCACTCTCCCTTTTTGCAATCAGCTATGCATGTTCTGCATCGCGTTTAGCCGCGGTGTAGAAACGCCATTGCGCTTAGCGATCTTCATCAAGTCCTGATAAATCATTTTATTTTCTTCTGCGCCCTTATGCAGCTTAAAGATGGTCGCTTGCGGCTTATTGATTTTCATTACGAGCCAGAACGCAAACGCAGCAATCCAAGAAGGCAAATAGAAGGCTTTCGCATCCGAAAACGATCGCACATCTACCCCTCTAGACCTCGTAACCTCAAGCGCTTCCCGAATAAAGAAAATGCCTTGCCGAATGCGGGGAATGCTCGATAGAAATCTCGAATCTCCCCCAGCCTTCAAGATCCCGTTGCTAATGCCGGCATTCAGGGAAAAATGTTTCCACTGCCAATGCAGCACATTGCCAGGATGAATCGTTTGAAGCCCAATGCCATTAAACAGCTCTGCAAGCTTCAGGAGGCGGGGTGTAACCTCCCCGTTAATCTCCGCGATATGAAGGCGATTCATGAGCACGCCGTCTAGCTCCGTGCCATCTGCATCCCTGAAGCCCCCGCCCCCTGAAGGAAATCCCCATAGAAACTTATCCGAAGGAATATACGGCGTGACCAACGAGAAATCTGACCAGATATGATTGAAAAACAAAATGTCAGCCTTTCCCGTTTTGCCTGCAAGCTCAGAGAGCACACTTTCCAATTGATAATGCCGTACACTAACGACAATCAAATCGAATTCGTCCATATTCGGCAACTCGCTTACACAGGCCAATGCGTACTGGCCGCTCGTCACTTTGTTTTTGTTCCGGCCATCCAGCAGGTGAATCTTCATGCCATTCTTTAGCTTATCCATGCGGGAAGGCCGCACATAATGGACGACATCATGCCCTTTCTGTTTCAACGCATACCCGTATATCGCACTAATAACGCCAGCCCCAACAAACAAAATCCTCATCCATAAGCCTCCATTAATGAAATACTGCTAGATCCACTTGTAAAATCATACATGAATTTACATCTTAATTCACTAAAATTTTATTAAATATTTTCTTAATTTCCATGTTTATATAAATTAATTAATTAAAGTTCGGTTTTCCTAAAGCGCCTGCGCAATGCCTTTTCCATTCTCCCCCTTCTTGCGCAGGGATGCCGCCTCCCTTACACTTGTATGAATGGCGTATAACTTTGGCGATAAGGGCCGAAGGTCTCTACCGGGAACCGTAAAATCCCGATTACTGCATGCTTATTGCGCATGCCGGTAATCGGGATTTTTTAATTTGCATAAAGAAAGGGAACAATTGGCATATGAGCAGAGTAGAGCAGCTATTCAAACGGATTCAAGTCGCTGGCAAGAAAGCACCCGCCGATCTAGTCATTAAGAATGGAACAATCGTTAACGTGTTTACTGGAGAACTGATGAAAGGAAATATAGCAGTCATCGACGGCATGATTGCCGGCATTGGCGCTTATGAGGATGGCAAACAGACCGTAGACGCGGCTGGCCAATGGATCGTTCCTGGCTTAATCGATGGGCATGTTCACATTGAAAGCTCGATGCTGACACCGCCGCAATTTGCCCGTGTTGCCGTGCAGCACGGCGTAACGACTGTCGTTACTGACCCGCATGAAATCGGCAACGTCATGGGAACCGATGGCATCCAATATATGTTGGAGCAATCTCGCGACCAACCCATCGATATTTTTACCAATCTCCCATCCTGCGTGCCATGCACCCCCTACGAGACGAGCGGTGCGCGTTTGGGTGCGAACGATTTGCGCCCATTCTACTTTAACGATAATGTGCTTGGCCTTGCTGAGGTGATGGACTTCCCCGCCTTGGCTTCGGCCGATTCGGAACTGCTGCATAAGCTCGCAGACGCGATCGAGTTAGACGCACATATCGACGGGCATGCGGCTGGCATCCCACGTGAGCAGCTCAATCTCTACATGGCGGCTGGCATCCGTACGGACCATGAAAGCATCAACGCCGAAGAAGCCAGGCATCGCCTCGATCTGGGCATGTATCTCATGATTCGGGAAGGCACCGTCGCCAAAGACTTGCAAGCAATCCTGCCCGCCATTACGCCGCGCAATTCGCGCCGCTGCTTATTCGTCACCGACGATAAATTGATTGATGACTTAGTCGAGGAAGGGAGCGTCGACCACATCGTTCGGCTTGCCATCCTGTCCGGGCTTGACCCCATCACCGCCATTCAGATGGCGACCATCAATGCAGCGGAATGCTTTGGCCTTCGCGACCGTGGCGCAATTGCACCGGGCTATATCGCGGATTTCGTGATCGTGGATGACCTGAATCAACTGGCTATCCGCCAAGTGTTCAAGCACGGCCGTTGTGCGTATGCGGATGGCCAATTGCAGGAGTGCACATTCCGGGAGGAAACGGCTCGCGATAACACCATCACGACATCCGCACGGATCAATGACAACGTAAAGCCGCTTACAGCAGCAGAACTTCAAATCAAGCCAACGTCCAGCATGTGCAACATTATCGGGATTATTCCGAATTCGCTCGTAACCAACCATATTAAAGCTCCCGTGAAGCTGGATGGAACAAGCTGTTTCGTTGCCTCAGCAGATCAGGATTACATGAAGCTTGCAGTCGTCGAGCGGCATCATGGCACGGGCAATATCGGGCTTGGCATCGTTCAGGGGTTTGGATTCGCCAAAGGCGCAATCGTCTCTACCGTTGCGCATGATTCGCACAATATCATTTGTGCTGGCGTATCCGACGCGGATATGATCGACGCGATCGCGCATGTGACGGCTACGAATGGCGGCTTGGCTGTCGTCGCAGACGGTGAAGTGCTTGCTTCCCTGTCGCTGCCGATCGGCGGCTTGATGTCGAATCTTGGCTACCATGATGTGTATAAGCAAATGAAAGAGCTAAATCACGCACTTCGCGCCATCGGGGCTCCCGAACATTTTAACCCGTTCCTGACGCTATCGTTCCTCGCGCTTCCGGTCATTCCGCAGCTTAAGCTGACGGATTTGGGCCTATTCGACTTCGCAGCCAACTCGCATATCGGCATTGAAGCCGAATAAGAGGATACAACAAAGACAAGCCAGACGTTATCGCATTGGCTTGTCTTCTTTCAATTTTTAATAAGAAAACCCGAGCCTTTTTCAATCCCATTCGAGTCCGCCCACGCGATGGATGCTAACCGAAACAATGATCTGTTCAAAACCCGATGGATCAATATACGCTTCGCCTTGTTCCCGATCTAAATATTCCGTCTCGCCATCGATCTGCAAACGTAATTTAGACAATTGTTCTGCATCCTCGTTATTCGCCGATCTAATCCTGTAATTCGTCCCATTAACGAAATCAATCGCATTGCGCCCTGCTAATCGTTTACGCTTCGTTTGCGCAGCCAGCCTAACAACTCCGCGCGGTGGGTAATGGCGAGTATCGCCCAATTGCCAAGCCATATGAGCCGAGTGGCGGAATCGAACGGCCGCACCGCTAAATATACGCCAAGCAGCAGCATGCCACCGACGACCTGCAGCGCATCTGCTCTTGGCGATGATGTCCCCCTCCCAGAACCAAGCCAGCGGTTTGCCACCGACAGGATCGCCAGCAATACCGCATATACGAGTGAAACCTCGAATGCCGTCAGCGCACTCCATACACCGAAGGTGACCGCGATCGCTTTGCCGCCTTTGCCCCGCAGGAAAGGGGAGAACGCATGGCCCGCAATCGGCGCAATCGCCAGCGGCACGCGCTCATATCCATCACCGAACCCGATCCCAATAATGAATAGGAGGGGTACATACCCTTTGGCAAAATCGAGCAATACACCTGCTATGCCTAGCTTATACCCGGCAGCTTTCCACAAATTTAACGCACCTGGATTGCCGTCGCCTACTGCTTTCAAATTTTTGCGGCTTACAAGCCCTAACCAGTAAGAAAACATAAGCGACCCCGCTAGAAACAGGACAGCCGTCCATCCGATGACGATCATTCGCCTCTGCCTCCTACCCGCACCAGCCTGCCCTTCCACCGGACATGCCCAACGACCACAACTTGATATAGCGAGTACAACATAACGGCGATGAAGAAGAGTGTTGAGATGACATGGAGCACGGGGATGGCAATGCCGAACCGGCCAACATATCGCATAAAATAAAATAGCTGTGCCATATACAAGCCATAGCCGATTAGCATCGGGACTGCCCATGATGTGTGTGTAACTAGAATCCCAACATTCGATGCCAACAAGCCAATGACCCAGATTGCGATCAGGATCGTCGTCCATGGCCTGAGCGTTGCCGTGCTTAGGACTGCCCCCTTGCTAAAGCCTTCAATCTCGCTGCGAATGCCGCTTGGATACATTCGGAACGAAACGAGCCCATGACCGATAAAATTCGTGACGGGAATGCTCGCTGCCATAAATTTTGACCCGATCAACAGATCATCAAGCACCTCGGACTTTACGCTGGCATGCCCGTTAATCCGCTCGTAATCTTCCCGCAATGCGATGATGCAAGATCCATACAGCCCTTTTCTCGGGTTATGCCGTTCGAACATCGACGTGAAAGCGAATATCCCCAGCATGTTCAAGATTAACGCAAGCTTCTCGTACATCCGCTCCGCATGGTGATAGGGTACGACGGAAATCACCCCTTTGAACCGCTCCCTTACATGCAGCAATGATGCCAAGGCATGAGGCTGCAATCGAATGTCCGCATCCAAAAAAACGAGCACATCGCCCGCCGCGTGCAAATAACCGTTCCACACCGCCCAGCTCTTCCCGGTCCAGCCCTCTGGCAATGCGCTATTCACGATCACTCGAACGCCATACTGTTGTGCGATTGCTCTCGTTTGGTCCTCTGAGAAATCATCCACCACAATAATTTCATAGGGAGGGGCACTCTGCGCTTGAAGCGATTCGAGCAAGACCGGCAAGTTCTGCTCTTCATTGCGAGCCGGAATGATAACAGACACCTTGCGTGGAGACAGGCCTGTGTGCGCCACGCTCTCCGAATTTGGCAAGATGGGCACGGTGTTCTTCCTGAACAAAATAAAGCCGGATAAGCATCCTGTGATGATGAAACCGAGCACAATCATCCACATCGTCCAATCCCCCCTCTCCTATCGATATATATGAGGGTTGGCGTGCCGCCATCTCTTTTTTCGTTTGCCAATCATCCAATCGGGCGTTACGAATTCCGAATAGAATAGAGCGCAGAAGTTCAACTACTACTTCAAGGGCGTGCTGAGCGGATGAAAATGCTATTTATCTTTTCCGTCCCTAGCGGCGGTGTCGAGACGATGAACCGATTACGATGCCAGGCGCTTAGGCAAATCGGAATTGAGGGCCATTTGCTCTATTTGCAGGATGGTGCCGGCCGGCAAAACATTACCGATATCCCGTTGTTTATTACGAATCGTGACGAGGACCTTGCCAATTTGCTGCGAACGCATCAATATGCTGCAATTGTCTCGACTTGCGATCACATCATGTTGCAAAGGCTGAGAGGGCTCGGCTACACGGGCCCGCTTCTCTATGAAGCGCAAGGCCTGGGAACGAAGGAGCAAGCGTTCTCTACATTATCGAACGCCGCTTATTTTATCCGTCTGTATGCCAATGGCGCCATTACGAACAAGACCGCCCACTTAATGGAGCTCTATAATGCGTACCTTCATGATTTTCCGCGCTTCTATATTCAAAATATCGTCGATACGAATCTTTTCCGCCACCAGCCGATTCCCGCCTTGAATCCGACAGGGCAGCCGATTCTCGCCTGGATTGGCCGAATTGAGCGCAACAAGAATTGGAAGCTATTCTTGCAGGTTGGCTCCGGGCTTGCGCGTTTTTATCCTGGGCTTAGCTTGTGGATGTGCGGAGACTCCTCGATCTATGAAGCTGACGAGTTGGTGCAATTCCATAACATGGTTCACAAGCTGAACTTGGGCAATCGGCTTACCTTCCACTCCAACATTCCGCACAGCTCGATGCCCTTCTATCTCTCCACGGTCGGCAGCTCAGGCGGCATGCTCGTCTCTACCTCGGACAACGAAAGTTTTGGTTACGCGGCATCCGAAGCGCTTAGCTGCCGTTGCCCCGTGCTGTCAACGGATTCCGATGGCATTCGCAGCGCCATTATTCACAACGTCACAGGCAAGTTTTTCTCTGGCGCCGTTCACGATGCCGTCTGCCATGCCATTGAACTGATGGAAAACAAGGCGATGCGGGCAGACATCATCAGGCAAGGTGAGCAGCATATTCAAACACAGTTTTCCCCTTCGCGCTACGTGGCGGATTTCAATAACGTTCTAATTGCCATGCAAATAAAAACAATCTCTTAGCCAGGCATTCATACAGCCGCGAATCTGAAAACGAAATGTTCGGCTTTACAGCGATCGATATGCCGCCGGTAGCAGACATCTAATCCGGCCAAATCCAATACACTGCAGAAATTTACACGAACGCTGCCGCAACCGATATTTTCAACAATATCCAAGCTCGCAACTTTAGCGGAATTGCTGGGGCAGGCAACTTTACGGGATAATCCTAGATCCTTAAAAACATCAAAAACCCACATCGGGGGATGTGGGTTTTTGCGTCATGTTGCGATACTTCTATGAGGCTACTGGAGATGCGCCAGCTTATCCGGGTTCCGAACGATATACATCTCTTGCATCAACCCTTGTTTTTCTTGCAGGAAAATGACATTCGTCACGCTTCCGCCCTCTCGCATCACAACGGCGATTTGGCCATTTATTGGCACCAGTTCGATCGCTAGATCAACTACAAGCTCCTGCTGACCTTTGCGTATAATGCCAAGCAAGAATCGTGCCACACGCTCTTTCGATACGATCGGTTGAATCGCAGCGAGCACTTTGCCGCCGCCATCGGATACAACGACAGAATCATCGGCAAGAAGCTCAAGCACGGTTTCCACATTTCCTTGCGAGAGCGCCGCTAGAAAATGTTGAATCCATTCTTCCCCCACAGTTCCTGCCCCGGCCAGCTCCTCTTCGGACACGCCCATCTTGCCTCGAGCCCGGCTCATCAGCTTACGGCAGTTCGCCTCACTCTTATCGATTAGCCCTGCAATGGCGGGGTAATCGAAGCCCAGCGCTTCCCTCAGGACAAAGACAGCCCGCTCGGAGGGTGTCAATCGTTCCAATAACGCCAACAACGCATAAGAGAGCAGGTCATTACGGACGACAGCTTCGAACGCATCATCTTCCGTAGGCGTTAGAAAAGGCTCAGGCAGCCATGGCCCAACGTATTGCTCCCGGCGTGTCTTCGCTGACCGGAGGTGATCCAAGCAACGGTTCGTTACCATTTTGCACAGATACGCTTTCGGTTCCGATAATTGGCTCACCTGCACGTTCACATTCTGCAGCTTCACGAACACATCCTGCACCGCATCTTCGGCATCCGACACGGATCCGGTTAATTGATAGGCGAGCCGGAAAAGAAGGCTCTTATACCGTTCATACAATTCGATCATTACATGCACCGCCCTCTATCATCACTGGCACCAAACTGATCCTTCCTGTTCATCCCTTCAGCATACTGGCGGCATCCCATACGTAGTTTTTGATTCGATATGCCAGCTTGCCTGTAATGATCATATCAAGCCCCCACTTATGCGTCCATAGAAGCCCGCGGCCAGGGCCGAGACCAATGCAGAACAAATCCGTCACTGCTTTATGGGAAGGAGCCGGTTGTCCCGATTGGTCTGCCCGGATGATTTTGCCTAAACGCTGAGCCTGAGGGACAGCTTCCTTGCAAGTCATCTGATCCGCCTTCCCGCTCACGGGGTCTACGATATGCGCACAATCGCCGATGCTGTACACATTCGTTAATCCTTGTACCCGGTAGCATTCATCCACGATAATCTGTCCAGCCTCCGTGAGCGGCAGTGGCATATTGCGTAGAGCAGGATTCGGCACGAGGCCGAGCGTCCAGACGGTTAACCCAACAGGCAGCGGAGCACCCTCAACGAAGAAGAGCCGCCCTCCGTCTTCGCGCAAAACCTGGCATGAATGGTGAACAGCTACTCCGCATGCAGCCAATTCCCGATCCAGCTTGCGGCTCGCCTTCGGCGCCCCCTCCATAAATAGCCGCGGCTGCTTATTCAACAGATGTACGCGAACACGCGACGGGTCAAGCCCTAGTCTCGCCGCTTCGGCTTTCATCGCATAGGCGAGTTCAGCCGCTGTCTCGATACCCGTAATTCCCGCACCAACGACTGCGGCAGCCATCAACTGGTCCCTTTTCGCTACGGATGCTTCAGCTGTGGCTTGCTTCATATTGGCCTGCCACTGCGCCCGAATGCGTTCTGCCGCTCCTACATCGCTTAATGCAAACCCGCCCTGCTCTGGCAACGGCTTGCGAGCGCTGCTCCCTGCCGCAATTACGAGCACATCATAAGCAAGCTGCTGCTCATTGCCATCGGGATCCAGATAGTGCAAGCTTTTGTTCGTGCCATCGACATTCGTTACTTCGCCTTGCACGAACTGAACGCTCTCCGGCAGGATCTGCCGCCAAGGAACGCCGATGCCTGCCTCGTCTACCGCCGGCCGGAACAACAACACCTTCCGCACATGATGCTGTGCTTTGTCTACGAGGACAAGCCGCCATTGCTGGCTGCCCTCCGAGCTTTTGTACCATTGCTCTATCGCTTTGATCGCGTGTATGCCCGCATAGCCCCCGCCCCATACGACACAAATTTGTTCTTTCATTCGTATCCACTCCTTCTTTGCGCATTTGCACATAGAACGGGGAAGGGGCTTTTTTTGTGACAACGAGGTTTTAGCATGCAAAAAAACCGCCATATTAGCGTGGCGGTTTGCGGAGCGAGATATGGAAGCTTAAGCCGATCGGCTTTAAGCGCTTGTTGCTTCTGATTGTGCATCTGCTCCTGCTTGTATGCATGCCACTTTCTCAGCCCGTTCGGCAAGCGTCATTCGCGGACAGACGAAGCATTTCTCGCCGTCCTTCCGGCTATCGTAGTAACAGCAGGCCGAACGCATGACCCATTGCTCACCCGGCTCGTAAGGGTTATCGATATAACGAAGCTCCCACTTGAACGGATTCCGCCTCCGGTTGAATACATCAGGCGCAACCTCTTCAGACAGCAGGTTAAAATGATGCGTAAACCGCTCAGCAACTTCCGGGGGCAGCTGCATATTTTGCACAAAATCCCGCACCATGCCGGTAATCCCGCCGAACTGCTGCCAGATCATCTCCGCCTTTGCGTTCGCCGCCTCCGCAATCGCCTCTACGGCTGGCGTCACGCTGGCGGACAAAAACTTGCGCCAATCGGCCAAAACAAACCCATCCCCATTGCCGGCAGGCATGTCCTGCACGCGCACTTCTTTGATGCGATAGCCCAGATGAGGATGCCCATGCCCTTCCTCATAATCGATCTGCAGCATCACATTGTCCAGCGACAGGTCGATTACCTTATCATACATCGCAAGGAAAATCAGCTTCGTAATGCACAGATGGCTAAGGGACGTGCCGAAAAACGAACCCGGCAGCTTCCGGCCATTCGCCTGCACAGCTTCGCCCGTCTTCTCCATCATTTCCACAAGCCGAGCGGAGTTGAAAAATTCCGTTCCAGCCATTTCATCCAATAAATGATCCACGCCCTCAGGCGAAATATGTAAATAAGTTTTCACCAATGAAAAATCGTATGCGCTCACCGTCATGTCATCGCCCCTATTTGATAATGATTATCATTATAAGCATCATACCATATCCGCTGATGGCCGACAATTTTACACTTCTTTTTCATTGTACGATTTGCAATGGCACGTCCGGCACTGGACTGTACAAAAAAGAGCGCAGGCCCAATCCCCTGCACTCTCCTTCCTTACATTAAATCGCAATATTCAATACTTTGTAGCTAATTAAACCGGATGGCGCGGTTACTGTGATCTCGCTGCCAACCTTTTTGCCCATGAGCTCTTTGCCTAGCGGGCTCTCGTAGGACAACTTATTGTTCGCGATATCAGCTTCGGCAGGACCGACAATCGTGTAAACGACTTCTTCGTCGAACTCGACATCATGAAGTGTAACTGTGAATCCTACTTGCACTTCGGTTGCTTCAAGCTGCTCTGCTTTCACGATCCGAGCGTGTTTAAACATTTGTTCCAGCGTCTTAATTCTCGTCTCAACGAACGATTGGTCGTTCTTCGCGGAATGGTATTCGCTATTTTCCTTAAGATCGCCATAGCTGATCGCGACTTTCAGGCGCTCCGCAAGTTCCTTGCGCGTGGTCGTCTTAAGCTCCTCGAGCTCCGCCATTAATTTGTCATAGCCCTCTTGCGTCAATATCACTTCTTCTTTCGCCATCGTGACAACTCCCTATCCCATTTATCTAAAAGAACGTTCCGTCGTTCATCGCTAGTTCCATGCGTTGCGATTTGCCGAACCCGTACTAACCAGTATACCACTAATAAACACATTTCTGATAAAAAGAAGCCAAATCCGCTTCGCTCGGCTTCTTTTGCGCTGCTGAAACCGGCTGAGTTGCCACAATGCTGTGACGTTGCACCTTACATTTTATAAAGAAAACCAATCTACATAGGTAAAAAAAGGACAAGTAACACATACTAACCAAACACGGCATGCATAGTGACATGCAGTCTGAGGAGGTGCGAATGTGAGGAAGGTACGAAGAGCTTTGTTCAGCAATGGCGGTGCCAGCGGCGGCGGCGCTAACAGCATCGGCAGCCAGAATGGATCTCCTAGCCGGGCCGCCCCACCTGTTCAACTGGATACGGATCTAGAAGCGAACATTAGCCGAATTCGCTCCGATCTGGCATCAAGCCCTGACTTAATCGTGCGCAAATTCACTTTACAAACCGGACAAAAGCTTCCTGTAGCGGCGATTTATCTGGATTCGATTATCAATAAAGAACTAGTCAACGAGTTCGTCATGAAGTCGCTAATGTCCCCTTTTTTGCCGGAAATGCCTGACGGCGATGGGTCTCCAGAAGCTGCTTTTCAATACATCTGCGACAATGCGCTGGCAATCGGCCAAATCGAAGTGATAGACAACTGGACGAGCATGCTCCTTGAACTATTGACAGGCAAGACGATTGTGCTTGTCAACGGATGGGATCAATGCATCTGCGGCAATACGATTGGGGGAGAAACAAGGGCGGTAACCGAAGCAAGCACTCAAGTCGTCATCCGCGGGCCAAAGGACAGCTTTACCGAAGCGATTGCGACGAACATTGCGCTTGTGCGGCGCCGAATCCGGAGCCCCAAGTTTGGGTTCGAAACGATCAAGATCGGTGCAGTCACACAGACGAGCGTCGCAATGCTGTACATCGAAGGGATAGCGAAGGACGAGATCGTACAAGAGGTCAGGACACGCCTTGGCAAAATCAATACCGATGCGATCCTGGAGTCAGGTTATATCGAGGAATTTATCGAAGACAATTGGAATTCGCCTTTTCCTACTGTATTCAATACAGAAAGGCCCGACGTCATTGCCGCGAACCTGCTAGAAGGGCGTATTGCGATTTTGGTCGATGGAACGCCGTTCGCCTTGGTCGTGCCTACCATATTTGCGCAATTTTTCGCGGCTGCTGAAGACTATTATCAACGGTACGATATCGGAACTTTTATCCGCTTGCTTCGTTACGTAGCATTCGTTATCTCCCTATTTGGACCAGCTTTCTACATTGCCTTGACTACTTTCCATCAGGAAATGCTGCCAACGGCGCTTCTGATCAATCTGTCAGGTTCTAGAGAAGGCGTGCCATTTCCTGCGATTATTGAAGCATTTTCTATGGAAATCAGCTTCGAAATCCTACGGGAAGCAGGCGTTCGAATGCCACGGGCGGTCGGACAGACGGTATCCATCGTCGGCGCTCTCGTGCTGGGAGAGGCAGCAGTCCAAGCAGGCATCGTATCTCCGATTATGGTCATCGTTGTTGCCATTACCGCCATCGCGAACTTCTCGATTCCGGCTTACAACATGGCCATCACAGCAAGGTTGCTCCGTTTTCTGTTCATGCTTGCGGCTGGGTTTCTAGGCTTCTATGGCATCGTGCTTGGCATGATCATGATGATTGGGCATATGAATGCGCTGCGCTCGATTGGCGTATCGTTCCTATCGCCGCTTGTCCCGCTTAAATACAAACAGATGAAAGATATTTTCGTACGGCTCCCGCACTGGAGCATTCGAGACCGGCCAGACGATACCGCAGAAGACACCGTTCGGATGCCGCCAGGACAACAGCCACAACAATAATCTCATGAATCAGACAGGAGGCGCTGGCATATGAAGCGAGTTAGACGATTAGCAAAGCTTGTTCTAGCAGCATTAGTACTCGCCTCCACCTTCTTCTTGACAGGCTGCTGGAACAGCAGGGAACTGAATTCACTTGCAGTCGTAACCGCCATGGCAATCGACAAAGCGGAACACTCCGATGAATACGAGCTTTCTTTTCAAGTCGTCATGCCCGGCGAGCTGTCGAGTTCAGGCAAAAGCGGCAATGGGTATGCGCCATTTTCCATTTATAGCGTACGGTCCAATACGTTGTTTGAAGGCATTCGCAAAGCGTCTAAACAAGTTCCTAGGCAACTGTTTTTCTCCCATGTGCAAGTCGTCGTTCTTGGCGAACGGATCGCGAAATCAGGAATTAAAGAAATATTCGATTTTTTCGAACGCTCACATGAGGTTCGGTTAACGTCTATGCTGCTCGTTGCCAAAGGAACATCGCCCAGCAAACTAATCAGCGCAATCGTCCCGCTATCGCCGCTGGAAGCAGAAGCGCTTCTGGGCGCCAGCGAGGTGTCCTCGCGAATTTGGTCCGAATCGCCCATCATCGGCATTGATGACACCATTCGCAAGCTCATTAATCCGGGTGCGGAACCCTCGATCAGCGGAGTGAAAATCGTGGGAGATGACGAGCATGTTGGCAAAAAACAAAATTTAGAGCAGACCCGCCCTCCCTATCATCTTGAAGTATCCGGGGTTGCAGTGTTTCGAGAGGGGAAGCTTGCAGGGTGGCTGGAAAATGAAAAAGCAAGAGGATACATGCTCGTCGCGAATCGAACGAAAAGTACAGTCTTGAATTTGCCATGCGAAGGAAAGCCTGATGGTGTAGCGCTCGAGGTGATCAAAAGCAAAACGAAAACGGATGTCTCGATCAAAAATGGGCGAGTTAACGTTAAAATACACGTCATGTCGGAAGGTAACGTAGCCGAAGTGAAATGTGGGATTCCGTTAGGAAAACTGAGTGTGCTAACCCAGTTGGAGCAGGAATGGGGCGAAGAGACGAAAGCGAATATGATGGCCGCGATCCGCCAAGCGCAAACGTTCCAAGCCGATGTGTTCGGCTTCGGCATTATTTTGCAGCGTACCCATCCCAAGCAGTGGAAGCAGTACGAAGAGACATGGGGCGAAACTTTTGCAGAGGCAGAAGTGAGCATTGCCTTCGAGGGACAGATTCAACGGGCAGGCATGAGGGGCAAATCGTTGTTAGAGAAAGAGAAATCCTAATAGCTAGGAGGAAGCTTGCATGAAACGCCCACTAGAGTATTTTGGCCCCTTGCATCTGTTCGCATGGGTTACTTTGTTTGAGCTAGGATCAGCCGTCGTCATTCCGGTCGGCATGGAAGCGAAGCAGGATGCCTGGATCGTCATTTTGTGCGGATGCCTTATTGGCATAACCTTCTTCGTATGCGTACATGGGACACTGTATCACATGTATCCAGACCTTCCATTGACGGGGTATTTGCGCAAGATCATCGGTCCTGTTCCCGGTTGGATCCTTGGCTTTGCCTATCTCCTTTATTTCATCTATATTGCAGGACGCAACACGCGCGATTTCATCGATTTGCTGGCTGCCGCCGCCTATGATTCCACACCAATGTTTGCGCTAGCAGTCTTCATTATCATCGTCGTCGGCTATTTGATCCGCCTCGGAATCGAAGTATTCGGGCGAACCGCTTTCGTCTTCTTCCTGCTATGTTGCGCGATGTTTCTATTTATCGTCTCACTGGTCGCATTCTCGGATTTATCGGACCGCCATCGCATGCTTCCGATTTTGGGCAATGGCTTCAAGCCCGTCTGGAAAGCATTATTTCCGACGAATCTTACATTTCCCTTTGGCGAAATGGTCGTAATGACCATGTTCTTGCCTTACTTGACCAAAAAAGTGAACATCGCCGTTCCAGTCGCGATCGGCGCAATGGCGTTAAGCGCCATCTTATTGTGCTTTGCAACTTTCGTGAATATATCGGTCCTTGGCATTGAGATCGCCTCAAGGGCGACATTCCCTCTCTTCACTTCCTTGAGCCGTCTGCGCCTTGCTGAATTCATTCAGCGGATGGATTCGCTTGTTCTGTTCTTGCTTGTCATCACGAGTTTTTTCAAAATCGGCACGTTCATGTTCGCTGCCATATTGGCAGCCCGCGATTTGTTCCGAATGGATAACTACAAGACGTTAGTTACGCCCATCGGGTTAATCGTATTGTTCACCTCGCTCACTATCGCCGGCAACCTAACCGAGCACTTGAATGAGGGGCTTAAGCTTGTACCTTATTATCTCCATTTGCCGCTGCAATTCGGAATCCCGATGCTCCTATTGCTGATCGGATGGATTCGACGAGGGCGGCGTCCCTCCGCTCCCGCTTAATGATTGATGCATGCGTTTCAGCAGGCCCGAGACCAGCGCGGCCAATGGCTTCCGGAACAAGATAATGATGAGTATGGCCAAAACAACTGCCTCAATTGGGTCCAGCATCAGATAAGGGAACAGTAAGTTACGTTTGATTCGGTACGGTGGAAGCTGTTGAATGATGTCTAAGGCAATATCCAACGAAACGCTGCATGCGAAAAGAAGAGCAAACACCATGTACCTTTTCGTAAATTTCATGTAAGGGCACCTGCTTCCCAGAGTTGGTTAATGATCGTATTGTGTCCCAAATTCCGAATGAATTTCCTAGGATGCCGAGCGAGAATCAAAAAAAACCGCAGGAGAGCCACTTTTGCTTCGTGTGGCCATCTAGCGGTTCGGTGTGGGGGAGTTGTGGGAACGTCCCCGTTACGTGAAGCTTACAGAAACATGCCGCCGGATGCTTCGATCCGCTGCGCGTTCACCCAGCCCATCTCATCCGAGCATAGCGATGCTACGACACCGCCGATGTCATCCGCTTCGCCTGCTCTGCCAAGTGCTGTGATCGAGCCGATATACTCGCGCATCTCTTGGCTCGCTTTCAAGGAGCCGCCGCCAAAATCGGTCGCGATTGCGCCAGGCGCGATTACATTCACGCGAATGCCGTGAGGGCCAAGCTCCTTCGCTAAATAGCGAGTCAGCACTTCAATTGCACCCTTCATCGCCGCATACGCGCTATAGCCTGGAAGCGAGAATCGTGCGAGTCCCGTCGAAACGTTCACAATTCCGCCTTGATCGGCCAGCAGCGGAAGCAGCTTTTGCGTTAAGAAATAAACGCCCTTAAAATGCACGTTCATCAAGCTATCGAACTGCTCCTCCGTCGTGCTGGCGAATGGTGTATTGATTCCGAAGCCCGCATTGTTGATTAGAAAATCGAAGCTCGTCCGATTCCAGTTGGCTTGCAGCACTTCGGTAAGCCGCGCCGCAAAATCATCGAATGAGGATACTAAGCCTGCATCGAGCTGCAAGGCTGCCGCGCGATTGCCCATCGCTGTGATCTCGCTTACGGCAGCATCCGCTTGGTCCTTCTGGCTGTGATACGTTACGATGACATCGAGTCCTTTATTTGCTAAAGCCAGCGCCGTATTCCGGCCTAGTCCACGGCTTCCTCCGGTTACTAATGCAATTTTTGTGCTTGTATTCATGGCAAGATCTCCTTTAATGTATGGGTTAACCACTGAGGTTGATTATGTTCGTCGGTGGCTTAATTCGAGGTTATCACTTCGAGTTCACTCTAAGTCAAGCACGAAATGGGGATTATTTTATATGGCCTATACGATCAATGAAGCTGCCCAACAATTCGGTCTCACTGCACACACCTTACGCTTTTATGACAAAGAGGGGCTGCTGCCCTTCGTCTCCCGCAACGCATCCGGCAACCGCGTATTCTCCGACGCCGATATGAATTGGCTTAAGTTAATATGCTGCTTGAAGGATACCGGTATGCCCATCAAAGAAATTAAGCAATACTGCGATTGGAGCAAGCTAGGCAGCTCGACGATCGAGGAACGCAAGGCGCTGCTTGCCTCGCATCGGGAGGAAGTGCTGAAGGAGATTGAAGCGTTGAAGGCGAATGCGGAGCTGCTTACGGCGAAGATTGCATTTTATGAGGATCCAGGGAATGTTGCGTTGGTGGATGAGTTGGCTAGTCGGGGAAAAGAAAAGACCCTAAGGAATTAATTCCCTAGGGTCTTTGATTAATAATCATGTCGTACTGTTTAATCCCCTCACGGCAAATTCTATGCCCCTTTGACCCGCGCAACAGAATGATTTCTTTTCCCTTCACTCAATCTCTAATATTCATTGCAGTTCCTCCTCAAATTCAAAATGAAGTGCATAAGAAAGCCTTAGATTGTCCACAACTCCAAGGCTAGGCGCGTAACAAAATTACGAAGAAACTATTTTCTCTAGTTCAACAATATCATCGTTGTTTATTTGGAAATCTTTATTCTTAATAACTTTGAGAACGCGTCTTGATACGTTAAGGATCGTATGTCTTAGAACATTACCATCAACATCGATAGTGTTGAGAACTTCTTCACCACTTGAAGTTCTTTTTACAAACATCAATGTTACCTTCTCACTGTCTTCGCTCTTCGTCCCCCGGATATTAAAAGGTCCATCCATAAAACTAAAATTAGCAGTAGCCCCTACAGAGGATGTAGCAAGTAAATCTGCGGATTTATTCCACCAAGTTAAAATAACAACGATAAAATCGCTCCAATTTACAGCAGGAAAGAAAGTGTCCTTTACTTGAAAATAAAGTTCTCCTGTTATCGCACCATACTTACTTATTTCAATCTTATCTTCATTAAAAATGATCTTGACCAAAATATCTCACCCTTTCTTAATTGATTGGGTATGCTGTCTCTATAGTATTTGTTTTTGTATTCACCCACATTTCAACCTGTACACCATTTGCTTCCCCTCTAACTAAGACACGGTCTCCTTGGGTTTGTACTTTACTTCCATTTTTATATGCTTCACGTACAGTCTTTTCAATTTGGGACTCGCTCATATTAGATGGGAAGATAGTTTTCCCTCCACTCTGTTTAGCGCGCGAACCTCCAGCAGTATGACCCGAAGTTATATGGTCCATATCGATATTAATTGACTTATAAGATGGTAAATTGATTGGCTTACATGCATTATGAGTCCATATTCCAAGGTTTGAAACGAAATATGTGTGGAAATCATTAACCATAAAGTTATAGACAGTCTTATGTTCCTTCTTAACTTCAATCTTCTCAATGGCTAATTCCTTGCCATCAGAAGTTGTGAGAACATAGCCTACAACAAGGTCTTTGGACTTGATCCAACCTTTGTTGACAATCCAGAACGGATGCTCTTCGGTTGTTGTAATGATTTCGCCGCCAACAGTAATATTATACGTTTCCTCAACATCACGTTGGAAGAGCCACTCGACTTCCTTGTAAGCCATCTCGCCTGTCTCATCATCTTTGGCTAGGACTTTGTCACCTACTTCAATTTCCTCGATAGGTTTCTCCCCTTCGTCTGTGAGAACCTTCGTTCCCGCAGTAAAACAATCACAGCCGGACCGTCCTGATGCAGGTTTACCCGCAACCGCCCCACCTTTGTAACCAATACTAGCAACATATCCACTACCATTCCATGTTGAATTATACAATGCGGGCATTCCCCCACCTGGGGTTGCCAGAACATAAGTATTATAAAATTCTTTCTCACTAATCCCCATCTGCCAGAACGTTTGATAATTCCAATCTCTCTTAGCGTAATATAATATTTTTCCATGTTGAAAATTCCCTCTAATTTGACCATTCACTATATAAGGCATGGAATCAGATTGGTAATCACTTATAAAATATCCATCCGAGTTGGGAGCGCACTCGCCTGCATGAGTATTTCTCCCGTCCTTTGATACACAAAAGTGACCGCTAGGATCAACGTTAACTAACGGATTACTATGCACATACGTATACTGATTTAAGCTCAGCGGGTTATTTATATCACCTTCATACGTATCCTCGCTAATAAACCGCCTATCATTCGGGTCATAATACCTTGCTCTTAAATAAATAAGCCCAGACTCGTCATCATAATTTCCCCAGTATACTGGAATGGATTGGACATCTGTTCCGTTTGGGTGATGATTTTTCCCCAGATGTCATAATAATATCTGTTCAGCAGCGCCCCTGAGCTACCTCTAATCTCAGAGTCAGTTTCAATCGCTACGCTAAGTCAAAAGAAAAGCCACATGCAAGTTTGTTACACTCGCATATGGCATCATGTTACTTAATCAATTGGAATAGGCTTAAGTGTAGTATCTTCAGACCCCTTGAGGTTGTAAGCCGTGTCATATTCATGTTTTAGTATCATTTTAATGGAACGCGAGCCTTTCTTGAACCCTCTGCGATGAAAGGCTTTCTTAATAAGCGCGCCGGATTGTTCGTCTTTTCGCGCACGTTCTTCGCGTTTAGGGGCAGATAAAAGATAGTTGTAAAAGCCTGAGCGTGATACGTCAAGCAGTTCGCAAAGATAGCCCGTCTTGCGTCCAAAACCTTGATTAATCGCACCTTGGATGAATTCGAACCGTTCGCTCTTATTTAGGTTTTCTCCGTTTGCTAACAGCCTCCTTTCGCTCCTGTCTAACTTTTTTACGTATTCCAGTTGTGCTTCTAGCAGCCTGTTCTTCGCTTCTTGTTTGGCAATAATCTCATCGGGTGATAACGTTTGTTTCAACGGGCGCAAGGCTGCTTCTTTGCGTGAGTCCGCCAGTCCGATTATTCCGTCTCTGTCATAGGCTTTTTTCCAACGGTCCGCACTTTGCTCGACTCGTTTGATCCCGAGCATCTCCATGTCAAAGCCATTCGCTTCAAAAATCTCTCGAGGAGTTCTTCCTAATAAATATTGATCGATGAATCGGCGTTTGAACTCATCTGCATAGGTGATTGATTTCTCACTGACCCGCAAAACATTTGGATTATTCGCCAAAAGTACACGTTCATTTTCATTAAAGAGCTTCTTGCTCATATTCTCGCCCCCACTGTTGAATCTAGTATACAAAAAACAGGTACCCACACGCTAAACACTTTTTTTTAAGTGTCCAGTGTATGGGTACCAGTATAAGCCGCTCGAACCTTACATGTTTATTAATGTGTGCCGTTGAAATCCATATTTTTATCTAGTTCGTCTAGATTAACGGATTCAATTTTTTCATCATCGTCAAGTTCTCCAAGTACAGCGAGTAATCTTAAATCCTTCCCGGGAGTACCTAACAATAGTGCTTTAGAATAAAATGTTCCTAGCCCCATCTTTTTTGCTAAAAATTCGGTTAAAATCTCTAAAATATCATCCTGATTGTACTTAATACATTTTATCTCTTGAGGTTTTGATGTATTTGTTTTCTTCTTAACCATTTTTTAATTACCACTCCAATTCTGTTCATATTTTTGCGCTTTTTTCAAAGCAGCATTGATTTGTTCATTTCCTCTAAGTGAATTAGGTAATCTATTACCATTAGCATCAAGGAATTCGCCTTTTTCCGAATTGTAGAAATATTTCGTATCATTTACTTTTACATGAATATTAACTTGACCAGAGCCACCCTTTTCAACATCCATACTAATTGTGTAGCCCTTAACTTTTGTATTTTGCATAACACGAACATTGTTCATGCCCCCACTACAACTTGTGTTATGAACCCAAATCCCAAGACCACTAACAAAATACGTATGGAACTCATCAACCGTCATGTTGTAAACCGTGACATGCTTTTGTTCTAATTCGATGCTGTCAATTTTGAGTGTATTCCCATCGCTCTGAACAAGCAAGTCGCCAACCTTGAGGTCTTTTACGAATGTCCACCCTTTGTCTTTTACATAGAATGGATGGTTAAAGGTCGATTCTATTGTCTGACCGCCCACTTGGATGCTATATATTTCATCCGTTTCATGGTTGAACGTAGCCGTAACCTCTTTATACGCTACTTCTCCAGTCTCTTCATCCTTCGAGAGAACCTTATCTCCGACTTCAATGTCTTCGATATTCTTCTCCCCTTCGTCTGTCTGAATCTTCGTACCTGCTGTAAAACAGTCACAGCCTCCTTTACCTGACGCCGCTGTACCATTAAAACGATAAGTTCCAGTATACCCATTCCACCCATAAGTTGGAGTGGATACCGAACCCTTCGGAACCCCAATCACATAATTATCATAAAAATACTTTTTGTCAACAAATTGCCAGAATGTTTGATGCGTCTTATCATTCCAATAAATTGGTGCTAAAGTTTGATGATCTT
>NZ_WSTC01000013.1 GCF_009789195.1 Paenibacillus sp. MMS18-CY102 | reverse complement strand
CATATACTTGCTGGTAGGAGACTTGGAATCGATTCGCCGCTTTCTTGTAGTCCTGCTCGTTTGCAAGACAATACAGAACAATGTCAATCCTCTCCTGGTATGTTGTTGAGCGTCCTTTTGTCATAGCTGGTGATCCCCCTGTATAAGCATTTAAGCTACTATGACCATTATACTTCTTAACCCAGCTCGCAAGTTGACATCGGCTGGCAATCTTATATTTGTCGATTACCTGATATTGCGATAATCCCCCCTCAAGATGATCCTTGACGGCTTGAAGCTTAAGCTCAGCGGAATAACTGCGATTATGAATACGGGGCTCTAATCCCTCATAGCCGTACACGCGATAACGACGACGCCATTTGGCAAGCGTTGTTTTGCTGATACCGAACTTTCTAACCGCCTCTTTAACGCCTATACAACCACTCTCGATCTCCTGAACGATAGCGAATTTCTCTGAGGCAGTATGTTCTTTTTTGGACACGAAAAATGCTCCCTTTACGGCAACACAGGTTTTATTATTTCACCTGTCTACCGTATAGGGAGCATATCAATTTCACTCGCTACATCGGTTTTACTTTTATCCGTCAATGTACACACAACATTTGCAGAAAAGAATCAAAACATTCATCTTAAGTCACATTCAAATCAAACATCTATTCAGTTATCATGGAAGTCAGATAATCAAAATGTAAAAATTCATGATTTCGACAATAATAAAATCTATTCAGGCAATGATAACAAATTCAATGTTTCTAATCTTAGTTTCAACAAAAACGAAAAAAGCCAAAATAGTGTTCCATTAACTTCCGAAGAAACGAATCAAGTTAAATCATGGTATCTGGATAACGGCAAGGAAGTTACAGATGAGGAGCTTAAAAAAATTTCCAATAGGCCATACAGTATTATCAAAATTGTAGACACATCTAAACTAAATTCAACAAATAACACCCAAGTATCGGTCGCAGCCGCTGCAACTGTAAGCAAAAGCTTGGCTTGGACATATAAAACTTTTATTCCAGATGCATACGCAAAGGATCCATGGTACAATCCCGCCACTTGATCGGGTTACATATGGGGCCCCAAAATCACCTGGTTTAAAGAGGATAACCGTACATTTAGTTTAACTGCAGAAACATATCGTTCGAAAGCATGGGGGAAAGCACTTTATTACTCTGACGGCAATACAACACACCAATACGCACAAACTGTAAGTCCAACTACTGCTTATGATGCTAACTACAACGCATTAGTAACATTAACTGCAACTGATAATTATTTTAATGCCATCACGAACGCACTTAATCCAACCAATACTGATTATACGGTCTATCATAAAGTAGGCAATCCATTTGCTGCTGCTGGCGGGGAAATCGATTATGAAATGAATGCAAAAACATGGAGAAATGGATTCTACGCTTTTGTAGGACAGCATGATAGGGCGCCGGCCCATGAGTTATATATCCAAATCGATAATGGAGCATCAAATTTGCAGCTTTTTGCACATCCTAACGAAGGTTTCGATTATCTAGGTGCGCCAAGTACATTATCTAGATCTTATAATATTTCAAACTAAGTAGCATAAGGCCTGTGAAATATCAGTTTCACGGGCTTTCCTACATAAGTATAAGGAGGATGAAGGCCATGATTTCCAAATTTATATCTGCACTAGTGTCTGCATTTGTTATTTCAATCGTTAGCACTCTAATTAACCATAGCCCTGCTTTAGCTGAAAGTGACTCTTACTATTCCTTTAGCAGGCAATTTTTTGGGGGTATCTTCATCATTCTGGCAATATACATCTTCCTGCTTATACCTCTATCTATTTTTATTGACGGAATGATCTACAAAGCTGTACCTATACTGGGAATTCGACAAATAATATTGAAAATTATATCGTACACGCTCATTCCAGCAATCGGCATTTTGTTCATACTCTCTTTCTTAGCAAACTTCAAAACGACTGTGTCGTTAGCTGTTCTTTTCGGGATTGGCGGCCTGCTATTTGAAATCATTCAAGAAGCTTTACGATGGTTAAGTTACTTTATGAAAAGAAAAGAAAATTAAAAAAGCCGACTCCGGCCATATGCCGAAATCAGCTTACAATCCATTGTCCGCATAACTGTACGCTTCCAAGCTGCGTGCGGTTTAGCGCGATCGGCGTTCCCTTCTTCTTTGTTGGTTTTGGCGAATTTTATCTTCCATCCCCTGTTCCGTTGCGTTGTAAAACGATTTGCCATGAAGCTGATCAGGCAAATATTGCTGGACCACATAGTGGCCTGGAAAATCATGCGGGTACTGATAACCGACATGCCCCAATTTCTCCGAGCCCTTGTAATGGGCATCCCGCAGATGCAAAGGCACTTCCATCGTACCGGATTGGCTAATCGTATCCATCACGCGGCCGATTGCCACTGCAGTTGCATTCGACTTCGGGCTTTCTACTGCGAATAATATTGCCTGGGCAATATTATATTTGGCTTCTGGCCAGCCAATCTTGCGATAAGCATCCAATGCAGCCGTTGCTTGCAGCATCGCTTGCGGATTCGCTAGCCCGATATCTTCGCTGCAAGCGACAATAAGCCGGCGAATAAACGTCATCGGCTCCATGCCCAACTTCTCGACAGCGTACAAGAACCAGAACAGCGCCGCATCGCTAGAGCCCCTCACACTTTTATGAAAAGCAGACAATACATCATACTGCGTTGACTCGTCCGCCTTAGCTGTCGGCTTGCGGACCGATTCCTGTGCGACATCAAGCGTAACCCGTACCGAACCGTCCGGCTCCGAAGGCGTCGTTACGGCAGCTAATTCAAGCGCGTTCAGCGCTCGGCGAATATCGCCGCCTGCTGTTTGGGCAATATGGTCGAGCGCGTCCTCTTCCACCTCAAGCCGCATGAAGCCTAGCCCACGTGACGCATCTGCCAATGCCCGCACCATCGCTTCGCGCGCATGTTCCTTCGTGAGCGGCTGCAACTGAAACAGCGTCGAACGGGACAATAAAGCGCCATTCACATAGTGGAACGGATTTTCGGTCGTAGCCCCGATGAATATAATGATTCCCTGCTCTACAGCAGGCAGAAGCGCATCCTGGCGCGAGGAATTGAAGCGATGCACCTCATCAAGAAAAAGGATCGTTTTGCGGCCGTACATCGCCTTCGCCGTCTTCGCTCGTTCAATGACGTCCCGAACGTCCTTGACGGAAGCATCTACAGCATTCAGCTTCACGAAATCGGCTTCGGTTCGCTTCGAAATAATATGGGCTAGCGTCGTCTTGCCGCAGCCTGGCGGCCCATATAACAAAATCGATGAGATCCGGTCGCCTTCGATCGCGCGCCTGAGCAGCTTGCCTGCGCCAACAATGTGCTCCTGGCCTATATAGTCATCTAACGTCTCGGGACGCATCCGATCCGCCAGCAATCGCGCTCGCGGAACCTGCTCTTCCCCATAGCTAAACAAATCCATGATCGTAAGCAACTCCTTCTAGCATCAGCCTTAACAGCACGAACGTAATTTCACTTCACCCATCATAGCATAATGATAACATATCCGCACACCTGTTCGGATCAGATGCAATACAACCCGAGTGGTACATCGCGGCGAAAAAAAAGCATCCCACCGCGCCATAAGCGCCTGGAATGCATAATTTAGCCAGGTAGATCCGTTTGGTTCGCCTTTATCGCCAGGCCGCTTGAGCCCGGTCACATGGACTCGCCCAAACACTACGATTCGGCCCCTTGCTTGCGCGCCTTCTCATTGATTTCCAGCAAATCCTTTACGACGACGCTCACCATGATGAGCCCCGCGACTGGCGGCACGAACGCGTTGCTTGCCGGTGGCTGCTGCGCTTTACGAATCTCAGGCGCATTGTCCGGCACGATTCGCTGGGTTACATCCTCACGCGGCTTCTGCGGCTCCTCTGAGGAGAAGACAACCTTTACGCCTTTGCGAATGCCATCCTTGCGAAGCTTCGTCCGAACGACTCTCGCAATCGGGTCGGTATGCGTCTTGCTAATATCGACGACTTGGAATTTCGTCGGGTCCATTTTGTTCGCAGCGCCCATGCTCGAAATGATCGGAATGCGGCGTTCCAAGCATTGCTTGATCAAGTGGATTTTGTACGAAATCGTATCGGAGGCATCCACGACATAGTCTAGCGGGTAAGCAAACAGCTGCTCATATGTCTCCTCGGTATAAAACATCCGCAGCGAAATGACATCGCATTCTGGGTTAATTAGCTTGATTCGGTCACGCATCAGATCCGCTTTCGGCTCGCCGACGGTCGTCGTGAGCGCATGGATCTGGCGATTGATGTTTGTAATGTCAACTACGTCTTTGTCGATCAGAATAATGCGCCCAACGCCCGTTCTCGCCAGCGCCTCTGCTGCGATCGAGCCTACGCCGCCGATGCCGAGCACCGCTACCGTACTTCCGCGCATAGCTTCCAGCCCTTCTGGCCCAATCGCAAGCTCGGTTCTAGAAAATTGATGCAGCATGGTTTGCATTCGCCTCCTTATTATGTAAGCCCAAATAGGGAAAACGTCCGGCGCGCTCTTGCTGATTGCCAGCTAAAGCACACCGGACGAGCCCATTCCTGTACAGCAGCAGCTACAGCGCAATTGCGTGATGTGCGGAGCGCCGCTGCAATACAGAAACATTCATATTGATGCAAAATGATATTAAGCTTGCGGAGCGCCAGCAGGTGCCGGTGCAGGCTTAGCTGACGGCTTAGGCACCGTACGGATATGAAGCTGCTCCAGCTGCGACAGCTCAACTTGCGATGGCGCGTCGACCATCAGGTCGGTTGCGCTCGCGGTTTTCGGGAACGCGATCGTTTCGCGCAAGTTCGTACGGCCCGTCAACAGCATAACGAGACGGTCGAGACCGAACGCGATGCCGCCATGCGGTGGCGTACCATATTCGAATGCGTCAAGCAGGAAGCCGAATTGCTCATGTGCTTGCTCCATCGAGAAGCCAAGCGTTTTGAACATCAGTTCTTGCACGTCGCGTTTGTAGATACGCATCGAACCGCCGCCGACTTCGTAGCCGTTGAGCACGATATCGTAAGCTTGTGCGCGCACTTTGCCCGGGTCGGTCGCAAGCAGTTCGAGGTCTTCTTCGTTCGGGCGCGTGAACGGGTGATGCATCGCGACATAACGTTTTGCATCTTCGTCCCATTCGAGCAGCGGGAAGTCTACAACCCACAGGAACTTGTATTGCGATTCGTCGATCAAGCCAAGGTCACGGCCGAGCTTCAGGCGAAGGTTGCCAAGCACGTCTGCAACGACTTTCGGCTTATCAGCGGAGAACGTCAGCAGGTCGCCTTCTTCGACTTCAAGGCGTTCCGTCAACGCTTGAATCTCTTCCGGCTTCAGGAATTTAACGATCGGGCCGCGCCATTCGCCGTCCTTCACCGTAATCCATGCCAAGCCTTTGCCGCCGTAGCGTGCTGCGAATGGTTGGAGATCGTCAAGCTCTTTGCGGCTCCAGCTTGCGCAGCCTTTCGCGTTCAATGCTTTCACTTCGCCGCCGGAAGCAGCGACGGATGCGAATACTTTCACGTCGCTGTTTGCAACGATGTCCGTAATGTTTTTAATTTCAAGGCCAAAACGAAGGTCCGGCTTGTCGGAGCCGTATTTGTCCATCGCTTCCGCATACGTAATGCGTTGGAACGGCAACGGAATTTCGTAGCCGATCGTTTCACGGAAGACGCGCGACATCAATTGCTCCATCATCGCAAGAAGCTGGTCCTGCGACAGGAAGGACGTCTCGATGTCGACTTGCGTAAACTCAGGCTGGCGGTCAGCACGAAGGTCTTCGTCACGGAAGCAGCGTGCGATTTGGTAATAACGCTCAAGGCCGCCTACCATCAGCAGCTGCTTGAAAATTTGCGGCGATTGCGGGAGCGCGAAAAACTCTTCCGCATGAACGCGGCTAGGCACAAGATAATCACGCGCGCCTTCCGGCGTGCTTTTCGTCAAGATAGGCGTTTCAACATCAAGGAAGCCTTCGCCGTCAAGGAAATCACGGAACACTTTGGACGCTTTGGAGCGAAGCAGCATCGTGCGTTGCATTTCCGGGCGGCGCAAGTCCAGGTAACGGTGCTTCAGGCGGATCGACTCGTCGACTTCTACGCCGTCTTCGATCGGGAATGGAGGCGTCTTCGCCGCATTCATAATCTCGATCTCCGTTACGCGGATTTCGATTTCGCCCGTTGCGAGGTTCGCGTTGTACGTTTCTTGGTCGCGCTCAACTACTGTGCCGCGAAGCGCCAATACGAACTCGTTGCGTGCTTTATCGGCAATTTCAAGCGCTGCGCCTGAGAAATCCGGGTTGAAGACCGTTTGGACGATTCCTGTCCGGTCGCGAAGGTCAATAAACAGTACGCCACCGAGGTCACGGCGACGTTGTACCCAGCCGTTCAGGGTAACGGTTTCGCCTACATTTGCTTTCGTCAGGGTGCCGCAGGAATGGGTTTTTAACATCATGGGGAATCATTCTCCTCTTGTTAAGGTTGTATGGGTTCCAAGCAAGTACGCTATTGTTTCTTAATCGCTTCTGCGAGTGAATCCAGCGAGACGAACCGTTGCTCGCCCGTCGCCATTTCCTTCAGCGCAATCTCGCGGCGGGCGAGCTCATCATCGCCAAGGATCGCTGTATAACGCGCTTGAAGACGGTCAGCCGATTTCATCTGCGCCTTCATTTTGCGCCCTTGATAATCACGCTCAACCGACAGGCCGCTCGACCGCAGTTGATAAATGAGCTTCGACGCCTCACGCTCAGCGGCTTCGCCTAGCGCTACGACATATGCATCAATTGCCGTCGCATTCGGCAGCTCTGTCTGCTGGTGCTCCAGCAGCATAACCGTCCGCTCCAGCCCCAAGCCAAGCCCGACGCCCGGTTGGTCCGGCCCGCCAACTTCGGCTACGAGACCGTTATACCGGCCGCCGCCGCCGACGGTATCGATCGCGCCGATGCCTTCCGCTTTGTACTCGAATGCCGTGTGCGTGTAGTAATCAAGGCCACGCACCAGGCGGGAGTTAATCTCGAACGGAATGTTCATGTCGGTTAGGTACGTCTTTACTTTATCAAAATGCGATTGGCACTCCTCATCGAGACTGTCCAAGATCGAAGGTGCGCCCTCAAAATGCGCTTGGTCGACCTTACAATCCAGCACGCGTAGCGGATTACGGTCAATGCGCGACTGGCAGTCTTTGCAAAGCAGGCTGCGTTTCGGCTCAAGGAACGCCAACAGCTTTTCGCGGAATGCCGCACGGACCGCAGGCGTACCGACGGAATTGATCTCCACGCGAACGCCTTTGAGCCCAACTTCGGTGTAGAACGTGTAACCGAGCGCGATCACCTCTGCATCGAGTGCAGGATCGACTGCGCCTAGCGCCTCAACGCCGAATTGATGGAACTGGCGGTACCGGCCTGCCTGCGCCCGCTCATAGCGGAACATTGGACCAATGTAATACAGTTTGGTTAGATCAGGCTCACCATACAGCTTATTTTCTACAAACGCGCGCACGGCGCCAGCTGTGCCTTCGGGACGAAGCGTAAGGCTTCGGTTTCCTCGATCCGTGAACGTATACATCTCTTTCTCTACAATATCCGTCGTCTCGCCTACCCCGCGCTGGAACAGCTCTGTCGCTTCGAAGATCGGCGTCCGAATTTCACGGAAATTGAATCGGCGGCAAATATCGCGCGCCTTGCTCTCGACGAACTGCCAGCGCTCAACCGCGCCCGGCAGCAGGTCCTGTGTACCTGGCGGTTTCTGGAATGCCATAGGAATCCCCCTTGCTGATCTATAGGTCAAAAAATAAAAAACTCCCGTCCCTAACTGCCGTTAGAACGGTCAGTCAGGGACGAGAGATTTATGCTTATCTCCCGTGGTGCCACCCACATTCCGGTCATCTCCATTAACGCCTAAACAAACGTTTATGGAAAATTCCGCTTAGACGGTTAACGCCCGTTACACGCGGTTCGGCTACTGGCCATGGCTAATTGTTCGTTGAAGCCTAGAGCGCATTGATGTGCCCGTTTGCTCCAACTGCCATCCGTTCGCCGCCCGTTCTCCAGGAAGTCTTTCCCCATCGCCACCATAAAGACGCTTGCAGCCAAAGGCGCCTCTCTCTGTGTACATGTACGTGAGTACTTTGTCCTATCATCGAATCGACAACATATTCCTTTAAATTCTACTCGCCTGGCGTTCCGAAGTCAAGCCGCATTCTATCCCTATCGCCGGCTCGCCCCCAGGACAGAAAAAAACCTACAACAGCGTTGTAGGTTATCAAAAGTATATATTTTAAAAAGGGGGTCGAGTTCTAGTATAGGCCGATGATATTAAAGAAAGATGTTAATCACGTTACGAAAACATTACAATTTTTAAAGCGTTTACTTTACAACTGCCTAAAACAAGTCCCTTTTAGGTACATCAAAAAAAATCTAAGCTAGCGTAGGTGCCAGCTCATTTTGCGTCCGGCGTGCTGCCCCATACAATCGCTCAAGCACTTCGATCTTGGCATCGGTATATTGCTTGTACGTATCGTTATACGCCTTCGGCTCCTTCGGATTCGCCAGCCTTGTAATTTCGCCAGTGGCCGGATCGACGAACTTGCTTGATGCGCCGCAACCAAGGCCGACGATGGATTGCATCTCTTCGATAATCAAAATGTTATATAAGCTCTCCATCCCTGCCTGCGCGTAACCGACATTCTCCAAGTTGCCAAGAATGTTCTTCTGGCGGTACAAATAGTACGGGATATACCCATATTCATCAGTCCATTCCACCGCACGCCGCATCATCGCCGTAATTTCGTCGCGGTCAGCGACCTTGAACTTCTGGTCCCCGCGATGGCGCGTCATCTCCGAGGCCCGTTTGAACGATAGTGTATGGACGGTAAGGGACTCTGGCATCAAATTGGCGGTCTCCGACAGCGTATGCTCGAATTCCGGCAGCCCTTCATTGGGCAAGCCGATAATGAGGTCCATGTTGATGTTATCCATGCCACATTCGCGAGCCAGCTCAAATTTCCGAATTGTTTCTTCGACAGTATGATGGCGGCCGATGACTTCTAACGTTTCTTGGATGTACGACTGTGGATTAATGCTAATGCGGTCGACTCCCCATTTTTGCATGACCGCTAGCTTCTCAGGGGTAATCGTATCTGGCCGCCCAGCTTCAACCGTAATCTCGCGGACGTCATCGACGTTAGGGAACACCTCGTACATGAGACTGTACATCGCATCCATTTCTTCTGCTGTAATGCTCGTAGGCGTGCCGCCACCATAGTAGATCGTCGTAATTCGGACATCGTTGCGCTTTAGCCACTCGCCGATTGCCCGCATTTCCTCATGCAGCCCGAACAAGAAACCATTCACCGAGCCTTGGCGGCCGTTAATGTCGTAGGCCGGGAACGTGCAATATGCACATTTTGTTGGGCAAAATGGGATGCCGATATAAATGCTCACCTCATCGCGAATGCGGTATAAATCCGGGATTGCCGTCAGTTGCCGCTCTACGATGCGTTCCATCAGTTCAATCTTCTCTTGGCTGATCAAATAATGCTCCTGCAGCTCGCGGCGCGCTTGCGCGGCCGGAATGCCGCGCCTTACGCGCTCGTGCAACAGCTTGGTCGGGCGCACGCCCGTCAATATGCCCCATGGCTGTACGAGCCCGGTATGCTTCTGCAGGACGTCCAACAGTACGCGGCTAGCCGCTTGTTTGAGCAGCTTGCGCTTGTCATCCCTTGGCGCGTCACTGGATATCGGGCTCTCATAATTAGCAATTGCAATCGGCTGCGCTTCGCCGCTCGCGAGCAAAGCCGCTGAAGCACGGACACCAGCCTCGAGCTCACGATAATCGAGTGCGATCACAAGATCCGCTTCGCCGTTAGGCTCCTCGCTAAATGTCGTCTTTACTTCCTCAAAAAAAAGCGGCACGATGTTGCATAGTGACCGCTCAAACGAGGCGTCTGCCGCTTGTACATGGACGTTTATCATGTCTATCCCCTTCAACTCAACGGACAAGCCGCACCCAATCGAGATTGGGGCGGCTTGCCTTCGTTCCTATTCTGTTTCTTATGGCTGTTCGGTGCTTTGCCGCTTGGCAGGCATTGCGCCAAACGCCCATTCCGCTGCAACCTCTACCTCATCGTCGAATTCATCCAACATCATCGCTTCCTTACGGTCGGCCAGCAGCAGTCGGCGGGATGCCCGTTCCATGCTTTGCTCCTTGCGCGATTGGTGCATCAGAAACACTCCCATGCAGGCTGATGTGCCTTATAAACACATCAAGCGGAATTTTGTGTCGTTACAAACACTCTACCGCTATTGTTTCCGATCTCGGACAAACTAAACGACAAAAATGATCATTCTGCTCGGCTATCCAGCACTAGCGTGACAGGGCCCCAGTTGACGAGCGATACGTCCATCATAGCGCCAAACACGCCAGTTTCGACCCTTAGCCCTGCTTCGCGCAGCAGCTCGTTAAATCGATTGTACAGCGCCTCAGCTGGCTCCGGGCGTGCCGCTGCCATAAAATTCGGCCTTCTGCCTTTACGGCAATCGCCGTATAGCGTAAATTGCGAAACCGATAAGATGTCCCCTCCGGCCTCTTGGACGGAAAGGTTCATTTTACCCGATTCATCTTCAAAAATGCGAAGCCCGGCAACCTTGTCAGCTAACCACTTGGCATCAGCTTCCGTATCTTCATGCGTCACGCCTACGAGCAGCACGAGACCGCTATCAATGGCCCCTACAACCGCGCCCTCCACCTCGACCGACGCTTTCTTGCTTCGCTGCAATACGATTCTCAAGATGAATTCCCTCTTATCCTAACGAGGCAAAGCTATTGCATAATCCGCTGAACGGAATAAATATCTTTGACACGTTTGATTTTCTCGACAACCGATTCCAAATGCTGAACGTTCCGAATTAGAATCGTCATGTGAATCATCGCCATTTTGTTTTTGACCGCGCGGCTTGTAACTGCAGAGATGTTCGTCTTGCTCTCCGATACCGCTTGCAGTACTTCATTCAGCACGCCGCGGCGGTCGTGGCCGGTAATCTCGATATCGACGCTATAATTCGCTTCGATCGACTCTTCCCATTCCACTTCAATTACGCGCTCTGCTTCTTCCCCTTCGCCCCCGAACGGGATGTTCGTACAATCCAGGCGATGTACAGACACGCCGCGGCCACGCGTAATATAGCCGACGATCTCATCACCCGGCACTGGGTTACAGCATCTTGCGAAGCGAACAAGCAAATTGTCGATGCCTTTGACGGTAACGCCATGATTCGGCCGGTTTTTCCGGGCGCCAGGCGTTCTCATCTCGCGAGGCTCGCTCGTCAGCTCGATCAAACTTGCTTCTTCGGCTTCCTTACGGAGCTTCTCCGTCAGCTTGGAGCATACTTGAGCTGCCGTAATGCCATTAAACCCAATCGCCGACAACATATCCTCTAGGTCGTTGAACGTAAACCGTGTTGCCACTTCTTGAAGCTTATCTTCCGTCAGCCAGGCAGACGCTTCTAAGCCGAGTCTTTTAATTTCACGTTCAAGCAGCTCGCGCCCTTTGGCAACGTTCTCGTCCCGCTTCTCTTTTTTGAACCACTGCTTGATCTTGCTGCGTGCATGCGAAGATTGCGCAATTTTGACCCAATCTTGGCTTGGCCCGTAGGAATGCTTCGATGTTAAAATCTCCACGATATCGCCGGTCTTCAGCTTATGGTCAAGCGGCACGATTCGCCCGTTCACCTTAGCGCCTATCGTGCGATTGCCAACCTCCGTGTGTACCCGGTAAGCAAAATCAAGCGGCACAGACCCGGCTGGCAGCTCGAACACCTCGCCCTTCGGCGTGAAGACGAATACAAGATCGGAGAAGAAATCCATCTTCAGCGATTCGACAAATTCCGACGCATCCTTCGCGTCCTGCTGCAGCTCGAGAATTTCCCGGAACCACGACATTTTGTCTTCAAAATTGCCGCCTGCGACAACGTGATTGCCGCCCTCCTTGTACGCCCAGTGCGCGGCAACGCCATATTCGCTCGTGCGGTGCATGTCCCATGTCCGAATTTGTACCTCTGTCGGTTCGCCATTTTGTCCGATTACGGTCGTATGGAGAGACTGGTACATATTCGCCTTCGGCATTGCAATATAATCCTTGAACCGCCCTGGCATTGGCCGCCACAGCGTATGGATGATGCCTAGCGTTGCGTAGCAGTCCTTAATATTGTCAACGATAATTCGAATCGCAAGCAAATCATAGATTTCGTTGAATTGCTTATTTTTCATCGTCATTTTCTTATAAATGCTATAAATATGCTTTGGACGTCCGGAAATATCACCTTGAATGCCCATCTCGTCCAGCTTCTCATTGATGCGCCCGATGACTTCATCAATATACTGCTCCCGCTCTGTCCGCTTCTTCTTCATCAGGTTAGCGATGCGGTAGTATTGCTGAGGGTTCAAGTAGCGGAGCGCAATGTCCTCCATCTCCCACTTGATGGCGCTAATGCCAAGCCGATGGGCGATTGGGCAGAAGATCTCCAGCGTCTCATAAGCAATCCGGCGCTGTGCCTCCTCCGACTGAAACTTCAGTGTACGCATATTGTGCAGCCGGTCTGCGAGTTTAATCAGAATGACGCGAATGTCCTGCGCCATAGCGACGAACATTTTGCGATAGTTCTCATTCTGCTGCTCTTCCTTGGACCGGAATTTAATTTTCTCCAGCTTCGTCAAGCCGTCGACAAGCATCGCGCACGTATCCCCGAAACGGGCACGCACGCCGTCGAGGTTGACGGTCGTGTCTTCGACGACATCATGCAACAATGCCGCAATAATCGACATGACGTCCATCTGCATGTCGACCAGAATATCTGCGACTGCAATCGGATGCAAAATATACGGTTCCCCTGATTTGCGGACTTGGCCGTGATGCGCTTGCTCCGCAAAATCATAAGCTTCCCGTACCCGCAGCAAATCCTGGCCTTTCATATAGGCCGATGCCTTTTCGAGTAACTGCTCTATGCCCATGCAACGTCCCTTTCCGAAACGAGTCGAATTGTGCTCTCGTTCACCCTTATCAAAAACTTCATACGTCTTGCTTGCCGGTCACGTTTCGTGATTAATGGATTAAAGCTATTATGCCTGCTAAACCAAGGCTGCGTCAACTCTCGAACCGAATACAGGAACTCTCCCTACCGTGAAAGAAAAAAACAGCCTGCCGTTCCCGCTGCCTAAATAGGCAACCAAAACGCAGGCTGTATCGGCCATTGCTTAATAGGTAATTAACGATTGCACTTCAATGCCATCGAGCTTGTCCCGCCCTGGCAAGTAACCTAGCTCAATAAGGAATGACGCCCCGACCACTTCGCCGCCCAGCTGGCGGATCAAATTGATCGTCGTAGCGATTGTGCCGCCCGTTGCAAGGAGATCATCCGCAATTAGAATGCGTTGGCCAGGCTTGATGGAATCCGCATGAATCGCAAGGCGGTCTTGGCCGTATTCAAGATCATAGCTAGCTTCAACCGTCTCGCTTGGCAGCTTGCCCGATTTGCGTACTGGCACGAAGCCTACGCCGAGCGCAATGGCGAGGGGAGCCCCGATAACGAAGCCACGGGCTTCCGGGCCTGCTACAAGATCGATTTCTTTGTGTGCAACAGCAGCTCGCATCGCTTCAATCGCTGCACGATAAGCAGCGCCATCCTTAAGCAGCGTCGTAATATCTTTGAATCGAATGCCGGGCTGCGGATAGTCTGGAATAACGCGGATATAATCTTTAAAATTCATCATTTCATTCTCCCTTTCTGAATAAATTCCATCAATTCCTCCACCGATCCGAATAAAGCTTCATTCGCTTCCGCCTGCAATAAGGCTTGCTGGTAAGCAGACGCTGAGGACAGCTCAGCTTTCACTGGCGCATCATTGACCGTAATTCGGCCGCCTGCCCGTGTAATGAAAGCTAACTCTTCGAATACGTCAATCATCATTCTAGCCATCTCCGCCGGCCATCCG
This sequence comes from Paenibacillus sp. MMS18-CY102, assembly GCF_009789195.1. Classification (GTDB taxonomy): domain Bacteria; phylum Bacillota; class Bacilli; order Paenibacillales; family Paenibacillaceae; genus Paenibacillus_T. Next base: position 139,961 of record NZ_WSTC01000013.1, on the reverse strand, counting down.
ATCTGCTCAGACAGCCGTTCAGCCAAGCCTTGCTCTGGCATTTGCCCTTGCCGGCGAATCGACTGATAGGCAGCGCCAAATGCCGTTCGATCAGGGAAAATCACTTGCGGCGCTGAGCGGGCATTCGCTTTGCTCCTGTTCGGATATAACAGATGAATGCTTTCTAGCGCTTGAAGCGATGCCGCCTGTTTCTGCAACGCATGCGCAGATGATGGAACTCCGTATACGATCATTTCTTGGAAATGCACCGCCACCTCCCCAAGCTGGTCGCCATACGAACAAAGCTGATAGGTTTCCGCTATCGCATCCGTTCGGGCGCATGCCGCTGCCGTCTCGCGCAGGGCATGCTCTTCTGTCACAATAAGCATTCGCCTGCCTGTTCGGCTGGCCACCTCTAACAATTTGCGAAGCATAGCGTAAGGTTCACGTTCGCCCCTCCAGTCAAACAGTTGGACGTTAGCGATTCGAATATCTTGGATGAAGAGCTGCGGTTTACGGTTCCCATTCCACTCGTTCACAGATAACTCGCCTACTAGGTCCGCATTCGCGCCGAAGGCAATTCGCTGCTCTAGCTCCCCGAATCCAAATCCAACCGCTTCCAAACGCGCTGGCTGGCTCCCGACCGCAAGGCGCAAATGCTTGTTTTCCTTGCCCATCGTCCGCTTGTCCGCCACCGGCTGCTGTTCAATCAAAAACCGCGGTGCAGGATTGCCTGCGCCAAACGGCTCAAGCAACGCTAATTGGTCGATAGTGTCCAATGAAGCTTCCTGTGGTGAGCAAGCTAAATCGATGAACGTCTTCGGAATCCAATCCTCGGGCGACAGCCAAGCCAGCGCGGATTCGCTTAAGCTTTTTTCAAGCTCGCCCAGTTTGTCCCGATGCAAAGTCATGCCTGCTGCTGCTTGATGCCCTCCAAAATGGTCAAACAGCTCCGAGCAAGCTGTTAAGGCCGCATAAAGGTCAAAGCCGTCGATCGAGCGAGCAGATCCTTTGCACTTCCCCGTCTCCGGATCGATTCCCAGCACGACGGTCGGTTTGTAATGCTTCTCCAGCATTTTGGAAGCGACAATGCCAATTACGCCTGCATTCCAGCCTTCGCCAGCTAGAACGATTACAGCAGGAGGCAATTGGCCCGCTTCTTCGGCAACGCGGCATTTCTCTGCCCATTGGCTCTTCGCTTGTTCTACCATCTCTTCTACGATGCGCTGGCGTTCCCGATTGAGCGTATCCAGCCTGGCAGCGAGCAATTCAGCCGCTTCCTGGTCAGAGGCAGTAAGCAACTCCACTGCGCCTCCCGCATGGTCAAGCCTTCCGCTTGCATTAATGCGAGGAGCCATGGAGAACGCGACATTCGTCGACGTCACAGCATTCAAATGTACACCTGCCGTTTCTGCCAGTGCGACGAATCCGGGACGCGTGCCTGTTGCCATTTGCTTCAGCCCTAATCGTACCAGCACTCGGTTCTCGCCAGTTAAAGGCATAACGTCGGCGATAGTGCCGAGTGCGACAATATCGGCCAGATCAAGCGGCGCTTCGCCTAACAATGCTGTAGCCAGTTTGAATGCAACCCCAACTCCTGCAAGCGACTTATAGGGGTACTGGCAGTAAGGCAGCTTCGGATTAATAATGGCATGCGCCTCCGGCAGCACTTCAGGCGGTTCGTGATGGTCGGTTACGACGACATCAATGCCTTTGGCCTTCGCGTACGCAATCTGCTCAACAGCGCTTATGCCTGTATCAACCGTAATGATTAGCTTAACGCCTGCCTCAGCAGCCAAGTCGATAGCGGCGAGGTTCATCCCGTAGCCTTCTCGCGTCCGATGCGGGATATAATAATCGAATTTAGCCCCGAGCCGGCCGAGCAAATGAACCATTAACGATGTGCTCGAAACCCCATCTGCGTCATAGTCGCCATAAATTCGAATCCACTGCCCATGCTCAATCGCATGGCGAATTCGGAGTACAGCAGCTTCCATGCCCGCCAATAAATATGGATCATGCGTTAGTTCAATTCCGCCATGTAAAAAGGACGCCGCTTCTTCCTCGCCTACAATGCCTCGCCCTACGAGCAGGCGGGCAACAAGCGAAGGAAGCGCAAGTGCTTGCATGAGTTTGCTAGCTTCTTGCTCGCGGCGTTCATCCCAATCAGGCTGTGACCACCGTGTTTTAGATGGAATCATCGGTGTAAGCCTCCTGTCTATACACAATGAAAGACGCTGCAGCTATTGCAGCAGCGTCGGCATATGTTCTTGATTCGGGTCATGGTTTGACTTATAAGGATAACCCGGGTCATACGGTTCAACATGAACAGAAACCTCCGTCACATGAATGAACCGCTTCATAATAAGCTGTTTGACCCGTTTCGCAATCTCATGCCCGTCTAATACGGAAATACGCGGGTTTACACTGATGACAATGCTCGCCACAATGTAATGGCCGTGCTCGCGTGCCCGAAGCGACTCGACCGTCACGACGCCTTCTACCCGTTGAATCACTTCCATCAGCTCGTTCGCCTGCTCTTCTGGCCCGATCGCATTATTCTTGTGCTGCACTAATCCTAAGAGACAATGATAGCCCTTGAACACAATAATGCACGCAACCAGAATCGCTGCCAAACAATCCGCTGCTTTCAATGCAGGCACTGATGCAGATTGCCCGAACGCCGCACAACCTGTACCTACAATCGTAATGCCGGATGCCAGGCGATCAAGCCAAGCTTGATTCCTAACTGGCAGCAGCCACTCTTTAAGCACCAGCATCGCCAAAGCAAAGGCAGCAGCCGTCCAATCAGGAGCAGGCTCTGCTCCTGCATTCCAAACTCTAAAGGCTTCCAAACCAATTTCTACACCGAGCAGCAGTGTAATTGCCGATACGATGATGACTGCCGCGGTAACGCCATTCTCTGGGGATTGTACACGATTTCTAACTGCGCCATCCATCGGCCTTATGCTGTCCCCCATTGATTCCGCACCATTCGCAACAGATCGAACAGCATCTGCCATTAACACTGTGCTGCCCGATAAAAGCGCGACAGCCGCCTTGCCAAGCGCCAATGCACCATTTCCCCATATTCCCGCATTAGTCCCCGAGAACCGTTTGTCTGAGAGTCGATTAGCGCCCATGATTGCCTCCTCTTAAGAAGCAGCCGAAGTTTTAGCCGTTTGCTTTGTTTTTTGCTTGCCTCTAAGCATAAGCCAGAGCGGGCTCGCGATACATACGGACGAGTACGCGCCGCTGGTCAGGCCGATAATTTTCGCGAGGGCGAACAGCTTGATCGATTCGCTGCCGAACAAGTACAAGCTGATCGCAACGATCAATACCGTCAATACCGTGTACACGTTCCGGGCCATCGTTTGCCATAAGCTCGCGTTGACCATCTCTGCCAATTGCTCTTTATTTTTTGTTTTGCTAAAGCGCAGGTTCTCACGGATACGGTCAAAGATAACGATTTTATCGTTAATCGAGTAACCGATCGTCGTTAGTACAGCTGCAATGAACGGAAGGTCGACTTCTAATCGGAAGATCGAGAACAGCGCCACAACGACAAATGCGTCATACAAAATTGCGATGTTCGCCGCTACCGCGAAGCGCCATTCGAAGCGAATCGCTACGTAAATCATAATCGCGAGACTCGCAATGATGACCGCGTAGATCGTCTTCACGCCGAGCTCGCGCGCCATATCCGGCGATACGACGTTGACTTCAGCAGACACTTGGTCTCCGTATTGTTTCTTCAAAACGTTCATGATTTCCGTTACTTTCGCCTGCTCCAATACTTCATCGAAACGTACGGACAAGCGTTGATTGGACGCGCCGCCTACCGTCGGGGCCAAATCTTTGTAACCGAGCGTGCCGAGAAGCTCTTTGGCTTGATCTTGCGTTACTGCCTTGCCAACCTCGATATCCATATTCGTGCCGGCTTTAAAGTCTACCCCGTAGTTCAAGCCGAAAACGAGCAATGATACGATGCCCAGCACCACCAAAGCAACGGAAGCGCCGAAAAACTTCTTCTGATGCTTAATAAAGTCAAAGCGGATATTGGTATGGAACTTATCGTTATAGTGCACGGATCTCCGCCTCCTTCACGCCATAGTAGCTTGGCTTGTTAAACTTATTGCTCCGAATGAGCAAGTGAATGAGGAAGCGAGAGAAGAAAATATTCGTCAAAATACTAACGAGAATACTGAAAATCATCGTGAGCGCAAAGCCGCGAATCGCGCCATTGCCGATGACGTACAGCACTACGCTAGCGATAATGTTCGTAATGTTCGCGTCCATGATCGTTCGCAGCGAGTTTTTGGAACCTGCTTTAAGTGAGGACAGCAAGCTCTTGCCGCTACGAATTTCTTCCTTAATCCGCTCATACATAATGATGTTCGCATCGACCGCCATGCCGACGCCGAGGACGAATGCCGCGATGCCTGGAAGCGTAAGCGTTGCATTCATCATAATAAATACAAGCAAAAGCAACCAAACGTAGGATACAACCGTAATGCCAGCTATCACGCCTGGAATACGGAAGAGCAAAACCAAAAATACGAGAATGATGCCTGAACCAATCAAGCCCGCTTCAACTGTTTGATGGAGCGATTGTTGGCCAAGCTTCGCGCCTACGCTTTGCGTATACTTTTCAGTCAGCTTAAGCGGCAGCGCGCCAAGGTTAATGTTGTCCTTGAGCTCCGTCGCTTCTTGTATCGTGTAAGTGCCAGTAATGCTCGCTGTGCCGCCACTGATCGGATAGTTAACCTCTGGAGCGGAGAGCAGCTTATCGTCAAGATAGATCGCCAGCTGTTGCTTGGTCAACCGCGTTGTAATCTCTTCAAACTTTTTCGCTTCCTTAAGCTTGATTGTAATATACGGATTGCCGAATTCATCACGTTGAACCGCGGCGCCGTTTTCTACGAAATCCAAACCGTTAAGCTCGATCTTGTCATGATTCGGACCGCTGCGGAAGGTCAAATTAACCGGCTTCTTCAGCATGTCACGAACCTCGTTCTCATCGGTTACGCCGGCAAGCTTCACGCGAATGCGGTTGCTGCCCTCGGTCGTAATTTCAGGCTCGGCAATCCCCTTCTTGTCGATCCGGGCTTCCAAGCTTTTTCTCGTTTCCTTAAGTGACGATGGCGTTACCTTCTCGCCACCCTCCATCGGCGAAGCCTCATACAATACCTCGAAGCCGCCCTTCAAATCCAATCCCAATCTGATGTCTTTTACTAGCCCTGGAGTGGTCCAAGCAAATACGCCGGCCATGATGACGATAATACCCAGGAAGGCTACTAACCTGCTGCTGCCTTTCATCGACCCATTATCCCCCTTATGTTCTCAATAGTCCTATTATACCGACAGGGCAAAAAGCAGTCAAAAAAAGTGCCGTTTCGATTAGAAACGGCTTCCCCGATACGCGTCTAACGTCATTTGGTTCATAAAACTCGTCACTTTAAGCGACAAAATGTCGTTAACAATGACATGCAGCGCCGGTTGTCCATGCTTCACGTATTTCGCCTTTACACATGACCAGACTTCTTCCGCCTCTACATGCTCGTACCCGATTAGCCGGAACTCTTCTGCCTTGCTTTCGCATAGCGACTGCACCATACTGTTGAACTCTTCGTCAGTCATGTTCGTCATCGCTCGCCCTACCTTTCCATCGCCATGCTGCACTTGCGCAATGGGCAACAAGCATATATTCGCCCCTGCCAGCCAGAATCCTTCCGCCAAAAATTGTAAACGATGCACAACTTGCCTTCTTGAAGTGGACATGCGCCGCCGCTATCCCGCATAAGGATGGGAGAGAGCTTGTTCTTATGAAGAGAGGGAAGCGTGTGACGAAACAGTCTTTCATGAAAGGCGCTATGATTCTGCTTATCGCTGGCATCATTAATCGGCTGCTCGGATTTGTTCCGCGCATTGCACTGCCACGCATTATTGGCGCCGAAGGAGTTGGGATCTACCAGCTCGGCTATCCTTTCTTGTCCGTCATGCTCACGATCGTTATTGGCGGCATCCCGCTAGCTGTCGCCAAGTGGATTGCCGAGGCTGAGTCACAAGGCGACCATCGACGTGTCAAACATATTTTTAGAACGGCCATGCTGCTTACGGTTTCGTTATCCATCGTCCTAACCTTGCTATTGCTTCTGTTCGCTCCACTTATATCTTCCCATGTCCTGCCCGATGCCCGTGTGTACCAAACTTTCTTATGTATGACGCCTCTGGTCGTTATTATCGGCATCTCGTCGGTCTATCGCGCCTACTTCCAAGGCATGCAGAACATGATTCCAACTGCGGTTTCCCAAGTCATCGAGACAGTTATTCGCATTATTATTGCGCTCACCCTCGCAGCCGCCTTGTTGCCGTACGGGCTGGAATGGGCTGCTGCTGGCGCTATGTTAGGCACTGTTGCTGGCGAAATCGCCGGGCTTGCTGTCACGCTATACCATTATCGGAAAGATCGCCGAACGAAGCGAGCCTTTGAATCTGCTGAAAACGAAGAGCCCCCTGCCACCAAGCCAACGCCTCTAAGCTTCAATACACGTCCGGCGCCCGTCCTGCAACGTCTGTTGAAAATTTCGGTTCCGGTCACAGCCAGCCGGCTAGTCGGTTCGTTATCTTACTTGTTCGAAACGATCCTAACGAACCGAAGCCTTGCAGCAGCAGGCATCGTCGTTGGCGTTGCTACTTCCCAGTATGGTGCTTTGCAAGGGATGATCGTCCCTCTTATTCTCCTTCCGACCGCGTTGACCTATTCACTATCCGTTTCGCTCATCCCGTCGTTATCTGAAGCGGCAGCTCGGGGCGATTACGCGCTTATTCAAAAAAGGCTGCTGCAATCGCTGCGTTTATCGCTCGTTTCCGGTGCTCCGTTCGTCGTCGTTATGACGCTATTTGCTGAGCCGCTATGCCGCATGATCTACAATCATCCCGATGTTGCGCCGATGCTTCGGCTAATTGCCCCTTTTGGCCTGTTCATTTACTTGCAGGGCCCGTTTCAAGCAGCGCTGCAAGCGTTGGATAAACCTGGAACCGCTCTGTTGAACACCTTTATTGGGGCAGTCATCAAACTAATTCTCATCGTACAACTCGCCTCCAAGCCTGAGCTTGGGATCTATGGGGCAGCTATTGCGATCTGCGCCAATATCGCGATTGTTACTGCCTTGCATGGCTGGAGCGTCGCACGCTCAGTGGGGTTTCATCTCCCCTATCTTGATTACATTAAGGTTTGCGCTGCGATGACTGTCATGGGCGCTTTCGCTTTATGGCTTATGAACAGTGCCTGGCTGCCGCTTGAATCCTTAAATGTAATGCTCGCCTCATTCGGCGGTTTGCTCATCTATTTAATCATTATGATGTTTACTGGCATTATCGGCCGTCAAGACTTGCTTAGGCTTCCTCTTATTGGGCGATTGTTCAAATAAAAATAAAACAACGCATCGTTTGATTGCTCCCTCGCAATCGGTCGATGCGTTGTTTTTATTTGCGATTGCGGCTCTTGTCCACGTACCACTTGCCCCGATGGTCGATCGTGCATAAGAAGACATCTTTGAAATCCGAAACGCCGCGCTGTTGAAGTTCATTTTTGAGCCAGAACCTCGTTTTCTCCAGCTTTTCTAAGTTCTCATCCTGTACCTTCCCATCCATGATCAGCGGGACCGGCAGCATCTCGAATCGATAACGATTCGGAAAAATCGCCGAACCCGAACCCGTTGTGTTCGCTTGGTTCCCTGCATTCGCCCCTGGATTTGCAAGGTTCACTGTGCTTGCATGATTACGCTCGGCCTTTTCTGCGTTATCGGAGAGAGCAGCTTCTGCTGTGGACGCATTAGAAGTGCTTCTATGCCAATGGTCTAACGCCGCTGACTCCTTATCCCGCTTGATGACGGATAACTTCCCGCTTGTCTCCAGTATGGCGAACTCGACATCGCCTACTGTGCTAACACCATTTTCGCGAAGCTGAAGCATCAGGTCATCTAAGTTATAGCGCCCTTTGGTCATAACGCCACGGTTTATTTTTCCATTCTCCACGATAATGCTAGGCTTTCCATCGAATAGCAGCCGGATTTTTCGGTTTTTCATAGCGATGAACGAGATAATGATTTGAATAATCATTAACAATGCCATCGGAACTATCCCGTGCCACATCGATCGGCTGGTGTCCTCAATTACGATGACAGCAATCTCCGCAATCATAAACGAGATAACGAGGTCCAGTACAGACATTTTGCCAATCTCCCGTTTCCCCATAAACCGCATCACCAAAAAGACGACGAAGTAAATCAGAATCGTTCTTATGAGCAGACTCCATAGCTCTCCGGTCTCCACACCTCACGCCCTCCTTACGCTGCATTCGTCTTGTACACGGTATTGTCACCTTTCGTTCCCACCGTCATGCGATGGTTGATTATCGAATATATGGCAGTCCGCCCATTCTTGGTCTTAGGCGCTGGATTAAATTCCAGTACTATCATGCAGGTTCGCTTGTACTAAACCCGCTTGCCAAGCCATACAGTGAAGTAAGCCCAATAATTGATCGTGGAGGAGGCCTGTAACAAAATGAATCCGATTAAAAATGTTTCCAAAGTCAACGTTTCATCCCCTACACTGGCCGGAGCACTGACTGCTTGTATATGGCTAGCTGCAGGTGCACTTATTCTGTCCTTCGCCTTGCGGTTTAGCGGCATGCAGGAAACATCGCTGCCGATGTCTTCATTAATCGTCCATGGATGCGCGTCACTTGCTGGCGGTTTTTCTTCTGGCAGAAGATCCGGACGCAAAGGCTGGTACTACGGCGGTGCGCTTGGCCTTGTTTATGCCATTCTAATCATTCTTATCGGTTTCTTATCCATCAATGCCGGCTTCTCTGCCCAGACATGGTCATTGCTAACCATTGTCATTCCAGCAGGTTCACTGGGCGGCATGATTGGTGTCAATCTGAAGAAATGATGCTGCCTCTGCGAATTTTCCCCTGAATTGTGATATACTAATGCAGGCGCTTTTGGACAACCGCATCACAGTCTTAGGGGGATCAAGAATGGTTTTGTTTCACGATATGGGAGACGTCGCGCTCTATACAACATTGGTCGTCACGTTGTTTATCGCTTATGGCGTGGCCGGAAATCCGTTTGCAGCCGCTTACGCATTTCTGAAGCATCTCGTTATCTCCCGTCGGTATTTGCTCCATTTTGCAGCATTAGCCGCGATCTTATTTGTGAACAAGTATGAGATGAAAATTGAAAACAAGATGGACTATGGAGCTAACTTTACCTCGTACTTCAAATCCATTGAAGGCAATTTTGTAGCTACAATCCAACATACGTTCCATAATGATGTCATTACGACGTTCGTTTCCTTCACTTATGTCGTCGTCTTTCAAGCGATCATGCTTGCTTCGATCGGCATCTATACGTATAAAAGCGAATCCAAAAAAATGTTCTACGCAACCTGCTATGGGATCATGCTCAATTATTTGGTTGCTATTCCATTCTTCTTATTCTTTCCGATTAATGAAGTCTGGTCGTATGATCCGAATGTAAAGTTTCTGATGTTGGATGTATTCCCTACCTTCGAGACGGAATATCGCGCACTTTCTGGCTTAAACAATTGTTTCCCAAGCCTGCATACCTCACTTTCCGTTACAATGGCTATCTTAGCTTTACGTTCGGGCAACAAAAGATGGGCAGCGCTCGTCTGCACGTTTGCTGTCATCATCATTTTCTCGATCTTCTACCTGGGCATCCATTGGTTAATCGATATGTGTGGCGGTGTAGCCCTTGGCTTATTTGCTTCTACGATGGGCATGAAGCTTGCTCAACTGCAAACGGTACAGCGATTGCCAAGTCATACTCTTCCTGTACGTACGTTCGCGAAAGAGGAGAGCAATTAATTAGAATGGCATGCTGTGATGGCAAAATAGACAAGCAAAAAAGCCAGTCCCAATGGGACTGGCTTTTTTGCATCATGTTAGAGAACTATTCCGATTTCTCGGATTTCTCAAGCTTCTTCTCCGTCGGAGCAGGTGCGCTCGTGACGACATTATTGATTGCGCTGCGATCAAACGTAATTTTGACCGTGTCATTGACGCGAACGACAGCCACATCATCAGTCAATTCTACGATCGTTCCGTGCATGCCGCCGATGGTCGAAATTTTATCGCCCTTCTTCAACTGGTTCAGCATCAGATTACGCGATTTGGTTTTCCGTTGTTGTGGACGGATAAGCAAGAAGTAGAACACAGCGAACATGAGAACGAATGGCAGTACCAGTCCCCAAATTCCGCCGCCCGAAGACGTCGATTCTGCTGCAAGATACATGGTTGTTCCTCCTTTCTTTTAGAAGCCTCTTTCGTTGTCATTCAGGCCGTAACGCGCGAAGAACTCGTCCCGGAAATCAAGCAGGCGATCATCCATAATCGCTTGGCGTACGTCCTTCATGAGCTGCAATAAGAAGTGCAAATTATGGTACGTCGTCAGTCGAATGCCAAATGTTTCATCGGCCTTGATCAGATGACGGATGTACGCGCGAGAGTAGTTCTGGCAAGTGTAGCAATCACAAGCCGGATCCAACGGGCCAAAATCATCAGCGAATTTCGCGTTACGAATAACGAGGCGGCCTTGGCTTGTCATCGTTGTGCCATTGCGGGCGATCCGTGTCGGAAGAACACAGTCGAACATATCAATCCCACGAATGGACCCTTCGATTAGCGCATCCGGTGAACCGACACCCATCAAATAGCGCGGCTTGCCGGACGGCATCAGTGGAACCGTGTGGTCAAGCATATCATACATCAGTGGCTTCGATTCGCCTACGCTTAAGCCACCGATTGCAAACCCTGGAAAATCCATCGAAGTAAGTTGTTCTGCGCTCATTTTGCGCAAATCCGCATACATGCCACCCTGAATAATGGCAAACAGCGCTTGGTCATGCGGCCGAGCATGCGCCTTCAAGCAGCGCTCCGCCCATCGCGTTGTACGTTCAAGCGACTGCTTCACATAGTCGTATTCAGCCGGATATGGCGGGCATTCATCGAATGCCATCATAATGTCCGAGCCTAACGCATTCTGAATTTCCATCGCTACTTCTGGCGAAATAAACAGCTTGTCCCCGTTCAAATGCGAGCGGAACGTTACGCCTTCTTCGGTAATCTTACGCATGTTCGCCAAGCTGAACACTTGAAACCCGCCGCTATCTGTCAAAATCGGGCGATCCCAGTTCATGAACTTATGCAACCCGCCTGCTTGGCGGACGATTTCATGCCCTGGACGGATGAACAGATGGTACGTGTTGCTCAAAATAATTTGGGCTTCCATCGACTTCAGTTCTTCCGGGCTCATCGTCTTCACTGTCGCCTGCGTGCCTACAGGCATAAAGGTTGGCGTCTCAATAATGCCATGGGGGGTATGAACACGCCCCAGACGCGCCCCAGATTGCTTACATACTTTAATTAATTCGTATTTAACTGCCACGAAAGTCCCTCTTCCATCTTGTCTATTGATCGTAAGTGTTAAGCTAATAAATCAACATGGCATCGCCAAAGCTGAAAAACCGATAGCGAAGCGCAACCGCCTCCTGGTAGGCTTGCATAATAGCATCCCGTCCCGCTAGAGCGCTTACGAGCATAACGAGTGTCGACTTCGGCAGATGAAAGTTCGTTAGCAGCGAATCTACGAGTTTGAACGAATAGCCCGGGTAAATAAAAATGTCCGTCCATCCGCTGCAGGCCTGCACGGTCCCGTCCGTAAATAGGGACGCAGCACTTTCCAGCGTGCGTGCAGATGTCGTGCCCACGGCAATAATACGTCCGCCACGAGATTTGGTTTCAACAATTTGTTGGGCCGTCGTCTCGGATAACTCGAAATATTCGCTATGCATCACATGCTCTTCCACCGTATCAACGCTCATCGGCCGAAACGTTCCAAGGCCAACATGCAGCGTAACATAGGCTATGCCTACGCCTTTGCGCTGCAGGCGCTCCAACAGCTCGGTTGTAAAATGAAGGCCTGCAGTCGGTGCCGCAGCTGAGCCTTCATGCCGGGCGTACACCGTTTGGTACCGTTCCCTGTCATCCAGCTTCTCCTTGATATAAGGAGGCAGCGGCATTTCACCGAGCCGATCTAGCAGCTCTTGAAAAATGCCCTCATATTCAAAACGTACAATCCGAGAGCCATGCTCGCCTTCCGCTTCGATGAATGCCCGCAGCAGCGGTTCTCCCGCTTCATCTGCTCCGAAAACAAGCTCCGTACCTGTGCGAAGCCGCTTCGCTGGCTTGGCCAATGCTTCCCAGCGGTTATCGCCTAACGCTTTAAGCAGCAGCAGCTCTACCTTTGCTCCAGTATCGCTTTTCATGCCGAACAGCCGTGCAGGAATGACGCGCGTATCATTAAGCACGAGCAAGTCTCCCGGCTGCACATACTGCTCAATTTCGAGGAAGGTGCCATGCTGAATTTCACCCGTACGCTTGTCCAGCGTCAACAGGCGCGATCCCGTCCGCTCAACGAGCGGCGTTTGGGCAATTAGCTCCTCCGGCAGTTCAAAATCAAATAAATCTACATTCATAGTGTCCGCCCTTACTGTCCATTACTTTCCTTCGATCGTAATATCTTTGTAGTAGTATTGCAAGATATAAGCATAGTCATACCCTAATTGTGACAATCCCAAAGCGCCATACTGCGATAACCCCACACCGTGGCCGTTGCCGTAACCGTAGAAGCGAAACTGTGGATCACGTGTTGCGGCTCGAACCTGGCCCGATCCATTCATTATATAATAATTCGAAGCAGCAGGCTTGCTCTCGCCGTCAGCGCCGGCCACGTACAAGGTGCCAGAGCTTGCTGGGCGTTCGGCCTTCATTTCACCAGCTCCGATTATCGTAGCCCGCGCTGTTTCATCAATTGTAAACCGTGTGCTCAACAACCCGCCCATGAGTGAGCGATAACTGATTGGCGTCTTTACATTCATCGGTTTGCCATTGACGGAAACTTGAATCACACGTCCGGATTCGCCATATTGGGCATCCAGCGTCTTGACCGGCGCTGAACTGCCTGTCGATTTCTGCAGCGCCTCTGGCGTGAATGGCCCCGCTATCCAATTCATATTGTTGGATTCGACGACCGTATCAATAACGACAACATTCGTGCCTTTAGCTAGTTTGCTAACGGACGCCATGGCTTCGTTAATAATCGGCGTTTGGCGAACGTTGACACCCTCTGTGTTTGTGGCAAAAATTCGTGCCCCAACTGGGTTAACCTTCCCCGTATTGCTCAGCAAATCTTCCCGCACGAATCCTGATTCGCCCGTTGGCAAAACAACGCGATACCAATTTTTCAACCCTTTGGCAGCACTTTGGTCCGGGCTCGGCACCGACTTCAAATAAGGCACTGCATTGCCCCAAATTTCAGTCGCGTCCGCCGTCTGTCCGCCAGCATTAGAGGAGAACAAAGCTTCAATCGGTTTGCTATTGTATAGCGCGATAACGCCAGCCGTGTCATTCACGGCTGATGTAGCCGATGCTTTCTCGCTGCCTATCCCGGTATACATTTGGCTAAGCTCAGTATCGTTCACATGCGCAATGCCAAATGACAAGCCCTGGTATAACGCGTATGTACGTGCTGCAACAGCCTGTGTCTTAAGCGCCTCCGCTGGCCAAGAGGAAGGCATCTCCGACGGCACAACCGAATAGAGGTATTGCTCAAACGGCAGCTCATTGATAATTGCTAGCTTTCCATTATACACGCTAGCCTCGAATGAGCCGCGGTAGGTTCGATTCGACCGTTCGGTTAGCTTGATGCCCTGTGTGCTGTCCGTCGATAGCCATAACTTCGTCGAACCCGATGGGAAAGCATACGCTACTTGCTTGGATTGCGCCGATGCCGTCACCGTATGGTCATCGCGAAGCAGCAAATACGGCGTTGCCGCATCCACTTCACGAAGCGCTGGAGCTCCGCTTACTTTGGCAGCCAACGATTTGGCTGCGTTCAAGGCTGCCGTATCCGCAGCTGAGCCAATCATAATGCTATAGGATGGTTTTCCAGCCAAGACGCGAACGGCAGGGTAAGCATCCAAGCCAGCAGCACCAAGCGTCCTCGCAGCATTGCGCGCCGCATCCTCGGATGCATAGCTGCCGCCTTCAAGGTGCAATGGGCCTGACACGGAAGCTTTCACGTTCCCAAGGAGCGACGCTACGTTCGCGTCTTTGCTCCACTTGTCCAACGCTGTCTTGGCAGTTGCCGCTGTACTGTAGCTGCCCTCAGAGACGATATAAAGGAGCTTTCCGCTCTTCTGCTGTGAGGTAATTACCGCTGAACCGCCCAGCGCCTGCAGCCGTTTCTGAACGGCCAATGCTGTATTGAAGTCACTCGTTTCGGCCATCTTCGCCTTATAGTCATCCACAGCAATCCGAACGGCATTCGTGCCGGCATTAAACCACTGTTCAACAGAAGCAGGCGTTCTTATGCCAATCTTCAACCCGCCTGCTGCCGTAAAGGTCGCTGCAGCCGTGTTGTAATGGTATTTGGCTGAATCGATATAAAGCGCGACGCGAATCGTATCTAGCTTAGGAATCGAAGCCCCTTCTGACGGCTTTTCCGACCAGATCGAGACGGATACGGCCATTGCAAGCGTTAATGCGGAAATCGCCGTTCGCTTTTTCAACTTATGCTTCACTAGCCTAACCCCTTCCTTATCCGGTTAGTTTCACTTTTATGGCGACTCGCCCGGCACCGGAATTCCCAGATGGCGATAAGCCTGCGGTGTCGCAATGCGCCCGCGCGGCGTCCGCTGAAGCAAGCCTACCTGCATTAAGTAAGGCTCATAAACATCCTCTATCGTTTGGCTTTCTTCGCCTATTGTGGCAGCAATCGTATCGAGCCCAACCGGGCCGCCCCGGAAGCTCTCAATCATCGCCCGCAGCATTTTATGATCGATCGCATCAAGCCCCATCGGATCCACACGAAGCAGCTCCAGCGCATATCGTGCAAGCTCGTGGGTAATAATGCCGTCGCCCCTAACCTGTGCAAAATCCCTTACCCGCTTAAGCAGCCGGTTCGCGATACGTGGCGTTCCCCGTGAACGCAACGCGATTTCAGTCGCTGCTTCCCCTACAATGCTGACACCGAGAATGTCCGATGCCCGCGAAACGATGAAGGCCAGCTCATCAGTCTTATAGTACTCTAGCCGGCTAACGACGCCGAAACGGTCGCGGAGCGGAGCGGACAACAGCCCCGCCCTCGTCGTAGCTCCAATCAATGTGAAAGGCGGCAAATCTAACCGAACCGAGCGCGCGCTAGGCCCTTTGCCGATCATGATATCAAGCGCAAAATCTTCCATCGCGGGATACAAAACTTCCTCGACGGAACGATTAAGCCGATGGATTTCATCGATGAACAGCACATCGCCCTCTTGCAGATTGGTCAGCAATGCGGCTAGATCGCCCGGACGTTCAATTGCTGGTCCCGACGTTGTGCGTAAACTAACACCTAGCTCATTGGCTATAATGTTCGATAGCGTCGTCTTGCCAAGGCCTGGCGGTCCATAGAGCAGCACATGGTCAAGCGCTTCCTTGCGCAGCTTTGCCGCTTCGATGAACACCTTCAAGTTTTCTTTGACGTTCGATTGCCCGATATATTCCGCTAGATAGCGGGGACGCAAGCTTAATTCCACCGCCTGGTCTTCCATCATCAGGTTAGCGGATATGATGCGTTCATCCTCCACGTGCCATCCCTCTTTCCATCATTACCCTTTAAACAGCTGTTGAAGCGCCCGCTTCATGAGGGAATCAACCGATTCCTCCGCTGTAATTGATGCGCGCAGCCCTTCGAATGCCTTATCTAATTCCGCACCTGTGTAGCCAAGCGAGCCAAGCGCTTCACGCGCCTCTGGCCAAGCGCCGGCAAGCGCTTGTTCGCCAGCAGCGCCTTTGCCTTCGTTCGTATCCCACGCAGATGGATCAGCGCCGAATGCAAGCGGGGCATTGCCCAGCCTGTCCTTCAAATCGAGAATCATGCGCTGCGCAGTCTTCTTCCCAATGCCAGGCAGCTTCGTAAGAAACGTGACGTTTTCTTGTTGAATCGCTGCAACAATCGCTTCCGGCCGGCTGCCCGCCAATACGCCAAGCGCAACGCGAGGGCCAATGCCCGAAACATCCAGCAGTTTGCGGAACATCGTCTGTTCCTCGCGCGTGGCGAATCCAAACAGCTGAATCGCATCTTCCCGAACATGATGATGAATATAGACCGTTACTGGCTCATTGCTCCGTGCGAATCCATACGGATTAGGAGTGAATACCCGATAGCCCACATCCCGCACATCTAGCACAATATATTCGGTTTCCCAATGGGCGACCGGGCCTTTCAAGAAATCGATCATTATCGTGGCCCCCCGTTTAACTTATTCGTTAGCACGACGGAATGCGCGTGGCAAACCGCTACAGCAAGCGCGTCAGCAACATCATCCGGTTTTGGAATGGCACTGAGCTTCAAAAACATCTTTACCATCTCCTGAACCTGCCGTTTCTCCGCCTTGCCGTACCCCACAACTGCCTGTTTAACCTGCAGTGGCGTATATTCCGCGATTGGAAGGCCACGTTGGGCGGCTGCTAGTATAACAACGCCCCTTGCTTGCGCAACATCAAAAGCCGTCGTCACGTTACGGTTGAAAAACAGCTTTTCCACCGCAACGGAATCCGGCTTGTATTTATCCATTAATGCCGATGCCGACTCGTATACCTGCATCAGGCGTGTCTCCGAAGGCGTATGTGCCTTCGTCTCAATCGAACCGTATTGCACGGGTGTGAGCTTATGTCCGTCTTTATCAATGAATCCGAATCCCACGATCGCAATCCCGGGATCAATGCCCAACACACGCAACGCTTTCCTCTCCTTACTTGCCCGCTATAAACAGCACTGCCTTCTATTATAGCAAATAACCGCATCGATGAGAACACGCGTTTCTCTTTCAATGGGAGCTTTAGGCAGATTCACTGCATGATGCGGTCCGGCAGGACCAGGTTTTCTATCTTCCAATTATCCTGATTGCCGTGTCGTTGCATTTTGTACAACGGGAACAGCCGGAATAGCTTGCTCCGAAGGTTCCCATTGCAGTTCATACAACGAGATGCGGTCCAAAATCGCCCAAATGTGCCCATAATCTAGAAGAGGACTTCCCCATTGCACCATATGCAATGACGCCTCCTCACTGCCTCGCTCGCGTTGATTCTATTGTACAAACTGCAATAAGCTGCTGCTGCACGCACCAACACCACCTTTCATACGACGCACACCGCAGCCGGCAAGCAATCATAACGCCTACCGTTGCAGCACACAAAAAAAGGGGTGTTCCCAGCCTTCGTGGCTTCGGGAACATCCCTTTCTCATACTCAATATCGCTTACTTGACGGGTTCATCACGTTGCGCGAAGCATCAATAGCAAAATCACTAAAAGATGACAGCACGCTATAATAAGACGCTTTATCTTCAACGCGGATGCCGTCCACCAAACGTTTCCACTCTTCTTTGGGCAGATGGCTCTCCATGAATCGAACGTCCAACTGGTAGAAAGTACGGACCGCGTTTTCTTTCTTAGGCGGGCCTTCGAACAACGTTAGCCGGCCGCTTGGATCGATGCCGAACATGGCGCTCTCCTTACATTGAACGGACAGGTCGCTAACCTGTTCCTCCAGTTGCAGAGTCGGTTCCCCTCGTACAGGCACATCCAAGCGAACATGCAGCACTGTAGGGCGTTTAACAAGCCGAACCGCTTCAGCAGGAGGCCGCAATCCAAGCGAACGGAACTCTTCCCCACAAATGTAGCTGCGATGGATGTGCACCTTCAATGGCCCTTGTTTCATCGAAATTGATCGAATGATCTCCTGAAGCTGCTTAGGCTCCATGCTGGCATCTTGATCTGTTGCTGCCCCGTATGCCCGATCAATCGGGAATCCGGACAGCAAACTGTATGAGACTATCGCTGCTATGCTGCCTAATGTCCACATCGGGCGTCCACTGCGACGAAGCTTGCGTTTGAGCTGTTTCCATAGGCTGAATGCCTTCATGGCGATTATCCCCTTACATTCCTTTTCCGTTATTGTGCCTGGAATGCAGGGAAATATTCACGCAAAATGCAAACAACGGGCATCGCCCACATACGGCAGCGGTTATGCCCGTTGTTTCATATAGAAAGCCCGTATTGCTTAGTTATCGTTAATCCAAGGCTTGCTGCCGCGGCGCTCTGCCGGGCGGGAAACAACATTGCGCACCGTCACTTTCTTGACAGGCTTGCGCGGAGGGTTCCGTTTAACCGATTTTGCTGGCACTGCCAACACTTCCTGCACGTCTACCTGTTGGTCTTCTTCCCTTCCCTTGCCCTGGCAGCCACAGGATTTGTCAGCTACAGCTGCCTGAACAGGCCATGTTGGATAAGCTCCGTATGGCCAAGACGATTGCCCAGCAGCGAATGGATCAACATTCGCTGGCGACACCATCGGCGCGCCATAGCCATATTGCTCTGGCCCAACATTCGCTGGCGATACCATTGGCGCACCGTAACCATATTGCTCTGGCCCAACATTCGCTGGCGACACCATTGGCGCACCGTAACCGTAATGCTCTGGCCCAACATTCGCTGGCGACACCATCGGCAAACCGTAGCCATATTGCTCTGGCCCAACATTCGCTGGCGACACCATCGGCGAACCGTAGCCATATTGCTCTGGCCCAACATTCGCTGGCGACACCATCGGCGAACCGTAGCCATATTGCTCTGGCCCAACATTCGCTGGCGACACCATCGGCGAACCATAACCATATTGCTCTGATCCAACATTTGCTGGCGATACCATCGGCAAATCATGCCCATAATGCTCTGGCCCAACATTCGCTGGCGACACAGCTGTCGGTGAGCCATAGCCATATTGCGCAGGGTCGACTTGGGCTGGCGATACCTCCGGCATGCCATAGCCATGCCCTTGGTCAAACGCCCCGCCTACGAGCGGGTTGCCCCACGGATCGCAATGCTCATCCGCCACGCCTGCCACAGGATGGCCGTAGCCGTAGCCTTGGGCAACCGGCGATACCTCCGGCATATGCGGCACGCCATACACGGCCCCCGCCTCCACTGCCGGAATGCCGCATTGCTGGAACAAATGTACGTTTTGCGTATGGTACTCTACATGTACGGGATACGTCTTCTCAAGCACGACTGGCATTGGCGCAGGGATCGGCGCTGGCAGTGGCGTAGGCGCGATTGGCGCCAGCGCTTCCGGCTTCGATTCTACGATTGGTGCTGTCGGTGTTTTCTCGATTGGCGCTGTCGGCGCCTTCGCAATCGGTGCCGTCGGCACTTTGCCAGTCGGCTTCTTCCCTGGAATGACGCCTGTCGGGATTTTGCCAGCGAGCCCTTGCACATTGTTCATAATCGAGGATGGGGAGAAATGCCCTTGGCCATTCCCGGCTCCCGCACCATTCTGGACAGGCTCTAGGTTCATCTGATGGACGAGATGCTCCGCATGCGAACCATGCGGCTTCGGAATGTTGACGATATCGCCGGTAAGCAGCACATTCGGATTCGTCAACTGCGGATTCGCTTTGATCAATTCATTCAGCGACACGCCCCACGCTTTGGACAGCTTCCACAACGTATCCCCTTGCTTGACAACATGCTGATGCATAATGCCATTGCCCCCGCCAGCATGGGAGCCGCCAGATCCGCCATGCGAAGGAATTTTCACCTTCATTCCAACGTCGATGACGTCGGCATTCGTAATGCTCGGGTTAAGTTTCAAAATCTCATCAACAGATACGTTATATTTCTGTGCAAGCAAATAGAGCGTATCTCCTCTTTTGACGATATGGATTTTCACTCCCCGCATACCTCCTGTCACGGTCTTCTAAGCAAGCTAGGCATAACGATGCCCGCCCACCAATCCTTACATCCTATGCAGAATCTAGGCAGATGTCCCCATTAAAATAAAAAAAACTCTTCAGGCGCCAAAGCGCCCAAAAAGTTTCCATTGCTTGCTATCCATTATGCTTCTTCTGTTGGCTCGTACGAAAAGGTCGGATACGTGCCCATAATGCGAACTTGGAAGCCGATCGCCTCAATCTCAGCAATAGCGGACTGCAGCAAAATCGTATCCAATGACTTGTCGACATCAATCATAAAGTAATAGGTGCCGAGCCGTTTCTTCGTTGGGCGCGATTCGATCCGTGAAAGGTTAATTCGGCGCCAAGCGAATGCCGACAGTACCTGGTGCAGCCCGCCTGGATAATCTTCAGGATGGGAGACGATAATCGTCGTTTTCTGCTTATCTGACGTTTTGCCTTCCAGCGGTTTAGGGCCGACCAGCAAAAATCGGGTGTAGTTGTTATCATGATCCGTAACGCCCTCTTGCAGCACGTTCAGGTCATTATTAGCTGCTGCTGTCTTCTGGCCGATCGCCGCCCAACCAAGTCCCGGGTTGTCCCGAACGATGCGAATCGCTTCTGCCGTGCTCCCGATATGCTCCAGCTCCGCGTGTGGAATATGTTTACGCAAAAATTGCAAGCATTGCGCCATCGCCACTGGGTGGCTCATGACTTTCTTGATGCGGGAGTAATCGAGTACACCGTTGCCATCCGTTAGTTCGGAGCGTAATCCGACGAGATTTTGCACAGAGGGATAGACCCATTCTGCTTGAATCGGCAAGTCCACCTCATCGATCAACCAGTCCGTATGTAAGCCAACCGATCCATCAATCGTATTCTCGATTGGAATGACAGCGTAATCCGACCGGCCTTCCGCAGTGCTTAGAAACACATCTGCAATAATGCGGTGGTAGTCATACGATACATCTTCAATCCCCTTGAACAAATGGCGCGCAGCATCATCCGAAGTTGAGCCTTGCGGCAATACAGATACTCGAATCATGCGCGCACCTCGCTGCGAATTCGGTCAATCAGCGGCCTATGGTCGCCTTCTTCGGCTTGATACAACTGCGGGCTGTTATTGAAAGGCTCAAGCCAGATCGCCTCAGCTTCAATATCTTCCCGAGCTAGCGTATCCAGCAAAAATTGCTCCAGCTCCTGCTTGCGCCCGCTGTTCGTATCGACGAATGCAATGAGCGTCGGGCCTGCACCGCTTAAAGCTGCGCCTAGAGCGCCATGCTCCGAGGCTTGAGCCAAAATCGTTTCCATTCCTGGAATCAACGGGGCGCGGTACGGCTGATGCAGCCGATCCTTCATTGCCTTGCTAACCAGCTCCAACTGGCCGGTTGCAAGCGCTGCGACGAGCAACGAGCTGCGGCTTACGTTGTAGATGGCATCCGCCATGCTGACTTCCTTGGGCAGCGCATGGCGCGCTTTCTCCGTCGACAGCTGGAACGACGGCACAGCCACTAGCGCCTGCAGCGATGGATGCGGAACGATCCGCACATAGCTTGCTTCTTCGCCATCCCATGCAGAAACGACAATGCCGCCGAACAATGAAGCGCCAACATTATCGGGATGGCCTTCGAGTGCCGTCGCCATTTGGAACAGCTTATGGTCAGACAATGGTGAGCCAATGAGCGCATTCGCTGCAACAAGTGCACCGACAATCGCCGAAGCGCTGCTGCCCAGCCCACGCGTGAGTGGAATATCACTGTACATGGAAATGGACAATTCCGGTACAGAAACGCCTGCCTCATTGAACACCATCTGCGCGACTTTATAAATCAGATTGGATTTATCGGTCGGCACTCCATTCATTTGATCGCCATATAGCGTAATAGTCGTCTCTGCCGCTCGCCCCATCTCTACCCAAGCGAATAAAGACAGCGCCATGCCGAGTGTATCAAAGCCCGGCCCTAGGTTTGCTGTGCTTGCCGGCACTTTAACGATTATGCGTGGTCCGTACATGTTTCCCTCAACTCCAGCCTTCTCACATATAGTGGAATCGGACGCCGCCTAAGCGACGCCCGAGAAAATTTGTATGATTGCCTAGCCTTCTACGCGATAGACGCTTTTCACTTCACGGATAACATCCAGCGATTGGAATGCCTTCAGCACTTGGTTCATTGCCGCCTTGTTCGCGTCATGCGTAATAACGATAATTTCTGCCTCTGGATTATGCGGGTTCGGCTGCTGCAAGACAGACTGCAAACTTACCTCATGCTCCGCAAACACTTGCGTAATCCGCGCTAGTACGCCTGCACGGTCTGCAACATTGAGCAGCAAGAAGTATTTGGACGAAATCTGGTCGTCCGTCTTCAGCTTTTTCTCTTTGTATGAGATAACGCCTTGTTTGCCGTTCACGCCTAGCTTCAAATTTTTAACAACTGCAACCAAATCGGCTACGATGGACGTTGCCGTCGGGAGCTCACCCGCGCCTGCGCCATAGAACATCGTCTCGCCAACCGCTTCGCCATGTACATAAACCGCGTTGAATACGCCGTTTACCGATGCAATCGGATGGCTCAGCTTTACCATCGTCGGCTGCACGCTAACACTGATGTAGTCATCCTGGCGTTCTGCAATGCCGAGCAGCTTCACTTCGTAGCCGAGGCGCTTCGCATAGGCGATATCCTCTTGGCTAACGGAGGAGATGCCTTGTACCGACACATCCTCAAGCGCAACGTTCGCACGGAAGCCTAGCGTTGACAAAATCGTCATTTTACGGGCAGCGTCAAGGCCTTCAACGTCCGAAGTCGGGTCAGCTTCTGCATACCCCAGCTCTTGCGCTTCTTTCAATACCGCATCATAGGATGCGCCCTCTTGGCTCATCTTCGTCAGAATGAAGTTCGTCGTGCCGTTCACAATGCCCATAATTTTCGTAATGCGATCGGAGGAGAAGCCTTCAATCAGCGTTCGGATAATTGGGATGCCTCCCGCTACGCTTGCTTCATACAACACATCGCATTTGTTTTCCGTTGCCGTTGCGATGATCTCGGGACCGTGCAGGGCCATTAGGTCTTTATTCGCCGTCACGACATGCTTGCCGCGTGCTAGCGCCTCAAGAATATAAGCTTTCGTATCGCCGATTCCGCCCATTACTTCGACGATGACGTCAATCTCTGGATCGCGAATAACATCCCACGGATCTTCCGTTAGTTTCGATTGGTCGATGCTGATTGAGCGTTGCTTCGATTTATTTTGAACCAGAATTTTCTCAATGACGATTGCCGAGCCAACCTGGCTTTGCAGATCTTCTTGATGGCCTTCTACGATCCGAACCACGCCGGTTCCTACTGTCCCTAGACCGAGTAATCCTACTTTAACTGGTTTCATCCGATGACCTCCATCAACCGTAATTTACCCCTGCCCGATGACCGAGGCTTTGCGGACACCCTCAAGGCTGCGTATCCGATCCATGAGTGCGGACAGCTCTTCTGTCATATACGACGTATCAACCGATATGACGACATTAGCCAGCCCCTGCAGGGGGATGCTCTGATTAATCGTCAACACATTGCCCTCTAGGCCAGCTACCAATCCAAGCACGCGGGACAAAATGCCCGATCGATGGTCCAAATCCATCGATACTGTCACGATTCGCTCCCGGTCCAACTCGCTAAGCGGATAGACCCCGTCCTTATATTTGTAGAAAGCGCTCCGGCTTAGGCCCACACGCTCTACTGCTTCATGCACGGTAGCGGCTTCGCCCCGCTTAAGCATGTCCTTCACCTGAATCGTCTTGACGATCGCTTCTGGCAAAATGTCTTCGCGAACGACATAATAACGTGCCGTCATTTATCGTCCTCCTGAAAGAGACAATTGTTCACCTATAGTGGACATTGTACGCGAATTTACGTACTTTGACAATAGGCAAACCGCGAAGTGCCAGCTCTCCCTTTTATTGAAAACTTATAAAAAAAAGACGGCATCCGCCGTCTTGATCAATATTGATAGTCGCTGCCTTCGAAGAATTCGAACGTATAGTTGCCGATTCGGCACGTATCGCCGTCCTTCGCCCCGATTTTCCGCAACGCGGCATCGACGCCAAGGTTTCGCAAAATGCGGGCAAAACGCATAATCGCATCATACGAATTCAAATTCGTACGCCGCATTAGGCGCTCAATGCCTTCGCTCTCGACAACGAAGATTTCATCCTCACGGAATACGCGGAACGTAATCTCTTCGTTCTTCTCGAATTTGTACACCTTACGCTCAGCGAGATCGCTAACGTCTTCCAAGGATGGCTGGTCCGGAACCGTCTCCAGTACGTCAGCTGCCTTGTAGAGCAGATCCTGTACGCCTTGGCGCGTCAAGGATGACATCGGAATAATGTCATACTGGCGGTCGCCTGCTACTTCAGCAAGCTGCTGCTTGAACAGCTCCAACTGCTCATCAGCGCCAGGCATGTCCATCTTATTGGCAGCAATAATTTGCGGCCTTTCCGACAGCTTCTCGTTGTATTGCTTCAGCTCGGTGTTGATTTTGACCCAATCATCGAATGGATCGCGGCCTTCCGTCGCTGCCATATCGATAACGTGGATAATTACCCGCGTACGTTCAACATGCCGCAAAAATTCGTGGCCCAACCCAACGCCTTCGCTCGCGCCCTCGATTAGACCTGGCAAATCCGCCATGACGAAGTTCCGGTCATCCCCTACGTCTACAACACCCAAATTAGGCGTGATTGTCGTAAAGTGGTAGGCCCCGATCTTCGGCTTCGCTCCAGATACGACGGACAACAAGGTCGACTTGCCGACGCTTGGGAATCCAACGAGCCCTACATCCGCCATTACTTTCAGCTCGAGCACGACCCAACGCTCTTGGCCCTCTTCACCGTTCTCCGAAATGTCCGGTGCAGGATTGTTCGCCGTCGCAAATCTCATATTGCCACGTCCGCCGCGCCCGCCGCGCGCAATGATCACTTCTTGTCCGTGGCGCGTCATATCGGCAATAATCGCTTGCGAATCGTCGTCCACGATAACCGTGCCCGGCGGTATGCGTACGATCATATCTTCCGCGCCCGCGCCGTGCATGCCTTTAACTTTGCCACGCTCGCCTGGCTTCGCCTTAAAATGCTTCTGGTAACGGAAATCGACTAACGTACGCAAACCTTCATCCACGCGAAAAATAACGTTGCCCCCGCGTCCGCCGTCACCGCCAGCAGGCCCGCCGTCTGGCACGTAGAGCTCCCTGCGATAGGACACGATGCCATTGCCGCCGTCTCCGCCTTTTACAAAAATCTTCGCTTTATCTACAAACATGTTGATTTTGGCCTCCGTTCAACCGCGCAGTTCAGCCTTAAGCGGCAGCTCTGCAAGCGACTGCTCCGAACTGATCGGCTGCAGCGGCGAATTTTTCAGCCGCTGTTTTATTTTGTGCATTGAATCCTCAATGTCATTCCATTCCCCGTCATAGAAAAAAACGGCATGCAGTGACTTGTTATCCCGAGCCATCTGTAGTGTGAGCTTAGCCGGTTCTCCAGTGCTTTGCTTCATGCCGAACCGATAAACATTCATGATATCGATTAGCGTTTCGGCAACGCCGTTCTTATCGATCGGTATTTCTTCCATATCCAGTTCACCATCTATGACGACATGCAACTGCATCGAATGGGTCATCGTACGGAAGGACTGCAAGTACGTTACGAGCGAAGGCACGCCGAGCTTTGCGATACGGCTCTCTGCAATCATTCGCTCCCGAATACCCTCCACACACTGAACAGCCTTATCTTGCTTATTCATCCGAATATAGCCATACAACACTTGGAGGTCATTCATCCAGTCATGCCGATGATGATTAAGCGTTCGAATCGCCGAAGTCTGGAGTGCATGCCCAAGCCTAGCTTGCCTGTCCCGCTGCTCCTTGCGTTCCGAATGCACCCATAGCACAATCGTAATCGCCGACCAAACGACAAAAACGACAATTGGCCACCATGCTGTTCGCCATATGAACAAACAGGCTGCTGGCAGCAGCAACGATACCGATACGTAAAGTTTAGCCGAACCTACCCGTTTCATTCGCGAATATCCCACTTTCTATGTAGTGCGGTACATGCCAATTAATGCGGATGAACTGTTATCCTATTAAAAAACCCGGCCTATAACATCAGGCCGGGCACTAGATGAAGCGTTATTATTCAACTGCTGCAGCTACCGCTGCAACAGTAACTGGATAAACGCTAACTTTTTTGCGGTCGCGTCCCCAACGCTCGAACTTAACGACGCCTTCTACCAATGCGAACAACGTGTCATCTTTACCGATTCCAACGTTAGTGCCTGGGTGAATTTTCGTTCCGCGTTGACGGAAGAGGATGCTTCCTGCCGTTACCGTCTGACCGTCTGCGCGTTTAGCGCCGAGGCGTTTCGAGTGGCTGTCACGTCCGTTCTTCGTCGAGCCTACGCCCTTCTTGGAAGCGAATAACTGAAGATCTAATTTCAACATGGTGGTTTCCCTCCTTTATTCGACGAGTTGTTCTTGAATAGCAACGTACTTGCCGTACGATTGCCGAATCGTATCAATCATGACCGCCATGCCCTCAAGCAGCAGTTGTACCCGCTCGTCGATGGACGAATCGGGCTGCATCGGAATATCCGACTGCACCCATCCGTCCCGCATCGACGCCGGAAGCGTTACGCCTGCAACTGCTTCGATCGCATTCACTGTGCCCACGGTAACTGCAGAAACGCCTGCACAGACGATATCTCGTCCACGTTTCGCATAATCCGCATGTCCGGAGACCGCGAACGATACGATTCGCCGGTTAGCAGTGCTCCGCACCAATGTGACCGTAATCATCTCGTGAACCGATTACGCTTTGATGGATTCAATCGTCACTTTCGTGTACGGTTGACGGTGGCCTTGCTTACGACGGTAGTTTTTCTTCGCTTTGTATTTGTAAACGATGATTTTTTTACCGCGGCCTTGCTTCTCAACTTTAGCAGAAACCGATGCTCCGGCTACAACCGGCGTTCCTGCGACGAGAGCGTCGCCTTTGGATACGGCAAGAACGCGATCGAAAGTAATGCTTTCGCCTGCGCCAGCCTCGAGTTTCTCGATGAAAAGAACATCGCCCTCTTGGACTTTGTATTGCTTGCCGCCCGTTTCAATAATTGCGTACATGGATGGTGCACCTCCTTATAGTCGAAGACTCGCCTGAATCTAGGTGGCATGCGCCAAGCGCATTGCGCTTCTATACCCGATCGGAGCGGTACCTTGTGCGCATCGCGGTTCATGCCGCGAATATACACCCGAGTATTGTATCACGCCCACTTCATTTGTTCAACCCTTATCCGAACATTGAATGAATGCGGCCTTTATTCCGGCAATTGGGCAGATGCAGCTGCTCTTGCTTTCTTGCGCGTCATCTCCATCAGCCCGAGCCTTGTCCAGCCGACTACAGTGCATCTAATGCGGTCACGGCGCACAAGCTCCTCCATCCGCTGTGAAATGCGCTGCCGGTTCTTCTCTTCTTGCATGTCGATAAAATCAATTATAATAATGCCGCCTGTATCCCGAAGGCGCAGCAAGCGAGCAATCGCTTCCGCTGCCTCTGCATTCGTACGGTAAAGCGTGTCCTCCAGCTTGTCCGTTCCGGTATATTTGCCCGTGTTGACATCGATGACGGTCAACGCCTCAGTCTCGTCCCATACGATATAGCCGCCGCTGGCAAGCTGAATGATCCGGCTAAGCGCTAAATCCGTTTGCTGGTTGACGCCATAATAATCGAACAGCCCCGCTTGCCTTCCCATTGGATACAGCTTAACGTTCTTTTCGCTGCCTGGAACCATCTCGCGGACTAATGCAATGGTCTGTTCGTATACCTCTTCCGTGTCGACCCATATCTCGTCCATATCCGCAGTCAGCATGTCCCGCACGATCCGATAGACGAGCCCTGCCTCCCGATGCAGCTCAGCGGGCGCCTTGCGCTGCTTCGCATAATCAGAAATTTGGAGCCAGCGATCGCGCAGGAATGACAGGTCGTCTGTTAATGCAGCATCCGATACGCCTGCCGCTGCCGTTCGCAATATAACCCCTTCCTCACGAAGGCGCATTCGCTCGCCAAACAACCGGAGACGCTCCCGCTGCTTCTCATCTTCGATCTTGCGCGACACGCCAACATAGCCTGCGCTAGGCATATACACAAGCCATCTGCCCGGCAATGAAACATGCATCGTGACCCTCGCCCCTTTGGCTCCGCTTGCCTCCCGCATCACCTGGACGACAAGCTCTTGTCCAATCTTCAGCACATCGCGGATAGAGGGCCTTTCTTTATCCTTGCCCTTTCCTAGATTGACGCCTAGCACATCATCAATGTATAGGAAAGCATTTTTCGCTAATCCGATATCAAGGAACGCAGCCTGCATGCCGGGCAGCACATTGACCACTTTCCCACGATAAATATTGCCAAGAAGCGCACCAGGCTGCGAACGCCCAGGCTGTTCAGGATCCTGCCGTTCCGACGCATAGTCCGCCAGCACCCCATCCTCCAACACTGCTGCATGAACGCCGTCAACACGGCAATTGACCAGTAATTGTTTCATAAACGCTCACCTGCCGTCCCATGATCATTCAGGACGATTATAGCATGATCCGTTTACGGTTCAAACGATCAGCTCACCTATCACGCGATTAGGATTAGGAGACGTAAAGAAGCCATGCAGCAGTTCATACTCCGGCAATACGCCCAACAGCTCCCCACGCAAGGAAGTGACATAGATCAAGTGGACTTTATCGCGCAACAAAAGGCGCAGAACCGAATGTACAGCTTCTTCGGGATGGACGATGATGGGCGAAGCATTAGCGCCTCTGGCGATCCTGCGCTGGGCATAGCGATCCCGATTGACGAGAAACCGGATGAATAGAAACGGCAAGTGGCGCCGCTGCGTCATGTTCGTTGCGAGCAGGAACACTGCGATCGTAAGCAGATTCAGTTGAATATGGCCACCTGGCCATAGCTGGTAAGCGCATGCTGCCAATCCGAGCATTAGGCTGAGCACAATGCTAATGCCGACTGTCCAAGAAAGTGCCCGATGATAAGCCATCATTAAGCCCAGCAAGCACTGCAGCAGCTTCCCGCCATCTAAGGGGTGAATGGGCAGCAGATTGAACAACACAATCATCGCATTGGCCGAGATCAAATCCTGCGTCCACCCTGCATCCCATACGCCTGTCTGGCCTAGCCCCCAAGCGAGCAGCCCCATCCATACGTTCTGAAGCGGTCCCGCCAAAGCGACGATAGCTTCCTCGCGCGAAGGCATGCCCCCAGCTTCTTCAACCTCAGCAACGCCGCCGAACGGAAGCAGCTTGACCTCGCGTATCGTCCAGCCAAACGCGCGCGCTGCTACGACATGCCCAAGCTCATGCACGAATACAAGGGCGAAAAGCGTCAATAACTCAGCGAACCGTCCCGCCGCAACCGACAGCAACATCACGATCACGAACAGCGGATGAACGGACCATACGATGCCAAACGCTTTAATCAAGCGGAATCACGTCCGTCGGATCGACGTAACGCCCTTCTTGCTTAACTGCAAAATAAAGCAAGCTTGCCTCGCCTTCATCTGTTGTGCGCAGATGCCCGATGACGTCCCCCGCCTCTACCCAATCGTTCTTGTTGACCGTTGCGTCCCCAAGCAGGCCGTAATGTGTCTGCCTTCCTCCCGCGTGCTGAATGACGACGGTCTGGCCTTTGCCTGTGTCCGGCGCAATCAAAATAACTTGCCCTGTCTCTGCGGCTTCTACCGCTTCAGCGGATTGGCCAGCCAGCTCAATGCCGCTTAGCGATTCCGCAAACGACTTCACCAAAGAGGATTCTGGCAGCGGAGACACCACAGCCATCTCAGCCTGCGCACCTCCGCCGACCGTCTGAACTTCATCGCTATCGCCGAATAGCGGTATAAATACTGGCGAGCCCGCGAATGTGCGGGAATACCAGTCGGATACGCCTTTGAAATTAATTTCCGAGGTAAGCGCAGCTGTGACGAATGCCTGCCCCTTCACTGCCGGCCCTTCTTGCAGCTTAAACATCCCCCACACCGCACCAAATATAATAGCGCTAGCTACGAACTGCAGGCCGAGCAAACGCCATAATCTCGATCCGCTGCCGCCAGTATGCAAACGGACAGATGGATCCTGTGGCCCCTGCGGACCCGCTTCCCAGCCCAGCCACGGGGCGCCATTTGCTTTCCATAGCTTCTCCGGGTCCTGCCCGTAAAGCCCCATTGATCTCGGATCTTTGATGCCCACCCTTCTCGCAGGAGACGGTTGCGCAGGCGGCCACGCCTGAGATGGCTTCGAAGGCTGTGCCTGCCTAGGCTGGGACGATGCCGGCGATGGGTTGGATATAGGCTGTACAACAGCAGGCGGCGGCACGCTCGTCTGTTCAACTTGCGGATATGGCGGACGTTCCAAATATGGTTCTTCCCAAGACGGAATTGCTCGCCCTTGCTCAATAATGCGGCGAATCCGCTGCTGCTGCCTCTCGCGGATGCGATCATTCATCTTCATCGCCCTCCTTCACTTGTCCTATATGTATGACAGAGCTAGGACAACTATGAACAGAGTGAAGGCAAGCTGCCACACGATTATTTGGAAACGAAAGGCAGCCGAGGATGCTCTAACTGACGCATCTTCGGCTGCCTTTTGTTTATCTGTTTCCCAGTCCAATTAAGCATTCACGCGATTAACCGTTTCACCAGCCATATAGCTCTTCAAATTATGAACAGCTATATGCATCAAGCGTGCCCTCGCTTCTAAGGTAGCCCAGCCGATATGCGGCGTAATGATACAATTGCGCGCGGTAAGCAACGGGTTATCCGCATGCGGCGGCTCGGCCGTGAGAACATCTAAAGCCGCTCCCGCAATAGCGCCCGCATTCAGCGCTTCTGCAAGATCCGCCTCTACCACATGCCCCCCTCGCGCCGTGTTGATGAAGAAAGCCGATGGCTTCATTCGTGCAATCGAATCCTTGTTCACAAGCCCCTGCGTATCTGGCGTTAAAGGGCAATGCAGCGTAATAAAATCCGAATGCTCCAACAGCTCATCGAACGGAACGAATTGAACTTGCCCAAGCCCCTCTACCTGCTTCGCTGTGCGGGAATAGACCCTCACATGCAGCCCGAAGGCAAGCGCGGCCCGTGCCACTTGCTGGCCAATTTGCCCGAAACCAACAATCCCTATCGTCTTGCCAACTAACTCCACCAGCGGATAGCTAGTGAATGTAAAATCGGCGCTAGCGCTCCATTTTCCCGCCTGCACTTCATCGCTATGGCGCTGCACATGATGGCAATGCTCCAGCAAATAAGCAAAGACGAGTTGGACAACCGAAGCGGAACTATAGCCAGGAATATTCGTCACCACAATGCCACGCTCGGAAGCTGCCCTCGTATCAACGACGTTATAGCCCGTCGCAAGTACGCCAATGTATCGCAACGCAGGCAGTTCGGCCAGGACGGCTGCGTCAAGAGGCGTTTTGTTCGTCAAAAGCACATCCGCACCTTGCGCGCGCTCCAGCAATTGCTCACGCTCCGTACGCTCGTACACGGTCAAGCTGCCCAACTGCTCCAAAGGCACCCAGCTCAAATCGCCCGGGTTAAGCGTATATCCGTCCAGAACTACTATGTTCATGCTTAATCTCCTTCAATTGCCCTCATCACGCAAGGTTAAATAGATCATATAACGACAAGGCGACAATCCGGACAGCGGCGGAAACATCCGCCAGCTCGACATGCTCATCCGCCCGATGCCCGTTCGCTTCTGCTAATGTGCGGGGGCCTGCCCCGAACATCACGGCCGGAATGCCCGCTTCGTAAAAATGCCTCGCATCCGCGTATAGCGGCACGCCTTCAATTGGCAGCCTCTCCCCAAGGAGCTGGCTAGCATTATGCTGGAGTGCACCAATAAGCGGAGAGCTCTCTGGCACAGGGCCGAAGGGCAGCGCCAGCAAGATGCGGCGTATCTCTATCGTAACGCCTGGGTATTGCTCCGCAGCTTCTTCCAGCCGCTTAACCAGCTCCCGCTCCGCCTGTTCCGGCTGCTCTTCCGGTATAATGCGGCGGTCCAGCCGAATCGTACATCGATCCGGCACTACATTCGTATTAATGCCGCCGTTAATCAAGCCAACATTCAGCGTCGGCGATTGAATGCCGGTGATGTTCGATTGAATCGCTTGCAGCTCAGCGCGATGCGCATATAACATTTGGAGCAGCCCATTCATCGCTTCGATAGCGTCTGTGCCTGTGTCAGGGATGGCGGCATGCGCCGACTTGCCCTTAACCGTAACTTCCAAGTGCAAGCACCCGTTATGCGCATGGACGATCGAATGGGTAAACCCTGCACAAATCGCGTAATCCGGACGAATTTGCCCTTCCTGCAGCAGCCGCTGTGGACCGATCTCGCCTCCGGTTTCTTCATCAAAGGTAAATGCTAGCACGAGCTTCCCAGCACCTGCGGCACCGGTTTCGCGAAGCGCCATCGCTGCGAACGTATAGACCGCAATATCCGACTTGGACACCGCTGCGCCTCGTCCATAAAGTTTGCCTTCCACAATATCACCAGCATACGGATCATAGTGCCACCCTTCGCCTGGAGGCACGACGTCGCCATGCGCATTCAAGACAATGACTGGGCCGCAGCCATCGCCAACAAGGAGCTCTGCTACTATATTATCAGCAGATTGCATGCCCGCTGCGTGAATTGCTTCAGCGGGTATAGGCAGCCGCACCGGATCAAAGCCATGTTGGGCAAGGAGTGCAGCGGTTTCTGCGGCAATCGGCTTGCAATCGCCTAGCGGGTTGTCGGAAGGTACACGCACAAGCGATTGAATCATTGCATACAACCGCTCATCATTTTGGTCGAGCCAAGCCAATAGCTTTATTTTATCATCCATCAGCTATCTTGCCTCCTTGGTTGCCTATTAGCAAAAAGAGGCGTTGGCCGAATAGGCAATCCTCCCCCTTGCTTATCGCCGCGCCCAATCCCGCTAACTTCGTATACCGTCTGCCCCCTCACTAAGGTGCGGATGACGCGGCAGCCGAATGTTCTGCCCACATATGGGCTTTGGCGATGCCGATCCAATAGGTCCTCCTGCTTCAACGTGTACGCATGATTCAAGTCGACAAGCGCTAAGTCTGCGTCTAGCCCAACCTGTATCGACCCTTTGCGATCCGAAATTCCAAACCGCTGAGCTGGCGCTTCCGCAAGTATGCGGGCTGCTCTCTCAAGCGAAATTCCCCGCTTCAGGCAGCCTTCGCCAAGCACCAGCTCCATCGTGCTCTGCGCGCCAGATATGCCGCCCCAGATGTCAAAATAATTATCCCCTGCCTTCATCTCAGGCGGGCAAGGCGAATGGTCCGAGGACACCAGATTAATCGTGCCGTCTGCAATAAGCTCCCACATCCGTTCGAGATTAGACGTATCCCTTAGCGGAGGCGCACACTTGGCGATTGCTCCGAGCTGTACAAAATCATCAACCGTCAGCGTTAAATAATGCGCGCATGTTTCAATCGAGGCATCCACCCCAGAACGCCGCGCTTCCGCAATGTCCATGACAGCCTCAGCACTGCTGATATGGACGAAATGTACCGGACATCCGGTCATCTCAGCTGCTAACAGCGCACGCCTCACCGCTTCACGCTCCGCCCAAACGGGCCGCGACATCGCATAAGAACGGGCATCTACTCTGCCTTCTTGCCTCATTTCGCGAGCAAGGGCAGATACGATCGGCTCGCTCTCCGCATGAAGTGCAAGCAGCCGTCCAGTTGGCGCGATTCGCGCCATGCCTCTGAGCAGATGAAGATCATCGACCTCGCAAAAATCCCCTTCCTCGAACGAGCCCGGCGAGGACATAAATGCTTTGAAACCAATGACGCCTGCCGCTGCCAATGGCTCAATCTGATCCAGATAGCCCGGCATCAGCCCGCCCCAGAGGCCGTAATCGATACGCGACGCAGATTCAGCCAATGCCTGCTTCAGGCGCAACGCAGGGACCGACACGGTCGGTGGCCTTCCATTGAGCGGCATATCGAAAAAAGTTGTGCATCCGCCTGCAGCAAGGGCCAACGTCCCGGTGCGGAACCCTTCCCAGTGGCCAAGAGCAGGCTCATTGAGATGCACATGGACATCAATCGCACCTGGCATGACAGTCAATCCTGCCGCATCAATGATTTGGGCGTGGGTTGTGTCCAGGTGCTCCCCTATAGCCACGATTAAGCCGCCTGCAATGCCAATATCAAGCCGCTTCACCCCATCCGGAAGGACGGCATCCCCGCCTTTCACGACCCATTCGAGCTGTGCCATCATCGTATCAGCCTCCAAACTGTCCCTTGTTTGACTAAGGCCTCGTTCCTATTCGCCGTTGCATGTTTCAGCACAGGCAGCATTTTTGCTTGTAGCGTATGCCGGTTATGTTCCAATCACCATGTTAGTTATAGTCACATCATACAGCGAGAAATTGCGTATGTCATGCACTTCATTTCATAATTCCTAACAATTCATGTCAATGTCATGCATGCTGGTCGTACAATTCCCTAGCTGCTAGCACGGACCCGTAGTGGGACTCCGTCCATTTGTGCAGCATTCGCATCGGCTCAATCAAGCTCTCGCCAAGCGGCGTAAGCGAATATTCAACGCTCGGAGGAACCGTCGGATAAACCTCCCGATGCACAAGCCCGTCCCGCTCTAGCTGCCTTAAGGTTTGTGTCAACATTTTTTGGGTAACGCCTTCGACCTGTTTCTTCAAATAATGATACCGCTTCGCGCCCGTTTCCAGTTCATAAAAAACAAGCACCGTCCATTTATTCGATATAACTTCAAGCGCACGCCGGTAATGGCAAGGCGACTCATGCATGTCTGGCAAATGCCTCGACTCTTCCACGCTCTCAACTCCTAATAATAGGCTCGGACACCCTGCAATATGGAAACTACATCCTATTATATACAGGAAAGCCATGCCACGACAGCATTTTATCGATCAAAAAAACTCTCCTTCATCTGCTGACGAAAGGAGAGTTTGGCCGCTTACGTATCTAATTCGTACTTCTCTTGATGCACTTTAATGCTAAACACCAACCCAATACAAAGCATGTTAAGCAGCAAGGAAGTGCCGCCGTAGCTGACAAACGGAAGCGTAATTCCAGTAATCGGCATCAAGCCGATCATCATTCCGATATTCTCGAAAATCTGGAACACGAACATCGAGACAATCCCGATAATCATGAACGACCCCCGTTTGTCATAGCACTGGAAGGCGATTAGAATCATCCTATAAATCAATAAGAAGTATAGCAGCAGCAACACCGCTGAGCCTTGGAACCCGAACTCTTCCCCGACGACGACGAAGATGGAATCAGAATATGGATACGAAATGAACGCTTTATTTTTTGAATCGCCCTTTAAGTATCCATCGCCTGCCAGGCCGCCGGAACCAATAGCGATCTTTGCTTTGGTTGCTTGGTATACTTCCTTCTCAGACGCATTACCCGGGTTCATAAACCCGTTAATCCGTTGATACCAGTGCAGCTTCTCATGCTCGGTCAGGTACGTCTTGATTTGCGCATTGTACGTATTAAACAAAATGCCGAACACGAGAAT
The DNA here is from genome assembly GCF_009789195.1 of Paenibacillus sp. MMS18-CY102. GTDB lineage: Bacteria > Bacillota > Bacilli > Paenibacillales > Paenibacillaceae > Paenibacillus_T. Next base: position 104,481 of record NZ_WSTC01000013.1, on the reverse strand, counting down.
AAAGCCGACAACAACCGACAATCCGACAAGCACATGCGTATATTTGACATTGCCGATCCAGAGCATGCCCAGCACGATAATCAAATAAATGATCGCGTTGCCAAGGTCAGGCTGCATCATAACGAGCAAGAACGGAATAAATGCATACAGCGCCACTGGCAATACATCATTCGTCAGCAGCAGCGGTTCTCCCTGCCGCCTTCCCATTAAGAAAGCAATCCCGATGATCAACACGATCTTAACCATCTCCGCAGGCTGGAACTGCAATCCGCCGAACTCAAACCAGCTTCGTGCACCGTTAATTTCTTTGGCTAAGAAAAAGACGAGCACTAGCGAAACAAGCCCGATCGCATACCAGATATACCAACCTTTGAGAAGCAAGCGATAATCGATCATGGACATAAGCAAAACGACGCCAAAGCCTATGCAATAAAAAATGACGGTCTTCGTATCATAAGAGGCATATCGTGGATCGTATGATGTAGCGCTGTGAACGATCATCGTACTAATGCACATAAACAGCAGCAACAACACGAGTATGCCCCAGTCTAGCTTTTTGAATTTATTAATCACACTAGCTTCATCCTATTCCGAGGAACTTGCGGAATCGTTTAAGCATGCCCGTCTTATCTTCAAGCGGCATCAGCGGGACCATGTCACCCAAAATGCGGCGAGCAATGTTGCGATAAGCAATTGCAGCACGCGATGAAGGATCCATGACGGTTGGCTCGCCTGCGTTCGCAGACTTAATGACCTTCTCGTCATCTGGCACGATGCCAAGCAGATCAATCGCGAGCACTTGGCACACCTCATCGATATCGAGCATATCGCCAGTCTTCAGCATGCTTGGCCGAATCCGGTTAATGACCAGCTTCGAAGCAACTTGCGTCTGTTCAAGCAGTCCGATAACACGGTCTGCATCGCGAACCGCCGCATTTTCCGGCGTCGTAACGACAATTGCCCGATCCGCGCCAGCAACTGCATTACGGAAGCCTTGTTCAATCCCTGCTGGACAATCGATAATAACAAAATCAAAATCCTTCTTTAATTCAAGAATCATGTCACGCACCTGATCTGGCGAGACATCATGCTTATCTTTCGTCTGCGCAGCCGGCAGCATGTACAATTCTTCGAACCGCTTATCTTTCACGAGCGCTTGCTGCAGCCGGCAGCGCCCCTCTGCAACGTCGACTAGGTCATAAACAATACGGTTCTCAAGTCCCATGACGACATCCAGATTGCGCAATCCGATATCCGTATCGACCATGCATACTTTTTTGCCGAGCAGTGCAAGTGCCGTGCCCAAATTCGCAGACGTCGTCGTCTTGCCGACGCCTCCTTTTCCTGAAGTTACGACTATCGCATCTCCCATGATCTACACTCCTTTATACACGATCGGTTCTTTACGCATTCGGAACAATTGGGTCGTCTTGTCGACTTGCATTACGCCTTCTTGCAAAAATGCATATTCCATGGCAGCATCTCCAGTCATCCATTCCTCTGGAGGCCTGCTTATCACTTCAGCAATACGCAGCTGTGTCGGGCGCAACAAGGAGGACGCGATAATCGCATCTGCATTCCCTTCTGCTCCAGCATGCGCCATGCCAGCCAGTGTTCCCATGACGTAAATATCCCCTGTGCATATAATGGATCCGCCAGGATGCAAATCACCAAGCAGAAGCAAGCTTCCATCATGCGTGATCACCTGACCGGATCGAATAATGCCTGACATGACTTTCATCTCTTGCTTGTTGCTGTTGGCTGCTGATTCCTGCTCGGCTTCGCTTTGAATGGATTGCACGAGCAAGTTGCCCCTCTGGCGCAACACCGATTTAATCCGATCCTTCTCATCCTCAGTCGTTTCACGGCTGCCTAATTTGACATGAACGTGAATTAGCGGTCCTGAAAGCAGCTGTTGATGCGTTTTTTCCAGCTTATAGTGCAACTCATCGAGCAAAGCCGAAAATTCGCAGCGATCATCGAGAAGGAACACGAGACCTTCTTTAACGCCCTTAATCGTAATATGCTGTTTCTCGGTCAACGAACGTCCCTCCTCCAATCTACTCTTTCTTTTCGACATGCCTCGAATCCTGCCGAACGCGCTTATTCTTCTTCATTTTCCGATTTTGCGGCATAGCCCGAACGGTCTACCCACCGACGGACCGGCACGTAAACAACCAAGGCAAATCCTAATTGCAGAAACGTACTGAGCAAAATATGATCAACCATCGCATAACTATAGGTTTCGCGAGTAAAACGGAATACGAGATAGACGCCGTAAATAACGGACTCATAGACGAGGCAGCATACCGTGACGACTAACAACGCACTCATCATCGTCACCCGTTTCTTGTCTAGCAGCAGGCCTGTCAAATACCCAAGCAGCCCCATCGAGAACGAATGAATGCCAAGCAAATGGCCGTAATAGGCAATATCCTGCAGCAAACCAAAAACAAGCCCGAGCACGAGCGCTTTATGGCGCCCGCCATACATCGCGGTATACAACACAATAACGAATGTGAAATGGGGAATAAGCCTTCCCGTGAGCTGCTCAGGCATGAACCACGGCACAAGCGTACCCTCGATTAAGAAAAGAACGAACATCAAAACGACCAGTCGCCCGGTCGTCATGGCGTTTCATCCCCTGTCTCTGACATCTTCACGACGAAGAGCTCCGTTGGGCGGTCAAAATCGGCTAACGGCTTAACGGAAGCCACTTTCGTCAGCCCAAAATCACCTGCTTGCGGCGGTGTTTCAACCGTGCCAATTACAAGGCCGCTCGGGAACACGTTGCCTAAGCCAGATGTGATGACCGTATCGCCGACCATCATAGGATCCTTCTCAGGAATACGGCTCATAATGAGCCTTCCTGATTCCTTATCGTAAGTACTAATAATGCCGAATGACTCAAGCTCGCGGCCAAGCACCGTTACGGAAATCGATTTGGAGCTCGGCGACTTCTCATCAAGGGAAGTAATCGGCTGCACGCTGGAGGAGAATGCCGACACCTTATCGACAATGCCTACCAACCCATCTTCCGAAACAACCGCCATGTCTTTCTTAATCCCATTCTCAGACCCAAGATTAATGCGAATCGTCGGGTTGTACGGATCAGGGCTTATTGCTACAACTTGCGCAATTAAGTATTCATAATCATTCAGTTTTTTTTGCCGTTCTGTAAACTTTAGTTTTTCCTGCAGCCGTACATTTTCTTGCTCAATCCTATTGTACTTAATCTTGTCACGCGTATAAGCCGCTGCCATCGTACGGAGGTTCTCATTCTCTTCATGCAGGGATCGGATGCTGCCAATATCCTCAAACAAGCCCGCTATATAGCCAGCGGGCTTGTAAAACCATTGCTGTACGTAGGCGACGGAATCATTGACGAACTTTTCGGGTGCCGACAGCTTCCTGTCGTTAAGCGAAAATCCGAGCACTGCGATGAACAAGATCAATCCGATCATGAGGACGAACAGCCGTTTGTTTCTCATCAGATTAAACAGTTCAATCACCGCCCATTGGTTAACTAATTCGTAAGAAAAACCGTCCGTTGCCTAGCGCTTCGAGCGGGAAGACGACGATTTGTTCTTAAATAGATGAATGTTGTCGAGCGCACGCCCTGTGCCGATCGCAACACAATCGAGCGGATTCTCCGCAACGATAACAGGCATTCCTGTCTCACGAGCCAGCAGCTTGTCCAAGCTGTGAAGCAGCGCGCCGCCGCCCGTTAATACAATGCCGCGGTCCATAATGTCAGCAGACAGCTCAGGCGGGCATTTTTCCAGCGTAATCTTAACTGCGTCCACGATCGAATTAACCGTATCCGTGAGCGCCTCTCTCATTTCTTCGGATGTAATGGAGAGTGTCTTCGGCAAGCCGCTCACAAGATCGCGCCCGCGAATTTCGATTGATTCCGTACGGTCGAACGGCATCGCCGAACCGATCTCCATTTTTAGCTGCTCAGCTGTCCGCTCGCCAATCATGAGATTGTATACGCGTTTGATATACTGGATAATCGCCTCATCCATCTCATCACCCGCAACACGAATGGAACGGCTTGTCACGATGCCGCCGAGCGAGATAACAGCAACCTCTGTCGTACCGCCGCCGATATCAACGACCATGCTGCCTGTCGGCTCCCACACTGGAAGATCAGCGCCGATTGCTGCTGCGAACGGCTCTTCAATCGTGTACGCCTCACGCGCACCCGCTTGTTTCGTCGCGTCTTCCACCGCACGCTTCTCCACGGCCGTAATGCCCGAAGGCACGCATACCATGACGTTCGGATGGCGCGGGAACAACGCACGCTGCTTTTGCGCTTGGCGAATAAAGTATTTAATCATTGTAGCGGTTGTTTCGAAATCTGCAATAACGCCATCCTTCATTGGGCGAATCGCCCGAATGTTGCCTGGTGTTCTGCCGATCATTTTCTTCGCATGCTCGCCTACCGCTTCAATTGTCTTCGTATCAGTACGTAAGGCCACCACAGATGGCTCCCTAACGACAATTCCTTTGCCTCGCACATAGACTAGGGTGTTCGCAGTTCCTAAGTCGATCCCTAAATCTTTCGATCCTCCAAACATGTTTGTAAAGCTCCCTTCTCTTCATAACACAATCCTACATATTATATTACAACAAGCCATGCTCCTTCAAACTAACAAACTTTCCATCTCCAATGATAAGATGGTCCAAAACTTCAATTCCAATTAGGTCTCCCACTTCCGATAAACGCTTCGTTAGCGTTATATCCTCCGGGCTGGGCGTTGGATCCCCACTAGGATGGTTATGGGCACAGATAATCGAAGCGCTGCTGCGTTTAATCGCCTCACGAAACACTTCGCGCGGATGGACCAGGGAAGCATTCAACGTTCCGACAGACAGCAATTCCTTCGCAACCACTTGATTTTTCGTATTCAGAAACAGGCACATAAAATGCTCTTTGGACTGATAGCGAAGCTCATCCATGATAAGTTCTGCTGCATCTTGGGGACGTTTAATAACCGGCCGGTCTCCGAACCGGGAAGCGGCGATCCGCCGTCCAAGCTCAATTCCCGCTTTCAATTGTAACGCCTTAGCAGGCCCAACACCATGAAGCTCCATTAGCTGCTCTAAGCTGAAATCAACCAGATTGCGAAGCCCACCGCACTCATGGAGCAAGCGTGACGCCAACTCCACGACCGATTCCCGGCTTGTGCCGGTACGCAGCAAGATCGCCAACAATTCCGAATGACTGAGCGCTTCAGCCCCATGTGCCATCATGCGTTCTCTAGGTCGTTCTTCATGGGGGACATCGCGCATCAATTGCGCCCTTAACTCCATGTCCCAACCTGCCTTCTTATCAATATACGTCTATGCCGTACCCAGCCAGCATGTCCGACAACAAGGACAACGGCAATCCAACGACGTTAAAATAGCAGCCTTCAATTCGTTCCACATTCGTTGCGCCAAGCCCCTGAATGCCATAGCTGCCTGCCTTATCCATCGGCTCGCCGGTCTCTACATATCTTGTAATCCGCTCGGCTGACAGCTGCTTCATCCATACTTGCGTCCGCTGATGCTGTACCGAGCGGCTTCCCGTTACCGAATCGACGAGCGCCACGCCAGTATACACCTCATGTGCACGGCCCTGAAGCCGGCTTAAAGCAGCAATTGCGTCCTGTTTATCGACAGGCTTGCCGAGCACTTCGCCATCCAATACTACGATCGTATCGGCACCAATGACGAGCGATGAGCTGCTTGCAGAACCAGCTGAAGCCACCTCCCTCTGAAGCGCTTCAATGGCAGCTTCCGCTTTGCGAAGCGCCAAATTTTCCACAACCTGAGCAGCCGGCCATGTAGAGGGCACAGACTCATCCGCATCCGTAGACAAAATACGAACCGGCAAGGAAAGGTCGAGAGATGCGACCAGTTCCTGCCGGCGCGGAGACGATGAGGCCAGCACGAGCTGGCTTATATGATTGGTTTCGGAACGAATTCCGTTATGGGCCACAGTAAGGCACTTCCTCTCTTGACTTGCTTGCAGCGCCGCTGCCATCTTAGGTTAGAGCTTGCGATACAGCCAGATTGCCGCAATTACCCCAAGTATGCTAAGCAAGCTAAGCTCCAGCCTGATCGTCAGATCGTAGCTGAATACATATAAATCCGCATCAGGCGACCAGGTAATCTTCGAAGTATTCGTGAGAAAAGAAAGGCCTGATACCTTTTTGAGCCATTTTGCTACGAGTGCTCCCGATAGTAAGCCGAGCACGATAAATAGAAGGAGCGTCCAGCCATTCTTCTTCATCCTTCAACGCCTCTCGCCATGAATTGACACCTATGGACATTATAAGCGGTATCCAAACGGTTTACAATCCAGGGTTCGATTCGAGCCAGCCTTTTTCGGCGAATATCGCAGCCATTAGCGCAGACTGTGCGTTCCACAAATGTGCCACTGCTGGCTTTTTGTTATATTCCGCCAAGGACACCGCAGCTGTATTAATCGCCTGCTCCAAACGGGTTGCTGATTTCTTCTGCTGTTCATCCACAAGTTTGGGAGCGATTGATGAGGATACTGCAAGCCACTGCTCATGCTGCTTCGACCATGCTGTTGATTGCGCCGCACGCAATGGTTGGGGCGTTGCAAGCTCCAGCTGCTCCACCGTTAACCGATCTAGCGTTGCGATCAGCGCGTTCGTCTGCTCCCAATATTGCTGAAGCTGGGATGCCTCTCCTGCAAATGCCATGCGGCCAACAGCAGGCAGTTCGATCGTTTTGACATACACCTCTAAACCGCCTAGAGATTGGCTTAGCAAAAGTGCGCCATCACGCTCTGACGACACGCCCACATAGACACGGTAATCTTGCCCGGTATCCCATCGGTAAGCAGCTAGCCCCTTATCCTTAAGCTCCTGTACAGCCGCATCAGCACCGTCCAAAGAGCTGAATACGCCGTATTGAAGTGTGGAATAGGCCGAAGCAGGCAAATCAAGCTTGGCCGAAGCCGATTGTCCAGCCGAAGCTACTGGCGCTGTGCCGCCTTGCTTATCGCCCTTATTGGCGGAGGCATCCGGTGAGTTCGGAAGCGAAATGACAGGCTGCACTCCATTGTTCGTGCTGTCCGAACTTCCTGCCGAAGCCGTCAAACCAGTAGCCGATTGGCCTTCTGGATCGTCTGCCCACGGGCCTTGTCCAGCAAACAGGGAGAGCGCCAAGTATCCGAACAATGCCCCCGTCGCAATGGCCCCCGTCACAGAAGCAAACACTTTAAGCCAAGAAGGGCCTCGCGAATGCGTCCTTGTATAATCTACCCCGAGGGGCCTCGTGCCGAAACGCCCGCCCGATAATTCGACAAAGGATTCATCTAACGAAAGGCCTGACAAGTCAGGCTTAGCGATAACTTCTCGAATAGGGGAAACTGCCATGTGGCCAGCTTGGCTCCCAGCAGGGGCAATTGGCATCACATTGTGAGCATCTGCATCTTCTGCGGCTGCGTCCTCTTCCTGTATACGATTCGGAGCGATATTTAGTTTTCGTTCGGTACGGTCCAGATTTGGCCTGTTCCGATGAATCGGTTCAGGAAAATGCCACGCGCTTTCCTGTGCAGATTCTTTCGCAGTGCCATGCCCTAAGCCGCCTGCTTCCCAATGCTCGGAAGGCTCTTTAATTGCACCGTTCTCTGATCTAATGAGCATCTCCAAAGCTTGAATGTCCGAATGGAATAAGGGATCTTGAGAGCTTGGCTCTATATGCGGTTTTATCCGTTTCTCATCCGCCGCTAAACGGTCCGGCTGTGCTTCATTCGCATCAAAGCGGAATGTCATTCGTGTCTCTCGTTTCATCATCCTTCGCTCCTTCGCAAGCATTCATAAACATTCGATCTTGTCCGTTCTGTACTACTAATCTATGAGCAGGCTGCGAGATTTATGACGGGAAGGCCTTATCACGCCACAAAAAAACAAGCAGTGAATTTCCTCCCGGAATTTCACTGCTTGTATGAATTCATCCAATCTATTCGCTTACAACAGATCTAATACTTCGCTAATCTTCCATTGGCCTTCTGAATCTTTCGAAAGATAAAGGATAGATTCGTAATTGTATTCTTCCTCTTCATCTTCAATTTCGTAATTGACCAGTACGGCAGCCTTGCCTTTTGTCTCGTCTACACTAAGGAAGAAGGGATCTTCCACTGTGAAGACAGAGTCATAGTCTGCGAACAATTCATCCCAGTAATCAAGCTGGTCTTCTTTGCTCTCCGATTGTGCAGTGAACATGGCGCTGATCGCGTCCGTATCTTCAACATTAAGAGCGGCCACATATTGTTTAACGAAACCATTCACGCTTGAAGTGAATTCCGGCGTCGCAGCAGCAGGTGCCGAAGGAAGCTCTACATGCGAATCTTCAAAATCTTCGCTCTTAATCTTCCAAGCGCCAGCGCTATCTTTTACTAGCACGAATGTCTCGTAAACCATTTCATCCGGCAGGTACGACTCGCTCACATAATGCACTCTAAACTCAGTTGCAATCGTAACTTGCGAAGCAGAGAACGCTGTTACGACATTGCTCGTTACTTTAATTTGCATATCAAATTGTTCAAACGCGGCAGTCATGTCTTCTACGGAATCTGTATCCCAATATTTCGGCAACCATGCTGCTTGAATCGCTTTAAGGTCCTCTTTTTCATGCGCCTGCAGATACTTCTGTACAACATCAAGCGCCTTCGCTTTGCTAAGCTTCGTGACAGCCGCAGGAGAAGTTACAACCAGTTTGCTGCTTCCGTCCCATTTGGCAATGCCGCCAAGCGACTGGACAACAAATTCAGCTGGGACAATAATGTAGCCTTTCAAGCTGTAAGGAGCGACAGTTAATGGTTTTTTTGCTCCATTTACGACAGCCGTCTTGCTGTCAACGGTCAGCTTCAGCACCGAGGCGCCGCTTTTAATCGTAGCTGTTTTCGACTTCGTGTCGAAGGCATATGTTGCGCCGATTTTGGCAACTAAAGGCTTCGCTTCCGCCATCGTAACGTTCGTGTTACGCACAGGTGCTTGGGTAAACTTAACCGCAGTGCCGTCTACCGTAACGCTTACAGCGGCAGCTCCGAACGCAGTGGCAGGCACTAACATAATTGCCATGCAAATCAATAATAATATCGATAATTTCTGTTTCAATACAACCATCCTCATGTATATTTTTCCTTAGTATAAGACAATAATTTCGTAATGAAAAGAAAAAAATAGGCAAACTCGCAATACACGAGCTTGCCTATTTTATTTCACAATATTTATAAACTTTCCGCCAATGCCGCAGCCACTTTCCAAATATCGCCTGCACCCATCGTAATGATTAGGTCGCCCGGCTTCTTCGATGCTTTCAGCTGTTCCAACACTTCTTCCTTCGTCGGTACGTAAGCGGTATTCGGGTTGCTGTTCTGAACGATCATCTCTACAAGCTTGCGGGAATGCACGCCTTCGATCTGCTGCTCGCCAGCTGGCGAATAGATATCCGTAATAATCACTTCATCCGCTTCGCCAAATGCACAGCTGAATTGCTCCAGCAAGAAATAAGTACGCGTATAACGCTGCGGCTGGAATACAGCTACAATCCGTTTTCCAGTCGCTTTAGCTGCGCTGATCGTCGCTTGAATTTCCGTTGGATGATGCGCGTAATCATCGATGACAAGAATATCATTCTTCTCGCCGAGGACGTGGAACCGACGTTTTGCTCCGCGGAATAAACGAATCGCTTCAGCTACCGAGTCGAATGAAAGGCCAGCCTCCAAACAAGTGATAATCGTAGCCATCGCGTTATAAACGTTGTGCCGGCCTGGAACGGAAAGCTCAACATCGCCCAGCAGCACGCCATCCCGATGCAACTTGAAGTTCACTTTGCGGTCGCCTAATTGAAGATCGGATGCACGGTAGTTCGCCTCATGATCAATGCCATACGTCACGACCTGATCGTCACGAAGCACGCCATCACGGAGAGCAGGCAGCATTTCTTGCAAGTTCTCATCATCCAAGCATACGATCGCTTTGCCATCAGGCTTTACTTGATGCAAGAATTGTACATAAGCAGCCTTAAGGTTGTTGAAATCACCGTCGTAATTTTCAAGATGGTCTGGTTCAATATTCGTTACAATCGCGATTGTAGGATGATACTGCAGGAAAGAGCCGTCGCTCTCATCCGCCTCTGCAACAACGTATTCCCCTTTGCCAGCTTTAGCGTTCGTGCCCACATTGACGATTTCGCCGCCAATAATGTACGTTGGATCGATTTTGCACGTTTCCATAACGAGCGCAATCATAGACGAAGTCGTCGTTTTGCCATGAGCGCCTGCCACGGCGACTCCTTTGCCAGCATTCATAAGCCGGGAAAGCATCTGCGCGCGGTGCAGCACCGGAATGTTCAGCTCTTCCGCTGCTTTCCGTTCTACGTTGTCTTTCGAGAGCGCGGTTGAGTACACAACGAGATCGGCGCCCTTAACATGTTCCGCTTCATGGCCGATGAAGATGCCAGCGCCTTTTTGCGCCAGCTTCTCCGTCAGCTCTGCCCGGACCACATCGGACCCCGTCACCTTATAACCCATTTCCAGCATGACACGCGCAATTGCGCTCATCCCATAACCGCCGATGCCGATAAAATGCACATGTTCTGCCGTATTCAAAGACGGTTCACCAACCTTTTTCAGAATCCGTGATATGAAGCAGCCGGGCGCGCACGTCAGAAATGAGATACAATGTTCCCGTAACGACGCCAAGATCGCCATGCGCTGTCAATTTCTCTAGCTTGTCGAGCGCTGCACGCCAATCCGGCTCGACGATCACTTCCACCGCCAAACCTTCTTCTGACGCAACCTCCCGTACGATGGACGCAAGCGATGCCGCATCCATTTTCTTTCGAAAATCGGGCTCGGTCACGATCAACGTATTCGCTATTGGCAGTATATGCCGCAATGCGTCCCTGTGATTCTTATTCTCGAGCATTCCCATCATGACATGCGCCTGTTTATACGTATAAGTCGTACGAAGCGCAGCAGCTAATGTTTGGGCTCCCTCGGGATTATGTGCGCCGTCCACGAGAATGCGCGGCTGTTGCGACACCATCTCCAGCCGTCCTGGCCAAGCGGTTGTACGAAGCCCCTTCAGCAGATCATCATCATCAAGTAGCAGCGCCGAGTACTGGCGAAGCACTTCAAGCCCCATAATCGCCAATGCGGCATTGTCCACCTGATGGCCGCCGTTCAACGTAATTTCAAGCGATTCGATGGAACGGAACGGGCCTGAGAAACCGAACGTCTGCCGATTTTCTTCTACAGTACGCCGATCATAGTTAAATTGTTCGCCGAGCAAATAAAGCGTGCTCTTCGACTGTTTCGCTTTCTCCTTCAAAACAGCGATTACTTCTGGCTGCGTAGCCGTGCTCACGACCGGCACGCCTGGCTTAATAATGCCCGCTTTCTCGCGAGCAACCTCTTCAAGCGTGTTGCCGAGCACATCCATATGGTCATGCCCGACATTCGTAATGAGCGAAAGCACAGGCGCCACAATGTTCGTTACATCCATTCGGCCGCCTAGCCCAGTTTCCCACACTACATAATCAGGGAATGAAACTTTAGCAAAATAGAGAATCGCAATCGCTGTCGACACCTCAAACATCGTTGGGGAGCCAAGTTCCGTTGCTGTAATTTCCTCGACATGCGGCTTCAACATATTCGCTAGATTCGTGAGAGTCTCCTCTGGAATATCCTCGCCATTATATTGGAACCTATTCGTAAATTTCGTAATGTAAGGGGACGTGAACGTCCCTACATCATAACCGCATGCAAGCAGGACAGATGTCAAATATGCACAAGTCGAGCCTTTGCCATTCGTGCCTGCGACATGAATAAATTTCAGCCTTCGTTCTGGATTTCCAAGCCGTTCCATCAGCACTTGCATCCGTTCCAAACCTGGACGAATGCCAAATGGAATCAAGCCGTTAATCCAATCCGCTGCTTCGGCATAGGATTGAAGCGGAGCGGCGCCTGCCGCCCCCGTTTGGTTGTTGTTCATGTGTCCGCTACCTTCCTTCCGGCCTTTATCCGCGAAGCTCGGCGATACGGGCCAGCACTTTGTCGCGTTTATCAGCGTAATCCGCCATTTTCGCTTTTTCTTCTTCAATAACTTTAGCCGGAGCTTTAGCTACGAAGCCTTCATTGCCAAGCTTTTTCTCGATCCGCTCAACTTCGCCGTTCAGCGTTTTCAGCTCTTTTTCCAGACGGACAATTTCCTGGGCAATGTCGATCAGGCCCGCGAGCGGGAAGTATAGGTCAGCACCGGTCACAATTGCCGTCATCGCCTTCTCAGGCGTTTCGACAGCAAGCGCGATATCGAGCTTCGAAGTGCCGCAGAAACGTTCCACAAACTCGCGGTTACGCTCTACAATCGCCAGCTCAGACTGGCCTGCTGGCTTAATGATCAGCTCAATCTTCTTGCTCATTGGCACGTTTACTTCCGCACGAATGTTACGAACGGAACGGATGAGATCCATCAGCAGTTCCATTTCTTTAACCGCTTCTGGCGCTTCTAAAGCAGCTTCGTATACCGGCCAAGCTGCAAGCGTAATCGTTTCGCCCTCATGCGGCAAGTGTTGCCATATCTCTTCACTAATAAACGGCATGAATGGATGGATCAAGCGCTGCGTACGGTCCAGCACGTAAGCAAGCACGGACTGTGTCGCTTTCTTCGCCGCTGCGTCGCTGCCATATAGGTTGAGCTTCGCAAACTCGATATACCAGTCGCATAGATCGTCCCAAATAAAGTTGTAGAGCAGGCGGCCCGTTTCGCCAAAATCGTAGCTATCGATCATGCGCGTTACATCACGCGACGTCTCATTCAAGCGATGAAGAATCCAACGGTCAGCCGTTCCCAGCGGTACAGTAATATCGATATCTGCAGCCGATACGCCTTCCAAGTTCATCAATGCAAACCGCGAAGCATTCCAAATCTTGTTGGCAAAGTTGCGGGCTTGCTCGACCTTCTCCCAACGGAACCGGAGATCCTGGCCTGGCGTGTTATTCGTCGAAAGCATGAAGCGCATCGCATCAGCGCCATATTTCTCGATAACGTCAAGTGGGTCGATGCCGTTGCCAAGCGACTTGGACATCTTCTGGTTGTTCTCGTCACGGACAAGGCCATGCATCAGCACGTCTTTGAACGGAATTTGATCCGTAAACTCAAGTGCTGTGAAAATCATCCGCGCAACCCAGAAGTAGATGATGTCATAGCCAGTTACGAGCAGATCCGTCGGATAGAACCGTTTGAAGTCTTCAGCATCTTCATCTGGCCATCCAAGCGTCGAGAACGGCCATAGCGCGGAACTAAACCACGTATCAAGCACGTCCTCATCTTGCTTCCAAGGGGAGCCTTCTTCACCCGCACCTGCCGGCGCTTCTGTTCCAACATAGATTTCGCCAGTCTCGGCATGATGCCAAGCCGGAATGCGATGCCCCCACCAGAGTTGGCGGGAAATACACCAATCGCGCACATTTTCGATCCATTGCAAATATGTCCGCTCGAAGCGGTCCGGCACGAAGTTGACGCCTTTGCCTTCGCGCTGTGCTTCAATCGCACGATCGGCAAGCGGCTTCATCGCAACAAACCATTGTGTGGACAAGTATGGCTCAACGACAGCGCCGCTGCGCTCGGAGTGGCCCACCTGATGGACATGCTCCTCGATGCGGATGCATACGCCCTGCTCTTGCAAGTCCTTCACGATCCGCTTGCGGCATTCTGCACGGTCAAGCCCCTCGTAAGGCCCCGCCTGGTCGTTCATCGTGCCGCTCTCGTCCATAACCGTAATTTGCGGCAGGTCATGGCGAAGCCCAAGCTCAAAGTCATTCGGGTCATGTGCTGGCGTAATTTTTACTGCGCCCGATCCGAATTCCTTCTCGACATAATCGTCCCCAACGATCGGAATTTCCCGTCCGATAATCGGAAGAATGAGCGTTTGGCCAATCAGGTGCTTATAGCGCTCGTCCTCGGGATGTACCGCAACCGCCGTATCGCCCAGCATCGTCTCTGGACGCGTCGTTGCCACCGTCAGATAGCCACTGCCATCTGAGAGCGGATATTGCAGATGGTACAGGTTGCCGTTTACTTCCTTATATTCGACTTCAATGTCGGACAGGGCAGTGCGGGCAGCCGGGTCCCAGTTAATAATTTTTTTGCCGCGGTAGATCAAGCCTTTCTCGTACAGCTTCACGAATACTTGGCGTACCGCGCGGGACAGCCCTTCATCCAGCGTGAACCGTTCACGGGAATAATCGAGCCCGAAGCCCATTTTGGCCCATTGCTCGCGAATCGTATTGTTATACGTTTCTTTCCATTCCCATACTTTCTCCAGAAACTTCTCACGGCCAAGGTCATAACGGGACAGCCCTTGCTCACGAAGCTTCTGCTCTACCTTCGTCTGAGTAGCGATGCCGGCATGGTCGCTGCCCGGCAGCCAAAGCGCGTCAAAGCCTTGCATCCGCTTCGTCCGCGTCATAATATCCTGCAGCGTGAAATCGAGCGCATGGCCGATATGCAGCATCCCCGTAACATTCGGAGGCGGAATTACAATCGTGTATTTGGGCGCATCCGGGCGTTTGCCTGCTTCAAAATAGCCGCCCTTCATCCAATATTCATACCATTTGTGCTCCGCGCTCTTCGGATCATAAGTTGTCGGCATCGCGGTCGTTGGTTGATTCTCTGACATCTTACACTACCTCCATCAGGTTGAAAAAATAAAAAAACCTTCCGCCGCAAAGGACGAAAGGTTCTAGCTTCCGTGGTACCACCTTCATTCCATGCAAATCGATGCGCTTCACGCACTGCATGGCACTTGAACAGATAACGGCTGTGACCGGCCGAGCCTAGCGGTTGCTTCATTAGCATACCGTTCAGCCCGGGCAACTCCGGGGCGACACGCGGCGTCGAATGTCCTGCGGTTCCTCTCAGCGTAACGGCTCCGCTCTCTGAAGGCACGACTGCAGCGCTTCCCTTTCCATGTTGTTGCCAATATAGACTTGCTATCAATCGCCCAGATCAAAAATGATCACTTGCGGAATGATCGCGTATATGGTAATCATACTGCTCTTGACGCCGCAAGTCAACGCATAGAGGTTACTCGCTAGTGTCAGGCGAATTCTCGATCCGTATATCCTTTACATATTTGCGGCTCATCAGATGCCGTTTCTTCCGATCCGACTTCGAATCGAACACAATCGCCATATCATAATCACTGCCGGGGTACAGCTCGCTTCGGTCAATATACAGCGATAGCCGCTTTCGATTGAACGAGAGCTTTTTCCCCTCCACCTGCACGGTTACGTTGCCGCGCTCGTCAGCCTCCTGATAGACGATTCCCGTTCGTTTCAGCGGATAGATCCAAACGCAATCGCCGGTTTGAAATGATTTTCGTTTGGCCGGCGTTTCCTCTCCGCCTTCTGCCTGTTCCTGCCGAGCCTGCTTTTTCGCCTTGGCCCGTGAATCTGCCGATTTCGCTGGCTGGCGCGCTCTATTCGCCTCGATTGCTGCCTCCATCAAGCTTACGTCGATTAAGCTTCGTTCGGCATTCTTCGAAGCTTGCGATGCCATCGCCTCTGCCTTGGCTACGATCGCTTCCGGCAATCCGAAACGTCTAGCTACTGCGAATGCCCGGCTTTCGCCAGCTTCCCCAATGATCAGCCGATGGAGCGGCCGCAGCGTCTCGGGATCAAACGACATGCTCGCATTCATGCATCCTGCTGTCAGGGCTGCATAACGCTTAATTTCGTTAAAATGTGTCGTAGCCGCCACAAGCGCCCCTTGCGAAAGCAAATGCTCCAGCACCGCAATCGACAGCGCAATGCCTTCGCCCGGATCGGTCCCGGCAGCCAGCTCATCCAGCAGCAGCAGCGTCCGGCGGTCAGCCGCTTTGACCATCGCAGCTACATTCGTCATATGGGCGGAAAAGGTACTGAGCGATTGCTCGATATTTTGCCCGTCACCAAGATCGGCCATTAAACAATGGAACAGCCCCAGCTCACTCGTTGCTTCCGCCGGAATCAAGAAGCCAGCTTGGTGCAGCAGCACGAGCAGCCCGGCCGTTTTGAGCGCAACTGTCTTGCCGCCGGTATTTGGCCCTGTAATGATGAGTTGCTTCCAATCATATCCCATCTCTATATCGAGCGGAACGCAGTGCTCACTTGGCAGAAGGGGGTGCTTTGCCCCTCGCAGCCGAATGACAGGCTCCGAGCTCAGCTTCGGCCTCTGCCCATTGTAGGTTCGCGACAGCTTGCCTCGAGCCGTAATGAAATCAAATGACCCCATCGCATCCACATTCCATGCGAGCTCTGTTGTCCTTGCCTCCGCCATGGCGGAGAGCTGCGCTTTTATCGTGTAGCATTCCTGCTCCTCGTCCGCCTTCCAGCTATCCCATTCCTGTTGAAGCCCGGCGACATCGACAGGCTCTACGAACAAGGTTTGGCCACTAGCCGATTCGTCCCAGACAGTCCCTGGCACCTGCTTGCGCAATTCCCGCTTCACAGCGATCACATAATGGCCGCGCCGTTTGCTGATGATCGATTCTTGCAGCGCCGACTTGTATTTGCCCATCGCCTGCTCCAGCTTCTTCTCGATCTTAGCTTCTAATGCGTACAGCTGGCGACGAATGCGGCCAAGCTCTGCACTTGCCTCATCCATCAATTGATTGCCTCTAAGGCAGCGTGCCAGCTCCTTGCGCAGCTCTGGGCAGTCGTCCATGGAATCGGCATAAGAGGCAATCCGCGGAGCTACGTCCCGCTTGCTCTCCATATAGCGTTTCATATGAGCTACCGACGCTAACCAAACGCCAAGCTGATGCAGCTCTTGCTCAGCGTATACCTTTCCTTTGCCAAGCAGCGAGACGATCAGGTCAATCCCTTCCATAGCCGACAAAGGGACACTGCTGCCCAGCGCCAGCAACCTCGCCGCTTCCTCCGTTTCTTCTAGCCAAGCTTGCACACGGCTTCCGTCCGTACTCGGCGAATGCCGTTCTACCAAACGCCGCCCTGCCGGCGATACCGTGAAATCTGCAGCCATCCCTAACAACTGGTCCAATTCAAGCATTCGTTTTGTCGCTTCATTGATCATGTCCATACAGCTCCTTTTCAGCCTTACGAGAATATAAAAAAAAGAGGACGAAACGCGAGTAGCGTTCCGTCCCCAAACAGCCGCGACGTCCCTATGGCCAATCCAATCGCGCGATAAACGCAAAAAAGCCGTGCTGCTAGAGCACGGCGATTGGACTGAACGGAACTGTCGCGTTCAGGCGGAAATCTCTCATGTTCTTAACTAATTGGTACGAAACATTCAACCCTATCGCATGCAACACAAAACTAACCCTGCTAAAACAAGGTTTTGCGCCATTTTACGATAAAAGGTTAGACCCTTCGCAATTTATCCAATTGATTAGTTAAGAACACCAGTAATCATTAAAATTTCCCCTGACATGAATAGATTGAAATCTCATTTATCTTAACCGCCGCTTCTCCTAAAAGTCAAGGGACAAGCAGCCGGATTTTTTGTGCAAAAAAAAGATTGTATTCCCCTAAAAACCTAGTATAATACTCGGTATATAAACCATATTAAAACCCCGTGGGTGATGCGAGATGAATGTAATCGTCAACCAGCAAATCGAAACTTGGATTAACGACCACCTCGATTTGTACAACTATGCGATTCAGGCCGGCGATCTAGAGTGGCAGCAATCGATCCTTAAGCAGTTGTCCCGCAAGGATGAATATATAAAATCACTTCAAGAAAAGCAGTTGAAACGCCAGCTATGGGGACAATTTGACCAAATCAACCAGAAGCTGCTCGGCCTGTTCGATGAAATGCGCTCCCATTCCCAAAACGAAACGTACATGAAGAGCATCCAGCTGCAAATGTGGGAGCTCAAACGCCAACGCCTTGAAATTGTTAAACAAATTAAATCCGTAAATCCGTAGCCAACAAAGGCGCTGCCAGCCGCTCTTCTTCGTGAGCGATTGGCAGCGCCTTTTCACATTCATATGAGCCATCCAAGCAATAAGGGCAGTGCGGGCAAAATTAAGGGATATAAAGCACTTGCCCTTCAATAATGATCTGGTCCTGCAGCCGGTTATGGAGCGAAATCTCCCGCGAGTTTTTCCCATACCGCTCCGCAATATCTTCTAGCGTTTCCTCGCGCTGCACAATGCACATCCTTACTTTACGGAACCCTTGCTCATCGGCCAGCTTGCCTAAGAACAACGTTTTCCACTCGATCTCATCCCCTGTCGTCACACGCGATGGCTCCTTAGCCGCCGCATTAGCCAAATCAGACGCCTCGCGAGCTTCCTGCTCACGGCGGGATGATTGAAGCAACGAGCGAAACCCGACAGGCTCTTTCTCAATCGGCACTTCCTCCGCACGCTTGCGGCCGAATGCAACCTTCAATTCCTTGCGCTCAGCTTCCGCATCCTGTTGCTGCCTCACATCTGCAATGCCTGCTAATGGCGAAGGTGACAGCTCTGCTGCCGCACCGGAAGAAAGCGCTGGCTCCTGATCCGCAGATGGCCACGGAGACGGCGATGAAATCGACCGCTCGTTATCGATTCCCTCCGGTCCCGCCACCTCAAATGAATCCTCTCGTGCAGATGGAAGCGCGATATCGCCATACTGCTGCGGCACATTCGCATTTGCGAAAGCCCCACGATTAACTGGCTCCTCTTCGGCTTCGGCCGCTGCTGTGGAGGGCGCCCATGGATCCAGCCGTTCGATGAACTCCACCGCTTCCGCTGCCGGCTCCTCCACTTGCTCGATCGGATGCTGTGTCGCGAATGCTGACCAATTGATAACAGGCGGCGTTTGCTCCCGCTCATGAATCGGTTCGTTCTCTGGAATAGCGCTAGGGGTCGGCGAATGCCAACTCGCTTCTAGCTCAGGCCTTCCTTGAGGCTGGTAATAAGATTGCGTCCAAGGCGGCGGATATTGCTGTGGTGGCGGTGGCTGGAACGCTGCTTCACCCTGCCCATCTGGCTGTACCGTCCACGTCTCAGCCTGTCCGTAGTCATCCTGCTGCGCCTGTACGAACGGCACCTCAGGGCTATCATACCGTGATTGCCAATTTTCCTCTACGGGAGCGGGGGGCTCCGCCTCACGGCGATGCACGACCGTAATCGGCTCCTCATCACGCCACCCCTGCTGTACATCCTCTTGTTGCTCCACCTGAATGCCGTGCAGGGACAGAATGCCTGTAATATTCAACGTCCGAGCTGACAGCAGGTCGACATCAAAATGATCGATTTCAACCGAGATGTCCGCAATGCTCTGCACCCGATTCATCGGCAACGTAATTTCGACCGGAATCCAATGCTCAAGTGATTGTGGCTGCTGCAAATCATGCTGTGAACGATAAACGCCTGTCAGCAGCAGCTGGCCCTTTAATAATGCTTGCTCACCTTGTTGAACGACTTGAATGCGGGGAACAAGCTCAATCTCCTCTAGCTCCTCAATCGCTGCAACCTCATCTGGCAAATGGACGCGTTCATACACATCAAAGCGCAATCCGCTCGTTTGATCCGGCACGCTCCAGTCCTCCCTTCCACCTTGCATGCTTGGGCTATCTTCTCATCCAATACCTATCATATGGCAAGGGCGCATAGAGCATGACTATGAAATTCACAGCATATGCCAGAAAACAAGAAAGCCGTTCCATTAAGGAACGGCCTTCTATTTATAACCAAGGAGATGATGGTTCAGATAACGTATGTTTTAGCAGTGAATGCCATTCTGGCAACGGGGATTGCACTTTAATCGGCGCACCGTGCAGCGGATGATTAAACACCAGCATTTCGCCATGCAGCGCTTGATGCTTCAATAGAACAGTTTCACCGCCATAAAGCGAATCACCGATTAAAGGATGGCCTAGATAGCTCATGTGAACACGAATCTGATGCGTTCGTCCCGTCTCAAGCCGTATTCGAACTAGCGTCGCTTTGGGATAACGTTCCATCGTTTCATAGCGGGTGACCGCGGGATCACCGTTATGAGTGACGCACCGGCGTGATGATTGCTTACGATCGCGGCCGATCGGCGCATTAATAACGCCTCTGGGCTTGCTAATCTTCCCTTGCACAAAAGCGAGATAGACGCGCTCAATCGCCTTCTGGCGCATCGCTTCATCCAGCCTTAACTGAGCAAGATCATGCTTGCTGTACAGCACAGGGCCAGACGTTTCATTGTCCAGCCGATGGATATGCCGAACCGGAAGGGGATCCCCCTTCTTCAGCATATGCCTTGCTGCAGCCTCATCCAATGTACCGCGCTCTCCAGGCTTCGATGCATGTACAGGCACGCCAGTAGGCTTATGCATGACAAGCACGCTATCATCCTCATACAGCACGCGGCAAGCCGCGAGAGCCTGTACAGCTGCCCCCTCGGATGCAAGGCGATAGAGCGGATCCTTGTCCAGATCGGCAGGAGGGAACGCATCGAGCACAATTCGCTCTCCATCCTGCTGAATGCCGCCAACGGAAAACAGCAAATTCACCCATTTGAGCGGAAACCATTCCTGCTGCTGCAGCCAAAGCTTAATATCATGCGGACGGCTGCCCGCTTGCGGCCAACTCTCCGATAGCGGCCTACTACAGCCACTCCTTGTAAGAATGAGCTTGCGGCCTTCCCGAACGGCACCCTTCTTCCAATCAAACGTCGACGGATTCGCCATCTCTATAAACGGCTAAGCGCTTCAGCATGCGCCTCAATCGTGAAATCGATGTCCGCTTCCGTATGAACGCCAGAGACGAACATGCCCTCGAATTGTGAAGGGGCTACGCTTACGCCGAGATCCAGCATTGCGCCAAAATACTTCTTAAACTTCTCAAGATCAGACGTTTTGGCCGTGTCGAAGTTAATGACATGCGTGTCAGTGAAGAATGGGCATACCATCGAACCTACGCGGTTAATCGTGCTCGCTACGCCAAGCTTCGCTGCATTGGACTCGAAGCCAAGCTGTAGCCTAACCGATAGCCGCTCCAGCCGTTCATACACTTCCGGCGTCATCAGCTTCAGCGTCGTGTAGCCTGCTGCCATCGCGAGCGGATTGCCGGACAAAGTGCCCGCTTGATAGATGGGGCCCGCAGGCGCCATTTGCTCCATCAAATCACGGCGTCCAGCGTATGCGCCAACAGGGAGGCCGCCGCCGATGACTTTGCCTAAACATGTCAAATCCGGCGTAACGCCATAAAGCCCTTGTGCGCAGTGATAATGAACACGGAACCCGGTCATAACTTCGTCGAAAATAAGCAGGCTGCCGTACTGCTCCGTCACGTCACGCAAACCTTGCAGGAAGCCCGGCAACGGCGGTACGACACCCATGTTGCCCGCGATCGGCTCTACGATGACGCAGGCGATTTGCTCGCCGAACTTCTCGAAAGCCAATTTGACCGATTCAATGTCATTGTAAGGCACTGTAATCGTGTGGGTCGCTACGCTCTCCGGTACGCCTGGACTGTCCGGCAAGCCTAGTGTAGCAACGCCCGAACCCGCTTTAATAAGCAAGCTGTCCGCATGGCCGTGATAGGAGCCTTCGAATTTCAAAATCTTGCTCCGCTTCGTATAGCCTCTCGCCAAACGCAAAGCGCTCATCGTTGCTTCTGTGCCCGAGTTTACCATGCGCACAATGTCCGCGGATGGCACGCGCTCACATACCAGCTGGGCCATTAACGTCTCCAGCTCAGTCGGCGCGCCGAAGCTCGTCCCGTTCTCAGCCGTACGTTTAATCGCTTCTACAACCTCGGGATGGGCATGGCCCATAATAAGCGGCCCCCAGGAAGCAACGTAATCGAGATAGCTGTTGCCGTCGATGTCATAAACACGGGAACCGCTTCCGCGCTCCATATAAACCGGCGTTAAGCCGACAGATTTAAATGCCCGAACAGGACTGTTAACGCCCCCGGGAATGTATTGCTTCGCCACTTCAAACGCCGCTTTCGAGCGCTCGTCCTTCCGCTGGCGATTGGGATCGATCGTTTGGCTCATCGTTATCGTCTCCTTCTATCCGAATGCCGCCAAAGCAGGCTTAGCCTTGCAGCCAGCGCGCTGCATCTTTGGCATGATACGTCATGATCAAATCAGCGCCAGCTCGTTTCATGCCTGTCAGCGTCTCTAATACGATTGCCCGCTCATTAAGCCAGCCGTTCGCCGCTGCTGCCTTCACCATCGAATACTCCGCACTCACGTTATACGCAACGAGCGGCAAATCGAATTGATCCTTCAACGTACGCACGATGTCCAAGTAAGCAAGCGCTGGCTTGACCATCAGGAAATCAGCGCCTTCCAGCACATCCGACTCCGCTTCGCGAAGAGCTTCCCGCGCATTGGCTGGGTCCATCTGGTACGTCTTCCGGTCACCAAACTGCGGCGCTGAATGCGCCGCATCACGGAACGGGCCATAGAAGGCAGAAGCATATTTGACGGAGTAGGACATAATCGGCACGTTCGAGTAGCCTGCAGCGTCCAATCCTTCGCGAATGGCGGAAACGAAGCCATCCATCATGTTGGAAGGGGCAATAATATCAGCGCCTGCCTCCGCTTGGGAAACGGCCGTTTTCACGAGCAGTTCCAACGACTGGTCATTATCTACTTCGGCAATGCCTGTAGGCTCATGCACATGAACAACGCCGCAATGGCCATGGTCCGTAAATTGGCACAAGCACGTATCCGCAATAACGACAAGCTCTGGCGCCCATTCTTTGATCGCACGCGTCGCTTCCTGTACGATGCCATTGTGGTCATAAGCCGAGGAGCCAATCGCATCCTTGCTAGCCGGTACGCCGAATAGCAGGATCGACGGAATGCCGAGGCTGACAACCTCACGAATCTCTTCCTCCAGGCGATCCATCGAGAAGTGGTAAACACCCGGCATGGACGAAATTTCATCCTTCACATTCGTGCCATGGGTTACAAAGATCGGATATATAAAATCATTCACTGTCAAAATCGTTTCGCGAACCATGCTGCGCAGCGCTGCAGATCCGCGAAGGCGGCGATGCCTAACCGTTGGAAAGCTCATTTGCCGTACCTCCTGCTTCCTTCATCTCATGGATATCTATAACAACGATTGCTAGATGCATTATATGAAACCAATGAAACAACTGGCGTGCTTCTAAGCGCGGTTCGCGCGATCAGCAAGCCGTTGTGCAGCAATAGCCGCCACCAACGCTTCAATCGTCGCTTCTTCCGGCTCGATCGACACTTGTAGCCCAGCAGCGGCTGCAGTTGCAGTCGTTACTGGCCCGATGCTGGCAATATGCGATTTAGCGAGCAGTTTCTCCGGCTCTTCAATGCCGTTACGGCGAAGAAGCTCGATTAGATTAGTTACGGTAGACGAGCTCGTAAACGTTATGACATGCACAGCGCCTTCTTCCAGCAGCTCCAGCGCCATATCATCCTGATACTCGGCAATGACCGTTTCGTAGACGTCAAGCTCAACCGTCTCCACGCCACGCGCGTTCAGTTCACGAGGCAGCACCTCACGCGCAAGATCGCCACGGGCGATCAAAGCACGCTGGCCTGGCTTAAGCGATGCATCCAACTGCTCAACAAGCCCTTCTTGGCGGAATTGCGCTGGCAGTTCATCTACTGCTAATCCTCGCGCTTGCAGCGCCTCTGCCGTTTTTGGGCCAACGGCTGCAATGCGCGCTTTCGCAAATTTGCGAATATCTACGCCATAACGCTGCAACCAACGATAGAACGCTTCTACGCCATTCACGCTCGTAAACATCAGCCAATCAAACGTATCTGCTTCCTTCAGCGCCTGCTCAATTGCGTTGATCGCAGCAGCATCTGATGGATCGCGCGTTTCAATGACTGGATACTCACATGGTTCGCCGCCAAGCTCTTCAATTAACCGTACCAAATCGCTTGATTGCGCACGAGCGCGCGTAACGAGAATGCGCGTGCCGAACAATGGCTTCTTCTCGTACCAGCGAAGCGATTCGCGTTGATTAACGACCTCGCCTACGACGATTACCGCCGGTGGCTTAAAGTTAGCTGCCTCCACCTTAGCAGCGATATTCTCTAGCGTACCAACGAGTGTTTCTTGCTCAACGCGAGTCCCCCAGCGCACGAGTGCAACAGGTGTCGATGGCGACTTGCCATGTTGAATAAGCTGATCGCTAATATAGCCAATTTTGGCTACGCCCATTAGGAAAATAAGCGTGCCCGTTGCATTCGTCACTTTATCCCAATGGATGGAACGATCGAGTTTCTCAGGGCTCTCATGCCCCGTAATAATGGAAAGGGACGAAGCCAAATCACGATGGGTAACCGGAATGCCTGCGTAAGCAGGAACCGCGATGGCCGATGTAATCCCCGGCACGATCTCGAATTCGATGCCATTGGCTTCCAACAGCTCCGCCTCTTCACCTACACGGCCGAAAATCGTCGGGTCTCCGCCTTTAAGGCGAGTAACCGTCTTTCCTTCCAATGCGAGATCAACCAGCAGCTGATTAATCTCTTCCTGCTTCATCGTATGGCGGTCAGGCAGTTTGCCTACATAGACACGCTCAGAGCCTGGCTTTACGTGCGCCAATAAGCGTGGGCTCGCCAGTCGATCATATACAACAACATCTGCACGCTGCAGGCACTCCACACCGCGCATCGTAATTAGCTTCGGATCGCCTGGACCGGCACCGACCAAATATACTTTCCCCTTCACACTCGTCATCCTCTCACCTGCGACAATATTTGATCTGCGCCATTCGCCCGAAGCGCAGCGGCAACGCTTAACCCGAGCGCTTCAGGATCTGTGCCTTTACCAATTTCTTTGAGCAAAATATCGCCATCCGGTGAACCAACGATACCGACCAGCTCGATCAACGCGCCTTCGAGATTCGATTGCCCTTCAGGCACTTCCACCACTGCGTGAGCACCGATCGGAATCTGGCAGCCGCCATTCAATGCGCCAAGGAAGCTCCGTTCCGCGCGCACGGCGAGTTCGCTAACCGGATCATTCAGAAGGGACAGCAGATGCCGCACTTCCGCGTCTGCCTCCCGGCATTCAATGCCTAATGCGCCTTGGCCTACAGCCGGAACGCATATATCAACCGGCAGGGGCGAGCTAATGCGGTTTTCCCAACCCATTCGCGCCATGCCTGCCGCCGCAAGGACAATCGCATCGAATTGCTCCGTCTCCAGCTTTTTCAGCCTGGAATCGATATTGCCGCGAATCGAGACGATTTCGATGTCTGGCCTACGGTTTTTGAGCTGGCTTGCACGGCGCAAGCTGCTCGTGCCTACCTTAGCTCCGTTAGGCAGAGAATCGAAGCCTCCGCCATCAGCCGTAATTAGCACATCACGCGGATCAACCCGTTTCGGCACAGAGCCGTTCATAAGGCCCTCTGGCAGCTCATACGGCATGTCCTTCATGCTGTGTACTGCCAGATCGATTTCGCCGTCCAGCAGCGCCTGCTCGATCTCTTTCACGAACAGCCCTTTTCCGCCTACTTTAGAGAGTGTAACATCAAGAACTCGATCGCCTTTGGTTACAATCTTCACCGTTTCAAACGTATAAGACATCCCATGGCGCTCGCTAAGCTCCTTCAGTTGGTCAATCACTTGTCCAGTCTGCGTTAATGCAAGCGCACTCTGCCTTGTCCCTACCCGGATGACTCGCGTTCCTTCTATAGCTTGATTCGTCATACTTCCTATACCCTCCTATAAAAGCTGCATCCGCAGCGAATCCATCCATCGTTCCAATTGTATGGCGGCTTGGCTTGGCTCCTGCCGAAGTGCCTCAGCCGTCTGCTTCCAGCCTGCAGCATCCGCAGCTGCGAGCCGCAGCAGCTTTCGCCGATCAACAGGCGAAAGCCCGTATGCGTTATTTGCACCAACGCTCGCATCCAATAGCCGCTCTCGCAACAGCCGCAGTGCAGTCAACCGCGGTGCATATTCATCTCCATACGCACTCACTAGCTCTTGCTTAATTTGCGAGGCGAGCGCTGGGCTTGCGCCGCTTGTCGTTAATGCGATCACAAGATCGCCTTGGCGGTGTATAGCAGGCGTTATAAAAGAGCCTTTTGCCCCGTCATCAGCCAAGTTCGCCCATATCCCTAAGCGCCGCGCATCTTCGGCGATATCCGCATTCAATTGCGGCTGATTCGTAGCGGCGAATACAAGATTTGCAGCGAGGACGTCTTCAGGCACATAGCCACGCAGTTCTACTCGAATCCGGCCGCTTTGTTGAAGCTCAGCCAGCTCTTCATTAAGAAGAGGGCTCACAACTGCCACATCGTCCGCTCCTGCTTCAAGAAGCCCCTTTACTTTTCGGCTGGCAACCTCGCCACCTCCGACAACCAAACACCGTTTGCCAGACAAGTCCACCATGATCGGATAATAGCCGAAACTGCTCATCCCTTCTCCCTCCTTGCTCCGTTCCTTCACATCTAGATTGTTTAATGAAAATGCGAAATCGGATTCAGCAGTACGTTTAAGATGAGCGTTCCAAATGACCATAAATTCAGCC
The DNA here is from genome assembly GCF_009789195.1 of Paenibacillus sp. MMS18-CY102. Lineage (GTDB taxonomy): Bacteria > Bacillota > Bacilli > Paenibacillales > Paenibacillaceae > Paenibacillus_T. The sequence continues at coordinate 77,976 of NZ_WSTC01000013.1, read as the reverse complement.
GTGCGGCAGCAAAGCCGATCTGGCCCTTCACTTTGCGCCGGACCAAATACACGACGTACATCACGAGCGCTGCCAGCGAAATAATTACTTTCCAATCTAACAAGTATGCCCACTCGCGCTCCACGGCAATTGACACGATCGCCACGGAAAGCGACATCGCGAGCAGCGGGGCGCCAGCTGAGACGAGACGGAAAGAATAGAGGTCAATTAATTGCAGGCTAGGCAATCTTCTAACTGGGCTGGTCCAACGTTTCTTCTTCAGCTTGCGATGCAAGAACATGTACATCCCAGCAAAAATAGCCGAAAACGTCAATGCAGCAAACGCACATGTCATCAAACTGATGTGTACGATAAGCAGATCACGGGCCGCTTCGAATGGTTCAGTCGAAAGCGATGGACCTGGATTCACAAGAAGCAATGCGGTAAGCACAGCAAACCCAATTAAGTTAACGATAAATACGATGTATTCAATGCGGAAAAACCGGCTGATGACTAGAGAAACCGTTACTAACAGCCAAGAAAATACAAACCAATATTCAAACCCTGATATGTAGGAAATGTCCAAATGTGAAACTAACCGATAGACCAGATACCCGGTCTGCAGCGTCCAGACAAACACGAGAAGCCCTGTACCGATCCGTTTGGCACTCCGATTCGCATCCACGAAGTCAGAGAAATAAAACAGAAGGCTCAGGGCGTACACATACAGCATGGCATCATAAAACCAATTTGACGTAACCATAAGCGCCTCCATCCTTCACAGTCACGTAAAACAGCAAAAACCGCCGCGTGCATGCGGCGGCTCCTTACGGCGTTGCAGCCGCAACGCCAGCCGGTACATGAGCCGAAGTCGACTCCGCAGCCGATGATGGCGCAGATAATGCCGGCTTCACGACAGCTGATCCTTGCGCTTGATCAAGCAACGGTTCGAGGGCAAATAGCTTCACGAACAAATCCATCGCTTCTCCGGCATGCTTCTCGCCGGCCGTTTCTTTAATTCCTAAGATCGGATCGCTCATCATTTGATTCATCATGCTTTTCGTTAGCTTGCGTATAACCTTCAGCTCGCGTTCACCCAGATCAGGCAGCTTCTTCATCAAGCTCTCCATCGTTTCCGAATGGATAACCTCCGCCTTAGTCTGCAACGCTTTAATAAGCGGCACGACACCTAACGTCTTATACCAGCTCCTGAACGACTCCTGCTCTTCCACGATCATCGCCTCGATCTTCGCGGATTCCTTGCGCCTTTGCTCCAGGTTGCTTTCTACGATGCCTTCCAGATCATCAATGTCATACAAGAACACATTATCAATTGCAGCGATAGATGGATCCAAATCACGAGGAACTGCAATATCAATCATGAACAATGAACGGGATTTACGGCGCTGCATCGCCATCGCTACCTGCTCCCGCTTCAGGACGAACCCATCAGCGCCAGTTGAGCTAATAACGATGTCGGCTTCATGCAGCCGGTGGACTGCTTCTTCCATCGTACAAGGCGAACCGCCTAGCTTGTCCGCCAGCTCAGTCGCACGCTCGATCGACCGATTCGCTACAATAACACGATCCGCGCCATTAGCAGCCAAGTGCTTGCCAGTAAGCTCGCTCATTTTGCCAGCGCCAATAATCATGACCGTCTTCTTAGCGAATTGGCCAAAAATCCGTTTGCCCAGCTCCACAGCTGCATAGCTGACGGACACAGCCGACTCGCCGATTGTCGTCTCTGAATGCGCACGCTTAGCTAGCGTGACCGCTTGTTTAAACAGCATATTAAATAAAGTGCCCGTCGCTTTCTCTTTTTGCGCGAGAAGGAAGGCATCTTTCACTTGACCCAAAATCTGCGTTTCACCGATGACCATCGAATCTAAGCCGCTTGTCACTCGGAACAGATGCTCAATCGCTTGATCATCCTCATACATATAAAGATGATTCGTAAAATGCTGCCGCGGCAGCTTGAACCATTGCTCCATAAAGCTTCGAATATAATGGCCACACAGATGGTGCCGATCCACGACGGCATACAATTCCGTTCGGTTGCAGGTTGCGACGATAACGCCTTCGAGAATGCTCTTGGTCTGCTTTAATTGCCGCAATGCAGCTGGCAAATCCCGTTCAGCAAAAGTGAATCGTTCCCTCACCTCGACGGGCGCTGTCCGATAATTCAAGCCTACTACGATGATGTGCATTCGTCCCTGCCTCCTTCTTCTTGGAATGTATCCGGCCTAGTCTCGATAAATTATAGCATAGTTCTACAACCCGTACGCTTTCATTTATGAAAAAAGTATGAAACAACACCTGCCCCTAGTGTGGTCAGGGAATCTTCCCATTATTCCTAAGCGGGCAGCAATCTGTATAAAGTGAAAAGAAATGGCCACGGATCGCTCCATGGCCATTTCCTCTATGCGACGCTTAATGCGTTCTTCGTTCCCTTACAGCAGCTCCCGTATTATTTAACGAGTTCTGCTTGCTTCATTACCGGTTCAACAACTTGCAGTTCACCCATGCCGCGTACAAGCTTCTTCGCATGCGAAGCCGTTGGCTTTAATACAGCAAGCATGTAATCAATTGCCAGCTGCGGATCCACAGTTTCACCGCAGGTGTAACAGTCGAGTGCCGCAAAACCCTTCTCTGGATACGTATGGATCGAGAGATGGCTTTCCGACAGGAGCACGAGCACAGTCGCGCCTTGAGGATCGAATTGTTTGGCTTGAACCGATAGCACAGTTGCACCGCATGCTTCAGCGGCCTCCACCATTTGTGACTGCAACGCTTCTGCATTGTTCAACAAGTCAAAATCTACTCCCCAAGCGTCAACAGCAACGTGTCTTCCGAAAGTTGAGTATTCCATCTTTCGGTTCCCCCTTCCTAGGAATAAAATGTTTGAAAAAATTTCATCCGCTAGGACCTACGTCATTCACTTCCCGAGGGAATAATCTCTCGCAACATTACTATGTCCTGAGTGAATCCTGGTTCCTATTATTGTTCAACGAAAATAAAAATAACATCTATCGACCTGAAATGCAACTGTTTTTTTTGGGCGATTTTATAGGGCAAATTCGATAAAAGAAACCAACTTTAATTCCGTATACAACGTATGTTCAACGTGCTTCTTAGGTGCAAAAGTTAGACAGGAGTTGGGCTAGTTATTTGTCATGCCAGGGCACCCAATAAAAAAGAACCGCACGTTGTGCGGTTCTTGAACCATTCCTGCAATCTTCTTATGCTTCTAATACGAATAGCTGGTGAGTCAACTGGCGAAGCCGTTCATCGATCTCTCGAATCTGGCATGGGTCAGCCGTCTGATTGCGAATATCAAGCAACTCGTTAATGGCGCCCTGCACCATCTTAATCTCGTGCTCGACAAGCTGGCTGCGGAACTGGCGTTCCAGCTGGCCAAGCGTATCTTTATGTTCGAACACGACGCGAGTCCCGTTCTGGTTACTTTCTACAATCCGACGGACTTGCCCCTTATCATAATGATAGATCATCGTATAATTGCTGTAGATTCGATTGACGATCGCATCACCGCGGAAAGCTGCAATCGCTTTACGCATAGCATTCGTTAATCCAGGATGGACTAGGCGGCATGAAAGTTCGCAAACGTAGTTATCATGCTGGCGCTCAAATACAAGGCGGATTTCTTCCCTCCCTGCTAAGTCTTCGAGAACGACCTCTTGGCTCCCATTCTCAAGCACCTTCACACCGTAGTGAATTTGCTGGTCCTCGAAAAAACGGACAAATTGAGACATTTCCTCACTCGACAACTGCAGTTTGGCTTTGACATACTGTGTGGCTAACCGCTCAGCCATAAAAATCTCCTCAATTCTTTAAGCTTGCACTTGTTTAACTCCCTACCTAATCTTATTATACGTCATCCCGAACGTTTATTCCTGCCGAGCGTTCGCGATATTCGCGCATATTTCAGAAAAATCCGTTAGTTTCCCCGAACAGCCTGCTTAAAAATCCTTTATCCTTTGATTTTGATTGAAAGTCACGCGACTTTCTCGCTTAATCGCTGGTTGCGGTAAGGATATAATCCCAAAGCTGTTCGCGTCCAAGCCCCAGCTCAGATGAGAACATAATGACCTTATCCCGTGGATCTGCTTGAAGCGTTTCTTTTACGAGCTTGATTTGTTTATCCCATTTGCTCTTCGGAATTTTATCTGCCTTAGTTACAACAATGCAAATTGGAATCTCATAATGTTTCAGCCAATCGTACATCAAACAATCATCCTTGGACGGGGCATGCCGGATATCAACAATTAGAAGCACGAGCTTGAGTTCATCACGCACCTTAAGGAACGTCTCAATCATTCGTCCCCATGCTTCACGCTCCGTCTTCGACACTTTTGCATAGCCATAACCAGGAAAATCGACAAAATAAACTTGCTCATTAATGCGGTAATAGTTCAATTGCTGAGTTTTTCCCGGCTGCGAGCTTGTCCGCGCCAAGTTTTTACGCAAAATCATTCGGTTAATCAATGAAGATTTCCCGACATTCGAACGCCCTGCCAGAGCAATCTCTGGCAAGGCATCCACCGGATACTGGTCCGGCCTTACTGCACTAATAATAAATTCTGCTGATGTAATTTTCATGTAACGTGAGTCCCTGCTTTCTGTTCTGGTACCGGCAGCGGCAATAAAGCATGCTGCAGCACTTCATCCATATGCGCGACCGGAATAAAGGTCATTTCTGCACGGATGCTTTCTGGCACATCGACCAAATCATGCTCGTTCCCTTTGGGGAGAAGCACTTTTTTAATGCCCGCGCGATGGGCAGCGAGCGACTTCTCTTTCAGTCCGCCGATTGGCAGCACACGGCCGCGGAGCGTAATTTCGCCTGTCATCGCAACTTCACGGGAAACCGGGCGATTCGTCAACGCGCTAATAAGCGCTGTAGCCATCGTAATGCCTGCTGATGGCCCATCCTTTGGTATAGCCCCTTCTGGGATGTGAATATGGATGTCATTCTTCTCGTGGAACTCCGGATCGATGTTCAGCTCAGCCGCTTTGGACCGCATATAACTGAATGCAGCTTGTGCTGATTCCTTCATGACATCGCCAAGCTTGCCCGTTAACGTTAGCTTGCCGCTGCCTTGCATGACGGTTACCTCAATGACGAGCGTATCACCCCCGACTTCCGTCCATGCTAAGCCCGTAACCGCACCGATCTGATCATCCTGCTCCGCTTGCCCGTAACGGAATTTGATCGGCCCGAGCCATTCTTTGATTTTGTCTGAATCAACGACGATGACAGAGCCATCATGATTTTTGGAAACAATCTGCTTCGCTGCTTTGCGGCATAATGCTGCAAGCTGCTGCTCCAAGTTACGCACGCCAGCCTCTCGCGTATATTCGCGAATGACCTGCTGCAGCGCTCCATCATCTACGGTCAACTGGTTCTCATCCAGGCCATGCTCCCTCTTCTGCTTCGGCAGCAAGTAACGTTCAGCAATCTGCAGCTTCTCCAGCTCTGTGTAGCCTGGAATCGACAAAATCTCCATCCGGTCTAGCAGCGGCCTTGGCACATTGTGCAAGCCGTTTGCCGTTGTGACGAACATAACGTTAGATAGGTCGAACGGCACCTCGATAAAGTGATCGCTGAATGTCGAATTCTGTTCAGGATCCAGCACCTCAAGCAACGCAGCAGCCGGGTCCCCTCGGAAGTCCATCGCCATTTTGTCAATCTCGTCTAACAAAAATACGGGATTCACCGTTCCTGCCGTCTTCATCCCCTGCATGATGCGCCCTGGCATTGCACCGACATATGTACGCCGATGGCCGCGAATTTCCGCTTCATCACGCACGCCGCCAAGCGAAATGCGAACAAACTTCCGCCCAAGCGATTTGGCAATCGAACGGGCAATCGAGGTTTTGCCGACGCCTGGAGGGCCTACAAGGCATAGAATCGGCCCTTTGAGCTTCTGCACCAGCTTCTGAACAGCCAGATACTCGAGCACACGCTCCTTTGGCTTATCCAGGCCATAATGATCCTCATTCAGAATCTCCTCAGCACGCTCTAGATCGAAGTCGATTCCTTCCTCGTCTCCTTTGTTCCAAGGCAATGACAATAACCAATCGATATAATTGCGGATAACGCCACCCTCAGCAGAGGTCGACGGCATTTTCTCGAGACGGTCAATTTCTTTCTCGACCTTCTCCTTCACCTTCTCAGGCAGCCCTGCTTCTTCAAGCTGGTTACGCAGCTCCTCGACCTCGCCCGCACGGCCTTCCTTGTCGCCAAGCTCCTTCTGGATCGCCTTCATTTGCTCGCGCAAATAATATTCCTTCTGGGTTTTCTCCATCTGCTTCTTCACGCGCGAATTGATTTTCCGCTCCAGCTCAAGCACTTCGCGCTCATTATGAAGAATGTCCAGCAGTTTCTCTAGCCGCTGGCGGACATCCACCGTTTCAAGAATATCCTGCTTATCGCGAATCTTGAGCGACAGATGGCTCGTTATGACATCGGCTAGACGCCCTGGCTCATCGATATCCGATACGGCGGCGAGCGTTTCTGGCGTTACTTTCTTAGACAAATTAATGTAATTCTCGAATTGGCTCAACACTGTCCGCATGAGCGCATCGGTCTCAGAATCCTCGGATTCCTGCTCGGGCAGCTCCTTAATCATAACCTCGTAGAACTCTTCGTTCGGCAAATAATCAAGCACCTCGGCGCGAACGACACCTTCGACGAGAACACGGATCGTACCGTTAGGCAGCTTCAGCATCTGCCTAACGCGCGCGATCGTACCGATGCGGTAAATGTCTTCCTGCGTCGGTTCTTCAATATTTACTTCAGACTGCGAGCACAACAGAATCATATGATCATCGACCATCGCGCGCTCAAGCGCCCGTACCGACTTTTCCCGTCCCACGTCGAGGTGGAGAACCATGCTGGGATATACGAGCAGCCCCCTGAGCGGAAGCAGGGGCAATCTACGACCTTTCGATTTTCCAGGCCCCATTCCAGCACCTCCATTAATGATGTCTATACCATTTTATCACTCCGCGGAATCAGCCTGCAAATACGGCACTGAAGGAGAGATATACAGCTCTGTCGCAGGGACGGAATCCAACTGATGGAATTTCTCCTCTGCCTGAGGGAAAAGTAACGCAAACACCTCATCCACACGGTCCACCGGAATAATATTCACGCCCTCTAGGCCTTCGAAAATCGCTTGCCAATTTTCACGCGGAATGATCACTCGTTCAGCTCCAGCTTGGAATGCCGCCTCTACTTTGGCAAGCACGCCACCTACCGGTTTTACATTGCCATGAATGCCAACCTCGCCTGTCATTGCCAGCTTGTTATCAACCGGCTCCCCTTTGATCGCGGAGGCAATTGCCGTCGCCATTGCAATGCCCGCTGAAGGGCCGTCGATCGGCGTGCCGCCAGGGAAGTTAATGTGCAGATCATAGTCATGTGGACGAAGGCCGTAGCGGCGCAGCACAGTCAATACATTCTCCACTGACCCCTTCGCCATGCTCTTGCGGCGCAGCGTACGCGAGCCACCGCCGAGTTCTTCTTCGTCAACCACGCCCGTGATTGTGAAAGTCCCTTTGCCCGTGCGGGCTGGGATCGCACTTACTTCAATTTCTAGCAATGTCCCCATGTTCGGTCCATACACAGCTAAGCCGTTAACGAACCCGACTTGGGGCTCTGAAGGCACCTTGCGGTCTGGTCGCGGCGGAATTTGGCTGCTATTCACAACCCATTCAATATCAGCCGCAGTCAGCGTATCCCGTTTCTCGGATAAAGCCAGGCCTGCTGCAAGCTGAATCACATTGACGGCTTCCCGCCCATTCGTCGCATAACGTTTTACCACTTCAATCGCATCGGCAGACGGCTCGAAGCCGATCTTCTTCACTGCATTCTTAGCGATCAGCGAGATTTCATCAGCGAGCAGCGGACGGAAATAAACTTCCATGCAACGCGAACGCAGCGCGGCTGGCAGTTCCTGTGGTGAACGGGTCGTTGCGCCAACTAGGCGAAAATCAGCAGGCAGCCCATTTTGGAACACATCATGGACATACATTGGAATATTTGCGTCCTCGGAGTTGTAATAGGCGCTCTCCAAAAATACTTTGCGGTCCTCAAGCACTTTTAATAGCTTATTCAACTGAATCGGATGCAATTCCCCAATCTCATCAATGAACAAAATGCCGCCATGGGCCTTGGTGACCGCACCTGGCTTCGGCTGTGGAATGCCCGCGACGCCCATAGCCCCTGCCCCTTGGTAAATCGGGTCATGGACAGAGCCGATTAACGGGTCTGCAATGCCCCGTTCATCAAAGCGCGCAGTCGTCGCATCGATCTCGGTAAACTTCGCTTCCGCCATAAACGGCGAAGCTGGATTTTTCTTCGCTTCCTCTAACACGACACGCGCTGCCGCTGTTTTCCCTACACCAGGCGGCCCATAAATAATGACATGCTGAGGATTCGCACTGCAAAGTGCCGCTTTAAGCGCCTTAAGGCCATCGATTTGGCCAACGATATCCTGCATCGCCTGCGGCCTAGTTTTCTCAGCAAGCGGCTTCGTCAGCGAGATCGAGCGCAGCTTGCGAAGCTTATCAAGTTCTTTGCGCGATTCGCGGTCCACGGCAGATCGATTGGTCTTCTGGTTGCGAAGCAAGTTCCAAAAATATAAGCCGATAACGACAGCAAAAAACACCTGGATCAGCATCAACACAAAACTTAGAGTCATTTCAAATCCCCTCCTTAATGTTGGCACATGGCCAATACAAAAAACACCCGCAGGCCTAATACTTGTCAGTATTCCCTGCGGGTGTTTGAATATACAAAAAAGGAGAGGCGAAACGCATCTTACGTTTACTTGATATGCGAATGCTGTTTGCGGCCAGGGATTTCGCCTGTCGCCTCGTAGACACGTACGATCTCATCGATTTCTTTCTTCAATTCTTCCAGCATTTCCGCTTCCGGGACCTTACGAATCATTTCCCCGTAGCGGAACAGCATGCCTTCCCCACGAGCGCCGGCGATGCCAATATCCGCCTCGCGCGCTTCGCCAGGACCGTTAACTGCACAGCCCAGCACGGATACTTTGATTGGCACTTTGATTTTGGAAATGTAGTCTTCGACTTCATTGGCAATCGAGAACAGATCGATATCCAATCGGCCGCAGGTCGGGCAGGAGACGAGCGTCGCCGCATTCGTAATAAGGCCAAAGGTTTTGAGCAGCTCGCGCGCTACCTTCACTTCTTCGACTGGATCCGCGCTTAAGCTAATGCGAACCGTGTTGCCGATGCCCATCGCCAAGAGCGCCCCAATGCCTGCAGAACTCTTAATCGTTCCGGTATGCAGCGTACCTGCTTCCGTAATGCCCAAATGCAGCGGATATTTGATTTTCTCTGCTGCCATCGAGTATGCCGCAATTGCCATCGGCACGTCCGAAGCTTTCAACGACACGATAATATCGTGGAAATCAAGCTCTTCCAAAATGCCGATGTGGAACAACGCGCTTTCTACCATTGCTTCTGGCGTCGGGTAGCCATATTTCTCAAGCAAATGGTTCTCTAGGGAGCCCGCATTTACGCCGATCCGAATCGGAATGCCTTTCTCCTTACAAGCCTTAACTACTGCTTCGACTTTCTCGCGGCGGCCGATATTGCCGGGGTTAATGCGCACCTTGTCTACGCCATTTTCAATCGCGGCAAGCGCGAGGCGGTAGTCAAAATGAATGTCAGCTACGAGAGGAATATGAATGCGCTTCTTGATTTCCTTAATCGCATCTGCCGCTTCCTTGTTGTTTACGGTTACCCGTACAACCTGGCATCCCGCTTCTTCCAAACGCAAAATTTCGGCAACAGTAGCTTCCACATCTGCTGTCTTTGTCGTACACATACTTTGAATGATAACTTCGTCGCTGCCACCAATTGTCAGCGGGCCGACCTTGACGGGTACGGTGTCCTTACGCAAATACATGAGGTATCTCTCCCATGAACGTCAAAGTCCACCCGGCGGACAGACGGCCAAAAAAGGCCGCCCGCCGGGGTGGAAGCATCGACGGTAATGTATAATCGCCTAATAATTAGGCGCTTTCTTCTTTTTTCTTGCCTTTCTTCGGCGTCAACTCTGGCATAATCTTCTCGTTGACAACCTGCTCGGTAATCAGGCAGCTGCTCACATCGTCACGCGATGGAACTTCATACATGACCTCGAGCATAATGCCCTCGATAATCGCACGCAAGCCACGCGCACCCGTGTTGCGTTTGATCGCTTCGCGAGCAATTGCTTCAAGCGCGCCAGCTTCGAACTCGAGTTTAACGTTATCCATCTCCAGCAGTTTCTGGTACTGCTTTACGAGGGCGTTCTTCGGTTCGGACAGGATACGTACAAGCGTCTCCTCATCAAGCGGCTCAAGCGACGAGATAACTGGCAGACGGCCGACGAACTCCGGAATCAATCCGAACTTCAGCAGATCCTCTGGCAGTACCATTGACAAGTATTCGCCCGGTTTCAATTCCTTCTGGCTGTCGCCAGCTGTATTGAAGCCGATCACTTTCTTGCCGATCCGGCGCTTGATGAGCTGTTCCAGGCCATCGAACGCACCGCCGCAAATGAACAGAATGTTCGTTGTATCGATCTGAATAAACTCTTGATGCGGATGCTTGCGGCCGCCTTGCGGTGGTACCGAAGCAACTGTGCCTTCTAGAATTTTCAAGAGGGCTTGCTGTACGCCTTCACCAGAAACGTCGCGGGTAATGGAAGGGTTTTCCGATTTGCGGGCTACTTTATCGATTTCATCGATATAAATAATGCCGCGTTCAGCTTTCTCCACATCATAGTCCGCCGCTTGGATCAGCTTCAGCAAAATATTCTCGACGTCTTCGCCTACGTAGCCCGCTTCCGTAAGGGAAGTTGCGTCCGCAATTGCGAATGGCACATTAAGAATCTTCGCCATCGTCTGCGCGAGTAGCGTCTTGCCGGAGCCTGTTGGCCCTACCAGAAGAATGTTACTCTTCTGCAGTTCAACATCCTCAAGCTTATTCTGCGAGTTGATGCGCTTGTAGTGGTTATATACCGCTACTGCCAACGACTTCTTCGCACTTTCTTGGCCGATGACATAGGAATCAAGGATGCCCCGGATGTCTTTCGGTTTCGGAATGTCTTTGAGGTCCAGCTCTTCTTCATGGCCGAGCTCTTCCTCAACGATTTCCGTGCACAGCTCGATGCATTCGTCGCATATATAAACGCCGGGACCGGCAACTAGCTTACGAACCTGCTCTTGCGATTTTCCGCAGAACGAGCATTTTAACTGGCCCTTCTCTTCGTTGAATTTAAACATGGGATCACCCTTTCTATAGTGACGTAACCACCTTGTCGATCAGCCCATAAGCAACGGCTTCTTCTGCCGAGAGGAAGTTGTCGCGATCCGTGTCGCGCTCGATCTTCTCGTACGGTTGACCTGTGCGTTCTACATAAATTTGATTCAGCTTCTGCTTCGTTTTGATGATCCAGTCAGCGTGAATCTTAATGTCAGAAGCTTGGCCACGAACGCCGCCAAGTGGTTGGTGAATCATCACTTCGCTGTTCGGAAGCGAGAATCGCTTGCCTTTGGCGCCAGCCGTCAACAGAAGCGAGCCCATGCTCGCTGCCATGCCTACGCAGATGGTCGACACGTCAGGCTTAATAAACTGCATCGTATCAAATATACCCATGCCAGCGGTTACTGAACCGCCAGGGGAGTTGATGTACAAGTGGATATCCTTCTCAGGATCGTCGGCCGCCAGAAACAGCAGCTGCGCGATTATGGAGTTAGCGACATCATCGTCAATGGCGCTCCCGAGGAAAATAATCCGGTCCTTCAAAAGCCGGGAGTAGATATCGTAAGAACGCTCTCCACGATTCGTCTGTTCGACTACGATCGGTACTAAATTCATGCGACCAACCTTCTTTCTTTAGGCGGAATGGATACTTCCTTATTTTATCACGTCGACGCGTTGCTGTCATTTTTCCAGATGAGGTCGCTTCTAACAGTATACGACGTGTTCTTGCCATTAAGTACGGGGATTCACTCCCCTATGTGAAACGCAGGGATACTATATGTATGTGTTTAGTGGAAAAATAAGGCACGTTTCAAAGAACGTGCCTTACCCTTCTATACGCTCTAAAGCTAGCCGAGAAGGCTTTGCTTAAGCGTTAACTGCTTCTTTGCTGTTTTCGAGAAGGAATTTGATCGTTTTGCGGAGCGAAACGTCTTCCTTCAGGTTGTCAAGATTGCCATTGCGGGAGAAAATGTCGCGAAGCTCGTCCGCAGGGCGGTTGTACGCTTTCGAAAGCGTTTCGAGTTCAGCGTTCACATCTTCTTCGCTTACTTCAATGCCTTCAGCTTTAGCGATTGCTTCAAGCACGAGGTTGTTGCGAACGCGTTTCTCAGCGTCGCCACGCATTTGCTCGCGAAGAGCTGCTTCGTTTTGGCCGGAGAATTGGAAGTACAGTTCAAGGTTCATGCCTTGCATGCGCAGGCGGTTCTCGAAGTCCTTCAGCATGAAGTCTGTTTCTGTGTTAACCATCGCTTGTGGAATTTCGATTTCTGCAGCTTCTGCAGCTTTCTCTACAACAGCTGTTTCACGCGTAGCTTCGTTCTCTTTCGCTTTGCGTTCTTTCAGCTTGCCTTGGAGATCTTCCTTGTATTCAGCGAGCGTTTCGAATTCGCTAACGTCTTTTGCAAACTCGTCGTCAAGCGCTGGAAGGACTTTGCGTTTGATCTCATGCAGTTTCACTTTGAAGATTGCTGCTTTGCCAGCCAGGTCCGCAACGTGGTAGCTCTCTGGGAACGTTACTTCTACGTCCTTGAAGTCGCCAGTTCCCAAGCCGATAACTTGGTCTTCGAAGCCCGGGATGAACGAACCGGAGCCGATTTCGAGCGAATAACGCTCGCTTTTGCCGCCCTCGAATGGAACGCCGTCAACGGAACCGTCGAAGTCGATAACAGCCGTGTCGCCGCTCTCTACTGTACCTTCGTCGATAACGTTCAGCTCAGCGTGGCGCTGTTGCAGGCGGTTCAGCTCTTCGTTTACTTCTTCCTCTGTTACAACCGCTTCAGCGGAAGGAACTTCGAGGCCTTTGTAATCGCCGAGTTTCACTTCTGGCTTAACTGTTACTTTAGCCGAGAACTTGAACGTTTGGCCTTTAGCAAATTGCTCTACGTCGATCTCAGGACGGTCAACGGGCAGGATGCCAGCTTCATTGACAGCAGCCGCGTAAACGTCCGGCAGGATGATGTCAATCGCGTCTTGATAAAGCGATTCCACGCCAAATTTGCTTTCGAAGATGCCGCGCGGCACTTTGCCTTTACGGAATCCTGGCACGTTTACTTTTTGTACAACTTTCTTGAACGCTTTATCGAGCGCTTCAGTCACTTGCTCCGCTCCAACCTCAACGTTGAGCGATACCAAGTTCGTGTCTATTTTTTCCCAAGTTGCTTTCATGGTTTGCCTTCCCCTCCAACATTACGCATTCAATGCGAAAATCTCACGTTTAATAAACCATTCTATTATAAACAACATCCCCGTAATTATCAAGACTCGGGACTGTCCTCGAACCGTCCGAATCCAGCGACCTGGCGCAGGGAGCGGCAGGCTTGCTCATACCGGAACCGAAGCGGTTCTGAAATTCCATATGTATCGCGAATCGCATCATCTTCTGCCGACCCATAAACCGTAATCAGCAACGTCAAGTGCAGCGCGGCTGCCCAACAATCGATTGTCTCTTCTTCATCATCGAGCATTCGGTTATAAGCGGAAGTTCCATACAAAAATTGCAGGCATTCTTTCCATAGCTCTCTTGCAAAATGTGGAAGCGTCGGATCATCTGATTCGGTCATCGACTCTACCCGCTCCACGGTCTGGATAATCGGGATCGGAAAATCTTCCAATGCGAGCGGCGTCATCTCAATGTCTAATTCCGCGTCTTCGTCCAGCCGTTCCATCGCCAGTTTCCCTGTTACATCACGGCGACGCAAACACTGCAGCGCTTTAAACTGTACGACCGGGTGAACGGAGGCCGCCGTTAGCCATTGGATTATCGTCGGGTCCACATCCGGGTGATCCAAGTGTACAGCACGTTCAAGAGCAAGCATCTGCTGGTCGATAGAAGGATGGTTTTGAATAATGTAAAGCACCTGCTTCACATATGCCTCATCCTGCTCTGCCGGCTTAAGCGCTGCGCGCCTTAGATCAGCCTCTTCCTCTTGGTCCGCTGGGCTCGAGTAATCAAGCGGCGAACCATCGTCGGGAAATGCCATCTCCAGCCAAGACAGCAGATTGCCCCATTCTTCATAATGCCGCGCATCCTCGCCTCTGCATTGCAGCAGGAACCGGATCAATTGCTTCGCATCACTATATTGCTCGGCTTCCAACATCCGTGTCAGTTGGATCTGATAGTGGTCTAGCATCTTCGGGAAAAGATACACGTTATCTCGACTGTCGTCCCGGGGTTCGTTCTTATCCGTAATGTTAGCACCGCCTTGCCATGGGAAACGAATGTTTCGCCAATCTGTGGTTGGTTCATTATACCATGCTGCGCGATGAAACACACGAATGGAAGCGCCCCCTTTTCTCGCAAGCATTCTATAGCAGTTTTGTCCGAGTTAACCCCGATTTAAACGATATTCACCAATAAAAAATTAAGATTGCAAAAACAGACAATGGTATGCTACAATAATTTCCGTTGTGTCCCGGTAGCTCAGCCGGATAGAGCAACGGCCTTCTAAGCCGTCGGTCGGGGGTTCGAATCCCTTCCGGGACGCCACTTTTATTTTTAACCTCGTTAAATCAGCTAAATGAACGTGGATTTTCTTCACGCTAACACTGGTGAAGACCATACGGATAATTGCCGCCTCTTACGTTAATAAACGTAGGAGGCTTTTTTGTGGATCCATGCAAGGGGAAGACACCTATACGAGGAACGCAATCGAAAAGCCGCAAGTGAAAGTCATCATCTTTCACTACATCAACGTTGCATGCCCCCATTTAAGCATACTCCTCCGACATAGTACTTATTGAATCCAATCGTTGATTTGCTGTCTCTATGTGCTCACGATCAAGCTCGAACAAAAAAATTCCCTTTAGTGCTGCGACGTTCTCCTTAATTTAGTGGCAAAGTATTTCTACGCGACACTCGTAAGAGCTCGCACAGATCGTATTAGTTACGAAATGAACATGCCGAAGCAGTTTGTAAACAAACCCAAGATCTTTCGCGCTAACGTCCGAGTACTGCCGTTTCACCTTCGTTTATCGGATACGCGCTCGATTACCTCGTCGATCGTCGACATATTCGTAATCGTGAATACTGGGCTGCGGCCGATAGATTCGGCGTGCTCTTTGAACATGGTGTCTTGCTTCTTTACCCGCGCATAGTGTGTGTCAGCTAGAACAGATAAGTGGCGCTCACCGTTCTCATCGACATAAGCAAATGAGTCAAATCCCTCCGTCAAAATAAACGTAAGGGCATGCAGAGTCTACCTGCATCGTTCGTTTCCCTATAGATGAAGAATACTAACAAAAAAAAAGGTAAATGCTTGTAAATGTCGAATGAACTCATAATCTGATTGTTATTTAAAGGAGGAGACTTAATGCGGGCATTTGACATTTCTAGATTAATGGATGCGCAATTTATGGAGAGACATAACTATGACCCTTATAACGATCTGGAATATACAATAAATAGTAAACAACCGGCACTTAGAGCATTGATTAATGAGCATTTAGTTGATTACGTACATATACTAGACATCGGAATAGCGGCTGTGATTAATCTCCACGAAATGCTAGTTAATAGTAAGCTGGTGGAAACAGAAATCACATTCGTCGTCCTGACGGCTAAAATCACTGGTAATCTTTTATCTATACGCAATATGATGTATGCAGGAATGATGGATTCGATTAAATGTTTACAACGACCAATGATTGAATCAATTGATATTTATTATGCCGCCCTTGCAAGTAAAGACTTCGCTAGTGGATATGGGAATATCACTGAAATGTATGATAATAAAGATTTCTGGAAGAAGAACATAAAAGATAAAAAAGTATACAAGAATTTCCGAACTTTCTTCGAGTCAATTGGTGTCGATTCATCTATTCAGAAAAAATTTTTTAAGAAAAGAGAACAAAACCAAGAATTCTTTTCCAATTCTCTACACAGTTCTTTTAACTCTGCTTTCGCAGCGTATACGATGCCAAACATTGACTTCAGCTCTTACTCATCAGATGTATTTGGTAAGATAACTACAGCCTATCCGAAAATGCTGGTAGAACTGCTTAGTGAAGTCATCTCTTTTCTCCAAATAAATTCGCATGCCATCACTAATGAAATCATACTTGCTAGTTATAACGAAGGTTTAAAGACACTATTTTTTCATAACTACTCAAAAATGGAAGCACTAATAGAGTCATTCGGCCCAAAGCTCGTTGAGTTAACCAATGAAATTCAAGAAGCATTTCATGATGCGGAGGTGGAAAACTGGGTATAAAATAGATGTTTAAGTAGGATTTCGCACGATCACATCGGACATTCAATTACATACGGTCGCGCTAGACGAAACGGATATCGTAGCGTTTCAAGACGAAGAGTTAATCGGTAATGTACTTTATGCGTGAGAATTGTACGTTCACATAAGCTAAATAATAAGGAGGAATCTGAATATGCAAGAAGAAGAGTTTCGTAGATTTCTAGAAAATGATCCGAGCATTACAAGTGAAAAAGCTGTCAATTCCCGAATGTCTCGTGCGAGGAGAATCGAACAAGAGTTTAAGATCAATATTGATTACACCGTACGTGATGATGACAGAATGTACGCAGCATTACTTAATGTCAAAGACAAGGACAGTGCCGGGAATTTTCAAAATGTCATTCGTAAGTATTATATCTTTATTAATAGCAAGAAGTTTCCGACACTATCTACGTATTCGAATAAATTAAAGAAAGTCCGATAAAATTCCACTATCTATAAAAAGCAGAGCTGCACTCACTAACGAAATGAACCGTTGAAGCGAAGAGCTCCCGATCCTATTCGAGGATCTACACTCAATCGGTGTAATTGAGCGCATAGATACGGTCGGAAGTCGCATACGCATCGGCGGCTACTGTTACGAAGTGGGCGAAACCCCCTCCATTTGCGCCGACTTTTAATATACGTAGCTAGCGTCACAACTAATGCTTCGAGCGTGATTAGGACAATAACAATCGTCATTACGTTCACGCCCTTACGATAATAATGGAGGATAAGAAGGGTTACTTACTCGCCCCTCATACTGGTCTGTAAGGTTCGATTCTAGTCCCCAGGTTGAGCGTTGGAGCGCTCGGCCTCTTTTTCTTTCTTCTACTTCACAGCCAGCATCTTAAGATTCATGATTGCGATTTTCAGGTTCGTTAGCGCTGCTACCAACAGTAGTTAGTAGAAGCAAACTTTTCACTACGGCGTTATCATTAATATTTCTGTCATCACAGTAAACGTATCGAACTTGCCAATATATAGATTTTGATAGAATACCATTAAAATAACCCCCGTAATCTCTATCATTTCAAGGAATATCACCCATGCAATAAAATGGAATCCATAGGTTCAGAAATGCCATTGCACATAAAAGAGCCACTTGTCCTGCGTTTCATAATGCGATAAAATCAGCAAAGCGCAAAGAGCCGCTTAAATACAAAATCCCCAAAACCGAGCATCAGCAAGGTTTTAGGGATTTTTTCTGACCACCTATAGAAGGAGTGCTCATTCATGAACATCTCGCCAAAGCTTATAGTAGGGCTCGCAATCGGCACAGTCATCATCGTCATCGCGCTTATGGGGCTTGTTCTGTCAAAACTCAGCTAACCAAGGTCCAGGTTGCTTCTAATTACCATAAGCAAGCCGGTGCAACGTATCAGCAAGCACAATGGTTGCGAGAGCCAGATCCTGTGCACTCGTATATTCATCTGGTGAGTGGCTAATGCCCGCCCGGCTTGGAACGAACAGCATCGCCGAAGGGCAAATGGCACTGAGCAGTTGCGCGTCATGCCCTGCTCCACTATGAATGGCATGATAGCTGACCTGCAGGCTTTGGCATGTTTGCTCAAGTTCGCGAATGAGGGCATCATTCATCGGCACTGGCTCAGCATGCATCCACTGGCGATGAGAAAGCTGAAGCGACCGATCAGATGCAATGCTGTAAAAGCGCTCAACAACCTGCCGCGCAAAGGTTTCCAATGAGAATGCATTCGGATGGCGCAGGTCGACGGTGAACAAAACATTGCCTGCGATTACATTGGAAACATTCGGCGTTACGACAATTTTCCCTACGGTTGCAACGTATGGGTCTCCCGCTGCCTTAGCCTCCTGCTCCAACGCTAACGCCATCTCTGCCATTCCGGCTACCGCGTCCTTGCGCCATCCCATCTGTGTCGTGCCCGCATGGTTCGTCTCTCCGCACACTTCGAATGTTAATCTCACTTGGCCAACGATTCCCTGAACAATGCCAATCGGCCGGCCCAACCGCTCTAATACCATGCCTTGCTCGATATGAAGCTCAATAAATGCAATCAAATCTTGGCGCCGGCACGGACGGTGCGTCCCTAGGCCAAACCCAGCATCCGCCATCGCATGCGCTAACGGGATGCCTTCGATATCTGACACCTCAGGAATTCGACTCATGCTCCAGCGCCCCGTCATATTGCCCGATCCCCAAAATGTCACCGGAAACCGGCTGCCCTCTTCTTCGCACAACGAGACGATTTCTAATGTCCTTTTGGGCCTTCCATATTGCTCATACAACTGCCTGAGACAGGACAACCCTGCTAATATGCCTGCCGCTCCGTCATACTTCCCCCCAGATCGCACCGTATCAATATGAGAGCCAGTCAGCACAACGGCCTCTGGCTGCTCGGTCCCTTCTAGCCGCCCGTATAGATTGCCTGCATCATCATAATACGTATCCAGCCCTGCTTCCCGCATCCGCTGCGCTAATCCATTCTGCGCATTTACCCATGCAGGCGAATAGAGAAGCCTCGTCACTCCCCCTTCGCTGTCTGCACCATAATGCGATAGCCAATCGATTTGATTAGCGAGCTGCTGCTTCAATTGTGCAATTGGCCCGAACATACGCGACGCCTCCTATCAGCTTCCGCGGTACGTGCTGTAGCCGCCAGGCGCGGCCAGCAGCGGCACATGATAATGCTGCGTTCGATCACAGACATAGAACCGTATAGGAACAACTGTGAAGAGCAGCGGCATTGGAGCCACACTAGATGTTGCAGCAAAATAATCACCGACAGCAAATTGCAGCTCGTAGATTCCGGCATCCAGCTCCTCGCCCGCTAGGAGCGGCCCGCTCGTTCGGCCATCTTCATTAAGCACGGCATCGGCCATTAGGCGGCGGCACTCAGGCGGTTCGATTTTCCAAAGCTCGACCTTAAGCCCCTCCGCCGGCCTACTGTGAAGCAGGTCTAATGCGTGCGTCGTGATTTTGCCAGTGCTCATCCGCATCGCTCCTCGTCAAGGTGTACCGTTGAAAGCCGTATGGCGGTCTCGGTTCGGTAAACACAGCGCCCGCACTTGCCGCTTGCTCGACGATTGTTTCCCAAGTCCGATTGTTAGATTCGAATGAAACTGCCGCAAGCTGCGGAAACCGTTCCAGTACGCGCAGCCCGATTTGATGGAGCAGATATTGAATTGAAGGCGAATACACCTCATGGAACACCGACTGCACGACATCCCCGATTTGCGGTGCGGGCACATACCGAGCCGGGTCATCCGAGATAGCGTCATCAACATTCAAGTAAGCCCATGTAAGATTTAGATGAATATACAGGGGGCGATCACTCGTCTCGGGCAGTGTCGTATACTCATCGCGAATAAAGCCAGCGAACGCGCTCCCCTTCACTTTAATTAACTGAATGCCGCGAAGGCCGCCCTCTAAAAATGTAACGCTAGGTTCACCCCCCACCTGCCCGCGATGAATAGCGATTCGCGCTGTCGCTTGCTCATTCCGCGCATGGCGGAACACGATATCGCTTGGCGCTACGCCGCCTGCTCCGCCGACGGAAGCCGCGTCAAAATGCAGCCGCTCCGCCCCAAGCTCAATCGTATCAATATGGCCATACCGATTCATAAATCGAGTTGCCATTTGGTGCAAAAACGATTCAATTGTGCAGCCGTCAAATTCAGCGGCATGCCACAATATAAAATTTTTCATCGAATCGGTCGCTACGACTAATCCGTTATCGCCCTCTGTAAACGAGGTGCGGAACGGTTCCCCGCCTAGCGCGACATCCACATTCCACGCGAAGATGACATTGCTATCGCCCGTGTAAGCCGATTCTGGAATCGGCTTCACGCCCATAAGCGGCTTCGCATACGTGCGATAGACGAAAACATCGCCTTTGCCATACATCAAGGTACGTTCTGTAAACTGAGGAGCCATAAAATCACCTCCGATTAAAGTACGCGGCCATTAAACAGAGCCGCCGAAGGGCAACAACCAACGCCGGGGCGTAGCGCTGACGGAGCGCCGCCGTCAAACAGCCGCAGCGCCGCCATTGAGTAGCGTTGGGCTTCCTGCGAACAGCCATTGAGCAGTCGCATCTCCGCGCTGAGCTACTGTCGAGCAGCCATTGGCCCACCCTGCGCGCGCCTAACGCTGTATAAATCTAACGGACCTGAGAGCCGTTATTTGGCGAAAATCAGCCCGTTTCAGATTTTAACGGACCCAGCGGTCCTTATTTAGCAAGTTCAGCGCATGAAGAGCCGAATTGCACATGAATAACGGCTATCGAGTCCGTTACAATTCCAAAGACTCTTTTTTATCCAGAATAACGGTCCTGGAGTCCGTTAGCGCCAGCAACAGCAACAACAGCCGAAACACCCGACCCGCGCGCATCATAAAGTGAAGGTGGATGCGGCTGCCCCCGCATTGCCGTCTTCGCCGCACTTCGCTTAATCCGGAATCGTGCCGTTCACGCCTTTGACGAACCACATCATGTTGTGAATCTCATCATCTGGCAGCGTTTTGCCTACGCCAACCTTCTCCGCCCCGCCCTGATCGTAAACCGGTCCCGTAAACACATGATAGGATCCGTCCTTGATCGCCTTCTTCTTTGTTTCAATCGCATCGCGCGCCGATTGCGGGACACTTGTGCCTAGTGGCGCAATATCAGCCGTACCATCCGCGATAGAGCCCCAGTAGGCTGAGGATTTCCACGTGCCATCAACGGCTTGCTGCACTTGATCGATGTAATACGGCGCCCAGTTCCATACCGGATTCGTCAAGTAATAATCAGGCGCATACTTATTCATATCCGAATCGTTCCCTAACCCGAATACGCCACGTTCGGCCGCTGCCTGAATGCCGGCAGGCGAGTCCTGATAGTTGGCAAGCACGTCAACGCCTTGATCAAGCAAGCTTACAGCCGCTTGCCGCTCGACGGCGGGGTCGAACCATGTATTCGTCCATACGACTTGTACCGTCGCATCCGGATTGACGCTTTGTGCCCCTAACGCGAATGCATTAATCGTATAAATGACTTCCGGTATCGGAAACGCCGCCGCATAGCCGATCTTATTGTTCTCGGTCATCAGCCCAGCCGCCATGCCAGACAGATAACCGGTCTGATACCCGCGCCCTGCATAAGTGGACAAATTATCCGCCGTCTTGTAGCCCGTTGCATGTGCAAATTTAACGCTGGGATGTTTTTTGGCCACGTTAACCATTGCATCCATATAGCCGAAGCTAGTTCCGAAAATAATGTCATTTTTTTGCGCCAGCTCCTCAAATACACGTTCTGCATCCGGGCCTTCCGGCACATTCTCGACGATCGTAGACGTGATGCCAAATTTCTCATCGACCGCTTTGCGGCCAAGATCATGCTGGTAGGTCCAGCCTCCGTCACCCGGAACGCCGATGTAGACGAATGCAACCCTCGGCTTCGCAGCCGCCTGACCATCAGGCTTAGACGCCTGCCTTTCCCCAGCCTTCGCGCCCTCTTCATCTGCCGGGGCACTCGACTCCTTCGAACAAGCAGCCGTTATGACGAGCATAGCGAGCACCAATAGCAGCGTCCATTTTTTCATAACCGATCTCTCCCTCCCATGTATGAGAGCAGCACACAACTCCTCAGCCTTTGCCGTTCTTGCAGAGCTGCAGCCGCCCGTCGCGCATTCAAGGTGCCGGATCTGGATGGGATTGCTGGTTAAACGCCGATACTCGCAGCGCTGCGCGAATGATGCCTTCATAACCGGTACAACGGCATAAATTTCCGGTTAACGCTTCTTCGATCTGCTCTCTAGTTGGTTCAGGCACGCGATCGCATAACGCTTTCAGGCTGATAACCATCCCCGGCGTGCAATATCCACACTGCAGCCCGCCTTCTGCCAATAACGCTTGCTGGATCGGATGCAACCCCTCTCCGGAGGGGCCGGTGATCGATTCAATCGTTTCAATTGACCGGCCTTCGCATTGATAGGCCATTAACAAGCAGGCATTCATCGCCCTGCCGTCCACTAGCACCATACAAGCGCCGCATCGCCCAACATCACAGCCAGGCTTAGCCCCCGTAAGCCCCATCTCCTCGCGCAGCAAGTCGAGCAGCCGCCGCACTGGCGGAACATGGCGAGATACGGCAGCCCCATTAACGGTACAGCTTAACCGATACGATGTTTCAATCATGAACGTCCCCT
Organism: Paenibacillus sp. MMS18-CY102; assembly: GCF_009789195.1. Lineage (GTDB taxonomy): Bacteria > Bacillota > Bacilli > Paenibacillales > Paenibacillaceae > Paenibacillus_T. Next base: position 55,294 of record NZ_WSTC01000013.1, on the reverse strand, counting down.
CCTCGCTCAAGCTCAACTTCAACCTCAACCTGTGGACACTGCGCGCCATGCCCGCTTGGCAGATCGGCTTTCAAGAAGGCATGAAAGGGGCGAATTAATTGCTCAGGACGAACAGGAAGCCGATTCACCCAACTGCCGCATGCTGCGCGAATCGCCGACACGATGGCAGGCGCTAATCCTACTGTACCGATCTCGCCAACGCCCCGCGGCCCAAATGGATCGCCAGCTGGCAGCTGTTCAATCGCCTCGACACCGACCTCCCTCGGCATGTCTCTAATGGTCGGGATCATATACGTATCGAGCTGCCCCCTCGCATACCGCCCCTCTTCCATCACGGCTTCCTCCGTTAAGGTGAAGCCAAGCGCCATCGCCGAGCCGCCCTCAATCTGCCCCAGATACCCCATCGGGTTAACAACAGGCCCAGCCGCAACGTAATGATCGGCCTGTAGCACTTGCACGCGGCCCGTCAGCAAATCGACTTCAGCTTCAACAACAACCGATGCGTACGTATACAAAAAATGTGCGCCAGTTGTCGGGTTAGGCGAAGGCGTGACCGGGAAATCAAACGCCGTCTGCTCCATAATGCTTTCAGAAGATGCTTCAGCTAGCTGCTTATACGAGATAGCCAAATCCGGCTGATCCAGCGCCTGCCCTGATGTTAACGCTCGCCGCCACACGCCTCCAGCGCCCGTGAACAACTCAGCTTCCTTGCACGCCAATAGCTTCGCCGCTTGCGCAAGAAGCACCGCCGCAAACGGCGGCACGAGCTGCCTCATCGCTTGCCACGCCATTGCTGTCGCCCGCGAAGCCGTCGCTGAACCGGTATGCGGCACAGCATCCGTATCGCCAATCACAATTCGGACATCATCCGCCGCGCAGTTGAGATGTTCGCATACCAACAGTTGCAGCACGGACAATACGCCTTGCCCGAACTCCTCGAAGCCGAAGGCCGCCTCAATCTTTCCATCAGCGGAGAGCGCCAGCCTTCCGCCCGCGGGATCGGGAATGCCATAACCAAGCCCGCCGCCATGCATCACGATTGCAGCTCCAACGCCGCGCACGAGCCACGGGGCATCGCCCTGCTTGGATTGCCCACGCCGGGCCATCAGCGATGACCGCAACGCCGCGTCCCACACGTCTCTTGCCCCATTTGTCGGCACAATGATCTGATCAACCGGTCCCGGATCATCCGCCTCCCGCAAGTTGCGGCGGCGCAGTTCCCATGCATCCATGCCGAGCCGTTCAGCCAACCGGTCCAGTTGCCCTTCTAGCGCAAATATAACTTGATTCCCGCCAAAGCCCCTAAACTCGCCAGCAATGCCATTGTTCGTGAAGACACTCCGCCCCTCTGTCTTCACATTTGCGATACGGTAAGGGCCCGTTGCATGCTCCGTCGCAAATTGGAGCACTTCGCGCCCAAGCGTTGCGTACGCGCCTGTATCCGCCACGATTTCCGTGTGATGCGCAACGATCTTCCCTTCTGCATCTGCCCCCGTCCGCATGCGAATGCGCATCGGATGGCGCTTAATGCTTGCCCGCATCGACTCCCGCCGGCTGTTGTGCAGCCGGACGGGGCGCCCTGTGCGAATCGCCAGCAATGCACCGTAAGGCTGGACGTTAAGCTCATCCTTGCCTCCGAACGAACCGCCGATCGGGCTCGATACGACGCGAATCGATGATTCAGGCAAGGCTAGAATGCGGGCAAGCTGCATCCGGTCCATATATCCATGCTGCGTTGCTGAGTAGACGGTAAGGCGGCCATCCTCTTCCGGCACGAACAGGCCACCTTCTGTCTCCATATAGAGATGAAGCTGGCGCGGCGTTGTATACACTTCCTCGACAATGGCAGCACATTGTGCAAAAGCTGCATTGATATCGCCGCGCAAGACGAGTGTCTCATGCAACATATTGCCCATCTCATGCAGTTGGGGCGCATCTGGTTCAAGTGCGCGAAGGGGATCATCCACAACCGGAAGCGGTTCATAATCGACATAAATCGCCTCTGCCGCAGCAGATGCTTGCTCCGGCGTCTCCGCTGCTATCGCAGCAATAACATCGCCAACATGGCGTACCCGATCCGTGCAAAATACCGGAATATCCTGTGTTACGATGCCGTATCCATTTAACCCCGGCACATCTTCTGCTGTTAACACCGCATGTACGCCCGGCATGGATACAGCGGCGGAAATGTCTACATGAATGATTCTCGCATGGGGATGCCGGCTGCGCAGCACTTTGCCATGCAGCATGTGCTCACTCTTCCGGTCGGTCAAGTAAGCAAGCCGCCCCGTCACCTTCGCACGTCCATCGGGGCGCTCCATCCACCTTGTACCCATCGCATCCCGATCCAGCTTTGCCGATGGGGCCGCCTGAGCAGTGAATTGCGATTCATCCCGCTGGCTTTTCATCGATCGCTCCCTCCCCGCTAACCGCCGGCCTATGGGCTGCTGCATCGAGCTCCGCTGCAACGATATTCGCCGCTGCCATTGTTCGGTATGCTGACCCGGCAAAATCATCTGCGACAGAAGGGATGCCCCCTCGGGCCGCAGCGTACACCCTCGCTCCATCCGCCTCTTGCTCTGCTGCCGTCTCCGCATCATACAATCGCGTGCAAGAAAGGCCAGCGCCTGAGACTGCAATTCGAACATCGGCTGGACGCCCAGTGCCCGCATCTATGCTGAATGCCCCAGCTACTGTAACTACCGATGGCGAGAACGATTCCCTGCGGCCAACTTTGCGAAACCAATAACGTTTGTTCGGTTGCCCAACTGCAATTTCGATGCCGGCAACTAGGCAACAACCAAGCTCATCTCCCGCCGCTGCAAGCCATTCGATAAGCGGAAGCCGCTCATCCCCCCCACTATTATGGCTGCCTGCTGGCGCATTGCCCGTATACAAGACAAGCTGCGCATCCAGCGCCGCTAACGCTGGCACAAGGTCGCCGCTTCGGGTCAACACATTGCCGCCGACAGTAGCTAGCTCCCGTACAGATGGCGCCGCGATTGACCGGGCAGCAGCTTGGAGCAGAGGAGCGCCCTCCTTCACGAGAGGGCTCTCTATTAATGAAGCAAGTGAAACCATTGCCCCGATCCGAATATACGAATCGGGATCGCCTGTGAATGGCATCTCTTGGATCGCATGCATATCCGCTATATATTCCAAGCTAATCAAATGTAATGGCATGGCAGCTTCGCCTGCCTCCCAGCGCGTTCGAAGCCAAGTGCCTCCTGCGACGTAGCGTGCCGTTTGCCCGAACTGCCTTTTCAACCGCAATGCTTCTTCCAGCGTATGCGGCCGCCAGACTTTTACGGCAGCATACGCCGGCGCCTCCCGATCTAGAGCATCCATCCCCTCACCCCTTCTCTGCTTCAGCCATGGCCCGTGTTAAGGTTGAGGCTCCTTCCCGCCGAATATCGTCGAGCAGCTCAGCCACGATGCTAATCGCAATTCGTTCAGGCCCTTCCGCGTAAGGAACAATGCCGACAGGCGCATGCAACCGCAAATCATGCGGCGAGAACAATCCATCCGTTAATCGTTCGATCCGTCTGGATGATCCTAGCAAGCCAATAAATCGTACGGGGGACTTGGCGAGGATAGCCAGCACATCACGGTCCTGCGACATTTGATGTGACATTACGACCGCTCGGTCTACGGGGCGAATCGCCAGCGCTGCTGCCATTTCGTTAACACCGCCCGATACATGCTGAGAGGCAGAAGGAAATCGCGAGCGGCTGCATAACCCGCCTCTTCGATCAGCAACCACGACCGAGAACCCTGCGCGTGACGCTAACGCAACGACCGGCATCGCATCATCTCCTGCACCGAACACTATCAGCCGCGGATTCGCTTCGTAATGGAAGCTAATCGCTTGATCAGCCTTAGGCGTTCCGCCCAACGGACGGGAAAAACGTTCATGCCAGCTATCGCCATATTGCACCCGGTATTCGCTGACCACCCCGGCATAGTTCATTCGCCGTGTCAGCTTAACGGAATGGCCTTCATCCAAAGCCCGTTCAGCCGCTTCTAGCGCCGCTGACAGCGCCGTGTCCATCGGCTCCAGCAGCACCTCCAATTTGCCGCCGCAGCCCACCGCTTCCCCCCAAGATAAATCATCAGCCTCGCGCACATCGTAAACCATTAAAGACGATTGCCCGTTCACCAGCACCAGTTCGGCCAGCCGCGCCAGATCCGCTTCAATACAGCCAGGGCTTAAATGCCCATCAAGCTGCCCATCTAATCCAATCAGCATTGCGGCTCCAGGTTTCCGGTAAGCATGGCCTTCAGCAGACTTTAATGTCGCTAGCACGCTTAGGCAATCCCGTTGCCGGCGGCGTTTTAATAGGGAATGAAAGCTATCCATCGGATCCCTCCGCTCTTGGCGCCTCTCGTTTAATTAGTCTCACTATATGCAAATGTTAATTTAAGGTCAACAAACCTAACACAAGATTGGCAATGGAACCAAAACAAAAAGCGACGATTGTGCTCCATGCACGCAATCGCCGCTTTTTGGGCCTGCCGTTACTATTTTATGTACAACTTTATCGCCTCCGCCCATTGCTCGTGCGTATCGATATCGAAGAAACAAATCGGATCCGCTTGGATCAGCTCGCCTTTAAGTGACGGCTGCCTTAATATGCGTCTAGCCCCTTCATCCCCTCGCAACGCTTCAATTCGTTGAAACAGCCGCTTGGATAAAATAATAGGTGGTTTCGGGCCGTCTCCATCCGTCGCCGCCACCCAGTCTAGCTCACTTCCATCGCCAAATCGGCTAATGAGCGAAGCTAATAGGTCCACCGTTACAAACGGCTGGTCCCCCAGCATAACAAGCACCGCGTCCGCACCCATCGCAGTTGCAGCAGCCGTCCCCGTTCGCAAGGATGCAGACATCCCTTCTGCCGCATCCGCACAAGGAAGGATTTGGTAACCGCTCTCTTCCAGCCCCGAAATCGAATGAAGCCACGCCTGCGATTGCCCAGGGCGGACGACAACGAGCGGCTGGCTTACAGCTGATTGCAGCAGGCGCAAGCACCTTGCCCCAACCGTCTCATTCCTGCCCGGCCAACTTAGCTCCAATTTGGGCTGCCCCATTCGCGTGCTAGCTCCAGCCGCAAGAAGCAATCCTACGACTGCCGTCATGGGGACATCCGCGCCAGCAATCGAGCGATCGCTTCATCAGCTTGTTTTAGCACACTAGCCTCGTCAATTGTTTTCACGATCCGGCCATCCATTACAAGCCGCCCGTCGATCCACACCGACTGCACATCCCCGCGGCCCGCAGAATAGACGACTCTGGAATAGAGATCGGCGTCATAAGATGGAAAGCAATGAAACTTATTTAAATCAAGCAGAACAAGGTCCGCCTTCTTCCCAACTTCTATTGAACCAATATCCCGTTCCATGCCAAGCACTTCTGCTCCGCCTATCGTCGCCATTCGCAGCACAGTTCTGGCATCCATCGCCGTCGGGCCATGGTGAACCTTATGGATCATCGCCGTCAGGCGCATTTCTTGAAACATATCCAATGTATTGTTACAAGGCGCACCGTCCGCTCCAATGCCAACATGCACGCCATCGCCTAACAACGCCGGGATGTCGGCAATGCCGGAGGCCAGCTTCAAATTTGAACCCGGACAATGCGTAACCTTCGTCCCCGTTCGCTTAATAATGTCGCGCTCCGCGTCATCCAGCCAAATGGAATGCGCCAGCACCAAGCGAGGCGAAGCTAAGCCAATCGAGTCTAAATAAGCTACATTGCGCAGCCCGGTCTCCCGCTGCACAAGCTCGATTTCGCCACGATTTTCCGAAGCGTGTGTGTGGACGAGCACATCATGTTCCTGCGATAAATCGCGGACTGCGACAAGCAGCTCTTCCGTACAGGACACGACAAAGCGCGGGCAAAACGCATATTGCAGCCGCCCCCCATCATAGCCATGCCATTTGCGCAACAGCGCCACGCTCTCTTGGATGGAATGCCCCGTATCCTCTTGCAGCGCTTGCGGCACATCGCCGCCCTTGCGATCCATCATTACCTTGCCGGATATCGCGCGTATGCCACTCTCCGCCATCGCGCGGAAAGCCGCATCCGTATAATGGACTGTCTCCATATCGAGCAGCGTCGTTGTCCCGCTTTGAATCAACTCGCCAATGCCCAGCAGCGCAGACACATAGACCGATTCCTCATCATGCACAGCTTCCAGCGGCCAAATCCGCGTCCGCAGCCAATCCAGCAGCTCCATATCATCAGCCCGCCCGCGGAACAACGTCTGGCATAAATGGACATGCGTTTGGATAAAACCCGGCAACAGGACGCGGCCATCCGCCTCATATACCTCATCGGGCACGAACCCATCATCCACTCCCACACTGCCGCCGATTGCCGTAATACGGCCATTCACGATGCGAACATCACCCCGTAGCACATCTCCAGCTTCGTTCATCGTCATCATTAACGCATTGCGAATGAGTGTGTTCCCCATATGCATCCTCCCTAGGCAGCGAGAGTTAATCCGCCGTTTTCTCTTCCATTAGCATATGCCGGAACAGGAACGCTAATTTCATCCTTAGCAAATCCGATGTTTTCTTAAAATCAACCTCAAGCATCTCGCCAATTTTCTCCAGCCGATAGGCTGCCGTATTACGGTGAATATAGAGGCGTTTCGCCGCTTCGCCAACTTGGGCATCTTGCTGCAGAAACATATCGAGGGTCCGCAGGAGCTCACGCTCGTGCTCGCCCTCTTCGCCGGAAAGCTTCTTCAATACCGATTTGTAAAAACGGCTCATCCGCTCCCGCGGAATCCCTTCGAATAAATAGGCAAGCTCCTTGTCCGAGAAGGGGATAACAAGCTCCTCATCAGCCATTCCATCTGCGAGCCGAATCGCATCCACGCATTCCATGTAAGCTTCGCGCAGTTGGCTAGACGCAGCCTTCTTATAGCTGATTGCGACACGCGTTAAGGTCGATCCCCCACGGCTGCGGGCCGCTTCTGTACATTCCCTCAGAACAGCGGCAAGCTTGTCGACGCCCTGGAAGGTTTCCGCCGGCATCACATACAAGCTCCCTTGCTCAACGGCAAAATGAACGATTTGCAGCCCCGTAAGCTGCGGATGCGCCATCAACTCCTGGCTTAAGCCCCGATCCATCGCCTTGCCGGCATTTTGCTGGACGCCCAACACACAATAATACTCGCCATTGCATAACATGACGCCGATTTTTCTCGCCCGCTCCATCAAGAGGCGAGATGGAAGGGTGCCGTTCAAATACCTGAGAAACATCGTTCCCAGATCATCTGGAACAGCAGCCCCCGCCGTACCCGGAATCGCGAGCACAGCGTACGAAGCCATCAACTCAGCAGCTTGGAGCAGCAGTTGGTCCTCTGCTTGTGAAGTTTGCCCGGCCGATTGGAACAAAACCGCCCCTCCGCCTTCCTCCCCGCCATCATGAAGCGGGTAACGCATGAAACGAACTCCCTCGATCGCCATCCACCGCCCAACCGGCAGCCGCTTCCAATGCCGCAATAATGCCGCCTCCCGGCATGCGGTAGCGTTCAATACAACACGTTCATCATGCCAGATGATAGCTGCTGGCAAGCCTACGGCCTCCATAATTTCGGCTAGAACGCTTGAAGGATCCACTGATTTATCCCTTCTGAGGGCGAGACGCATAAGCTTCTTCTGTTTCTCTAGCACATCCTGAACCGCAATCAGCTGGCGGGCAATGCCTGCCCGAAGCAGGCCATCCAAATCCGGCCCACAGTTAAAAGCATCCGGCAGCGTAATGACAGGCAAGCTTAGCCGGTCTGCTTCCTCCGTAATGAATGCCGCCCATTCGCGCCATTCCGGGCTGTTGTTCACGCTAATGCCTGCCGTTCCACGCTGATGCAGCGAGCGAACCCATGCAATCGCTTCTTCTCTGCTCCCTTGGATAGAAGCGCCAGATGCGATAAGCATATCCCCTTCCTTCACAGGTCCAGCCATGCCATCCGGTTGCATAACATGGAACGCGTGAATGACCCGATTTAATCCGTTCCGACCTGCGATTAACTTCCCTTCCGACAATGGAAACACCGACAGCGCCTGCTCAACCGTCATTCGCATGCGTATCCCTCCCGAATCGGCAAATCAACATGTCAACTTAATTAACATTGTATGCCGATATTGAGAGGTCAGCAATATATTTGTTAGATTTTATGACATTGATATTGTAAAGCTAATGCTGTTGCCCTCCCTACCTACGGGAACTGCGCCGGTAGGACAATATCTTATAATACATCGACAGGTTCTTCAGCTTGCGGAACGGCGTAATTTGGGGCTTCGTATTCGTCTCAAGCAGCCAAGGGCGCCATTTGTAATCAACCGCAACATCCAATCCCAACTCCACGCAGGAGCGGTGCACGATCGCATATCGGCGGGCTATCCGCCGCGACAGATTTTCAACCTGGTAACGCTTCGAAGACGCTTTGCCGCTGGACATATTCGCCCTAAATACTTGCATGACGGGATGGATCGATGCCCCTTGGCTTCCATTCGTAACGATGCGGCCAGGCGCTGCCACGCGTGCGAGAATGCCCGTTACTTTCCAAGGCTTTGACGGGGAGCGCCGCTGCGCCATGACGCGCAGGTCGAATCGCCTTCCCCTATATTTAAGCAGGTGGATGCCGCGCTGTACGAGATAAGAACCGCTCTTTTTATGCCTGCGGATCAATTGATACAAGCCTGCAATCGTCGTTGCATGCTTCGTCATCAGTTTGTACCGCCACTCGTATCGCACGCCGCGGCTCGTTTTCAGCTTCCTCACGCGCATTACGCCAATGCCGAGCGCGCCTACGTTTGGCTTCACATAAACCGTTTTATAGGCTTTCAACATGCTGTTCAGCCTTGCCTTCGTCAGCATGACAGTCTTAGGAATCGCGCGCCGCACGATCGGATCGCCCAGCAGCACTTTCGTTTTTCTCATCTTATTGTGATCCAGCAGCGTTCTTACGCTTCGCTTGGCCAATGAATGTCGCCTCCGCATATGGTTTTCATCATCATATGTCATAAACTTGGACCACTCGTGGACGCTGACCCATTCCGAACCGCCAAAGCCAACATACGATAACACACCGGGGAGGGGTGAGCTTGAATCGTAAAGGAATGAACCGACTTGCAGCCTATTACGCACATAAATATGCCTGGTATGCTGCACTTCTGCAACGCTCGGGTGATAGGCGCGATTGCGATGTGCCTTATCTGACAGCCGACATTCTCGAACAACATTATTACAACAGCGAAGCGCCTGAAGGCTGTTTTGTTTATCGAACATCAGGCACGAGCGGCGGACGCCGTAAAATGATTGCTTATTCGGAAGCGGATGAGCGCAGATATTTAGCCGTCAAAACACGGCTGTTCGCCCAGTTGGCTGGTGATCGGCCGATTAAGCGCGCTTTTGCGGATATGGGGACAGGGCATGCTGCCGCAACCTCAATCGCCATTTTTCAGGCACTTGGCTGGGAATGCGACTCCATCGCCTACAATGAACCGATCGAACGCCACATTGAGCGATTGAAGCAATTCCGTCCAGACCTGCTGTACACGATGCCTTCATTGTTGGACCGGATCGTATGCGCGCTCGACGATCCCGCTTCACTAGGCATTCGATGCATCGTTACCGTCGGCGAATCAGCATCGCCGCAATGGCGAAGCGCAATGGCGAGCACCTTCGGCATCCATGAAGGCGATGTGCTGGATACGTACGGGTCGATTGAGATCGGCACGATCGCATGGTTTGACCATAGCGCTGGTTACTACCGCCTCGCGGACGGCATCTATGCAGAAACGGCTGAGCCTGCGGCGTTAGGGATTGATGGCGCGCTCGCATCGGACGAGGCGGCGCTTGTACTAACCTCCACGCAGCGCGCCGAATTTCCAGCGATCCGCTTCGTTACCGGAGATGTCGTGCGCGGCTTTAAACCTGCAAGCGAGCATACAGGAGCTACATTTGAAGCGATTGTCAGGCGAATCGGCCCTGAGCTGAAGCATGGCGAGAAAATAAGCATCCACGACATCGAAGCAGCCGTTTTCGTACATGCCAAGCGTGTTCAAGTCCGAGCCGCGTCCAGCGCTAATCGGCTAATTGTCTATTTGTTCGGGCCGGATGCAACACCCGAGCGAGCAGAACGCATTGAAGCTGAAATCGGACAACGTGTTCCAGAAATTGGCGCCATGATCCGAGGCGGCATGCTGCCCCGAATCGAAATCGTACTGGCAAGCAGCGAAAGCCAACTGCCGCAAGGGAGTGTAAAACAAAAAAAATGGCATCAACCAACCGATGGGAATTAAGCTTAGATGAAGGCGTGCTCGGCTTAGTCGGCAATACGCCGCTCATCCGCCTGCAACGCTTGTATCCAGAAACATCCGTTAATGTTTACGCCAAGCTCGAAATGTTTAACCCAGGCGGAAGTGCCAAAGACCGCCCCGCACTTCGCATGATACGGGAAGCGATAGCGGCTGGAACCGTACGTCCGAGCACAACGATCGTAGAGTCCAGCTCCGGCAACATGGCGATTAGCCTCGCTATGATTTGCGGGATTCTTGGCCTTCGCTTTATATGCGTCGTTGACCCGCGAACAGCTGAGACAAACCTTCGAATCATTCGCACCTATGGCGCTGAAATTAACTATGTAACCGAGCCAGATCCTGTGACTGGCGAGTTTCTCCCCGCACGCATTGCCCGCGTTAAGGAGCTTGTTGGCCAAATCGGCGATGCCTTTTGGCCTAATCAGTACGCCAATCCGTTTAATGCAGCAGCCCACCGTGACACGACGCTCCCTGAAATTGCCCAGAAGCTTGGCCGCATCGACATGCTGCTCGTTGGCGTCAGCAGCTGCGGCAGCTTGCGCGGATGCTCCGACTATATTCGCAATCAAGGAATGCGCACCGCTGTAATCGGCGTCGACGCTGGCGGCAGCGTCATCTTCGGCGGTCCCGGCAGCCGCAAGCTGCCAGGGCTTGGCGCCGGCATCGTGCCCCCCCTATTTGCGCCCGGCCTAGCGGATGGCCACGAAACGGTGAGCGATCTGGATTGCGCCATGGGCTGCCGCCGTTTGCTGCGGCGTGAATCCATTATGGCTGGAGGATCAGCAGGCGGAGTTGTCGCCGCACTCGAGAGGCGGCTGCCTGAGCTGCCTGACGGCGCGAATGTCGTGTTGATTCTCGCAGACCGAGGCGAACGTTATCTGGATACCGTATACAGCGACGAGTGGATCCGAAGCGGATTCGGCGAAGAAGCACTCGCTCGATTGGCAGCTGACGTATAGCAATGCGCTACATTAATGAACAGGATCTGCGAACGGTCGGCGCGGACTGGGAGCAGCTCTCCAGCACGATAACCGAGGCGCTTCAATGCATGATGGCAAAAGATTATGTACAGCCACTCAAGCCTTATTTGCGGTTTAAGCATCCCTCTAATCGAATTATCGCCATGCCAGCTTATATTGGCGGCCCCTTCGATATCGCGGGCATGAAGTGGATTGCGAGCTTTCCCGACAACCCCACGCATGGGCTGCCGCGCGCGCATAGCGTCGTCGTCTTGAATGATGCGGATACCGGCGTGCCCGTGGCTCTCATTAACGGTCCGCTACTGAGCATTGTACGGACCGCTGCTGTAAGCGCAGTGATGCTGCGCAAATGGCTGTCGCTCCCAGCACAGCGCCATGATCGGCCTTTGAATGTTTGCCTGGTCGGATGCGGTCCCATCGGCCAATGGCATGCCCGCATGCTCACCGCTGTGCTCGGCGGCCGTTTAGGGCGTTTAACAGCCTACGACTTGTCGCAAGAGCGCGCCCATGCTGTCGCCGCTTTGGCCGGTGAAGCCGGACACGCCGCTTCCGATTGGCAAGAGGCTTATCACGATGCCGACATTGTCGTCACTTGTACGGTTTCTGGCACCCGGTATATTGATGCCGCGCCAAAGCCAGGCAGCCTCCTGCTGCATGTTTCGCTGCGTGATTATGCGCCAGCCGCACTGGAAGCTGTCGACACGATTATCGTCGATGATTGGGAGGAAGTATGCCGCGAGAATACCGACATCGAGCTTATGCATCGCCTGGGCGGCTGGTCACAAGCGAATGCCTTGACGCTTGCCGAAGCGGTGCTTGGCGACCGCTTGAATGCCGCACCGCCGGATGGACGCATGCTATTCAGCCCGATGGGCATGGCCATCTTCGATATCGCTGTCGCGTCGGCCATCGCCAAGCATGCGAGGCAACATGGCATCGGCATTGATTTGGAGTAGTTGGGCGCGCCTCTGGGCGGATGGGGCAGATTTATGATTATGAGCCCTTTTCGCTCAGCGACCCGCATTCGGGCGGTTTGGGCAAGCTCTGGGTCCCTAACGGACACCAGAGCCGTTATTCGGGCCAAATCTCCCCTTTCTAAACGCTAACGGACACCACGGCCCTTATTGCACGACTTTTCTTCTGTTTTAGGCCTGTTTCTCCCCAATAACGGCCCCTGGGTCCGTTAGAATCACAATTACCCTCATAAAGCATGAATAAGGGCTCCTGAGTCCGTTAGAGCTGGGAGCTGCTTCGGCTATTCGAGTCACTGGGCTATTCGAGTCACTGGGCTATTCGAGCCACTGGGCAATTCGAGTCACTAGGCTCTTGGAGTCACTGGGCAAATTAGTGTTAGTGTACTGCCTCTCTTTTTGGGTGCATATGGTAATTGCCGTTGCAGTTACTGCTTCGCTTTCGGGAGCAAAAGGCAGGTCTATACGCCCTATTTGTTCAGCATGTTTGCCTTCCCCCGCAGGGGCCAAACGCCCTGCGCCCATTCGCACCACAGACACAAAAGGCGTTGCAGAATGAACCTCTGCAACGCCTTTTTTAAGCCACCATTCTAATCACATTAACCACCCAAGTTGTTTGAAGCTAAAAACTGCTTCGTCTCCTCCGTCCCCAGCTCACGCAGCAAGCGGTAGATTTGGACGATGATCTCATCCGTTCCACCGTTTAGCTCTGCATCCGAAGTCGTTTCGTACGGATTTCGGGCAAAATGAAACGCCTGTGCCTCATCCATGCTTGAATAGTCGTTAAACAACGTTTTGAGGCGGTTGACCTCTTCCCGATTCGCGTTAATAACCAGCTCGTACGCAGCAGCTTCCGGATCGTCCAACACTTGTCCAGCAGCAACCGATACATAATAAAGCTTCCGCTCGCCCGCTTCGCTTCCATCGGCCAAATCGATATGCGGCATCGCTATTGCCCCTCCTTGATCATTGTGCTGATTGTTGCCCTCGAATAGGTTCCCCCCATGGACAGACATTTTATCCTATTATTCCGCATATAACTGGTATTATCTCGACAGACAGATTAACGCGCAGTACCAATATGCTGTCATGCTGCAAATAACGGACGAGCGAGCAAAAGTAGACAGCCTCCTAGAGAGAGGGATGAGTTTCATGTGTGGTATTACCGGATGGATCGACTGGAATCGTGATCTGACACAAGACAGCGAGCACTTGGAACGAATGACAGAAACGTTGGCCCCTCGCGGTCCCGATGCCGCTGGAACTTGGATTTCAGCGCATTGCGCCCTTGGGCATCGCCGCTTATCGGTCATGGACCCCGAGAACGGCGCTCAACCAATGATTCGCCATGCCGGCGGACATACGTACGTCATCGTTTATAACGGCGAGTTGTATAACGCCCCGGAGCTGCGCGTCGAGCTGGAAGGCCGCGGGAGAAGCTTTACAACGAATTGCGACACTGAGGTGCTGCTTGTTTCCTATATGGAATGGGGCAAAGCGTGCATCGAGCGCTTTAACGGCATTTTTGCTTTTGCGATCTGGGATTCTGGCGAGCAGCATTTGTTCCTAGCCCGCGACCGGCTGGGCGTCAAACCGCTCTTCTTCAGTGAAGGCACAAGCGAAGGCAAATTCATGTTTGGCTCCGAGCCCAAATCCATTCTGGCACATACTGAGGTTCCGGCACAGGTGGGTGCGGCGGGATTAGCCGAAATTTTCATCGTAGGGCCGGCACGTACGCCTGGCCACGGTGTCTACAAGCATTTGCGCGAGCTTCGCCCTGGCCAATGCATGACGGTTACGCGCGATGGCAACGCTATTCACACTTACTGGAAGCTGGAGAGCCGCCCTCATGCGGACAGCATTGAAGAAACGGCCTCCCGCGTCAGCCAACTGCTCCAGGACACAGTTGAGCGCCAGCTAATCTCCGATGTACCGCTGTGCACCCTATTGTCCGGCGGCCTCGATTCGAGCGCCCTCACCGCGCTTGCAGTCAATTATTATAAAGGCACGGGGCAAGGCAATATCCATACATTCTCTGTCGATTATGTCGACAACGACAAAAACTTCAAAGCGCACGCGTTCCAGCCGAACGCAGATGCGCCTTGGATTAAACGGATGAGCGAGCATCTGGGCACGATTCACCACTCGATTCAATTCGATACGCCTGAGCTTGTCGATGCGCTTCGCGCTGCGACGCTTGCGCGCGACCTGCCGGGCATGGCGGATGTTGATGCGTCACTGCTGCTCTTTTGCCGCGAAATCAAGAAAGAAGCAACCGTTGCCTTGTCAGGCGAAGCAGCGGATGAAATATTCGGCGGCTACCCTTGGTTCCACCGGGAAGATGCGCTCAACGCCAACACGTTCCCTTGGTCGCTTGCAACCGGCATGCGCAGCGATCTGCTCAACCCCGAGGTCGCCGACTGGATCAAGCCGCAGCAATACCTAGCAGACCGATATGAAGATGCACTAGCTGAAGTGCCTCACCTCGATGGTGAGGATGCCGCTGCCCGCCGCATGCGCATTATGTCTTATTTGAACATTACCCGCTTTATGCCGACGCTGCTCGATCGGAAGGACCGGATGAGCATGGCGGTCGGGCTTGAGGTTCGCGTGCCTTATTGCGATCATCGCCTCGTCGATTATGTGTTCAATATTCCATGGGAAATCAAAACTTCTGGCAGCCGCGAGAAAGGCATTTTGCGAAAAGCGCTCGTCGGCGCACTTCCAGAAGATGTGTTGTGGCGCAAAAAAAGCCCGTATCCCAAAACGCATAATCCGAACTATCTCGAAGCCGTCCGCACGATGCTGCTGGAAGTGCTCGATGATTCCAGCTCGCCGCTGCTTCCGCTCATCAATGTCAAAAAAGTGCGTGAAATCGCCGACTCCGCCGATGCTAGCTCGAACATCCCGTGGTTCGGCCAGCTCATGAGCGGACCGCAGCTATTCGCATACTTATGGCAAACGGACTTATGGCTTCGCCAATATAAAGTGTCCATCGGATAATTGATCAGCATGCCAAAATAAGGCTGTCACGCCTCTCGCGATTGCAACATCGCAGGAGGCATGACAGCCTTTACTGTGATAAACTTTGTTATTGCTTCAACTGCGCAAGCAGCTTGCGAAGTGCAGCTCCGCGATGGCTAATCGCCTGCTTCTCTTCCGTCGACAGCTCAGCCATTGCACGGCCAAGCTCCGGCACCCAGAAGAGCGGATCATAGCCGAATCCGCCATTTCCTCGCGTCCCAGACAAAATGCGGCCTGCCACATCGCCTTCCGCATCCGTGAATGAGCCGTCTGCAGGATCATACAACGCTAATGCACATACAAACCGTGCGCCGCCGAACAAGGTGACGCCATGCGGTGCAACCGCTGGAATGTCCGCTGCAGCGCCTGCCAGCTTGGACAGCTCCCGAAGCAGCTTCGCATTGTTGTCCGCATCCGTCGCACCTTCGCCAGCATAACGCGCGGAATAAACGCCAGGAGCGCCCCCGAGCGCGTCGACGCATAGGCCCGAATCATCCGCCAACACAGGCAGCCCTAGTACATCGCCGATCGTCTTCGCTTTCTTCCTCGCATTCGCTTGGAACGTTTCGCCATCCTCCACGATGCCAGGCAGCCCGTCATAGTCTTTCAAGCTTTTCACTTCGACCCCAAGCTGGGCAAACGCATGGGCAAACTCTTTCACCTTGCCCGCGTTGCCTGTCGCAACGACAACAACTCCCCCGCTTGCGATCATCGGTTGCTCTCGCCGATGCGTGCGCCAGCTTGTCCCAGCACCTCACGCTGCTTGCCGATAAGCTCCGCGATGCCCGCTTCTGCCAAACCGAGCAATGCATCTAGCTCGCTGCGCGAGAATGGGGATTCTTCGCCCGTTCCCTGGACTTCGACGAATTGTCCCGCGCCTGTCATGACGACATTCATGTCGACTTTCGCCTTGGAATCCTCGTCATAATTCAGGTCAAGCACCGGGCTTCCGTTCACGACGCCAACACTAACTGAAGCTAGGTAGTCCGTAATCGGATAGCTCTTGAAAGCTGCTTTCTCTGCCAGCTTATCTACTGCAATTGCCAGTGCAATAAACGCGCCTGTAATTGAAGTTGTACGCGTGCCGCCATCCGCTTGAATGACATCGCAATCCAGCGTGATCGTGCGCTCGCCGAGCGCTTGCAGATCGACGGCCGAACGCAAAGCGCGGCCGATGAGCCGCTGGATTTCCATCGTGCGGCCGCCTAGCTTGCCTCTTGCTGCTTCGCGCTGGTTACGCGATTGTGTCGCACGCGGCAGCATCGAGTATTCCGCCGTAACCCAGCCTTTGCCCTGCCCTTTCATAAAAGGCGGCACGCGGTCTTCAACCGTCGCTGTAATAAGCACCTTCGTATCGCCGAACGAAATGGATACGGATCCTTCTGCATATTTATTGACGCCTGTCTCTATCGTTATTGGCCGCAATTGTGCAACCTCTCGCCCATCGATTCTCATGCTGGTCCTCCTTGAATTAGTGCCCACTGCCCATGGCGTAAATGATAACCTTCCCCATTTTACCAGACACCTGCAATAAAATCGACTCGCCGCCCAAAACAGCAAAAAGGCAACAAGGCCGCTTCACGCGCAGCCTTGCCGCCTTCTATTCCATGCAAGCGCCTGTCCGCGCTACGCGCAGGCAAGCATGCAACCTGTTAAGACTTCACTGCATTGACTGACGTTGGACGAGAGACAGGCTGGCTGTAGGAAACGTTATTCTCATCCGTGAAGTTCGATTTGCCGTTTAATTTAATCAACACTTTGGACGCGCCTGCGTTTTCCGTGACGGACAATACGATCGCCTGCAGCATATCAGCCGGCTCTTTCTGCCCTTCTTCATACGCGTCATCCTGCAGCTCAACCGTTATCGTATCATCCTTCGCCTGTACGCTCTTCACTTGCACGTCAGGCGTCATCAGGCCGATCAGGTTGCTCTGGTCTACAGGCCCAAGCACGAGCTGGTCAACCGAGGCCTTAACCAAATTGTCCGTCCGGCTTATCAAGCGCGTAACCGGCACATAGTAGGAATCGCCTTCCGGCGTCTCCGCAGCGAAGTAGAGCGTCACTGGAGACGACTGGCTGTAATCAACGCCTTCGGCTGCCTCCAAGTTGATGCCAACCGTGCGGTCTAGCGGCCGGTCCAGCGGATAAGCGCCTTCCGGCATCTCATCTAGCTTGGCCCCTTCTAAGCGTAGCTCCACGCCTTGCACATTCGGCATTCCCGTTAATGTCCACGCGATCGCTTCAACAATTTTACGCTCATCCGTTGCATTGTAATTGACGAACGATTGGTTAAAGTCTACGGTAGCAAGCTTCTTCTCCTTAGACTCCACATACGCATTGACCTTCGTTCCCTTAGGCAGCAATCCATGGAACCCCGCTGGCAATTGGTCTGCATAAGCGCCGCCGTCCACCATCATCTCAAGCGCCTTCTTGCCTAGCTGCTCTTTCTCCCCTAAGGTTGTCCGAAGCGTAACAGGCGCAAGATAGCCGTTATCGTCTAATAGATAGACCGTCATTTGCGACTCGCCCGTTTGCAGGTCAATTGCCGAACCAGTCTCTATTCCATTGCCGCCCTGCGGAATGGCACTGCTTGGAAGATTTTGCGTCTCAACTGGCGGCGGATCGATTTCTTTGGCCGTATTTTTCGAGAAAACCCCGCACCCTGCCGTCATCAATGGCAACGCGACTACCCCTGTCAATGCTGCACGCCGAATCCAACGATTTCGTTTCATCTTTCGATCGTTCCTCCCATCATCCAATCGCCGTCACCAGCGGGTTTGGTTCATTTGGTCGCTTTGTAGTACTATGTATACGAGCCCTCCCGCATTTTAGACCAGTTTTGTCCCATTAATTGATGAGAGAATAAGAGAAGCGATAAGGAGGCCTTTCGCCATGACCACACCGAAACCGTATAGCTTGAACAGCCGTGCGGTCGCAGAAGCGACCATGCAGTGGCTTGCCCGCCGGGGCGTGACTATCCTTCAAATTGCCGAACTAGCCCATGGATTGCAGAAGAGCTATTATCCCGATCTAACGGTGGAAGAATGTATCGTTCATGTGGAGTCCGTGCTCGCCAAGCGCGAGGTGCAAAATGCAGTGCTCACGGGCATACAGCTCGATATGCTCGCCGAAGAGAAGAAGCTGCTGCCGCCGCTGCAGGATATGATTATGAATGACGAGCCGCTTTATGGGTGTGATGAAGTGTTGGCCTTATCCATCGTCAACGTTTATGGCAGCATCGGGTTTACGAACTTTGGATATATTGATAAGCTCAAACCGGGCATTTTGAA
Organism: Paenibacillus sp. MMS18-CY102; assembly: GCF_009789195.1. GTDB lineage: Bacteria > Bacillota > Bacilli > Paenibacillales > Paenibacillaceae > Paenibacillus_T. The sequence goes on along the minus strand of NZ_WSTC01000013.1, from coordinate 36,694 downwards.
ACAATTAAATGAAAAGAACGGCCGGGATTGCCATACGTTCCTCGACGATATCGTCGGTGCAATCGCTGCAGCTGCTGCAAGCCGCATCGCGCATCGCAAGCACGCTGAGCTGGAGCAGCAGCAATAACAGCGCACGCTGTACCAGGCTCAGCCTCTATGAATGGCCGTCCACTAATCCATCTTGAATGGTTTAATGGACGGCCTCTTCTTTTGCCCTCAAATCGCCACGCCGTATATCTCCAATAATTTCCGATCATCCTATAACGGAGGTGATCGCGTGATTCGACAGACATCCCAAGCCAGCACATTTGTTGAGCAGACCGGTCCGCCACAGCCGATCGAACGCTCGTTGTCGGCCGCTCTTCATCAGCTTCAGCAATTATTCGGCGAAAACGGCGACATGGCCTACCGTTCCTTGCAGTGTGAAGACGGCACGCCGGGCTCGTTTATTTATAATATGACGATGTCGCATGCCGAAACCATCGATCAGGTATGTGGCATCGACGGTTGGCTGCATCAAACCCACTCGCCCGCTCTCCTTATCGGCCGCATTCAAAGCGGCGAATGGACGAATCAGTCCATTCACACAACAAACGACTGGCAAGCGGTCCTCGATGCGATCGTCATGGGCGACGCCGTCATACTCTTCGATGGGGTTGAGAGGGCCGTCATATGCGAGACTCGCCAGCTGGAATGGAGAAGCATAACGGAGCCAACCACGCAAGTCGTCGTACGCGGCCCTAAGGATAGCTTCACCGAATCGTTTGCAACGAATATTTCGCTCATCCGCAGGCGCATTCAACAACCTGGGCTTATGCTTGAAACCTGCCGGATTGGATCGGTCACGCGGACACAGGTCGGCATCATGTTCGTGAATGGAAAAGCCGATGAAGAACTGCTCAAAACCGTCCGTACACGGCTGCAATCGCTCCAAACCGATGGCATTCTCGATTCCGGTTCTTTAGAGCGCCTTATTCAAGAAAAACGTTTCACACCGTTTCCTACCATCTATAACACCGAACGGCCTGACAGCGTTGTGTCGCTCCTTCTAAGCGGGCGTGTCGCGATCATCGTTGATGGCACGCCGTTCGTGCTTGTCGTTCCAGTAACGTTCTACCAGTTTTTCCGGGCAGCGGAGGATGCATATGAGCGGGCCGATATCGGCATTTTGCTTACTGTATTGCGGTATATTGCGTATATTATTTCGCTGCTTGGCCCGTCGCTGTATATCGCGGCAATTACGTTTCATCAAGAAATGATTCCAACCCCTCTGCTAATCAGCTTGGTCGCGCAGCGGGAGGGCGTGCCCTTCCCAGCTTTCGCGGAGGCTATGCTTATGGAGGTCAGTTTTGAGTTAATGCGCGAGGCTGGCATTCGAATGCCGCGTGCCGTCGGGCAAGCCGTCTCCATCGTAGGCGCGCTTATCCTCGGCCAATCTGCCGTCCAAGCGGGCATTGTCTCGGCTGCCATGGTCATTGTCGTCGCTGCGACTGGCATTGCCAGCTTTACATCGCCGGCGTTCAATATTGCGATTTCTGCCCGCATCTTGCGTTTTACGCTCATGGTGCTTGCCGGAACCTTCGGCTTGTTCGGCGTATTGATCGGGCTCATCATTCTGGTCGCACATCTGTGCAGCCTTCGTTCATTCGGCACGCCTTATATGGCGCTCAATCATAAGAAGGGGCTGCCCCCATCATGAGGCTGAAGCGCCGGATCCTCCTTCTGCTCGCGCTTATTCTGCTTATCCCGACAGTTGGCTGCTGGAATAGCCGAGAGCCCAAAAATTTGGCCATCGTCATGGCGTTAGGCATCGATAAAGGAACAGCAAAGGAGCCTTATCGAGTATCCTTCCAAGTCGCCAATTCCGGCGTAGTCGCCTCCGGCTCGAATAACACATCGGAAGCTTCGCCGATTACGATGTTTACAAGCACTGGGGTTTCCGTATTTGAAGCGATCCGCAAAACCGCACAGAAGGTGCCAAGACAGCTGTTTTTCGCCCATATCCGGCTCATCATCATCGGAGAAACGATGGCACGGTCTGGCATCTCTGAGCTGTTCGACTTCTTCGAGCGTTCGAGGGAAACAAGAATGACATCGCTCGTCCTCGTCAGCCGCGGCAGTTCAGCAGAATCGGTGCTTCAAACGTTAACGCCACTTGAGAAGCTTCCGGCCAACGCCTTCGTTGGCAAAATCAAATTTTCATCCAAACTATGGGGCGAAAATCTGACGACTGCCGCAAGCGATGTCGTCCGCATGCTCGTATCGAACAATCGGACGCTGCTTATTAGCGGCGTGAAACGATATGGGCCATCGGCAGAGGCTGAGCAAAAATCAAACGTACAAAAATCAAATAACTATTCGCTTATCGCCATGAGCAAAATCGGGGTATTTCGCGACGGCAAGCTTGTTCAATGGCTGGATGGCCCTGATGCACGAGGCACGCTATGGACGTTGGACAAAATCTCTAGCACCGTGATGAACATTGCTGCATCAACGAAAGGAAGCGAAGAGAAAGCTGTTACAATCGAGGTTATGCATTCCCACACGAAGGTCGTCCCGCATCTGGATGGCGGCAAGCCATCCTTCCGAATCAATATTACAGCCGAAGGCTCCGTATCCGAGCTTCGTGTGCCAATCGACTTATCGCAACCCGCTGCAGTTGGCCGGCTAGAGCAAAGCTGGTCCCAAGCGATTGAAGATGAGGTACGGCTTGCAGTCTCGCATGCACAACAAAATAAACTCGATTATTTGCAGTTCAACGAAACGTTTAAGCGCAAATATCCCAAAGCATGGAGGAAGCTGCAAACCGGCTGGGAGCTGCTGTTCGCAGACAGCCCTGTGCAAGTGACGGTGCGTACGTACATTCGCCACCAGGGAATGCGTAATCAATCATATTTGCAAAAAATGAACCAGAACGCGAAGCAGCAGCAAAATGAGCAGGAATAACGGGGGAGCATCGGTGGAACAAGTCCGAATTAGCCGGCTGCATTTCTTTATGTTGATCGGCATGTATCTATTAGGCGGTACCATTGCGCTTGGCACTGGCGTAGGAGCGGGGAAAGATGTGTGGCTGGCGATTTTGCTCGGGCTGGTGCCCGGGCTTCTTCTATATGCCATCTATGCAAAGCTCTATTTCTTATATCCGGATAAGCCTTTGACCAGCTATTTGCCGCTTGTGCTCGGCAACCCGATCGGCAAAACGGTTGCTTTTCTATATAGCGTCCATTTCATCTATCAAGCGACCCGCAACATACGAGGTTGCGGCAATCTGCTCGTTATTTCCGTCTATGACCAGACGCCGCTCTTCGCGATGCTCACGCTAATGGCGTTAGCCTTAATCTATCTCCTGTACTACGGGATCGAAACGATTAGCCGTTCGTGCACGATATTCCTCTCAGGCATCGTCGGGCTCGGCTTTATGGCTTCGATTTTCTTGCTCGCGTCTGGCGTCGTCGACATGAACCGCCTACTTCCGGTTATGGAAAACGGCTGGAAGCCTGTGTTAAGCTCGGTTCCCAGCACCTTCTTCCTTCCCTTCGAGGAAATGATCGTCATTACAATGCTGTTCCCATACGTCGCGCCAAAAGGCCGCAAATCTGTCCTCACAGGCATGTGGACGATGGTCACGACCGGGTTTGTGCTTGCCTATACGATGGCCTTGAATGTCGCCGTGCTCGGAAGCGACTTGTTTATGCGATCCGTGTTTCCGCTTCTGTCGACGACTTCGCAAATTAATATCGGCGATTTCATTCAAAAGGTCGACGCCATCGCCATCTCAACCTTAATGCTTAGTTACTTCTTCAAAGGCGTGATTTATGCGTATATTGCAGCGATGGCAATTGCGGACTTATGGCAGGTGCAGATCAAGCAGCTTGCCCTGCCGGTAGGCTTTATAGTCCTGTTTAGCTGCATGATGCTCGCGGGCAGCTACTCTGAAAACTATGTCGAAGGTTTTCTTCTTAACCCTTACGTCATTTTCCCGTTCGATTGCATCATTCCTGCCATTGTGCTCGCCGTCGCCCTCATTCGGCGCCGGCTTGCGGGCGCTTCATCCGCTTGATTCCAAACCCATTGCACAAATAACAAAGAAGCGCGAAGCACCAGCCCGCGCCTATGAACTTCTCAAGCGGCAGCATCGTCATCGATTGGCTTGCCATCTTGTTGAACGATTGGCTGAAGGTCAGCTTCATCGATAGATCCATCATCATCAAATAACCAACGATACACACGCTGTAGATTGCTGTAATTAGCATCAATTTGCCCTTCATCGAACCACTCCTGAGCCGGAGCTGCATCCCAATGCTCCAGCTCCTTATCTAATGGCTTTAATATGCAACGTTGCCATCCTGCCTATCCGCTCGGGAATAAAACAGCTTCCCATCCCGCTCCACTTGTGCAATCCGCCCGCGTTTCACCAGATAGGCCAAATGCGCTAACGTTTCTGCCATCGCAAAGCGGAGATTATGCTTGTTCTCACGATGGCGTGTCCCAAATAACAGCTCGCAGAGCTCAAATCCGGTTGCAGGTTGCCGATCTTGCTCATTGAGCAAATCAACAATCGAATCCAATCGCCGTTCATGATGCTCCTTTAGCTCGATACAACGCTCTGTAAATTTGGGAAACGGATTGCGGTGCCCAGGGAACGCCATCGATACGTCCAGCATGCTGAGCAACTCCAGGCTTTGCATAAATGCATCCAGCGGATCGTCAAGCTCATCAGGCACAAGGCTAACGTTGGGCGTAATGTCTGGCATCACTTGATCTCCACATAGAAGGGTACGGCTAACGGGGTCATAGAAAAGAATCTGGCCTAGAGCATGGCCCGGCGCATCAATCGTCGCCCATTCAATGCCGCCGAAGGTGAATGGATCCCCTGCCTTCATATAAGTAACGGATGGCTGAGGCGATACGCAGGGCAGGAAGCTTTCCAAATTGTCCGCGACGCCTTCCACTAACTCATCCGGCATCCCGTGAATATCGAACAAAGCAACCAGCTTGTCCCCAAGCTCCCTATGCTCTCCCCACATGCGTACCGCATAGCTATGGGAAGCTTCCGTCATCCAGACCGGTGCGCCAGACCGCTCTTGAAACAGCCCTGCAAGCCCGTAATGGTCGGGATGCTGATGCGTTACAACAATCCGCTTAATGTCAGTAAATGCAATGCCCTCTTGCTCGAAAGCTGACTCCCAAGCAGCTACAGCTTCCGGCGTATGCAATCCTGGATCAACGACAGTATAGCCGCCCGCCGGCTCCGGCAGCACGTAGCTATTCACATAACGAAGAGAGAATGGAAGCGGCACTTTCACCTGCAGCCATCCTTCGTTCCAAGCCTTTACTTGTACAGGCTTATCATTAGCCATTATTGTGCCACCGTCCCGCACATGATGAGGCGCATCGACTGCTCGGCATCGTACGGGCTGCCATCGTATTGTCCAGCTACCCGCTCGAGCCGCAGGCCAGCCTGGGCCAGCGCTTGCTCGAACCATTCGCGGCCAAATAACATTACACGTTCCTCGTAATGGCGCTCCTCTGGCGTGCCTGCTTGAATCGTAATCGTCTTGCACACAGCGCCAGCCTCGATCCGCCGCTCCTCACGAATCGTCCATCCCGTCTCCTCATCCATCCGCTCAGACAAAGGGACAAGCGTTCGGGCAACATGCGTCGCGTTCAAAAAATCAATGACGAAACGGCCGCCTGGGCGTATCACCCTCCGCAGCTCGCGCAACACTTGCATATTCTCGTCTTCTTCCTCGAAATAGCCGAAGGACGTAAACAGATTGACCGTCGCATCAAAAGATCCGTCCGCGAATGGCAGCTTGCGCATATCCCCTTGGAACCAGCGTACGCGTTGCTCTTCGTCATGCCTTCTTGCTTCCGCCAGTAGCGGCTCTGACAAGTCCATCCCGCTTACTTTATAGCCAAGCTCCTCCAGCGCTAACGCATGCCTTCCCATTCCACAGCCAACATCCAGCAGCTCCGTGCCAGCCGGAAGCCCCATCCAGTGGCATAACTGCCGAATTTCCCGATTCGCCTGCTCCCAATTCCGATGCTTATAAACAACCATATAGTCGGTTCCAAAACTCCGTTCAAACCATTCTCCCATGTTCACAGCTCCTATTATGCCGGCTGTATGCCGATCCTTTTCTACGTTTTATTGTACTGCAACAATAGCTGCTGCGGCAAAACCGAATCCGCTTTTTCCGTTAATCGCTTAAGGAGGACATATTTTCCGGAAGAAGGTGCACACTATGGGATAATTACTTGAAATTGGCAAGGGGAGGAACGGGCATGCTTCAGCGTATCACTGCAATTTTTGCCGAGGCTAAAGACTTAAATACGCATCGGATTCAAAATACAAAGTTCGTTCTGGAAGTGGCCTACATCGGCTCCCTGGTGGATGAAAGTAAGGTGAGCGACTTCATTCTCGTTCCATTCACGGAGGAGCATCAGTCGTTCAAAGATATTCTTGCAACTAATCCCTCGTTCAAAATCGTAGAAGATCCTGCGCGATGGGCTGATACCTTGCTCCGAGGGTTCGTTTTGCTCCAAATCGATTCCATCGTCTATGCCCTCGATGCTGCGCGCGTCATTCGCAACCAATCTCCTATCTCTGAGGTAGAGAGCACGGTGCAAGGCCCGCAAATGGCGCTAAGTGAAGATTTGATCGATTCAATCAACTTGATCCGCACCCGTTACCCTTCGCCAGAGCTCAAAATCGAAGAGGGCACCGTTGGCTCGCTTTCGCAGACGCGGCTGCTGCTGCTCTATGACCAACAACGGGTAGACCCGACAGTATTAGCGAATGTGCGAAAAAAACTCATGGGCGTATCTACGGAAATCGTTAACGCGGTCGGCGAGCTAGAGAAGCTGCTTGGATTGCCAAGGCGCACTTTATTCCCGACTATGCTCATTACAGAACGCCCGGATCGCGTATCCCGCGCGCTCGGGCAAGGCAAAATGGTGCTGCTCATGCACGGCAACATGTTTGCGCTCGTGCTGCCGGCTACGTTTTTTGATTTCATGCATGCGATGGATGATCGCTACGAGTCCTTCTGGATGACACGCACGTTGATTTTGCTGCGATACTTAGCCATAATTTTGACGATCACACTGCCTGCGCTCTATATTTCGGTCATTTCCTATAACCCGGAGCTATTTCGCGTCCAGCTCGCCTTCTCGATAGCAGGGAGCCGCTCTGCGGTGCCCTATCCGTCGTTTATCGAGGTGTTTCTCATGCTCTTCCTTATTGAGGCCCTGATCGAAGCGAGTGCGAGGCTCCCTCGGTATATCGGTTCTACCGCAACGACTGTCGGCGGCCTCATCCTCGGGCAAGCTGCCCAGCAGGCTGGCCTAGTCAGCAGCATCATGATTATCGTGACGTCTGTCGTTGCGATCTCAAACTTTGTTGTGCCGGTTTCCTCGATGTCGTATGCGATCCGATTTTTGAAATATCCGTTGATCATCATATCGATTTTCTTCGGTGTGACAGGCGTCGCGCTAGGCTTATTCGCCTATATCGTCTATCTGTCGCAGCTTCGCAGCTTCGGCAAGCCGTACTTCCGTTTTATCGGAGGCATCAAGCACGCCAAGGGAGATATTGGGCAGGTGAATGCAAAATGAACCGGTATGTCATTTACAACTTTGTGCTAATTAGCCTGTTGAATCTGATGCTGTTCGTTCCCAACATACTGTTTCAATACCGGTACAAGGGGGCTGTCGCTTCCTTAATTGCTGCTGCGATCATTGGAACAACCGCCGCTCTCTTGTATATCCATGCGATATCAAAGTTTCCGAGCAAAGGCGTTCCCGAGATTTTATTCGAACGGCATCCACGTTGGATCGTCGTCCCTGTTCTAATCAGCTTCGCCTTCATGTGGTTCACCGCTTCAAGCATCGCATTGGCAAGCTACGCCCTGCTCATTAACCGGTTTTTCAACCCAGATGCGAATACGCTTGTGATTTTATCAATAATGGCTGTTATCTGTGTCTACGCCGCAACGCGATCCACCCTAAGCATGATGTTTAATATGGAGATCATTCTGCTCGTGAATACCCCGCTCATCCTGTTGCTGTTAATTAAAGCGAGCCGAAGCAAACAGCTGTATTGGGACGAGATTCGAACAGCGAGCAATTATTTCCACATTATGCCCAAATTAGCTCCATTAGCTGCGGCAACGTTTATCTTCACCGGTTATATTAACCTATCGATCTATAACCGTGCGTTTCCGCCGAACTTTACCTTCCGTCTCAAGTGGCTGATCCCTACGATGGGCATCGCAGTGCTCGCCGTATCCTATTTCGTTCCGATCGGGCTCCATGGCACAGATGGCGTTGGCTCTTACTTGTATGTATGGACCGCTACTGCCGATTCTCTCGTTATGGAGTATGGTTTTATCGAGCGCGTTTTGTTCGTGTTCCTTATTCTGTATTTGAACCTGACGCTCGTCTATACAGCATCCGGTTGGCATCAAGCAATGGAACTGGTCAAAAGCTGCTTTCCCCGCTACAAGCTGGCCATTGACGAGCATCCTGTCCCGATGCGAAATTACGTGATCTGTTCCGTATTTGCTGCGCTCACGATCTTGTCGTTGTATTTGTTTAATGAAAAGGAATATTCCAAACTCACCGAAAAGTGGCTCATCTTGCGCATGTTCGTGGAGTACGGGCTCGTTATATGGATATTTCTGCTAAGCCTCACGAGGAGGAAGGCAACATGATCCGAATCCGCATTATTGCTTTAGCCGTATGCTTTATGCTGACCATGCTCGTTTTGCCAGGTTGCGGCTTTAAGGATATCGATAAACGATTCTTTGTCGTTTCTGCCGGAATCGACCGTACCGACAATCCGAATAAGCCCTATCGGGTTACGCTGCGGCTTGCCATCCCTTCACCGAAGACAGAGCCAGGAGCGTCGAAGTCGCAAATCGAAACGATCGAGACCGAAACGATTGCTGAAGGGATCCGGCTGTTGAAAGCGCATGTCGACAAGGAACTGGATTTTGGCCATTGTAAAGTGTTCGTACTAGGCGAATCCCTCGTGCGTTCGGATTATGCGGAAGCGCTCACCTGGATGATGCGGCGCCGAGACGTTCAAAGCGTTGCGGACGTTGCCATTGGCCGCCCGTCCGCGCATGATGTGCTATACGCTGAGCCGCCATCAGAACGATATCCCGGCAATACATTATTTCTCTCGTTTGGCACGCAGGGAACAGATTCCCCTTTTACAGTCCAGCAATTTATTTTTGATTTCGAACGAAGGTACATGGAGAGAGGCTTGGACCCGATATTGCCAATCATCAAGCGCGCCCAGATGACCTACATGATCAGCAAAGTTGCTTTTCTTGATAAAAAGCAGGTTAAACTAACGTTAACAAGTGAAGAGTCACAGCAGTTTAATCAACTAAGCTTCCGATTTATTAAATCCTCACTGCAAGCCGACTATAAAGGAAAGAAAATCGTTGCGGTCGTATCTAGCATAAACCGCCACTATCGGATCGTGGAGAGGAATGGGCAAGCGACGATCAAGATGAAGGTGCGTATCAAATGCGTATTGGAGCAAGCGCCACGTGATCTATACAACGTCAGCTGGTCGCCAATCGAGAAAACGCTTGGCGACCAATATTCAGCCAAGGCAGAGGCATTGTTCATCAAGATTCGAGATGCCCAAGTCGATCCTTACGGCTTCGGATTACGTTATCGCGCTACCCATATTGGCTCGGATGCAACATGGAACCGTTGGATGAAGCTTTATCCTGAAGCTAAATTCGAGGTAACGACAAACGTCCATTTAGACGGAACGGGTCTGATCAAGTAGAAGGTGAACCTCCTGCTCGATCGCCCCGTTTGTTTGTTTTAGAAAGAAAAGGATCTGGATCGTTTCCGTTTGGTTATCGTTCCATATGATCTTCCGGTTGTGCAGCTTTCACGCTAAGCCCACCGTCCACCATCAACAGATGGCCGTTGATCTGCATGGCTTCTTCCGAGGCCAGAAACACGACAGCATCGCCGATCTGGCGAGCCGTGCCGATTCGCTTCATCGGATTCGCCTGCTCCTCGCGCTCGCGCATGCCAGGAGCCCCTAGAAAATCGGTGCACATATCAGTGTCTACGGTGCTCGGCCCAACGGCATTAACATTAATGTTATATTGGCCGAGCTCAATTGCCATGCCTTTCGTTAACATATGGGCGCCCGCTTTGGACGATTGATAATGGGGAATGGCCGGGCTTGTAACAACAAGGCTAGCTGTAGACAGCACGTTGACGATTTTGCCGCTGCGCCGCTCGATCATCCCACGGGCAGCACGCTGTGAGCAGAGGAAGACCGATTTCAGATTCGTATTCATCGTACGGTCCCATGTTTCCTCCGTCACGCTCATGAACGGCTCGAATGGCGCTACACCAGCATTGTTGACGAGAATATCGACATCTCCCAGCTCCTGCTCCACCTTCTCGAAGATTGCCTCTACATCGGCCTTCACCCCAACATCACCCCTAACTACAATCGCACGGCGGTCAAGCGCTGTAACCTGCTCTTTCACCGCATTCGCCAACGCTTCCGACCGTTCCGACGTATAATTAATCGCGATGTCTGCGCCTTCCTCCGCTAGGCGGAGAACGATTGCTGCCCCGATGCCTCGGCTGCCGCCAGTGACAAGCGCAACTTTATTCTGTAGTCGATTCATGTGGCTAATTGCCCTCCCTGCCGGCTCGTTAGAGGCTCGGCCTTATTCGATTAAAGCTAAATTACTGTGATTAGAGTTATCGATAACTCCAACGTAACAAACGGGCAGGGTTGCTGTCAATCTTGAAATTGATTACGATGAAAGCACATGAACAGCAAGGAAGGCTGATCCGAATGGTTACCATTTATGACATAGCAAAACAAGCGGAAGTGTCAGCAATGACCGTCTCCCGCGTTATTAACAATACAGGAAGAATAAGCGAAAAAACGAGGGAAAAAGTTCGTAAAGTAATGGAGGAATTAAACTATGTGCCCAATGCGATGGCGCGTGGGCTCGTCTTGCAAAAAACGGGCATTCTATCGCTGCTCGTGACAGATATTACGAACCCGTTCTACACGACCGTGGCGCGTGGCGCAGAGGATGCGGCCCGCTCACTTGGCTACAAGCTGCTGCTAGGCAACAGTGATGAGGATGGAGAAAAAGAAAAAGAGTATATCGACATGATTCTGTCGACACGTGTAGATGGCATTCTAATTACGCCAGCAGGCGACAGCTCGAAGGATCGCCTTGAAGCCATCGTTCGCCACGGCACGCCGTTCGTTACGATCGACCGCGACGTGCCCGGCATCGCTTGTGACCATGTCATCGGCGACAGTGTTGGCGGGGCACGCAAGCTGATCGATTACCTGGCCAGCCTTGGCCATCGCATCATTGCGCTCGTAGGCGGTTCGTTCGACGTATCCACAGCACGGGACCGGCATGAAGGATATCGGGAAGCGCTCGCTGCCAACGGCCTTCCTTATGACGAACGGCTCGTCCTGCAAGCGAATTATCGCATGCAAGACATGGAGGACGCCGCCGAACAGTTGCTCTTAGCAGCGCCTATGCCAACGGCTATCCTCGCAGGCAACAACATGCTTGCTTTAGGGCTGCTCCAAGCCTTTCGCCGCCGGGGCATCGACGTGCCAGGCCACCTGTCCATCGTTACCTTTGACGATTTTGGGCATCGGGACCTCATCGATCCGTTATTCACGACGGCGGTGCAGCCTGCCTATCAGTTCGGGATGATCGGCATTCAAATGCTTGTAGGCCGCATCGAAGGAAAGTACGGCTCGCTGCCGCAGACCAGCATGCTGCCCAATTCACTCGTTATTGGCAGCTCGACCAGCGTGCCACGGCAAGAAGGCTCCCGTTAATTGCCCATCTTAAGCAACGCAGCGATCTCCTCTGCTGTAGGAATCGAGGATTGCGCGCCACGCCTCGTTACCGCTATTGCCGAAGCCGCTGTCGCGAATCGCAGCGCAGCCTCTGGCGATGGTTCAACCATGGCTTGCGTGCCGCCGAACCGGATTGCAGCGTATGCGCCAATAAACGTATCGCCCGCTGCAGTCGTATCGACCGGCACCACTTTGCGGGCTGGCATTCGGCAGGCAATGCCATCTCGATCCTCATAATAAGAACCTTCCGCACCTAATGTAATGATAACCGCTTGAACGCCTCGGTTGATTAACGCAATGGCTGCTTCATGAAGACCTCGCTCTTGTTCCGCTGCTGGATCGATGCCTGTTATAGCGAAGGTTTCCGTTTCATTCAACACAATCGTATGAATTAACGGGTAAGCTTCCTCTGGCATTGTCCGGGCAGGAGCTGGATTATAAACAACAGCAACGCCGTGCGCATGTGCTTGCCGCATGATGGCTTCATTCGCAGCCCATGGGATTTCATTTTGCAGCAGCACGGCTCCTGCTTCATCCGCTATGCCCGAGAAAACAGCTAACGTCCTTGCCCCTACTTGGCCGTTCGCTCCTGCACAAAGAATGATTTGGTTTTCTCCGCTCTCATTCACTGTAATTAAAGCAAGCCCCGAAGTGCCTTCCATTACAGCTACGCCTTCAGCGCTGACGCCATGCTGCCGAAGCGATGCGAGCAGTTCCTGCCCAAAACCATCTTGCCCAACAGCCCCAAGCATCGACGTTGCTGCTCCAGCTAACGCAGCTGCAACGGCTTGATTCGCACCTTTTCCTCCTGGAATATAGCTTGCTTCCCCGCCTTGAATCGTCTCGCCTGGACGCGGAAACTGCGCCACTCGGCTGACGATATCCATGTTCATGCTGCCAGCAACGACAATCGTGCGTGCCGTCATCGAATGCCCCCTCCCATCGGTACAAGCCGATCGGTGCTACGCAGCGCTTGCAAATCGCTTGCCCCGATGCCAAACATAGCAGCCCGCAGCTCGAATTCAATCTGCTCGAATTGCTGATCAACTGCAGCAAGGCCTTCAAGCGCTACAGCATTGGGCAATAACGTTCTGCCGAAGCCAACGAGATCAGCGCCTAACGCAATTGCTTTGGCTGCCTCTACACCGTTGCGCAATCCGCCGCTTGCGACAATGTGCGCCGACGGCAGCTCGCGCCTTACATCAACAATGCAGTCCGCCGTTGGGATTCCCCAATCTGCGAATGCTTCAGCTGCAGCGCGCCGCATCGGATCGGCTGAACGAAACTTCTCAACCTGGCTCCACGATGTCCCGCCTGCTCCAGCCACATCGATAAATGCAACCCCTGCATCGATCAGCCTGCTTGCTGTCTTGCCATCGATTCCCCATCCGACCTCTTTCACGCCGACAGGAACCTCCAACTGCCCGCAAACCTCGCCGATCCGCCGAAGCAAATCGCTAAAGCCAATATCGCCTTCTGGCTGGAACAGCTCCTGCATGCCATTGAGGTGGAGAACGAGCGCATCTGCCTCCGCAAGCTCTACCGCCCGCCGGCATTGTGTTACGCCATAGCCAAGCCCGAGCTGGACAGCGCCTAAATTTGCAATGACCGGCACGTCCTTCGCCACATGGCGAATGCGAAACGACGAAGCGAGCGACTCCTCTTCAATTGCCGCCCGCATCGAACCAAGGCCGATTGCCCAGCCTCTTGCTTGCGCCGCTTCAGCTAGCCGCATGTTTATGGCAGATGCCTCATCCGTCCCACCCGTCATCGAGCTGACGAGCAACGGTGCACGCAATTTTTTGCCCACAAAAACCGTTTCCAACGATATAGAATCGAAGCCGAGCTCCGGCAATGCATTATGTACAAAACGATATCGCTCGAAGCCAGGCGTCACGCCGACGCTTCCAACTTCCTCTTGCAAGCAGATGCGGATATGCTCGCCTTTGCGTTTGGCGGTTAATGCCGCTTCCTCTCCCACGTTCCCCGATGAATGCGTCACCATTCATTCCCCCTCTATCTAGCCTTGCGTTCATCATAACGTAGCCTATGCCAGTGGGCAACAAGTCCCATTTGGCAGATGCGTGAACTTCATTTAACCGCCTTAAGAATTGAGTGTTAGAATCATGAAAATGATCATTTCGTTCATTTTTATTGTCATAATCGATCAAATGGAATACAATAAAATCAAATGATCATATGGAGGGTGTCCAACATGAATATACGTGTACTCGACTCACAAGAACAGCTAGATGACATTGCAGCCGAATATTTGGTTGGCGCAGTAGAGCGCCGTCCAGATGCCGTGCTCGGTTTAGCAACAGGCTCGACACCGATCGGCATTTATGAAAAAATGGTAGAGAAGCATCGCAACCGCCACATCTCGTTCCGTGAAGCGACGACGTTTAATCTCGACGAATATGTCGGCCTCGACCCTGATCATGAACAAAGCTATGCTTCCTATATGCACAAGCATCTGTTCCAATATATCGATCTGCCTGAAGCGCATGCCCATCTTCCGAACGGCATGGCCCCTTCACTCGAAGAGGAATGCAAGCAATATGAACGTTTGCTCGCAGAGCAGCCCGTCGACATCCAGTTGCTTGGCCTTGGCCATAACGGGCATATCGGCTTTAACGAACCCGGCGATACGCTATCAGGCGATACGCATGCTGTCGTGTTGCAAGAGCGCACACGGGAAGCGAATGCACGATTTTTCAACTCAAAGAATGACGTGCCGACTCATGCCATTACGATGGGCGTCGGCTCCATACTGAAAGCCAAAACAATCATACTTGCGGTACGCGGCGCAGATAAAGCCGACATCGTGCGCGAAGCGTTATTCGGGCCAATTACTACAGATTGCCCGGCATCGCTCCTGCAAACGCATGGCGACGTTATCGTGCTGCTGGACCGCGAGGCGGGAAGGAAGTTGGCGCTTTAATGAAAGCAGATGCCACGCACGAATCATACACCTTTACCAATGTCCGCATCGTAAGCGGCGAACACATTATCGAGGGAAGCATCGTGGTCGAGCATGGCATAATTACGGCTATAGCCGCGGCGGACAGTGCATCAGCAGGCTCTATCCCAGCAGGCACAGTTATTGACGGGCAGGGCGGCTGGCTGCTCCCCGGGTTTATCGACGTCCATGTTCACGGCGGATTCGGCGCTGATTTTATGGATGCCACTGAACAATCCTATGACACAATTACAAAATTCCATGCGTCCCACGGCACCACAGGCATGCTGGCAACAACGGTAACAGCATCGCCTGAGGCGATCGAGGCTGTACTCGAAGCATCAGCCCGCTACCAGGCGGGCGGAATGCCATATGCTGCGCTGTTGGGCGTCCATCTGGAAGGGCCTTTCTTGAGCGAAAAATGGATCGGCGCACAAAATCCAGCTTTCATCGCACCCCCTCGTGCCGACTGGCTGGCTGCATGGGAGCAGCGCTGGCCAGGGCTAATTCGCCAGATGACGCTCGCGCCAGAGAAGGAAGGCTCGCTGCCGCTGGTCGAATGGCTGCGCAAGAACAATATTAACGTAGCTTGCGGCCATACGGATGCTTCCTATGAACAAGTCCTTCAAGCCATCGAAGCAGGCTTGAACCAAGCTGCGCATACGTATAACGCGATGACCGGCCTCCATCACCGATCGCCAGGCACGCTCGGTGCAGTCCTCTCTGAGGATGCCATCTATGCCGAAATCATTCCAGATGGCATTCACGTCCATCCAGCAGCGATACGCGTACTGGCCGCAGCAAAGCCTGCTGACAAGCTTGTCATCATCACCGATGCAATGTCTGCTGCTGGCCTTGGCGATGGCCTATACGATCTTGGCGGTCTAGCGGTTGTCGTATCCGGCGGCATCGCTCGCTTGCAGAAAGGCAACAATTTAGCAGGCAGTACGCTGACGATGAACGGCGCAATTAAGCTAATGGTCGAACAAGTTGGCGTAACGATTCAAGAAGCTAGCCGGCAAGCGAGCGGCAACCCCGCGCAATTGCTCGGCATAGCCGATGCGACTGGCTCCATCGCTGTCGGCAAGCGTGCCGATCTCGTCTTGCTAAACACCCAATGGGATGTCCAGCAAACTTGGGTTGCTGGGCGGAACGTGTGGGCGGCGGACGCTTAACAAAAGCTGTCCCAAAAGCCATTGCCAATGGCTTTTGGGACAGCTTTTCATTTGGTTCAAATGTGTGCCGTTGAAACAAATCTGTACCGGCTTCCTCACCGCAACTCTGCTCTTATTTGCACGCCATTGCATTTTGTACAACGAGAAAGGCACGAACAACCCTCCCCCAAGGTTCCCACTGCACAGTATGCAATGACATCTCCTCACTTCCGCGTTCACGTTGATTCCATTGTACAAACTGCAATGGGAAGCTTCGCGCTTCACGCATCAACGCCACTATAATTACGGCGTGCGTATACCGCACTCTACAGTCTGTACACAAACGCTTCACCAACCGTTGCAGCGCTACAAAAGGGAGTATCCCTCAGCCGTCCGTTGCGGCTGTTGGGACACTCCCTAGTTTAAAAGCCTGTGTCAATCGCATCAAATGCCGTTTATCTGTCGCATAGCTGAACGTCAATGCCAAGGCGGGCAGCCTCGGCTGCAACAGACTGTGTTAGCGGCTCATCGGTTATAAACGAATGGATATGGGATAAAGGCGCAATAGAGAATAGCGAAGTTTTGCCTACCTTCGTATGGTCAAATACCGCAATCGTCAGCTGCGAGCGTGCAATAAGCGCCTTCGCAATTTGTGCTTCTTGCTCTGAGTATGTCGTGATGCCGCCCGTTTCACTAACGCCATCTACGCCAATAAACATTTTGCCGATATTCAGATGGGCAACCATCGCTTCGCCTAGCGGGCCACACAGTTCGAAGCTATTGTGGCGCATCATGCCGCCTGTTACAACGACTTGTACATCGCTGCCCCCAAGTTCCATCGCGATATTAACAGCATTCGTAACGACTGTAATTCCCCGGCGACTCTTAATGGAACGGGCAATGAGATAGTTCGTCGTACCGCCTGACAGCCCGATTACATCACCTTCATTAATCAAAGCAGCCGCCTTCGCAGCGATTCGCTCCTTCTCCAGGTAAGACAGCCCTTCCTTCTCAGCAAAGCTGACGTCCCTTGCAGCGTTCATGCCATCGTACATCGCGCCGCCCATTGTCCGAATAATCGGCTCCGACTTTTCCAGAAGCTCCAAATCCCGTCTTGCCGTCACTTCTGAACAGCCGAATTGCTCGACAATGTCAGCTATCGTAATGCGGCCCGTCCGCTTCAGTTCGTTCAATATGCCATCGCGGCGGCGTTGTCCCTTGGATAGTTGCGAATCTGCCATATTAGCGCTCCACCCACACTTTCCCGTCCAGCCGCTGGGCTGCCGCCTGCCAAGTAGGCAGCGCTTCCCAGTCGCCGCGCATCTGCACCGCGAGGGAACCTGTCACGCTTGCGAGCCGTACAGCCTCGACTGGAGACATCCCCTTGACGATGCCAGATAAGAAGCCCGAACAGAATCCATCGCCAGCACCCACCGTATCGACAACGTTGTCAGCCGGATAAAACGGAATGGTATCCATCTTTCCCTTGTTGAGAACGACAGTCTGATCATCCTTCGACTTCACGATCGATATCGCCTTCAGCTCAGACAAACGTGCTTTCACATGCTCCCAATCGCTCGTCTCATACAGCAGTTGGAGCTCGTCCCAGCCTGGCAAGAAATAATCGGCTTGTGCCGCCATCGGCAGCAGCGTTTCACGTGCTTCCTCAATCGGCCATAGCTTAAGGCGCAAATTCGGATCAAAGCTGACCGGTACGCCTGCTTCCTTAGCAATTTCAACAGCGCGCAGAACGGTACGCCTGCAGCTCTCGCTCAGTGCCATCGTAATTCCCGTCACATGCAGCAGCTTGCTGCCCCGGATATAATCTTCATTGAGATCTTCTGGCGCCATCTGGCTAGCTGCTGAGTTACTCCGATAGTAATGGACAGCAAGCCGCCCTGCCACAGACTCACGGAACATCAGGCCTGTGGATGCTTCTGAACTCAGTTTCGCCCGTGAAACATCTACGCCTTCCCCACGCAGCGCCTTAACGATCATGTGGCCAAAAGGGTCGTCGCCGAGCGCGCCGAACCAACCGACGGATACGCCAAGCCTTGCTGCGCCAATGGCGACATTGCTTTCCGCTCCGCCGAAACCTTGCTCAAGCGACACTGCACGCTCCAGAGCACGATGCTCTGGAGGCATGAACAATGCCATGGATTCGCCGAATGTAATCAAATCTGGTGCCTCTGACTTCATGCTGGACTCCCCCACAACTGGCATCCATTACTGCCAGTTTTCTATCTTACTTATAATCAGGATTTACCATGAAATACAAAATGACCACATAAATGATAAGAATAATGATACTCAACGCGCGTGCTTTGCTAATATGAGCTGCAGCGCTGTGCCCTTCACTAATGGATGTGCCAATTAACTTCAACGGCTTGCCCATAATGCCGCCAAGTGCTGCAATTGCTAAAAATCCAATCGTTACAAGCGCCATCCAGAGCGGTGTGTAGTCGTTTTGGGACATCAGGTATCCGCCCGTCAACAGCTGTACGATCAGAAAATATTGCGCAATCCGGTTAGCCGTATGAAGCCCTGCTGCGAGACCCTCTTGTCCAGCTCCTGTAAGCTTGGTTACTTTGCCGACCAATACAGGCATGAGCAAGTAAACGCCCATTCCAGTTGCACCGATAACATGAAGCAACAACATAATATTGTCCATTCCTTCTACATCCTCCTTGAAAACGTTACCTTTTCTCTATCCCTCTCAGTATACTAAATGATCCGAGAATCGCAAAGCGCATTGCCCATTCTTCACCAAATCGTCAACCCTGCTTTATTCAGCCGCTAGGCTCTTCTTTGCAAGGCAAGCTTTAATCATTAAATAAGTGACCGCGTCAGGAAGCGCCTCTTTGATCGGTTTCAATTTATCGCCGCCAACCTGATCAATCGCATCAAGAATGGCTGCTTCATATTCAACAGGCAAAATGCGAGCCCAGTCCAGCGGCTGCCCTTCCAGTGCTCCACGGATCAAATGCCCCTCAACAGTTACTTCGCTAAGCTCACGCTCCGCCGCAATCTGCTTAACGCTAGCACCTTCGTTGAAAGCTTCTAGTGAAATCAGATGGCTGCCGGAATCGCTTCGGCTCGAAGATCCCGCCGATACCGATGATCCGGAAAAGGCAGTTGAAACGGTGGAGGCTGCCGTGGCTATAATTGACACTGCCGCTGGTGCGTCCAACACCTGCATTGCAGTTGCTGCATTATGCCCGGCTGATGGCGCCGATGATACCGCGGATGCCGAATCCGCGTTGTTCATAGCCTCTCCGCCAACAAACGATTGAATGACCGCCAATACTTCTGCGCCATATTTGTTAGCCTTCGCTGCACCGATACCTTTGACTGTAAGCAAATCCTCCATCGCCTGAGGTGCGGCATCCGCCAGCTCTCGCAAAGTCGCATCAAAGAAGAGCATAAATGGCGGCACCTTCTCGCGGGCCGCAGCAGCTTTGCGCCAATCCCGCAACGCCTCGAACAATGGCGACCCCACAGCAGCTGAAGCTGCCTTTCGTACTGTCGTCCGCATCCGTTGGTGAACACGTTCCCTTCCTTCCAGAACAGGAAGCGCTCCCGCAGCCAACGCAACCGTCGGATACTGCCCCTCGCTCATGCCCAGATACCCCTCTGCGACCAGCCAATACAGCCAATCCGAAATTTCCTTTTCCGGCCAGCGTGAGAATAAGCCGTACGTGGAGTTTCGGTCTAGCCCCCACTCCAATACGCGCTTATCCTTGGAGCCCTTGAGCACCTTGGCTGCTGTCGTTACTCCGAATTTGCCTTTCAACCGAGCTACGCATGACAACGCCTTGAGCGCATCATCCGTTCGGTCCACCTGCTCGCTTCGATCCAAGCAACTGCTGCATTTGCCGCAAGGCTCCACATCAGCTTCGCCAAAATATTCGACGATATATTGCTGCAGGCAGCGCTGCGTCCGCGAATAATTCATCATCATATGCAGCTTGGACATCTGAATCGACTTGCGATCCATATCTCCCGTCCCTTGTTCAATGAGGAACCGTTGTACCTGCACATCCTGCGGCCCAAACAACAAAATGCACTCGCTCTCCTCGCCGTCCCTGCCTGCACGGCCTGCTTCCTGGTAATAGGACTCTACGTCGCCTGGCATCTGCCAGTGCAGCACGAATCGCACATTCGGCTTATCGATGCCCATGCCGAACGCATTCGTCGCAACCATTACCCGCACGTCATCGAAGCGAAACTTCTCCTGCGCTTCCGCCCGTTCGGCATCGCCTAGTCCGCCGTGATATTTGCCAGCAGGCACACCAAGCTTGCCCAGCAACGCATGGACCTGCTCCGTCTCCTTACGGGTCGCCGTATACACGATGCCAGACTGATCAGAGCGATCGGCCATAAACTTACGCAAGAAAGCAGGCTTGTCCGCACCTGTCACTACGGATAGCGATAAATTATCGCGGGCAAATCCGGTCACATGCACATTCGGATTACGCAATCCAAGCATGTCCGAAATGTCGCGCGATACTTCTTGCGTCGCCGTCGCCGTAAATGCCGCTACTAGCGGCCGGTTCTGCATTCGATTAATCCAACCTGCCAATTGCCGGTAGCTCGGCCTAAAATCATGCCCCCACTGCGATACGCAGTGCGCTTCATCGATGGCGATAAGCGGAATATGCATTTGTTCAGACAACGAGGCGAACATCGGCGCATCCAAGCGCTCAGGCGCGACATAGAGCAGCTTGTATTCGCCTTGGAACGCTTGCCTCATCACTTCCCTATATTCAGCTGCACTAAGCGAGCTGTTCAAAAAAGCAGCTTTAACGCCTACGCGATTCAGCGCATCGACCTGGTCCTTCATGAGCGAGATAAGCGGCGACACGACCAGCGTCGTTCCGTCCAGCAGCAGCGCTGGAATTTGATAACAGATAGATTTTCCTCCGCCAGTCGGCAAAATCGCCAACGTATCCGTGCCCTCCATTATGCCGCTAATGATTGCTTCTTGCCCTTTGCGGAATGAATCATATCCGTACACTTGCTTCAATAATCGCCTTGCCTGGTCCAGCAATGTATCCCCTCCTTCTCTAAAACAAAAGAAGACCCTGGCAGTACGCAGCCTGTCAGGGTCTTCCCGATGCTTAATAGTTGTACCTCTATAGTATGGTTATCGGATTAGCCTTGTACAATTTTGATCACGTTACGAACGGACTCTGCGGATTTATCAAGCGCCGCTTTCTCTTCATCTGTCAGGTCAAGCACGAATACCTTCTCGATTCCATCGCCTCCGATGATCGTCGGAACGCCCATGAACAGATTGTCATAGCCATACTCGCCTTGGAGCAAAGCGATAACCGGGAGGATACGTTTCTTGTCTTTCAAGATCGCTTCCGTCATCTGAACGAGCGAAGCGGCCGGTGCGTAATAGGCACTGCCATTGCCAAGCAAGCTAACGATTTCACCGCCGCCAACGCGTGCGCGTTGCACGATCGCTTCAATGCGATCAGCAGGAATCAGCTTCTCGATTGGGATGCCAGCAACGTTCGAAAAACGAACGAGGGGAACCATATCATCGCCATGGCCGCCGAGCACGAAGCCGCGAACGTCTTCAACCGATACGTTCAGCTCCTGCGCAATAAATGTACAGTAGCGAGCCGTATCAAGCACGCCAGATTGGCCAATTACACGGTTTTTTGGGAAGCCGAGCGCTTGATAAGCCACATAAGTCATCGCATCTACCGGGTTGGAAAGAATGATCACGATGCTGTTCGGGCTCGTCGCCTTGATATTCTCACATACGGATTTCACAATGCCCGCATTCGTGTTCACAAGGTCATCCCGGCTCATGCCTGGTTTACGGGCGATACCCGCCGTAATAATAACCACGTCAGAATCTTTCGTATCGCCGTAATCCGACGTCCCCGTAATTTTCGCGTCAATGCCTTGAACCGGCGTCGACTCAAGCATATCAAGCGCTTTGCCCTTAGTAGGGTTCTCGAGTTGCGGAATGTCGACCAACACCACATCGCCAAGTTCCTTCTGCGCAAGCATCAAAGCCGTCGTAGCCCCAGTAAACCCAGCGCCAACAACCGTGATCTTATTCCGTCTAATCGCCATCGCAGCACAACCTCCTGTGGATATTGTAAGTGCTTCTCTTTTAAGCCATGTCAGTCCTGCCCTAGTCCAATGCATAAATGCATCCAGCATAAATGCAAATTCCAAACGCCCTACCAACCACACCAGCACGCAACACCACAATCCGCACGAACCACCCTAATCCAAAAAGCCCCCTCACTTGCACGCCCAAAAGCGTGTCAGATCCCCTTCCCACTAGGGAAGGGGATCTGACGAAAGCGGCTCCCAGCACCCCCATCCCCAAGCGCATCATCCTCTCGATACCTTCCGGTGTCAAGAGGGCGAAGCCCCTTGGAGTCCCCCTTCCAAGGAAGGGGGATTTAGGGGGATGGCCTCAATTACATATTTGCGATAACTTGATTAGCGAACTCCGAGCACTTCACTTCTTGCGCGCCTTCCATCAGGCGTGCGAAGTCGTACGTTACTGTTTTGTTGTTGATCGACGTTTCCATGCCTTTGTAGATCAGGTTAGCCGCTTCTTGCCAGCCGAGGTGCTCAAGGAGCATTACGCCGGACAGGATTACCGAACCTGGGTTAACTACGTCTTTATCTGCATATTTAGGAGCCGTACCGTGCGTTGCTTCGAAGATCGCATGGCCCGTCAGGTAGTTGATGTTAGCGCCTGGAGCGATGCCGATGCCGCCTACTTGCGCAGCGAGGGCGTCGGACAGGTAGTCGCCGTTGAGGTTCAACGTAGCGATTACGTCGAAGTCCGTAGGACGCGTCAAAACTTGTTGCAACGCGATGTCTGCAATTGCGTCTTTTACGATGATTTTGCCAGCATCTTCAGCCGCTTTTTGAGCTGCGTTAGCTGCATCTGTGCCTTGCTCTTCTTTGATGCGGTCATATTCGCTCCAAGTGAATGTTTGTGCAGCGAATTCTTTCTCTGCGACTTCATAGCCCCAGTTTTTGAACGCGCCTTCCGTGAATTTCATGATATTGCCTTTGTGTACGAGCGTTACCGATTTGCGTTTATGCTCAATTGCATACTCGATCGCTGCACGAACAAGGCGTTTTGTGCCTTCTTCGGATACTGGCTTGATGCCGATGCCCGATGTTTCTGGGAAACGGATTTTGTTAACGCCCATCTCATTTTGCAAGAAAGCAAGTACTTTCTTAACAGCTTCCGTACCAGCTTGGTACTCGATGCCAGCGTAGATATCTTCTGTGTTCTCACGGAAAATAACCATGTCTACGAGCTCAGGGCGTTTAACCGGGGATGGCACGCCATCGAAGTAACGAACTGGACGAAGGCAAGTGTACAGGTCAAGCTCTTGGCGAAGCGCTACGTTCAGGGAACGGATGCCGCCGCCGATTGGCGTCGTCAGTGGGCCTTTGATAGCAACGATATATTCGCGGATTGCCGTCAGCGTGTCAGCTGGCAGCCATTCTCCGTAAGTGTTGAATGCTTTCTCGCCTGCAAACACTTCATACCATGCGATTTTTTTCTCGCCTTTGTATGCTTTCTCTACGGCAGCGTCAAGTACGCGTACCGATGCGCGCCAGATGTCACGGCCTGTACCGTCACCCTCGATGAAAGGAATGATTGGGTTGTTAGGCACTTGCAATTTGCCTTCTTGAATCGTGATTTGCTCGCCTTCAGTTGGGAGTGCGAATTTTTCGAGTTGTGGCATGAATGGTTCCTCCTAAAATTTAAATGATTTTTTTTCATAACAAAGCCCGACGGGAAGCCAATGCAACATCGTATATACGATGATACTGACTACCCGCCATGCAGGTCAAGCTATATGGTTATTAACGTTCTGCAATTGGAATGTATTTCGCATTCGCTGGACCCGTATATTCTGCACGAGGGCGAATGAGGCGATTGTTCTCGTATTGCTCAAGAATGTGAGCGGTCCAACCCGACAAGCGGCTGATTGCAAAGATCGGCGTGAACAGGTCGCGCGCGATTCCAAGCGTTGTATATACAGAAGCCGAGTAGAAATCGACGTTTGGTTTCAAGCCCTTTTGGCCTGTTACTAACTCTTCGATTTTAACCGACATTTCGTACAGTTCAAGGTTGTTCTGCTGTTTGCCCAGCTCGCGGGACATCTTCATGAGATGCTTCGCGCGTGGATCGCCGTCTTTGTAGACGCGGTGGCCAAAGCCCATAATTTTCACTTTGTTAGCCAGCTTGTCAGTAATGTATGATTCAACATTAGCGAGCGAGCCGATCTCTTCGAGCATAACCATTACAGCTTCGTTAGCACCGCCGTGCAATGGCCCCTTCAGGGCGCCGATAGCAGACGTTACGCCGGAATAAATGTCCGACAGCGTAGCAACTGTAACGCGAGCCGCGAACGTCGAAGCGTTAAGCTCATGGTCTGCATGAAGCACGAGCGCTTGATCAAGCGCTTTGATCGAAACTTCACTTGGTTCTTCGCCGCTCAGCATATACAAGAAATTGTGGGCAACCGATACGCCCGATTTAGGTTGAATCGGCTCTTTGCCTTGGCGGATGCGAGCGAGCGCTGCGATAACCGTAGGCAATTGGGCTTGCAGCTTGATCGCTTTGCGAACGTTTGCCTCTGGCGACATCTCGTTCGCTTCTGCATCATACAGCCCGAGGCTCGATACAGCCGTACGGAGAGCTGCCATCGAGTTGCTGTTTTTAGGGAAAAGCTTCAGTTGCTCAATCACTTCCGTTGGCACTGGAGCGGATTCACCCAGTTGGCGAATGAGGCCGTCAAGTTCGGATTGGTTAGGCAACTTGCCGAACCAGAGCAGATAAGCGACTTCCTCAAACGTAGCATTTTCAGCGAGCTCATCGATGTTAATGCCGCGATACGTAAGTACTCCGTCGATAATGGAGCTGATGGAAGATGTCGTTGCAACGATACCTTCCAATCCTTTAGTTGCTGTCATGTTTTTCTCTCCTTTAACTTCGGAATTATAAATTAAAAAGGGATCTCATCAGTAATTCAACATTTCAATCATAACGAATTTTGACCCCGAAGTGAACAAATCCAGGCAAAACGGTGAATAGAATTCCTTTATCGACATCATTAAAATTATTTTAGCTCAACGAAATTTCATTATGTAACGTGCATTTATTCAGCCATTCATACAACAATACCCACAACATTGTATCCTTCCCTGATGGCCGTAAAATAAACGATTATTATTCAAGCCCAGCTAGTGGTAAAATGTCGTTACAAGCCGTGTTTTTCAATATTTGCGACGCGGCTGTTACTCAGTTTCGGAGGATTATACATATGACTGAACAACGCATCGGCATTATCGATATCGGCTCCAATTCCATCCGCCTAGCTGTCTATGAACGGACTGCTAATGGCGCGCACCGCGTCATCGATGGCGGCAAACGCCCCGCTCGGTTAAGCGGCGAAATTGATGAGCTAGGCCGCATTCGCCCTGAGAAAATTGACGAGCTAATTGGGATTTTGAACCATTACCGCTTAATTTGCGCCCATCATCGGACTGGCCGCATTCGCGCTGTCGCAACAGCGGCCATTCGCAACGCAACAAACCGCGACGACGTGGTCGAGCGAATGTTGAACGAAACTGGGCTAACCGTCGAAGTGCTCTCTGGAGAGGACGAAGCCCGGTTTGGCTATCTTGGGATGATCAATACGATTGATATCCGGGAAGGATTCTTGATCGATATCGGCGGCGGCAGTACTGAGATTTCCCTGTTCCGCGACCGTACGCTCGTTCAGAGCGTATCGTTCCCATTCGGCTGCGTGAATATGACCCGTGCATTCCAAGGCAGCGACGGGCTGCTCACTGACGACTCCCTGGCCGTACTAGAAAACGCTATCAGCAAAGCACTAGACCAAGAAGCTTGGCTTAGCTGGACGCCTGGACTGCCACTGATCGGCGTAGGCGGGACCGTGCGCGCATTGGGCAAGCTTGATCAAGCCGCCACTCGCTACGCATTCCCGTTAACGCATAATTATGAAATTAGCTCAAGCAACGCTGACGCCATATTCGAGCAGTTGCGAACGATGCCGCTAGACAAGCGCCGTAAAGTGCCTGGCTTATCCAAGGACCGCGCCGATGTCATCGTCATCGGAATGGCCATTCTGCGCGTCGTCCATCGCAAACTGCGTTCAACGCATTATCTCATCTGTGGCGCTGGGCTTCGCGACGGGCTGTTTTTTGACACCCGCTTTACGAATCAATCCCGGCTCGACGATGTGCTCGGCTATAGCGTACGCAACCTGAGCCTGCTGCATCCCGAAGCGCCGCAGCCGCATCTTATGCAGGTGAACCGGTTATCGATGCAGTTGTTCGATTCGCTTAAGCGGCAAGCTTCTTTGCCGGCTCGAACCGAAGTGTGGCTAGACGCCGCATCTTCCCTGTTCCGTATAGGGGCTTCAATTGATTATCTTCAATATGCGAAGCATACGTTCTACTTAATCGTCAATTCAAACCTGAACGGGCTGACGCATCGAGAAATTGTCTTGATTGCCGCTATCGCATCCTTCAAGAGCAAAAGCCGGTTCCGCCAGCAAGTTGCGGAATATCGGGAGCTGCTCGATGAATCGGACATTGAGATCGTTGCGCAGCTCGGCATGCTGCTGCAGCTGGCCATAGCGCTTGACCGGAGCGAAACGCAGTCCATCGGACGCCTTGCCATCAGCCTGTCCCAAGGAACATTGAAGCTCGATGCCCTCACATGCAGCGGCCCGCTCGATGTTGAGCGGGCCGAGGTCGAAGAGCTATCCAAAGATTTTCGTAAAGTATGGCACTGCACGCCTGTGCTTTATTCACCCTATATCGTGTAAACCAGGCACGCAGCCTATTCGTAGGTTTTCCACAATGGAATTTGTTTCGCTATGAATTGGCTGCGCATCGGTGACAGTTCGTTCGCCACTCGCCCGTACGCGCCTGTAGACAACAGTTCATGCGCCTTCACGTTATCTTGCAGGTTTAAGTAGAGCATGTTCTTAATCATGCTTCGCAGCCGCTCGTCGAATACAGGGCATAGCAGCTCGATTCGACGATTGAGGTTGCGTGTCATCCAGTCCGCACTGGACAGGTACACCTCTTCTTCCCCACCGTTCGAAAATACCATAAGCCTTGAATGCTCCAAGAAACGATCGACAATGCTAATGACACGAATGTTCTCGCTTCGTCCTGGAACGCCTGGCCGCAGGCAGCAAACGCCCCGGACGATCAATTCAATCTTCACGCCAGCTTGGGAAGCTTCATACAGCTTATCGATCATCTCTTGATTGGACAACGAGTTCATCTTTGCAATGATATGGGCTGGCCTTCCAGCAAGCGCATGGTCCTTCTCCCGGTCAATAAGCGCGTACAGCTTCTCCTTCAGTGAAGTCGGCGCAACGCCGAACGCACGCCACTCATAAGGCGCGGAATAGCCTGTCATCTCGTTGAACAATGCGGAAGCATCCTCCCCGATAACGGGATGGGAAGTGAACAAGCCCACATCCGTATAAAGCTTGGCTGTATTATCATTGTAGTTGCCTGTCCCAACATGCACATAACGCCGCAAGCCATCCTGTTCGCGCCGAACGACAAGCAGGATTTTGGCATGCGTTTTGAGCCCGATCAAGCCGTATACGACATGGCAGCCCGCTTTCTCAAGCTGTCTTGCCCATGCAATATTCCGTTCCTCATCGAACCTCGCCTTCAGTTCCACAACGACGGTAACCTGCTTGCCCGATTCCGCGGCCTTCGCCAGCGCCTGCACCAGCTCAGACTGCCCGCTCACCCGGTACAGCGTCATTTTGATCGCCAACACTTCTGGATCATAAGCGGCTTGAACCAGAAAATCAGTGACTGCCTCAAACGACTCATACGGATGGTATACGAGAACATCGCGCTCCCGCACCACTTGAAACATATCATCGTCATCGTCAAACTCACGCGGATAAACGGGATCAATCCGCTCGAACCGCAAATTATCATAGTTCGGAAGCGATGAACTGAACCGCATAAGGAAGCTTAAATCAAGCGGGCCATCGATCTCGATCACATTATCGCCGACTTCAAGCTCATCCTTCAGCATTTCGAGGGAATAAGGGTGCATCCCCTTATCCACTTCAAGCCGAACGGTCATCCCCCAGCGGCGCCGGCGAATTTCCTTCTCGATCTCCTCGAGCAAATCTTCTGCGCCTTCTTCATTCAATGCAAGATCCGCGTTGCGCGTAATTCGGAACGGATGTACAGCGAACGTTGTATATCCTTTGAACAGCGTTTCAATGTGTTTCTCTATGAGATCCTCTAGCAATATAAATTCGGATCGCTTGCTGCCGCTGCGTACCGGCAATGCGACATGCCGAGGCAGGATCGACGGCACCTGAACGATTGCAAAATACGGCTCCTCATCATCGGGCTCGCTCTCCTTGCGCAGCAAGACTGACAGGTAAAGCTCCTTCGTATGTACAAGCGGAAACGGCCGGCTCTGGTCGACGGCCATCGGGGTTAGCACAGGGAAAACAATATCGTGAAAATAGCGCTCCATCGCCGCTGCCTGCGATTGGTTCAGCTCCTCCGTGGAACGGAACACGATGCCTTCCTTCGCAATGCCTCGAAGCACTTCACGGTATGTACGGTACTGGTCATTAACCATCTGCGCCGTTCGCTTGATGAGCCTTTTCCAAAGCCCAGCTGGCGTGTAGCCAGTAAAATCAATTTTCGTATAGCCAGCCTTCATCTGGCTTTGGAGGCCAGCAACGCGAACACTCATGAACTCGTCCAAATTGCTGGACACGATTGCAAGAAACTTCGCACGCTCCAACAAAGGTGTTGTCGGATCCTGAGCCTCGCTCAGGACACGCCTATTGAATTCGATCCAACTCAGATCGCGATTAACATAGTGGGACATATGTTTAGTAGTCATCTTACGTTCCCCCGTTCTTTGTCCTCATTATGGCTGTCGAATGTTCGTCTTATGTTAACGAATTGTAAATACCATGTAAATCCACATCTAATCATATAATGATTCGTGAGATTATAAAGCCCACTTTGGTAAATGCTGCTCTTTCATGATAAACTTTTTGTATTGTTCTATGACGATGGAGGTGCGACTATTGAACCGAGTTATTGCAATGCGAGTATGGCGAAGCGTCTTCGTAGCTGTCATGCTCGTATTATTTATTCTTGCAGTTATGTATGTAACGCCGCTCGTCTATCCATTTCTCATCGGCTGGATTTTAGCTTATGCCCTTAATCCACTCATTCGATTGCTGCAAAATAAAGCACGTTTGCCGAGGTGGCTGGCCGTTACGCTCTCCCTGCTCTTATTCGTAGCAGCAGCCGTTACCGTCGTATCTGCACTCATCACGCGGATCGTAGCGGAAATCATTCATCTATCCCAATCGATTAATGGCACGATTAATTGGTGGAGAGATGAATTTAACAAATTTATAGACACGCCGGAAATGCAGGATCTCATCAATAAAATTAGCGCCTTCTATAACGAAAATCCGAAATATCAGCAGCCCATTAACGATAAAATTGCGGATACCGCTAATTTGCTGGCACAGACCAGCTCTGATTTAGTCACCCACTTCTTCAACGGCCTTTCCGCCCTGCTTATTTCACTGCCGAATGTACTGACCATTATGGTCGTCGTGCTGCTGTCTGCGTTCTTCATTGGGAAAGACTGGAACAAGCATGCGGCAAAACTAAGCGGCTGGCTGCCGGGGGGCATTCGCAAGTCCTTATCAACCGTCTGGGCTGATTTGCAAAAAGCGCTGTTCGGTTATCTGCGCTCCCAGTTCATTATGATTTCAATTACAGCTGTCGTCGTCATTATCGGCCTGCTCCTGCTAGGCGTTCAATATGCAATCACCATCGGCCTATTAATCGGCTTAGTTGACCTTTTGCCTTACCTTGGCGTAGGCGCCGTCATGGTCCCATGGATCGCTTACACATTCCTGTATGGCGATTTATCGCTTGGAATTGGGCTATCCATTCTCTATGGCGTAATTCTCGTCGCACGGCAAATGATTGAGCCTAAGGTGCTGGCAAGCAGTGTCGGGCTTGACCCGCTGCCTACGTTAATCGCCATGTTCGTTGGCCTAAAGCTGTTCGGCGTGTTCGGCCTAATCATTGGGCCTGTGTCACTCGTTATTCTATTCGCCTTCCACCGGGCCAACGTCTTCCGGGATTTGTACCACTTTGTAATGAAAGGCTCCAAGTAGTAACCAAATCCTACTGCTACTCTAATGCAACAACAAAAGCCGGGCGAATGCCTGGCTTTTGCTGTATTATTGCGATTTCGCGCATGAGACCACTCCCGCTACCATCGTCCAATTGTAAACGTCGTGCCACCGCCTCTGCCATTGCTGCTGCCGCCACCGCCCCGCATTTTACGCTCAATGAATTGCAGCATAACGCGGCGGTACAGGGGACGAGTGAATGGAATGAGCAGTGTCAAGCCAACAATATCCGAGATAAAGCCTGGAATCATGAGCAAGAGCCCTCCTGCCAAAATGCAGAGCCCATCCAAAATAGCATGGCCCGGCGGTTGCCCTTGCTGCATGAGCCGTTGAACTTCCATCCAAGCTTTACGCCCCTCCGCCTTAGCAATGTAAAAACCGCCAAAGCCTACAAGTAGCAGCAGCAATAATGTTGTACCGCCGCCTAACCACGACCCAACCGTCACAATCGTCCACAGTTCTAATGCTGGAATAATAATTAGCAATGCCAACAGCCATTTGCGCAAGGCTGTCACCTCCATCGTTAAAGTTGTTTCATGCTGTAACTAGGTGGACTGGGCAACAACCTGAGCCAATTTATCATATAATTCCGGAAACGCCCGTTCAAGCCTTGTCGGCTTAAATGCCGAATTAACCCACATATGCCGCGTCCCGCCTGCTGCTAACAGCTCGTATGGCTCCAAAGCTTGAGAGGACTCAAGCCTGCTTCCAGCTTTCAAACAAAGCTCCGAACCGCGCCTAATCTGGGATTCGAACGAGATACGGATCGAAGAATAGTCCACAATTCGCGTGCACACCAGAACGATATCATCGTAGCGTGCAGGCGATACATACTTGCAATCGATGTCGATCACCGGCAGGAGCAAGCCTGCTGCCTCGATTTCCCGATAGGCGAAGCCCGCATGACGTATAAGCTCCGTACGCCCGATTTCGAACCAAGTTAAATAATTGCCATGGAACACTACGCTCATCTGATCGGTTTCCTCATAGCGAACCCGAAGCGGAAACACATGCCAGCGCCTCTGCTCATTACTCATCTTCTCACCTGCCAATGGCCTAATATTCAGCCGGCTATACACGCCCGGCCCGAATGGTAGAAAGAGCGACGGGCACAGTGTCCGTCGCTCTTCTCGTTGGTTCATTATACTGCCTAAAGTACGTTATAGTACTTTGGATTGTCCCGTGTAAATAACGCCAGTCTCCGCATAAAGCGTTACTTCCATGCCGTCCTTGAGCAGCTCTGTTGCTTGCTCAATGCCAAGGATGGCTGGAATTCCAACGTTCAGGCCAACGACAGCCGCATGGCTCGTAATGCCGCCTTGTTCCGTCACGATAGCCGCTGCCTTTTGGATCGCTGGCATATAATCCTTGTCCGTCGAAATCGTAACGAGAATCGAGCCTTCCGTCGTTTTTGCGTTCGCTTCTTCAGCCGAACGGGCAACGACAACTTTGCCCTTCGCGGATAACGTGCCGATTCCTTGGCCCTTAGCGATAAGCTCGCCAATATGGTGGATCTTGATCAAGTTCGTCGTTCCGGAGCGGCCAACAGGCACGCCTGCCGTAATGACAACCGTATCGCCCAAGCCAACAGTGCCCGTGCTCAGCGCACCGCTTACTGCCGTTTCGAACATTTCGTCCGTCGTGCTCGCTTCGCTGCCGAATGCAGGGATAACGCCCCATACAAGCGCTAAACGACGCATAACCGATTCATTCGGCGTTACAGCAATAATCGGCGATTTCGGACGGTACTTGGATACCATACGAGCTGTGAATCCGCTTTCCGTGGACGTAATGATCGCTCCAGCTTGCAGATCAAGCGCAGAGTTTGCAACCGCTTGGCTGATTGCTTCTGTAACCGATGTTTGCTGCGCATTCGCTTGCTTGATGAACAGCTCGCGATATTCAAGCGCTGACTCGGCACGCTCAGCAATACGGGACATCGTTTGAACCGATTCTACCGGATATTTGCCGGCAGCCGTCTCACCGGAGAGCATGATCGCACTCGTGCCGTCGAAGATCGCGTTCGCAACGTCACTTGCCTCAGCGCGCGTTGGGCGCGGGTTGCGTTGCATGGAATCGAGCATTTGCGTTGCCGTAATAACCGGCTTGCCTACACGATTACATTTTTCGATCATTTGCTTCTGTACGAGCGGCACTTCTTCAGCAGGAATTTCTACGCCGAGGTCGCCACGCGCAACCATCAGGCCATCGGACACTTCAAGAATTTCATCGAGGTTATCAACGCCTTGTTGGTTCTCGATTTTCGAAATGATATGGATATGGCTGCCGTTATGTTTCTCAAGCAGCTCACGAATTTCGAGCACGTCACTAGCTTTGCGAACGAATGAAGCTGCGATGAAGTCGATGCCTTGTTCAATGCCGAATACGATATCAGCAGCATCCTTCTCGGTAATGCCTGGCAGCGAAATGTTCACGCCCGGAACGTTAACGCCCTTCTTGCTCTTGATCTGGCCGCTGTTGACGATCCGGCAATGGATTTCAGTGCCTTCAATACCTTCAACCGTAAGGCCGATCAGGCCATCGTCAATCAGAACCGTCGATCCTACCGTAAGATCCTGCGGCAAGTTTTTGTACGTAACTGGAATACGCGTAATGTCGCCGAGAATCTCTTCCGTCGTAAGCGTAATCGCTTCGCCTGCTTCGAGCTCAATCGGCTCTTCTTTCAGCTTGCCCAGACGGATTTCGGGACCTTTGGTATCGAGCAAAATCGCAACCGTCTTGCCAAGTTCCTGGCGCGCTTGCTTCAGGTTTTTGATGCGGTTGCCATGCTCCTCGAAATCACCATGCGAGAAGTTAAGGCGAGCAACGTTCATGCCAGCCTCGATCAGCTTCTTCGTGTTTTCGAGCGATTCGCTAGATGGCCCAATCGTACATACGATTTTTGTTTTACGCATGATTACATTCATTCCTCCGTTATAGGAAACATTCCTGTCTAATCTTCAGCCTAACCTACCCTATAGGATTCGGCGAAGCTTTGTACAGTGTAATTTTTGCAAATTATAATCATACTTTAGCAGATTCTTCCAAATTATTCACGTTTGTTAATTCCGCATCCGCAACTGCCCCATCCTGCTCACCTGCTACGGATGCCGCTTCAGGCTCCAACGCCTCGGATGCTTGGCGTTCTTGGAAGTAGCCGATCTTGCGGAACTTATTATAACGGTCCTCAACCAGCTGCTCTGGCGTCAACGCCGACAGCTCCTTCAGATGCCGCCACAATGCGTCCTTAATCGACTCTGCTTGTACGGCAAGATCGCGGTGTGCGCCGCCTTGCGGCTCTGGAATAATCTCTTCGATTATCTCGAATTGCTTAAGATCCTTCGCCGTTATCTTCATCGCTTCTGCCGCCTGGTCAGCCTTAGAAGCGTCTTTCCACAAAATAGAAGCGGCGCCGTTCGGAGATATTGCGGAATAGATCGCATTCTCCAGCATCAGCACACGATTGCCTACGCCAAGCGCAAGCGCACCGCCACTGCCGCCTTCACCGATAACGACACAGATGATCGGAACGCCAAAAGTGGCCATCTCCCGCAAGTTTCGGGCGATTGCCTCCGACTGTCCACGTTCTTCCGCTGTATTGCCTGGGTAGGCGCCTTTGGTATCGATAAACGTGATGATTGGACGTTTAAACTTGTCCGCCTGTTGCATGAACCGAAGTGCCTTACGGAAGCCTTCCGGGTGTGGACTGCCGAAGAAACGGGCAATATTGTCACGCGTGTCCTTGCCGCGCTGATGGCCAACGACCGTTACCGGCACGCCATTCAAACGGGCAATCCCGCCTACAATCGCCAGATCATCCGCGAACAACCGATCGCCATGCAGCTCTACGAAGTCAGCAAAAATCGATTGAATGTAATCAAGCGAAGTCGGGCGCTGGTGATGCCGGGCCAAGTGCATCTTCTGTGCTGGCGACAGTTCGCTATATAATTCATCTTCAAGCTGCTTGCAGCGGAGTTCAAGCCTCGTAATCTCTTCGGAGAAATCGATACCCTTTTCTTGACCAAATCGCTTCAGTTCGTCGACCTTCTTGCGAAGGTCAACAAGCGGTTTCTCAAATGGAAGCTCATTGCCCATCGGACCAATCCTCCCTTACGGTGTGAAGTTCCAGCAGCTTCGCCAGCATCGATTTCAAGTCTTTGCGATGAACGACTTTATCCAATTGCCCATGCTGTAGGTTAAATTCCGCCGTCTGGAAGTTATCAGGCAGCTTCTGGCGAATCGTCTGTTCAATAACGATCCGTCCAGCGAAGCCAATCAATGCGCCAGGCTCGGCCAAGTTAATGTCGCCGAGGCTTGCGAAGCTCGCCGATACGCCCCCAGTCGTCGGGTCTGTGAATACGGAGATGAAGAGCCCGCCATTGCCTTGGAACTTGGCAAGCGCCGCACTCGTCTTCGCCATCTGCATCAGGCTAAGTATACTTTCTTGCATGCGGGCGCCGCCGGATGTCGAGAAGATGATCAGCGGAAGGTTTTTCTGGTCCGCTTGTTCAATCGCTCTCGTAATTTTTTCTCCAACTACCGATCCCATACTGCCTGTGAAAAACTCAAAGCTCATTACAGCTACGATAACCGGGATGCCACCAATCGTGCCTTCTCCCGTCACGACAGCATCGTTCAAGCCTGACTTATCCTTCTGCTGTTTCAGCTTCGCCTCATAGCCTGGGAAGCCAAGCGGGTCAACAGACTCCATCAGTGCGTCAAATTCAAGAAAACTGCCGTCATCGAGCGTCATTCCAATACGTTCCATTGTGGACAATCGGAAGTGATGGCCGCATGACGGACATACTTTGAAGTTCTTTTCCAGTTCTTTGCTAAAGGCGATGTTGCCACACTTCGGGCATTTGTTCATCAAGCCTTCAGGTATATCCTTCTTGGGCCGCTCTTGAACAGGAGCCGGCACGGAAGGAACCGTCGCATATTTCTTCTTATGAAATAAGTCCTTAAACACGTTTGACACCTCTCACGGCGCAGTTATTAGGTCTCTTCATCACGGGTGCAGGATCGAGTTCAGCACTTCCTGAACTTCTTCCAACTCACCGGACGGGACCAGTATTTCGTATTGCTGTTTCGAAAGGTTAATAGGACGCAGCTGCACGAGGAACCCTTCTTCGGTCAATCGGGTTCTAATGTTCTCTGCAATCTTCGTCGTAGGCGCGATATAGATAACCGTCCACATGAAAGGTACCCCCTAAAAACATCGGTATCCAGGCCCTATAATGAATTAATGATAGCATAATTACTCTTCGGGCCGCAACAAAGCCATGTCCACCGAGTCTTCGGGGGCAGCTCTCTAGTTGGTCTCAGGCAAATCGTATCGCGTCGCCTTCGGGTCCTGATGCGCGATTCGCGCAGACGCAGCGGCCGCTAATCCTGCAACGAGATCGTCCAGAAACACGTGAATGCGTTCGCCTTTCAAATTCAGCTGCCGAATAATGCCCGGCTTCACTTTATCAAGGTAACCGAAGCTCGTCAACCCAATCATGCCATATACGTTCGTAATTCCGAGCGCCAGCGTCTCATCTACGCCGTATAGCGATTCGTCATTTTCCATGATCGCTTGAAGCGGTTCAGGCAGCAGCCGGCGCTCCGCGAGCTCATCAAGGGCAATTCCCGTATAAAGGACGTACTGCACCTCCCGCTTGACCAAAACAGCGCGTACGCTTTCATCGCATTGCTCCATAGTCAGATCCGGGTTATACGGCCTTTGCAGCGTGTAGACGATTTCCGCGACATCCGCGACAGATACGCCACGCTTTTGCAGCCAAGCTTCAATTCCGCTCGCCAATAGTCATCCCTCCGTAGCCAGGTATGCAGCGTATACGCTGCCGGCAAGTCGCATCACGGGCAAGTCCCTATAGGAACCGTCCAATGTCTCCTAATGTATGCGGCTAACCAGGCAATTGTGCATAAAAAATAGGACGGGCGACCGGAGACAATCACCAATCACTGGCAGCATCTGGACAAAAAGAACCATAAAAAAAAGATCGCGGCCATTATTTGACCGCGATCGCGCCTTTGCCAAGCAGCGCCTCGATGGCACCGAACAGCTCGGGCGATGGTTTGACGTTGTATTGCTCGCTGAGCGCAAGCGTCTTCTGGCCGCGCTCATAGAACAGCACGGTCGAGAGGGGCCCAGGATGGGCGACAAGCAGCTGCTTGAGCCGCTCGAGCGCGGCCGGATTTTCACGCCCGGCCGCGATTTTCACGTACACCCGCTGCGCGCGCTTGGGCGCTGCGGGTGTCGCGTTTGGCCGCGCAGGCGCGGCAGCTGCAGCGCCTGCGGGCTGGGCTGCGCCTGCGGCGGGCGCTTCGGCTGCGCGCGAAGCTGAGCCGCCTGCGGGCTTCGCCGCCGCAGGCGCAGGCGCCGCTTCGCGGCGCGGTGCGGGCG
>NZ_WSTC01000012.1 GCF_009789195.1 Paenibacillus sp. MMS18-CY102 | reverse complement strand
CATTTTCGGGTATAGTAGTCATCGAGTAGGGTCCTTTCTTGGTGGTCTCAGCAACCCCGAGGATACCCTACTTTTTTATGTTCTGGGAATACTCCAGATCATGGTACACAGACTATTGTACGTCATCAGCTAGAGCACGAATAGGGCAGAAAAATGTACCCTAAACAGCCCCCAGCCCTGCTAGAGCACGAATAGGGCAGAAAAATGTACCCTAAACAGCCGCCGGCCCGTCTAGAGCGCGAATAGGGCAGAAAAATGTACCCTAAACAGCCGCCAGCCCAGCTAGAGCACGAATAGGGCAGAAAAATGTACCCTAAACAGCCCCCAGCCCAGCTAGAGCACGAATAGGGCAGAAAAATGTACCCTAAACAGCCGCCAGCCCAGCCGGACAACTGTGCCGGTTGCCGACCGGGCAGGGATGCACCCGCGAATGCCTTGACGTACATACGCCGTTGCGAAGCAACTCTCTCTACATACAATAGCTTGTAAAAGTAGCAGATACGCTACTGCTCTCGTTAGCGATTCTGTTCATGAGGAGGTGATCGAATGGAGCGTATCGCGACAGGTGGCATCCGATCCCGCAAGGCTCCGGGCAGCAAGCGGCCGCGGGCTGCCGGATTGCGGCCGCGCGCTTCTTCGCGCAAGCGTGGCGTGGCGCAGCAGCAAGCCAGGCGCGCACGCCGCAGGACAGCTGGAGCTATTGCTGCTCCGACCGAACAAGCAGCCGAGCGTTCGCGAGCAGTGCCGCTCGTATCCGTCGTGATCCCCGTAATGAATGAACGCCATACGATCCGCCGTGTCGTTCGTGAAGCGTTGGCGGTACATCCTTCGGCAGAAGTGATTGTCGTTGCCAATGGTTCAACAGACGGCTCAGCTGGATTGGCGAGGCGTGCAGGCGCGCGGGTTATTGAATACGCCCATCCGCTGGGGCATGATGTAGGCCGTGCAGTAGGTGCAGCCGCTGCGCAAGGCGAGGTGCTGCTATTTATTGACGGCGATATGGTTATCCCGTCGGCGCAGCTGCGGCCGTTCATTCGAGCGGTAGCATCCGAGGGCGTCGACGTGGCTTTGAACGATTATTCAGGACCTACGGCCAAAACGGTTGTTCATGGCGTTGTGCTCGCCAAACATGCGCTGAATACGCTGCTGGAACGGCCGGATTTGAATGGAACCTCATTAACAGCAATTCCGCACGCCATGAGCCGCGCCGCTTTATCGATTATCGGAGCGGAGGCTTTGGCGGTTCCGCCGCTCGCACATGCAAGAGCGATCAAGTCTGGATTGCGCGTGGAGGCTGTCAAACGAATTAACGTTGGCAAACTGAATCGTCCTAGACGTGAGCGTGAGCGTGTTCAGCCTCTGGAAACGGTCATCGTTGGCGACCACTTGGAAGCGATCGATTGGTTGACCGAGCGGAGCGGCGAGCGTGGCGGCTTTCGCGATCCTTACAGGAGGCGGCAATATGCGAGGTGAGCATAAGCGAATGAATAGCAGGCGAAGGATCAAAAAAACGGAGCCGCGTGCAGCGGCACCAACGGCCACGCTCAAGGGCAGTGCCGCAGCCGTCATTATGGCGCACAACGAACAGGATACACTTCCTCTTGTCCTTAACGAACTTGGGAAGCTGCCCCTTGCAGAAACAATCGTCGTGTTGAACGGCTGCACGGACAATAGCTTTAGCAACGTCCGGTCATTCCCCGGCGTAACCGTCGTCCATTATGCGGAGAAGCTTGGGCATGATGTTGGCCGTTCAATCGGGGCTAGGCTAACCAAATCAGATATCGTCTTGTTCGTTGATGGAGACTTTCGCATTGGTGCAGACCAGTTGCGAGCGTTTCTTGTAGCAGTGGATCGTGGCGCAGACGTTGCGCTCAACAATATAACGCCATACTTACCGCTATTCCGCGATTGGGATGATGTGACGAGGCTCAAAGCTTTTCTGAACCTTTCAATGGGCCGGCCGGATCTGCTGGCGAATTCCATGACTTCCGTTCCCCATGCGCTCTCCCGCCGTGCAATTAATGTGATCGGCAGCTCGCTGCTTGCCGTGCCGCCGAAGGCACAGGCGGCCGCATTGCGTGAAGGGCTGGCCATCCGAACGGCATGCGCAGTGAACGTATTCGGGCCAAACCGGCTTCGCGGCAACAATGTGGGGGCTAATAACGATATGTCCCGCTTGATCGTCGGCGATCATGTCGAAGCGCTTAAGCATGTCATGGAGAAGGACGGGCGTAGGCTGGCCCATCTGGACACGATGCGGCAACGGGCCGGACGGTTAAGGAAGCCAAGCCAATGACGAAGCCAATGACAAGCATCATTATTCCGACCTATAACGGCCTGGGGCTGCTTCAGCGCCTAGTCCAGTCCATTCGTGAGCATACGAATGAGGCGGACACTCCTTATGAACTCATCATTGTTGATAATGGATCGCTCGACGGCACAGCACAGTGGTGCATCGGCCAGAAGCTCACGTTTCTCTCCCTAGGCTCGAATGAAGGCTTCCCAGCTGCGTGCAACAAAGGGCTGCGGATTGCGGCAGGTGACCAGCTTATGCTGCTGAACAACGATATCGTGGCGACGCCGAACTGGCTATCGAACCTATCGGAAGGGCTGAATGAAGAGCCGAACATCGGGCTCGCCGGTCCAGTTACGAACTATGCGAGCGGCGTGCAACAGGTCGATTATCGATTTGAAACGTTGGAACAGTTTATGGGCATTGCCACAGAAGTGAACGAGCCGAATCGGAACAAACGAGAGCGTGTCATGCGGCTAGTCGGCTTATGCCTTCTGTTTACTCGCGAAGTGTACGAACGGGTCGGCGAATTGGATGAGCGGTTCTCGCCGGGCCACTATGAGGATGATGACTTATGCTTGCGCATTCGGATGAATGGCTATGGTTTGCTGTTATGCAGGGATGTGCTCGTGTATCACGAAGGCAGCGCGAGCTTCCGCCATACCGATCAAGATGCGCTTGCACAGCTGCTGGCGGCGAACCGCCAGAAATTTGTGGACAAATGGGGCATTGACCCTAGCGCATTCGTTACTAGTTAAAAGCAATAGGATGGGCAAGCCAACTGATCGGTACAGGAGGGGTGTAATTTTGAAGGCTGTTATATTAGCCGGTGGAACTGGAACGCGGCTGAAGCCGTTAACCGGATATTTGAATAAGCATATGCTGCCGGTCGGCCGTTATCCGATGATTCATTATGCGGTGGCAAAAATGCAGGAGGCAGGCATAACTGAGATCATGCTCATTACGGGCCGAATGGCTGCCGGGATGTTCATTCAGTATCTAGGCAGCGGCGAGGAGCTGGGCGTGTCGCTGACCTATCGAATTCAGGAGGAGGCAGGCGGCATTGCGCAAGCGCTAGATTTGGCGGAGCCATTCGTAGGAAGCGGCGAGAAGTTCGTACTGTTGCTGGGCGACAATCTGTTCGAGCATTCGCTGCGGCCTTATGCGCAGCAGTATGAACGGCAAGAAGCAGGTGCGATGGTGCTGCTGAAACAAGTAGAGGACCCGCATCGTTACGGTGTGCCGACATTCGGCCACAGTGAGGGCGGCCCAATCATTACGCGCATTACGGAGAAGCCGGAGCATCCCGATACGGACTACAGCGTGACTGGCATCTATTTTTATGACTCGGCCGTTTTCTCGCTGATCGGGGACCTCGCTCCATCCCAACGCGGGGAGCTTGAGATTACGGATTTGAACAATGCTTACGCGCAGCGAAGCTTGTTATCCTTCGCAACACTCGAAGGCTGGTGGGCGGATGCAGGCACATTCGAGTCGCTTCATGAAGCAGCGCATCAAATGTTGGGTAATCGAAGCAGCGACGGTGAAACAGAGCAAGGAGAAGGAACGGGGTGAAGCGATGCGTCAGCCACGAATGAAGCCAGCAGTCGCAAGCTCAGGACGAAGCGTACGGAGCCTTCGGCGCCCGTTGCGTGCCGTAGTGCCGACGGAAGGTGCTAGGCGGAAACGAAAGGCTGCGGCTGTTGTGCCGGCCAAACGCCGCCGCAAGGCGCGCCGCCGCTCATCGAAAGGAACGCAAGCGGGCTTACGTCTACAGCCGGTTCCGGCGGCAGAGCCAATGTTCGCGGATGCCGTGAAGCCATTGGCAGCAACACAACCGGCGCCAGCGCCTCGCCCGATCGGCGAGAATGGGGTCGAGGACCCGTTTGAGGATGCAGTGTACGCAGCAGGCGAGCAATGGTTGGAGAAGGCAATTCCCGCGAATGCGCTGCTTCCCGATATCGAGCTGCGCGATGTGATTGCCGCAGGGGTAGAGAAGCTCCTGCCTACAGCGATACCGTTGCTAGATACCGAGGCTGTTTATCATGAGCTGGAAACGGCAATCCGGGATTCGGTGCCTTGCTCCGTCATTCGGATTGGCGATGGCGAGCTGATGGCGTTAGCGCAGGATGTCATCTATCCAACGGGCACGATTATGCAAGAAGCCCCTTACTTGCCGTATGCGGGGGTAACGCCGCCGGATCTGGCTGCACGTGATTTGCTGGCGCGAGCAGTGAGCAGTGCCCATATTGTTGGCGTGCCGCTTTCGCGCCGCAAATATTTTCAACCGCTCCTATTCCCCGTGCTAAGAGAACATGGCATTCCCGTGCGCCAGCTTCGAATGACGTCATCAACGATTAACTACAGCCTCTTTCAAGCGGGGCTGCTGCAGCCGCTCATTCGCGGCAAACGCCTGCTGCTCATCGGCAATACCTGTCCATCGCTGGCGAATGTGCTCAATGGTGCAGGATACACCGTCTCCGGAGTCATTGCGCCGGTGAGAGGGTTTGCCGACATTGAGCGGGTGATGGCGGAGGCACAGGCGGCGCAGTTCGATCTAGCGTTGGTCGCAGCCGGCATACCGGCAACGGTGATCGCATGGCGAATTGCAGAGGAGCTGGGGAAGGTTGCGCTTGATTTTGGCCATATGGCTGACGCTATCGTCAAAGGCCAAATACAGCTTTCGCCCTAAGAAATGGGAGAAAGGATGAAGGGCATGAGAAGCACCGCAAAGCCGCTTCGACGCTCGAATCGCAGAACAAGGCGCAGTGCGCCAAGGCAAAGGAAACCGGCCGAGCGGCTGCAGCAGCGTTACGAGAGAGGATATAGCGCGGGCTATGATGAAGGCCAACGCTCGGGATTCGAGAGTTTCGAGACTCATTTTGAAGGCACGAGCATTATCATTCCGACCTATAACAAAGCGAATTATTTGAAGTCCTGTATCGAGAGCATTGGCGACCATACGGATTTGCCCTATGAGATTATCGTCGTCGACAACCATTCGACCGATGAGACGAGCGCTTACTTGCGGGAAATCGGTACGCAGGTTCGCTATCGTATTCTGGACAGCAATCTAGGGTTTTCAGGTGCTGTAAATGCGGGCTTAATGATGGCAAAAGGGACGACTGTGCTGCTGCTCAACAATGACACGCTAGTCACGGACAACTGGCTGGATAATATGCTGGCTTGCCTGAACAGCGATGCGCGCATCGGCATGGTTGGTCCGGTGACGAATTATATTAGCGGCGACCAGCGTGTCGAGGTTCCTTATGAGGAAATTGAAGACATGTATGAGTATGCGAAGCACAATAACCAGACCGATCCTAGCAAGTGGCAGCGCACCGACCGATTGACGGGCTTCTGCTTATTGTTCCGCCGGGAACTGCTGGAGCGGACTGGCTACTTTGACGAAGGCTACGAAATCGGCAATTACGAGGATGATGACTTTAACATTCGTGTACGGTTGCAGGGCTACACGCTCGTCATTGCGCGCGATTCGTTCATTCATCATTACGGGAGCGTGAGCATGAAGGCGCTCGGCAGTGAATTCGAGTCGGTTAACGAACATAATATGCAGTTTTATATGGAAAAATGGGGAAATCCCTTCGAGTGGGTTCATCGCGTGAATGAGCAGCGCCGAATCAAGGAAGAGCCGAAAGATGGGCTGGTTGCGATTCCCCGGGGGGAATCTGCTTTCTATCCTGAAGGCGTGCTGGTCAAAGGAGTCGGGGACATCGTGTTCTGGCTGGAAAATGGCCAGCGGCGGCCGCTAGAAGGCGAGCTAGCCTTGCCCATAACAAGATTGTCCCAATTGGATATTCGCCGGTATTCGATCGGGCAGTCCATTCATGCAAGTGAATTGGAGGCACGGCTCCGTGCAGCCGAGCTTCAACGTTCGATATTTCGAGACGGTACGGTCGTAATGGGGGAGAGCGGAAACATTCGCTTTCTAATAGAAGGTAACGTTAAACGGCCAATCGTAACAGCTGCTGCAGCGATGAAGTGGGGCTTTGATAGGCGCAAGGCTTTAACATTAACAGATTCGGAGTTGGGCGAACTGCCGGAAGGGCTGCCCATCATTGCTCCAATTACCCTTCGCCAGCTGCTCTAGCGGCAGATAGCCAAGTGTGCCGGAGTCACCGCAATACATTCGCCGCATATGCTGGTAACAGCA
Source organism: Paenibacillus sp. MMS18-CY102 (assembly GCF_009789195.1). Classification (GTDB taxonomy): domain Bacteria; phylum Bacillota; class Bacilli; order Paenibacillales; family Paenibacillaceae; genus Paenibacillus_T. The sequence goes on along the minus strand of NZ_WSTC01000012.1, from coordinate 151,702 downwards.
AGGCATGGGGAGAGGGGCAACGCCCGTGGAGGATCCAATTGATGCGTTGATTGAGCATGTATCCCACACGAATCGCCAGCTGGTTAGGGTGTTGGAAGCAAAACGGCATGTTGCTGTCCGTATGGCGCAGGTCGTGCATGCACTCCCGGACGAAGATCCCGAGCTGGGCGGGTTCGCGGGGCTGCTCGATCAAGCTAATGGCGTGACGAACAGCGTCATTGCGTATTTGAATAGCGTGGCAGAGCTCCAAGAGATGATGGCGGAACAACTGTACCACGTCATCATGGAGATGGAAGAGGATGAAGAATAGCCTTTTGGCAGGGGAGGTTGCTTTGGACAATGGCGGACCGCGAACAGGCTTATAAGCGTATGCTCGACACCGCCGCCAAGCTGCAATGGAACGTCTCGATGATTCTGGAAGCGAAGGCGGTAGAAGCGGAAAAAGTACGAAACTGGATGCTCAATCATGTCTCATCGGATTCCTTCAATGAGCAACACCAGCAGTTGAAAGAAACGATGCGGCTGCATGACCAGATCGTTGAGGTGATCGATGGCTTGACGAAGCTGGGCCGGGGCATGAATGCGATTATGAAGGTTGCGTTGGAGCATGGGCTGGACAGCGGCGACGACGGCAGTAATCTGTTCGGGGGCGGACAATCAGGGGGCAGGTTGTGAGCCGATTACAGCATAAAGAGCGTGCCGTGAAGCTGGAGCTGGTGGCAGCTATTGCGCGGAGCCAGCACGCGCTTGCGCGAATATTGGAATCGATCGCAGACGTTGCAGAACGCTCCGACCCGCTCGCCCGCTCCTTGAAGGAGAATGTCGAGCGGCTCGCGCGCATGCAGCAGATGCTAGTGGAGTCCGCTGCTGGGACCCGGCTTGGCGAGCAGCGGCGTGGGCGGCCTGCAGGGCCGTGGCTGCAGCGGAAGGCGTGCATCAGCAGCCGGTTGGTTAAGGAGGATGAAGAATGAGAGCGAGCAAGAGTGCGAAGCGGGCAAGGCGGCCGGCGGCAGGGACGAAGAAACGAAGCCGGCGGATTGTAAAGCCGCGTGCCAGAAAAAGAGCCTCCACACGCAAGCCTAAGCCGGCTGCGAGAAGGCGAGCCGCGGCTGGGCGGAAGCGTCCGGCTCAAACGGAGCAAGGAGCGTACAACCAAGGGTTTGACCAAGCGTACAATGAGGGCTACAATGCGGGCTTTGCCAAAGGCTTCGAGGATGGTCATCAGCTTGCCTATGAGCAGCAGCCATAATCGGTGGGGGCGCCTTCGAATGCCCGGTTAGCGCCATGCGGATGGGAATGGCCCATCCAATGGTTGCCAATCGGGTTATTTGGCATGTATGGACAAGCCGAATAACGAATGGGACATTCGCCAATTTTGCCGGACACGCGGCACATACCCTATGTGTGTTCGACATGGAGAGCATATGGTGGAGATGAGGTGAACCGTATGAGCCGGAATAGGCGAGCTGGCATCCATAGCGCGATGCCAGGCCCGGTAATTGTGCCCCATGCCGATGCAGCGGTCGCAGGTTTTGAGGCAGGCTACCGGATGGGCTGGCGCGATGGCGCTTGCGAAGCTGTCCTTCGCCATACCGCGATGCCCGTTGCAAGAAGAAGGAACGTAAGGGCGATCTATGTGCCACAAGGGTTTCAGGCGATTGACGAAGGGGTCACGCACGCACTCAGGGAGACGGTCAAAGAGCTCCATGTCGTTCCGGCGGAACGGATGGCGGAGCAAGCAATGCTCATTCGTCCAGATCTCGTATTCGTGCTTAACGGGCTGCATGTGTTTCCTGATAATCACTTCGAGCAGATTGATACGATTCGAGCCGCCGGCATTCGCACTGTGATTTGGTTCGCTGATGACCCTTACGTAACGGAGGACACGGTCAAAGTGGCTCCGCATTACAATACGGTTCTGACGCATGAGCTGAGCACGATCCCGCTCTATCAATCGCTTGGGTGCAGCGATGTGCATTATATGCCGCTCGCCGTTCATCCTGCGTTGTTTAAGCCATTCTCCGTTGCTCACGCCTATCGGTCAGACGTTTGTTTCATCGGTCAGGCATTCTGGAACCGCGTAGAACTGTTCGATGCGCTTGCCGAGCAATTGGTCGGTTTAAAAGTGTTTATCGCTGGGGGGCTGTGGGAGCGCCTAGCTTCGTATGACCGTTTGAAGCGGTTTATTCGGCAAGGCTGGCTGCCTGTTGAAGAGTCCATTCAATATTATAACGGCGCTAGAATTGTCATTAATATGCATCGAACGACTGAAGCGGGACTGGATAATAAGAACACCTACCAATACCCCGGGAGGTCGATTAATCCGCGCACGTACGAGATCGCTGCATGCGGTACGCTACAGCTGACGGACATCCGGGATGATTTAATCCAGCATTACCAGCCGGGAATTGAGCTCGACACGTTCCAAAGTGCGCAGGAGCTAGGCGAGAAAATTCGTTTCTATCTCGCGAACGAAGAGCTGCGCAGTGCGATTGCCGTGAAGGGGCTTGCCCGAACATTGAGGGAGCATACTTACATGTCACGGATGGAGCAGGTTATGCAGGCGCTCGGTTATTTTAATTAAACTCAGATGGATCGAGAAGGAGGTGGCTATTTTGGCTACGCCGAGAAGTCAGATTATGCGGCAGGCCAGCCGAGAAGCGGCGTTCCGGCATGGGCGGGAGGAAGGATTCCGCAGGGGCTGGGACCATGGCTATTGGTACGGCAGATGTGAATCGCTGCTGCGGACACTGCCGCAGGACGTTCGTGTCACGCCAGCTCATGTGTTGTTCGTTGCGACGGGCAAAGGATTCCCTTATTCTCCGCTAGACGAATCGATCGCACAAACGCTTCGCGCTTTAACGGCAAGGCTTAGCATCACCACGTCCAATCAGCCCGTTGCGGAAGTAGCAGCCCGGCTCAAACCGGATGCCGTCATCGTGCTGGACGGGCTGGAATTTGATACGGAGCAGGTTGACGAGATGCGTCGCCTGGGCATTCGAACCGTTGTCTGGTTCACGGATGACCCTTACTATACGGACATAACATCCCGGCTCGCGCCGCATTATGATGACATTTTTACGCTGGAGCGCACTTGTGTTGATTATTATCGCGCGCTTGGCTGCAAGAATGTCCATTATTTGCCGCTTGGTGTAGATCCAGCTTCCTTCCGCCCGATAAATCCGCCCAAAGCGATGCGGCGGGAAATTAGCTTCGTCGGTTCGGCCTATTGGAGGCGCGTCGAATTCTTTAATCAAATTACGGGCTATTTGTCCACGAAGGATACCCTCATCAGCGGAATTTGGTGGGAGCGCCTGCGCGATTTCGCTATGCTCGAACCAAAGATCGCGCTTGGCCGCTGGATGGATCCCCAAGAGACTGCGCATACGTACAATGGGGCCCAGATCGTCATTAACATGCATCGGGCGCATGATGATGAAACATTTAATAATAACAGCGCGAACATAGGGGCCGTCTCGCCGAATCCCCGCACCTTCGAGATATCGGCTTGCGGCACGTTGCAGCTGACGGATTTACGTGAGGATTTGCCGTTGTACTATACGCCGGATGTCGAGATTATTACGTATGCTTCGCCAGAGGAAATGGTCGAGAAGATTGATTATTACTTGAACCATGAGCAGGAGCGGCAGCAAATTGCACTGCGCGGATTGTACCGGACGATGCGCGACCACACGTATACGAAGCGCTTAGAGACGATGCTGTCCATATTGTTCGGCTAAAGGAGGCGGGCAGACGCGCAGCGCGGCAGGCGCAGTGTCTGAACCGCCGATTTTTGTGCATTTGTTGAGGGTTCATCTGTCGTGCCATGACGGCCGTCTCGCCAATATATTGTACTACCTGGGATTGTTGTGAACATTGTAGTGGAGCATCAACTGTTAGGAGGTGAGCGTCTTCTTGCGTTCCAAGCCGCAATTGTACGTCTTCTCGCATATTTGCAGCCCGGCCTATGTCACCGGGGCGGAGAAGCTTCTGCTGTTCATGCTACAAGAGCTTAAGCCGTATTTTGCATGTACACTCGTCGTTCCGAATAATGGCTATCTGTCAGAGCGAGCGGCTGCTGCCGGCATTTCGATCTTCGTGCTTCCTGTGCCGCTCGCGGTCTCGCTTTATTTGGCGCAGTCTCATCTGATGGAAGAGCTTCACCAATTCCGCAGCACGCCCGAGTATGCTGCTCTCGTGCAATTGCTGGCTGAGCGGCGCCCAGACGCGGTGCTTGTGAATACGTCCGTTCATCCGATGCCGGCGATAGCGGCCAAGGAGCTAGGAATACCCGTCGTATGGATGCTGATGGAGACGATTCGGCGAACGGCATTTACTGCCCAAGCTGTCGGGGTCATCGATCAATATGCCGATTGGATCGTTGGCATCTCGGAATCGACGCTGGAGCCGGTCCAATGGGCTTGCCCGCATCGGAAGGAGTGGCTGCTGCTGCCGCCGTCCTGGAATGCGCAAGATTTGCAGCCATCGATGTGGCAGAAGCACCGGGAGCGCCGGCGCGCGAATCTGGCGATTAAGCCGCATCAGCAGCTAATCGGATTTATAGCCTCGTCCATTTATGAGAACAAAGGCTATCTCGCTTTCATGGAGATGGCAGTTGAACTGATAGGGCGTTATCCCAATGCTATGTTCCTATTAATCGGCAATCCCGTCGATGCGCCTTTGTTTGAAGCAGGCATGGACCTTGCGCGCAATAAAGGCGTGTTGGACCGGTTCCGCTGGATTCGATTCGAGGAGCAGATCGAGACGGTCTACCCGGCTTTCGATTTGGTTGTTGTGCCAAGCTTGGCCTCAGAGGGGTTCGGGCTGACAGCGCTAGAAGGGATATTATTCGGCAAGCCGGTCGTCGCCTTCGCCGCAGGAGGGCTTGCCGAGATTATGCGTGCGACTGGCAACCAGGCGTATGCGGTGCCGACTGGATATGTGCGGGGGCTTATCGCCAAGGTGAGTGAGTTGCTCGATGACAGGAAGCAAATGGAGGCGGTCGCTAGCCGCAACGGGCATGCAGCGGAGATGGCTTACGGCCTTGCTGCTTATCGAAGCCGGCTGATGAAGCTGCTCGATGCGATGGATTTCAAGGTGCAAGGTTTGCCTCATTTGATGAAAGGCAGTTCGCCAACCGTCTACCTGTTCGAGAATGGCCAACGCCGCCCGTTCACCACCGATACGGCGCTGTTGGAAGCGGGCTACACGTTCGAGCAAGTGAAGCAAGTGGACGATGCAACGCTGCATGCTTTGCCGCTCGGGGAGCCGATTGGCCCGTTGGCCGTGGAGCCTAGCGCGCTGCTCGCCCAGTCGGCTTGGCCGCCTTCATCGCCTAAGCAGCGCCGAGGGGCGCGAGCAAGGCGAAGGGGCAGCCGCAGCAGTGGCGGCAGCCGATCGAGAAGGCTTAGCCGCCGAACCGGCAAATCGCAACGCCGGAGGCAAGCAAGCCGTTCCCGCAGGGCAGGAAGCAGAAGAAGCAGACGTCGTTAATTGCTGGAAGAGAGGAGAGAAACAAGATGCGCGTCATGACCATACTCGGCACCCGTCCCGAGATTATTCGGCTCAGCCTCATCATAGCAAAGCTGGATCGGCTGGCGGAGAAGCATGTACTCGTTCATACCGGGCAGAACTTCTCGCCTTCACTTAGCGGCATCTTTTTCGAAGAAATGGGCGTTCGGTTGCCTGACTATACGCTCGCGGCCGGCAAACAATCGCTTGGCGCCCAGCTATCGGCGACATTCGGCGAGGCAGAGAACGTTTTTTTGCAAGAGCGGCCGGACGTCGTGTTGCTGCTCGGGGATACGAATAGCGCATTGTGCGCAATCGTCGCTGAACGAATGGGCATCCCCGTCGTGCATATGGAGGCAGGCAACCGCTGCTTCGACTTGAAGGTGCCGGAGGAGAAAAACCGCCGTGTCATCGATGCCGTGTCGACCATTAATATGCCGTATACATCCTACAGCAAAGGCAATCTGCTGCGGGAAGGGTTTCCTTCCATTCGGGTCGTGCAGACCGGCAATCCGATCTACGAGGTGCTTACACACTACAAACCGCAAATCGACCGCAGCGATGCGCTGCAACGGCTGGGGCTGGGCAAAGGCGAGTATGTGCTCGTCACCGCGCATCGCGCGGAAAATGTAGATGACGCCGCTCGCCTGCAGTCGATCTTCGATGGGCTGAATCGGGTAGCGGAGCAATTCGGCCTTCGCATCATCTGCAGCGTTCATCCGCGTACGCGCTCGAAGCTGCAAGCCGAGATGCAGCAGGGGCTTCATCCGCTTGTTGAGCTGCATGAGCCATTTGGGTTTTTCGATTTTGTGCAGTTGGAGCAGCATGCGCGGCTGGCAATTACGGACAGCGGAACGGTGCAGGAGGAATGTTGCTTGTTCGGCGTGCCGACCGTGACGATTCGCGATACGACGGAACGGCCTGAGACAGTTGATTGCGGCAGCAACGTGGTATGTGGCTTATCACCGGAACGGATTGCAGGGGCAGCGGCTGTCATGATGGGATTGCCGGCAGATTGGGAAAGCCCGGAAGGTTACAAGGCGGCGAATGTTTCGGATATTGTGGTGAAATTTGTGCTTGGAGGGAAATGGCATGTTTAATAATACGCGTATTCTAGTGACCGGGGGAACGGGTTCATGGGGGTACGAATTAATCCGTCAGCTGCTGCCGCAAAATCCGAAGCAAATCATCGTGTTCTCGCGCAACGAATCGAGCCAGGTGGCGATGAGCCGGACGTTCGAGGATGCCCGGTTGACGTTCTGCATCGGGGATATTCGGGATAAAGAAGCGCTAATGCGCGCATGCGAGCAAGTCGACTACGTGTTCCATTTGGCGGCGCTAAAGCATGTTCCAGTATGTGAAGACCAGCCTTATGAGGCTCTCAAAACAAATGTTATCGGCACGCAACATGTCATCGAAGCTGCAATCGCAAACCGCGTCAAACGAGTCATCTACATCTCGACGGATAAAGCGGCTAACCCTTCGAACTTCTATGGGATGACCAAAGCGATTGGCGAGAAGCTGATCGTGTACGCGAACCTACTTCGGTCAGAAACTAAGTTCGTTTGTGTGCGCGGCGGCAACGTACTAGGCACGAATGGCAGTGTCGTTCATTTGTTTATGAACCAGATTCGGACGAAGAAGCAAGTGGGAATTACGGATCTTGGGATGACACGGTTTTTCCTGACACTGCAGGATGCCATCTCCTTGCTGTTCAAAGCCTCATCCGAAAGCCTTGGCGGTGAAATCTTCGTCATGACGATGCCGACATGCCGAATCGTTGATCTTGCGCAGGTGCTGATGGAATCGCTTGGCGAAGAGGCAGAAATTATCGAGACGGGCATTCGTCCAGGGGAAAAGCTGCATGAGATTTTGCTTACCGAATTCGAGAGCTTAAGCACGGTCGTTTATGACGATGAATACCTCGTTATTTTGCCGGCGCTGGATATTCCGGGCTTGAAAAGCCATTACGCGCCGTATCCGCCTGTATCGTTCGAAAGCTTCAGCTCCAGCACAGAGATTATGGATAAGAAGCAAATTCGGGATATGCTCATTCGTGGGGGGTTCCTCGCATGAAACTGCTCGTTATCGGCGGCAACGGAATGGCGGGGCATATGATTGTCCGCTACTTCCAAGACAGATCAAACCTCCAAGTCGCCTATACGACGAGACGAGCGGACGATCCAAGCGGCATATGGCTTGATGCGGCCGATTATGGGCAGGTTCAGGCGGTTATCCAGCAGGAGCAGCCTGACATCATTATTAACGCTGTCGGGGTCTTGAACGAATCGGCGGAGCGTACGCCGCTCGCGGCCTTTCAGGTGAATGCGTGGCTCCCGCATTGGCTGCGCCACTTAGCTGATGCGATTGGCGCCAGAGTGATTCATATTAGCAGTGATTGCGTCTTCTCGGGAGACCGGGGTTCTTATACAGAGTATGATGCGCCGGAAGGCACTTCCATGTATGCGCGGACCAAGGCGATGGGCGAGTCCAGAGACCCGCGGCATCTAACAATCCGCACCTCGATCATTGGGCCAGACCCGAAGGAAGATGGAATCGGATTGCTGCAATGGTTTCTGAAGCAGAAAGGCGAGATCCGCGGGTACGCCTCTGTCTATTGGAATGGCGTGACGACGTTGGAACTTGCCAAAGCGATCGCGTATGCCATCTCGCATCCGGAGATTGGCGGGCTAGTGCAATTGACGGCACCGGAAACCGTCAGCAAGCTGGAACTGCTGCGGCTGTTCCAACAAGCTTTCGGGCATGAAGGCGTCACAATTGTGCCGGCTGCTGATCCTGTGATTGACCGGACATTGCTGGCGACGCGCCCGGATTGGGGCCATCAAGCTGCGCCGTATCGCGAGATGCTCGCTGAATTAGCGGATTGGATGCGGGCGCGATGAGCAGCCCGCGTCTGCTCGTTACGGGCGCAGGCGGATTTTGCGGGGAGCATGCCATGGCATATTTTGCGCAGGCGGGGTACGAGGCGGTTGCATCGGTGCGGCATTCCGGGGCGGCAGCCGGGAGCATGGGGCAGCTTGCGGATCAGCCGGCTACCGCCGCCATCGCATGCGATTGGACCGATTTAGCGGATGCGAAGCGAGCGATCCAAGCGGCACAGCCGGATTACGTTGTGCATCTTGCGGGGCTAAACGCAGCGGATCGGTCTTGGCATGACCCGGCCGGCTACCTGATGGCGAATGTGATGGGGACGGTCCATCTGTTGGAAGCGGTCCGGGCGCTGGGGAAGCCTTGCCGCGTACTTATCGCAGGATCGATGCTGCGGTTCGAGCTGCCAGCCGGCGATCAGCCGCCGGAACCGGCGCATCCCTACAGCGTGAGCAAGACGATGCAAGTGCTGCTTGCCCAGTGCTGGCCCGTTTTGTATGGCATGGATGTCATCATTGCGGAGCCGTCGAATTTAATTGGGCCTGGCCGGTCGCGAGGGCTGTGCATGCTGTTAGCAAAGTATGCCGCACAAGCGGAAGCGATTGCTGCAGCAGCGCCAAGCGGGCATGGAGTGGCGGGCCAGCCGGTTTCGCCAGCGCGGGAGGAGGCAGCGGGAGCCGCTGATACGGACCGGAAGCCTCCGCTGATTCAGCCGTTCCGGCTGTCATCGCGGACGGAGCAGCGTGATTACTTGGATGTTCGCGATGCTATGGCTGCGTACGATCTGCTCTTGCAGCATGGCGCGCCAGGCAGCGTGTACCCGGTTGCTTCGGGACGATTCGTTACATTGGAGCAATTGGCCAGCCAGTTCATGGCGCTGGCGGCATGCCCCCTGCATTTTGACATTGGCAACTCCACATCGCCGTCTCCTGCCCCCACTGATACGAGCCGCATCCGGTCGCTTGGCTGGGAGCCCCGTTTTACGCTGAAACAATCACTGCAGGATACATTAGAGGATGCGAGAGCAAGGTTGATTCAGAAGGGAGAGCCTGAGCGGCAATGAGCAGCCATGAACCGAAAGTTTCGATCGTCATTCCATTCTATAATGACCCTTATGTACGAGAGGCTGTTGACAGCGCCTTGGCGCAATCGCACCGTAACGTAGAGGTCATCGTCGTTGACGATGGCTCCACCGAGCATGCAGAGCTGCTTAAGCCGTACGCGAATCGCATCCATTATTTAGGAAAAGCCAATGGCGGCACGGCAAGCGCGCTGAACCACGGCTTTCGGCACGCCAGCGGGGAATATGTAGCGTGGCTCAGCTCAGATGATGTCTTTTACCCGGACAAAATCAAGCGGCAGCTCGCTGCCATGCGCAGCGTCGATGCGTGGATCGGCCATACTGGCTTTGATTGTATTGACGGCATAGGCCGATACACGCAGTTTGCTGTCGCGCCGCCAAGCCGAACGCATGAGCTGCTTCAGGCATTCCGCACTAGCAACCCGGTTAATGGCTGCACCGTCATGATGCGAAAATCGCTCTTTCGATCGATAGGCCCGTTCGACGAGCGATTGCAATATACGCAGGATCTGGATTATTGGATTCGCGTGCTGCTGGCCGGCGTCCCTTTTCATCTAACGCCGGAGCCGCTCATTGCTTATCGCTGGCATGAGCGCATGGGGACGCTTCGGAATAAGGTGGCGATTGAGCAAGAGACGAGAGCAACGTTCCGTACGTACGAGAGCAGATACAAAGCGTTTCTATCGCAGCTCGGCGTTAGATAGCGATCGATTGGATCACAAGCTTTGCAACGTATCAGCGGCAGCGGCCGGCGGCGGCTTCCATATCCAGTGTCCAGTGGGATAGGCCGCTTGCCTGTATCATTAGCGGAGGCAAGCTAAGCCGCCAGCTCCCAATTAGCGGGCCTGGACAAGCCTAATGCAGAGCTAAGCGGATGCGGCATCCCTCGCGGCTTGGTTTTATTGCCAGCCGCAAGAAAGTAGCGTTTCATCCGCTCTAATCTGTGAAAGCTTTGCTTGGCGAGCCCGCATTATCCTGGCAACTGGGCGACAAGCGCCGTTAGGGATTGCCGGTAGATGTTCATTATGGCGGTTGCTTCTTTCACGATCGTATCGAAGTGGCGTGCCGTCCCCATGCCGGGATGGCGCCTGTAGACCGTGAGGGATTCGTTAATAAAATGAAAATCATGCCGGGCAAGCACTACGCGAATCCACAGCTCATAATCATGCGTATAAGGCAAACTTTCATTAAATCCGCCCATCTGCCTGAAAAGGTCTTTCGTCATCATAATCGTACACCCGTTTATGGCACAGCCCGTTAATAATGATGCGATAAAAGCTTTGGCCGAATGGAATTTAGCCGATGCGGAGGTAGCTGTAATTACGCTGTTCTCGTTCGTCAGGTCATAATCGGTATGGCTGATCTGCGCATTGGTCCGTTCCATATACGCGACTTGTTTTGCCACTTTGTCCGGCTTGAATTGGTCGTCCGAGCTGAGCCATGCGACGTATTTGCCAGTTGCGAGATTCATGCCGTAGTTCAGTGCGCTGGCGGTGCCGCCGTTTCCTTTGCCAATATAGTGAATGCGGCCGAGAAAAGGAGTGATCTTATCCTGATGGCGGGTTGAGCCGTCGTCGATGACGATAACCTCGATATTCGGATACGTTTGGCCAAGCGCGCTGGAGATCGAGTGGCTTACATAAGGGTCATTATAGAATGGGATGATAATGGATACTTTCGGGAGGCCGGTTGCCGGCAGCATGAAGGTACACCCCGTCTTTCCTAGTTCGTTATATGCTAGTATACGAGAGCCAGGGAAGTAGGGTCACGTCGAATGCCCGAGCAGCGGCCTGCATTTGGCACCCATTTCGATATGCACCAAAAAGCCCGTTTCGCCAGCCTCTCAGAGGCTGCGAAGCGGGCTTTATAGCGGAGGGCGAATGCCGAGTGCTACGAGCACGTTGTTCAAATCAGCGCAATACCGATTCGGGCTGAAGGCTGTTTTCATTAGGCTGTACGCTGCGTCGCGCATCCGATTGGTTGCTTCGCGGTCATTCAGCAGCTGAAGCCCGTAGAGGACGCCTTCCTCCACCTTGCCCGTACGGAAAAATAACCCAGTCCGCCCATGCTCAATAAAAGTGCGTACGCCATCGGAGTCAGTAGAAAGCACTGGGCAGCGGCAGCTCATGGCCTCAGCTATCGCATAGCCGAATCCTTCCGTGCCGGAAGTCGACAGGAGAAAACCGCCGCTGTCGCCAACTGCTGATAAGTAATCAGCCATTTGATGATGGGGAATGTTAGAGAGCAGCTTTAACCGATTGCTGAGGTTTAGCTCATGAACAAGCTTCTCGAATGATTGCCGTTGATCAGGTTCGCTAAGGGAGAGGTCGACAAACATCCACAACTGCAAATTCGGGACAGCACGCGCGAGATGTGCAGCGATGCGAAGGCAGAGGGAAACATTTTTATTGCTCTCCAGCCTGCCAATCCATGCTAATACGGGCGCACCGTCAGGGTTCGCTTGCGGCAGCGTACGGTAATGAAACTGCTCGATATTGACGGGATTGTGCATATAGAAACGGGGGAGATCGGGAAAGTAGCCAGTATAGGCAGCTATAAGATGGGAGGTTTGCGGCCCGAGCACGGCTTGGGCATGCTTGCGAATGTAGGGGGAAGCTTCCCGAAGTGTCGATAACGCTTGTTCCCTTGTGCCAAGGCCCTGTGCTTCGTACAAAATCGGGCCTTTATAGCCATGTCCCCGCAATCGGTCTAGCAAGAAGTGATCGCATGTTACGATAATTGCATCGTATTGGTGAAGGGCGAGCATCGTGGCGATATGATGGTCGTCGTTAGACACCAAATAGGGGATGTCGGTGTGGATGAGATTCTGGACGCCGGCGCCGTCCCATAAGTAGAAGAGATGGCTCTCAATTCCGATACGGCGCAGGATGCGCGCGCGAAGCCGGTTCAACGTTTCAATGCCGCCGCTCGGCACGAAATAAGTAAACAATAGCTTCATTCGGTATACTACCCGCCTTCCTGGCAAACGTATGAAACGGACACCGGCATCGCCACGCGTCTGGTTCATATTATGCTAGGCAAGGCAGGCCCGAGCGGGCGGTTAAAAACGCTTACTTCGTATAGGCGTGCGAGTGTTATTTTGTGCAAAAACGGCTGTTAAGCCTTAGGAAGGCTCCAACGAAGAATAACGCCAGCCTGCGTTAATCCGGCGCCGAATCCATATAACAGCATGAGCTGCCCTTGCTCCAGCCGCCCTTCGCGAACCGCTAGATCCAGCGCGAGCGGGATGGATGCAGAAGAAGTATTGCCATACTTCACAAGCGACACGAGCGAGCGTTCGATCGGAATGCCCGTGCGTTCGCAAATCGATTCGACGATACGCAGATTCGCGCTGTGCGGTACGAACCAATCGAGATCCGACACTTGCAGCTGCGCACGTTCCAGCAGCTTCTCCACGCCTTCGGGCACCGTGCCGACTGCCCATTTGTACACCTCGCGCCCGTTCTGTACGACCTTCCCCGGATTGTCGAGCTTATGCTCGCCAACGACTTCCGACAGTCCCGTCAAGTACACATGATGCCCGCCAGACCCTGTCGTTACGGAGTAGGAAGCAAGCACGTCGCCCTTCCGGTTGTCTTCGGCTTCCAGCAGCAAAGCGCCCGCACCATCACCGAACAGGATGCAGGTCGAGCGATCGGTATAATCGGTAATTTTGGACATCGTATCTGCCCCTACGACAAGCACTTTACGCGCTGCGCCGGACAAGAGCAGGCCGTTCGCATTTTGTAGGGCAGCGGTGAAGCCCGCGCATGCTGCTTGGAGATCGATTGCTCCGCAGTTATTCATGCCGAATGCTTGCTGTAGTCGCGCAGAGGTAGAAGGGAATGGGGAATCCGGCGTCGTTGTGGCAACGATAATATAATCGACATCATCGAGCTGAACGCCATACCGGCGCTGCAGATCGGCAACGGCTTGTATGCATAGGTCACTGCTGAATTGATCCGGTGCCGCAATACGCCTTTCCTCGATACCGGTGCGGCGCACGATCCACTCGTGATCTGTCTCCACCATTTTCTCCAAATCCGCGTTGGATAAAATTGATTCAGGTACGTAAGAGCCAATTGCCGTTATACGTGCGTTAGATAAAAGGTTGTAGGATTGTGCCATGCCGCATTCATTCCTTTCATAATTTAGTACCAGATACTAATACCTAATATTAGTACTGGTTGGAGGCGGGTGTCAAGCGGCGAAAGACCTTGTGTGGTGCCATAATTAGTTAGAAAATAATTCAGGCTGTTGGTTATACGAAGGATGAGCTTAACTACAAAGACTGTAAAACTCTTGAAGAGTTACGTCTTCAGGTCAATGGGTGCGTGCCCCATTACAAATTTGACTGCTGCCATTGAACATTAAAAAAGATGGCTCCTGAGTGAATTCAGAAGCCATCACCTGAACAAAGATTACAATTTCATTCGCCAACAACTTTTCCAGTAATCAATCGCTGCGGGAGGGGACCCAAATGTAAGCTATCCAAGCTACGCAACCAGTCATCTCCGACGATAAAGATGGTTCCGTCCGGCACAGTTACAGATTTCAAAGAAAAGTCGTATACATCTTTTAAGATAACTTCTTTATTGATATTGTGACTATCAGGTAGTTGAAGAAAGGCTTCTCTGGTCATTCCACCTCTGTGTGCTTGCCCATAAAATGTATTCAATTTTTTTTCGTTCACGTATATTTGCCCCTTATGAACTTTTATGGACTCGCCGGGAAGGCCGATCACTCTGCTAATATCGCCTTCTCTTAGCCTTGGATCGAAAGCCTGCCCATGAAAGTAAATAATGTCACCTCTCCGAATTGGATTTGTTTTGTAGTAATTGGGATCAATGACGGCATGGTTAACCAACTCATTATGCCCCCGATTCATATTGTCGTACATTGGATTGACTTCAAATAAATCGCTGGTAAGGGTTGCTTCCCCTAGTGACTCCTTTGTTATTGAATCTGTAATTGTTGTCGACCCGGATCCCCAAATGTTCATGACATAAGAAAGTTGAGGAACAAAAAAGACAAGTAGAAGGAGTAGGGTGCCGAGCCCCACCCATTTAACGCGGGTGTATGTTTTATTCTTTAATGGTTTGCCCGTAATCCTATCCTTTATAGGGTTGTTATCATTCATGTCAGGATTCTCCCTGCTTTCAAACGCATCATATAGGTAATCGGCCATACTATATAGTCCGACACTGAAGGATACAGAACATAAAATTAAAAAATGGCCGCTGGATCACTCCACGACCATTAATCATCGTTCCAATCTAACTTACGTTGAGTTGCTGTTGCTTGTCCATCGATTTCTTAGGCATGTAGTGCCGGTAGAGATTGCCGAGCCCGAAGTAACCTGAATTTCTCCCTGCGTAGATGATGACAAAAGCGCAGAGAAGCATTTGTGGAATCGAGCTGATAGAGCCAGAAAGAAAGAAAGTGAAGTTTAATATCCCTCCCATGCATGCGCCGAATACGGTGAAGAGCCCGAGAATTAACGATATGCCTACTAATAACTCCCCCCAAGGGATCAAGATGTTGATAACATTTACATTAGGCAAAACCGTAGAACCGACGAAATCGCCCCACCAGCCCTGAACGGTAGGTTTTGCGCCAGAAGAATTTTCGACTGCATTCTTCAAATACCCCGATGCGTCAAAAGCTTTATCCGAGGTTAGTTTTCCCCAGCCGGCGTCTAGCCATTTCCATCCTAAATAAAAGCGAATCACGAGCAGCAACATAGCACTAACTTTGTTCTCTTTAATCAATTGATCGATTCTAGACATAGCACATCCCTCTCTTGGAATTTGTAAATCACTGATACATTAACCATTTCCTTCATGTTTAAACCATGGCTTTTCATAATGGCTCACAGCAGGCGGTAGTTTCGAAAACTGTAACGTAGTACCTTAAAGGAACCTTAGCCGCGGGTCGACGCCATACCGTTGCCCTTAAATCGGACGGCAAACTAATGGCTGTGGGTTTGAATAAACATGTCCAATGCGAGGTAAGCGGCTGGCGCGGCATCCAACTGCCTGGTGTTTCATGCAGTTAATTCGAGGCGTGTGAGCTTATTTTATTTTGCCTATCGCAATAATTTTTCAAACATATGTTAGATTATGAGTTAGTTATAAAAATCCAAATATTTAATTTTTTATTAACATAAAAAATGATAAAAAAACGAGCGGGTAACGAATGTCATGGGCGGCAATATTGAGCTTTCAGCATTATTCAAGAAGGCACCAGCCTTTCTTCGTTTCCTCCAGAAAGGCTCCAGCAGCCGAAGCGCTGAAGTAGCCGCGTGGTAGAAGCCGTTGTGGGTCGGGCGAAGATTATTTTCTCTACATTAATATAGCAGCTGGATTGTTGCAGTTTCCTGCCTGCCCATCGTACATATGTAACCGCTTTAGAAGAGTGCAATTGGAAAATAATCGGCCCTGTTGAGGTCACTGAGCAAATGCCAGGCGGATCGTGAAGTATAATAATATTCTTACATCTAATTACAACTTATAAAAAGTATGTATTTAATAAATTATTGTAAATAAGGTAGTGCAAACATGGTAAAAAGGCCAGAGCCGAAGCTTTGGCCTTTATTTTATTCTCGTAAATATCCAACCTAATCTATAAAATAGCTAACGCTATCGGTTCAAGCCTGCTTCCACATGGAGACAGCAAACACATGCAGATTCGGCAAATTCGGCAATACGATCCGTACGGCGGTTGATCCTGTACGTGATAGAGGCGCTTCGTTCGCGAACAAATGGACGATTTCTTCGGTTTTGCCCAACGAGGGCCTGTTGAGATTGGCTGACCAAGCGACCTTCTCGCCGGCAATAGGGAAGCGGCTCCACCAATCCGCGAATCCGAGCTGGACCTGTTCGCTCGTTCCATCCGCGTATTCGACGGTGAACGCGTCTGCGCTGCCCCCGTATTGGCTGCTAGCAAGCACCGAAATGCCATGATAGTGGCCTGGCGGGATCGGAATGGCTTGCCCATCGCAAGCGGTGTTGTCGCAATCCGCTTCGTTTTGGCTGGCGGGGAACACGAAGGATAGGTCTCCGATTCGCAACAGCCCGTCCACAGGAAGGCCCTCCCGGCTATAACTGTGCCCATCTCCGTCGACGTCCGCTGTGCCAAGGCTGTTATGGATTCCTCGAATGGCGCATATCCCGCTTATATCGATAGGAACGATGGTTCGCGTAGTTTCGCCTGTGGATGACGCGGCAGCGACCATCGCTTCCGAGTCTAATCCTTCGCCGTCAATGAGAGCGATTACGCGCTGCAGCACCTGTTCTTCCATTTCCGCCGCGCTGCGGATTTTGGCGCCAAGGCTAGCCATTAACTTGGCATCCCGGTGTTCTGGGGGCATGAAGTTAATTTTGGCCAGCATGCCGCGTATCGTGCTCCATGGGTTGCTCAACCGGCGAACATCTTCGGAGCAGGATGCGAGAGCTGGAATGCCGAACCGGTCCGCGACGTAGTTAAGCATGAGGGAGTAGTTGATCCGCGCCGTATGCATAACGTTCAGCTTGATGAACAACGGGCTGGCAACGAAACGCGAACTGCCTTCTTCGGCTTCTGCATCAAAGTTGATGTCGCCAATTTCATCGGCGAAGCGCCGCAAATGATTGGGTGAAGCATTCAAATGCTCCCGAAGCAAATGGAGGAGGCGGTCCATCAGCCGGCTGCGGTCGAAAGTCCAGCCTGGCGTGGGCTCGACGGTCATAATGCCTTGCAATCCGCCTGCATATAGCTCCATAGAGATTCGTAAATCCTTCTTCGAGAAATAGGGGTCGACGATTATTAGCTCTTCGGTATTCGGGTCAAACCCGACCACGATCATCACATGCCACATCTGGTGATAGACGCCAAAATGCTGGTCCCATGGACAATAGAAAGTGTCGAAGTTCAGGCAGACGGGATTTCCCTTGCTGAGCTGCTCTTGGATGAGCGTGAGGCCCTCGCTGGGCGTAGGTTTCCGTACAACTTCAATGTTGTATCCATGGAATTCGCCGAGCAAATCGAGTGCATTGGATACCCCGGTTTGCATTCGGCTTCCTATTGTGGCCCCAGGCGCAGGAGGCGACCATTCGAATTTCAGGGCATTCGCATACATGAGCTCGTAACCTTTGCGGTACCAGCCATCCACGGTCACGATCACATCGTCAAAGCAGTCTCCGCCAGCGCTCTTGACGGGTTCAACGTCAAGTACTTTCATCGTTCATCATGACCTCCTCTTTGGAACGGAGACCGATTAATAGGCCTCCGTTATTCATGGATATCTTAACGGAGAAACACAAGGCTGTAAATGACTGGCGCCATTGATCTATACTAGAAAATCACTTGACGGTTTCCAGAATCCGCAAGTATGATAAGAGTCACATTCGGATAAATATGCGTGTTTATTCGGCATGAAACCCCAAAATAACCTCTTAGCCCGAGCATGCAATGACATCTGTCATGACCTTTATTTCGACGGAAAATGCGACCCAATCCATCATGTACGAACCCCATGAGTGTTACTTCCCAGCCAACAAGATTTTTCAGCCGGCCTAAATTACAATCGATTTCAAAAAAACACTAAAAATGAATAACTAATTCACGCTGGAGGGGTTGCCAAATGAGTGCCACGCGATATCCTCTGACGCATCCGCAGAAGCGCGTATGGTATACGGAGCAGATTTATCCGGGCTCCGCACTGCACAATATTACAGGATCGATTCGAATCCAAGGACCGCTTGATTACCATCTGCTCGCACAGGCGATCCATGAACAGAAGCAAAAGCATGATGCGCTTCGGCTTCGGATCGAAGAAGTAGACGGCATTCCCGCACAATATGCTGTGCCTTTGGGCGAGACGGAAAAGGACGAGCCTTTTGTCGATTTCTCGAATTTGCCGAATCCAGAGTCGCAGTGGCAACGCTGGGTAGAGGAGACAGCTGCTGAACCGTTCTCATTGGACGGCGGAGCGCTCTGCTCGTTCCCGATGTTCCGAATAGCTGAAGGGGACGGGGGATTCCTCGTCAAAATACACCATATCGCATCCGATGGCTGGTCCAGCACGATGCTGATCGGCCAAATCCGGGAAGCTTACGAACGCCTATCGCGCGGCGAAGAGCACGCGCATGGCCAAGAGCCATCTTATCTGGACTATATTGAGCGCGAAGCTAGTTATCTTGAATCCACTCGATTCAAGCGCGATGGGGACTTCTGGCGTACGAAGTTTGCCGGATGGCCACAGGAAGAACCGCCGCCTGCATCTTCTGAATCACTTGCTGGAAGGCGCAAAATCTATATGCTAGACGCAGCCAGGTCCACAGCCGTCAAAGCGTATCTGGCAGAATTGGAATGCAGCCTCACCGCTTTGTTTCACTTTCTCGTCGCCTTATATATCCGGAAGAAGGACGGGCTCGCCGATACGGTGATTGGCATGCCTGTATTCAACCGGTCTGGCCCGAAGGAGAAGGCGACTGTCGGCATGTTCACGAGCACGATGCCGCTGCGTTTTGCCTTTGACGCTGAAGCCCCAATCAAGAGCGAGTTAGCACGGTTTCAACGTGAACTGACGGCCTGCTACTATCACCAGAAATATCCGTACGATGTGCTCATTTCGGACCTGCAGCTTAAGAAACGCGGCATTGACGGCATTTTTGATATTAGCGTTAACGTCTATAACACGAAGGTTATTACCGAATGGGCGAGCGGTACAGCGGAAGTTGTAGAGCATCACTGTGGCAGCCAGACCCATGCGTTGCAGCTCGTTGTCAAGGACTGGCCAGCATCTGGTGAACTGCTAATGGAAATCGATTTCAAGCCGTCGGATCATTCCGAAGCGCAAATCGACCAGCTATACCGGCGGTTAGTGACGCTGATTGATGGCATGCTTGCATCTCCAGAGCTGCCCGTTGGCCGCTTGCCGATGTTGTTCGAAGAGGAGAAGGAACGGCTTGCCGCATACTTGTCGACCCGCGAGGCTTATCCTGCGGACAAGACGGTGACGCAGTTGTTCGGGGAGCAGGCGAATCGTACGCCAGAGCGGACCGCTGCTGCATATGGGTCGGATCGGTTGACCTATCGCCAATTGGACATGCGGTCGAATCAGCTTGCCGCGTGGCTTGCCTCGCAAGGCATCAGCAAGGAATGCGCTGTTGGATTGTTTATCCGGCATTCGCTGGATACGGTCGTTGCTATCCTAGCTGTGCTGAAAGCTGGCGCTGCTTATGTGCCGATCGATCCAGATTATCCAACAGAACGTATTGGCTACATGCTGGCGGATGCGGGTTGTAGGCTGCTGCTTACGAACGTTCCGGTACCGGAAGGCACCGGCTACGAAGGGGTGATCGGTTACCTGGACGATCCAGCACTATACGCGGCAACACCGATCCAGGATCTAGTACGAGCTGCTGGACCTAACGATTTAGCATATATCATCTACACATCAGGTTCGACAGGCAAGCCTAAGGGGGTCATGATCGAGCATCAAGGGCTCGTTAACTATATTTGGTGGTGCAAGCAGCAATACACACGAAGCGAGGAGGAAGTATTCCCGCTTTATTCGTCACTCGCTTTTGATTTAACCGTCACCTCGGTCTTCACACCGCTTATTGTGGGTGGGCGGATCGACATTTATCGGGATGATGAAGAGGAATATGTGCTAGAGCGCATCATGAAGGACAATCAAGCGACGGTCGTCAAGCTGACGCCTTCGCATCTGAGCTTGCTGCAAGATCGGGATAACCGGGGAAGTTCCATCAGGCAATTCATCGTTGGGGGGGAAGATTTACGAACAGATCTAGCCAAGCGCATTTATGATAGCTTCGGCGGACGAATCGAAATATGTAACGAATACGGCCCGACCGAGACGGTTGTCGGCTGTATGATCCATCGCTACGACCCGGATGGGGATGGCAGAGCTTCTGTTCCGATCGGTGTCCCTGCAGCAAATGTGGGCATTCACCTGCTGGACCGGGATGGGAATCCAGTGCCTGAGGACGTGTTGGGCGAAATCTACATTACGGGAGACGGGTTGGCGCGCGGTTATCGGAACTTGCCGCTGGTGACGGAGGAGAGGTTTGTTCCATGCCCATTCCTTCCAGGCGAGCGCATGTACCGGACAGGAGATTTGGCGCGCAGGTTAGAGACAGGCGCAGTCGAATACGCGGGACGCGTGGACTTGCAAGTGAAAATTCGTGGCCACCGGATTGAATTGGGAGAGATCGAACGGATGCTAGTTGAGCACCCGACGGTCCGGGAGGCTGTGGTCATTGACCGCCAGACGAATGACGGCAGCAAGTATTTATGCGGCTACGTTGTGCGGGATTCGGAAGATACGGCTGATACGGCAGATTTGTCTGCTTACCTAAGTGAGTGCCTGCCTGCTTACATGGTTCCGGCACACATCATCGGAATCGAGAGCATTCCGCTGAATGTGAACGGCAAAGTGGACCGTGTACGGCTGCCAGCACCTGTGTTGAACAACGTTGGAGCTTCTGGCGAACGAACGCCAACCGGACAATTGAACCCAGCAACAATCGCCCTTCTTGCGGTAGCAAGAGATGTGCTGCACGAGAACGGGCTTACGGAAGAAGACCATTTCTACACGTGGGGCGGAGACTCCATTAAAGCGATTCAACTCGCTTCACGGCTCCGCAGCCGCGGTTTTGCGATCAAGGTTGCCGATGTTTTGGATAACCCTGTGTTCGCTGATATGGCCACATACATTCGGGCGATTGGTTTTGAAGCGTCCGGTGAAGGCAAGCGATGTGAAGGCGAGCAACGCAAGACACCGATCCTGGATTGGTTTTTGGCTCGGCCATTCACGGATCGGCAACATTACGTCCAATCGGTTTTCTTGCAACTGGACGCAGAACTGTCCGCTAGCCAACTGGATGTCATTATTCGAAAGCTGGTCGATCGGCATGACTCGCTTCGGTTGAACCTTGATCCGTCGACTGGCGTGATTGCTTACAATAGCGATGCCCTCATCGAATCAGTGAAGGTTTATGACTTAACGGAATTGAATAGAGCCGGCCAGCTTGATCACTTCAAGGCAAATGGAGAGCGGCTGAAGGCCAGTTTCCAACTGGACCGTGAAGCGCTCCTAAAAGCTTGTATGTTCGAGCTTGGAACGGACGGAACTATGGTGCTGCTCACCGCCCACCATCTTGCTGTTGATGCGGTGTCGTGGTCGATTTTGTTGGAGGATTTTATTGCGCTATACCGGAATCTTGTGCATCCGGAGGCACTTCCGCTCCCTGCTGCGACAACCTCCTACCAACAATGGGCGGAGCATCTGTGGAACCGATTGGATGAGGCAGAGGGCCAGCGGGCCTATTGGCAGTCTGTATTGGAGGACGAGCGATACATCTACCACGATGCGTCCGGTCAAAATACGGGATCGCGTCCGGGTACGGTGACGGAATCGCTGTCCCAAGAAGAGACGGACCAATTGCTCAAGCTCGCTTCCGTTGCCTATGGAACGAATACGCAAGAGCTGCTTGCAGCTGCACTTGCTGCGGCAATCAGGGATGTCTTCAGCATTGATCACCCTGTGGTCGAGCTGGAAGGGCATGGCCGCGAGCCAGCTGATTCTTCTCTGGATCTCTCGCGGACGGTCGGCTGGTTTACATCGATGTATCCGGTCCGACTACAAGCCGTCGAAGGCGGTTCGTGGGATGAAAGTGTCAAGTCAGTTAAAGAAACGCTGCGCAACCTCCCTATGCGAGGTTTGGGCTTCGGCTTGCTGACAAGGCTGTCGCGCACGCTCCAAGATCCCGGCGAGGGCAACCGCGTCCGTTTTAACTACGTCGGTGAGCTTGATTCCTCCTTGAACGGAGGAGAATTGTTTAAGCTGTCAGAGGAGCCGACAGGCGCTGACAGTGGCCCGGGCAATCCAGCCACGGCGCCGATTGACATCGTTGCGATGGTGATGGGCAACAGGCTGCAATTATCCGTCGGTTACGACCGTAGCCGAATCCGGCCGGAGACGGCAACTGCCTTTGCTGGGCGCTTTGCCGAGCGGACGAACGAGCTGATCCGCCATTGCTGCAACGTTCAGGAAAGGGCTTATACACCGTCGGACTTCACGACCATTTCTTTGTCCCAGGAAGCACTTGACAGCTTGTACCTATAGGGAAGCAGCAGTTGGACGAAAACCCAAATAAACCGAAAGCGTGGGATCGAAGATGAGCAATCCGACGACGACAACGGTGGAACACCTTTCCATCTTTCAATACACCAGGGGAAGGGAATACGTGGGCAATCGATTCGACACAAGCCCCAGGCCAGAACGCTTCAAATCCTACAATGGACCACGCGTGAGATTGAAAACGTCGATTTATAAAGGGGAAAAAGCCCCGCCTCCACCAGGTTCCCTAACCGGTGTGGAGTGGCTAAAACGGCTGTTGCTGCCAGCATTTGGCGTCACCTCCGTCAAGTTTCATGGGCATGAATCGGAGCTGTTGTGGTCGTTCCCGTCAGCTGGGGGCCGCTATCCGGTGGAGGTATATGTGTCAGTCCGCCGGCTGGAAGGCATTCAGCCTGGCCTCTATCATTACAACGCACTGCATGCGTCTCTCTACGGGATAGGGGATGCGAAGGCGGCGGACCTGCTTAGCGAAACGCTGCCTGCTGCTGAACGGGACGCAGACGTATGTTTCATTTTATCAATCGTCCCATGGAGGACGTGCTGGAAATATGCACATAAGGGCTACCGGTTCGGCATGGTCGACGCCGGCCATGTCGCAGCGAATCTTCAACTGGTGCTTAGGGCCCTGGGATGGCGGTTCTCCGCATACACGCAGCTCCGCTCCGAGGAACTCGCCACGCTGCTGAAATTGGATGCTTACGAAGTGCCAATCGCATTGGTCACAGCTTGCACAGAACCTGCTTCAGATCATGGCAAAGCGCCAATATCGTCTGCCTCCCCCCAGCGGTTACAGCTGGCCCAGCGATGCGAATCGCAGGACGATGCTGATTCCCAATTGTTTAATTGGACGCCAATTATGGATTTTCAGCGGAGGGTGAACGCAACGGTTCCAGAACACTCGGAAGGCTGGCTGACGCGTTTGTCACTGCCAGAGGAATGGACGGATTATGACCGATTGCTTCCGCTCATTATCGAGCGGCGCTCAAGCGCCGCGTTTCAATGCTGCGAGCTGCGTGCGGAGGAACTGGACACGATGCTGGCGTTTATCGACAGCCTCGGCATTCTTTTCACATTCCACTTGGTAATTCATGGCGTAGAAGGCTTGTCACCAGGCGTTTACCGCTATGAAGAAGGCAGGCTTCAATGCCTGAAGGAAGGCAATTACCGGAATGACTCTGCCGGAATTTGCCTCGGCCAAACCTTTATTCGCGACTGTTCGGTCTTATTCGTCTTCACAGTCGATATGTCGCAAATTCCGGATGAAGAGTTTTCGAAGTATCAGCAATGCTCCATCGATGGAGGGGCATTGGGCCAGTTCATCCACTTGAAAACAGAAGAGATGGGGCTTGGCTTTTCAATAATCGGGGGCTTTTACGACGATGAACTGCGAGACTTGGCGCAGCTGTCCGACGACCATCAGATCGTTTATGCCGGCGCTTGGGGACGGAATGCCCCGAATGCCGATGATGTCCGCAAGAATGACCGTTATGTGATGAACAGGCCACAATCGTAGGAGGAAGTCATGACGAGAGGCATTTATTTTGGCGTGGACCTGCATGGGCACGTCAATCCGACACTGGGGCTCATACGTGAGCTGGCTGATCGGGGCGAAGAGATCCTGTACTATTCGGGTGAACCGTTCCGGGCTCGAATTGAAGCGACAGGCGCTACGTTCGTCGCTTACAAGGAGCCGCTGGGCTTCAGTACGCACGACGCAGGGGGAATCGAGACGTTCCTCGTGACAGCTGACTTTATTCTGGGCAATAGCCAGAAGATTGTCGAAGCTGAGCTGGAAGATGCGCGGGCATGGGGACCTGACTATATTGTGCATGACGCGTTCTGTTATTGGGGCAAAGAAATGGCTCGCCAGCTTGGCGTGCCGGGCATCTCGGTATTTGCGAATTTTGCTTATATCGATGAGATGGCAGATGTCGATCCCGAATTTTTTATGGAATATGTGCTGCGGGCGGGGAACGATCCCGTCTATGCCAAGAACAAAGGGCGGACTGACGTCTATCGCAAGTTGGAAGCCAAGCTATCCAAGATCATCGCGCTTAAGTATGGGATTCATACGTCGAGCATAATCAACGATATTTTCTGCGGCAAAGAAAAACTGAATCTCGCGCCAACATCTCGCGAATTTCAGCTGTACGGGCAAGTTTTCGATGACAGCTATGTGTTCACGGGATACGCCGTCGAGCCGCGTACAGAGCCTGACGGTTTTCCATTTGAATGGCTGGACGGCCGTCCGCTGGTCTATGTCGCGTTAGGCACTATTTTTAATGATGCGGAGCATATCTACAAGAGGTGTATAGAAGCTTTCGCCGGCCAAGAAGTGCAGGTTGCTATGTCGATTGGCCATGAAGTGCCGGCAGAGCGGCTTGGGCAATTGCCGGATAACGTGATCGTTCGTTCCCATATGCCGCAGTTGGCACTGCTAAGCCGAGCAGCCGCATTTATTACCCACGGCGGCGCGAACAGCATTCACGAAAGCCTGTGCTCGGAAGTGCCAATGGTCGTCGTGCCTCAGAGCTTCGACCAATTCATGGGTGCAATCGCGGTAGAAAAGGCAGGGACCGGCATCTTCCTGCAAGGCGAAGACTGGCAGCCAGCCGATGTGGCGGATGCAGTCCGTCGCGTCCGCACGGAGCCAGCCTATCGCGAAGCTTGCGGACGCATTCACCAGTCGCTCAATGAGGCAGGCGGACCGCCTCGGGCAGTGGATGCGATTCTTGCTCATGTTGCACAGGAGCGCGGAAAGGTGATGCAGCCATGATGCTTAGATTTAGAAGGCTATTGGCACCGCTGCTCACGCTAGTTGTAATCTTCGTTATGCTGTCGGGGCACGTAGCTGCTGACCCTCATGCTCCAGTAAGCGAGCGCTTAGACGAGATTGATGCTTATATACGCAGCGAGAAGAAGAAAGCTGATATTCCCGGCCTCGCTGTCGTCATTGTAGAAGGGGACAAAACCGTACTGAGCCAAGGGTACGGGTGGGCGAACCGGGAAGAGAAGAAACCCGTAACGAAGCAGACGCTGTTCGAGATCGGTTCGACAAGCAAGGCGTATACAGCACTTGCGGTATTCCGCCTCGAAACGGAAGGCAGGCTGGATCTGGATGCACCGGTCAGCCATTATGTGCCGTGGCTTAACTTTACGTTCAAAGGCAAGGAAACGGAAGTTACGCTTCGCCAGTTGCTTCATCATACGAGCGGGATCCCGTTTCGAACGATCGGTATCATCCCTCAAGCGGACGACGAAGGCGCACTGGAGCGCACGGTTCGTACGTTAGATGGGATGGAGCTGGAACGCGAACCGGGAGAGAAATACGACTACGCCACGATCAATTATGATGTGCTTGCGCTCGTCGTCCAGCAAATTTCGGGCGTACCGTTCGAACGGTACATGCGTGAGCAGATATTGGACCCGCTTGACTTGACTGGCACATATATGTACAAAGCGCCAGAAGGAGCTGAGATGGCGCAAGGGTACAGGCCAGGCTTGCTTCGCACATGGGCTTATGACGCTCCCGCATTTCGCGGCAATACAGCAGCGGGCTATGTGATATCGAGCGCTGCGGAGATGGAGAAGTGGCTGAAAATTCAAATTGGCGCCGTCTCAGGTCTCGGGCTTGATCCAGAGATCATCAAAAAGTCGCACGAGCCGGATAAGACGGTTCCTCCGAACCCGGATGGATCATCTTATGCGGCCGGATGGGGCTTGTACTATAAAGGAACGGGCGAGCTGGCGCATGAAGGCAATAACCCGAACTTTTCCTCCTTCCTCATCATTCGGCCGACAGATGGCATTGGCGTAGCGATATTAGCCAATGAAAGCGACATTCGAACGATGACTATGGGCCAAGGCATCATGAGCATGATCATGGACAAGAAGATGCCAGATCCACTTAAAGATATGTGGAAAGGGCTGGACGCTACCGCATCCGCGGCCCTGTTCGTCTCAGCGCCAGTCATCATCTTAACGATGTGGCAGCTTATAACCGCGATTGTGCAATTGGCGAGGCGTCAGCGCAAGTTTAGTGGAGGAACTGCAAGGGTAGCGGGTGTCTGTGTGGCGCTGGCAGCAGGAATCGCTGGATTCGGATACTGCTTGTACGAGATTCCGGACTCATTGTTTGGTGGATTGAATTGGGAGTTCGCTTCCGTTTGGGCGCCATTCACGATACCACTTGCTGCTTGGACGGTCTTTATAGCAGCCGCGCTCTTCGGCGTCTACTATGCCCTGACCGCATTGGCTCCGAAGCCAGGTGAAAAAGCGATGCTTCCATTGATCGTATTGAGCGTAGCCAGCGGCCTTGGCAATGCCCTCATCATCTTTATTGTCAACGCTGCCCTTGGGCACGTAGAAGACGAGAAGTTTCCAAGCGGCCTGCTGCTTTACCTCATCGCCGGCATTTTCTTGTATGTCGTTGGCCAGAAGTTAGTGCGTACGCGCTTGATTCGAATTGCGAACGAAATGGTCTATGGAAAAAGGGTCCAACTGACCCAGTTGGTTTTGAAGGCGCCATTCCGCCGGCTAGAGCGGATGGAACAAGGGAAGATTCAGGCTGCACTTAATAACGATACGGAGGCAATTAGCGAGTTTTCCAACATCGTCGTATCCGGAGCTACAAGCCTCGTGACGTTGATCTGCTGTTTCGTCTATATGGGTACGATTAGCGGCTATGGCCTGCTTGTTTCTCTCTTTGTTATTGTTACCGCTGCGGGCCTTCATTTCTTGTTCGGGCGCCAAGCCCAGCGAATCTGGGAGCAGACGCGCGATATCCAGAATGTGTTCTTTGGCTTCATTCATCACATGACTACTGGATTTAAAGAACTCGCGCTTAACGAAGGAAGACGGGAAGATTTTCAGTCGGATATGATCGCGAGCTCGAAAACTTATCGCGACAAGCGCATTCGGGGTGACATGAAGTTCGCGAATGTGAACGTCATTGGAGAACTGCTCTTTTCGTTTGTCGTTGGCGTTGTTGCGTTTCTATTCCCTGTCTTATTCCCTGCGATGAAGGCAGCATCGATTCAAACCTATGTTTTCGTCCTGTTGTATATGACGGGACCCATTCATGCCATTCTCGGCTCGATTCCGAATCTGATCAGAGTTCGAATTAGCTGGGGCCGAATTAACGCACTTGCGGCGGAGTTGTCGGAAGGGCAAGCTGGTTCGGAGTCGCCTGAGGCTGCTATACCGTTGCCGGAAGGCGTGCCATTCCGTTCACTGGAGCTGGATCGTGTCGTATACAGGCATCCATCTCGGGGAGAAGGAGCGTCGTTCGAGGTTGGGCCGATTAACCTGGCATTCCGTGCGGGTGAAGTCACGTTCATCACAGGCGGCAACGGCAGCGGCAAATCAACGCTGGCGCGGCTTACAACGGGATTATATACGGCGGACGGCGGAGAGATAAGAGTGAATGGAATGGCGCAGGAGCCAGAATGGCTCGGTGGGCAATTTTCCGCAATATTCAGCGATTACCATCTGTTTGAGAAGCTGTACGGCATTAATGCGGCAGACAAGGGCGATGAGATTGACCGGCACATGACGCAGCTCCGCCTGCATGGCAAGGTGCAAATTGGCGAAGGAACTATGGATACGCTCGCTTTATCAACCGGCCAACGCAAGCGGCTTGCATTACTAATTAGCTACTTGGAAGACCGCCCTATCTACCTGTTCGACGAATGGGCAGCTGACCAAGACCCTGAATTCCGGCAATTTTTCTACGAGTCACTGCTGCCTGAGCTGAAAGAACGAGGCAAGTGCGTGATCGCAATTACACATGACGACCGTTATTTCGATTTGGCAGACAAGATTGTCAAGCTTGAGCTAGGCCAGGTCGTTGGCATCGAAGAGGGGAACCGATTGCCGCGAACGACGAATGTGGCGGGGTAACCGTAACCAAGAAGGAGGAATTTTTGATGAGTGACGCGGCCAAGCTGGACCGTGCGAGCATCGAGGACATTACGGCATTGACGCCCACTCAGGCGGGGCTGTTGTATCACTACCGCAGTGGCAGGGACGAAGACAGCTATGTGCAACAGCTCGGCATTCGGTTTACTGGAGAACTGCGCATGGATGCGATGCGCGCTGCCTGGCGGCATGTAGCCATGGCCAACGAGATGTTGCGGACGGTGTTCCGTTGGGAGAAGCTGGAGCACCCCGTTCAAATCGTGCTGCGCGAGCCGAACATCAAGGTCGAGGAGCGGGATTGCTCTGCGTTAACGTCAGAGGAGAGCGAACGGCTTGTCGCACAGGCGATCGACGATGAGCGGCGCAAGCCAGCTGACCTGGCGATGGAGCCATTGCGCGTGCTTATATGCGTGTTAGATGATCGCAATTTCGAGATGGCCGTTAGCTGGCATCATATCCTGTTCGATGGCTGGAGCAATGGGATATTGCTCAAAGAGTTTATGCAGGCCTACGACGCTTGCCTGGCAGGAACAGAACCGCAGTTTGCCCAAAAGACACGTTTTCGGGAGTTCGTGGCATGGCAGCAGCGTGCAAACAACGAAGCTAACCGTGCCTATTGGACGGGCGAGTTAGCCGGGTTTGGGGATCGGGCCATGCTGCCATTTCGATCCGAAGCGAGCGCGGATGCCTCACGGCGCAAAGTGCCGGGCGCCTTTGCGGCTCCTTTCTCGCCTGAGACCACTTTGTTGTTGGCTGATTATGCAAAGCAGCTAGGCGTGACCGCCGCGACGGTGCTGTACGCCGTCTGGGCATTGCTCCTCCATAAGTATGGAGGAGCGCGCGATGTTGTCTTTGGAACGACGGTCTCTGGACGAACACCGGATCTCGACAACGTGGAAGAGATGATCGGGCTATTCATTAATACGGTGCCTGTTCGTGTCACTGTGGACGAAGATGCGGCAACGGAGCAGCTTATCCGCTCGGTTGATGCGGCGCTTCGCCGCAGGGAGCCACATGAGAGTGCGTCGATTACGGATATTGCCAGCTGGGGCAACGCGGGCGGAGCCAATGAGCTGTTTGAGACGGTTGTCGTGCTCGACAACTATCCGCTCGACGCATTGGCGATGCAGGGCGGCAATCTCGCAGCTACCGGCTATCAGATGAGCGAATCGACCCATTACAAGCTTACGCTGGGCATTCGCACATCCGGTGAATGGATGGTTGAATTCGATTACGATGCGGCGAGCTTATCCGCTGGCGAAATTAAGCGCATGGCAGGCCATTACTTGCATTTGCTGGACCAAGTTGTCCGCCAGCCGCTGCAGCACGTCAGTGAACTTGATTTGGTAACGCCTGAAGAACGGGAGAGCATCTTAAATGTGTTCAACGCCCCGATTGGAAAGCCGAGCGAGGCATTGGTGCATCGCGTCTTCGAGGATCAAGCTCGCGCAAATCCTTCGCATGTCGCTGTTATTAGCGGCGGGCAGAGCTTTACGTATGGCGAGCTTGACAGCCGGGCTGATAAGCTTGCCCGCAGGCTCCGGCGTGAGCCGCTCAAGAGCGGCGACAGGTTGGTTGCCCTGCTTGCGGAACGTTCGGACCAATGGATCGTTGCGATGCTGGCTATTTTGAAATCGGGTTGCGGATATATTCCAATTGATACGGCTTATGCGCCTGCCAGAATCGCTTACATGTTACAGGACAGCGCGGCAGAGTTGTTGCTGATCGGTGACGGCATCGAGGTTCCGCCATCCTTCTTGGGACGGGCTATCCCAATTAGCGATGCGGAGTCGGCAACGTCCGGCGAGGACGATGGCGTGGATGCTCCCTTGCATGAGATTGAGGCGAGCCAGATCGCTTATGTTACTTACACGTCGGGCTCGACAGGCGCGCCAAAAGGGGTTATGACGGAGCATCGCCAACTGCTTGCTTACGTTCATGCTTTCCAGCAGGAATTCCAGCTAAGCACCAATGACGTCGTTCTGCAGCAGGCTTCATGCTCCTTTGACCATTTTGTCGAAGAGGTTTATCCGGCGCTGCTAAGCGGTTCTACGATCGTCATCGCGAAGCGGGAAGATGTGCTTGATCCTGATCGGCTCATCGTGCTGATTCAAGAGAGCGGCGTGACGGTCGTTACGATTCAGCCGCTGTTGCTCAGCGAATTGAACAAGCGGGGCGGCGTTCCGGGCGTGCATACGTATCTCAGCGGCGGAGATGTGCTGAAGGCGGCACATTACGACCGTTTGGCCAGCCAGGCTCGCGTGTACAACACGTACGGGCCAACGGAAGGGACTGTGTGTGCAACCTATTGGCGATGCGATCCGGAGATCGAGAAAAATATTCCGATCGGATCGCCAATCGATGGCTACAACGTCTATATCGCGGATCAACGCGGGAAGTTGCAGCCAATCGGCGTTCCGGGCGAGATTTGCATCTCGGGCAACGGGGTAGCGAGAGGGTACTTGCACAACCCAGCGCTGACGGGCAGCAAATTCGTGCCGGACCCTTACCGTTCCGGCGAGACGATGTACCGGACTGGGGACGTTGGCGCCTGGCAGGAAGACGGGACTATTCGATTCGAGGGGCGCAACGACGAGCAAGTTAAAATTCGCGGCTACCGGATCGATCTCCGCGAGATCGAGCTGGCGCTGCAGGAGCACGCTTCTGTTACCGAGGCGTTCGTTATGGCAACGGACGACGCGGCAGGGGAGAAGCAGATCTCTGCTTATGTGGCGACGGACAAGGAGACGACGGCGCATGAGCTGAGGGAGCATCTCGGAGAACGGCTTCCAGCCCACATGTTCCCTTCCGTGTATTATCGAATCGAGTCTATTCCCCGTACCGGCAACGACAAGGCCGACAAACAAGCCTTGCTTCGATGCACTGATCGGCTGGCTTCTGGACGTATCGGCATCGAGGCACAAAGCGAGACGGAGAAAGCGGTCATCGCCGTCTGGTGCGACGTGCTGAAGCTTTCCGAGATTGGGCCAAATGATCACTTCTTTGATATCGGCGGAAATTCCTTGCTGCTTATGACGCTGCAATCGAAGCTGGAACGGGCGTTCTCGGCTGGAATCACAGTTACGGACCTATTCTCGCTGCCGACTGCCGCAAAGCAGGCTGCGTGGCTGGATGCCCAGCGGAATCGCCGTGAAGCGTATGCGATAACGGGCTATCAGCCACTTCCTGAGGATTGCTTCGAGTGGCATTCGGCAGAAGGGACCGTCGGCACTGCCGATCCGGTACGGCTGCAAGTTGAGCCTGCAATCGGGGCTGCCCTGAATCGTTTGGCAGCGGAGCACTCGTTAGAACGTTACGACATACTGGCTGCAATGTGGGGCTATTTGTTCGCGGAGGCCTCAGGCCAGAGATCGGCTGTCTTCCATGTAGCTGTGCACTCAGGGCACGGGGCTGCAGAAATCCGGTTTGATCTTGATGCGCTGCAAGATTTTACTGGCTTGTTCGCACATGTCAGCACATGCCGCCGGAAAGCGGAATCACAGGATGCTGCAGCAAGCGTAATTCCGCTAGAGCAGGTTGACCGGTTCCTCCCAGAGCGTGGCCGGTTCGAGGCGCTGCCGTTCCTTTGCCAATCAGGGGATTTGACGGATAGTGAGCGCAGCGGGCTAATCGGTTTGTATGATCTGATGTTATGTGTTGAGGATGGGAATTTGGGAGAGGAAGAAGGCTTCGGCTTGACGCTGCTTCATCGGAAGGGAAGGTTCCAGGCGGGAACGCCGGAATGGCTGATCCAATCCTATCTTGACCTGCTGAAGCAGCTGTCCGGAATCGAGGTGCCGTCGTGAGCCTAGCATTCAGTTTGTTTTTCTTCTCTTCCGACGGCGAAGGGAAGGACCATGGCAAATATGCTGCGCTGCTAGATCTCGCTGCAGAGGCAGATGAGCGCGGATTCGAAGCTGTATGGACGCCAGAGCGGCATTTTCACCGCTTCGGCGGTCTGTTTCCGAACCCGTCGGTTTTAGGCGCAGCCATAGCAGCGCGAACCAAGCGCATCGGCATTCGTGCTGGCAGCATCTCGCTTCCGTTTCACCACCCGGTCCGTGTAGTGGAGGATTGGTCGATTGTTGACAACTTGTCAAATGGCCGTGCGGGCCTGTCCGTGACGTACGGCTGGCATCCGAAGGAATATGTTTTCGCGCCAGAGTTGTTCACGATTCGCAGGGAAGCGATGTTTGAACGGCTGGCGATTCTACAGCAACTGTGGCGCGGTGAACCGGTCACTTTCCAATCGCATGAAGGCGAGCAGGTGATTGAACGGTTTTATCCGACCCCAGTGCAGAATGAGTTGCCGGTTTGGATTACGACGTCAAGGACGCGGGACACGTGGCGGCGAGCGGGCGAGATTGGCGCGAATGTGCTAACCGCGCTGTACGCGATCGATAAGTCTGAACTCAAGGAACACATTGCGGTTTACCGTGAGGCGCGCCGGCTGAATGGCCATTCGCCAGATGGGCGTGTAACGGTCATGCTGCATACATTCCTTGGCGACGATCCACAGGAAGTGCGTGAAACTGTGCGCGAGCCAATGATTCGGTATCTTTCTTCCCATACTGAATTGTTTGATGATGCTACGATCGCCCGGGAGCTGCGGATCGATCCGTCCCGGATCACCGACAGGCACCGCCGGATGGTCGCTTCGTCTGGCTTCGAACGATACTGGAACGATAGCGCCTTATTTGGCACACCGGACACATGCATGGCTATGGTTGATGAGCTTCAGGCAATGGGCGTGGACGAGATAGCTTGCTTGATTGATTTTGGCGTCCCAGAGCGTGATATGGCGGAGAGCTTGGCACGTATCGACCAGCTTCGGCTGCGGTATGCGGGTTCAGCTGTAATGGAGGGGAGCGGAGCGAATGGATAAATGGGCGATGCTTTTTCCAGGCCAGGGATCGCAATACGCGGGAATGGGCAAGGAGCTGCACGAGGAAAGCGAGATCGCGCGGCGCGTATTCGAGGAAGCGGATGACACGCTCGGCTATAAGCTGAGCGGGATCATGATGGGTTCGGATACGGCGCAGCTGACTCGAACCGAATATACCCAGACGGCTTTGTTGACGCTCGGCGTTGCCGCTTACCGCGTCTTCCAGGATCAGATTGGCGGTACGCCTGATTACGCTGCGGGCCATAGCCTTGGCGAATGGACCGCCCTCGCGTGTGCGGGAGCGATGACATTCGCAGATGCGCTTCGGCTAGTGGCGATGCGCGGGCGCTTAATGCAAGAAGCTGCAGATGCAGGGGAGGGCGCGATGTGCGCCATTATCGGTTTGGACGCCCACAAGGTCGAAGCCGTGTGCATCAAGCTCAGCGCCCCTGGCGCGGAAGTGGTCATTTCTAATTTTAACTCTCCTTTGCAGACGGTTATTTCCGGCCGTGCGGATGCAGTCCGTAGTGCTGTTGCCGAACTAGAGGCACTTGGTGCAAAGGCTGTTTATTTGAACGTTGGAGCAGCGTTTCATAGCCCATTGATGGCTTCGGCTGCGGAGCGGCTGGAAGAAGAGATTAGCAAAACGGCTATTGCCGCCCCCCGCTGGCCGGTCCTATCGAACGTGACGGCGCTGCCGTACGCTTCGCCTGATGAGATCGCTGGCCGCCTCGTCGAACAGATCGTATCGCCTGTCCGATGGGATGCGACGATGCGCTTCTTGGAAGGGGCGGGCGTGAGTGCTGCCATTGAGCTGGGCCCACAGGCCGTGCTAACGCGGCTGGCCAAAGTGAATGCAGCAGGGATGGAAGCTTTTTCGTTCGAGAAGCCGTCACAGTTGGATGAGATCCAACAGAAGCTCAAGCCGCTTTTGCCGGGGGCACGGCAGCATGCGCGCGGGTTTGCCGCGAGCTGTTTAACCGCCGCAGCCGCTACGCGCAACCGCAACTGGGATGAGCGGACATACCGGGAAGGCGTTATCGAGCCTTATCGGGCAATCGAAGCGATTCAAGAACAGCTGGACGCGGAAGAGCGCGGGCCAGAACCGGATGAGATGCGAGAGGCGCTTCGCATGCTGGTACGGATTTTCCAGACGAAAGGCGTGCCGAGTAAAGAAGCAGCGGAAAGGCTGCGTGACATCGTCTCCCGGACGAGAACAGGGGATTTGTTCCCCGAGTACGTGGAGACAGCTGACAATCCGGAACGCGCCGCGGCAGCGGCAGGAAGGTGATTGAATGGAATTCGGAACGGTTCGCTTAAAAGGAAGGGAAAAGGAAGAAGGGCTTGCGAATGTGAAGCGCCCAGCATCCGAGGGGGATATTGCGATCGTCGGGATCGGGCTGCAGCTTCCAATGGCCAAGACCGAGACGGAATTGCTGAAGCTCCTTAGGGATGGGACGGACGCGATACGGCCGTTGCCCGGAACGCGCCGCAGCGATACGGACCGTTACTTCCGCGCTGAGGGGAAAGATTTATCCGAGCTCGCCTACGGCGAGGCAGCTTATCTCGAGGCGATCGACCGTTTTGACTATTCGTTTTTTAAGCTGTCGCCCAAAGAGGCAAGCCTGCTCGATCCAAACCAGCGGCTGTTTCTAGAAACTGCTTGGCATGCCATAGAGGACGCTGGCATGGGCGGCCGCCGATTAGAGGGCAGCCGGACTGGCGTCTACGTCGGCTACGGCTCGGACTCCGAATACAAACGGATGATCGATAAGATGGAGCCGGAAGCTTCATCGATGGCGTTGCCCGGCAACGTAAAGCCGATCATTGCCAGCCGCTTGTCTTATTTGCTAGACCTGAGAGGGCCGAGCCTGCTCGTTGACACGACCTGTTCTTCGTCGCTTGTGGCGGTCCATCTCGCGTGCCAGGCTATCCGGAACGGGGAATGCGATCTGGCGATTGCCGGGGGCATTCAATTGCATCTGCTGCCCGTTCGGGAATTCGAAGTAGGCATCGAGTCGTCTACAGGCAGAACGAGGACGTTCGACGATGCGGCTGATGGCACTGGCACGGGGGAAGGCGCGGTGGCGATCATGCTAAAGCCGCTCTCCCGCGCACTGCAGGACCGAGATACGGTCTACGCTGTCATCAAGGGGAGCGCGATCAATCAGGACGGCAGCTCCGTGGGCATCACAGCGCCGAACGCAGACGCACAGGCGGATGTAATCGCTGAAGCGTGGCGGAAGGCTGGCATTTCGCCTGAGACGGTGGGGTATATCGAGACGCATGGCACCGGCACGAAGCTTGGCGATCCGATTGAGCTGGAAGGCATTCGCCGCGCGTTCGCCCGGCACACGAACCGGAAGATGTTCTGTGCGGTTGGCTCTATCAAAAGCAACTTCGGCCATCTCGACAACGCAGCGGGCATCACCGGCCTGTTGAAAGCGGCGCTGTCGCTGAAACATCGGCAGCTGTTTCCAACGCTGCACGTTGAACGGCCAAACCGCGCGATTCCGTGGGTTGAATCAGCGGCGTACATTAACACCCGGCTATCCCCTTGGGAAGCAGGCGATTCACCGCTGCGTTGCGGGGTCAGCTCCTTCGGCATCAGCGGAACGAACTGCCATATCGTGATGGAGCAAGCGCCCGCACCAACGGCAGCCCCGTCTTCGGAACCGAGCGTTCGGCCCTATCTGTTGCCGTTCTCGGCACGTTCAGAGGCTTCACTGCTTGAATTAGCGAGCAGGTATGCGGACTACCTTGACGCACATCCTGATGCCCGCTTGGCGGATGTTTGCTATACCGCTGCTGTTGGCCGCGGCCATTATCCATACCGAATTGCTATCCGCGGGGCTGGGCGTGAGGAGATATTAGTAGCGTTGCGGGGGCTGCGCCAAGGAGCAATCGGTGAGCCAGCCGCCGCAGCTAGTGATGCGAATCAGCAAGCAAATGAGGCAATCGACCGCTGGCGCCGGAATGAGGGTGCGGAGCACGATATGGTTCGCGAACTGGGCAGGCTGTATGAGGCTGGGGCGGACGTCAATTGGGAGAAGCTCTTCCAAGGAAGGCCAGTGGCGAGATTGAATCTCCCCGCGACGCCATTCGAACAGAAGCGCTGTTGGATTCATATCCCGGGTGATGATAGCTTAGCGGCGAAGCGCGATGCCGAACCGGACATGTACCACCGTTTGGAATGGCGGGAAGAGCCGCTCCCTGATAGGGCAAATGCGCAATCGAGCGCGGCACCGACCATTGTCGCTGGCGCTAACCAAGCGCTTGTGGCACAGGCAGCAGCACAGTTGCTTGCAGCTGGTGGGCACAGCGTAACGGAGGCGGTGTTGTTCACGCCGCCAATCGGAAGTGCTGCAGATGATTCGCCGGCGATTGAGGGGTACGCCGCCGAGTTCGGTCGCCTGCTCCGTCCAACGGCTGCAGGGGGATTGCGGCGGATCGCCCTGCTCGTCGGCGGAGACGCCGTCGGCGAGCAAGGCCTGTACGCAGGAGCATGGCAGTTGCTTGGGTTGCTGCGGGCTCTTGCGTCCGAGGAGCAGAAGCAGCCGGTCGAGCTCATTCTGGCGGCAGCCGGTGCCTATTGTGTCGACGGGAAAGAAGTGCGCACGAATCCAGCTGCGGCGGCATTGTTCGCAATGGGGAAGGCGATTCACTGGGAAATGCCGCATATCCGGGCGCGCTGCGTCGATTATGGCTATACGGCAAACGACGTCGACGGCTTGGTTGCAGCATTGATGAGCGAATCGGCGGACGCTGCACCGTATACGACAGCTTGGCGTGAAGGCAAGCGGTATATCGAGCAAGTGAGCACATTGAAAAACCTTCCAGATGGCGAAGCGAATATTGCTTGGCGAACGGATGGCGTATACCTGATCACAGGCGGGCTTGGCGGCATCGGCCTTCGCATTGCGGAACAGATCGCTGCTAAGGGTGCCGTACGGATCGCGCTGCTGAACCGATCGGCATTTCCGCCTCGCGAGGCGTGGGAGCAGATCGTCTCGGCCGATGGACAATCTAGCGATGCGCACCGGATCCGGGCGATCCAGGCGATCGAACGGACAGGGGCGCAAGTCGATGTGATTGCCGCCGACACTGCTGATGAGCGCTCACTGCGCGAAGCGCTGGAGCTGCTCCGGCATCGTTACGGTCGCGTGAACGGCATCGTGCATTCGGCCGGCAGTGGAGACGGGAATTATCTGTCCCAGCTCACGGAACTGGAGTTTGAAGCGTTCACCGCTGCAAAAGTCCGGGGGGCACAGCTTCTAGACGAGCTAACCCGAGCGGACGATCCAGACTTCTTAATCTTGTTTTCCTCCGCGATTACGCTGGTAGGCGGCATTGGCTCTGGCCCTTACGCGGCAGGCAACGCGTGGCAGGACGCCTACGCGTCGGCTCGCCGCATCGAAGGTGGACGGGTGCTTTCTATTGCTTGGCCTTCCTGGGAGAGAACGGGTTTGTCGGCCGCTTCCGAGACGGATGAACGCAAGGAGCTATTGCGGATATTGCAGCCTGATCGTGGCATGGAAGCGTTCGAGCGACTGCTCAGCATGCCTGCTGCGCATGTACTGGTCGGGGAATGGAACCGGGACAGCGTGCTTTTCGAGCTTGGGGACATGCTTCCTTTCCGTATGGGCGAAGCGTTGGCTGCGAGCGGGAAGCAAGCGGAGGAAAAGCCTTCCAAAGTTGTCCACGCTGCGCCAGTGAAGCTGAAGGGCAAGAGCGAAGGGGCTTCTTATTCCGACGTGGAACAAAAGGTCGCCCAAGCTTGGATGGCCGTGCTCGGCTACGATGAGCTTGGCGTTGAAGATAATTTCTTCGAGCTGGGCGGCGACTCGATCTTGATCGCGCGGCTGCATGAGCGGCTGCAAGATTCGTTCCCTGGCCAGACGAAAATTTCTGACCTGTTCAGCCATCCGACCATCGCCAAGCTGTCGGCTTTCTTGCAGGCGAAGAATGATGCAAGTGGCGAAGCACGCAGCACAGCGGGCAGTCAGAAGGCTCGCATTGCCGGGGAAGCAACAGACATCGCCATCATTGGGATGACGGTGCGGCTGCCGGATGCGCCAGACATAGACGCATTCTGGGAAAACCTTATTGGCGGCAAGGAATCGATACGTGGATATCCAGAAGCAAGGCAAGAAGATGGGTGCCGGTTCGTCGATTATTACACGGATGTGCCAAGTGAAGAGGTCCGGTTTAGCCATGGGGGCTATTTGGATCGCGTAGATGAATTTGACCCTGAGTTTTACGGCATATCGCCGAGGGAAGCATCGCTGATGGACCCTAACCAGCGTTTATTCCTGGAAGCATGTTGGGAAGCGATCGAAGACGCCGGATATGGCGGTGGGAAAATTCGTAGCACAAAGACAGGCGTCTACCTCGGTTTTGCCGATTGGCCGGTCTATGGGCAGTACATTAATAAGAAGTTCCCGTCGCTCATCCACGCTGCTGGTGCCGGCAATACGCCGTCGCTCATTGCGAGCCGGATCGCTTATCTGCTCGATCTGCAAGGTCCAGCCTTCCTCGTGGATACGGCTTGCTCCTCATCGCTCGTCGCTGTACATCTAGCCTGCCGTTCGATTCGCAGCGGCGAGTGCGATATGGCGATAGCGGGCGGGGTAAAAGCATGCCTTATGCCGGTGGAAGGGGTGTTCGAGATTGGCATCGAATCGTCCCATCGGCAAACACGTGCCTTCGACGACGCCTCGGACGGTACGGTTTGGGGTGAGGGCACAGTCGCCC
Organism: Paenibacillus sp. MMS18-CY102; assembly: GCF_009789195.1. Taxonomy (GTDB): domain Bacteria; phylum Bacillota; class Bacilli; order Paenibacillales; family Paenibacillaceae; genus Paenibacillus_T. The sequence continues at coordinate 112,513 of NZ_WSTC01000012.1, read as the reverse complement.
TGCTCCTTAAGCCGCTGGAACAGGCGCAGGCGGACGGTGACCGTGTGTACGCCGTCATCAAGGGATCCGCGATTAACCAGGATGGCGCTTCCGCTGGCATCACTGCCCCGAATGCAGTTGCGCAAGAGAAAGTTATTGCAGAAGCTTGGGAAGACGCGGCGATTGATCCGGCAACGGTCACGTATATTGAAACGCACGGTACGGGGACGAAGCTCGGCGATCCGATCGAGGTTGATGGCATTCAGCGGGCATTCGAGCGTTATACCGACAAGAAGCAGTTCTGTGCGATCGGCTCAGTAAAGTCGAATATCGGGCATTTGGACAGCGCAGCCGGGGTTGCGGGGCTTGCCAAAGCCGTCGCTTCGCTCCAACGCGGGCAGTTGGCGCCAACGCTACACTTCGACCGCCCGAACCGGAACATTGCCTTCGAGCGTTCGCCTGTGTACGTTGTTGACCGCCCACAAGATTGGGAAACCGACGGAGATCCGCGGCGATGCGGCGTTAGCTCGTTCGGGTTCAGTGGAACGAACTGCCATGTCGTACTGGAGGAAGCTCCCCAAACCCAGCGGGCGGGCCGGATCGAAGAAGAGCCGGATAGCTGGAGGATGCTCGCGCTATCAGGCCGTTCGGAGGAAGCGCTGCGTGAACTCGTGGAACGTTACCGCACGTTCATGCGGACAAGCGTATATTCTCTTGACGACATTTGCGCCACAGCAAATACGGGAAGAGGGCATTATGCCCATCGGCTTGCCCTGATCTTCCGCAACCGCAGAGAGCTGCAGGAATGGCTTGAGCGTTTCGCTAATTATGCGGCGGAGAACGATGGCGGATGGCCAGAAGGCGCCTATCATGGGGTCCATCGTGTCATTACAGGCGAACGGGAGGCGACGGAAGACAGCTTGCTAACCGTAACCGCGCATCGTAAATTGCGTACTGCGGCAGCAGAGCTTCTAGACGGGCTGTCATCTCGCTTAGCTTCGGAAGAAGAGGATAGCTGGCGCGGCCTTGCCCAGTTGTATGTGTCAGGTGCCGACGTCGACTGGGAACAGCTCTACGAAGGCAAGGAGACGCGCAAAGTCCGCGTTCCGACATACCCGTTCCAGCGTAAGCGGCATTGGCTCGGCCCTGAGCCGAAACCGCAAGCGGCAGCAGCTGCCACGCATGCACCTGTAAGCCAACCGGCAGGCCTCCCAATGGCGACGGTGGCGTTGAAGGGATTGAGCCCGGACAACGGCGATCCGCTTCTTGTACAGTTGGGACAGATATGGGGCAACTTGATAGGCATAAGCGAAATGAGCGTTGACGACGACTTCTTCGAACTGGGCGGCCACTCGCTGCTTGCGATCGAGCTTGAGAGGGAGTTGGTTCGGGAAGGCATCGAGATCGATGCAGATGACCTATACCAACACCGCACGCTTACTGCGCTCGCCCGCCATATTCGTGCCAGCGGTGGTGAGACTGCTGCAGGCGGCAAGCCTATTGAACCTGAATCGACGGCTCAGATTGCTTCCGATAAGTCCCCGGCATCGCCTGCGGCACATGAGCAGCAGGAAACGCCAAGGAAGCTTGCCCGGTTCGAACCGGCAATCTCGGCGCTGTCGGCTGAGACGCTAGTCCTGCCCGGCATCGAGCCGTTTAACGACATTTTTTATCGCAACTGCTTCTTCAACTCGCTCTTCCCGGCAGTCCGAAGCTTCGGGCGCAGCATTTCGCCGTTCTTAGCTAATGACCTCGTCGTGTATGAAGAGACAGATGGCATCAACACCGCTGGTTATGCTTCGGTTAGGACGATTGAAGAGGTCTTCGCCCTAAGCGGCATTCGAGCGGTTACGGAGCACGGCAGTGAAAATATTGTCCAAGAGCTGTTAGAAAGCTTGTCCGCCGGCCAACCGGCAGTCGTCTGGGTCGACTGTTATGAACTGCCAATCCGCCAGGATGCATATGGCAAGCGGCATATCGACCATACGATTCTCGTATTCGGATTCGACCTAAGGGAGCGATTGTTCCACATTGTGGAGCATGACCGGATGGAAAATCTATCGTACCGAAGAAGGACGCTGCCGTTCGAGGATATGGCTCGCGCATTCGAAGGGTTCGTCGAACAGTATGTGAAGACCGGCGTTCATGAGGCGACGCATTATAAGCTCGCTTCTGCACCAGCGCCTGCTGAATTGTCAGCTGACCCGTCCGTACAGTGGGCGCGCTGTTGGCAAGATGGGCAGGGCCAATTGGCTGAAAGCTTGGCGGCGTTGGAACGAATCCGTTCCAACTACATCAATGTTACTGCGACAGCGGACACCTTGCAGCCGCATGTTAGCCATTTGGTCGCGTTCTTGAATGAAGCTGCGCTGACCAAGCGTGTGGAAATCTATCGGCTGCATGCGCTGCTGCCAGAGGCCGAGGAAGAACATGCATTGTTAGATGAAATACTGGCGGACTGGGAATATGTTCGAAAAGGCATGGTTCGGTATATGTATGGCGATAGTTTCCGGCAGGACACGTTCGAATCTGGGGCGGACCGAATAGCGCGGATTGCCGAGCAAGAGCGTAAGCTCCACCAGATGATCAGCGCAAGGCTTGATAAGATCGCAGTGCAAACCAACTAATTGAAGGAGGAATTGAAATGAGTGCAGAGATTCGCGAAAAGGTGATGGATTTGTTGAAAGATGTGTTGGCAGAAGATGGGGGAGAGATTGGGGACATCGGGCCGGACGAAGATTTGTCAGCGTTTGGCATAAACTCGATGACTTTCATTCGCCTGGTGCTCGCATTGGAGATGGAGTTCGGCGTCTCCTGGGGAGATGACGACCTGCAATACGAGAACTTCTTGACGTTGAATAATATCATCCGATACGTTGAGGCGACGGCAAGCGCAGTATAACCGTTAATTAGGTACAGTAACGCAATATCATTTATTTTATATGAGGGAAAGGTGGCATCTTATGTGGACGAACGCCGGGGCGCTCCGGGACGAGAAGTTAGTTGAACACGTGCGTAACCTGACGCCGGTTCTCAAGCAGTTGACGATATTTCCATCTGATATTTGTAATTATCGCTGTTCTTTCTGCCATATTTGGGGCGATACCGGTTGGGCATTAAAAGAACCGCAGCGTGTTATTCGCGAGCAGTTGGATATCGAGGTGCTGAAGCGATTCATTGACCAGGTTCCTAAGGGACGCAACCCGATCGGCGTTATTCTGACTGGCGGGGAAGTCATGCTGTATAAGCATTTTGAAGAGCTGGTTACCCATCTGCGCAGCAAGAGAATGAACGTGTACGTCAATACGAACGGGTCGTTGATCAAGAAACGGATTCAGTTCCTGATCGATAACACGGCTGTCGTTAACATCTCAATTGACGGTCCTGAGGAGTATCATGACGCGATCCGCGGAAAAGGCAGCTACCAGACGATCTGCGAGAACATTGAAGCATTGATCGCAGAGAAGAAACGCCGCCGCAAAATGTTCCCGTTCATCAGCATTAACATGGTACTCTCTACGAGCAATTACAAGAGTGCAAAGGACTTTATCCCTGCGCTGCGGGAACGGTTTAAGGACACGGAAATCGTGCTTCACGATACGAAAAATCCGTGGCACAGGAAACGCGACATCGCGGTCAATTTTGCCCCGCTGCTCTTTACGACGCCGGAGCGAGGCCAGGCTTACGCAGACCAGATGAAAGAGCACTTGGACTGCGACGTTTCTCCAGCTTGGCAGGGTTTCGTGGAAGAGTCAATTCCGATCGATACGGAATACTTGAAGCGGGATTTGCAAGCCATTTGGGCAGCGGAAGGGGTCGATTATTCCGATTACGTCGACATTCACGACTATTATACGGATATCGACAATGTGTTCGGCCGTTCCAAATGTGTTGCGCCTTGGCATGAGCTCATCGTTCGCCGCACGGGAGATGTGTATCCTTGCGTCGATCTGCCGGATTACAAGCTAGGCAATATCAATGAGGACTCCTTCGAACAGATTTGGGAAGGCGATCGGGCAGTCCGTTTCCGCGATTACTTGCGCAACGACAACCTGATGATGTGCAACCGCTGCACGCGCATGTTCGCTGACCCAGAGTCGTTCTAATTCAATTCAGAAAAACAACCATCTTCACTTCGAGGATGGTTGTTTGTTTTTGTAAACGCGGCTTCGACAGCAGCAAATAGCTGTTGCTCTGAAACGCGTACCATAAGTTAAACTCCTCATAAGTTCGATATATTGCGAAATGAGGGAATGTCATGAGGGTAATCGCTATAGACTTAGATGGCACGTTACTAGCTACGGATAAGGCCATCCATGCAAACGATGTAAACTGCTTGAAACAAGCGAACGAGCAGGAGCATATTGTTACGATTGCAACAGGAAGAGCGTTGTTTGACGCCCAACATATTCTCAATAAACATGGCCTAAGCTTGCCGATCATTGCTTCCAATGGCGCTCAAATTGAAGTCGATAACCGAATCATTTATGAGCAATTTATGAACGGGGATGCGATTAGGGAGATTATGGCATGGTTAAATGCCAATCAGATGTATTACCAAGTCTACCTGAATAATCGAATTGTCGTTTCGAGCCTTGGAATCGAGCAAATAAAAAATCAGCTTCGCACGGTAACCTCGCTTCATCCAGCCTTCCCTGAGCCGTTATTCTGGGAGGGTATCAGGTCGCAAACCGAACAGTTTGGGCTAGAAGAGGTTGAGGGCATACTCGAACCTAGCCGTTATCTTGATGTTGTGAAAATTATGGTTGTTTCGCCGATGGGGGAGCAATTGGAAGCAGCGAAACAATCTTTTGGGCATATCAAAGAGTGTTATGTATCGAGCTCGGGCTTGTATAATCTCGAAATTACAAGTGCCGGAGCAGACAAAGGTGCGGCGCTTCACAGAGTGTGCAAATACTTCAATTCACCTCTGCATCAAACGATCGTCATTGGCGATAATTTGAATGATTTGCCGATGTTCAAAGTCGCGGGAATTGGCATAGCCATGGGGAATGCAGACGAATCGCTGGCTCCATACACCACTTATCAGACACGCTCGAATCAGGAATGCGGCGTATCCTATGCTTTTGAACAATATATTAACCCGTTGTTGAACGAGAATGTTGCGATAGGGAGAAACCCACAATGAGCATGATGAGACGATGCCTGATCTATATTGTTGGATTGTTTATTTTATCGCTTGGCGTTGTATGCATGATTAAAGCAGATACAGGAATTGCGCCATGGGATGCGTTGAATGTAGCATTAACAGATAATATTGGGCTTACAATAGGTTCATGGGTTTTCGTTGTTGGCGGAGTTATCATTCTGGTTAATAGTATAATAAGAATGAAGCTGCCCAATCTAGCGGGAGGCATCCCTATTATTATTATTGGGTTCTTTGTAGATTTGCTGAATTTGAAGGTTCTCACCTTTCTAAAGCTGGATGGCGCCCTCTATCAATGGGGATTGTTTATGGTCGGGCTTTGCATATTGGCGGTGGGCATTTCTATCTATTTGCGTGCCAACCTGCCTTCCGTTCCGAATGACGAACTCATGTTGGCCGTTACTGAGCGTACAGGCTGGAAAATTTACATTACCAAAACGATCGGTGAAGCAGCTGCATTGGTCCTTGCTGTTATTCTTAAAGGGCCGGTAGGTGTTGGGACCGTAATTGTGATGGTCAGCATAGGCGTACTAATCAACTTCTTCGATAAATTGCTTCACAAGATCGGTTTTTCTAGCACAATCGCCCATGCTACCTTTAATCAGGAGAAATCATTATGACGAATATTTCTGAAATCGCTAAGAAGGCCAAGGTTTCCCGAACAACCGTATCAAGGGTGCTTAACAATCATCCTTATGTTAAAGCAGATAAACGCGATGCTGTGCTGCAGGTTGTAAAAGAGATGCATTATGTGCCCAACTTTAATGCGGTTCATTTATCGAAAGGCAAAACGAACATTATAGGCGTTATGGTGCCCAAAATCGACCATCCTTTTTTTAGCCAGCTGATTGCCGGCATTGGTGATGCATGCAATCGGTACAGCTATAGTCTGCTGTTGCATCAGTCGAATAATGACTTGAATCAAGAGCTTGATTTTTTTAACAAACTAAAATATAAGCTCGTAGACGGACTAATATTGGGGTCTACCATTAGCCCGGCCCATGTGCTTGATGACATGTCGGGCTATGGAAAAATCATTTCGTGCGAAGCATCAGAGAGCAGCAAGATCGCAAGCGTATTTATTAACCATGAATCTGGCATGCAGCTGGCCTTGGATCATTTGAGGGAACAAGGCCATCAACATATCGGTCTTTGTATAGGCAATGCTAAGAGCGGAGTTGGCGTTAATCGCAAGAAATCTTTTTTTCAATACCAACAGAAACATCAATTAAACTGGAACACGGATTGGTACTTCGATGGAAAGTATACGATTGAGGATGGCATTCATGTAGCAAGAGCATTGTTCAGCCTGCCCCAACGGCCAACGGCTATCGTCGTAGGAAGTGATTATGTTGCTGCGGGCATTATATATGAAGCCAAAAAACAAGGTGTGCCTATTCCGGAAAGCTTGGCGGTAACCGGATTTGACAATCAGCCGATCTCGGAAGTGATGGAGCTGTCGACGATCCATCAGCCGATTAAGGAGTTGGGAAATACGGCAGCAGAGCTATTATATAATTTGATTAACAATCAAGAAATTCCGAGTACGAATAAGCTTGAGCTTAAATTACTGGCAAGGAAATCAACCTAACAGCCGAGAAGGCTGTTTTTTGTTGAATGAAAGGCTTTAACGAAAAGAGACCCTATCTCATTCGGCAAGATAAGGTCTCGATTGGATTGATTTTAGGCTAAAACGAATTCAGGGACGTTAGCTTTGAAGTGATTTCTTGTTTTCGTCTCATCAATGAAACTGAAAGGTTGGGCGGAACGTTGGTCTTGCCCGTTAAGGTAACCTGCAGCTTGCAATGGAACAAAAGACGTCAGATTCCAAACGGTTTGTTCGTTAAAGCCGATCGAACGGATATTGTGCATGAGGCGGTCAATCGTATAGGAGCCTGCTGCAACGTATCCTTTGCCTTGATACCACAGATTGTTTCCTTCAATTTTCTCCAGCGATTGCCCGCACATCGAATCGGTATCGATCCGGTCGGTCATGGCAATGATCCCTTGTGATCCAACAAGCTCAACAACGCGCCGTGCTACTTCAAGGTCCACATGCTCGCTATCAAAATTCATGCAAATCGTCAATAATCCCTCCTTTGCAGCTCTAATTAAAGTTCCAGGCACCTCGCCAACTAATGTTTTTACGGAATCTAGATTCCATTGCTCTAACTGAGCGGATTTTAAGCCTTCGAGCCTGAGCGTCCGCTCTTGCGGCGTTCGCCAGGTGTGTTTGAAATTGTTAGGCATGTCATTGAATAAGTGGTCGGTTAATACGGCTGTAGATCCTGCGAAACGGCTTCTTTTCTGTGCGGTGTTAATGACGTTCATAATGAGCGTAGACGTTTCTTCGGGATAAGCTTTCTGGAAATGTCCCAATGCAGGCTTGACACCAGCTTCAACGAGAGTATCCACGATCCACTCGATGCTCGGATGTTCCGGCGTAATGTACTTCTTCAAGTACGAATTTTCCGTCATTGCATCGGGTGATAGTACGGTATACAACAGGCCATATTGCCCGCACGAAGCGATTTTTTTCCACTCGTCCTTGAGCGGAGCCCAGTTGCCTTTCTCCGGCGTGCCGGCAAAGCTAGCGAGCAAGGGGCCTTCTAACGAAATGCCTAGAATGTTAGGATACTTGCCCTTTTTCTTTTGTTCATGGAAGGCCTTCATCACCGTTACGAATTGCTCCAATTGGTGATGGGGGAGGAAGATAGACGGAACGCAATAGATGCCTTCGCGCTCGGCTAATGCATTGATCTTGTCCATATCCAGCTCGTCCAAATTACTGAAATCGTATTCGCCGATGCCATGGCAGTGGAATTCGACAGGGATGGATGGAACGAGATACGATCCTGACTTTTTGAAAATGCCTTCGGAACCGAGTTCAAACTTTGCCCATTTGTTATCCTTGTAAGAAATTTCAGCCAGTCGCATTACTCCGTCTGATCCAAGATACGCAGGGCAATTAAAAGATGGTGCGGACAGCATAGGTACCACTCCTCCTGAGTCTCTATTTATATTTCTTCCAAGCTTAACCATCTTAATCTATGGAATTGGTTTCATATCAATCGTTTTTTATGTGAAGAAAAAATGAATTATTCTATCGTCGAGAGGGGCTCGACAGCTGGTGAGGAGCTCCTTTATAGTAGACGTAAGGCAGCGATTGCCATGTCCGATTCACAGCTTTTTGAAAACGATTTCAGAACATGGGGAGATGAATTGATGAACTTGAATGGCCATGAAGTAGATGGGTTTCTAAAAGCAGAAGGGCGCAAACTAGTAAACGGAGCAGGCCAAGAGATCTTGCTGCGCGGTGTTGGCCTTGGCAGTTGGCTGTTGCCCGAAGGCTATATGTGGCGTTTCCCGGAAGCAGGCGATCGCCCGCGGCGGATTGAAAAGATGGTTCATGATTTAATCGGTGAGGGCAAGGCGAAGCAATTTTGGGACACCTATTACGACGTCTATATCGCGGAAGCTGATATCCGCCGAATAGCAGAAGAGGGCTTTAACTCTATACGGGTGCCGATCAATGCCCGGTCGCTGTTACAAGATGAGATCGGGCCTGCATTCGATGAGCGGCATCTAGCACTGATAGACCGGGTGATTGATTGGTGCAGAACTTACCGGTTGTATGTTGTTCTCGATCTGCATGGTGCGCCTGGCGGACAGACTGGCGCGAACATCGACGATTCACTCCGTGACCAGCCCGAACTGTTTACTGACGAGGCGAATAAGCGCCTAACGGTAGAGATGTGGCGGATGCTGGCCGAGCGGTATAAGGATGAATGGATCGTTGCGGGATACGATCTGCTTAACGAGCCGCTGCCGGAATATTTTGCGATGTATAATGACCAAATCATGCCGTTGTACTTAGATATCATTCGCGCCATTCGCGAAGTTGACGATAAGCATATGATTATATTAGAAGGCGCGCACTGGGCGACGGATTGGTCGATTTTTGATAAGAAGCCTGACGAAGGCAATCTAATGCTGCAATTCCACAAGTATTGGAACAATCCCGATACGGCGAGCATCCAGAAGTTTCTGGACAAGCGTGACGAGTGGAATGTGCCAATCTACATGGGCGAGGGCGGGGAAAATAATATCGAGTGGTACATCGGCGCGTTCCGGCTGTACGAGGACCATGATATTTCATGGAATTTCTGGACGTGGAAAAAGCTTGATACAATCAACTCGCCATGCTCAGTCAATATGCCGGAAGGATGGGACAAGCTCGTCTCCTATTTGGAAGGAGGGGCAAAACCGGAGAGCAGTGAAGCGGAGCGGATTTTATGGGCGTATTTGGACAACCTGCGAATTGAAGCGTGTACCTATCATTCCAAAGTCGTGCATGCGCTGTTATTCCGGCCGGCGATTCGTATTCCCGCGATTTTCTACGGTTATCGCGGTGCGGGCATTAGCTACGGCGTGCAGCAGCCGGTTAGCCATGAGCTCGGCTTCCGCTCGGACGACGGCACCGACATTCGCTTTACAGACAGCCAGCGCGAGAAGCCGAATTTTCACCCGGGGCGAGGCTTGGCTTGGGAGGCGGATGAATGGCTGCATGTTCGGCTTGCACCGGGCGACTGGCTAGCTTATGAGGTGAATGCGGTTAGCGAAGCTGACTATGCGGTCACGCTGCGCGCCGCCGCACCGGAAGGGCATGCGACAGCGGAGATTGCGATCGAAGCGGAAGTGGCGGGACGGGCCGAACTACAGGGTAACGATTGGCAAACGGTTACCATATGCGATGTTTCATTCTCACATGGTAATAGCCGCATTATTGTCCGCGCGGTTGAAGGACCGTTGTCGTTAGAGTGGATTGCTGTAGGCTAGATGGAAGACAGCTACTACAAAATCGAACAATTTCACCACTAACGGTGCCGCTGCAGTACAGTAGGCGAGTGGTGGAGGAGACAATCAGAAGAGCAGTTGCTGCGGCAGCTGCTCTTTGTTTTTACTTAAACAATGATACAATTTTGCCTATCTGGGAAATTTTTTTCTTGAAGCAAGGATATTAGCCATGTATAAATCGTGTAATTAGCAAGAGGTGAGGAACTGGAAATGAGAAACGATTCTTCAGTACGTACTGATGATGAGGTATCTGAAATATACAAGCGGAATGTCGAAACGATCTATAGGCTTTGTGTCTTATATTTAAGAAATATAGCTGATGCAGAGGATGCGGTACAATCCGTATTTGTGAGATTGATGAAGAGCGACAAAGCATTCACAGATCACGAACATGAGAAGGCGTGGTTGATCGTAACAGCCAAAAATTATTGCAAAGACATGTTGAAGAGCTGGTGGAGGTTTCGCCGGGTTCGCATAGTGCCCTTGCCTGAAATTTCTCACTGGGATGACTCAACTAAAGGGAGCGAGATCATGGAACAGTTGCTTTCACTTCCTTCCAAATATAGAGAAGTGCTGTATCTATATTACTATGAAGGTTACTCGGTGAAAGAAATTGGACGAATGTTAAACCGTAAAGAAAGCACCGTACAAACCCAGTTATATAGCGGCAGGAAACGGCTCAAAGAAAATTTGGAAGGAGGCGTTCATGTTGTCCGACCCGATTAACCGCTTATTTAAAAGCTTAACGCCTACAGCACAACAAAAGGAGAGGATGCTCCTAGAAATAAAGAAGCGAAGCATAGAAGATCAGAAGCCAGCCTTTTCTCATAAGCGCAGAAGGGGAGGCTGGGTTAAGTATTTAACAGCCGCTGTTCTTGTAGTCATCTTGAGTGTATTTACGCTTTCCTATATTAATGAGGAGGATACGGCCTTCGCTTTATATGTTTACAATACGGGTACGGAGCTAACCAGTTCTGGGGTAGAGATTGCGACAGGGATCATCAATGACAATCATTCCATGCGAGGAGAATTGGTGCAGTTTAATGTGAAAGGCAACAATATTAATAGCATCCGTTTCTCCATTCAGAATCAATATATGGATTTTACAGATTGGACAGAAACACGGTCCAATTACAGCATGGAAAAACAATTTACTGTTGTTTACGGCTCTCATGCGTCCGAGTACAGCTCTCTCGTTGTCAATTGGAATCCTAAGCTTACCATTCAAGCGCTTAACAGCCATCCTGATCGTACGATAGCGAGCTTAAACGAGCAGTTACGGACTGATCGGATTGTAATGGAAATTACGTATAGCACTGGAACGAAAGCAACTAAAGCATTAGATATGGCCATACAGGAAGACGGGAAAATCTTTGCTAAGTTACGAGATTATGTCGTGACGGAAAAGGATCAATTTGTTTTAAATCCACAAGTTAAGCCTACAGAACCGGCGAAACTGCCTGACAATAGGTATGAACCAAGCAACGATCATGCCAAATATTCGAAAATCGAGATCGACGCAGCAGCAAAGCTGGCTCAAGAATACTACGCTAAGTTTCCTGAAGACCGCCAGATCGTGAAAATTAGCTATACGGAAAATGTACAGCTGCTTTCCAGCTATATACAGGATGAATATAAGGCATGGCAGATCATTACGTTCGATGCCTATGAGAAATCCATGTATCCCAATACCGCAAGACACATTTTCATTGCCAGAGAAGATGCCACGAAAGAATGGACAGTCATTAATGAAGGCTACTGATTCATACGCGATAAGCTGATTGCATGGTATAGGTTCAACCAGAGAATTCTGGTTGAACCTATTTTTTTGAGCTTCAAAACGCACACCGAAAAATCCCTATATTTTTCTCAGTAAATTGTTTAATTCGTGCATCCCCTTCAAGCCTCCACTTCCTCTACTATGGAACTGTTATGTCGAGTTAAATAGCTAAAAATAACGAGACTTTACCCAAACGCGGTGTACTTGTTGGCCGTATTCCGCCATGGTACACTGGCTCAAACATTATGCGAGCAGCAAGCATTTATCACCGATCTAACGTTTTGAAAGGGTTTACAAAAAGGGTGGGTTCCGTATTTCATGAACTCGTCCTTTCTATTCTAGCCGCGCTGCGGATGCCAGATCCGGTATCGTCCGCTAAGCGCAAGCAAGCTAAGCAGATACAGGCAATTGTCGTAATAACGCCTCTCGCCGGTCCGAAGCGGGGTTTGCCAGAATAGCTCGACGGCCTGCCGTGCATGCTCGCTATCTGATGCGGCCAGGGCGGCTGCCGCATTCGTCGCAATCAACCCGACTGGATGGAGCGCTTGTTCTTCGAAAGGCTCGCCCGCGATCGAATAACGCCGATAGTCCGCAGGGTTTTTGTCCGAGAAGAAAGTTAAGATCCGTTCGGCGATGTCCGCTAATGGCGGCTCGGTCCCGAACCATAGGGAATCGACCCCCAGATTGGCAGCTACCCGATACGAATCACTGTAGAAGTGCCCGAATCCCCGTTCATTGTTCGGCGTTCCGTCATAGTAGGCATATTCGGGAGCAAGCCCGGTTGCCGGATGGCAGGAAGCGACGAGATATTGGCGGCTCGCAAGCGCTGCTTCCATCCAGAACGACTGGTCCTTCGGGTCCGACCAGAGCGCGAATAACGCATAGAAATGAGGCAAATGGTAAGAAGGATCTGTAAATTCGCAGTTTGGTATAAATTTAATCAGTTTATTAGTGGGGTTCCACATCGGGAAGCCGTCGTTATTTTCTCCCTTATGAATACAAGCATGGAGCAGCCTTCGCGCCCGTTTGCTGTAATTGAAAGGCGCTTCTGCACGGTCTCCCCAGCGGTGGGAAGCGAATAACAGGGCAAGCGCAAAAAATTCTTCTCCATCTGGCGCGGGGCCGTCGGAGTTTCGGGTGCCATCTGGCTGGCAGGACCAAGCGAAATAGCCAGCATTGGGGCCTTGCTCAATGAACATATAGGCCATCGTCCAGCGCCAGAGCCGGTCGAAAATATCTTGGCGATCCATCTGCACAGCCATCATCATGCCGTATGACATGCCTTCAGTACGTACATCCAGATTGCCGGTGTCTAGCATATAGCCCATGTTATCATCGGCTTCATAATAGATGCGGGTATCGGGCGAATCGCCGAATAATTGCTGCCAGCATTCTAGGATGCGTGCATCGATGTCCAGCTCGCTGTAACCATATTCCTGCAATAAATTGCGATATTGGCCGTTGTGAAAAGCGCCTTGCCGATTTGCTTTGGCCATCCACTATGCCTCCTCGTTCGTGTGAAATCAACCGTGATCATCGTTAGCTTACCTCTGTTTGCGAAGGGGAGAAAATGGAATAAGTTTAGAACATGCTGAGGAAATCTTAGATACACAAGAGGGGGAGATTACATGCGGAAAGTGATATTGGTCGATGATGAAATCTTCGTGCGCAAAGGGTTGATGGAGCTAATTCCGTGGGAGGAGCATGGCTACCAAGTGGTTGCGGAGGCGGAGGACGGTGATGAGGCCGTTGCATTGATCAAGCAGCATCAGCCCGATCTTGTGCTCACGGATATCCGCATGCCCGGCATGGATGGGCTGACATTGATTGCGGCGATTAAGGAAAGCGGCAGCCGTTCGCCTGAATTCATTATTTTGAGCGGCTACAATGAATTCTCGTATGCCCAGCGAGCCTTGCGGTTCGGCGTGCAAGATTTTATTTTGAAACCGATTGATGAGGATGAGCTAGTAGGCACGCTCAAGCGGATTAATCAACGGTGGGCGCAACTGGAGGATTCTGAATCAGCCTCACATCGCACGGTGGAGTCCGTGTTGAATGAGCTGCTCTTCGATCAGGCTTCGGAGCAGGCTCCGGTTGGCATTGCAGCTGCGCTTGGCCTGCGTGAGCAGGAGCCTTGCTGTTATTGCATCGTAGAATGCAACAGCAGAGGGGAGTCAGCTGAAGCGGAGGTTCACTCGATTCGCAAATGGAAGACAAGCATGGGAGAGGCGCTTATGCGGACAGGGGGCAGCGCGCCAATCCTGCATGATTTGGGCCCTTATACGTTCGGGTTTCTAATGGCGGAGAGCCACTTTGCTTTCCATGGGGATGCTTCAGGAGACCGGATTGCATCACAGCTGCTTCGAACGGTTTCGAGTGAGGAGGCTGCTTCCATCCGAATTTACTTTGGCCCGCGCGTGACGCGCCCGGCGGATTTGAAACGCTCGTACGATGGCGCACGGGAGGCGATGCGTTATAAATATGCGCTTGACGATTGCCAAGCCATTACACCTGAACGGGCTGCGAAGGTTGTGCTAGCCTTTCGGGATCTAGACGCTGAGGTGTATGTGGCCTTGCAGGATCATTTGGAGGAAAACAATATCCCAGCGCTTTCTGAGCTGGTCGCACGAATTGGGAACGACTTCAAGCGTTATGCGTTTACGCCGGATGCGGTCATCGCTTCCGTGTCCAAATGCGCGATTCGTGCGCTAGAGGTGCTGCGGCAAATGGGCGGCGAACAAGAACCGATGATTGCGTCCCATTCCGTGATGGCGCAGTGGAATCAGGCGCCGAAGACGTTGTCTATTTTGATGAAGGATCTTATGAATTTCCTGCTCGAAAGCGCCAGTTATATGGAGCAGCTTCGCAAAACAAAGTCCAGCGGAAGCATCCATCGCATTCGGCAATATATCGAAATGCATTACCAGGAGGAAATGACGTTGAAGAGCATGGCAAAACAGTTTTATATCAATCCCGTTTATTTGGGCCAGCTGTTCAAGAATACGTACGGCGTCTATTTTAACGATTTTCTGCTGCAGCTGCGGATCGATGAGGCGAAGCGGCTATTAAGGCAGACCGACCGTAAAATCTATGAAATTGCGGAGATGGTGGGCTTCAACAGTTCGGAATATTTTATTAAACAGTTCGAGAAGGTGGAAGGGCGTTCGCCAACGGATTATAAACAGGCTATGTTGGCGAAGGCGCCATGATCGCGAAACTACGGATGCGCCTGAATATGAACAATGTCCGTTTTCGGAACAAAATGCTGATCATGTACATGCTGTCCGTGTTTATTCCGGTCGTCATGACGAACGTGATCTTCTATTCGATTACGGCAGACAACATCCGCCACCAGAAGAAGCATGACATTTCCCTCGCTGTTAAGCAGATTCGTGATGATTTTCAAGACCAGATCAATGCGGCGGCGGGCATATCCACGGTGCTCTACAACGATACGCTGCTATGGCAATATGTGCAGCAGCCTTACGATAATCTGGCGGATTATGTTGAGCAGTATAACAGCTACATTAGCTTAATGCTTGAGAAATATAGCCCTTTATATAAGACGATACAGTCGATCACCATCTATACGGAAAATGACACGATCATATATGGCGGGCGTGTTCAGCCGATTACCAACCATATCAAGCAGCAAGGCTGGTATAGACGGGTAAGCTCGGCGCCGCCTTCAGCTGTCGCGATTGAGAAGCTCGAATCGGATTTGCCAGGCAAGCCCGACACGCTTAGCCTCTTGCGCCGAATTAGCGGAAGCGAGGAGGACGGCACGCAGCCGATTTTGCTGCGGTTAGATTTTCATCCGGACCTGATGGCGGATGTGTTCCGCAACGTGTCACTGAACGGGACGCTCTATTTGCTGCAAAACGATCATTTGCTCTATTCGACGACGGACAGCGAAGCGACCGAAGCGGCCATCTCAAAGCCAGCCAGGGGGACCCTCGTATTCAAGGAGTCGTTCCCTGCATCGTATTTAATGAACTGGGAAGTGATCGGCGTATTTAAGGAAGAAACCGTATTGGCGGATGTACGCCGATCGAGGCAGTTCGTCCTTTATTTTGCCATGCTTAACCTGCTTGTCCCGACCATTATTATCATTTTGTTTAACCGCTCGTTGAACGCACGGCTCGTTCGCATACTGAAGCAGATGAAGCGAGTGAAGAATCAAACGTTCGAGCCGATTGTTGAACCAGAAACCCGTGATGAGATTGGGCAATTGACGCAAGCCTTCAATCAAATGACGCTGCAAATCCGCCGCTTAATTAATGATGTGTATGTTGCGGATATCCAGAAGAAAGAGCTTGAGCTCAAGCGCAACCAAGCACAGCTGAATGCGCTGCAGAGCCAGATCAACCCCCATTTCTTATTTAATGCGCTAGAGACGATACGAATGCGCAGCGTGATCAAGCAAGAGAGCGAGACGGCGCGCATTATTTCGAATATGGCGAAAATCTTTCGAAAATCGCTGACGTGGGGACGGGATTGGGTGACGGTGAAAGAGGAAATCGATCTCGTCGTCTGTTTCCTCGAAATTCAGAAATACCGCTTCGAAGATAAATTGCACTATAGCATCGACGTCGATCCTTCGGTCGAGCAGACGCTTATTCCGAAGATGACGTTGCAACCCCTGGTGGAAAATGCAAGCATCCATGGCATTGAAGCCGTGAAGCGTTCAGGCTTGATCAACGTCAGCGTCCGGCGGACGGGAGAGGGGCTAGTCTGCAAAGTGACGGATAATGGCGGCGGAATCGAACCGGAGAAATTACAGGCGCTCAACCGCAATTTAACCCAAAGCGATGAGATAGGTGAGCACATTGGCATTGCGAATGTGTATTACCGGCTGAAGCTCTTTTATGGCGATGCGGTTGATTTCCGGTTGGGCAGCGAGCCGGGAGTTGGCACCTGTGTGGAGATTATCGTTCGCGAGTCGATCGAGCAGTCGCCCGGCATGTGACCTAAACATTATGCAGTAACAAGTTTAGTTTCTCCATTAAGCTGCAGAAGCTTCTAACCCTATAATGAAAGTGCTTACAATACAAGGTTGTTAAGGAGGAAGCGCATTCATGCGTAATAAAAAATGGTTGGCAGCAATGCTCGCTGCGACATTCGCAGTTGCAATCTCTGGGTGCTCAAGCAACGGCTCCGGCACGGCTGAACCAGTAAAAACGGGCAATGGCGAAGAAGCGGTGGCAACGAAAGAGCAAGAAACCAAACCGGAACCCGTCACGTTCACCTACTTTAATGCAACCGCAAACAAAGACATCGATACGAATAAAACGAAGATTGGCAAAGTTTTGGAGGACCAAACAGGCATTAACTTTAAGCAAGAGTTTCTAGTCGGCGATCTTCAAACGAAAATCGGCACGATGATTGCCAGTAACGAATATCCGGATGTCATTCAACCGGATGCCGGCATTGACAAGATTCTTGATGCAGGCGCGTTCATCCCGCTGAATGATTTGATTGAGCAATATGGACCGAACATCAAACGAGTGTATGAGCCATACTTCAACCTGATGAAAGCGGATGACGGCAACATATACTTCCTGCCGTTCTCGCCGCTTGTAGGTGAATATAAACCGAATCCGACGATTGACCAAGGCGCGTTCTGGATTCAGAACCGCGTGCTGAAGGAAGCGGGCTATCCGAAAATCAAAACGCTAGATCAATATACGAAGCTGATCGCCGATTATCGCGAGAAGCATAAGAGCGAAGATTTGATCGGGATGACGTCGCTGACGCATGACTGGCGGTTCTTCGATACGACCAATCCGCCGAACCACTTGGCTGGCTACCCGAATGATGGCGGCGTGCAGGTCGACTTGAACACGATGGATGCTAAAGTGTACGGCGACAACGACGGCACGAAGCGTTGGCTCCAGACACTTAACGATCTGAATGCGCAAGGGCTGTTCGATAAATCGTCGTTCGTCGACAACTACGACCAATACTTGGCGAAACTGACATCCGGCAAAGTGCTCGGATTCTTCGATTACGGCTGGCAGGCGCAGCAAGCGTTCAATACATTGAACAAGAATGGCAACGATGACCTGAAATACTTCCCGCTGCCGATCGTATTCGACGAGAATGTGAAGGATCAATATCTAGACCCGCCGGCTTTCGTTAATAATCGCGGCATTGGCATTACGGTAAGCGCGGACGATCCGGTTCGCATCATCAAGTACTTCGATAACATGCTTACAGACGAGAACCAGAAACTGACGCGTTGGGGCATTAAAGGCGAAACGTACGAAGTGGACGACAAAGGCCGCTTGTATCGTACTGCAGAACAAATCGAGAAGCTCAAAGACAATGATTACTCCCGCCAAGTCGGCATTAGTTACTATGCTTACTACTGGCCAATGTATGGACAAGGCTCCACGTATCCAGATGGCAACTCGGTTGATCCTGGCAGACAGCCGGAAGTAGCGCAAGCATCTTTCACGCCAGAAGAGAAAGAACGCCTTACGAAATACGGCGTACAGACATACGCTGAACTGTTCTCCGCACCTGACGCTCGCCCTTGGTATCCAGCTTGGAGTATCGCACTGGAACAAGGCACACCGGCCCAAATCTTCACGGTGAAGCAGACTGATCTGCAGAAGAAGTATTTTGCGAAGCTTGTGCTTGCAAAACCAGAGGGCTTCGAAGGCATCTGGAACGACTATGTGAAGGAATACAGAAAAACGCCGGTCGATGAGTACGAAAAAACGATGAGCGATGAGATCAAAAAGAAAGTCGCAAAAATCCAAGGCAAATAATGAAACGATGTACGGATATGGCGGTGGCGTGGGGGGCTTGCCCCCTTCGCCCTCCAGCATCATGAAGAGGAAGTGGAATGATGGGCAAATCCAAAGAACTGGTGAAGAAGCTGAATAGCCAGCGCGTGCTTGTGTTAATGACTGTGCCTTTCTTGATCTGGCTCTTTGTATTCAAATATTTGCCGCTCTGGGGCTGGACGATCGCATTTCAGAACTATAAACCGGCCAAAGCGTTCGGCGATCAGCAATGGGTGGGCTTAAAGCAGTTCCGATTTATGTTTCAGGATGACCGTTTCTTGCTTGTACTTCGCAATACGCTAGCGATGAGCCTTATCAATTTCGTGCTTGGTTTTGTAACCGCAATCATTTTGGCGCTGCTGCTTAACGAGCTGCGACATGCGATCTTCAAGCGTCTCGTCCAAACGATCAGTTATTTGCCGCATTTTATTTCGTGGGTTGTGGCAGCCACGATCATTCAGACAGCGCTCTCGGCAGACGGCGGTGTCGTTAACGTATTGCTTATGAAGCTCGGGTTCATCAGCGAACCCATTCTGTGGCTTGGCAAAGGGCAGTTTTTCTGGGGCATCATGGGGGCATCTGAAGTTTGGAAAAATATCGGCTGGAATACGATTATTTATCTAGCAGCAATGACTACGATTGATCCGTCCCAGTATGAGGCGGCAGAGATGGACGGCGCAAGCCGGCTTCGCCGCATCTGGCATATTACGCTTCCGGGGCTGCGCCCTGTCATCGTGATACTTGTGATCATGAATCTCGGCCAAATTTTGGAGACGGGCTTCGAACCGCAGTATTTGCTCGGGAACGGCCTAAACATCGACTATTCTGAAAATCTGGAGATTTTCATTTTGAAATACGGCATGAATCTTGGCAACTATTCCTTATCCGTAGCCGCAGGGATCTTCAAGACCGTCATCAGCATCATCTTATTATTCTCCGCGAATCACATCGCTAAGCGATTTGGCCAAGATCGACTGTTCTAGGAGGGACCACTATGGCATTAGCAGCAAAATCATTCAAGCGCCGCGTACCCGTAGGCGATCGTGTCTTTGATATTCTCAATGTCACGTTCATGATTTGCCTCATGATCGTGACGGTCTACCCCTTTATTAACATGCTCGCAGTATCATTGAACGATGCGAGTGATTCTGTAAAGGGCGGGATTTATTTCTGGCCGCGTGTCCTTTCCTTTGACAGCTACCAGTATGTGTTCAAGGAATCGACGGTGCTGCATGCCACGGGCATCTCTATTCTGCGGACAGTTCTTGGCACGATCATCTCGACGTTCTGTTCGGCGATGGTCGCTTATGCGATTAGCCGTCCCGAGTTCGTGCTTCGCCGGTTTGTGACGCTGGCCTTCATTCTGACGATGTATTTCAACGGCGGGCTCATTCCGAATTTCCTGCTCATCCGGGAGCTTCACTTAATGAACAGCTTCTGGGTGTATATCATCCCTGGCATTCTTGGCGTCTTTAACATTATCGTTATTCGTTCCTTCATTGAAGGGCTTCCGGATGGCATTATGGAATCGGCCCGTATCGACGGCGCAGGCGAATTTACGACCTTCCTGCGTATCGTGCTTCCGCTGACGATGCCCGTATTGGCGACAACTTCGCTGTTCACAGCAGTTTACCATTGGAACTCGTGGTTCGACGTGTTTTTGTACAACTCTTCACATGTGGAATTAAGTACGCTGCAATATGAGCTGATGAAGATGCTGCAGAACTCGAATGCGTCTGTCAGCGGCACAGATGCGAGCGGTGCTTTCGCAAGTTCCGGTTCGTCTTCGGCTAACTTCGTGACGCCGACGTCGATTCGTTCCACGATGACGATCGTAGCCAGCCTTCCGATTATTATGGTGTATCCGTTTTTGCAGCGGTATTTTGTTAAGGGATTAACGCTTGGCGGCGTGAAGGGATAGCGACGAATGAATTGAAAGAGAAGGTGACTTGAAGATGGGCAGCCAACAAGCGAACGTTAATCTAGCCGGCTATAAAGCTTGGCTTGCGATGCATGCCCGTGAGGATGTTGTACAGCGCAAGCAAGAGGCGACGCGATACGGGTGGATTGCTTCAAGCGAGCATCATGAAACCGTTGTGGCAGCTGTGTCTGAGCTGGTTAGCGGGATCGGGGCAATGCTTGGCCAAGAGCCGCGTTTGATCGAGCCGGAATATATCGAACAAGGCATCATCATCGGAACAATCGAAGGCAACGTGCGGATTCAGGCGATATGCGGGGATGTTACCGGACAGTTAGGGCCGGAGGGGTTCGTGATCCGAGCTTCGGCGGGGCTTACGGCGATTGGCGCAAACACGCCTGCGGGCGTTTTGTATGGCGCGTTTCATTTGCTGCGGCTGCTTGCGCTGGGGAATAAAATGGAAAACTTGAGCGTGATCGAGAGGCCAGCCAATGCACTACGGATGATCAACCAGTGGGATAACGTAGATGGCAGCATTGAACGTGGTTATGCGGGGAAATCGATTTTTTATGCGGACGGCGAGATTGTGTTCAACCCTGAACGCATTCGGGATTACGCACGGCTGCTGGCCTCGGTTGGCATGAATGCAATTGCGATCAACAACGTGAACGTTCATCGGCTGGAATCACATTTTATAACGGAGGCGTTTTTGCCGCGTATAGCTGAACTCGCTGCGATTTTCCGAACCTATGGCATAAGGCTTTACTTAAGCATTAATTTTGCCAGCCCGATTGAGGTTGGGGGAGTGCTTACAGCCGATCCGCTTGAGGTGGATGTCCGGCAATGGTGGAAGGAGAGGGGAGCCGAAATATATAGCTTGATTCCCGACTTTGGCGGTTTCCTGGTGAAGGCCGACTCGGAGAACCGTCCTGGCCCATTCACGTATGGCCGCAATCATGCGGACGGTGCGAACATGTTGGCTGAGGCGCTTGCGCCTTATGGGGGAGTCGTGATCTGGCGCTGCTTCGTCTACGATTGCAAACAAGATTGGCGGGACCGGTCCACGGACCGGGCAAGAGCGGCGTATGACCATTTTATGCCGCTTGATGGGGAATTTCATTCCAATGTGCTGCTGCAGATCAAGAACGGCCCGATGGATTTTCAGGTGCGGGAGCCGGTTTCCCCGTTGTTCGGTGCCATGGAGCGGACCAATCAGCTGATTGAGTTTCAGATCACGCAGGAGTACACCGGGCAGCAGCTGCATCTCTGTTACTTGGTTCCTCAATGGAAGGCCGTGCTGGACTTCGATACACTTGCGCATGGCGAGGCCTCGCCGGTGAAGCGGATCGTGGATGGAACATTCTTCGGCAGGCCTTATGGCGGGTTTGCGGCTGTATCTAATATTGGCTGCGACGGCAATTGGACGGGACATTTGTTAGCCCAAGCGAATCTGTACGGTTATGGCCGGCTGGCCTGGAACCCAGAGCTAACCGCAGAAGCAATTGCAGCAGAGTGGGCAGCGCAAGCGATAAGCCCGAATGCACAAGCCGTACACACCGTGTGCAGCATGATGATGGAGTCGCTGGATATATATGAATCCTACACGGCGCCGCTTGGCGTTGGATGGATGGTAAATCCCGATCATCACTATGGCCCGAACGTGGATGGCTATGAGTACGACAAATGGGGAACGTATCATTTTGCTGATCGTGATGGGGTCGGCGTGGACAGGACCGTGGCGTCGGGAACCGGTTATGCAGGGCAATATATTGGAGATAATGCAAAGATGTATGAGTCGCTGGGCCGTTGCCCAGATGAACTGCTGTTGTTCTTCCATCACGTGCCTTATACCCACAAGCTGCAATCGGGCGTCACGGTGATCCAGCATATTTATAACACGCATTTTGATGGCGCGGAGCGTGCGGCGGAGCTTGCTGAGAAGTGGCAGGCGCTTCGGCACCTAATGCCTGCCGGGCTCTATCGTCAGACAGAGGCAAGGCTGCTTGAACAAGCGGAGCATGCGAAGGAATGGCGCGATCGGATCAATACGTACTTTTACCGCAAAAGCGGCATAGCGGATGCTTGGGGACGAACGATTTACTAGCATCCAGGAAAGGGAGAATGCAGAATGGCGAACAAGGTGAAACGCAACGAACCGTTGGTTACCCATATTTATACGGCCGACCCGTCGGCGCATGTTTTTGATGGCAAGCTTTATATTTATCCTTCCCACGACCTTGATCACGTGAAAGAATCCAACGATAACGGTGACCAGTACGACATGGAAGATTATCATGTGCTATCGATGGAAAATCCAGAATCGGAGTGCGTGGACCATGGTGAGGCGCTGCATGTTAAGGATGTGCCTTGGGCTTCCAAACAAATGTGGGCGCCGGATGCAGCTTATAAAAACGATACGTACTATTTGTTTTTCCCTGCGCGGGACCATGATGGCATTTTTAGAATTGGCGTAGCGACGAGCGCATCGCCTTCTGGCCCGTTCTCGCCTCAGCCTAATTATATTCCCGGGAGCTTTAGCATCGATCCGGCGGTGTTTGTGGACGAAGACGGCCGTGCGTATATGTATTTTGGCGGCCTATGGGGCGGACAGCTGGAGAAGTGGCAGACGGATGAGTATGTGAACGAACCAGCAGAGATTGCGCCCGGCCAGCCTGCGCTTGGGCCAAGAGTGGCGGAATTAAGCGAGGATATGCTGGCATTTGTGGAGCAGCCTGTCGAGATTGCGATTGTGGATGAGCAGGGGAATGCTTTGCTGGCAGGGGATGAAGATCGCAGATAT
Organism: Paenibacillus sp. MMS18-CY102; assembly: GCF_009789195.1. Classification (GTDB taxonomy): domain Bacteria; phylum Bacillota; class Bacilli; order Paenibacillales; family Paenibacillaceae; genus Paenibacillus_T. The sequence goes on along the minus strand of NZ_WSTC01000012.1, from coordinate 89,218 downwards.
TTTGAAGGGCCGTGGATGCACAAATATAATGGGAAGTATTATTTGTCCTATTCGACGGGCACTACACACAAGATCGTATACGCAATTAGCGACAATCCTAAAGGGCCATTCGTATTCCAAGGGACGGTTCTGACGCCAGTCCTCGGTTGGACGACGCATCATTCCATCGTCCAGTTCGATGGCAAATGGTATTTGTTCTATCATGACAGCTCGTTGTCCGGCGGCGCCGACAATAAGCGCTCCGTTAAATTCACCGAGCTTGCATATAACGAGGACGGCACGATTGTGCCGATTGACCCGTACGGGAGCTAGCGTGGCGGCCCACTGGGCCTGCTGCTGCTACTGACGTTGTGTTGCAGCTGGTGTGCTGTGCCGCTGTTAGTGGTTGCGTGCTGCTGTCGCCGTGCCGTCGCGCTGCAGTATTGCTGCCGTCGCCATCGCCGCTGCCGCTGGCTGAACTCTAACGGACTCGAGGGCCCTTATTTCAAGCAAAAACCGTGTTTTGAAAATGTAACGGACTCCAGCGCCGTTATTGGGTGGTTTTGCAGCCTCGAAAGTGACAATTGGAGCAAATAACGGCCGCTCGGTCCGTTAGAATCAGAAAGGGCTTTATTTTTACCAAATAACGCCTCCTGGGTCCGTTAGAGCAACTGCTGCAACGGCTGATTGTTCGGCCGGCTTCCGATGGCGAGCGCTTTGCTAGGGCAGTCAGCGTATTCTCGTGGAATGAGGTCCGGCATCACCATCTATTGCCCCGTAGATGACGTGAATCGCGCTTTAGCTATACAACTGCTTTATGATTAGTTTCCAATCAGCATAATTGTTCGAGGATGCGATCAAAATCGCGTCCTTTTTTTATGGGCTATGGGCAGATTGCCATCCGACCACCAGCATACAGAAGCGGGATTGTGCCAACGATAATAGACGGAAACGCATTGATTATCCCTCACCTCATATCCGAATGGAGGAACAACATGCAACGTAAGTTCAAAGTAATTGCGACGGCTGTCGCACTTGGTGCTGTGCTGGCGGGTTGTGGTGCCAATCAAGGGGAATTGGGCAATCGTAGCGATCTTCATTCCAATAGTGTGCGTTATGACATGAATGGCAATCAAATTCTTAACAAGCGGTTTGCGGATGACCAAATGAATGAGATGAACCGCGTCGATGGGCGCAGGCTCAACAGCAATAATATTGTCGGAAAGCATGATAATTATCGGCTGGATATGAGCGAGAATATCGCAAACCGGCTGACCAAAATCCCTGAGATCAAAACCGCGAACGTGATGCTGACCAATCATAATGCTTATGTTGCGGTATCGCTTCGCGATGGTCTTAGCGCCGGGGGTTCCAATACGATCCATCGTTCCAATGTAGGCGGGACAAATTACGTAGGTGAGATGAATGGCGTAGGCTCACGCGACATCACCCGATTTGACAGCAACACGGCTACGCCAGGCTATGATTCGTTCCGTGTACGCAGCAACAACGGAGCAACGGATTATATTACGCCATCACGCCGTCACACCTATTCGACGAATAGCTATGGGATGAAGGAATTCAGCGGCGTTCGCGGCCACGGCTACGGCATGTATAGCACAGATGGCGGAGCAGCAGCGAATGCAGATATTCAATTGACGGATGCGCTCAAAAATCGAATCGCAGACGAGGTCAAACGAATCTCCCCGAACGTTAATAACGTTTATGTATCGGCGAACGCCGATTTCGTTGACCGAATGAGCGGGTATTGGAATGATGTAAAAGCTGGCCACCCGATCCAAGGCTTCGTAGCCGAGTTTAATGCGATGGTAGAGCGGTTGTTCCCAGCTGAAGCAGGAACGCGCCGCTAACGGCGAGCGGACTCATTTTATATTCAGATAGACAGAGCCCTGTGCCGGTTGAACGGCGCAGGGCTCTGGTTTATTTGGCGTCATGTTGGGGAGTATAAAACCTATAATTTCGTGCCATTGGATACTGGATGCAATAGCTCTTGAATAACCGATTTCATCGTTGACGCCGGTATTGCGAAGCCGATGCCTTGCGCCTCCGATTCGCCTGCTGTATTCATGCCAATGACTTGCCCGTCAGCATTGAGCAACGGTCCGCCTGAATTGCCGGGATTAATAGAAGCGTCAGTTTGCAGCAGATGCTCGTAGCTGCGCACCGTATTGCCGTCTTGGATTTGAATTGGGCGTTCCTTGGCACTTAAAACACCGACAGTGAGCGTTTGGTCAAAGCCGTAAGGGTTGCCGATTGCAACGACCATATCGCCGATGCTGAGCTTGTCCGAGTCTCCGATTTGAACGGATGGGAAGTTGGACGAGCCGTCTTTTTTCTCGATTTTGAGAATGGCTACATCCATATCTTCACGCGTGCCAACGACCTTTGCTGTATAAGGCGTGCCTTCCCCCTGCAGCGTTACTTGCACCTCATCCGCGTCTGCAATCACATGCTGGTTCGTCATAATATACCCTGAGCTGTCAAAAATAAATCCCGTTCCTATGCCAACCGCCTGAAGGTTGCTTTGATCGGTTTGGGCTGATTCTTGGCCTTGATCTTGGTTTTGGCCTTGGCCGCCATTGCTTGGGTCAAACCAGATGCCGCCGCGTGTCCGCATGCTCTGGCGTTGCTGCACGAAAGTCTCGATCTTCACAACGGCTGGACTGGCTGCGGTGTAGATGCTAGAAATATTGCCCGTGCTGGCCGCAGTGGAAGCAGAAGCTGTTGTAATGCCAGCACCCTGGCCGGCAGCCGCCTGGCCAGCCGCTTCGTTCGCCGCTTGCACGACAGCAGGCGAGCTGAACCAGTTGTAGCGATCCGCCGAATACATCATTCCGCCAATCGTCAGCACCCCCGCGAGAAAAGCTGCCGCGATTGGTACGAACCGGCTTTTGCGCGGCCGCGCGGATTCATTCGTGTGGAGCAGCTGGTATGCGTATTGCTGTCGTTGCTGCTCTGCCGAAAGCTGTTCAAAACCTTTGCCGCCGCGGGTTACATACGTGCCGCTCTCATCCTGATGCGTTTCCACCCAATTATTTGTAAGGAAATTACGGTTCTGATCGTTATGGTTGTCTTTCATGTCAGGTTCCTCCTTGCGTCGGTATCGATCATCTGTTGATCGTCCAACGTTTCGATACCCTAATCATGAGGGAGGAACCTTAATCGAGTCTTAAATGAATCTAAAAGGAGCATAAAACGAGGCTGAGTGCTAGTTGAAAGAATAGAGAAGATTTATGTCCCAGATAGGCAACAACCTAATCTTGCTTTAGGTTCATGCGGGTATAGTACGGTGCGAATCCGAACTTGCGCCAAAAGTTATGCCCGCGCGGGTTAGTGGCTAGCACATCGATTGCTATTTTGGCTCCGGGAGGGAATGAAGAATGAATCAGTTGGTTTAATGCGAGTGTGCCATGGCCATGGCCGCGATATTCCCGCAATAGATAAAACTGCCTAAGGTACACATAGGATTCATCAGGGGACAGCTCATCGGTTCGAAGCTGGTAGATGGCATAACCGATTATCGTTTCATCTTGTTGTATGATCTCGATTTTCCAATTGCTATGTAACCAGCCGCTCATGCGGCCTTCAAGCTGCGCCACCGTCATGGGGTTTCGGCTGCCCTCGTCTTCGATCAGCTCTTTGTTCATGTGGGCGAGGAGGGGAAGGTCTGTATTGTTTGCTTTACGAACCATGATATTCATAAATAGATGCCACCGCCTTGATTGTTTAAGGTAAGGATTGCGCAAGTTGAAGCCAATTGTCTTGCAATGCTTATGTTATAATAGAATCGAACGATTAAGCGAGGTGTTGCTGATGAAATGGGAACAAATTATGAAACAACATCCAAGCTGTTTTGTATTGGTAGAAGCTTGAAAAGTTAGTACAAGCAATCAATTACGACATCTTGAGGATATGACTGTTATTCAAGATTACGATAATCCGCAAGAAGCCTGGAGCGGATATAAATATTTTCACAAGTTATACCCTTCACGAGAACTGTACGTATTCCATACCAGCCGAACCGATGTGGAGATCGTGGAAGAAATATTCTCAGGCGTGCGGCAACACACATGAACATACATCTCCACAATGGTTTGCCGATTGTCTCGTTAACCCTAACGCAGCGAGCAGACCATTGAACTGTCGAATGTATTGTTCGATACAGGATGTGCCGCGACGATATTTGATACGGATTTACTTTCCCGAATCGGAATTGACATTGATTTTATTCATGGCAGGGCTAAAAGAATGTATGGAGTAGGCGGAACAAGTGAAGTCTGTTACGAACAAGTCATTTCTCATTTAATGATTGAGCACGTTCTATTGGAAACATTCCCTATTCAGCTCGGGTCAGTTCAGGAGCCTTACGGCTTCGATGGAATACTCGGCATTGATTTTATGATGAAAGCTAAATGGAAGGTTGATTTTGAAACGATGCGGAGTTATGAATCGGATTAATTGTTTTTCTTGGAGGGATCACATGTCTTTTACAAGAGATTAAGCTTGCCATCACGCTCTGCCCGTAGAAGCTACACCCTTGAACTTTCTGCGGGCTGAGCCTTTTTCCAAGGGAGTGTGATGGAAATGAAGCTTTTCAGAAGTAACCAAGTCGAGCTTATATTCGACATCATATGAAGTGGGTCATTCAACGCAAAAAAACGATTAGCCAAGCAGTGGGGATGGGTCAAGCATGACGTCGCCTTCGCCAAAGGAAAACTTCATTGTTCTTGCTGGAGTGTTAAGAAAAGACCAGCATAAAATCAAAAACCGAGCGACGCTTAATGAGCATTCGCTTGGTTTTCTTTTTCGTATCCTCAATTCAATCCAAGCCCGACAGCTGCTTATGAACGAACTTTGACATTCACTTTTCACATCACATTGGAAATATGATTGCGTACAATTTTATCGTTGATAAATAATTGTTGTGCGATATCTCTCATGGTTTTGTCTTGTACTAACAGCTCGAAAGCCTAGCGTCCCGCAGCATCACGGAGCATATCGTATTTATAGAGATAACCAGCTCATGCACATCAAAAAAACCTTCCCGCCGCGCTTCCCCGGAGGGAAGGTTGGCAAGAAGGCCGATTCAAAACCGAATCAGGATCTATACGATCAACGTTGATCAGATCTGTAATTCCCCAAGCTTGATCAGCTCGACAACTGCTTGTGAACGACCTTTGACATTCAACTTTTGCATCACATTGGAGATATGATTGCGTACGGTCTTCTCGCTGATAAACAGTTGTTGTGCGATATCTCTAGTTGTTTTGTCCTGTACTAACAGCTCGAATACCTCACGTTCGCGATGCGTCAATAAAAATTTGCTCTTGTGGTCGCTGCCCTTCAAAGTTTGTCACCCCTCCTTGCTCGGGTTTGTATGGTTTAACAAGGTTAAGGGATACAGTCAACTTATATTATGAAAACCAAGGACGGATGGTGCGGTCTTATGGTTAAAATGGGCGCTGTAAAATGAGCGAATGATTATCGGGCTCGCAATGGCAGGGACAACGGCAATTTAACGACCGATCGACCGGTAGGCGATTCTCATAGTATGGGGCGAACATCCTGTAGCAGTCACCGGACACTGGATTTGCCCGGCCTTCTGGTCTTGAATGCGGTCGGTGAGCTGTAACGGACCTGAGAGCCGTTATTTGCCATAAAAACGTGACTTTTGAGCTGTAACGGACTCCAGAGGCGTTATTCCCTCCATTTCTCTAACAAACCAGTTGTTTTCGAACGAATAGCGTCTCCTGAGTCCGTTAGAATCTAACACGCGGTTTTTTCTGCTGAATAGCGTCATCTGAGTCCGTTAGCGGGGACAAGCGACTGGAATTGACATTAATCGACAGATTAGGCCTTGTATAATGTCGATGTAACAATTCCAACGGGTATAAGAGGGGTGTGGCATGTTAGCGTGGCTCGATTCTGCACTAAGTTTGCAATCTTTAATCTGGTTGTTTCTTGCAGCTTTTATGATTCATGATTTTGAGGAAATTATTGTGATTGAATCATGGATGAAACGGAATTTCCATCAGATGCAAGATGCAGTTCCAGCTGTATTCCGAAGAAAGCTCAGGGAGATGGGTAATGTCCGCGCAGATCGGTTTGCATTTGCGGTTGCGTTGGAGTTTATCGTTTTTATTCCTGCTACTTGGTTAGCTGCGGAGAGAGAGGTTTACTTGTTTTTTGCCGGGTTTAATGTGGTGCTGCTGATCCATGTATTGACCCATCTAGGGCAAAGCCTGATTGTTCGAAAATATACCCCAGGGGTTGTCACGGCTATCCTCGTCACCCTGCCTTATTCCGTTTATTTGCTTTATCGAATGGCCGATGCGGAAGTGATGTCAATGAACATGATTGTGAAAAGCTTGCCGATTGGTTTTCTTTTGCTGCCGCTTATTATAGCAGGACATAAGTTAGCGCAAAAAATACTGCCGTAGAGTGGTGATAATCACGCAGGTGTTAGCTGCATCGGATGCGATACGAACATTCAGTGCATAACTAAAGGCGGCGAAACCATTTCGGTAATTAACCGGACGGTGCTCACGCCTTTTTTATTTTCTCCTGAGACAATTTGGTTTGATAAAATCAATGAATGGGAGGTGTTAGTATGAGGATGTTATTCATATGCCTTGGGATTATGTTGTGTTTATCTGCTTGCTCAGATTCCACGATAAAAGATTCGATCACGGAGGAAAGGGTAGAAATGCTCGAACATACAAGCGGTGGCCAGTGGATATTCAACAATGAAGGCAGTGACTGGATGTCGGGCAAGCATGGTGAATACCAGGGGGAACTAGTGATTGATGGCGATTATTACAGCTCTCATAAAGTCGCCCGAGGGGATGTTGTTTATTATAAAGTGCCTAGTTTTGATGCAAGCAAAATTAGAGCAACGCCACGGGAATTTGAAATTGCCCGAGTTATTGCGCTTCCGGGTGAACGTTTTTCGATAGAGAACGGCCAATATTATATCAACGGCAAGAAGTTGGATACTTTTTATGGGCATGTCATGTATTGGGGCCTAACGAAAAAGGAAGTGCTAGCTTCATTAAAGGATTCGAAGTCAGGATTGGCCGATACAGAGGAAACACGAACATTTATTCAAGATTACTTTTCGCAAAATGTTAAAGAAATTCAAATTCCAGAAGACAGCTATTACCTATTAGGGGATGCGCTGCATCGCTCGGTATCAAGCAATATTTTTGGTGCAATCAATGAAGGGTTAATTAAAGGCAAAGTTATGGGACAGTTGAAGAAGTAAATAAAACCGGTTAAAAATAGCCCATTCTGCTAATAAATTCAGCGGAAGGGGCTATTCGTTGTTTCGGGCACTGCATGAAGCGGTCCTGTCAGGCCAACTGCAAGCCTATATGAGATGCAGCTCACCTATGTTGCTTTAGAAAATGCTCCAATCGCATTCGACGGACATCGTTTCGAGCAGCCGGATTCCCGCGATGCTGTTGCCTTTGCGATTGAGGGCAGGACCGACGACGCCGATGCCGTATTGCCCTGGAACGACAGCGAGGATGCCGCCTGCGACACCGCTCTTCGCGGGAATGCCTGCACGGATTGCGAATTCACCGGAGGCGTTATACATGCCGCAAGTGAGCATGAACGTCTTGGCAATTTGCACGTAGCGGCGCGGCACGAGCTGGCGCCCGGATAGTGGATCGTATCCGCCGCAAGCAAGGATGAGGCCCATCCGCGCGAGATGGCTGCAAGTTACTTCAATTGCGCAATGGTTAAAGTAAACACTCAATACATCTTCGACTGCGGTCTGCTCGTCCAATACGCCATTTTCCTTCAGGAAGTAAGCAAGCGAGCGGTTGCGGTGCGCCGTAATCGACTCGGAGCGGCTTACCGCCTCGTTATAATCGATTGCATCATCACCCGCCAGCAGGCGAATGAATGCTAGCACACGTTCCGTTCGTTCTGCCACGCTGCTTCCTTTAATTAGCGATGATACGGCGATTGCGCCTGCATTAATTAATGGATTGAACGGGATGCCGGGCTCGACAAGCTCCAGTTTAAGTATGGAGTTGAAGTCGTCGCCCGTAGGCTCCATGCCTACTTTGCTAAAAACATGCTCCTCGCCATGGTCGACGAGCGCCAGCAGCAGCGTGAACACTTTGGATATGCTCTGCATTGTAAATTGCAAGCCGCTGTCGCCGCCTGCAATCATGCTGCCATCGGGCGTTAGAATAGAGATGCCTAGCGCATCGGCTGGTGCATTAGCTAACTCGGGTATGTAGGAGGCGGCTTCGCCATGCTTGGCATATTGCCGGCAGTCGTCCAGCCATTCCGGTAACTTCGCGGTTAAATGCCGCCATTGATCGTTCATAATCACAGCCCCCATGCTTATCCGTTTGATTTCGCATTTTGTTATCTTATTGCTAGTCTAGACGGAAGCTTTGTGCTCTGCAATACGAAATGCTGATTCGATCTGAAAAAGGGGAGCTGTTGGCGCTGCCCATACTTCTCGGATTTCGTAAGCATGCCATCGAGCTGAGCCGTGGAAGGAGAAGCGGGCGGCTAACGGACACCAGAGCCGTTATTTGGCGAAATATCGGCAATATAAAAATCTAACGGACCGATAGGCTCTTATTTGCTCGAAAATCACACATTAGGCAGGGAAAAGCGAGGAATAGCGGCCGTGGAGTCCGTTAAAATCAAAATGTTGTGTTTTCGCCATGAATAACGGCTCTCCGGTCCGTTAGCGCAAACGCGTGATGTATGCGGATTCATATATGCAGGCTGAAATCTGCGGCGATCCAATTCGCAATCCGCGGCACTAGATGCCTGCATTCGTGCTAGGCGCTTCATCTTGCTCGTAATATAGCTTGAACACGAGGTCTTGGTTATAGTTGCCGAAATCGGAGCCGAATAGTGTAACCCCGCCGGCATACGGGGAGCGTTCTTTAATGCTGATGCGGAAATTCCACTGTTTTTCGCGCGTGTTCAGGTTATGAATGGAAACATTCGAGATTTGGTTGCCGTCGATGAAAGTCCCATTTTCCGTCACTTTAATGACTTTCAGCAAACCATGCTGGTTGACTTCGTCCCACCACCAGTCTGGGGTATAATTGCCGCGTTTGCCGCCGAAGTCGCCCGTGCTTGTCCACGTTCCGACTTCAACTCCGTTGAGATGGAACACAATGTCCGAAGGCCAGTTCTGGTTAGTGAAGGGCGCCTCAGATGAAATCTCCATTGAAATTTCAAGTTCCGTTGGCGTTTCGTTTTTCATTAAGTAGTTTGGCACTTTATATTCGATGAAGCCGTGGCTGAACCATATAATTTTGGCATTAAACCGCTCTGCATCGAGGAAGCAACGGGGTTCGTCGAACTCGCCAATGACTTTCTCCGCTGTCGCGAGGCCACAGGTGGGTTCGATTTCGAAGTTGGTGTAGTGGCCCACGGAAACAATCGTTTGGTGATAGGCGCGTCCAGGCGAACACTCGCCTTTGCGGGGGAAGTCGATTGTAATCGTTCCGGCGACCAAGGAACAAACCTTCTTAATGCCGCCTTTGCTTGGAATCATCGTCGCTTGAACGATGCCAGCCTTCTCAAGCTTCTTCACATGCATCGTCATAATGGCGCTGCTGAGCCCAGTCGCTTGTGCGAGCTCCTTGATGTTCATTTCTTGCCGCGCTAACAAATTGATGACCTGAAGCCGTACATTGCTGGCTAGCGCTTCGTAGATCGGAAGCGATTGCAAGGTTGTATCAATTTTCATATGATTGGCTCTCCTATTATTAATGGAATGAATCAAAAGTTGGAAGCGCGATGCGTACTAAAAGTTAATTAATGTTCATATGAACAATATAACCTACAGTTTATATGGAAACAAGCAATTAGATGGGAAGGCTTACATTGAAAAATTGCTTATAATGGAACTAGATTTTTCTATATATCTCTAACAATTCGCAAGTGAAATGTAAGTTTTTCTTTTCTTTTCAATATCGTAATACATTTATTAATTTAATCGTAACAATATTAAATAATATATTCGAATAATGAAAGCATTCGATTGCTGAATTGACTTTTATTTGTGCGCATATTCTCTCGATGTGCCTAGTTTTTATGCTATGATAGAGCCTGAGTTTATGGGATGCAGGAGGAGAACAATGATCGGAAAATTTTTGCTGTTTGGATTATTGCTTTCGATTTTTGGGAATCCGGTTCTTGCCATTATCGCGTTTGTTGTTATCCTTTACATCATCGATCGCCGATTCGTCGGCTTATCACCAAGTTTGGTCAAACCGATTCGGCGTCTCGGGCGTATCCGCAAGCTTAAGCAGCTGTTGGATATGAATCCTAATGACTTGTCCGCCAAGCTAGAATTGGCAAAGCTGTTAATCGACAAGAGGAGCTTTCGTCAAGCAAGAGACTTGCTAGAGCCGCTCCAAGACCGCGAGTCTATCGAGCAATCAGCTGAATACTGGGATGATTTGGGCACATCAATGTTACACACAGGTGAAGCGGGAGCGGGAGAAGCAGCCATTCGCAAGGCGCTTTCCATCAATCCGCGAGTCAAATACGGACAGCCGTACTTGCGTTTAGCGGCATTAATTGGCAAGCATGATGCTTCGAAAGCATTAGCTGATTTGGAAGCGTTCCAACAAATCCAGACGTCCTCGTGCGAAGGTTATTACAGGTTGGCGAAGCTGAATCAATTGCTCGGGCGCAAAGCCGAGGCGAAACAAGCGCTGAACGAGTCGTTACGGCTCTATCGCCAGCTTCCCCGCTATAAGAAACGGCAAGAACGCCGTTGGGCATTGTTAAGCTTATTTGGCCGTGTGACCCAATAACTAGCCATACGGTTCGGGCGATGTGCGATATATCCTTTAAAAAGGAGCAACGAACGAATGATGCGACGCAATAGATGGCAGTTGGCCATCATCTTAGTCATCGTCTTGATCGGGATTAACAACACAGTCTACTACTTCATGGCCAAACGGTCACTCGAAAACGGGATGCGCCATGAAATGTTGGCGGTTGCCAAGCAAATTCAGCTATCGATTGAGCAGTCGCGGCTGGGAGGAGAGGTGTTCCAAAATCAGATCGGGCGTGAGCTCCGTGCAGTGTCCATTGCTGCGCAATATGCGCTTGATCCTGATATCGATAAAGTAACGAACGAGCAACTTACCGAGCTATCGCGGAAGCTGGACGTTACGCATATCTCCTTGTTCCGGCCGAACAAGGAGAAAGACGATATAATTATCGAGAAATCATCAGACCCGAAAGAGCTCAGTCGCGGCTCCAAAACATGGGATCCATGGTATGAAGCTTTCCAGCAACTGTTTGCGCTAAAGCCGGTGTCCGTCAAGTGGGGCCAGACGCTGCCGCAGTTTTGGACAGGCCCGTTCGAGAGCGCATCAACGGATGTCGATAAAATTTATAAGTGGGGCTACTATCACGACGGTTCGACGAATTACATGATTGATCCTTATGTGAGCAATGCGATGATGCGGCAATATGAGGATGCAACAGGCGTGAATCGCCTGATTAAACGTGCGGTTGAAGAAAATGGTTCGCTGCTGGAGATTACCGCCCTCAATCCTGAGACATTCGCTTTGGGCGGACCGGTGCTTACGAAAAACGATGTGGGCGAATGGGTAGAGCATATCACGCAGCAGCCGATTATTTATGGGAAGTATACGTACCAGAACGATAGTGATATGAAAAGCATTGACGAGTCCTACCGAACAGGCCGGACGGTTACGATGAATACGCATGTGAACGGGAAGCATGTGCTGAAGACGTTTATTCCCGTCCAAATCCCGAAAGGCTCGAGCATTTTGGGCAAGGATGGGCAATCGCTTGACCGGTATATTTTGACCATTGTGTCGGATTATAAGTTTGTCCAGGATTCGCTTGATGAACAGTTTCTGAATATCGGCTTCATTATTACCATTATTACGGTGCTCAGCATGATGGCTGTCGTGATCATATGGGGCTATTTCCGCCGGTCTAAGGATCAAGTAGCCAAACATGCCCAGCTAACTTATGTGGATGAAATGAATCAGTTGCTCGTGTCCGTTCGGGCGCAACGGCATGATTTTCTTAATTATGTACAGACGATTCATTCGCTTGCTGAGCTTGGGAAGACGGCTGAACTGCAGGCCTATACGAAGGAATTGGCCGGGGATATTCAATTGACGAACGATTTTATCAATATTGGCAACCCGGCGATCGCAGCGCTCATTCGTTCCAAGTTTGCACAAGCTGCGGAGCGGAAGATTCAGTTTGATAGTGTGTTCCGTGGGCTGGATAAGCTGGATCTGGGCATCAAATCGCTTGATTTGACCCGAATAATCGGCAATTTGATCGATAATGCGTTCGATGAAGTTATGAAGTACCCGGAGGAACGGCGGTTAATCCAGCTTGAGGGCGTACTGGAGAATGGAGAGCTCGCGTTCGTTATTCGCAACACTTGCGATTCGCCAGAGACAGTGCTGTGTGCGCAGCAGCTGTTTGATCCCGGCTATTCCACCAAGCATAAGGACGAAGGGCATCAGGGGCTTGGGCTGCCGATCGTGAAGCAGATTGTTTCGACATACAAGGGAACGCTGCAGGTAACCTCTGAGTCAGACCAATGCATCGTATTTTCTGTTCGAATTCCGCATTATTAAACGGTTTCTAACAAGGTCTTCTGCAGGCGAATCGCGCTGTAGGAGGCCTTTTCTATAGAATGGGCAGCATGTTGGGCAATCCGCTCGATCGAATTGGCGCGAAACCTGTTTTGGTTATGGTATAATGTATGGAATGCACGAAGAACGGAGTGGATGGATGGACTCCTTATTTCAGACGGAACAATTGCTGCTGCAAACGTTAGAGTCGGAGCTTGCGGAGCATGTGCTCCCCGCAGTTGCGGAACGAGGCTGGGATTATTATATAAAAGGAAGAGTGCAAAGCGTTAAGCTGGTGGACGGCGATACGTTGATTGGTGCTGTTCGAGGGACCGATATGTACAGCGTAATGCTGGATGTTGGCCATTTTGGCTATAGCACGTGCACTTGCCCGATGGCAGATTACTGCAAGCATATGGCGGCGGTTTATTTTGCTGCATGCGGGAAGTCGGGCATGCGCTCGCCGGAGGATGCACGCAGGCGCTTGTTAGGTTTGGCGGCGCCTGAGAAGCTTTCGGATCAGCCATCTGGCACGAATTCACAACCCGAGAAGAGCCATTCGAATGGTGCAGACCATCGGAAGATCGTTAGCCGTATGGAAGAGCAGTATGGTGAAGCGTGGCGGCAATGCCGGTATACGCTTCATCCGCTGCAGTCGGTCTTGTTAGGGCTGAAAGGGTATGCGCGGGACTGGGATAAGCCGATTCAAAAGTATGAATGGATGCTGGCGATCCTGTTCACGCTGCGGCAAGCGGAGAAGGCGTTCACGCTGGTGGATCCATTCAGTAAATATTATCAACAAATGAGTTTCACCCGAATGGCGGAGCCATGGATTGAGCAGTACGAATCACTGGCTTCCGAGCAGCATCATTGGCGGGATTGGACAGATGAGCAGTCCGACTGGTTTGACGTTGTAACGGAATACGCGCGTAACCAAGCCTGCGACGAGTGGAATGAGCTGTTTCGATGGGATTTTCTCTATTTAAGCTTAACATCTGGCAGGCTTGATGACGATCGGTGGCGTGATGCTGAGCGTTCGCGCCTAGAACGTAAGGGAGCGGAAGTTCGTGCAATAGAACAACCCGCTGTTTCGTCCGCACCAGCAGTGCAAGCAGGCGGATCGGGTGGCGAGGCTGCCAAAAGCAAAGAGAAAGCGCCGTTCCCGCCAATTGCCTTGGCTGCATTAGATATGTTCGAAGGCAGGGATAGCGACGCGGCTAAGCGATTGGCAACAGCTCCGATTGAGCCGATCGAGCCGCTCGTTCAGATGTATGCACAGACGCGGCTAGCAGAGCGCAATTGGGATAGTTTTCAAGTTTGGATGCAATTTTTCTTCGAACGCCGTGCGAAGTCGGCCAATACGAGAGCGCTCGTTCCGTTCTTGTTCCTATGCCGGGAAGCCGATCTGGCGCAGCCCGACAATCCGCAATGGATGCAATGGATGGTCGCTATGCTGCCTTACTCGTATAGCTCGTTAGCTGACCATTGGATTGAGCTTGGGCGCTTCAGCGATTGGGCGGACTTGCAGCTGCTCATGGGCATGTCACCGGAGGATCTGGATGCGAAGGATTTGCGCGAGGCAACGAATGCGGAGCCGCAAGCCCTTCTGCCGATTTACCATCAGGCGATTGATGATGCTATCAATTCACGTAACCGGCAAGGCTACAAGACTGCTGTGAAGCTGATGAAGAAGTTGGAGAAGCTATATAAAGCGATGAAGCAACCGGAACCGTGGAGCCGGTATGTGATGTTGGTTTCGGATAAATATTATCGATTGCGCGCACTGCAGGAAGAAATGGCGAAAGGAAATATACGACCATGAGGGGACTTGACGTCAAACAGCCGCTCGTACTAGATGCACGTTTTGCATCCGGCGAGGGCGTGTATGTGATGGAGGAGCGCCATACCGCTTACGGGGCTCGGTTGAAAAGGCTGCTGTTCGCATGGCATGCCTCCTCTTGGTATGGGGCTGAAATTGAGAACAAGGATGCGTTCGGGCGTACGACGCTTCTGCTGCCGCCGCTGCTTGCTATCGATTATTTGGATGCGCCACAGCATGTTCGGCTGCTCAATATTGATTGGACGGAAGATGGCGACCGGATTAGGGCGACCGCAGTGTGGCTTCGCCGGGCGCTTATGCATGGTTGGTTTGTTCCAGATAGTGTTCGTTGGACGGTTGAACAGCCAGCTTGGAAAGCGGATGTGCCTGACGATCTAGAGCCAGCAACACTGGAGCTATGGCGTGAGCTGCTTCGTAGCTGGGAGAAGGCCGGACAGCAGGGTGCTGTAGACGAGTGGCTTTCGCTCGCAGTTAATCAGCTGATCGAGACGGATAAGTCGGTTTCTGTTGCATGGCATGCTACGCTGGCAGACATCGGGTCTGCCGTGCTTAGGGGCGGAGCTGCAGATGAAGAGGATTGGCTGGTCGCCGCTGGAATCCGTAAGGATGTGTTTCCATTCCGCATAGCGCTGCAACTGGCGGAACCAGATGACCAGCATGGTTGGCGGCTTCGCCCGGCCGTGCAGCATCGCGATGGAGGCGCTTGGATGCCCTTGGAGCATAACCGTAAAGGCGATTACGTATCGGCTGGAGAAGAAGCGCTGCCTGACGATTGGCTGCCTTTGCTCGGCGAACGTTTAGAGCGGGAGCAGCGCAAGTGGCAATTGTCCGCGCCCGATCTCATTGAACCAGGCGGTGAGCAGCTCCGTACCGAGCTTACGGATTCGGAGGCGTATAGCTTCCTCGAATCGACGAGCTTGAAGCTGCTGCAAGCGGGTTGTCCCGTCTTGCTTCCTTCTTGGTGGGAAACGGTGCGAACGCGCAAATTCCGCCTGAAAGCCAAAATGAAGTCTTCCGTAGGCTCCTCTGAACAGCCGATGTTCGGGCTCAATGAGCTGGTGCAATTTGATTGGAAGCTAGCGGTCGGCAACGTGGATCTCTCCGAAGCGGAATTTATGAAGCTGGCGGAGGACAACCGGAAGCTGATGCGCATCGATGGGGAATGGGTGCATCTAGAGCCGGAGGACATTGACCGGATCAAGCGGTGGATGAAGCAGGTCGGCCGCAAGAAAGGCTTGACGCTGCGGGATATTCTTGAAATCCATCTGCGGGGCGCTTCGCCAGTGATGGGCGAGGATGAGGATGAAGGCATCTCGCTCGCGGCAGAGGTGGAGCTCAATAGCCATCTGTCCCAATGGCTGGAGCAGCTGCAGCAGGCCGGTGGAATTCCTGATATCGATGTGCCGGACACGTTCCGTGGACAGCTTCGGCCTTATCAGCTGCAAGGGGTGTCCTGGCTGGCCTTCCTGCGAAGATTCGGCCTAGGTTCTGTTCTTGCAGATGATATGGGACTAGGCAAAACCGTACAGTTCACCGTGTACTTGCTATATATGAAGCAACAGCATGAGCAAGGCAAAGGCCGTGGCGGGCCGGCGCTGCTCGTATGCCCGACCTCCGTTATTGGCAACTGGGAGAAGGAGCTGGAGCGGTTCGCGCCTGGGCTGAAAGTAATGCTTCATTATGGCCCGAAGCGGGATAAAGGAGCGGCATTCGCTGAAGCAGCAGCAGCTGCGGATGTTGTTATCACTTCTTATTCGCTCGTTCCGCTCGATGAAGAGGACTTTGAGTCAATCGAGTGGAATGTGCTTTGCTTAGATGAGGCGCAGAACATTAAGAACGTTAATACGAAGCAATCGGCAGCGATTCGGAGGTTGCCGGCTTACCATCGGATCGCGATGACCGGCACGCCGATGGAAAACCGTTTGACAGAGCTATGGTCCATATTCGACTTCATTAATCCGGGCTACCTCGGACGGTTAAGTGAATTCCGCCAACATGTCGTTGCCCCAATCGAGCGGACGCGGGATGAGGAAGCAATCGCAGGGCTGCAGCGGTGGACGAGGCCGTTCATGCTGCGGCGGGTGAAGAGCGATCCTGCGATTGTCGACTCGCTGCCGGACAAGAACGAGGCGAAGATGTTCGTCTCGTTGACAGCTGAGCAAGGTGCGCTGTACGAAAACATCGTAGCTGGCTTGCTGGAGAATTTGGATAAGGAAGGGCCGATGCGCCGGAGGGGCTTAATCTTATCTGCCTTAACGAAGCTGAAGCAGCTATGTGACCATCCGCAGCTGTTTCTTGGCGAAGGCGTTTCAGGCAGTGCTTGGGATGTTGAGCGGTCTAACAAAACGCTCCGCTTAGTAGAGATGATTGAAGAAATTGCTGCGGAAGGCGAGAAATGCCTCGTATTTACGCAGTTTGTTGATATGGGCTTGACGCTGCAACGGCTGTTGGAGGACCGGATCGGGTTGCCTGTTCCGTATTTGCATGGTGGCGTGCCTAAAGCGCAGCGCGACACGATGATTGATCAGTTCCAAAACCAAGAGGTGCCAGGCTGCGCGTTCGTTCTTTCCTTAAAGGCGGGCGGCACGGGGCTTAACTTGACGGCTGCCAACCATGTCTTCCATTTTGACCGTTGGTGGAATCCGGCTGTTGAGAATCAAGCGACTGACCGAGCCTTCCGAATTGGGCAGACGAAGAAGGTCCAGGTGCATAAGTTCGTCACCTTGGGCACGCTCGAGGAACGGATCGACCAGATGATAGACCGCAAACAATCGTTGAACGACCAGATCGTTAGCCAGTCGGAACAATGGGTGACGGAGCTGTCGACGGATGAGCTGCGTGAGCTGTTCGCGCTTCGCCGCGATCGATTTGCTCGGTAGCGCCAGCCTGAAGGAGGGGAATTCTTGCAACGACCAGAAGGCGATCAGCAAGAGGATCAGCGGCAGAAGGAAGCAGAGAACGGGGCGATGGCGGTTGGGCCAGCCGATGCGCTGCCTGCATGGCGACCTTTCTATGCCGCAGTTCGCGACGCGATGCAGCGATTGCGCGAAGAAGTCGGCCCGCTTAATAGCGGTACACAGCAGAATGAACCGAAATAGGGGATAGGGTGACAAACAAGGGGGAACAATTCCGTGTTCCCTCTTTTTATATGTAAGAATAAGTTACGTATACATGGTGATTGTGCGATTGGCATTCGTTATGATAGGATTTGGTGTGAAGTATTTGTGATGAGCCTGTTGAATAAACTACGATTTTTCATATATAATCGTGAAAGCGATATCATAATGTTAGGTTATATTACATAAATAGCAGAAAAGTATCCGTCCTATCGTGAATTTTTACCCCCCTAGCCCGTCCACAATATAAAAGTCTCCCTATCTCACGTTTTTTTCAACCTCCTGACAAGTACCGTTCCGCTTATATAATCAAGTTGTAAGGGAAACACGAAACGGAATTGGAAATGCCATTTTCTTGAGGAGGTCTTACCATGATGAAGAGAAATCTATCCCTAATTGCTGTTATGCTGCTTACGAGCACGATGTTCCTGTCCGCTTGCGGCTCGTCGGACAAAGAAGAGACGAAAACGCCAGACAAGAGCACGGAAACGCCAACTACGACAGATACGCCTACAGAGACAAAGAAAGACGTTACGTTGAAATTGCGCCATACGCAAATTAAAGAAACGAGCAAAGTTCGCCTTAAGATTTTCCAAGACGTGGTAGCGAAGACGGAGCAAGAAAATCCAGGTTTGAAAATCGAGATGGAAGGCATTGACGAAGTCGTCAACCGCGACCAAAAGCTGAAAGCGGAGATGGCAGCAGGCAACCCGCCAGATGTTTTCGAAGTATTCGGCGGTGCTGACCTGAACCTGTACGTTAAAGCGGGCCGTATGCTTGACCTGACTCCAATCATTGAAGAACTGGGCATTAAAGATAAATTCGCAAGCCTTGACGAGTTCACAGTTGATGGCAAAGTATACGGTTTGCCATTCGGCGGTTACAGCGAAGCAATCTTCTACAACAAAAAAATGTTTGCTGACCTTGGCATCGCCGTACCTACGACGTGGGATGAGCTGATCGCAGCGGCAGATAAAGTAAAAGGCGCAGGCTTCACGCCATTCGCACTCGCTGCGAAAGACGCTTGGGTTAACGGCATGCTCTGGAACTCGGTTATGGAGCGCCATGTCGGCATGGACGGCTTGAACAAAGTGGTAACGGGCGAAACAAAATGGACTGATCCTGACTTCATCAAGGGCTTCGAAGCATACGCTACGCTCGTGAACAATGACTACTTCACGAAAGGCGCACTCGGCCTGCCATATGCAGATCAAGGCGCTAAGTTCCTCAAAGGCGAAGCAGCTATGCTCTTCACGGGCAGCTGGGATGCTAACCGCTTCACGAGCGATGAAGCTGGCGACCTGAAAGGCAACATCGGTTACTTCGCATTCCCTAGCGTAGCGGGCGGCAAAGGAAACCAAACGTCGATCAATGCAAGCTACTCGAACGGTTTCGGCTTCTCGGCTAACCTAAGCGAAGACCAAGTCGCTATGGCGAAAGCATTCATCAAAAACTTCTTCACAGAAGAAGTGCAAAAACGTACGCTCGTAGAAGACAAATTGCTGCCTTCCATGAAGCTGTCTGACCTGTCGGGCGTAGATCCACTGATCTCCGAAGTATTGACGGTAATGGGCAACGCTTCGAACTCGTGGAAAGCATTCGACGCAATCGTACAGCCAAGCGTTACGGCTGACATCGGCGTAGGCTTGCAAGAGCTGATCGGCAAAGTGAAAAAGCCTGCTGAAGTTGCAGCACACATCCAAGCGGCACAAGAGAAAGCAAACGCTCAAAAATAATGATCGATTGGGACGAGAGGGTGTCCTTCCTGCCGGAAGGCGCCCTTTTGTTCTCTCAAAAGCGATTAATGCTTACTGAAGGAACAGGAGGCTGACCTCATGAATAAAGCGCTGCGCAACCCTTGGACATACGTTGCCTTCATTTTGCCGACGCTCGCGCTCTATCTGCTATTTTTCATCTATCCGGTAATCGTCTCGTTATATTATGGCTTCTTCCAGTGGGATGGCATTACGGACAAAGTGTTTATCGGGATTGATAACTTTACGCGACTGTTGAAGGATGAAGTGTTTATTAAATCGTTCTGGAATAACATGTATTTCCTTGTTTTCTCGCTCGTGGTTAACATTCCGCTCGTCTTGCTCATTTCGATTTTGATTAGCAAAGTAAGACGGATGCGCGATTTTTATAAATCAGCTGTTTTCGTGCCAGTTGTCATCTCGACTGCGACGGTAGCTATTCTGTTCGGCGTGCTGTATAACTATGAGTCTGGACTTATTAACCAAGTGCTTCGCGCGATCGGGCCAGAGAGCTGGGCACAGGAATGGCTATCGAATCCGAAGCTTGCGATGCTCTCGATTCTCATTGCGAACGCTTGGCAAAATATCGGCTTCTTCATCGTGCTATGCCTGGCCGCTATCCTGAATATTCCCCGGGAAATTGTCGAAGCTGCCAATATTGATGGGGCTACATCCTGGCGCGAGACGCGATTGATCACGTTGCCGCTTATCCGGCCGATCCTATTCGTTATGCTGCTGCTCTCCGTGTCCGGTACGATGAAGGTGCTCGATATCGTTCAAATTATGACCAACGGCGGACCGTTCCAATCGACAGAGGTCATGTCGACGTACATGCTGAAGGTTGGCTTCCGTTCAATGGAGCTAGGCTATGGCAGCGCGATTGGCGTTGCGATGTTTATCATTATTCTGGTCATGACTGGGGTTCTTCAAGTGATCTCTAGACGGCGTGAGGAGGTGCAGTACTAATGGCGAAAATGTCACAATCGTTGCCTGCAATGAGCAACAAAGAAACTTCCACCCACACAGGCTCGTTATGGTACCGCATTCGCCAGAAGCAATTGCCGGGTCACCTGTTCCTCTTGGTCTATGTGGCGATCATTTTGTTCCCCCTGCTCTGGCTGTTGATGTCTTCCTTCAAAACGAACCGTGAAATTACAGTCAATACATGGGGATTGCCGAAGACGTTCAATTTCGATAATTACCGGGCTGCATGGGAGAGCGCCAATATCGGCGGTTATGCGTTCAATAGCCTTTATATTACAATCGTATCATGCTTAATTACGCTGTTGTTTGCCGCAGCTACATCCTTTGCCATTGCACGGATGAAATTTAAGCTGATGAACAAAGGCTTGTACCAGTTCATTTTGCTTGGCTTGCTCGTTCCGCCTAGCGCATTGTTCATTCCGTTGTATCGTTTAATTAACGATTTGGGCTTGTATGATAAACATTGGTCGTTGATTTTGGTATACTGCACGTATGCGTTGCCAATTACCATCTTTATCTTGCATGCGTTCATGATCTCGATTCCCAATGAGCTGGAAGAGGCAAGCATTATGGACGGTCTTGGTGCAGGCGGATTGTTTTTCCGCATCATTTTGCCGATCTCATTGCCTTCGCTCGTGACGGTAACGATTTTGAACTTTATCGCGAACTGGAATGAATTTATATTATCGCAGTTGTTTATCTCTTCTGAGGCGAAACGAACGCTCACAACCGGTATGGCTACGTTCAATGACGGCTATCGGACGAACTTCGCTTCGCTGTCTGCAGCAGTTATTATGAGCATTGTTCCTGTCCTTGTCGTCTATATGTTCTTGCAACGGCAAATTATCGACGGGATGACGGCTGGCAGCGTGAAGGGGTAACCTTCAACAGCATAAAGGGGCTTGCCGGACATGAACTTGAGATTGAAGCTGCTCGTCGCATTTATCGCACTTATCGTCATACCGATCTTCTCGCTGGGCATTGCGTCGTTCCTGAACTCGGAGCGGTTGCTTGAGAAGAAATATAATGAACAGACGGAGTTGACGTTGACTGCTGTCAGCGGCAATATCCGCTATTTCTTCAAGGAGCTCGGCCAGCTGTCGGATGCAAGTGTTACGAGCAGTACGATTCAGGACATTCTGAAGTCCAATTTGCAAAGCCCCAAAGATGCGAGTTATCAAATTAAGCTTAATCTCGCGGAGAAATCGATCAGCCGCAATTTGTTTCAACATCCCGCAATTTCATTGATCGTGTTATATGCAAATGATGGAACGATGTTCCAATCCTACCGGAATGATCCGACGACGTATCGTCCGATCTCCTACGATTTGCTGCAAAATCATGCGGTATTCAAGGAAGTGACGAAACTCGCCGGACGCCCGTTCTGGATTGGGCCATACGAGCATCAAGAAATTACGGGCCAAGATCCGCCGTTGTTTACGCAGCTGCGCATTGTGAAGGATGTCGATACGCTGAGCGATCTCGGCGTTATCGTTATGCAGTTTAAAATATCGGATGTGGCTAGCATTCTGGAGACATACGGCAAATCTTCGCAAGAAGATGACCATACGCGTTATATGCTTGTCAATCGGACGGGAATGGTTATGCTGGATAGCAAGCGGGAGCTGGATGGCAAGCCGCTGAGCACATATACATCGCTTACGCCGCAGGACACCTCGCATTATGCGAGCAGCCGTGAAAAATTTTACGGAAAAGACAGCTTGGTTTCGTCCTACAATTTGGAGATGAATGATTGGGTGCTCGTGTCCGTCAAGTCTTGGGAATCACTGACGAACGAGAATGTACGGTTTATTCAGTGGATTGCTGCCATTACAGCGATTTGTTTGTTGTCTGCTATTTTGTTTAATCAATTTTTCGTTGGGCGGGTAGCCAAATCCATCGTTCGCGTCGTTCGCAAAATGAGGCTGGTTGAGCAAGGGTTGCTCGATATTCGCATCTCAGCAGGCGGCAAGGATGAGACGGTCATGCTCGCTAATAGCTTTAACAGCATGGTAGACCGAATCGGCAAGCTGCTTACCGAGGTCCGGCAGGAGCAGGAGCGCAAGCAGCGGGCAGAGATGATGCTCATGCAGGCGCAGATCAAGCCGCATTTTTTATTCAATACGTTAGAGTCGATTAATGCGCTCGCTGCGCAAAACGAAGGGCAAAAAATAATGATGATGGTTCGCAGGCTAGGCAATTTGCTGCGAACGAGCATGCATGAGAATGAAGTGAATTCGGTCCATCAAGAAATTGAACATGTGCGCAGCTATCTGGAAATTCAGAAGTATCGATTCGAGGAACTGTTCTCGTACGAGTTGAACGTTCCCGAGGAAGCGCTTGATTATACGATATTGAAGCTCACGCTTCAGCCGCTGGTCGAGAACAGCATTCAGCATGGCTTCGAGGGGCTGGAACGTGCCGGCCTCATCCGAATCGATGTAACGCTTGAACAGCATCGCATCGTGTTTACGATATCGGATAACGGGATCGGCATGGCCCCGGACGTCATTAGGCGGCTAGTCGATGGCCGGCTTGACCGGGATAGGGAAGCGGTAGCCGCTGAGCTGGGCGAACGCAGAGGGCTTGGCCTTCGCAGCGTTGCAGAGCGGCTGCGAATCCATTACGGACCTTCATATGGCCTATGGTTATGCAGCGAAGAAGGCAAAGGAACAATCATCCGGTGCACAATACCTAGAAGCAAGGAGGGGCGCCTGTGAACGGCAAAGTAATTATCGTTGATGATGAGCCACATATCTCGCGTAACCTCGAGAAGGTTATCCCTTGGGATATGCTAGGCCTTGAGGTTGTTGGCACCGCGAGAAATGGCGTGGAAGCTTATGAGCTAATTCAGGCGCAGTCGCCGGATTTGCTTTTATGTGATATTCGAATGCCTGTTATGGATGGGCTTGAGCTAGTGAAGCGCATTCGTGCGGAAGAGCTGGATGTAGATGTGATCATGCTGTCGGGCTATCAGGACTTTGCTTATACCAGAACGGCTATTCAATATGGCGTGAAGGATTATATGCTCAAACCGATCCCATACGATGAATTGACAGGCGTCATCGCCCGCGTGATGAACGAGCGCCGCCAGAAGCGCCGCCAGCGCAAGGAAGAGGAGCGCAAGCTGGACCGCATGATTGGGCTGGCAGGAGAGAAGATGCTGTATGATATCTTGATGGATTATACGGACCTCTCGTCTGAGCATTGGTTGCTGAATGGGGATGAGAGCCGTATAGCGGACCGTTCCTACGCGCTGGCTTTGTTCAATTACGATGTTGGAGCTGAGGCAGCTAAGGATTGGCGGGAGTGGAGCGATAAGGAGCGTAAACTGTGGAATTTTGCGATCTGCAATGTTTTGCGCGAGTCGATGGAGCTGCTGGGCCAAGCCCATGCAGTCATCCAGACGCGTGACGGCGAATGGTGCGTGCTTATCGAGCGGGTAGAGGATGGACAGGCAGGATTGTCGGCGCTATTCGACCGCGAGGCGGTACAGCGTTGGGCGCAAGATTTGCTTGATCAAGTGAAGAAGCATGTCAAGCTGAAGCTGGAGGCAGGCATTTATCCGAATTATGTGTCGGCTGTCGAGCTAGCGGATGCTTATAAAACGGTACAGCGCGGCATGCAACTGACGACGGAGTGCGGCGATGAGCCGATTCGGTTTCATACGCAGGATACGCCGGGGCAATCAGGGGCAGAGCAAGCGATGTGGGGCATTGCAGAGCGGCTTGTCAGCGGGCTGAAGCGCGGCGATAGCGTAGCGGTAGATGCAGAGCTGCGGGAAGTGAGCGCCCAGCTGCAGCGTGTGGACGAGGCGGCATATGGCAGGCTGCGCCCGATGCTTCATTTTTTTGCACTGCATGTGCTTCGGGAGATGAAGGAAACGGGCTTGCTGCGCCGGGAGCAGGAAGACCAGCTATGGCGCAAGCTAGATAAGTTGTATGGCGTGAAGGATTTGATTGCCATGATCCGCCAGTTATCCGATGCAGGGCTGGAACGCGATACGCGCAAGCAATCCGAGCGGTCGATGCTCGAAGCGAAGGTCTATATGGACCGCAATTTGTTCCGTGACCTGAGCGTTGAGGAAGCTGCAACGCAGGTTGGGCTAAGCGCTTCGTACTTCAGCTTGCTATTCAAGCAGACGTTCGGCTGCACGTTTATCGAATATGTGACGCGCCAGCGGATGGATAAGGCGAAGGTGCTGCTCGTTGAAACACCTAAGAGTGTCGCTCAGATTGCGAAGGAAGTCGGCTACTCGGAGCGGCGTTATTTTACGAAAGTGTTCATGAAGTATACCGGGGAAAATCCGACCGATTATCGAAACAGCCGGCTGCCTGCTGGCGCTGTATCGTTAGAAGCGGAGCATGAATAAAGGATTAAGGGCGAGGCTCGCTGCATCGAAAGGCTAGGCTAGCATGAGGAGCGAAGGGAAGAGGGGAAATCAAGATGGGAGAGCAAGATTGGCGGCAATGGAGCCTGAAGGAGAAGGCGGGACAGTTATTCATATTCGGGTTCCACGGCTATGAACCGGACGAAGCGGTGTTGGCGCATATTGCTGAGTATGGGCTTGGCGGCGTTATCTACTTTAGCCGTAATGTGCAAAGCGCACAGCAGGTGCATGCGTTATCGGCTGCGCTTCATCAGGCGGCAGAGCAAGCGGGGCGGCCGCAGCTGCTCGTATCGATTGACCAAGAAGGCGGCATGGTATCGCGTATAGTAGACGGCGTAACGCTGATGCCTGGCAATATGGCCATTGGAGCGACGGGCTCTGAACAAGCGGCTCGCGAGACAGCGCGCATATGCGGGGAAGAGCTGCTAAAGCTTGGCATTAATGTGAATTTTGCTCCTTGCCTTGATGTGAACAATAATCCGGACAATCCGGTCATCAATGTACGCTCATATAGCGATCACCCTGATGTAGTCGGTCGTCTCGGCGTTGCGGCGGTGCAAGGGTACACAGAAGCGGGTGTTGCCGCAACCGTGAAGCATTTTCCTGGCCATGGCGATACCGCAGTGGATTCGCACCAGGATATGCCGGTCATCCCGCATGACCGCAAGCGCCTTGATGCGATTGAGCTTGTGCCATTCAAAGCCGCGATTGCGGCAGGTGTGGACGTGATTATGACAGCGCATATCGCGATGCCGACGCTTGAACCATCGGGCGTGCCGGCGACGTTATCGCCTGCCGTGCTTACAGGCCTGTTGCGAGAGGAACTGGGCTACGATGGCGCCATTATTACGGACTGTCTCGAAATGAAAGCGATTGACGACGGCTTTGGACCGGAGCGCGGGGCTGTAATGGCATTGCAAGCAGGCGCGGACCTTGTGCTTGTATGCCATACTTATGAGAAACAGCGCCGGGCGGTAGAATCGGTTGTCGCGGCCGTTGAACGGGGCGAGCTGTCCGAGCAGCGGCTGGAAGAGTCGCTTGCTCGCGTAATGGCGCTGAAAGCGAAGTACGGCACGGCGCTTGCGCCATGGGATAAAGTTGTTCATGAGATTGGAACTCCTGCGAACCGGGAAGCAGCGAAGCGTTGGAGCGAGGCATCGGTAACATTGGTCAAAAATGAGGGCGAACTGCTGCCGCTTCCTTCCGAAGCGCGGACGCTCGTTCTGTGGCCGGAGATCGTAGCTGTGTCGGAAGCCGATGAGCTGCTGCAGGGGGATGGCACATTAGGCGGCTATTTGGCCCAGTTGCTGCCGAATGTGGTGGAACGCAGGATGAATGAAGGCGATCCGCTTGAGGGGCTGGAATCGTTCGAGCGGATTGTGCTCGTGACGTATGATGCAGTGAAGCATGAGCTGGAGCGGACGATAGCGACAAAGGTGCTCCGCCGTGCAGCAGGGCGAACCGTTGCGGTATCGGTGCGCAATCCGCTTGATTTGAACGTATATCCGGAAGTTTCCGCTTATATCGCCGTGTATGAGTGCCGTCCGTTGGCGTTGTCATCGGCAGCCAAAGCGCTGACAGGTGCGCTTGTGCCGCAAGGGCGCCTGCCGCTTGGCGTATCGCCGGCTTATCCATTTGGTTGGAAGCAGGATTAGCGGCGGGATGGATTAAGAATAGCGATCAAATAGACATTCAAACGACTTTAGTTTGAATGTCTATATTTTTGCGATTTTAAAGTAAAGAGTGCTTCCAACTCACTTATATTCAGTTATAATGGGAATATATGTTCGGGGTGGGGGGCAGTTGTTTTGAAATTACAAACTGCACAAGATATCATTCAACTTGTACTAGCCGATGAATGGATGGTGGAGATATTGCATAACGCCAATTCTCTGAATTTGCCTGATTGGTGGGTATGTGCGGGGTTTGTTCGTTCTAAGATTTGGGATACGCTCCATGGCTTTAATGAAAGGACGCCAATGCCTGATGTAGATGTCATTTATTTTGATGCGGCCATAATAGATGAGAACGTAGAGAAACAATTGGAACAAAAGCTTAGAAGGATAAACCCGCAAGTCCCTTGGTCTGTCAAAAACGAAGCGAGAATGCATGTTGTAAATAATATACCGCCTTATGCTTCATCCGTTGATGCGATTTCGAAATTTCCTGAAACTGCTACAGCACTAGGGTTAACTTTAGACAAACAAAACAACGTTATTTTGGCTGCTCCTTGTGGGGTTCAAGATGTGTTAAATGCCGTGTTGAAACCAACACCTTATTTTGAACAAACAGAAGCAAGAGCAGCAATCTATGAGGATCGTGTTGTTAAGAAAAATTGGAAAAGCATTTGGGACATGGTAACCGTTCATCATATTGAACATATTGAACAAACTGCTGAATAGCAAATATGGCAAAAAAGCCAGCGCAGATGCGCTGGCTTGGCTTTTATAGTTTTCTAACGCCAAAAATCTACGCCGCATGCACTTGCACAGCCTTAAAAATAACTGCGCCGCTGCGGCTCCTTGCTGCGCAGCTCCCGATACTGAATCAGCGCATAACGTTGCAATCCAGCGGTATGGGCGATCGCAAGCGCACCGAGCTCATCGGCTTTCGCAAACTCTTCCTTGCGGAAAGCAGCATCCGCGTCGAGCGCATACAGCAGGCCCTGATGGTCGACTAATCGCTTCGCTTCTTCAAAGCCCTTCCAATCGTCTTGATAGAGGCGAAGAAGCGCTTTGCCCACATTGCGAACATCATTGTTATTTTGCATGTTAATATGCTTCTCTGCTTCATGCCACAGCCTATTCTCCATGGCAATATTAGCGCCTATAACGGCGCGGAGCTTATCATTCTTAATGCTGCCCAATCGGGCTGCTGCCGATTCAAGATGCCCTTCGAGCATATCAGAGATTGCGGCATAATATGGGTTGGAGCGGCTTATTCGTTGCAAGCTTCTCGCTACATAACGGTCGTTTCGCGAATAGCGAAGCGCATAATTAAGCGGAATAATATAAACTGCGAGCACGAGGACCAGAGCGCAGCCGAAAATGGCCAGCAACGTTTTCCCGTTTAATTCAGCTCCGTTGAACCCAAGTATGGCACCGAGGATCCCGCCTAGGACGAGCAGTACTCCCCATCTTTGTAAAAAACCCATGATGCGTTCACCACCTTATAGAGCGTGTTAAGTTACCTATCACACTATACACGACATAGCGCGGAATGAACCACATGTATAATTTACAATACGCCTTCCAATATTTTCTCCAGTTAAGGCTCGTTGCGGCTTAGCTCGTCCAGCGTTCGGCCAAGACCCGGCGCGAGATGGTCGAGGAACCAGTTCACTTCCTGCATGTGAAGCGAAGCAAGCTTCGCTTCAATCTCTACCTTTGCTACGGCAAATTCACGGTTGCCAGCGGCAACTTCGGATAAGCATTTGAGATAGGCATCGAGCAAATCGGCTGCTTTGAGCATGCTGTGCAGCTCGTTTTCTGCATATTCGGCTGCCGTGGGGCTTTCGCCGCGCTCAGATGGAATGCCTAGCAGCGGTCCGTATGCTTCGCGAAGCGGCTCAGGCACCATGCTGTGCAACCGTTCAGCTGCCATCGCTTCGATTTCGCGGAAACTAGCCAGCATTTTGGGATTATGATGCTTAACTGGCGTCGGGATATCGCCCGTAAACACTTCCGTCGCATCGTGAAACAGCGCCATTGCTGCTGCGCGGTCCGCATTCAATGAACGGCCAAATACGCGGTTGCCAATCTCGCACAGCATGTGCGCAAGCAACCCCACATGGAAGGAATGCTCCGCGACGCTCTCGCGTGTCGTATTGCGCATCAAGCTCCAGCGTTCGATATACTTCAATCGGTACATATAAGCAAAAAAATCGCTCTCCAACGCGAAATCTCTCCTTTATCGTTCCATTCTCCCGCCCTTCCGGACATGCGGGGGTGATGTTATGTATGCTATTATAAGGGTTAGGGAGTAAAGCGACTAGAGAGGAGATTTCGTACGATTATGCAACATTTTGAGGATAGCGTATACAAGCTGATTGTCGAAACATCTACGAACTTGCCAGGCGACGTGCGCGTTGCCGTCAAAGCAGCACAGGAGGCCGAGGACCGTGCAACGCGCGCAGGGTTGTCCTTGTCTACCATTGCAGAAAATATTGAGATGGCGGAATGCAACGTTTCGCCAATCTGCCAAGATACGGGCATGCCGACTTTCGTCGTGCATACGCCAATTGGCGCGAATCAGATCATCATGAAGCAAGCGATTCGCAGTGCAATTGCGCGTGCAACGAAGGATGGCAAGCTGCGCACGAACTCCGTTGATTCGTTAACGGGAGCCAATACAGGCGATAATCTCGGGCCGGGCACGCCGGTTATCCATTTTGAACAATGGGAGAAGGAAGACATCGACATTCGTCTTATTCTCAAAGGCGGCGGTTGCGAGAACAAAAATATTCAATACAGCCTGCCGGCTGAAATTGAAGGGCTTGGCAAAGCAGGCCGCGACCTCGACGGCATTCGCAAATGCATCATGCATGCGGTCTATCAGGCACAAGGGCAAGGCTGCTCGGCAGGCTTCATCGGCGTAGGCATCGGCGGCGACCGCACGACAGGCTACGAGCTGGCGAAGCAGCAGTTGTTCCGTCATGTGGACGATGTGAATCCAATTGCGGATCTTCAGAAGTTAGAAGAGTATGTGTTAGAAAATGCAAACAAGCTTGGAATCGGCACGATGGGCTTTGGCGGCGCAGTGACGCTGCTCGGCTGTAAGGTCGGCGTCATGAACCGCTTGCCTGCAAGCTTCTTCGTCTCTGTTGCGTACAACTGCTGGGCATATCGCCGCCAAGGCTTGCTGCTCGATGGGGCAACGGGCGAGCTGAAAAGCTGGATTTATCCGCAAGGCTCGGAGCTGCCGATGAACGCAGCTTCGGAGAAGGAAGCAGTACAAGCTGTTGCTTTATCGGATGAGGAAGAGAGCCGTGAGGTTCGCCTGACGATGCCGCTGACGGAAGAGCAAGTCCGCTCGCTTCGCGTCGGCGATATCGTTATTCTCGACGGCGAAATGCACACGGGACGCGATGCGCTGCATAGCTACCTGATCAATCATGATTCGCCAATTGACCTGAACGGCGGGGTTATTTATCACTGTGGCCCAGTTATGATGAAGGATCGCGAAGGCGTGTGGCATGTGAAAGCGGCAGGGCCAACGACAAGCATTCGGGAGGAGCCTTATCAAGGCGACGTGATGAAGAAGTTCGGCATTCGCGCCGTTATCGGCAAAGGCGGCATGGGCGCCAAAACGCTGAAGGCGCTGCAAGAGCACGGCGGCGTGTACTTGAACGCAATCGGTGGCGCAGCGCAGTATTATGCGAGATGCTTCAAGAAAGTGAATGGCGTACACTTCCTGGACGAATTCGGCATTCCTGAAGCGATGTGGCATATGCAAACGGAAGGCTTTGCAGCAATCGTAACGATGGATTCGCACGGCAACAGCCTCCATGCGCAAGTCGATACGGATTCCCGTACGAAGCTGGAGCAGTTCAAGGAACCCGTTTTTAAATAGGGCAAATGCTGGGGGGACCCAGTCGCTTGCTAAAGCGGAGATAGGGCAGAGAAACCTGCCCTAAACGCGCTGAAGTCGGCCAAACGCCTGAATAGGGCATAGAAATCTGCCCTATTCGGGCGCAAGTCGGCCAAACGCCTGAATAGGGCATAAAAAGCTACCCTAAACGCGCGGAAGTCGGCCAAACGCAGCATAAATGGCTCAAAATAATGAAGAAGGCGGTGCAGGGACAACCCTGCACCGCCTTTCTTCATTCAAGTAACGATTAAATAAGAGCAACTTACTGCCTCCACAGTGTGCCTGCGCCGGATCAGGCAGTGCCACGCTGCGCCGGAGAATTAGTTATTAATGTATTTTTCGAAAACAAACCCGAAGTCTTTGATCTTATACTCTTCGAGTTTCTCGATTTTCCAATTGAAGACCATCAGGTTGATTTGGTCAAATTGTGTCGAGAGTGCGGCATTTTGCGGCATGGAGTGGCTCAGCGTTGCTTTGGCAACTTCTATGCTCTCATCAGCGATTTTCAAGTAAGTGTTGTTGTGCGCTTTAATCTCCGAAATTTTGTACAACGCTTTGTACAAGTCTTTCAGCGACTCGAGCTGGCTCTTCTTTACATCAATGGAGAAAGGCGTTTCACCGACCACGAACTTGATCTCGACGTCCATATCGACCGTGCCGGCAGTTTCCAAGAAAACGTTCGAGATTTTATGTGTGCTGTAAGCATAACGTTTGAGCAGCCGTTTGGAGCTGAGTGCACTGTCGCCATCCAAGTGGATCAGCGCGAGGTTGGTGAAGCAATACTCGTCTTTTTTGGATTTGATGACGAAGAAGATTTTCTCATCGTCTTCATGAAACACATAATCGTCCGAGTCTACCTTGTCATAATCAGCAGGAGACACGATTTGGCCAATATCACTCAATCCAAAAGCTTCAGATGCAAATTTTTTAAACAAAAGAATCAATCCTCTCTTTTTTTAATCGACCAGCAGCCGCCGAACGTAACGTTCTTTGAGCACCTGGCTATGATGCAATTCATGGCCCGCGATGACGGCTACCGCAGCCCGGACGGTCAAGGCATGGTCATAGAGCGTCGCACTGCGTACCCAGGCCTCCTCGGGGAGCCCATTAAGCAGATGAATCGTCGCTTTACGGACAACGCCGAACTCTTCCAATAAATTATGAAATGGAATGCGGTCGAATTGGGCGGCTCCTACGAATTGGTTCTCGTCATAACCGGCATAAGCCAAACTATCGCCGCGTGCGATCCGGAGCAACCGATATGCCCAGATCCGTTCATTGTCCGTAATGTGTCCGAGCACTTCCTTAATGCTCCATTTGCCATCGGCATAACGAAATTCAGATTGCTCTTCGTTAATCGGCTCAAGCAGCGCGGATAACTGTTCGGACTGCTGTGCAAGAATATCGGCAAAGTTGCCTTCAGGCACAAGTTTCGTATAGCGTTCAAAATAAGGGGCGTACTCGCTTGGTTGCAGACGTTCGTTGGTAGACATCGGTTACTCCTCCATTCCTATAATTAGACATTACTATAAGGAAATCCGATCCATTTGGCAATAAAATGTTAATGCCTGCCCATGAATGCCTGCATGAATGCAGCTAACGCTTCGCAAGCTGCGGCCGGAACGGCGTTATAAACCGAAGCGCGAAGGCCGCCGACGCTGCGGTGGCCTGCCAGCCCTACGAAGCCCCGTTGCTCCGCTTCTAATACGAATTGCCGCTCGAGCTCCTCACTCGGCAGCCGCCAGGTTACATTCATATCTGAGCGGTGTTCTGGATCGATCATTCCTTTGTAAAATCCGCCGCTCCCGTCGATCACCGAGTAAAGCAGAGCTGCTTTGGCTCGGTTACGCTCCTCGAGATGGCCGATCCCGCCTTGCTGCTTCGTCCATTGGAGCATGCGCTCTAATACATACAGCGAGTGAACAGGGGGCGTATTGTATAACGAATCGTTGCTGGCATATGTTGCATAACGCCATATAAGCGGTATTTGTTTCGAGCAGCGTGCAAGCAGCTCCTCACTAAGGATAACGGCGGTAATTCCCGCCGGACCGATGTTTTTCTGCGCCCCGGCATAGATCATATCGAACTGGCGATAATCGATTCGGCGGCTTAGCAAATCACTTGTCATGTCTGCGATAAGCGGTACGCTGCCTGTCTGAGGAATCGCGTTGAAACGCGAGCCTTCAATTGTGTTGTTTGTCGTGATATGCACATAAGCCGAGTCCGAAGGAATTGCAATGTTGCCTACATCAGGCACTTGCCGCCAGTGTATCGCTTTGGTGCTTCCAGCAATGCGAGTCTGTCCGATGAAACGGGCTTCCTGCACGGCCTTCTCCGAGAAGCTGCCCGATAGGATATAGTCCGCTGTAGCGCCCTCAGCCAGCAGGTTCAATGGCAGCATCGCGAATTGCATGCTGGCGCCGCCGCCCATGAACAGTACGCGATAGCCGCTAGGAAGTTCCATTAGCTCGAGCAGCAGTTGCTCCGCGGTGGCGGCCAGCGCCTCAACCGGTGCACTGCGATGCGACATCTCCATAATAGAAATGCCTCGCCCGCCGAATTCCACAGTCGTATCCCGCACTTCCTCAAGTACGCTTAGCGGCAGGGCAGCCGGTCCCGGATTAAAATTGTACAGCCTTGCTTGCATGTCCCCGTTCTTCTTCATTCCGATGCGCCTCCTTCAAAATAAACAAAAAACGCCCCTCATCCCATTGGGACGAGGAGCGTATGCTCGCGGTGCCACCCAAATTCGGAGAACGGTTTCGTTCTCCATCTTTGATCCGCTATAACGGGCGGGCCCGGTTAACTTAGGACAGCACGCGCGGAAGGCGCAGGCTTCTTGGCGAAAACGCCTCGAGGTTGGATTCCCGTCATCGGCATAGTGCATGTAATGAAGTTGGTGCCATTATAATCCGCATCCAGCTTCTGGTCAATAGGTGAATCTGGTATACTGATAGGAATGGATTCCGAGAGGGGAATGGCGTGTGGCTTTTAATCGATGGTTTGAAAAATGGATGTTTCTGCTTATCCCTGGCTCGCTAGTTCTAGGGTTTCTGTGTTCGCATGTGTTATCGCCATTTACAGGCGCAGTGCCTTATTTGTTCGCATACGTCACGTTAACGATGGCAATTGGCTGCGGGCTGTCGCAGCTTAAGGAGGTTATGCGCAGGCCGGTTGTAATGGTGTGGACATTTGCATTGACGCATATTCTAGCTCCGTTTATTGCATACGGCATTGGCTCGGCTTTTTTTGGCTCAAAGTCGCCTTATGTCGTTGGGCTTGTCTTATTCGCTATTATTCCACTAGGTGTTTCCTCTGTCTTATGGGTGGGCATGTCAGGGGGCAGCGTACCGCTTATGCTAGCGCTGGTCGTACTGGATTCTGCGCTTAGCCCCCTCGTCGTTCCTGCGGGCATTCATCTGCTGTTCGGGGAAGTCGTGCAGATCGATACGATGCGCCTCATTCGAGATCTTGTGCTTATTATTGTTGCGCCTACCGCCGTCGGCGTATTGCTGCATCAGCTGTCGCGCGGGCGGCTTCAAGCTAAAGTGCAGCCGTATGCAGCGCCATTGTCCAAGCTTTGTTTTGTCGGTGTAGTTGCGCTTAATGCAGCCGCGATTGAGCCGCATGTGCAGCAGCTGAAGGATGATATGGTGCGTTTAGTGCCGCTCTGTATTCTGTTAGTAGCGATCTGCTATGCGATTGGCTATGTCGGGGCCATGCCGCTGCGAAACCAAGAGACTCAAGTTACGATGTCATACGCTTCAGGAATGCGCAACATCTCGCTTGGCATCGTCCTGGCTATGGGCTATTTTAGCCCACTGTCTGCGGTTCCTGTCGTGCTGTCGATTCTGATCCAACAGCCGATGGCGACGCTGCACCATTATGTTTTACAAAAACTTAACAAACGTGGTGCTGGCGCATCCTCGCCCCTGCATGTACGATAGAAATCGTATGTTGAACAAACGCGACGAACGGGGGATGACACGAAGCATGAATCACTTTCGCACGCGGTTAACGCTAATCATGATTGCATTAATCGGCTTATCCGTGCTGGCATCGGGCCTTATTATGGCACAGACTTTCAAACGCAACCATATTCACGCTTTAGAGGAAAGCATGGTACGGGAAATTCATATTATCGCTTCGAATACGCAATGGGCTTCGGATAATGTGGAGCTGGGCTCACAGTATAGTTACTATACCGAGATCGCCAAAAGCTTGAAGAAAGATGCAGGGTCACGCGTCACCTTCATACGGGCCGATGGTGTCGTATTAGGCGACTCTGATCATGACCCTCATGGAATGGACAACCATTTGCAGCGTGTCGAGGTACAGCAAGCGCTGCATGAAGGGGTTGGGCGGGGAATACGGCTCAGCGACACGGTTAATCAAAATATGCTGTACGTTGCCGTGCCAATTACGAAGGGCAATCACCAGTATTTTATCCGGCTCGCCATGAGCCTGCAAGATGTCGAACAGAGCGTTCGCGACCTGTGGACAGCACTCATTATTTGGCTTCTTGTCCTGTTTGTCGTCGCAGCGCTGGTCAGCTACCGCATTGCGCTTGGCATGACACGGCCACTGGAGCAAATTACGAAGGTGGCTAAGCGCATACAGCGGATGGATTATCTTGCGCGGGTCGAAGTGAAGAAGAATGATGAGATCGGCGATTTGGGCTATGCGATTAATGCGATGGCAGACAGCTTGCAGGTACAGATGGAGCGCATTCGGCAAAATGAAAGCCAGCTGGAGAGCGTGCTCGACAATATGATTAACGGCATCATCATGATTGATCGAAGCGGGCACATCGTGCTTCTAAGCCGCAGGGCTGAAGAAATACTCGGCATATCGGCACGCGAGATGGTTGGCCGCCATTATACGGAGGCCCGGCAACAGCATGAGCTGTCGCAGCTCATTTCGGAAGCGTTCGATAAACAGGCTTATATTCACGAGGAAATGACGTTCTATTATCCGGAGGAGCGGCTTCTTGAGCTGAATATTGTGCCGATGCTGCAGGACAACGATGATTTTGTTGGGGTGCTGCTTGTGTTGCAGGACGTGTCGGCGATCCGGCGGCTGGAGCGGATGCGCAGCGAGTTTGTTGCGAACGTCTCCCATGAGCTGAAAACGCCGGTTGCTGCGGTTAAAGGGTTCGCTGAGACGCTGCTTGGCGGCGCCGTTAACGATGAAGAGACTGCGCGTTCGTTCCTGCAAATTATTTATGATGAGAGCGAACGTCTCAATCGGCTTATCGGCGATATTTTGGAGCTGTCCAAAATCGAATCCCGGCGAGTGCCGCTTATGTTATCGCCAGTGGAGATGGATTACTTCGCAGCGAAGACGGTCCAGTTAATGGAGGCGGAGGCCACTCGCAAAGGGATTACGCTGGAACTGAAGGCCGATGGCGAAATCTATGTAGAGGCTGACGAGGACCGACTGCGCCAGATTATGATGAATTTGCTTTCTAACGGCATTAACTATACGCCTGAGGGCGGCAAAGTGACAGTGACAGTAGAGCCGGTGTGGCCAGCTTCGACAGGCGTTTCGTTGCTTACCGATGAGGGGCGCGATGATTACGACCGGATTCGCATTACGATTAAGGATACGGGCATTGGCATTCCAAAGAAGGACTTGCCGCGCATATTCGAACGCTTCTACCGAGTGGATAAGGCCCGTTCCCGCAGTTCAGGCGGCACCGGGCTTGGCTTATCGATCGTGAAGCACTTGGTTGAAATGCATAATGGATCGATAGCCGTAGAGAGTGAAGTGGGGGTCGGTACCAAATTTATTATCGAACTTCCAGTGCTGCACCCGTAGCTGTTGCAGAAAAGCTTGACCGCTCTTTACAAAAACGTGATAAAATAGTTTTAAAATTGTAATCAACGCAAATTGTCGCTAGCCGGCGATACGCGAGTTGGAGGTTTCCATGTCGCATAAGGTGCTTGTCATCGAAGATGAACCGACATTAGCGCGTCTGTTGTCGTATAACATGACCCAAGAGGGCTATGAAACGACTGTGATTGACCATGGCGCCGAGGGGCTGCAGGCTGCATTGCAGCACAGCTTTGACCTGATTATTCTGGACATTATGCTCCCAGGCATGAATGGATTCGAGATCTTGACGAAGCTGCGCCAGAATGGCATTCGAACGCCGATTATTATTTTGACGGCACGCAATGCAGAAGAGGAAGTTGTGCAGGGCCTGAAGCACGGCGCGGATGACTATATTACGAAGCCGTTCGGAGTAGCGGAGCTTCTGGCAAGGGTATCAGCGGTGCTACGGCGGACGCAGTTGGATGAAGGGAAGTCGGCTATTGAGTCGAATGAGAAAGTGATCTCGGCTGGTGAGCTCTCGATATTCCCTGAAAAGTACGAAGTCATCTTGAATGGCGAATCCGTTCCGCTGCGGCCCAAAGAGTTTGAAGTGCTGCTTTATCTCGTCCAGCGCCCAGGCATGGTCGTAACACGGGATGACCTCATGAATATTGTGTGGGGCTTCGACTACATCGGCGGCCAGCGCACGGTTGATGTTCATGTTAGCTCGCTGCGCAAAAAGCTGGAGCTGGGCCAGCAATCGGTGCAGATTGAATCGATCCGCGGAGTCGGCTATAAGCTGGTCATGCCCAAGAAACTCGGTTCTTCATCGAAATGATGAGGGTACCGGGTTTTTTTGGTTATAGATAAATGTTAAGCCGGCATTAGGAAAACAAAATAATTTTTAACGGTTATTCGTTTTTGATCCTAATAGTCTTGCCTTATAGTATGGGGAGAACGTACAACGGATCGGAATAGGCAACAGTTCGCAAGAACAATTCTCGGGGAAAGAGGATCGAATGAACGGACTTGAACAATTGGAAGATGAGCAATGCCGGTTGACGAAGCGGGAGTTTGAAGTTGTTTCGCTCCTCGTGTTCAATGGCTATTCGAATCAGGAGTTGGCGGAGAGTTTGTGCATTAGCGAGAAGACGGTGAAAAACCATGTCGCTAACATTTTTCGAAAAATGAATATTAACAGCATACGGAAGCTGATGTCGATCTGCATGAGCAATCTGTTAGCAATAGACGAGATCGGCGGCGGAACGGCAGAAAGCCAGAAGGAACAATTGAAAATAGCGTTGCAGAAAACGATCCAGGCGTCTTGATGCAACAAAAATAGAGGGGGATGCCCCCTCTATTTTTTTATATATTTGTAGCCAACGCCCCAAACCGTTTTGATATACTGCGGTTCCTTCGGGTTCTGTTCGATTTTTTTGCGAAGATTCGTAATATGCACATCGATGGCACGTTCATTAATATAGGAATCGATGCCCCTGATCGCATTGATCAGTTCTTCACGGCTGAACACCTTGCCCGGATTGTGGTACAGCAACTTAATAATTTCGAATTCGGAGAAGGTCGTTTCGATCTCATTCCCATTGCAAATAAGCAATCGGCGAGCCATGTCCAACACGAGCGTCCATTCGTCAGCGCTTGGAGCCGCTGGCGGAGCGATATTGGCTGATTGCATATTTGTGCGGCGCAGCACAGCCTCGATCCGTGCCTTTAACTCCTGCATGCTGAACGGTTTGCATAAATAATCATCTGCCCCTTCGCTTAGCGAGAGAATCCGCTCAGACACTTTCGTTTCTGCTGAGATGACGATAATTGGAACCATCGTAAATCCTCGTAGCATCGCGCATGCATTGATGCCCTCTGTATCCGGCAACATCAAATCTAAGAGAACGACATTAGGTGCAAATTCTTGTAGTGCGCGCAGCCCCTCGCCAGCGCTTGGTACGCGTGTGACTTCATACTGCTCTTCCGTTAGATACAGGCTCAGCATGTCACCA
This sequence comes from Paenibacillus sp. MMS18-CY102, assembly GCF_009789195.1. Lineage (GTDB taxonomy): Bacteria > Bacillota > Bacilli > Paenibacillales > Paenibacillaceae > Paenibacillus_T. Next base: position 51,081 of record NZ_WSTC01000012.1, on the reverse strand, counting down.
AAGATGTTGTCATCTTCAATAATTAGTACTTTCGTCATGAATGCCCCCGCCTTAAATGAAACATTGTTAGCAAAACTAATACTTTCCTAATATTTCATAGGTAAGATCATTATATAATGTCGAAATATGCTCGTCTATTATAATTTGGATATAATAGAATAAGACTTTAGTTGGAACCTGACAGGAGGCAGCCGTATCTTATGTTTGAGCACTTGATATTAAATCTTTCCTTGTTGGCCATCTTTACGTTCATCGGTGTACAGCTGTTTCAACAAAACTTTGTCCGCCGCCGGTCAAATGCTATAAAGATGTTATCGGTCGGTATATATATCGGATTAATAGGAACATCGTTGTTATTTTTTAGCGTCCCATATCATACAGATGCTGAATTGGACTTACGCTCCATCGCGCTATTAGTCGCTGTCCATTTTGGTGGGGGAATATCGGGGTTAATTACGCTCGTGGTGATGACAATGCCAGAGGTGCATGATCCTGCAGTGTGGTTGAGGGCAATAGTGGTTGGCTTGTTCGTCCTGCTCGGAGCAGTCGTATTGAGAAAGCAGGTGCGGTCTTATTGGTACCGCTGGACCTTGCTGTCCCTTATGCTCGTATTCATCTTCATGGCGGCATGCTGTGCCGCAGGTTCCGAAGGGTTTGACCGGCAGCTCGGCGCTTTCGTGCTGACTAGTTTTTTCGGCAACCTATTTATAGCAGCATTACTGCGTTACCTCATGAAAGTGGACGATTGGCAAACGAAGCTGAAGGAAACGAAGGACGAACTAAGCAGTACGCTTCGGCTGCAACATGGCATTACGTTTAAGCTCATTCGAGTGGATGGACAGTTTCAATATAAAATGATTAGCGGAAAGCTGCTGGCAAGGCTCGGAATGCCAAATCGGCCGGAAGAGCATTTTTATGAGGATATGAAACCTTTTACGCTTCTTTCAGAAGAGGCTTCCCGCCGATTGGAGCGGCATTATGAGCGGGTATGGGAGAGTGCGGCACCTTTTGCGTTTGAAGGCATGCTTGGCGGCACCAACGTATGGGCTACATTGGAGCCGATTATCGAGGATGGCGCCGTCACTTCCATCATTGGCGGAGTAGTCGATATTTCGGAACGGAAAGCGGCGGAACGCAAAATGATCGAGAGCGAGGAGCGGTATCGCTCGCTGGCGGAAAATCCGCAGGATTGCATTTTGGAGCTGGATCAGGAAGGCCGCATTTTGTTCGCCAATAGTTATTTTTGCAAGATTGCCCGAATTGAATCTGAGTTAGCTGCTGACCAGCACTTGTTTGGCTTGAAGCTTATTTTTAACGAATCCCAGTGGAACAAACACTTGAATGAGACCGCGACATCCGGCAAAAAATCGCGATTTGAGACGAGCATCGTGCTCATGGATGGCCGCGTAAGCGAGTATTATGTGACGATATCAGAAATCAAAGGGCCATTGGAAAGCTCCAAATCAATGATTTGTAGCATGCATGAGATTACCGAATTGAAACAAGCGGATCAGGAAAACCAGGCGAAGAGCCGGTTCTTAGCGAGGGTAAGCCATGAGATTCGTACGCCGCTCAATGGCATTATCGGCATGACGCAGCTGATGCAGCATACGGAGCTGACGGACATTCAACAAGATTACGCTCACAAAATTTTATCATCGTCCCATTTGCTGCTCGGCATCATTACGGACATTCTTGATTTATCGAAAATTGAAGCAGGCAAGCTCAATATGGAGCAGCTCGAATTCCAGATTGATGAGCTGTTATATGAGCTGACCAGCACGCTTGGAGTGCTCAAGGGCATTAAGCAGATTGAGGTTATTCTGGAGTCGGAAGCGGGACTGCCGGATAAAGTTGTGGGCGACCCGATGCGCTTGAAGCAAATTCTAATGAATTTGTGCAGCAATGCGATCAAATTTACCGAATACGGCCACGTATTGGTGCGTGTAGAACGTGTGATTGAAGCCGATGGCATTGTAAGGTTAAGCTTTACGGTTGAGGATACTGGAATTGGGATGACGGATGACCAGATTAATATGCTGTACGAGCCATTCTGGCAAGCCGAGTATGCGAGCGCTAGCAAGCTGGCTGGAACAGGGCTCGGGCTGCCAATCGTGAAGGAGCTCGTGCAATTGCTTGGCGGTGAGCTGCATGTGGAGAGCAGCCCAGGCATCGGAAGCCGCTTCCGCTTCGAGATGGAATTTGAGGTGCGCCAGCAAGGGGATCGTCTCCAATGGCTGCTTCCTTCACAGGACGAGCCTTACCATATTCATATCGTGGAGGATTATCCGCTGATGCGAGAGGTGCTGGCTCGCTCATTGAACTCCTTTGATTGCCGAGTGACTGCATCATCAAATTGGGAATCGCTCTATCGTTTCCTCGATAAAGCCGAGCGTACAGGGGAACGGATTCATTGCCTGATGTTGGATATGGAAATGGATGATATGTATGGGGAGCATACATGGAATCAGGTCATGGGGCTTATTCGCGACAAGGAGATTGCGGTTATTACGTTTACTTCCGCGTATGCGCGGGAGGAGATTTTGCATATCATGGGCGATCGGTATGCGGATGCCTTGCTTAACAAGCCGACTAGCCGCTTGGAGCTGTTCCGGTCGCTGCACCGAATTGTCCATCGCAAGGAACAATTTGTCGAAGATGAGATGAAGGCTTCTCGTGATTATGGAGCATCAGAGGGACCGGAAAGGGCACATCCAGCAGTGGCCCGCAGAAGCGTTCTGCTTGTAGAAGATAATGTAATTAACCAACAAGTGGCAATTGAACTGCTCAAGATGAGAGGGCTGGACGTGCATGTGGCTGGCAACGGGCTGGAAGCGTTAGAACTGCTGCAGCGCCAAGCCGTCGACCTCATTCTTATGGACATGTATATGCCGCTCATGAATGGTTACGAAACATCCAAGCGGATCCGGGAAAATTCGGCATATGCGGAAGTGCCGATCATTGCTCTGACCGCTAATGCGATGCAGCAAGACCACGAAACCTATTATGAGGTCGGCATTAATGAGATTTTGCTTAAGCCGCTTGAGGCGGAACGGTTAAACCATTGTTTGAACAAGTGGCTCGCCCCACGCTCAAGCAGCAAGAGGGCAATAGAGCAGCGCACTGCTGATGAGGTCATTCAATTAGGCATCCAAGGCATTGAGGCAGGAAGCATTCTACAACGGCTGGAAGGCAAAGTCTCCATACTCATGCATATCCTTCATTTGTTCAAGAAGGAGTATACTTCATTCGCTGATCGCCTGATTGGCCATATGGAAGCCGGACGTTTCCGTGATGCCGAGCGCGAGGCGCATACGTTGATCGGCGTGGCCAAAAACTTATCTGCACATCGCCTTACCGTTACAGCGATTCAGCTGGAGGCGACGCTGCTCGACAGCCCGGCGGCATATCGAACGGCACTGGAAGCCGCTGTAGCTGAAATAACGAATATTATCGATTCCTTGCCAGAGAACCTATGATGGCTTGAAAGCAGAACAGAAGTGAACCGTTTTCCGATTTTGAATCGGGGGACGGTTTTTTTTATGTAGATTAATATCTATCAAATAGTTACAGAAGAACTTTTTTAACAATTAATGCTTATACTTCAAATTGAGAACACGGAGGTGTAACGATGAATTTGTTGCCTTACTATAGGAGTCAATTCATTGCAAATTGTATACAGCATGAGACGGATTGGCGCGAAGAACTGCTAAGCGGCATGGTTAGCCATTGGCATCGCAAGAGGGACCGGTTTGACGAATTGTTCCAAATCTCGGTTCGGGAGGATCAGGTATGGTTTGAATATTCCATTACGATTCTTAAGAAATACGTTCGCACAGAGCAGCTTTCAGGGCTGTCGGCCCGATGCAACGAGGAATATATCCTTCTTACGTATGCAATGGACTGTGAACAGATCGGCGGCTCGGTATTGCGGTTTATGTTCAAAGCGAGAAGCGAGATCGCTCAGAAAATCGATTTCACAGATGCGAATGATTATTGCGGGAGGCAAGATAAAGTCGTGTGAGGGGGCTGAACGTGGATCGGTATAGAGGTGCTGATGCTGCAACGCAATATATCCAGCAGGTGTTGGATGTTCAAGGCGGAGACGGGAGAACGATTGCGTTGTTGTACATCGGGCTGGATCAATTTAAGCGAATTAACCAATCATTCGGGCACAATATTGGCGATCAGCTTCTATACAGCATAGGGAGAAGATTGCATCGGCTTGTTACGCTTCATGCACATGCGGTTCGAATAGGCGGGGATACGTTCGTCTATCTGTTTGCTTATCAAACGGTTGATGATATTCACGAGGTGATTGAGCAGCTTCATGCGCAATTGAGGTTGCCCTTCCGGATGGGCGAACAAGACATTTATATCGGAGCAAGTATCGGCGTTAGCCGGTTTCCAGAGCATGCGGACAATGCTGAACAACTAGTGAAGGCAGCAGAGATGGCGATGGCCGACATCAAGGAGCAGATAGGAAGCCGTGTACAGATGTATGATGAGAAGCTGAATGAGAAGCTGGAACGAAGGTTTCAGATTCATGCCGAGCTAGCTAGAGCTGTACAGCAATGGCCGTTCACGCTCTATTACCAGCCGATCATAGAGTTGGAGGATAAGCGTCCCGTCGGGATGGAATGCCTAATTCGATGGTTTCATCCGGTGCTTGGCGCAATTCCGCCGAGCGAATTCATTCCTTTAGCAGAGGAAACAGGGCTTATCGCACCGATTGGCATGTGGGTGCTGGAGGAAGCCTGTGCGCAAAATAAGCAGTGGCAGGACGCAGGACTGCCTCCTATTGTCATGAGCGTTAACCTATCCTCTCGGCAATTTTACGACCCTAGTTTCCTTGGCGCGCTGATCGGCATTTTGCGGCGAACGGGCCTTGCGCCCCAGTGGCTCGAATTGGAGATTACGGAAGGTGTCATGATGGACATCCACGCGGCTCTGCCGATTCTCAGGGAGTTAGGCGCGCTTGGCATCCAGCTGGCGATTGATGATTTTGGCACGGGCTATAGCTCGCTTAAATATTTAAAGGAGCTGCCGGTCAACAAGCTGAAGATTGACCGATCGTTTATTCAACATATTGAAACCGATGCGGTACATGCGGCAATCGTTCAAGCATTACTGGCGATGTCCGCACAGCTCGGCCTTCACGTCGTAACAGAAGGTGTTGAGCGTCCCGAGGAGCTGGAAGTGCTGCAGCAGCTGGGGTGCAAGTTCGCCCAAGGTTACTTATTCAGCCGGCCTGTGCCTGCTGAGGCAGCATTTGAGCTATTGCAAGGAGTTCCGATATCGCCTTAAAGCTGTACAAAGAGCTGAATTAAGCCGTGATTTCATTGCATTTGTTTTCATCCCCATGCTACGATCAACTTATTCATCCATTTATGGGAGCTGGGGCGTTTTCTTATGAACACCAATGTACTTATCTACTTCGGCCAATATAGCGCGCTGCTAATTGCGTTAATTATTGTGACCCGATGGATCTATCCATACTTGTCGAAATCCGTTGTCGGATGGAAAACGATTAGCTTCGGGCTTCTTTTTAGCATCTTAGGGCTGCTCGTCATGCAGATGCCCCTTGAGACGAAGCATGGGCTTCATATGGACGTGCGATTAGTCAGTGTCGCGCTCTCCGGCATTTTTGGCGGTCCATGGTCGGTGCTTATCACCTCGATTATTGTTGGAGGTTATCGCATATCGCTAGGCGGCGCTATCCTATTCCCGACCGGAGCTTTAATTGTTACCGCTATACTGAGTGCGGCTGCTTATCGCGTGCGGCTGCGCAATGAGAAGCGTTTCCTATACATAGCATGGGCGCTTGGCTTGGTTATTGGGATTCAGACCATTCTATGGTCATTCCTTGCCCCTGCAGAAAGCATGAAGCTGTTCCAAAGCGAGTTCGCTACAACGTTTATTATTTTTCATACGATTGCCGTACCGCTCTTCTACTCTGTTATGAATTATGAGATAAAGCGGTATGAGACGGAGCAGACGCTTATGCACTATAAGGAGCATCTAGAAGAGCTTGTTGCGGTTCGGACGCAAGAGCTGGCCGCCAACAATCATGAACTGGTCGAAGCGAAGTTATCTGCTGAAGATGCGAATCGGGCAAAAGGCGAGTTTCTTGCGAATATGAGCCACGAAATTCGTACGCCGATGAATGGCATTATTGGCTTGAACCACTTGCTTCGCCAGACAGAATTGACGGAACAGCAGCTGGATTATTCGAACAAGATGATGCTGTCCGCGAACAATTTGATCACCATTATTAATGACATTTTGGATTATTCCAAAATTGAAGCAAACAAAATCGTTCTAGAGCATATCGATTTCGACCTGTTCGAGGTGCTCCATAACGTTTCTAATATAGTGAATGTGAAAGCGCACGAGAAAGGGTTGAATTTTCATTTCTCGATCCATCATGAAGTGCCCCAGATGCTGGTGGGCGACCCGCACCGGTTCGGGCAAGTATTAGTGAATCTATTAAACAACGCGGTCAAATTTACGGAGCAAGGCGAAGTTACGGTTGCGATCGACCGGCTGCCTTCGGAAGGTGCAATGCTGCTTCGGTGCGCTGTGCGCGACACGGGGATCGGCTTGTCACAGGAGCAGCAGTCCAAGCTGTTCCGCCATTTTACACAAGCAGATATGTCAACAACCCGGAAGTATGGGGGCACGGGCCTTGGCTTGGCCATTAGCAGGGAGCTTGTGCAACTGATGGGAGGCACGTTAACGGTCGAGAGCGAGCTTGGCCGAGGGAGCTGTTTTACGTTCACGGCGAAGCTTGCGCCCTGCTCGCAAACATTTGCCCATATTCAGCCTGAAAATCCGTTAAGCTTCCTGCATGTCCTGCTCGTATGCGATGAGCCAGAGATGCTAAAGGTGCTGCGAAGCCAGTTAGAGCAATTTCAGTTTCATGTCACTGTGGCGGAAACCGAGCATTCGGCAATCCAGCAGCTGTATAAGGGGACAAGGCATGATCTTGTTATTGTCGACTGGAAGCTGGAGCATGCAGACCCCATTCGGCTAGCTGAACGAATGAGGCAGTTTGGTTCATCGCCGATGCAGGTGATTGTGCTTGTTAGTGCGTATCATGACCTCTCGCTTCAACAACGGGTTCGCCATACGCCGATCGAGAAGGTGCTGTATTATCCGATGAGCCAGTCTCAGCTATACAATGAGCTGGTTGGTTTTTTCCGCAAGCATGTATTGGATAAACAGCTTCCGGGACGGGAGTTAAATCATGCTGAGAAATACCCGGCACTTCGCAATGTGAACATTTTATTAGTTGAAGATAATGACATTAACCGGCAGGTCGCATTCGAGATGCTCCATGGGATGGGAGCAACCGTCTGCCTTGCCTCTAACGGCGTTGAAGCGTTAAGGCAGCTGGAAGATAAACGATTTGATGTCGTTTTGATGGATTTGCAGATGCCGGTAATGGATGGCATGGAAGCATCACGACGGATTCGGGAGCGGGAGGACTTGAACAATATGCCGATAATTGCAATGACCGCCGATGCGATGAAGGGCGTGAAGGAAAAGGTGCTGGAAAGCGGGATGAACGCGTATCTTACGAAGCCGTTTGATCCTGCTTCGCTGTATGAGCTGCTGCAGCGATTGATGCCAGAACGTGAGCAAACGGAGCAGCCTGTTCGCGATACGCCAGCGATACCCGATCAATTGCCTGGGCTCCAGCTGAAAGAGGCGATTCATCGGCTGGGCGGCAATGTTAGGCTCTATCTGGGGATCTTGCGCCGCTTCGCAAGCGATCATGCGGGGGATGTTGGGAAAATCCAAGCGGCTCTAGCGGCTAGCGATAATCGCCAAGCAGAGCTATTGGCGCATACGCTCAAAGGGGTAGCGGGCAACTTAGGCGCAGTTGAGCTAATGGATGCGGCAGCAATGCTGCATGAATATTTGCGTAGCGATGGAGCTGAACATACGGTTCAGCTAGTGGGCCAATTGGACGCGCATCTTAGCCTTGTGCTTCAATCGATTGAGGAAGCTGCACCGTCGTTGGAAGCAGCCATGCGGGGAACAGCATGAAGGATACAGGTGACGTAAAATATAACCCCATTATCGGCTCGTTGTCCTCGCGCACAGGCGACCGGACCCAGCAGTCCAACCAGGCTGTTGCAGAACAATGCTTAGCTGATCCGGCTTTGCTCATGCCGATCGCGGAAGCGCTAAGCGGCAAGGACAACGCATTGGTCGGTGATTGCTGTGAAGTGATGGCGCTCGTTGCTGCCCAGCAGCCGGAGCTGGTTGCACCGTATACATCACTTATCGTGGCGTTATTGTCAAGCAAAACGACGAAAGTAAGATGGGAAGCGATGCATGCCTTCTCCTTAGCTGTACATCTCGTTCCAGAGACGGCAGTGGGGATGCTTACGCAACTGCAAGCAATTATTCAAACGGATAAAAGCGTAATTGTGCGGGATTACGCGACGGATGCTTTGGGGAATATGGCTAGAGCAAATAGGGAAGCAGCGCAGTCGGCTTATCCATTGCTTCGGGAGGCGCTGCTTGCCATGGATGGCAAGCATGCGGGACGGGCGCTTGCGGGGCTTTGCCATGTGATTGCATCGGTTCCAGCATTAGCGATTGAAGCCCGTGCCATTGCGGAAGGCTATCTCGAGCACGGCAAGCCAGTTGTTCGAAAAGCGGCTAAAGCGCTGGCGAAAGCTTGCGATAAGAGTAGCAGGTAAACCAAAAAGGGTGTCCCTAAAGTGTTGTGAACTTGGGGACACCCTTTTTCGATCGATATGTGAAACAATGAAAAACGCCTGTTGAACATTCTAACGGACTGAGGAGCCGTTATTTGACTCAAATTAGTCGAATTTGTGTTCTAACGGACTGAGCCGCCGTTATTTGGCCGATTTCGCCTTCTTAAGGCAGCAAAATGGCTAAATAACGGCTGTGGTGTCCGTTACGTTTGCAACGGGCACTTTTGGAGGGGAATAGCGGCTCTGGAGTCCGTTAGAAAGAGGCCAAGTTGCCCTTGGCTGCTGGCTTCTGCTGAAGCTCTTACCCACGGCCCCATGCGAGCATCTTTTTCTGGAATTCCTTCGGCGAGCAGTCATTGTACTTCCGGAACATTTTGTAGAAATGCGCCATGTTCGGCATGCCGATCCGTTCGCCAACTTCCGAAATGCTAAGATCCTTCGTCAGCAGAATCCGTTCTGCCCACTTGATCTTGCGGTAGTTCACATATTCAGTGAACGATAAGCCGATTGATTTTTTGAAAAATTTGACGAAGTAGTAATAGCTCATATTCGCAAGCTTACACACCTCTTCGACCTGAATGCGATCCGTCAGGTGGTCTTCGACGAACGTAAGCACCGGCCGAAGCCGTGCGCGGTCGAAGTCGTCTTGTTCGCTGAGCACATTGCGCGTATCGTTCCGAAGGACGATCAGCAGCAGCTGCTTGATGAGCATGCTGACGGCGATTTCGTATCCGATCTGCTTGTCCGTTGCTTCGCGTAGAATCGCACGAATGCAGTCCGCAGCTTCTTGCCGTACTTGCGGATTCTCACGGAAAATATAATTGGCCTGGCTCAGAGGGTTCTGGGCCTCGGCAAAATAGCGCATAAACGGTATGGTGCTGCCGTCAAAAAATTGCTCCAGGTCAAACTGCAGCACGATATAGTCAAGCGGAGAGCTATAGCTGCGATCGCGGTGAAGCTGGGAAGAACCAATTAACATGAGATCGCCAGCGTCTAATTGGAATTGGTCTTCTTGCACATGCACTTCGAGCCCGCCTTCGTTGACGAGCAGCACTTCCACCTCCCGGTGGTAATGCCAGTTGATGTAAGCATCGTGATCCCGCATTGTCGAGTAGATGCGCAATGACAATAAAGGGTTTTCATAAGCGACTTTCTCGTTGTATATCTCCAATGGCATTTCCTCCGAATGACAAAATCGCATAAAAGCATCGCTACAACAAACATACCATTATCATACGCGCTGAACTATACTAAGTCTAGTGTTCAGGCAAGCCAATAACACATGAACAGCTCTGAGGAGGATTTGTCAATGACTAAATTACGCGTCGGCATTATCGGGTGTGGCGGCATTGCAAACGGCAAGCATTTGCCAGCACTCGCTAAAGTGAATGAAGTTGAGATCGTAGCATTTTGCGATATCGTGTTGGAGCGTGCAGAACAAGCCAAAGAAAAATACGGCTCCTCTGAGTCGAAAGTATATGAGAACTACGCTGATCTTCTGAAAGACGGTTCGATTGAAGCGGTGCACGTGTGCACGCCAAACGATTCGCATGCTGAGATCGCGATCGCAGCAATGGAAGCTGACAAGCACGTGCTGTGCGAGAAGCCAATGGCGAAGACGGCAGCAGACGCTCGCCGCATGCTGGAAGTGGCAAAGCGTACAGGCAAGAAATTAAGCATTGCTTACCAAAACCGCTTCCGTTCGGATAGCCGCTACCTGAAGGATGCAGCTAATGCAGGCGAGCTCGGCGAAGTATACTTCGCGAAGGCGCATGCGATTCGCCGCCGTGCAGTTCCTACGTGGGGCGTATTCTTGGACGAAGAGAAACAAGGCGGCGGACCGCTTATCGATATCGGTACGCATGCGCTTGACCTCGCGCTTTGGATGATGGACAACTACAAGCCTAAAGCGGTTCTCGGCCGTGCATACCACAAGCTGTCGCAACGCGAGAACGCAGCGAATGCTTGGGGTCCATGGGATCCGAAGCAATTCACAGTTGAAGATTCCGCATTCGCAATGATCACGATGGAGAACGGCGCATCGCTCGTGCTGGAATCCAGCTGGGCGCTGAACACGCTCGAAGTTGATGAAGCTAAAGTGACGCTTTGCGGTACGGAAGCGGGCGCTGATATGAAAGGCGGCCTTCGCATTAACGGCGAGAGCAACAGCCGCTTGTATACGAAGGAAATCGAGCTGAACAGCGGTGGCGTTGCTTTCTATGAAGGCGAATCCGATGATCCAGCCGTATTGGAGCAACGCAACTGGGTGGAGCATGTGCTCAATGACAAGGAGCTTGTCGTGAAGCCAGAGCAAGCGCTCGTTGTGTCCGAGATTCTCGAGGCAGTTTACGAATCGTCCCGTACGGGCAAAGCGGTATACTTCGAATAGAAGCTAGTTGAATAGACGCTCGTGCGAATGCGCGGGTGTCTTTTTTATTTTTCCCTATAAACAACCTAAAGATTCCACAAATCGTCATGGAAAAATTGGAAGATTGATCTAATGATTGATAGAATAATAGAGTATGAATGAGAGGAGAGGGATCATGAATTCGGTACGCAGCAAAAGATTGTCTAGATGGGTAGTTGTGTTATTGGCTCTGGCGCTCTTGCTTCCGGCAATTCCAGCCGCAGCTCAAGCAGGCAATGGGGCGCTTACGCGTGGGGATGCAGCGGTGCTGCTGCAACAAACGCTAGGCCTTGAGGCGCCTGCGGCACAAGACAGCTTCGCAGATGTTGGCGTTAGCGACAAAGCAGCATCAGCTATCTATGCATTGAAGCAGCAAGGAATCGTTAAAGGCGATGCAAAGGGCTTCAAGCCTAACGACCCATTAACGCGTGAGCAGATGGCGTCTTTAATTGTTCGGGCATTTGGGCTTCATGACAATGGCATTCAAGTAACCTATAAGGATGCACAGAAGATTGGCAAAGCCCATCAGGCCGATGCGGTTCGATTGAAACAGTATTTTGTTGTGGAAGGCTTGGCATTCGATCCGAAGCATCATGTGAATGCGAATGAATTCGTTACCGCATTGGAGCGTGCGGCCGGCTCCGACGTTGAGAAGGAAGGCTCGATTCCACTGACGGACTTGTTCCGCCAGCCAGCCCAGTTCAGCTTCCAAGCATCGCCGGACGGGAAGAAGATTGGGTATATTCAGCCTTGGAACAATCGGCTTAATGTGTTCGTGAAGCAAGCAGGCAGCAATGAAGCAGTCCAAGTGACGAAGGAAACGGACAATAACATCGCCGGCTTCGTTTGGAAGACAGATAATACGTTGTTGTATGCAATGGATAATGGCGGCGACGAGAACTATCATATTTATAAAATCAACGCGGATGGCACGGGACGCAAAGATTTGACGCCATATGCGAATACGCGGGCGCTGCTCGTGGATGGGCTTGCGGACCAGCCTGGCTACCTGCTAGTTGCGCTGAACAAGCGCGATCCACGCGTGTTTGACGTTTACCGTTTGAATATGGAGAGCGGCGCGCTGGAGCTCGTCGCAGAAAATCCAGGCAACATAAGCGGTTGGATGACCGACCACGACGGCAAGCTGCGTGTGGCGATAGCGTCTGATGGCATTATTTCCTCTGTGCTTTATCGTGAAACCGAGGACAAGCCATTCGAGGAGCTGTACACAACGAATGTGGGCGACCAATTCTCCCCGATTATGTTTACGTATGATAACAAGCAATTATATGCGCTTAGCAATGTTGGCCGCGACAAGGCAGCTATCGTTCAGTTTGATCCTGCCGCCAAGAAGGCAGTGAAGACAGTTTACGAGAACGCTGACGTCGACGTTTCCGGCATTTTCTTCTCGAACAAAACAAAGCAGGTCACCGGTGGATATTACACATCGGATAAGGTGCATTATGAATTTACCGATGCCGATTGGAAAGCGAAGTATGAGCGGCTGCAAGCGAAGCTTCCAGGCAAATCGATCTCATTCCTTAGCATCGATGATAACTTAGAGAACGTTATGATTCTCGCATACAGCGACAGGGCGATGGGCACTTACTATGCGTATGATGCGAAAGCTGACAAGCTGACGTTGATCGCAGATACAGCGCCTTGGCTGAAGGAAGATTCGTTAGCAGAGGTTAAGCCAGTCACTTATCAAGCGCGTGATGGCTTAACGATTCACGGCTATCTCACGCTGCCGAAGGGCGCAGATCCGAAAAACCTGCCGCTCGTTGTCAATCCGCATGGCGGGCCTTGGGCGCGCGATGAATGGGGCTTTAATCCTGAAGTGCAATTGCTCGCGAATCGCGGCTATGCGGTGCTTCAAGTTAACTTCCGCGGATCAATAGGTTACGGCAAAGCGTTCCTCGATGCAGGCAACAAGCAATGGGGCAAAGCGATGCAAGATGATTTGACCGACGGCGTCAAATGGCTCGTAGGACAAGGCATCGTTAACAAGGATAAGGTTGCGATTTACGGTGCGTCTTATGGTGGCTATGCGGCTCTTGCCGGTCTTGCCTTCACGCCAGATGTATATGCTGCAGGCGTTAGCTATGTAGGGCCATCCAATCTGTTCACGCTGCTGGAGACGATTCCTCCTTACTGGTCGACCCAATTGCAAGAGTTTTATACGCGGATGGGTGATCCCGTGAAAGATAAGGATTTGCTCACCGCTGTATCGCCATTGTTCCACGTTGACCAGATCAAAGCGCCGCTGTTCGTAGCACAAGGGCAAAACGATCCACGCGTGAAGCAAGCGGAGTCTGACCAAATCGTCAAAGCATTAACCGATCGCGGCATCGATGTGCCGTACATGCTGAAAGCGAATGAAGGGCATGGGTTTGCATTGCCAGAAAACCAATTGGATTTCTATTTGGCACTGGAACGGTTCTTGCACCGCCATTTGATGGAGTAGGAAAGCACAAAAGCCTTGGAGAGCTGCCGCTAGGCGGCGCTTCAAGGCTTTTTGCCGGCTTCATTCTATATTAAGACGTATGAAAAACAGAGGACGCCAGAGCGGCGGCCCCTGTTTTTCTATGCTTGCGTCACAATATGGCAAGTTTAGGCTTTTGCTGCCGATTGCTCGAACAGCTTAACAATCTCGATAATAACATTCGTTGCTTTCTCCATATTATCGACCGATACATATTCGTATTTGCCGTGATAGTTTTCTCCGCCTGTGAAAATATTAGGTGTAGGCAGGCCCATATAGGACAGCTGCGAACCATCCGTTCCGCCGCGAATCGGGATGATGTTCGGTTCGATCCCAAGATTGCGCATCGCTTGATCGGCAATATCGACGATATGTTTGCCGGGTTCGATTTTGTCCCGCATGTTGTAGTACTGGTCTTTCAAAGCCAATTCGATACGCGACGTGCCGTATTTCCCTTGGAGTTCGTTTACGATTTGCTCCATATAAGCTTTCTTGGCAGCGAATTTGGCATTGTCATGGTCGCGAATAATGTAGATGAGCTCAGTTTGGGACACATCGCCCTCCATATGAATGAGGTGATAGAAGCCCTCGTAGCCTTCTGTATATTCAGGCGCTTCTTGTTGAGGCAGCTTCGCATGCAGCTCCATTGCGATTTTGGCGGCATGCACCATTTTACCCTTAGCAGTCCCCGGGTGGACGTTCGTTCCATGCACGGTAATCCGCGCTTGCGCTGCATTAAAGCTTTCATATTGCAGCTCACCGAGCGGACCGCCGTCCATCGTATAGGCGTACTTGGCACCGAATGCCGCAATGTCGAACTTATGCGGGCCCCTGCCGATTTCCTCGTCTGGGGTGAAGGCGACGCGGATTTTGCCATGCGGAATTTCTGGATGCGAAATAAGGTAATGCATCGCTGTCATAATTTCTGTGATGCCGGCTTTATCGTCTGCACCAAGCAAAGTCGTGCCGTCCGTCGTAATAAGCGTGTGCCCAGCGTAGCCTGCGAGCTCGGGGAAATCCTGCGTGGACAGGACAACACCGAGCGCTTCGTTCAGCACGATATTGTTGCCGTCATAATGCTCGACGACTTGCGGCTTTACATTTAGCCCAGTGAAATCAGTCGCCGTGTCGATGTGAGCGAGAAAGCCAATCGTGTCGACTTGCTTGCTCGTGTTAGAGGGCAACGTCGCCATGACATAGCAGTTATCGTCGATTGTGACCTCTTGCATGCCGATTTCCTTCAGCTCTTCGACGAGTTGGCGCGCCAGCACCCATTGTCCTGGGGTGGATGGGCATTCAGGGCTGCTGTCGTTCGCTTGCGTATCTACCGTCACATATGAGGTGAAGCGTTGAATGAGTTCCTGTTTCATCGATTGAATGCCTCCATATATCCGATTTTCTCTATATTTTAGCATGACCAAGATCGGGATACGAATGCTAGGAAATTACAGTTGTTTATTTTTGTAAAAAGTGATATCATAAAAATATCAATAAGATACCGTTTTGCAATCATAGCTGAAGGAGTGTTGAAAGTGATGAAGGAATACAAAGCTTGGCACATTAACGGGTACTTGGCATTGTTGTTGTCGCTCGTCGCAATTGTTGGTGGGGTGGTGCTGATTGCTGTAGGCGGCAGCATGGAGCCAGAGCCTAGCCTTGCGTTAATTTTGGCGGGAATCGCATTGTTCGTTTTGTTTATCGTAGGCGTATCGTCATTAACAATCGTGCAGCCAAACCAAGCGAAGGTTGTGACGTTCTTCGGCTCGTATAAAGGAACGATTCGCGACAGCGGGCTTTGGATGGTCATTCCGTTATCGAATAAAGCAAGAGTCTCTTTGAAAGTCCGTAACTTTAACAGCCAGACGCTGAAAGTGAACGATGAGGAAGGCAATCCAATCGAAATCGGCGCCGTCGTTGTATTTAAGGTGCTGGATACGGCAAAAGCGAGCTTCGACGTGGATAATTACGAACGGTTCGTGGAAATCCAAAGCGAGACGGCGATCCGCCATATCGCAGCTAAGTATCCGTATGATACGTTCGGCGACACGCCAACGTCCTCGCTTCGCGGCAATGCGGATGAAGTAGCGGCTGAGCTGCAGCAGGAGCTGCAAGAGCGCTTGGTCGTCGCTGGCGTACAAGTGGTCGAAACTCGGTTGACTCATTTGGCTTACGCACAAGAGATCGCAAGCGCCATGCTGCAACGCCAACAGGCAACTGCTATCGTATCGGCACGCCAGAAAATTGTTGAAGGCGCCGTAGGCATGGTCGATGCAGCGCTTAAGCAGCTGGAGGCTAATGGGATTCAGCTCGATGATGAGCGGCGTGCAGCGATGGTTAACAATCTTATGGTGTCCATCGTATCGGATCGGGCGGCTACTCCGGTCATCAATACGGGCTCGCTCTACAGCTAGAGGCAGCCGATGGCCAGCAAGGATAAGAAAGCTTTTCCGCTCCGCCTTGACCCGGAGCTGTACCGAGCGCTGGAGAGATGGGCGGGCGATGAATTTCGCAGCGTGAATGGGCATATCGAATTTCTGCTCCGTGAAGCATTGGCGAAGTCCGGCAGGCTGAAGCAGCCGCCGCGCCCCACGGAAGACATAGAGTAATCGGAACGTTATCGTATTCTATCTAAAAAAGCTATACAGGCCGCGGGTTGCGGCTTGTATAGCTTCTTTGTTATTTCCATCTGCCTAGCCTCTAGCCCGATGCTCCTCAAACTCGCTTCGCACACGCGCTAACAGCTTCGGATCTGCACACACATCATAGGCAGTCGATGCTAGCATTTTGGCGCCGAAGATGAGGCCTTGCATGGCACGCTCCTGCATTGCGGCATCGCGGAACTCAATTGTATGGAGTTGATAAGGCTCATCCACGACTTGAATATACGGATGGATGGCAGGGCATCGTATCGAAACATTGCCTAAATCGAGCGACCCGTTATCTTTGCCTGACGTAATCGCGGATCGTGGAATGCCGCCTTCCATGAGATTAGCCGAGAACAGCTCGGAGAGCGTCTCATTCGTAAGCAGTTCGTCATAAGAGAACTCATAGGCATTCGTCTTGAGCGTGCAGCCGGTTTGCAAGGCGGCCCCTTCGGCGCATCGGATCGCCTTTGCCGTTAATTCATTCGTATAGGCGCGCTCGGCAGAACGAAAATAAAACTTAGCCGAAGCGTAATCCGGGATAATGTTTGGGGCCTGGCCGCCAGCATCGATAATGCCATGGATTCTCGCGTCACTGCGCACCTGCTGCCGCAGCGCATTCAATGCGTTGAAGAGCAAAATGACAGCGTCCAGCGCATTAATGCCTTCATGTGGGTTAGCGGCCGCATGTGCGGTTTTGCCAGAGAACTCGAACTGAATTGCATCCATGGCGAGGGACTGGCCGGATTTCTCGTATGTATGGTATGGATGCGCCATTAATGCAAAAGAACAATCATCGAACAGCCCGGCTTGTGCCATCGTCACTTTGGCGCCCTTTGTTTCTTCCGCAGGGGTGCCATAAACACGAATGGAGCCGCCTGTTTGGCTAATGATTGCCTTCAATCCAACGGCTGCAGCTACGCCCATAACCCCGATAATGTGATGGCCACATGCGTGACCGATTTCAGGCAATGCATCATATTCGCATAAAAAAGCAGCGGTTGCGCCCGGCTGGCCCGAATCAAAAGTGGCGATAAAGGCGGTCGGCAGGCCAAGAACGCCCCGTTCGACGTTGAAACCATGCCGTTCTAACTCTTCTGCGAGCAGAGCTGAAGAACGAAACTCCTCATGTCCAAGCTCCGGGTGTGCCCCGATATCGAGCGAGAGTGATGTCCAATGCTGGGCATTCGCATCAATCACGTCGACGATTTGCTTAGGAATGGTCATCTTATTATGCCTCCCGTAGAGTATTTAATTGTACAGCAATAATTTCATTATACTGCTCTATGCAGGGGAGGAGTCAAAGGGGGGAGGGCTGCCGCCCTTAAGCAGGCGTTAGGAAGCTGCGCAAGGGCGGCAGATTTTTGCCGTTAATGTGTTGAATCGGGCGTTTGGTCCGGCATGCTTGGTCCTTTGGCATTCGCTAATGAAGCTGGCAGCGTTCCTGGTTCCTCGGCAAGCTCGGCGAATGATTTAATTTTGCCGTGTGGCGGATGCTGGTTGTGCTTGCGTTGGTGCCAAGCGTTGACGCGGCGGTTTTTGGACGTAGTCATGTTGGGTACACCCTTTCGATTCAATAATGAGTTCGCTCCACTAGGTTCTTCCCGAATGGCTCGAAACATGTGCAGCTGGCGGCTAACAATCGTTAGAAATTACTCGAAAGCTGTCGAAAATTTACACTCCGTAAACAAAAACGTGGAGTTCATTTGAACTATGTGACCTATAGTTGTGCTATATATACACAATTTTCTATTTGAAGGAGTGGTAATTTTATGGTGCTCAACATGAAAAAAAGGCCGGAAGAAGCAACAAAAGAGAACATTAGCTCCAAAGTTACGCCCTCAGACCCATATGCCTCAGAAGCAGGCAAAACATCTCCCATGGACTTGCGCGAAATTTCGCTTCGCCATTATACAAGGACCTGCACGACAGTAAAGGCAGATATGACATGCCTTGCTATGCTCCAGGCTTTCAAGCGAAATGTGGCAGCGGAATGTGCTGTTGTTGTGGAACAGGGGAAGCCGATTGGATTGATTATGCGGAATCGGTTTTATATGCATTTGAGCCAGCGGTTCGGAGCGGAGCTCTATTACGACAAGCCCGTTACGAAGCTGATGGATAGCAGCCCATTGGTTGCCCAAGTGGGAATGCCGCCGTCCGTGCTCATAGGTGAGGCGCTCGGGCGTGATGAAGCGACGTTATATGATTGTGTCATTGTGACGGAGAATGGTGTCGTGAACGGCGTGTTAACCGTTGGCGATTTGCTGCGGCTCTCCCGGGATGTGCAAGAGGAGGCCGTTCGGCGCCAGTCGGCAACGCTAAGGGAGGCTAGGGAGCTGATGGCGGCAATCGACCAAGCAATAGCGGAGGTGAAGGTTTCGACTTCCGAAGGTGAGCGGATGTCAGGCGAGATGGTAGAGATGACGCTGCAGGGGAAAACAGAGCTTAACCAGGTAAAAGGAGCATTCGAGCGGCTAATTGGCCAAACGCAGGAGCAGGCAGCGCAATTTGCAGAATTGCAGGATGTCGCCAACGATGTAGGCGATGTCACCGTACTGATTCGCGATATGGCGGAGCAGTCCAATCTGCTTGCGGTGAATGCTGCGATTGAAGCGGCAAGAGCGGGAGAGCATGGGAAAGGTTTTGCCGTTGTAGCCGATCATATGCGCTTGATGGCAACGGAGACCAAACGTTCGGCGGACCGAATCGCGGGTCTGGTTCAAGGCATACAAGGAGCAATAAAGCAGACGGCAGAGCTTACTGGCCAGAGCCAATTGGAAACATCCAAGAGCAGTGAGCTTGTCCTGTCGGCGTCTGCAGCATTCGAGCGCCTCTTCCGTTCTGCCGTACATAACAGCGAGAGCAGCCGGCAAGTCGCGGCCTTGTCAGATCAAGCTTATGTCCGCTCCGCAAGCGTGCAGGAACGCATGTCAGCATTAGCGGGAGCAATGAAATCCAATGGATAAGTTTACTAGACCTTCATATGAAGATAATTTTCCCTTAACAGACGAGCAGTAAGATCAATCTTGTAGAAACGAACCTAATTCGAGGAGTGGTCATTCTTGTTTAAGAAATTAACTTTAAAGCTCGCAGTCGTTGCTGCTTGCTTATCGCTGCTGGTGTCGGCACAAGCTGGCGCAGCTAGCAATCTCAAAGGCACGATTGAAATCGACGGCTCCAGCACGGTTTACCCGATTACGGAAGCAGTCGCTGAAGAGTTCGGCAAAATTAACAAAGACGTTCGCGTAACAGTAGGCGTATCCGGCACGGGCGGCGGGTTCAAACGTTTCTGTAACGGCGAAATCGCAATCGCGGATGCATCGCGTCCAATCTCCAGCGCAGAGAAAGACGCTTGTAAATCGAAAGGCATCACGTATACAGACTTAACGGTCGCTTACGATGGCATTACGGTCGTTATCAACAAAAACAATACGTGGGCTTCGAAGCTGACGGCTGCCGAGCTCAAATCGATTTTCCAAAAAGATTCCAAAGTGAAAACGTGGGCAGACGTTCGCAGCGGCTTCCCAGATGAGAAAATCAATATCTATTCCCCAGGCGCTGATTCCGGCACGTTCGACTTCTTCACGGAGAAAGTAAACGGCAAAGCAAAAGCGAGCCGCAGCGACAAGCAAATTACG
This sequence comes from Paenibacillus sp. MMS18-CY102, assembly GCF_009789195.1. Classification (GTDB taxonomy): domain Bacteria; phylum Bacillota; class Bacilli; order Paenibacillales; family Paenibacillaceae; genus Paenibacillus_T. The sequence goes on along the minus strand of NZ_WSTC01000012.1, from coordinate 31,174 downwards.
TTCAGCGAAGACGATAACGTGCTTGTAGAAGGCGTTACCAAAGACAAATATGCAATCGGCTACTTCGGCTATGCGTATTATGTAGAAAACAAAGCGAAGCTGAAATCGGTAGCGATCTATATGGCTAACGGCAAAACGCCAGTAGGCCCTACGGCTACGACGATCGCCAACGGCACGTACTTCCTGTCACGTCCAATCTTCATCTATGTCAGCAAAAAAGAGCTGGCTCGTCCAGAAGTAAAAGAGTTCGCGAAGTTCTATATGGCGCATGGCGCTGAGCTGTCGAAGGAAGTCGGCTACATTCCGCTTTCCTCCGGCTGGTATAAATCGCAAGCTAGTAAACTGGACTAATCCCAATTATTAGTATAAAACAAGCCTAACCGATAGGGTTAGGCTTGTTTCTATTTTTGTTTCCTATTCCTTGATAAGTAAAAAATAGGGTGATATAATGATGGCACTCATTTGCTTAAATAGATAGGATTGCAAAGAGGGGGGACAAATGAATATACTCGTATGGTCTTTCGACACACCTCTTACTTTTCTGCTTACTTCGTACTTAGCCACTCACAAATGTTTAATTACTGTCGTTACCGATTACGGGCATGTGGATGAACTCCCTGACCAGAATTGGACGTTTATGCTCCTTGTTAATCCGACCTATGACCAACTTAGCGCAATTACAGATCAACTAGAACGATTGGGATGCTTGCCGATTTATTTATTCACCAACCGATTAGAGCCACGGCTTTGCGAACTTTCGAATGAAGTGGGGATAAACGGCGTATTTGAAGAACCATTAATGAAGCTATTCGGTACGATGGTGAACGATCAACCGAAGGTGCGGGAGCCTACGGCTGAACGTTCGGAAGGAAACGAATCACCGATATGCTTGGGGGAATTTAAAGTCGATTTGCCGCGGCGGGTGTTGTATAAGCATCATGAGCGGGTTGAATTAACCAAGCGGGAAACGGAAGTGCTGTCTTATATGCTCTGTAATCCGAATCGCGTTATTGATCGGGAAGAGTTATTGATGGCGCTCTGGGATAATCTCGGTGCCGATTCGAATGTGTATATCACGATTCGCAATTTGCGCAAAAAATTAGAAGATGACATTAACGATCCCAAAATTATTATTACGAATCGCGGCGGGGGATATTCGTTGCGGAGGTAGACGGCATTAATGGAATCTACTTCGAAATTTTAGGTGTTGTTTATGTTGAATCGATAGCTGTAATGCTATTATGAAAGTGCTTTCACACTAGTGATAGAAAGGAGGGACTCATACAATGGCATGTCCAAGTGGTTATAATAGCACTGGTTCTTGTACGGCAGTTTATATTTGCGATACATTCAGTTCTTGCACCTCTAAGCAAGGGCGTTATGTAGTATTGTCGGAATTTTGCCACCGTGATTATCCAACTGTTGATGGTTATTGCAAGGAAACATCACGCTCAATGATCGGTTGTTGCTAATTAATGAAATGGGGGAGAATTTAAATGGCATGTCCAAGCGGATATTATCCTGTTAGTGGTTACTGTTCTACTGAATATGTATGCTACTATTACAGCGGCTGCACAGGCGATTCTGGCCGTTATGTACAGACGTATGATAAATGCGGAATAAATGTGTCGAACGGCGTTCAAACGTATTGCTTTAAAGGCAGCGCTTCGATGATCGGTTGCTGCTAACTATCAATTTGTCTTTTCACTAGTAGTTAACTAGTGAGCTTTGTGCAAACGTATGCGCGGCTTTCCTGCTAAGGAGAGCTGCGCTTCACGAGGAGGCCATCATTGATGGATAGGAAAATGAGCCCGTTTTTAAAGCCTATCGAGCAATTTGAGGTGGGAGACTATATGACAGATATATCGGTTGGTGATAGGCATGGGGACATTATCACGCTTCACTCTCTTATTACCGATCATCTCATGCTTATCATCCTAAGCGATTCGTGCGAACCCTGTTTTGAGAGCTTGAATGCGGTCGCAGAGTTTGCTGAAACGAGAGAACAAGCGAACATTGTTGTTTTGCTTAGCTCGGATGAAGAGACCATGCTGCAAGTTAGGCAGGGGCTTCCCGAAAGTGTGAAGCTATTTGGTGTTGATTATGCTGATATCGGGCGGAAGTGGAAAACCTATCGTTTTCCATGGGGATATTGCTTAAATCGCAAAGGCCAAATATTGACGAGTAAGGGAGTAGGGGCGGTTGATTTGCTCGCTGAAGCATATCGGCCATTTTTGCGGCAAATCGATCCTGTTCCTAGCCCGTGAGTGATATGGTTCGGCTGCTCCGCCTGTTATGGGTGAATAACAAAACGTATATTGTACTGATTGTATCTGCATTGGTAGTGATGACGGTCGCTTCTAGCAGTTCGGTTATCGTCACGCAAAGGCTGATCGATTCGTTAACTGGCGCTGAGGGAATGGCGGTGGCTGGGAAGCTAATGTTGCTCACTTTAGCGATTCGGGCCGTTTCATTGCTGGCTGGTTATGTGCGCAGCTATTCGGAGAGTGTGTTTGCGCTTAGAAGCCAAAATGCGTTGCGGGAATATTTGCTAAAATCGCTCCGTTTCAACACGATTACGATGGTCGAACGCCCAGCATACCGTAACGATTTATTTCTTGTCTCCATGGGCTTGACGAACATGCACCAAATGATCCAGACGATCTTCAGCTTCGCTCAGCATACGATGATGCTCATTACTTATGGCTGGATGCTTATTCAATTTCATTGGCTGCTGCCGCTTATTGTGATCGCTTATTCCATTCCGAATATAAGGTTTGAGTATGCGATTTCTAAGGATCGGATGCTTCAGATGGAAGCGCTAATTGAGAAGGATCGGGGCGCCCAGACCGTGTTTGACGTTCTGACCCGGCCTGATGCCCAGAAAGAATTGCTTATTTTTATGGCTCGCCCGTTTCTAGGCAAACGGTGGGCGAGTAAGGCGACTGATTTATTACATTGCAAAATGTCGTACGAACGGTCAAACACGATCCGGCAATTAAGGGCTAGCCTCCCGGCATTGGTCGGTTTTTGCGCTGTTCAACTCGTTCTCATATATCAAGTTGCTAAAGGGAATGCAACGATTGGCGCCTACGTCGCAATGACTTCAGCGATTGCTGTCACAGAAGGCTCATGGGTCGGTTTGTTCCACGCATTCGGAGGGTTCCGCCAGACCGCACATGTGAAGGATCGGTATTTTGAATTTATTAATCGATATGGCACTAATAGTGCAAACGATACCACCACTTTGGGAACTGGCGAGGGCGATTCGGCCACGGAGAGTGAAGCCCCTCGGGAGCTGCGGCTTGCTCATGCAACGTTCCGTTATCCAGACAATGAGAAAGCTGCATTGAGGAACGTTAACTGCTCCGTTCGGCTAGGCGAGGCTGTTGCGATTGTAGGCGAGAATGGATCGGGCAAGTCGACGCTCGGCAAGCTGCTATTCGGGCTTCATGATATACCGGATGGGATGCTCTATGTTGGGGAAACCGATATAAACGCCAGTGACCGTTCGGACGTGTTTCGGCATCAATCGGTAGTGAATCAAGATTTTGCCCGCTTTCCGTTCGACGTATATGACAATGTGGCCATGCAAGAGCTGGACGACAATCAACGCGAGCAATTTATCGCATTCATCGATCATTATCCGCAATTGTTTACCGAGGAGCTGCGAAATAACTTGTCCATTCTGCTCGGCAATGAATTCGAAAATTCCCGGCAATTGTCTGGGGGGCAATGGCAGCGGATCGCAATTGCAAGAGCGCTTTATAAGCCAGCCGCATATTTGCTGTTGGATGAGGCAACATCGGCGCTTGATCCGGAATTGGAGCTGATGCTCATGACAGGCATCGTGAAGGCCCGCCAAGGCTTGGCAACGGTGTTTGTCACGCATCGCCTGGGCTCTGCGCAGCTAGCTGACCGAATCATCGTTATGCATGAAGGCCGAATCATCGAAGAAGGCTCGCATGCGGAGCTAATCGATAAGCGGGGCAAATATTATGCCATGTGGCAAGTACAACATAATTGGATGGAGGATACTGATGAGTCGATTCAATTTTCTGTCTCTCTATAAGGAACGGAAGGAGGAGCATGCCGTCTGGCCGATTGGAGAGCGCTTTCCTGTTCCGGTAGGGAACGAAATTCATACAGGTTTTTTTGTTTTCGTATCGTTCTCATGCGGACATTGCATCGACCTCTTCCCGCACTTGAATGAGCTGCAGGAAGAAACGGAAATTCCATTCCTGCTTTTCTGTGCGGCAGACCAGGAGACGATAAGGGAAGCTGCCGATCACTTCGGCTTTTCGTTCGGTTGGGAAGCAGTCGAATTCGATGAGCTAAAGAGCGTATACCGCGTGTATGAGACGCCTTATATCTATTACATTCGGGATGGGGTAGTGGCTGGAAGCCAGACAGTTGATACAGCAGAGGAATTTAGCCGGTTTATTCAAGCCTCTGCCGGGAAGTGAATGAGCCTGATGCTGCATGATTTGAAAATGATCCTAAACGTTGCGGCGGCTATTTTATTCGGCATATCTTTTATGAGCAAAACGCAGACGCTTGATGATTTCAAATACCATCTGCATAACTATCGTTTCATTCCTGTCCGCTTGGCTGCAGTGGCTGCTTATGCTGTATTGGCAGCGGAGCTATTGCTCGCCCTATTGCTGGCTGGCCAGTGGTTTTCGCCTTGGCCGGAAGTTGCTGCTATCGTGATGCTGGTGGCATTTAGTGCTGGATTAGCTTTCTTGGCCAAATCGAAGCAAAACGGAACATGCGCTTGCTTCGGCTCGATTGAGCTTCTCAATCGGCGGCCGTTGCTCCGTAATGCGGTGCTAGTCGCGGCGTTATTGATCAGCATGTGGCTGCCAGATTTACATGAAGGGCTATGGTCCCGAATGGACGCGATGCTGTTCACAGCAACATCAATAGCCATAGCGGGATATGTGCTTGTTGGCAAACAATTGAGGGAGGTGAGCCGGTGGAAGCCCTATTGATTCGAACGGCATGGATGATCGGCGTGCTGATGCTATTCGTTCTGGTCTTCCGGAAGCGGCGGCTTGCTTTCCAACAGGCTGTGAGCCAACAGTTCGAGCATTTATCCGGCAAATTCGGAACAGGGACGGCGATGCCGGAAGCAATTGTAGTGGCTAATTATGCATACCCCGATTTTGGAGAGATGGACAAGCTGTTGGCGGCACATGCCAGTGTGCCGTCCATCGTTGTATTTTTCGGTCCCGAGTGGCTGAAGGACATTAAGTGCAAGCAATGGCATTCGCATATCGTCATTACTCCCCGTGAAGCGGGCTGGCCCACAGAAGAGAAGTTGCTCTTTCGGGTGCTAGCGAAGCGGCGGGGAATGTTTGTATTGGTTAACGAAGCGATGGCCTATTTAGCCGAACAATTGAAGGGGAAGGTGAGCCCATGAGTACTGGCATTCAAGCTCAAATTATTGCGGGAGACGAAATTGTGTTCGACAAGGAAGCGGGGTTGCAATCCATTGTGCGCATTCGCAATCGGGCAGAGGTGGAGCTGCTTCCAAGTGTTGTTGTGCTCCAGTGCCTGTATAAGCTGTTATTTGACCAAGATGAAACGACAGTTAATCTCGATATATTTTGTCTAAATGAGAGCGGACAAGTTGTGTTTCATGACATGCTTACTGAAATTAGCAACGTTCGGGAGCCGGGCATGCCGCCTGGAATCGATATTGCAGCGTTCGTTCGGATTCTCGTTATGGAGGAAGGCGTTCATCTGATTCGGCTGGAAAGCGAAGGAACCGTGCTAGCGCAGTATCCTTTGTTGATTCAGGCATCTGGGCATCAGGAAGACGCGGCAAGCTGATGGTCAAACGAACTTTGCTCACTGGCACGTTAGTCATGGCACTTGTTTCGTCCATGCTGATTGGCTGCCAATCTGCAAGAGAGAGCGGACTGGAGTCTGAGTCTGGCGAAAAAGAAGCACTCACGCTTAAAATTGTAGATTTTAATAAATTGTCGTTTGAAAGCTGGGGGGGAGAAGACCTTCGGCATCAATTCCCACAGATTCGATTTGAAGTGGTCCCAATTATACAGGGCGAAACAGGTTTGAATCAACATAATAAGATGAAGCCTGCTAGCGAGCTGCTGGAGGAAAGCCAGCCAGATATTCTTGTTTTGTCGCAGTATGAATACGAGAAGCTATCAGGTGAAGGCAAGCTGCTTGAGCTTGATCCCTTAATCAAGCAGGACAACTATGATATGGAAGGTTTCGTACCGATCGTTACTGATTTCTTAAGAACGGCAGGGAAAGGGAAAATGTACGGGTTGTCGCCTACATTCGCGGGAAGCGGCATTATTTATAACAAGGATTTGTTTGATCGGTATAACATTCCTTACCCGTCAGAGGCAATGTCGAAGGAAGAGCTGTTCCAGCTGGTTAAGCGTTTCCCTGTCGACGGCCAAGGGAATGAGCGGATATTCGGATACTTGTCTAACTCGGCAGGCGTCAATGCGTTGATGAGCCAAATCATCTATTCAGGTCATATGGAAGGCTTGTCTGCCGTCGATCCAACGGGAAAGACGATGCAGATTTCTTCGCCGGAATGGCGGCGCATCTTCCAGATGGTGTTAGACGCTGCTAGCTCGAAGGCTTGGCTAGACGAGGGCTTTACCGATCTGATGAAAAATGCGAAAGATATGCGAATCTACGATTGGTTCCCAAGCGGACGTGTCGCAATGACGTCGACCTCCTATCAAGATTTGCTGACACTACAAGCGTATTGGGATAGCCATCCTAATGTGAAGCCTTTCAAATACGGTTTGACACGGTCGCCTGTTGATCCAGCAAATCCAGATACGGGCAATTCCGTATCATTGAATTTTATTCTCGCCATTAACGCAAAATCTCCTAATGTCGATGCAGCTTGGGATGTGATCCGCTATGTGACGGGCGAACAATGGGCGGCAAAGCACGCCAAAACCTTCTATCAGCTATCGTCGCGCTCGGCCTATGTTACTTTATGGAACGGCGTGAGTTTGCTGCCGTTTTATGAAGGGCAGCGGATCGCTAATCGTTATGACGAGCCTTATGAGTTACTTCCGGAAGGATTTATCGATGCTTGGGTGGTGGATGCCGAGAAAGAGCTGCAGAACGTTATGAACAAAAAGGCGACTTTAGATGAAGCGATCAAGGCGATTGAGGAGCTAGGGAGGATGCGAATTTCAACTGGCCATAGCGAAGGAGGCAATCCATGATTAAGGTACACAATGCGTATCGCAAATATATGAGAAAAAGCATGATCACGGCTTGTACACTTGCACTGCTTCTGGCAGGATGCAGTAGCGGGACGGGTTCTTCTGCAGATCCAGTGAGTAAGCCTCGAGATGTAACGAAATTGACGGTTCTTTATGCCAGTCAAGATAGTTTCAATCAGGTTTATGGAGAAATGCTCCATGAACGGTTTCCAGAATATGAGTTTGAAGTTATTCCTCGGGAAGCGGGCACTACGGAGACATCGTATGGTTATATGATCAATACGATTCCTTTGGAAGAGATTCTAGCCAAACAGCAGCCGGATCTTCTCATGTTGTACCAGCCCGAATACGGCAAGCTAGCACAGCAAGGCCAACTTCTCGGACTGGATTCACTGGTTGCCCAGGATAAATTAGATCTAGGGGCGCTAGTCCCTCTTGTCACCGATTATTTGAAATCGGAGGGAGGCGGCAAACTGTATGGCCTCGCGCCTACTTTCCACTCTGAGGCACTATTTTATAACGCATCGTTATTCGACCAGTACGGGATTCCATATCCGAAGGATGGGATGACGAATAGCGAACTGTTGCAACTAGCGGAGCGGTTCCCTACAGATGGGGATGCAGCCAACAGAGTTTACGGATATACAACTTTCCCAGTTATTTCTAATCCACTGCGTACGCTTATGGATCAGATGATACTGATGGGACATCGCCAAGGATTATCCGTCGTGGATTCCACAGGAACGAAGATTATGAGCGATGGCTCACGTTGGCGCGATCTATTTAATGCGATGGCGAGTGTGCTTCACAAAGGCGCATGGCATCTAAATTATGCGCCGAAGGATGATTTGCCTGACGCTGCGACAGAGTTGTATTATTCGGGACGCGCCGCTATGATCGATGGCTCCTATACTATGCTTACCGAATTAGAAGACTATCGAAGCCAGCATCCCGATGCGCCCCAATTCCCAAATAAATTGGTCCGGATGCCAGTTAACCCGGATGATCCGGATGCAGGAAGTCCTCTTCAGTTATCGGAAATTATTGCAATCAACGCGAAATCAACGAACACAGAAGCTGCATGGAAAGTGCTGCAATATTTGAATGGCGAAGAATGGGCCAAATCGTTAGAAGCGTTGGGAAGGGCGATTCCGACTTATAAATCACAGGCGGAAGCGCGCAATGGCGTTAGCCTGCTGCCGTTCTATGAAGGGCAGCGATTGGCTGATCGGGATGATGAGCCTTATGATCAAATGCCCGAGAAGTTTATGGTCCGGTTCGAAGAAGAGGGTGAGCCTATTTTCCGTGATGCGGTAGAAGGGCGAAAGCCGCCGGAAGAAGCGTTCGATGAAATCGTCGGGCTTGGGCAGCAATTGCTCGAATCGATGAAAAAATGACGGCTTGGGATATGAACAACAAGGAGTTGAAAATATGAATCGAAAGAAGCGATGGCAATACCTCTTGCCACTGTTAGGTTTGTCCATTGCGGCTGCAGGATGTTCGGGCGGAGGCAACGATGCGGATACGGCTTGGAAATCGCTAGATTCGGATGAGAAGCAAGCATTGACAGTTGCTTATTTTGACGAGTCCGTGTTTAAGGCGCAGTATGGTGATTTAATTCGGGAAGCTTATCCAAACTTGGACATCAAGGTAGAACAGATTCCTAATTTATACGACGGGACGAAGACACCGACAGAGCTATATGAAGCTTTTCTGCGCGAGAAGCAACCCGATTTGTTATGGGTCAATGAAGAAGTGTACCGTGATCTTGCTTACGAAGGCAATCTAATGAGCTTGGAAACCGCCGTTAAGCAAGGAGGCTTCGATCTGGAGCAGCTGCATCCGAATGTAGTCGAGGCGCTTCGCCAGCTCGGCTCTGGCCAATTGTATGGGTTGTCTCCGACATTTGCGACGACGGCGTTATTTTATAACAAATCGCTGTTTGACCAAGAGGGCATTCCGTATCCTGACAATCGGATGAGCTGGGACGAAACGCTGAAGCTTGCAGATCGATTCTCGACGGAAGGTGATGGGGGCAACAAGCAATATGGATTGGCGGTGGATAGCTTCGGTGTTCTTGCCAATCGCATGGCCAAAACCGGCCGCCTGACGCTTGCGGACGCAGCTGGTGAGCATATCGGGATAAATGATAAACCTTGGAAAGCACTGTTCCAATCGATAGCCGATTCTTATTGGTCTGGCGGACTGTACCTGGGTTCGTTGGATGGGGCGAATGGCTCAGATCTATTTTTGAATGGACAAGCAGCTATGGCAGTCAGCACGCCTGATTATATGAACAAGCTGTCGAATGCGAGCTGGGAATGGGGAATTGCAACGGCTCCTATTAACCCTGATCGGCCTGATGAAACAACGTTTATGAATATGACAGACATATACGCAATTAATGCGAAGTCATCCCATTCGAATGTTGCTTGGAATGTATTGAAGTTAATTAACAGTGAGGCAACGGCGAAGAAGATGCCAGGAATCGCGATGGGCCTTCCAGCGAGGCAGGCGATTGTTCCTGATTTTAACGGGCATGCATTAGCACCGTTCTATGAGCTGAAGCCAGATGTTTCTGCCGGTGATGCTGTTGCTTCCTTGCCATTGGGCTTCATCGCCCAGATGGGGCAATTGATTGAAAATCATATGAACAGCGTTTTATCGAAGAAAACAACGCTTGATGAAACGATTGAGAAACTGCAAACTGAGGGGCAATCGCTGCTTGTTTCGATGCAGCAGGAGTCGCAGGACGGCAAGTGAATGGGGGCAAGGAGTTGAACAGACACAACAAGGCCGGAAGCCGCAACTTTCGGCAAACAACGATCAAGCTGTCGCTCGGGCTACTGCTCACCCTGCCGTTTCTTGGGGGCTGCTCTTGGCTTCCTGCCGATGAACAGACCGAAACGCTTCTCCCGGTTGATGTCCCGTCATTCGAGCAGAAGCCTGTCTACACCGTAGAGAAAGGCAAATTTGAACGGCAAATTACGGTATCAGGCTCATTAATGTCCGCATATAAAGAAACCCTCTATTATACGCTGGATAATCGAAGAGTGAAGAAGGTTTACGTGAAGCCGGGAGATACGGTAAAGAAAGGGCAAGTGCTGGCAGAGCTTGATATGGGGACGCTAGAGGCTGATATCCGTAAAACGGAGCTGCTCGTCATTCGCCAAGACTTGATGATGCAGCAAACGATCGCGAACGATCCGACGCAAGCGCTCTTGCTCAAAGTAGATAAAGAGCTTCAGAAGGAGGAATTAAACCGGCTGAAGGAAACGCTGACGCAGTCGAAGCTGACAGCAACAATAAGCGGAACGCTTGATCGGTTCGAGCTGCAGAAGGGCGATCTGATCAAAGCGAATGAAGCCGTTGGAGAAATTGTGGATACAAGTGAATTATTTGTTGCAGCCAAACTTGATCCTGAGCAGCGAAAAACCGTCACCGTCGGCATGCCTGTTACGGTGCAGATCAATCGCAATAGCGGCGAACTGGCTGGAACGGTAAAGCAGCTTCCTTCTGCAGAAGCAGATAAAGCCGGCGCATCAACTGAGGGACAGGACCGAATCGAGCAGTACGCGATTCTCGACATCGGCCGAATGCCATCGAAAGCCAAACTTGGGACGCCGTTAACTGCTACGATTACCGTAAAGCGGCTTGAAGGCGTATTGCTCGTGCCACTGTCGGTGTTGCGTACAACAGGTGGCAGGAGCTATGTCGTCGTAGAGGATCAAGGGGGCAATCGCCGGGAAGCTGATGTGGAGATCGGGGAGAAGGACAGCACCAATGCGGTTATCGTAAAGGGGTTACAAGTCGGGGATAAGGTAATCGGCCGATGAAGTTCGCCTTACGGTTCATCCTTAGGAAGATGGTCAAAACCAGATGGCTGACGCTGGGAACGCTGCTAGGCTTGACGCTTGCCGTATCCTTCGTTATGAGTATCCCCATCTACGCGAATGGGTCGTTGTTGAATGTCATCAAACGTACGCTTGACCAATATGATACGCGGACTTCCCCGGGGTCGCTCGTTGTCCGGTACCAGAGCGTGGGCGGAGAGAAGGCGGGTATCCCGTCGATCCAAAGCGTGGATGCGTATATACGGGAGCAAGTCCCAACGAAGTTGGGGCTGCCTTATCAGGTGCGCGCAAGCCAGTTTTCGCTGCGTCCTGCCAATCTGCAGCCAGCGGATCCCGTTTCGTCCGATGGAACGATTCGCAGGCAAATGGCGTTGACAACCGACATTGAATTAATGTCGCATGTTCAGCTGGTTTCGGGGAAAGCCTTCACAGCAGGCAAAGCAGGCGAAGAGATTGAAGCAGTCGTAATGGAGGAAGCGTTGTACCGTTATGATATCCGGGTCGGTGACCGATTTATTTATCGGTTGCGGGAAGGCTCCAAGACAAAGTCGATTCCGGTCGTCATTACGGGCGCAGTGAAGCCGAAGTCGAATCAAGATCCATATTGGTTCAAGGGCATGGATGATGCAAACAATCAGCTGTTTGTTGGAAAGCCTGCGCTGCTCGATGAACTGGTCGGCCGGCAAAATGTTCAGCTAGGATCGGCCTATTGGTTCTATTCATTTGAATTGGGGTCGGTTACAGGCAATGATCTGGAGCGGCTGAGCCAGACGCTGCTTCGCATCGATAATGAAGCTTACCAGCGGCTGCCGAATACAAAGACGGACATTACCTTCCTCCCATTATTAGAGCAATTCAAGAAGACGAACGACGGGATCAAGCGATTACTGTTCGCGGTATCCGCTCCAATGGTCGGGCTTGTCCTCTATTTTGTTTGGATGAATGGCCAGCTGTCGTTGGAGCGGCAGCGGGGTGATATGGCTGTACTCCGCAGCCGCGGCGCTAGCGTCAGGCAGCTTGTCATCATTGGGTTATTGGAAGGTACGCTCGTAGGCGTAATTGCAGGGGCGGCTGGCTCGTTGATCGCTGTTTACATGGCTAGAACGATTGGCTCGTCGAGCGGGTTTCTCTCTTTTGTTGACCGGAAGCTGCTGGCTACTCCTTTAACAGGGGAGGCGATCGGTTATGGGGCGGCTGCTATTTTGCTAGCCATTGGCGGGCAACTGTTCAGCACTTACCGGTTTGCCAAAGCGTCAATCGTCCAATACAAACGCCGTTCCTCACGTGGAAATGCAAAGCCGATTTGGCAACGGTTTTATCTTGATTTTGTGCTCATCCTTGCTGTTGTGTACGGTTACTACACGATGTCCCGATCCCAGCCTCTGCCAATCGATCCATCTGATCGGACAGGTCTTGGCCAATCGTGGGATCCTGTGCTGTTTTTCTTGCCATCGGCAGCCGTGCTTGCGTCTGCGCTATTGTATATCCGCCTATTCCCGATCCTGCTGACGATCATTCAGCGCATCGCCTCTCGCAGGATGCCAATTCCGCTCTATCTGAGCATTATGCAGATGGCGAGGTCGTTCCGCACTTACCATGGGTTAATTACGCTGCTTGTCATGACATTGAGCCTCGGCGTTTACCACGCATCGACCGCAAGATCGATTGGTGTCAACGATACACGTTCAATCATTCATCAGCAAGGCGCTGATGCAGTGCTTGAGTTAGCTTGGGAAGGCAAACAGGAGGATAACGGAGCGGGAGAGGGTGCACAGGGAGGCGGCCAAGGAAGCGGGACGATAGCGTACAACGAGCCGCCATTTGAATTGTTCAAGCAATCCGAGGGGGTTGAGGCGGCGGCGCGCGTCCTTCATAAGAAGGTGCCTATAACGGTATCAGGCAAGGATGCAGGGGAAGGTAACCTCATGGGCATTAACCCTGTCGATTATGGCCGCACCGTTTCTTTTCTCAAATCAATGATGCCTGCGAGCCCTCATTTGTACTTGAATTTATTATCCCATACGGAGCAAGGCGCTTTAATTCCGCAATCGCTTGCCAACGCCTACCAGATTAAGCTTGGCGACCACATTCAAGCGAATATGCAACAAGGGGCGATCGAATTTACGGTTGTCGGGATCGTCCCCTATTGGCCAGGGGAGTACCCGGAAAAGCTGCCGTTTGCAATTGTTAACTTAACGTATTTGTTCCAAGAAGGGCCGCTTATCCCGTACGATATATGGCTCAAGATGAAGCCTGGCGCTAAGCTGGCTCCTGTTATCGACAATTTGAATGCCGGCGGAATCGATCTACTATCTATAAAGGATACGCGCTCCGAAATTGCTGACCAGAATAAACAGCCGGCACGAGGCGGGCTGTATGGCATATTGAGCCTCGGCTTTATTGTTTCGGTATTCGTAACCTTAAGCGGGTTTGCGTTATTTTCCTTCTATAACTTGTCTTCTCGAATCGTACAGCTCGGCACGCTCCGAGCCGCGGGCCTTACACGAAGGCAACTGGCATTCTCTCTTGTGCTGGAGCAGTTGTTTGCAGTAGGCTTCTCGATACTATTCGCTTTACTGAACGGGACTGCCGTTTCAGAACTGTTCTTGCCTCTGCTTCAGCCTCGCGGGCAAGTTCCGTCTTTCCAAATCGTATTTGAGCCTTCCGATGCACTTAAGTTGGCGTATGTTGTTGCTTTTATGTTAATCGCAGGCGCTATGCTTCTATTCTGGCATGTTCGCAGATTGCGTATTCAGCAAGCTTTGCGGATGGGAGAGGATGGATAAGCCACATCTTAATCCGTTGATTCGACAAAGCCTTCGTTTGGCCCTCAAGGCCTAACGAAGGCTTTTTTGCGCTGCCCCTTACACAAATTTAATCTAGCGATGCAAGAGTTCAATATTTTTAACATGGCGTTAACAAACAAAAGATACTCGATTTACATTCGGCCGTTAATATAAAACCCATGAAGGACGTGCCATAAAACAGAGGGTAGAGGAGTGGTTGAGTTGTTGAAGGGGAAAGGCCGTAAAGGAATCGTATTGGTGATGATGATGGCGCTGCTCATGATGTTGGTGGCAGCATGCGGTGACAAAGAAGAAACGAAAGGTTCCACGGAGCCTGCAAATACGGAGCAAACGGCAACGGACGAAAAGAGCGGCGATGAAGAAACAGCTGCGGTCGGCCTGAAAGGCGAAGTAGAAATCGACGGTTCGAGTACGGTTTATCCGCTGACGGAAGCGGCTGCAGAAGAGTTCGGCAAAGATAATCCAGATGTTCGCGTAACGGTAGGCGTGTCCGGTACGGGCGGCGGCTTCAAACGCTTCTGTAACGGCGAAACGGCAATCAGTGATGCTTCCCGCCCAATTAAAGGCGAAGAAGCAGATGCTTGCAAAGCTAAAGGCATCGAGTACACGGATCTGCAAGTCGCTTATGACGGCCTGTCGATCGTCGTTAGCAAGGACAACGACTTCATCGACCACCTGACGGTTGAAGAGCTGAACAAAATTTTCGTAACGGGCTCGACGGTTAAAACATGGGCTGATGTACGCGCTGGCTGGCCAGCAGAAGAAATCAAAATGTACTCCCCAGGCGCTGATTCCGGTACGTACGACTACTTTAACGAAGAAATCCTTGAGAAAAAAGGCATTCGTAACGATACGCAAATCTCGTTCAGTGAAGATGACAATACGCTCGTTCAAGGCGTAGAAGGCAGCAAATACTCAATCGGCTACTTCGGCTTCGCTTACTATGAAGAGAACGCTGATAAGCTCAAGCTTGTTCCAGTTGACGCTGGCAAAGGCGCAATCTCGCCAACGGTTGAAACGATCAAAGACGGCACGTATGCACCATTGTCCCGCCCGCTGTTCATCTATGTGAACAAAAGAGAGCTGGAACGCCCTGAAGTTAACGCATTCGTAGATTACTACATCAATAACATCGGCGAAATGGCAAAAGAAGTGGGTTATGTGCCACTGCCAGATGAGAAGTACGATGCAGAAGCAGCTAAGCTTCAATAATTAAATAAAAGCACTTAACATCGAGAAGAATGTGATGTCTGAGACGGACATCACATTTTTCACGAAAAATAAGTTAACGAATTGTAAAGGCAAGGAGAGAATCCAGCATGCCGAGCGAAGTTGTGCAAACCGCCAACAAGAAGGCGACAGCCGCCAAACAACAAGGGCTGTTCAAAAACCGGAAAAAGCATTTGATGGACAAAATCATGCCAGTGTTATTGTTTCTCTGCGCAGGCGTATCCATCGCGACAACGATAGGCATTGTTTTCACGCTAATCGGGGAGACGGTATCGTTCTTCCAACAAGTATCGATCGTCGAATTTTTTACGGGGACCAAGTGGTCGCCGCTTATTGAGCCGAAGAGCTTCGGCATCTGGCCGCTGATCTGCGGCACGCTGCTAATTACGGTAATCGCTTGTCTGGTTGCCGTGCCAATCGGGCTGGCGAGCGCAATCTACCTGAGTGAGTACGCACCTAAGCGCCTGCGCAAAATCGTAAAGCCGATTCTCGAAGTGCTCGCCGGCGTTCCTACGATCGTATACGGTTATTTCGCGCTCAGCCTCATTACGCCGGTCATTCGGGCGATGTTCTCGCAAGCTGGCGTATTCAACGCTTTGAGCGCGGGTATCGTTGTCGGCATCATGATCATTCCGATGGTCTGCTCACTGAGTGAGGATGCGATGTCCGCGGTGCCGCGCAGCTTGCGTGATGGCGCTTATGCGCTAGGGGCTACCCGATTCGAAGTCGCGCTCAAAATCGTTGTTCCGGCTGCTTTCTCTGGCATTGTTGCATCGGCCGTGCTGGCATTCTCCCGCGCTATTGGCGAGACGATGATCGTGACTGTCGCTGCGGGCTCGACGCCTAAGCTGACGGGCAATCCGCTTGAAAGCATTCAGACGATGACTGCGTATATCGTGCAGGTGAGCCTCGGCGATACGCCGCATGGCAGCGTAGAGTACGGTACCATTTTTGCTGTAGGCATGACGCTGTTCGTCATTACGTTCTTATTGAATATCCTTGCCCAGTATGTGGCTAGACGGTTCCGGGAGGAGTACTAACATGACCATATTCGAAGATGCGAACCGCAAGCAAATCGCCAAACGCCGTCGAATCGATTGGGTGCTGCGCATCCTGTTCTTGTTCGCAACGTCAATCGGCGTTTTGGCGCTAATGGCGCTCTTAACGGATATCGTAATGGACGGCCTCTCCCGGCTGCAGCCGGAACTGTTTAACAATTTCCCTTCGCGCAGAGCAACGCAAGCAGGCATGAAATCCGCAATCGTCGGGACGCTTTACATGCTTGCCATTATGCTTCCGCTCTCGTTTACGCTTGGCGTAGGGGCTGCGATCTATCTCGAAGAATATGCGAAGAAAAATCGCCTTACACGCATCATCCAGCTCAACATTAGTACGCTGGCGGGCGTTCCGTCGATCGTCTATGGCATCTTGGGCCTTACGATCTTCGTCCGCATGATGCACTTGGACCGCAGCTTGCTCTCCGGCGCGTTCACAATGACGCTGCTGGTGCTTCCGATCATTATCGTATCGGCGCAAGAAGCGATTCGTGCGGTACCAAAGTCGCGGCGCGACGCGTCATTCGCCCTTGGCGCAACCAAGTGGCAGACGGTTGCCCGCTCGGTGCTGCCATCGTCAATTTCCGGCATTCTGACAGGCGTCATTCTTGCAATGTCGCGGGCAATCGGGGAAACGGCCCCGCTCGTTATGATCGGCGCATTGACATTCGTTGCCTTCTTGCCGGATAGCCCGATGGACTCGTTCACCGTTATGCCAATTCAGATTTATAACTGGGTATCTCGTCCGCAAGAAGCGTTCCAAGAGCTTGCTGCCGCAGGCATTATCGTCCTGTTGGCGATGCTGCTGCTCATGAACTTCTCGGCGATCATGCTGCGCAACAAATACAACAAGCATATTTAATCAACGATACGAACGAATCGATTGCGGAGGGATACGCGATGCAAACCTTAATTGAAATTAACAGGCTGAACCTGTTCTATAGCGCTTTTCACGCACTGAAAGATGTATCTATGAAGATACCGGAGAAAGCCATTACGGCTTTCATCGGGCCATCGGGCTGCGGCAAGTCGACGCTGCTTCGTACGCTGAATCGGATGAATGACATGATCCCCGGCACGAGAATCGAAGGCGAAATTGCGATTTCCGGCACGGATATTTACTCCGGCGATGTCGATGTAGAGACGCTTCGCAAGAAAGTCGGCATGGTGTTCCAGCAGCCGAACCCGTTCCCGAAATCGATCTACGATAACATCGCCTACGGCCCACGGCTGCATGGCATTCGGGACCGCAAGGTGCTGGATGAGATTGTGGAAACCAGTTTGCGTTCGGCTGTATTGTGGGATGAGGTAAAGGATCATTTGAAACGCTCGGCATTCAGCTTGTCCGGGGGTCAGCAGCAGCGCCTTTGCATTGCGCGTGCGCTTGCGGTTAACCCGGATATTCTGCTTATGGATGAAGCAACTTCGGCGCTTGACCCGATCTCAACGCTCAAAATCGAAGAGCTGGTGCAAGAGCTGAAGGACCGGTATACGATCGTTATGGTGACGCACAACATGCATCAAGCGGCTCGTGTATCGAACCAAACGGTGTTCTTCTTGAATGGGGAAGTCATCGAGTATGACGAAACAGAGAAGCTGTTCTCGACCCCGGCGGATCAGCGGACAGAAGACTATATTAGCGGCCGGTTCGGCTAAGGCAGAGGGAGAGTGTAGAGATGTCGCCGCGCAAAGAATTCGATCAGTACCTCGGTGAACTGCATCAGATGCTCGTTGAAATGGGCGAACGCGTTGAGCAAGCATTGGCGAAAGCGATGGAGTCGCTGCAAAAATTGGACGTGAGCTTAGCGAAGCAGGTTATCGCGTCCGATCCAGAAATTAACCGTTTGGAAGAGCGGATCGAAGAGCTGGGTTCTAAGCTGATTTTGACACAGCAGCCTGTTGCGAAGGATCTCCGCCGCATTCTGTCTGCGTTCAAAATCGCTAGCGATCTTGAACGGATGGGCGACTTGTCGCTTGACGTAGCGAAAGTAACGATGCGCCTGGAAGGCCAAACGCTCATTAAGCCTTTGATCGACCTGCCACGCATGGCGGATATCGTGCAGACGATGATTTATGAGTCGATTCAAGCTTTCGTGCAGGAGAACGTTGATCTCGCTTACAAAATGGCGAAGGACGACGACCAGGTCGATGCGTTGTATAAGCAAATTACGCGGGAGCTGTTCTCGCTCATGCTCGAAAATCCGTTAACGATCTCGCAATCGATGCAGCTTAGCTTCGTAGGCCGCTATATCGAGCGGATCGCTGACCATGCGACGAACATTGGCGAGAGCGTCGTGTATCTCGTTACGGGCAAACGTCCGGATTTGAACTAATCCGTCATTCATAGACGATTTGAAGAGGTTGTCCTATAAGCCAATGCAATTGGCTTTCGGACAACTTTTTCATTTGTTTCAAGTGGGCAAATGCACCGCAGTTGCGGTTGTTTATTGCCTTGCATTGCAGTTTGTACAATGGAAAAGGTTGGAATAACCTGCCCGAGTGATTCCCATTGCAGTCCATGCAATGAGATGCGGTTCAAAAGTGCCACAATGTGACCAAAACATAGGGTAGCCGTCTTTACCGTTGCACGATATGCAATGATGCCTCTTCACCTTCCAATTGGAGTGAATTCTATTGTACAAACTGCAATGAGCAGGCTGTACGCACAGCAGAAGCTGATGCCGGCATAGCCAGCGTCAGCTTTTTTATTTCTACGGCAAGCGATCTGGCAAGCGCAGCTCCATCGGGAAAAGCCCCCTCATTTTGTGGTATGATAGAAGGCAGTGAAAAGGCAGACCATCAATATGAATTGCAGGAGAGATGCCGCCAATGGAAAAGTGGGTATTAATCGACGGCAACAGCATTGCGTTCCGGGCATTTTACGCGTTGCCGCTGTTGACCAATGCAAGCGGAATATATACGAATGCGGTATATGGATTCACGACAATGCTGCTGAAGCTGCTGGAAGAAGAGCAACCAACGCATATGTTAGTCGCGTTCGATGCAGGCAAGGTGACGTTCCGGCACGAAGGCTACAGCGAATATAAAGGCGGGCGGCAGAAGACTCCTTCTGAATTGTCCGGACAATTTCCACTTATTAAAGAGCTGCTGCAAGCGTTCGGCATCAGCCAGTTTGAGCTGCCTGGCTATGAGGCGGACGACATTATCGGCACATTAACGCGCATGGCGGACGAGCAGGGTGCAGAGGTGCTGGTCGTATCAGGCGATAAAGACATGCTCCAGCTTGCTTCCGACCAAGTGACCGTCATGTTTACTCGCGTCGGTGTCGGCGATGTCGATCGGTATTCACCGTCGCTTATTCAAGAGCGGTATGGGCTTAAGCCGTTACAAATCATTGATTTAAAAGGCCTGATGGGCGATAAATCCGATAACATTCCGGGCATTCCAGGCGTTGGAGAGAAGACTGCGCTTAAGCTGCTGCATGAATACGGCTCGGTCGAAGGCGTTCTTGAACATATAGATGACCTCAAAGGAAAGATGAAAGAGAAGGTCGAGCAGCATAAGGACGATGCAATGATGAGCAAAAAGCTAGCGACGATCTTCCGCGAGGTGCCGCTCGATAAGGGAATCTCAGAGATGGCCTATAACGGCTACGCGAAGCCGGCGCTTGCCGATGCGTTTCGTAAGCTGGAATTCAAATCGCTGCTGGAGCGGCTTGATTTGGCCGGAGAAGGCACGGGCAGTACGGTAGCTGCAGCTGAGCTGAACGTCATATCGGTAACGGCTCATGACGAAGATGCGCTGTCTGCGCTTGCAGCGGGCCTGAAGTCGGTTCAAAGTGTCTACGTAGAAGTGATTGGAGATAACCCGCATCAGAGCGAGACCATTGCAATCGCGCTTGCGACGCCAGATGCTATCTTTGCCGTGCCGCTGGCTGAGCTGCAAACCTCAGCGCTAGGCTTCGTACGGGAGTGGCTGGCGGACGCTGGCACAGAAAAGTCTGGGTTCGATCTGCACCGGACAGAGCTGTCGCTTGCTTGGCACGGCATTGCGATGAAGGGCATCAGCTTCGATGTGCAGTTAGCGGCTTATTTGCTCGATCCAACGGATTCCACGCAATCGATAAGCGGGCTATGTGGCAAATACGGCTTGCCGGCCGTTCAAGCGGACGAAGCCGTTTATGGCAAAGGCGCCAAGTTCAAGCTGCCAGACATCGCAGCACTGCACGGGCATATCGCGGCGAAGGCGGATGCAGTCCGCAGCATAGCGGCAATCCAGCGCGAAGAGCTTGAGAAGACGGGCATGCACAAGCTGTATTATGACTTGGAGCAGCCATTGTCCCGCGTCCTTGCAGGCATGGAGCTGCAGGGCATTCGTTGCGATGCAGGCGTCATTGAGCAGCTCGGTGCAGAGCTGGAAAGCCGCATCTCAGAGATCATGGCCAAGGTGTATACGCTGGCGGGTATGGAATTCAACATTAATTCACCGAGGCAGCTTGGCGAAGTATTGTTTGAAAAGCTCGGCCTGCCGGTTATAAAGAAGACCAAGACAGGCTATTCGACCGATGCCGATGTGCTGGAGAAGCTGGAGCCGTATCACGAAATCATCCCGTCCATCCTGCTGTTCCGCCAGTTGGCGAAGCTGCAATCTACGTATGTTGATGGGCTATTGAAGGAAATTCGACCGAATACGGGCAAAATCCATACGTATTACCGGCAGACCATTGCGGCAACGGGACGCCTGAGCAGCCAATACCCGAATTTGCAGAACATCCCGATCCGCCTGGAGGAAGGGCGACAGATTCGCAAAGCATTCGTGCCGTCGGAGCCTGGCTGGTTCATGCTCGCTGCCGACTACTCACAGATCGAGCTACGCGTGCTTGCACATATTTCAGGTGATGAGGGCTTGAAGGAAGCGTTCGTTAAGGATCTGGATATTCATACGAAAACAGCATCGGATGTCTTCGGCGTCCGGCCAGAAGATGTGGATGCCAACATGCGCCGCCAAGCCAAAGCGGTTAACTTCGGCATCGTATACGGCATTAGCGACTTCGGCCTTTCGAACAACTTGAACATTACGCGGAAGGAAGCAGCGCAGTTTATCGAACAATATTTTGCCGCCTTCCAAGGCGTTCGCCGGTATATGGACAACATCGTGGCGCAAGCGCGCACAGACGGTTATGTAACGACACTCTTGGAGCGCCGGCGCTACTTGCCAGAGATTAAAGCGTCTAATTTCAACATTCGTTCCTTCGCGGAGCGGACGGCGATGAACACGCCGATCCAAGGAACTGCAGCCGATATCATCAAGCTGGCAATGGTTCGCATGGATGAAGAGCTGCGCGCGCGGGACCTTCAAAGCCGCATGCTGCTGCAGGTGCACGATGAACTTGTGTTCGAAGTGCCGGCTGATGAGCTGGAATTAATGAAGCAGCTTGTGCCGGAAGTGATGGAGAGCGCGATTCAGCTGGACGTGCCGCTCAAGGCAGACGTTAGCTTTGGCGACAATTGGTACGAAGCGAAATAATCTGAGATGCGCCAGATAGGAGCATCAAGCGGCAGAATGCGTTATAATGGGCAATGAGGTGAATACAACATGCCGGAATTGCCAGAGGTGGAGACTGTCCGCCGAACGTTGAATGAATTGGTCGCAGGCAAGAAGATCGCGCGTGTTACAGTGAGCTTGCCGCGTATTATAAGAAGGCCCGCTGAGCCAGAGCAGTTCGCAGCTGCGCTGGCCGGCCATACCATTATGTCCGTCGAGCGCCGAGGGAAGTTTTTGCGATTGGTGCTCGACGGGCTTGTTCTTGTCTCCCATCTGCGGATGGAGGGGCGCTACGGCGTGTACGGCCAGGACGAGCCAGTCGAGACGCATACGCATGTCATTTTCCATTTTACAGACGGATCTGAGCTTCGTTATAAAGATGTTCGCCAGTTCGGCACGATGGACTTATTCCTGCCGGAGGAAGAGCTGGCCATGCCGCCATTGAACAAGCTAGGGATGGAGCCGTTGGATGACGGCTTCACGGAGAAGGCGCTTCGCGAGAAGCTGGGCAGCAAGACGACGAAGATTAAGCCGTTGCTGCTCGATCAAGCGTATGTCGTCGGGCTTGGCAACATATATGTAGATGAGGCGTTGTTTCAGGCGCAAATTCATCCGGAGCGTACGGCCGAAACGCTTAAGAAGGCTGAGTGGACGCGACTGTATGACGCGATTCGCGATACGCTCGGCCGTGCGGTCGCTGCGGGCGGATCATCCATTAAATCGTATGTGAACGGGCAGGGCGAGATGGGCATGTTCCAGCATGCGCTGCTTGCTTACGGTCGTGGCGGAGAGCCTTGCTCGAACTGCGGCACGATCATCGAGAAGTTCGTCGTTGGCGGGCGCGGCACGCATATTTGCCCACGCTGCCAACCGAAGCCCAGTGGCGCATCCGCCAAGCCGGCTGTACGCCAGAAGCGCCCGGAGGGTGTTTCGCCTAAGATCCATTAACGGATGCCTTTGTAACGAATAAAGTAACTAAAAAGCACGAGATGGGATTCCCTGCATATGATGTTCCTATCGAACATAGGCGAATGTTCCGGTAAGGAACAGTCATCTGCGGGGAGGGACATCGGTTGTTCGCGCATTTCGCATCACTGCTGTTGCTATCTTGTGCCGTCAGTTTGGATGGATTCGGCGTCGGCGTCACGTATGGGCTGCGGCGAATCCGCATACCTATCATTTCCATTCTAATCATCGCGGCTTGCTCCGGCATTATTATATGGCTGTCGATGGCCGTTGGAGGCTGGATGACGGCATATTTGTCTCCGGTCGTCGCTCGCATGATTGGCGCATCGATTCTGATCGTGATCGGGATCTGGGCGCTCATGCAGCTGCGGCGCGAGAAGGGCCGTTCACAGGAAAGCGTTGACGAACAGGAACAACTACAAGATGAACAAGTGGAGCTTACGCCAAGCGAGAATACGTTAATTCGTTTTGAGCTAAAGCGTTTGGGCATCGTGATTCAAATTTTGCGAAAGCCGCAAGTTGCGGACGTAGACCGGTCTGGCAGCATTTCGTCGTCGGAGGCGGTACTGCTCGGCGTAGCTTTGTCATTCGACGCATTCGGAGCGGGGCTTGGCGCGGCATTGATTGGGCTTTCGCCGGGCGTTACGTCCGTGGCGATTTCGTTGTCGAGCGCGATTTTTCTGCTGGCTGGCATGCGTGTTGGGCTCCGGTATGCGGGACTGCAAGGGATGCAGTTTCTGTCCGCTGTTCCAGGCATGATGTTAATTGTTATTGGCATTATCAAAATGTTCTGAATCACAACGGTTCATGAGCGGTGAATGAATACGGAGGGACGAACGATGAGAATCGGCTTAACTGGCGGCATCGCCTGTGGCAAAAGCACCGTTGCGGCCATGCTGGTCGAGCTTGGGGCGCATCTGGTGGATGCTGACCAGGCAGCCAGGGATGTCGTCCTTCCGGGCGAGCCGGCGCTGGGCGCCGTCGTTGCGAAGTTTGGACAAGCTATACTCCATGAGGATGGCTCGTTGAATCGGCAGGCGCTAGGCGCTGTCGTATTCGGGCAAGCGGAGCGGCTGAAGGAGCTGGAAGCGATTTTGCATCCAGCTATCCGCCAGCACATGAGGAAACAGATGGAAGCGTATGAGAAAGAAGATCCGAATGCGGTCGTCATTGCGGATATTCCCTTGTTATATGAGACAGGGCAAGATGAGGCATATGAAGGTGTCATCGTCGTGTATGTACCGAAGGAAGTACAGCGAGAACGGCTAATGGGCCGCAATGGGCTGTCTGTTGAAGAAGCAGACAGGCGCATCGGGCTTCAAATGGATATTGAGCGCAAGCGCGAGCGCGCGCAGTGGGTCATTGACAATCGAGGGACGCTGGAGCAGACACGCGAGCAAGTCGCGGCGTTTTGGCGGGCAATCGGCAGATGAGAAGGAGCTGACGCATGAAACGAAGGAAGCGCCAACGGCTGCTGCTTTTGCTGATAGTTGGATTCGTCGCCTTTCTTTTCATCAAATCGGACTGGATGGCTCGGTGGATGTACCCGATTCATTACAAGGAAGATATACGTGCCAGCGCGTGGGATTACGGTCTTGATCCACTCTTAATTGCAGCAGTCATCCGAGTAGAAACCAACTACAAAACAGGCAAAGAATCGCATAAGGGCGCATTAGGGCTCATGCAGATCATGCCTGATACCGCAGATTGGGTAATCAACAAGGCCGGTTTCTCCAATGTAACCGAAGACACGCTCCGCCATCGGGCGGATATTAGCATACAGATTGGATCATGGTATCTTAGCAACTTGCACAAGCAGTTTGATGGAAACGCAGTGGCGGCCGTTGCAGCTTATAATGCAGGACCGGGCAACGTGAATAAGTGGCTGGACAATGGAGTGTGGGATGGCGCGATGGAGTCCGTCAGCAATGTGCCGTTCGGAGAGACGAGGCACTATGTACAACGCGTCTTTTATTATTATAATAAGTACAAAGACTTATATCCGACGTTCGAGTAAATGGCGTCGGACAAACCCGCCGAGAACTAATGTCCCGGCGGGTTCGCCCTAGCTTGGTGATGAAAGTCAACGTTTAGTGGCCTGCAAGCGATTGTTCTGCGATTTGTACGAGTTTACGCGTGATGCTACCCCCGATGGAGCCAGCGTCTTTCGTCGTGATGTTCCCGTAATAACCGTCTTGTGGAATCGCGATACCCAGTTCTTGTGCAACCTCGTATTTCAGTTGGTCGAGTGCTGCAGAAGCTTGTGGTACAACCAATTGGTTACTTGCGCTCATTGTCGTTCACCTCCTTGCGGTTGGTAAATGTATTATGTGCGTTTTTGCGAACTTCATTACAGGTAAGGTTTGGGAATTTTTTGAGATGGCGCCCTGGAGGGTCATGGAGGTAACCAAATGAGATGTCCTTATTGTGATTATGCCGGTTCCAAAGTGCTCGATTCGAGACCGGCCAACGAAAACCGTTCGATCCGCCGCAGGCGTGAATGTGAAAAATGCAGCCGCCGTTTCACAACGTTCGAGATGATTGAAGAAACGCCATTGATCGTCATTAAGAAAGACGGCAGCCGCGAAGAATTCAGCCGCGAGAAGCTGCTGCGCGGATTGATCCGCGCTTGCGAGAAGCGTCCCGTCCCCGCAGACCGTCTGGAAGTCGTCGTCTCCGAGGTTGAGAAGGAGCTGCGCACAACGGCTCACGCTGAGATCGAGAGCCGCATTATCGGCGAACTGGTCATGCAACAACTGTACCCGGTGGACGAAGTTGCGTACGTTCGTTTCGCCTCCGTGTACCGCCAATTCAAAGACATCGACATGTTTATGAAGGAACTCAATCTGCTGCTCTCCAAGCATCCGCTCACAGGCGGCGCCGGCGCTACGGACGGGTTGAAAAAGGATTGACACTGCGCGAACGCGCATGGTACGATCTAACCTGTCCCGCCTATATTTGGCAGAGACAACCGATTAGGGGCCTTAGCTCAGCTGGGAGAGCGCATCGCTGGCAGCGATGAGGTCAGGGGTTCGATCCCCCTAGGCTCCACCATAATAAAACAGACAAGTCCACGATTAATTTCGTGGACTTTTTTATTTGGTGGACTGCCTAGGGGGTGAGAACCCCTAATGGGGTTCAGTCCGCGCGGACGGAAAGAAGTGAATATGCTTCGAAGGAATACGTCGAATGGAGGAGCACGGCGTTTGAATTTACCGCTAAAAGTCTTCGGTGAGAAAGCTGCGTCAGTATATAATCAGGATTCGGACATCCCATGACGTGGAGACGAGCTGTGCGAGTGGGAGCTTCTAGGCTCCACCATATAACAAATATGAAGCACGCCTTAATCGGCGTTCTTTTTTGTTATATGGTGGAGCCATTAAAGGGGGCGAACCCCGGGGTTCAGTCCGCGCGGACGGAGTGAAGTTAGTGGGGTTCGAAGGAAAGCGTCGAATGGAGGAGCACGGCGTCTGAATCTACCGCTAAAAGTCCTCGTTGAGTATGCTTCGTCAGCATATAATCAGGATTCGGACATCCCATGACGTGGAGACGAGCTGTGCGAGTTTGGAGCTTCTAGGCTCCGCCATAATGTCCACGATTCATTTCGTGGACATTGTGGTGGATTGCAGGTTGCCTAATTCATGCTGTAGGGTCGCTGTCGCGCCCTTGCCCGCGGAGTGCATTGCGGTTCGGGCGTGAATCGCATTCTAGAATCCGTGTTAATCGCATATATTCCCATGGATATTCCGATCTAAAATTCTGAAAGGGAGGGAGTGCTCTGTCTTCCAGTCGGGAAATGATGCATAAGCCAGCGTTGCGTTCGCTTTTTGAACAGCCGCTTGCCTTCTTTTGTGGTGAAAATGAACAAGGGACTGCCTATATCGCAAACGAACAGGGCTTTCAGGGACGTTTTGCTCCGGAATGCGCGGAACTGATGTTTTACCGGTGTTTGGAGCCAGGCTCAAGCTCTCCAAGCACTGATGGATCTCGAAGCATAGATAGAGATAACATCATGATGGAGGGCCTGCGCCTGAATCTCCGGTTTATCGGAGCGAACGCTTCGCCCTTGCTTGAGCCTTTCGAAGAATGTGGAGGCAAACAGCATAGGTTGATCGGTAGCGATTCTGCCAACTGGAGAACGAATCTATCGGCTTATCGGAAGCTGGCCTATCGTCGCCTGTGGCCGGGCATCGATGTTGTTTTCTATGGGGAAAAAGAACGGTTGAAGTATGACTGCATCATGCAACCGGGCGCAAACTTGCAGGATGCGGAGTTTGAATACGAGGGTGCGAGCGGGCTGGAGCTGGATAACGAAGGAAACCTAATTATCCATACGGCGGCAGGCTCCCTGCTTGAGGAGATCCCGCTCAGTTACCAAGAGATCGATGGATTGCGGAAGGATATCCGGTGCCGCTATCGAATCATCGATGCCGCGCGCAATCGGTTCGGCTATGAGATTGCTTCCGTTTTTGATCCAAGACTACCCTTAATTATTGACCCGATGCTCCTCTATTCTACGCTGGTTGGGCCGTCAGGCGTTGGCGTTCAAACGTTCATCAACGCTGTTACAAGCGATGCACAAGGCAATGCCTACGTAACAGGCTCCACGAATTCGCCGAGTTTTATCGTTACGCCCGGTGCTTTCCAGACTACATTCGGGGGCTTTACGGACGCATTCGTCATCAAGCTTCCGCCCAGCGGCGATCCTTATGTATATTCAACTTTTATCGGCGGCGGGCATAGCGACAACGGCATAGCCATTGCCGTCGATGCCGAAGGGAATGCATACGTCACCGGTGTGACGACAAGCTTGAACTTTCCGTTACCCACCGGGGCGCTTCAACTGACCGATGGCGGCCAGAGTAAAGTATTCGTCGTCAAGCTGAATGCATCTGGCAGCGAGCTGATGTATACAGCTTTGCTCAGCGGAAGCACGAGCAGCACCCCGACGGGCCTCGCTCTTGATTCATCGGGAAATGCTTATATTTCGGGCTACACGAGCGCAGCGAATTTTCCGACGACGCCAGGTGCTTTGCGACCCCAATATAACGGGGCATCAGTCGATGCGTTCGTTGCCAAGCTAAATGCCACCGGAAGCGCACTCGTTTATTCCACGTTCCTGGGCGGCTCAAGTAACAATATTGCGAACGGTATCGCCGTAGGGCCGCAAGGCGACGCCTACATCGGGGGAAATACGCTCTCTGCGGACTTTCCGACAACGGCTGGTGCATTTACCGTCCCGGTGTCTAACCAGACGGGATTCGTCTCACGGCTCAACCCAGATGGCACGCAGCTGATCTTGTCCGCCCTCCTTGGCGGCAGCGACGACGACAATATTCAGGGGATCGCGCTCGATCACTTGGGCAACATTTATGTGACAGGCACAACGTACTCGGCTAATTACCCGACGAGCCGTTCGCGTTTGCGACAACGAGCCTAGGTTTGTCAGACGCATTCGTCAGCAAGCTCAATCCTTCTGGATCATCATTGTTCTATTCCACTTATCTGGGCGGCAGCGGCTACGACTTCGGATCCGCCATCGCGGTCGATTCCACGTCTACCGCATATGTCACGGGTTTTACCCAGTCGAGCGACTTTCCGACGCTTCCCGGCGCAATTCAGACAAAGTTTCGGGGCCAATCCGACGTTTTCTTCACGATGGTCAGCATCACGGGAACCGACTTGCTCTATTCGACCTACATCGGCGGTGCGGGTTCGGACGCGGGTGAAAGCATTAGCGTGAACGCGGCGGGACAGGTGTTCATCGGCGGCTCGACTACCAACTCTGATGGCTTTCCCATCAACCTGCAAAATGGTGGAAGGCCTCCAAGCAAAGGGTTCGTGCTAAAATTCGGCTCTCTCTCTTGCTCGTGTCTGTGCCCCCCTGGACCGCAAGGGCCGGAGGGGCCTCCGGGACCACAAGGGCCGCAAGGCCCTCCTGGAACACCTGCTCCGACGCCTCCTATCGTAACGGTTATAGCGGAACCGCCTGTCGTTCCGCCTGGAGGAGATACCCTCATCACGGTCAATATCCAGAACATTGCCAATGTCCCGCTCGTGACGCGGCTGCGTAACCGGCTGCCTGAAGGGTTCCAATACCTTCTTCGTTCCCTGATTGTCAACCAGCGTCCTGACTTAATCGATTTGATCGACAATCTGGATCTCGGCTCGATCCCGCCTGGCGAGACTCGAACAGTTCGTTTCCGGCTGTTGGCGCCTGTCGTGAGCCTGATCGACCGAGGAATTTTGACTTCGATCGTCTCTACCGCATTGGGCGATGTCACGACCCATACGGAAATTACCGTCGAAGAGGAAGAGGAATGAGGCTGAAATAAGCAGGGTTTTAAGTGCAGGGGCTCCACAGATAAAGAGACGGATGATTCTGTCTCTTTTTTTGTTGTAGCATGAATTTTTTGTTTTTGAATTGGAAGTGTATCGATTAAGGAATATGATAGGGATAAAAATAGAGGTGTAAATAATGGGAACCTGGGGATTTGGGGTATTTGATGATGATTTTACACTTGATATTAAAGATTACTACCTGTTATTTAAAGAAGAAGGCGTATCTGTAAACCAAGCGGTGTCAAGAATAAAAAGAATATACAGTGATATTATGAATGACGAAGGTTTAAGCCCTGATTTAGAACCTTTATTTTATATTGGGTTAGCCGCAACTCAACAAGAATGTAATGAATTAGTAGAAGAGATTAAGAATAAGGCGATAGAACACATTACTTTAGGAACTGGATTGGAAAGGTGGAGAAATGCAGGGCTTATATCTCATCTGAGAAGAAAATCAGAATTAAAAAAACTTAAAAAACAATTGATGAAAAGTGAATGTATAACGGATTCAAGTATTGTTGATGAAGTGGATTTAAATTCTGGCAGATTTGATCCTAGCAATCAAAGATATTCCGTTTATGAAATTACATTTCCCACTGGGAAAAAGCTTATAGGCAATACAGTGCATCTAGAACGAAGAGGGAAGCATTTTGAAAAATATCCTCTGAAGTAAAATTATTAGATAAAATAAAAAAACTGCTAGGGTGAGATTCCTGGCAGTTGACTATTAATGAGTAGGAGGTAACTTCTTTAATTCATGAATAGGTAATCCTGTGAATTCAGACACGGATTCCAGATCCATGCCCTTTGCGAGCATCTTGCTGGCAACTTCAAGTTTGCCCTTGCGCTCTCCTTCTTCTCGAGCACCTTCAATCAAGCCTCGTCATGCAGAGCTTTCTGTCTCATTTCATAAAGCCGCCGAGTTTCTTCATCTTTGTGAAATCAAGGATGTTGATCGTGACACATTTCTTGAGGTTCTTATAGGACTGTCCTTCTTCGAGCTGGCTGGTGTACTGCTTACTCCAATAATACAACGTTCGCTTCTCGTTGTCATATCGGTTAAATAACTGCATTTCAATATTAATCAAACTGCCATCCGATGTTTTGGCTTGGATATCGAAGATGGATTGTTTATCATGAGGAGAGTTCTTATCGGTATATTCATAATTACGATATCGGTTAGCGGAGGCCGTTCGGCCGCTTGGAAGGTACGGTTAAGAAAAGCCAGTAAAACGTCTTTATTTTCCTCACTACCGAATATGCGTTTGAATACAAAATCGTTCTTAGGATCGAGTATATCTTTCATGTATTCAGCTCCAATCAAATTTATTATAGCGTGAAGCATATGGTAGATCCATAAAATGTAAAGAACAAGTCAAAGCCGATATTATCAAAAACAAAATAAGAAAACACACCTTAATCGGCGTGCTTTCTATGCAAATAAATCACGAAGCGGATCCGGCACGGGTCTGCTTTTTCGTGTGTCTACATCCATCGTAACGCTCGTTACTTGCGCATCGGCGCAAAGCTCGCCTTGTTCGTTGACGATTCGTTGCAGCAGCACGTAGCTGCTTCTTCCGATCGACTGCGGCTGCGTGATGACGGTTAACCGGTCCCCTTGCCGGCATTCCTTGCGGTAGTTGATATTGATATTGACCGTTACCGTCTGGACACCGTGTTCCTTCAACACTTCGTAAGGCAGCGCATTCGCTTCGTACCACTCCTCGCGGCCCCATTCGAGATACTCCAAATATTTGGCGTTATTCACATGCCCGTTCACATCGATTTCGGTAGAACGAACGATAAGTTCCAAATTAATTTGCATGTTAGGATAGCACTCCTCTCGTTAGCCCCCATTATAGCATGGGCATCAGGCGAACAAGAAAGCCTGCGAGACGGGGAAGTTAGGTTACGCGTGGTTTATCGTAATTTCCCGCTGGGGGCGCATCCTGCCTACCCTAAATTAGCGCCGGTACCAGGTAAAAATAAGTCTTTTTTTACTTATACAGCAGCGATAAAATAATAAAATACAAATAAAGGGAGGCATCTATTGAAGAGACAGGACTTATGCAGTTCACGAGATTAACTGGCAAGTGTGAGAATCTATGCTTGAATAAACCGGCCACCAAGACATAGCAAGCTCAGGTGGCCAGAATTGTGAAATAAGGGTTGCAAAACGGCGAACC
>NZ_WSTC01000011.1 GCF_009789195.1 Paenibacillus sp. MMS18-CY102 | reverse complement strand
CGATACTAAATAATAAAGCACCATGATGCGCGGAAGCTTCCATTCGTGAGCCTTCGAAGTTGCGGTTCGAAGTCGATGCGCAGCAGCGGCGTCTGCGGCGAGCCGCTGCGCGAGCGCCGCGAGCTGCGCCAGCGCGGCTGCGCGCGAGCCGAGTGCGGCCAGATCCGCCTCAGCCGCGTGCAGCAACGCTGTGCTTTCGCGGCCTGCGGATGCCGCGATTTCATCGATCAGCGGCAAAACCTGCTGCCGATATGCCGATTTCGCATCCGTTGCAATATCACGGCTATACGTCATTGTATATTCATTGCTAAACGATGCCCCTGCCTTCACCCGATCAATGAGCCATTGCGCAGTGGGCGACCATTCGGCTGCTTTCAAACGTTCAGAAATCGCTTCATCAGATAGCCCCGCTTGATCAGCGGATTTGCGCAGCAATTCAATGACATGCCATTCAATGGCCGACTTTACGACCGCCTCGAATTCTTCACGGAATTGCTCGGCTCGCCGTTCTTTCTCCGCTGCCGTTTTGCCGCCTGCGAACAATAAGCCCATCTTGAAGCCCGGCTTGCGGCTCTCTAAGAAAGCATGCGCCGTATCGCGAAGCGCCGCCGGCGTTACGATTGCATTATCAAGCAGCGATTGCAATTCCGCCCGCAGCGCTAACCGTACCCGCTCAGGCTCCTCACGCAGTTCCCGCACCCGTTGTTCCAATGCGCCAATCGTAGCCCGCAACTCCTCTGCGCCTGCTTCTCCGCCAGCAGCTTCCAATAGCTTCGCCCGTTCCGGCTCGGCTAGCTCATCTTGCTGCTTCGCATGGACATTCACCAAATGGCGAACAGACGCCGCTACGCTCCAATCCGCCAGCCCTTCACGCAATACAGCCAGTTTGCGCAGCAGCCCCAGCAAGGATTCAAACTCATTATGCGCATGCTCTGGCTCCCGCATCGTCACGTACAATATGCCAGCCGGCTCCAAATGCCAATTCGCAAAAGCCTGCTCGACGCTCGAACGGTATTCCGCAAATGGCAGTTCGCGCTCACGGTGTTTATCGATTTGGTTGACGATCAAATAAAGCGGCTTGCCCCAGTCCTTCAATTCTTTGGCAAACGTAAAATTAATCTCAGACTGAACATGGTTATAATCCATGACGTAGAACACAACATCTGCGAGATGAAGGGCAGATTCCGTCGCCTGCTTATGCGCGTCATCAGTCGAGTCAATCCCTGGCGTATCCAGCAAAATAATATCGTCGCCCAGCACTTCAGCCGGATATACGATATCAACCGTCATATATTTGGCCCCATCGATACAATAACGATTGAGATGCTCTAGCTCAGAAGTCGGCAGCTCAATCGTCTCGACCTTGCCATCCTCACGCACTTGATCAATCGTCACCGATGCGCGCTCGCCACCTCGAATCGATACCACATTTGCACTCGTCGGAATCGGGCTCGACGGCAACAGCTTTGCACCGCATAACCGGTTTACTAACGTCGATTTCCCTGCCGAGAAATGTCCACAAAAAGCGACAGTTAGCTTCCCATTCGCCCGCTTCGCAGAAAGCTCTTTCAGCTTCGCTGCCGTGTCTTCATCTCCGGAACGTTTTACAGCTTCCCTTACGCTCTCTATGGATCGAATCCATTCATTCGTGACCGTTTCCATCATGCGACTCATCGATTTCTCCCACTTTCTCTTCTGTTGCACTCCCAGTGCCGTCCGCCTTTAAGGCGTCTCTCTTCTCCCATGGTCAAACATAACGCGTGATTATCCTTGTTTCGCTTTCGCCTTCGAGCCTGTTGCCGTTTTCTTGCTTACGCGCGAACTAGCCGCAGGCTTCATTCGGCGAGCGCCTTCTTTACAAATATCCAGCAGCGGGCAAATCTCGCATTTGGGCTGTTGCGCTTTACAATGATACCGTCCAAAAAAAATTAACGTATGATGTGTCTGTGTCCATTCCTCACGCGGAACAAGCTTCATGAGCTTCTTCTCCACCTCAAGCACGGAATCGTCCGGCTTCGCGATGCTAAGCCGCTTCGATACCCGTTCAACATGCGTATCCACCGCAATCGCGGGCACGCCAAAAGCATTCGAAACGACGACATTCGCCGTCTTCCGCCCAACGCCCGGCAGCTCAGTCAGCTGCTCATGCTCGCGCGGCACATCGCCGCCATATTTATCGATGACAAGATGGCATAGCTTCTGAATGTTAGACGCTTTGCTTCGGAACAAGCCAATTCGCCTAATATCCTGCTCCAGCTCTTCCAGCGGAACTGCGATATAGTCCTCCGGCTTTTTATATTTTTGAAAGAGCGACTCCGTTACTCGGTTTACCGTTTCATCCGTACACTGTGCTGACAGTAACACCGCAATAGTCAGCTCAAACGGATTGCTGTGGCGCAGCTCACAATGCGCATCCGGGAACATCTCCGTCATGTCGTCTAGTATACGGCGCATTCGTTCCTTCGCTTTCATTCTGCTCTCTCCCCGATATTTCTCTATTGATCAAAAGTGTAGCGAAAAATGTCAGCCGGCGCAACCAATTTGCCACTAATTCCCTGCACTTTAGGCGGATTTCACTCCGAATAGCTTACTCCACATTAGCGCCCATCCCCTAGTGAACCAAAAGAAGCAAAAAACTCTTGCCAACCGCCATCATGAGATGGCAATCAACAAGAGCTCTGCTACCCTGTATTTAACGCTTTTCAATCTCGACAAGCTTCCCGTCATACGTGTAGAAAATGAGTGCATCCCCATCCGTAAGCGACTGAGGCGTAATCGACTTGCCATTAGACGTTAAAGCAACACCTGCAAGCGAGAACTTGTAATTTTCGTCTGAAACGCTGGCGCGCTTCGTCTGCAGCGTATTCGTCGAAGCTTCATATTTCCAGAACTTTTTGCTTTCTGTTGCAAATACCGTGATGAGGACATTGCCTTTCGTATCCTTCCGCACCTCCGCACGATCGCCTACTGCCAATGCGCTGTAGGTATTCGAAACGGTGCCGTTTCTTACGATGGAATATCCAGTCCCAAGCGGCAACGCTGTGGCCCGTCCACTATAATCTTGAATCGTTACCTGGTTGGCATCAATGCCTGTTACCGCACCTGCTGTAACCGGCACACGTTGTAACGATACTGGCGATTTGCCACTAAAGGTAGCATTCACGACATTGCCAACAGCGAGATTGCCACCGGAAATTTTGTTGCCTGCCTCATCGAGCAATTCAGTGCTATACATGCTATATTCCGCCAGAGTTCCGTCCTGATCCCGCAACGTTACCCGATAAGTGGTTGTATTCACAGCAGCAACTTTAAGCTGTTGCGTGCGCTGTACATAGATGCCAACGACTTTATCTTGGTCTTGGTTCATCGTCGCTGTCACCATATCGCCAACCTGCACATCGGACAAGACAGCTGATGCCTTGCCATATACTTCAACAAATGGCGATTGCATCGTTAAGGTCAGCAGATTGCCTGAGCCTACCGAAAGCGTCAGCTTCGAAGTTGTTGCATTTACTGAAACGACTGTACCCGAGTAACGATAGGATAGCTGAAGCTTTACAATCGTATCGCCAGTGTAGCTTACTGTCACTTTGCGCCCTTGCGTGAACAGGCCAGCCGTTACTGCCGCGTCCAACGTATAAGGTACGCCATTGAATTCGATTATGCTTGAGGTGTTGAACATCAACGTTTTTAGTGTACCCGTGCCATCAACGAACGAGAGCGCTTTATACTTCGCATCGTAGTTACGAATCTCAACGCCAGCCGCCATTTCGACTTTACGGTTCGTTACCGTAACACTCGTCACTTGGTCCGCATCGTTTATTTTCAAGTCAACTGCGTCACCTGGCTTCAGATCCGTTAATACGGCGGTCGGAAGGCCTTGAATATTAACAATCGTCGAATCCGTAAGCGGCTTCGTTACATATTTGTTATCTTTCATATACGTAATCGTTCTAGCGTCCGAATTGTAGTACACGCCTGTTTCCGTTCGCGATGCAGATGCGCTTACCTCGACACGCACAATAATGCCGTTTTTCACGACGTATGAAATCGTATCGCCTTGCTTCAGCTCGCTTAAAGATTTAAGCAACGTGTTGCCTGTAACAAGCACGGCATCGGGCGCAACATTCCACGTCTCGCTCTTGCCACCCTCGGCCGCAATCGTTAATGCTGATGCATTGACAGATTGTATCGTGCCTTTGCCTGATTTATTAACAGGGGCATTCACGATCTGAATAGAGACCGCAAGCGGTGTTTTCCGGAACGTATCTCGCGTCACCTTCACCGAAGCATCTGTCGTCAATGCTGAGAGCTCAAGCTTGTTGCCGTTTTCGTCCAACACTTGCAGCGAGTCATCATATTTGATTTCAACAGGTTCATCGCCAATCCACACATACATTTTCTGGCTTGCTGGAACTAACCGCACAAACGAACCGCTAACCGTTTCGACTTGCGGCTGCGTATCCGTCAGCTCGACATATAACGCTTTGCCAGCTTTCGCAATGACGTACGCATGCGCATATTGGACCATTCCCGATTCAGTCGACAACTGCTCGGAATCCGAACGGGCATAGATGGTATCAGAACTTGCTGTAAAGGTTGTTAGGCCAGCGTCAGTGTATAATCCAACCGTTCCATCGCCTAATTTAGTGAGAATGCCTGCTGTTTGCCCCTCGTACGCAATCGGGTATTGGCTTTCTGCCCGGCTGAGCAGTGTTGCCATCATCGCACGGTTAACTGCACCCTTCGGGTCAAACTTATTCCCCGCTAAACCATTAACCAATTGCAACGATACAGCCGCATTGATGTACCCTGTATATCCGCTGCCGATTGATGCTGCATCAGTGAACGAAACAGGAGCATTCGCTTGCGCTTTTGCATCCGCACTTTTGCCGATTGCATTCACGATCAGCTTCGTTACCCATTCACGCGTTGCTTTGCTGCTTCCCCATGGCGAACCTTTTTCAGCATCGGCTAATTTGAATTGCTCGTTTTGCTCG
The DNA here is from genome assembly GCF_009789195.1 of Paenibacillus sp. MMS18-CY102. Taxonomy (GTDB): domain Bacteria; phylum Bacillota; class Bacilli; order Paenibacillales; family Paenibacillaceae; genus Paenibacillus_T. The sequence continues at coordinate 171,360 of NZ_WSTC01000011.1, read as the reverse complement.
ATTAGCCCTTTTTCAATAGCTAGTACAACGTAAGGTACATAATAATTATCGACTTTAAATGAGTCCGGAAATACGACAGCTTCATTCCGGTTAATTTGACCCTCTAATCCAGCGAACCGAATCGCCATGACGATTGCTTCTTCCCGCGTCACATTGTCAGCTGGACGAAATTTGCCATTATTGCCGAGGATGATGCCTTGGAATGCAAGTTTGGAAATGTGTTTCTCCGCCCAATGCTCTGACTTCACATCAGAGAATGGCGTTTTCTGCTGCACAGTGCTAGTTGCAGTTGATACGACAGCAGTCGAGCTTGGCGATATGTCCTCTGCGGACACGGTACCGCCTGCCGCTAACGATAGAGCGATTAGCCAAGCAGTTGCTTTAATCGATTTTGGATGATAAATCATGAACGAGCAGCCTCCCCTGATCCTTGCAACGTATAACCTAGTTACTCTGAAGATGCCTTACTTAACGATCGGATGCGGTAATTCTTCATGGCCCATTAGGCTATCAAGTGCTTGTCCATCAACTAGAATATCGATAGAAGTTACCTCATCGAACTGGAATAATGTTTTCTTCAATGCTTCCAGCGCCATTACTTCCCCTGGCGCGCCGAACCGCGCCTCCTCTGGAATATGAAGGTCAATCGAAACCGCGCCATCCTTGAACCCCGAAGACAGCACTTCTACTTTATTCCACAATGACACGGCATTTCCTTGTGCTTCGGATTGAAGCGCTTGTAATGTTGCAGTAATTTTCTCTGAATCGTTAGCAAAAGTAATGTCGCGGTTTTGCTCCACAAGCACGGACAAATCACTGTCCGAATAATACACATGGATCGTCGCTTGCTTCTTTTCCGCAACAGCCTCGCTCGGGGACTGCGCCTGCTCTTGCTTTTGTTCCTGTTGTTGGCCATTTGAGGACTCTTCACCGGATGGCTTGCCGCTTGCTCCACATCCAGCAAGCAAAGCTAGCAGCAATGCTCCTGCAATCAGCAAACTTGTTTTTTGACGCAAATGAACCATTTCCGCTCACCTCATTTATTGAAGCTTCAGTTGTTCTTTAATGCCCGACACAATAGCTTGGGCAATCTTATTTTGAACCTCATCATCGAACAGCACCTTAGTATCTAAAGCGTTGGACAAGTAACCAGATTCTAGCAAAATAGCTGGCATCGTCGTTTCCCGGATAACTTTAAAGTTGCCGCTGCGGACACCATTGTCTTTTAATCCCGTCGCTTTGATTAAATACTTGTGCATGATTTGGGCAAAAGTCTTCGAGTCTGCACGATAGTAATAGGTTTCCGTTCCAGTCGAAGTCGCCGTAAAGCTGTTTGCATGGATTGAGACGAATGCATCAGCTTTCAGATCGTTAGCAATCTTAACGCGGTCACCTAGCTCAATAAACGTATCGTCCTTGCGCGTGTAAGTTGTTTGAATCTGCGTTTCTTTATCAAGCAGTGCCTTAACTTTCAATACGATGCTTAAGTTAAACGTTTTTTCTAATTTTCCTGATGCGCTGCTCGCGCCAGGATCTTTGCCGCCGTGCCCGCCATCAATGACGACTTTAAATGTCTTCTTAGCCGGAGGCGCAGTAGTGCCGCCCCCTGTTGGAGGTGTAACAACTGGTGGCGTCACCGATCCAGTAGCATCCAATACGTCAATTCGAATGCGTCCCGTTTCTTCATTAACCGTATAATTCACAGGGCCTTTGAGATCAAGGACGATGCGAAGCGTCGTTGGCTTGTCCGGCCCGACAGCGTAACGGACTTTCGTAAGTGACTCATGGGAATCAACAACAATGCTGCCCGGTAGCAAATCGGCTGCGAATGCCGCATTCGGCAGATCAACGACGATACGGTCAGGTCCCGTAAGCGTAAATGCTTTATTCGGCTTAATGACGCCATCGTAATCAATTGTAACGCTGGACATGCCATCGAATTGAACAGCTTTCACAGTCCCTTGCACATTCTCGGGCAGCGTAGTTTCTGTACCGCCTGAACCATTGGTTCCCTCTTGGCTTCCAGAACCATTCGATCCGCTGGATCCTGGATCCGTTGCTGGGTCCGTACCTGACGAAGGTGTGTCGGGATTCGTAGCGCTTTTGTACAAATGAACAGCTTTCGTCGGCTGGTCATAAAACACTTGAAGCCCCAAGCTTTCGGCTACAAACCGGATCGGCACAAGCGTCACATTATTGTAGACCTTGGCAGATGTTTCCAGAGAAACTTCATTCCCATTAACAGTTGCGACTTGCTTGTCGACAGTCAGGGCGATAGCGGTCAGATCATCATTAATATCAACCCGCTTATCCGTTTGACTCCAAGTGACGTGATAACCAAGACCCTCCGCTACTACCCTTACTGGCACTAACGTCGAGGAGTTGTAGATGCGAGGCTCCTCTTTCGTTTCCAACTGCTTGCCGTTCAGGTACAGCTTTGGCGCGACGGAAGCTGCTTGTCCAACAACCGGAAATAATGACATGACAAACGACAGCAACATGATGGCGACAACTAGCTTTCTCATCTTTCACCTCGAACTAGAATTTTGGATTGCCCGTCACGAGTTGCGTCTCCCAGACGCAATTCGACTTTTACAGACGAAATATAAGACGCGATTCGACGGAAAAAGTTGCGTTTTCAGGAGAAATGTTCACGAGAATCCAATGAATTTTACAGAGTAACGGTTTTGTAACTTTTTGAACCAGGGTGGCACGTATACTAATTTTCATTAGCAGCATTAACAAATGAAATGAAGATCGAATGTAACGATCAGAAAGGCAGAATGACCATGAAAACGCAGCTTGTCCCACCATCTTCCCTTCCCCATTGCCCGCTTCCCTCCACCTGCCCCAAAGGGGGTGTAATCCCATGCCATCAGGCGTAACTAAACACCACTACATGCCCGGATTGGATGGCGTGCGCACGCTTGCTGTACTAGCCGTCATCCTCTACCACTTGCATGCCGAAATGTTGCCAGGCGGGCTGCTTGGCGTCGCTGTATTCTTCGTGCTGTCAGGCTATCTCATTACCGATATCTTGATGAATCAACGGGATGAGCTAGGTTATATTGACCTTCGCAACTTCTGGCTCCGGCGCTTCCGCAGGCTCTTGCCTGCTATGCTTGCCGTAATTGGCTTTGTTGCCCTATGGCGCATGTTCATCTCGGGAACCGGTACAGGTTGGCAGGGTGGAGAAGTGCCAGCTGCGCTTTTGTATGTGAGCAATTGGTGGCTTATATTCCGGGACGTCTCGTATTTCGACAGCTTCGGGCCTCCCTCTCCTTTGCTCCACTTTTGGTCATTAGCCGTTGAAGAACAGTTTTACATCGTCTGGCCGCTCATGCTCGGTCTCGCATGCCTATTCATCAAAAAGCGAGGAACGCTGTTCTTATTCATGACCGGGCTCGCCCTGCTATCTGCAACTGCCATGATGGCGTTATATGTGCCAGGTGCCGATCCAAGCCGCGTATATTACGGTACGGATACACGGGCCTTTGGATTATTTATCGGCTGTGCGCTTGCAATTGTTTGGCCTAGCAGGCGGCTTTCGAATGAATTGCCGCGATCCTATCGCTTCGCCATCGATTCGCTCGGCATAGCTGGGTTGGCAGGGTTGGCTTATATGATGTGGGCTACCGATGAATATGGCGCTTTTTTATACCGGGGAGGGCTATTCCTGTTCTCCGTGATCGCCGCGATCGTAATTGCAGCAACCGCGCATCCCGCCTCACGACTTGGACGAATTATGGGCTGCAAGCCGCTGCGATGGTTAGGCCAACGTTCATATGGAATCTATCTCTGGCATTATCCCGTTATTGTGTTATCCAGCCCCGCAGTCGACACCGGCCCATTCCAGTTGCAGCGTGCGATCTTGCAAATCGCCGTAACCATTGGCTTAGCTGCACTTTCGTACCGCTACATTGAAGAACCGATACGCCATGGGCGTTTTCGCTTATTTTCATCCAAACAAACTTCGGCTGGACTGCTCACGGCTAAACGCCGCAGAAAGCCATGGCTTCGACCAACAATGCTAACTTCAATATGTACCATGCTATTGGCAGGTGCTTGCCAGATCGTTCCCGTCTCTTCTGAGGGAATCGCGCTTTCGCCTGATTCACAGAAGCTCCTTGCGAAACTGCCGGCGACGCTATCTCAGGAGACAGAAGGCAAGACAGTAACTTCAGTTCCACAACCTGGCGATCAACCCAAGAAGCAAGAGCAGGCCAATAAGCCAGAACATCAAGACTTGCCAGAGAAACCGACCACTTCAGGGAAGCAAGCCCAACCACTCGATCCGGACGAGCCTGATCGAATGGCAACGGTTACCGCAATCGGCGATTCCATTATGCTAGACATCCAGCATGAGCTGGAACAACGGATTGACGGCATCGCCGTAGATGGAAAAGTTGGACGGCAGTTGTCACAAGCCCAAGAAACGGTCGCTGGGCTGGCGAAAAACAACAAGCTCGGGAACACGGTCATACTCGAACTGGGTACGAATGGCACGTTTACTAGCAAGCAGCTCAAAGCCCTTATGGAGCAGCTCGAAAACACCGACCGCATCTTATTCGTTAATACGCGGGTGCCCCGCCCATGGGAGAACACCGTGAATAAGGCGATTGCCAGAGCTGTTAAAACGTATCCGAATATGGAGCTTGTCGATTGGCATAAAGCGTCAGAGGGACATGATGAATATTTCTCCAAAGACGGCGTTCATCTGAACAAACAAGGCTCATCAGCTTTGGCAAAGCTTATTGCGAAGCAGCTCAGCAATCATTAATCGGCTTCCTCTATAAACCCATACAAAAAGCCTCGAGCGCTGCCGATTGGCAGGCGCTCGAGGCTTCTTTATGTTCAGCTAGCTGTACAAGTTGATTAAACAGCTTGTGCAGCGCGTTTCGCTTCGAAGGCAGCGATTTTATCTTCATGCTGCAACGTCAGGCCGATATCGTCCAAGCCGTTGAGCAGGAAGTGGCGGCGGTGCTCGTCAAGCTCAAACTCGATGCGAAGGCCATGCTCATCCGTAAGCACTTTGCTCTCCAGATCGATGTTCAGCTTGTAGCCTTCATGCTTCGCCGTGCGTTGGAACAGGTCTTCGACTTGCTCTTCGCTCAAACGGATTGGCAGAATGCCGTTCTTGAAGCAGTTGTTGTAGAAAATGTCAGCATACGATGGTGCGATGATGCACTTGTAGCCGTAGTCGAGAATTGCCCAAGGCGCGTGCTCACGGGAAGAGCCGCAGCCGAAGTTAGCGCGGGAGATCAGAACCGATGCGCCTTCATAACGCGCTTTATTCGGCTCAAACTCCGGGTTCACTTCGCCATTCTCGAAGAAACGCCATTCGTAGAACAGGAATTGGCCAAAGCCGCTCCGTTCGATCCGTTTCAGAAACTGTTTAGGGATAATCGCGTCCGTATCAACGTTAACGCGGTCAACTGGTGCTACGATACCTGTATGTTTAACAAATGCTTCCATCGTTCGCAGTTCTCCTCTCGGTGGCGATTAGTTCGCTACTTCCGTTTTGATCTTCCAGTCACGCACGTCCGTGAAGCGGCCCATAACTGCAGCAGCTACTGCCATTGCTGGCGATACAAGGTGCGTACGTCCGCCGCGGCCTTGGCGGCCTTCGAAGTTGCGGTTCGAAGTCGATGCGCAGCGTTGGCCTGGTTGCAGCACGTCAGGGTTCATCGCCAAGCACATCGAGCAGCCTGCTTCACGCCATTCGAAGCCAGCTTCCACGAAGATTTTGTCGAGGCCTTCCTTCTCTGCTTGCAGCTTAACGCGGCCTGAGCCTGGAACGACGATAGCCGTTACACGATCGCTAACTTTGTAGCCTTTTGCCACTTCAGCAGCAGCGCGAAGGTCTTCGATACGGCCATTCGTACACGAACCGATGAAGACATAGTCGATCTCGATTTCGCTCATTGGCGTACCTGGTTTCAGGTCCATATATTCAAGCGCCTTCTCAGCCGCTTTACGTTCGTTTTCTGTTGCGAAATCAGCTGGGTTAGGAACGGAAGCCGTGATGTTCGTACCCATGCCTGGGCTAGTGCCCCACGTTACTTGCGGGATCAACGAGTCAACATCGAAGTCAACAACCGTATCGAACTCAGCGCCTTCGTCCGTACGCAGGCCAGCCCATACTTTAACTGCTTCGTCGTATGCAGCGCCTTGTGGAGCGTACTCGCGGCCACGCAGATACTCAAACGTTGTTTCGTCCGGTGCGATAAGGCCAGCGCGTGCGCCAGCTTCGATCGACATGTTGCAGACCGTCATGCGCTCTTCCATCGTCAGCGTGCGAATTGCTTCGCCCGTGTACTCCAGAACGTAGCCAGTTGCAAAGTCCGTACCGTATTTTGCGATAACGCCCAGGATCAAGTCCTTCGCCGTTACGCCTGGTTTACGGGAGCCCTTGAAACGAACTTCCATCGTTTTTGCTTTCGATTGTTGGAGGCATTGCGTTGCCATAACGTGCTCAACTTCACTTGTGCCGATACCGAATGCAAGCGCACCGAATGCACCGTGAGTCGACGTGTGGCTATCGCCGCAAACGATCGTTTTGCCTGGGTGAGTCAAGCCGATCTCAGGACCCATAACGTGAACGACGCCTTGGTCGATATTGTCGAGGTCAAACAGTTTTACGCCGAAGTCTTTGCAGTTTTGCGTCAGCGTGTCGATTTGCTGCTTCGAAATCGGGTCCGTAATGTTGAAACGGTCCTTCGTTGGAACGTTGTGGTCCATCGTAGCGAACGTCAGCTCTGGACGGCGCACTTGGCGGCCCGACATGCGAAGGCCTTCAAAAGCCTGTGGAGACGTAACTTCGTGTACCAGATGAAGGTCGATATAAATTACGCTTGGTTTGCCTTCTTCTGCATGAATGACGTGATTGTCCCAAATTTTCTCAAACATCGTTCTTTTTTTCGTCATCGCGTATCACCCCGTAAGTTCTATTCTCTAAATTGATAAGTGCTGTGAAATTACTATAACAATAACATTTCCATATTCATTGATCCAAGATATAATATCTATAACGGTTATAGGTTATAACTATGACAGGAAACCGTACCTTGATTAACATCTTGACTTGCATCATCTCATTATGTTCAAGTGCCATCGTTTTAGGAGGTCGTTATGGAATTACGCCAACTTCAATATGTCATTCAAATCGCCAAAGAAAAAAACTTCTCGCGTGCAGCCGAGAAGCTTCATATTGCCCAGCCCTCGCTCAGCCAGCAGTTGTCGAAGCTAGAGAAGGAAATCGGGGTGCTCTTGTTCCGCCGGACGACCAACTCGGTTGAACTAACGCATGCCGGTGCGGTATTCGTACATAAAGCGCAGACGATTCTCGATGCATCAGAACAGCTTAAGCAAGAGATGGAGGATATGGCGCATATGCGCAAAGGGCGCCTAGTCGTCGGTTCCCTTCCGATTACCGGTTCCCATGTGCTCCCGCTCGTCCTGCCTGTCTTCGGCTCCCAATATCCCGAGATCGAAGTCGTTCTCATTGAAGATTCCTCATCCAAGCTCGAACAGCTGACGGCCAGCGGTGAAACCGACATCAGCCTGCTGTCCTTGCCACTATCAGATCCAGCGCTTGCTTGGGAGCCTCTCATTAAAGAAGAAATTTGCCTTGCCGTACCTGAACGGCATTCCCTCGCACAGCACGACGGTCCTGTTGAATTGGAGGAACTGCGCAACGAGCCCTTTATCGTGCTCAAGAAAGGACAAGGCTTCCGCCAAATTACGGTGGATTTGTGCGAACAAGCAGGCTTCTCGCCAAATATCGTATTCGAGAGCAGCAACATCGAAACGGTGCAATCGCTTGTTGCCGCTGGAATGGGGATCGCCTTCGTTCCCAAAATGATTACCCGTGCGCCGCGAAGCGAATTTACTCCGCTCTATTTGGCGCTTGGTGACCCCGCCCCTTCCCGGACCCTCGTCATCGCAAGCCGGAAGGGACGGTATCTCTCGCGTGCGGCCGAGGCGTTCATTCGAACGATGAAACGTACCGTCGAGCAACACTACACTACTTAATTAATAAAACGTTGGGCGCCGGTCCTCGAACACAGGAATGCGTGAACGTACCTCATCCACAAGCCCCAAGTCGATCGACGCGGTCAAGATGCCTTCTTGATCGCCCGATTCGGCTATAATTTCACCCCACGGATCGATTACGAGCGAATGGCCGAAAAACACGGTGTCTCCGCTCTGCCCACAGCGATTGCATGCAACGACATACATTTGATTCTCGATAGCGCGTGCTTGCAGCAGCGTCCGCCAATGATGCAGCCGCGGATTCGGCCATTCGGCTGGAACGAACAATACTTTAGCGCCGCCAAGCGCAAGCTTGCGGGAAAGCTCTGGGAAACGAATGTCATAACAAATCATCATTCCCGCATCGATTCCGCCGCTGAGCTGGAACGAGCCGATTTTGCCGCCAGGCTGCAGATGCTTCTCTTCATCCATCAACCGGAACAAATGAATTTTATCATAGTCCCCAACAACTTCCCCTTGCCGATCAAATGCGTAGATCGTATTGTAGACGCCGTTCCCACGTTTCTCCGCAATCGAACCGCCTATAATCATCACGCCATGCTCACGGGCAAAGGCAGACAGTTTTTCCTTGGTCCGTTGCCCGCCTTCATCTGCCAGTTCCCCGATCTGGTCCAGTGCATAGCCTGTGTTCCACATCTCCGGCATGACGATCACATCCGGCTTCTCTTCCGCATTCATCGCCTCATGAAGCATCGAATCCACTTTAGCGAAGTTAACCTCCGGCTGCCCGATCTGAATATCCATTTGAAGCAGCGCGAGCCGCAATATGTTTTGGGTCATGTTAATCGCTTCCTTTGCATTACTGTTGTATTTTCCTAATCATACCCCCTCATGGAACCGTGTCAAGATGGGAACCTTAACGTGGAACGGCGTTAGTGATCTTATCGATAAAGGAGAATGGTCATGAAATTTCGGTCACATTATCGGCTTGCTGCAGCAATAGCTTTCTTATTATTCACGCTTGCCTTCGCTTCATCTGCAGCAGCGCACGCATCAACAGAGAAAAAAGCCGAAACACCGAAGCAACCGGTTCAAGTATTTGATGTAAAGGCGGAAAAAGTCGTCAAATCGATCGACAATGACAAGCAGTTCCAGAAATATGCGCGTGGATGGCTGAAATCGGTCACTGGCTTCGCGCCGCAGCTCAAGTCAGATGACTCCTGCTTGTACGTGTACCGTGTGCCGCTGCTTAAGCCAACTAAAGTAAAGATTGACCAAACGGAGCTGTCCGTAAAAGAAGTATTCTTATTCAACTGTGCAGGCAAGCCGCCGCTGCTGCTTGTATTTGATGAACAAAGACGCCCTTATTTGTTACTGTTCAAGGCTGATACGAAGCCGTTCGTGGATAAGGTCGGCATTCCTTCTTAGTTAATCGCGTCTCCGCCAGTGCCATGTGCCTGAGGGGACGCTCTCTACATATAAAGCGAAATTATAAGCATTGCTGTTCCTTCGTTTTCGGCACGATGAGCGCTCGACACTCCCGCGGCGCCATGCTAAAGTTAAGGTAATAAAATCGATCAGAATAGGTGGAGTGTGTCGAAAGGATGCCTACTAATAATGAGATGGTAACCGTTCGTCCGGCTGAACGGATGAGCGGTCTACCGAAACAATTTTTCGCTGCGCTGGTGGCAAAAGCGAATGCGCAAGCAGCCAAAGGCCGAGATGTCATTAACTTAGGCCAAGGAAATCCTGACCGCCCAACGCCACAGCATATTGTGGAATCGTTAAAAACAGCAGCGGACAATCCACTGTACCATCGTTACCCTCCATTTAGCGGCTACCGGTTTCTCAAAGAAGCTGTAGCAGAGCGCTATGCTGCCGACTACGGCGTTGAACTTGATCCCGACACCGAAGTGGCTATCTTGTTCGGCGGCAAGACAGGGCTCGTCGAGATCGCGCAATGCTTGCTAAATCCAGGCGATACTTGTCTCGTTCCAGACCCTGGCTACCCTGACTATTGGTCTGGCGTTAAGCTCGCAGGAGCATCGATGAGCTTCATGCCGCTTCATGAGCAGAATGGCTTCCTTCCCGATTACAGCGCGATTCCTGCCGAAACAGCCGACCTTGCCAAGCTGATGTTCATTAACTATCCGAACAATCCAACTGGCGCAGTCGCGAACCTCCCATTTTATGAAGAAACAGTGGCCTTCGCGCGGAAGCATGATATTGTCGTCGCAAGCGACTTTGCGTATGGGGCAATCGGCTTTGATGAGCAACGCCCCGTCAGCTTCTTGCAAACGCCTGGCGCCAAGGAAGTGGGGATCGAGTTTTACACACTATCCAAAACGTATAACATGGCAGGCTGGCGCGTCGGCTTCGCCCTTGGCAACCGGGAAGTTGTTGGGCTAATCAACCTGATTCAAGACCATTATTATTGCAGCTTGTTCGGCGGCATTCAGGAAGCGGCAGCGACAGCGTTAACTGGTCCCCAGCAATGTGTGGCTGAATTAACGGCAACCTATGAAAGCCGGCGCGCTGCTTTGTTCGAAGAACTGGAGGCGATAGGCTGGAAAGCATCTAAGCCTGGCGGGTCGTTCTTCTGCTGGCTGCCTGTGCCAAAGCCTTATACATCAACTGAATTCGCGGATCTCGTGTTGGAAAAAGCGGACGTCGTCGTCGCGCCAGGCATCGGGTTTGGCGAAAGCGGAGAAGGCTACGTTCGGCTCGGCTTGCTCGCTCCCGAAGAGCGGCTTCGGGAAGCCGTTCGGCGCATTGGCGCCCTTGGTATTTTTGGCAGCTAATCCGGGTTTCATGCATGCAATTCCACTAATGAGAGGCAGCGTCTTTCCGGTACAATCGGGGCGCTGCCTTTCTTTACACTCCCCCCTAATCATGATATGCTTGGGGTAATCGAAAACACGGAACGTATTGACGGGACCATTAAGCGAATAAGCGTCGCGCACAGAGAGTAAATTCCGATAGGCTGTAAGAATTTACCGCGATTTTCGCCCAAACCTACCCCTGAACGGCCGGCGATGAGCCGGACAGCGCCTGCTGTTATCAGGCACTGAGCGGGACGGCTCCCCTCCTTGCGCATTTATGCGCATTGGTTGCATGGCCGTCAACAAAGGTGGTACCGCGGAAGCATCGACTTTCGTCCTTTATTGGACGGAAGTTTTTTGTGTTTTTATCGTTCTTTTTGGATTCGATGCATACCGTTTTCATTCTTCGTCATAGGAAGGGATCGACATGGCAGAACGTATCGTAGTCAAAATTGGCAGCAGCTCGCTTACCTCGGATGAAGGCGGACTAAATCGCAGCAAACTCGACTTCTTCGCTTCTGAGCTGTCTGCATTGAAGCGCGCCGGCTATCACGTCGTGCTCGTCACGTCGGGCGCTGTTGCAGCCGGCTTCCGAGCCATTGGTTATGCCTCAAGGCCCAAGCAAGTCCATGAGAAGCAAGCTTCTGCAGCCGTCGGCCAAGCAATGCTTATGCAGGCTTATCAGGAATCATTTGGCCGCGACGGCTACATAGCAGCACAAATCCTGCTCACGCGAGCAGATTTTTCGAACCGTAGGCGCATCGAAAGCGCCCTAATGACGATGGAGGAGCTGCTTCGGCAAGGCGCTATCCCCGTCATTAACGAGAATGATACTGTCGCAACTGAAGAAATCAAATTCGGCGATAACGATATGCTGTCCTCCCTCGTTGCGAACCTTGTTAAAGCGAAGCAGCTCATTATTTTAACGGATACGGACGGCCTTTATACGGCTGACCCCCGTTTTAATCAAGATGCACGGCGAATTGAACGCGTAACGCAAATATCAGAAGACCTGATGCAGCTTGCAGGCGGGTCGGGCTCTTCGGTTGGTACAGGCGGCATGCGCTCCAAGCTGGAAGCAGCCCGCATTGCGATGCGCGGCGGAGTGCCTGCATTCGTCGGGCGTGCTGCTGAACCAGGAGATCTTGCATTAGCGGTAAGCGGCAATGGCAAAGGCACCTATTTCGACACCTCATTAGGCAACTTGCCCGTTAAGAAACAATGGCTTGGCTTCCATTCGATGCCGCTTGGCCGCATCATCGTCGACGACGGTGCAGAGCTGGCGCTCCGTAACGGCGGCAAGAGCCTCTTGCCCGCTGGCGTACGCGAATCAGAAGGCGACTTTCACCCCGGCGATGTCGTCGAGGTGCTCGGTTTATCTGGCGATACGATCGGACGCGGCGTAGTCAATTATGATTCCATGCAGCTTAAGGCTGTCGCAGGCATGAGCTCAGATGAAGTGAAGCGGCGGATCGACGTCGCCCGTATCGAAGTCATTCATCGGGACGAATGGATAACATTAAAAGCATAGGAGGACAATGGATATGAGTGAAGTGAACACGATTAGCGAAGTGCGCGCCAAAGCCACGCTGGCCAAAGGCGCTGCAACAATGATGAACCGGCTGACAACCGAGCAAAAAAATGAGGCGTTGCTTGCCATGGCGGAGGCGCTGCTCGCCCATCAGGACTCCATTATTGAAGCAAATGGGCGTGACCTGCATCGCGGGCGGGAAAACGGCACGAACGAGTCACTTCTTGACCGTTTAGCGCTCAACAGCACTCGCATTGAAGCTATTTCAGAAGGATTGCGCCAAATCGTCGAACTGCCAGATCCAGTGGGCGATATGCTTGAATCGTTCGAACGCCCGAACGGGCTGTTAGTAGAGATGAAACGCGTACCGCTCGGCGTAATCGGCATGATCTACGAAGCACGCCCGAACGTTACGGTAGACGCGGCTGGCTTGTGTTTAAAAACAGGCAACTCCGTCGTTCTTCGCGGCGGCTCCGCTGCACTTGAATCCAATCGCCGCATCGTCGAGGTGTTGCGCGGTGCAATCGCTGAGCTGGCTATGCCTGTCGAGGCCCTTCAGTTGATCGAGGATTCTAACCGTTCCTCCGTCGATGAAATGTTAAAGCTTAACGGCCTGCTTGATGTCGTCATTCCACGCGGCGGCGCATCGCTCATTCAGAACGTTGTGCAAAATGCGACCGTACCTGTTATCGAAACCGGCGCTGGCATTTGCCATACGTTCGTTGACGAAACTGCTGATGTTGAGATGGCTGCAAACATCGCAGTTAATGCGAAGGCGCAACGCCCATCGGTGTGCAATTCGATGGAAACCCTGCTCGTCCATCGTGCATGCGCGGCTACCCATCTGCCAGTCATTGCTGAGCGTATGCGCGCAGCCAAGGTTGCGCTGCGTGGCTGTGACGCTACACGAGAACTTCTTGCAGATGCCACACCTGTGACCGAACAGGACTACGCAACCGAATATAATGACTATATTCTTAATATACGCATCATCGACAGCTTGGAAGAAGCACTTGCCCACATTGCCCGGTATGGCACGATGCACTCGGAATGTATCGTTACGGAAGACGCCGATAACGCGGTGCGATTCCTGCAAGATGTAGACGCCGCTGCTGTTTATCACAATGCTTCCACCCGCTTCACGGACGGCTTTGAATTCGGCTTCGGTGCAGAGATCGGAATCAGCACACAGAAGCTGCACGCACGCGGACCAATGGGCCTGCCTGCTCTTACTTCGACTAAATATACGATCAAAGGAAATGGACAAATCCGCGGGTAACCCGCGGATTGGACTGGAGGTTATTCATATGCAGCCAACAACTACACTTGCAACACTCGGCTCGTTAAGCCTCTGTTTCTACGGAGCTGGATCGATGGCTGAAGCCATCGTCCGCGGGCTAATCGGCCAAGAACTAACGAAGCCATCCCAGATTAGCATGCTCAATCGGCAAAATGTGGATCGCCTTCAAGAACTAACGAGCCGTTACGGCGTCGAGACTTCTTCAGACGAAACAGCTAAGCTTGCCATGATTCAATCGGCAGACGTTCTTTTCCTTGCGCCCAAGCCGAAGGATGCGGCGGCAGCGCTTGAGCAGCTGCGCCCTCTTCTCTCGCCTAATCAATTGATTGTCAGCGTAATCGCCGGTCTTTCGATCCGTACGATTGAGCAACTGCTTGGCCAACCTATGGCAGTCGTCCGTACGATGCCCAATACATCAAGCACAATTGGGCTAGGCGCTACTGGCATCAGCTACTCTAATTCGGTTACGGCTGACCAACGGCTCCTCGCTGAAGCGATGTTCCAAGCCGTTGGCTTAACTTCCGTCGTCGAAGAGCCCCTGCTTGATGTTGTTACCGGCGTCTCCGGCAGCGGTCCAGCATATGTATACTACTTGATGGAAGCGATGATCAAGGCTGGGCAAGAACTCGGCTTGAATGCCGACGCCGCCCGCGAGCTAACTGTACAGACCGTACTAGGCGCTGCACAAATGGTCAAAGAAACCGGCGAACAGCCAGCTGATTTGCGCCGGAAAGTAACGTCTCCGAACGGCACGACGCAAGCAGCGCTTGAGACGCTTGACGCACATCATTTTGCAACAGGCGTTGAGCGCGCTGTTGCCCGTGCAGCCGAGCGTGCTGGCGAGTTAGGCGCTGATATCGAAAGGAGTGCGCTGAAGTGATCGGATACTGCATTGCGACTTATCGCAGCCATGACGACAAAGCTGACTTCCATAAGAAAGCACAGGGCATCGCTGTTGGCTTAACGGTCGGCAGCTGGACAGAGCTTCCAGAAGCCAAAAAAGCCGAGATGGAAAAACATCTAGGCAAAGTATTGTCCGTCGATGTGCATGAGCCAGATGGCGCAGCTCCAGGCGAACGGTACGCGGACATTCGCATTGCTTACCCGGATGTGAACTTTAGCCGCGACATCCCGGCGCTTCTCGTCACGATTTTCGGCAAGCTGTCAATGGACGGGCGCATTAAACTGATTGATCTCGACGTATCGCCTGAGTTCCAATCCGCCTTCCCAGGCCCGAAATTCGGCTTGCAAGGCGTTCGCGGGCTTGTCGGCGTGCATGAACGCCCGCTTCTTATGAGCATCTTCAAGTCAGTCATCGGCCACGACCTTAGCGGGCTTGAAGAGCAATTTTACCGGCAAGCGCTCGGCGGCGTCGATCTGATTAAAGATGATGAGATTTTGTTCGAAAACCCGCTCACTCCGCTTGAGAAGCGTGTCGAGACATGTATGCGTGCGGCGCGTAAAGCGAAGGAAACGACCGGCCAGGAACTGCTATATGCTGTTAACCTCACTGGCCCAACTTCGCAATTGAATGCTAACGCCCGCAAAGCGATTAACGCTGGCGCGAATGCGCTGCTGTTTAACGTGCTTGCTTATGGCTATGATGCCTTGCATGAATTGAGTGCTGACGCTGCCATTCATGTGCCGATTGCCGCCCATCCATCGCTTGCAGGCGCTTTATATCCATCGCCTCATTACGGCATTGCCGCACCTGTGTTGCTCGGCAAGCTAATGCGCTTGGCTGGCGCTGACCTTACGCTCTTCCCTTCGCCGTACGGATCGGTTGTCATGCCGCGGGAAGAAAATATGGCGGTTCGGGATGCACTGCTAGATCCATCTGTAAGCCTCCGGACGAGCTTCCCTGTCCCTTCCGCAGGCATCCATCCGGGCCTTGTTCCACTTATTCTGCGCGACTTCGGCCATGATGTCGTTGTCAATGCAGGCGGCGGCGTCCATGGACATCCGCTCGGCACAGAAGCAGGCGGACAAGCATTCCGCCAAGCGATCGACGCGACGCTCGCCGGCAAGAAGCTCGCTGAAGCAGCATCGCTGCCCGGGCATGAAGCGCTGCAAGCTGCGATAGGCGCTTGGGGGGTTAAGGAAGCATGAGTACAGCATCTCGGCAACGCGTCATTTTTTGTGATTTTGACGGAACGATCACCGTGAATGACAACATCATCGCGATCATCAAGCACTTTAACCCTCCGGGCTGGGAAGCCATTGTTGAGGAAATTCTGTCCCAGCGCATTTCGATCCGCCAGGGCGTAGGCGACCTTTTCCGGCTTCTGCCGACCTCGCGGAAAGATGAAGTCATCCAGTATGGCATTAACAACGTCCGCATTCGTGAAGGTTTCGCGGAGCTGCTGGCGGCATGCGCTAAGCTGGACATTGATTTTTATGTCACGAGCGGCGGCATCGATTTCTTCGTATATCCTGTGCTGGAGCAATTCGGCATCCCTCGTGGCCATATCTACTGCAACGGCAGCAATTTTGAAGGGGAGCAGATTGAAATCACCTGGCCTAATCCTTGCGACGGCCATTGCACGAACGATTGCGGCATGTGCAAAACGACGATTATGCGCCGGTTCCCTGCCGATCGTTATGAGCGCATTCTTATTGGCGACAGCGTGACGGATTTCGAAGGCGCGAAGCAAGCGGACCTCGTCTTCTCCCGTTCGCAGCTTACCGTCAAGTGCCAAGAACTTGGGCTGCCGCATATTGAGTTCGAGTCTTTCCTTCCTATTGTGGGCTACTTAAGCGACGAAAGGATGAGCGAACGATGACTTTCAGCCAACTGACAACGGAAGAAAAGCAACGCGCGCTGTCGGAACTTCGGAGCGTTAAGGAGCTATTCGCTTCACGCGGCTGGTTCCCCGGCACAAGCGGCAATCTGTCCGTGCGCGTCGGTGAATTCGATGAGGATGACTTCCACTTCGCAATTACAGCAAGCGGCAAAGACAAAACGGCCCATACGCCAGAGGATTACCTGTTCGTAGATCGCGAAGGCAAGCCTAGCGAGCCAACGAAGCTGAAGCCTTCGGCAGAGACGTTAATTCATTGCGAAATTTACCGATTAACAGGTGCAGGCGCAATTTTTCACGTTCACACCGTGTTCAACAACGTCATTTCTGAGCATTTCTGGAACCGCGGTTCCGTGCCTGTAGACGGAGTCGAACTGATTAAAGGGCTTGGCAATTGGGAAGAAGAAGCGCAGATCGATATTCCAATCGTGCCAAACTACGCGGACATCCCTCGGATCGTGCCTGAGGTAACGGCGAAGCTGCAGCCTAGCATCCCGGGCATCATTCTTCGGAAGCATGGCATCTACGCATGGGGAGCAAATGCATTCGAGGCGAAGCGCCATCTGGAAGCTTTTGAGTTTATTTTTGAATATGTGTATCGGTTGGAGCTGCTGAAGCAAACACGATAATCGTTTTGGCGTAGAAAAGCGGCTAAGCTGCCTACAGTACACCTTACTTCAAACCATAACAAAACAAGCTGCCGGGCATCCGGCAGCTTGTTTTTCTCTCAACAGCTCTAACCCTTAGATTGCTGAAATCCTCCTTTTGCCTTCAAGCTGCCTTGAACACGCCTCGCAAACGAAACCGATGCAGCGGCAAGCCCCAGTATCATCAATGCGGCTGCAAACCATGGGTGAAAACGAACTGAACCGGCCGAACTCGCAACAATCCCGCCTCCTCCAGCTCCCAATGCCGTACCAATATGAACGATCGATAGATTTAAGCTGAGCACCAAATTGGCGCCGATACGTGATCCGATAATGCCAATCACGCCGAGCAGCAGCAGCAAGTAACCGACTTGCGAACCTGTCATGCCATAAACCGTATCCATATACGGTGCCAAATATGTCAGCATGATGGAAGTACTCATGCATAAAAATAACGACATAAGCAGCGCCATTAGAAGCGGTATTCCCAACAGCAGCCTCCAACCGACCGTCTTCGCCAATAAACACCGAGCGGCACACCGAGTGCCAGCATACTGCCGAAGCCAAGTGGCAAATTATGAACGAAATGCCCTAAATACGGCGCGACGCACGCCCTCAATTTGAACGCAAACACATCGCCACCAACCGCACCGCTTCAACGAACGCAAAAACAGGGGCATCCCTTCAGCCGCCGTGGCTTTTGGGACACCCCTGTTCAATAATTGCTCTATATACATCAATTAAACGACTTTACGCTGCCGTTTGCATTCGGTTCCTTTGCAGGACTGAAAATGGCCAGTGAAATCAAGCCGATGATCCGTTACACGGAATCCATACTCACGTTGAAGCCGCTCCTCCAGCTCCAACAGCCAGTCATCCTTTATCTCGTGAAGCGCGCCGCATGTATGGCAGATCAGATGATGATGCATATGCTCATGATCCTCGCTACGCAAGTCATACCTTGCCATCCCGTCACCGAAATTCATTTTTACGACGATATGAAGCTCAGTCAGAAGCTCCAGTGTTCGGTATACGGTCGCTAAGCCGATTTCGGGATATTTCGTTTTGACTAGCATAAATACTTCCTCAGCGCTTAAATGATCTTGTTCATTCTCAAGAAGGACGCGGAGCGTCACTTCACGCTGAACGGTCAGCTTATAGCCTTTGGCCGTCATTTGCCGATTAATTTTCTCAATCTCTGCTTCAACTGTAAGCATTTTTTCAACCTCCCTAACCCGCAATACAGTGTGTTCCCTTGCTGAAAAGGCTTACTTTTGGAATCATTATAATCTAATCGTAATACAATTCCCTTCGTTATGCAAACCAAAGTTATGGCAGCAATGTAAAAAGCGCTCCTCTCCAAGGAGGAACGCCCCTGCCGTCACATCCGCAAGCTAATTGCGTCCTCCGCCACGGAATTTCTGCGCATGCGCCCGTGCTTCGTCTGCATTCGTCACGCGATTTCGGCTCCATTCCAACAAAATTCGGTCAATATAACGAAAATGCAGCTTGCCGGCAAACACAGCTTCTTTCAAAGCGAATCGAATGATTTCATCCGAATAACGATCCTGATCCAGCCATGCTGCAATCGTCTCGCATTCCATCGGAGAAAGCGGCCTGCCGAATTCTTGCTCAAAAACTGCAAATAAATTCGACGAGCTATCCACTTCATTGGATCCCGCTTGTCCGCTCGGCTGAATGCCCGGCCTACGCCCATTTGCCGTCACGCCCGATTGGGCAGCAGCAGCAGAAGCCGCTGCCGCTGCTTCACGCTTCATATTCGCCGCTTGCTGCCCTGCGCGAATTAGCCAGCTTGTCCAATCATACCGTTCGGAACGAATCCCTGTCAGGGGATCGGCTTCTTCCTCGATCGTCAGCAGCCCTTCTTTCATCAGGTGGCGCAGCGTCTGGACGACTGTATTCACAGGGCGCCCCATCCGCTCAGCCAACTGTTCGGGCGTCGGAAAATCATTATTTTCCGCCATCTGAAACGCCATGAGTTGGATGAGCAACAACAAATCCCCATCATCCAGCCCTATGCCACGGTACGTACGGAGCAAAACGGAGGGGATATATACCCCTCCGCTCTTCATCGCGTCGGCAAGCCCACGCGCATACGCTTTCCATATTTCATCTTTCAACGAAGTCCCTCCCATGATGCACCTGCTCCTTATCAGCCTTAATCATTCCGTCCAGCCTAAGGATACAGGCGATATAGCGTTCGTGGGAATGCAATCGTCTCCCGCACATGCTCTAATCCGCAGATCCATGCGACGGTGCGTTCCAACCCTAATCCGAAACCAGAATGCGGCACAGTGCCGTAACGGCGCAAGTCCAGGTACCATGCATATGCTTCTTCCGACAGCTGATGCTCTTGGAATCGTTCCGCCATTAAAGCCGGATCATCGATCCGCTGGGAACCCCCAATAATCTCGCCGTATCCCTCGGGCGCAATCATATCCGCACAGAGGACAACCTCTGGCCGATTCGGGTCGGGCTTCATATAGAATGCCTTGAACGATGCCGGATAATGAGTGATGAACACCGGACGGTCAAACTTCTCGGCGATCGCCGTTTCATGTGGAGCGCCGAAGTCTTCGCCCCATGGCAAATCAAAGCCTTCCTTATGCAGCAGCTCTATCGCATCATCATATGTAATGCGTGGGAACGGAACTTGCACATTCTCGAGCTTCGACACATCTCGTCCGATCGTCTCCAGCTCTGCCTTGCAGTTCGATAGAACAGATTGGACCACGAAGGAGATGAACTGTTCTTGCACTTCTAAGTTTTGCTCATGATCGACGAACGCCATCTCTGGCTCAATCATCCAAAACTCGATCAAATGCCGCCGCGTCTTCGACTTCTCTGCACGGAAGGTTGGTCCAAAGGAATACACTTTGCCCAGCGCCATCGCTGCCGCTTCCATGTAGAGCTGCCCGCTTTGCGTAAGATAAGCATCTTCTTCAAAATATTTGGTGTGGAACAAATTCGTCGTTCCTTCACATGATGAAGGCGTCAAAATCGGCGGATCGACAAGCGTAAAGCCGCGTTCATCAAAAAACTGCTGAACGGCACGAATAATTTGCGCACGAATGACCAAAATGGCCCGTTGTTTCGGCGAACGCAGCCACAGATGACGGCGGTCCATCAGAAAATCGATTCCGTGCTCCTTCGGGGTAATCGGATAATCCTCCGTATACTGGATCACCTCAATGCCTGTCACGCTCAATTCATAGCCAGATGGGCTGCGCGGCTCTTCCCGCACGATGCCCGTCACATATAACGAACTCTCCTGCGTCAGCTTTTGTGCTGCTTCCCACGTTTCTTCGGGCACTTCACTCTTTGCAAGGACACCTTGAATAAACCCCGAACCGTCCCGCAGCTTCAAAAACTGGATCTTCCCGCTCGATCGTTTGCCTTGAAGCCAACAGCCGACAACTACTGCTTCGCCAGCTTTATCGCCAACGTTCCGAATCGCCGTTAATTTGCCCGTTTCCATCGGCTCGCCTCATTTCCATTTACGAATTGTAGTAGCACCATAGACTTGTCTATGAGCCTACTTTATCTTATTCCTATCGTTGCCGCTCAAGGACTAATTTATAAGTTCGCCTCATTCAGCCCGTTCACTAATGTGTACGTATCTCTAGCGATTAGAAGTTCTTCATTCGTCGGCACCACTAACACTTGAACGCGTGAAGAGTCTTTCGTTATAAACCGCACTTCCTTGCTTCGCTCGTTGTTCCGCTCCTCATCGAGCTCTATGCCTAGGAACGTTAAGCCTTCGCATACCGCTTTGCGAAGCACGCTTGAATTTTCCCCAACGCCAGCAGTGAACACAATCGTATCTACGCCGTTCATTGCTGCCGCATAAGCGCCAATATATTTACGAACCCGATACGTATACATGTCAAAAGCGAGCTTGGCATTCTTGTCGCCTTCGCCAATCGCTTCCGTAATTTCACGCATATCGCTCGACAGGCCGCTAATCGCCTGCAAGCCGCTATGCTTATTCAGCATGGAATTCACTTCGCTGACGCTCAGGTCTTCCTTGTTCATTACGAAAGGCACGACCGCTGGGTCAAGATCCCCACTCCGTGTGCCCATCATTAGCCCTTCGAGCGGCGTCATGCCCATGCTCGTATCGAATGATTTGCCGTCCTTAATAGCCGTGCAGCTTGCTCCGTTGCCAATATGGCATGTAATCATTTTTAATGATTCAAGCGGGCGCTTCAGGAAATCTGCCGCTTGTGCGCTGACATAAGCGTGCGACGTGCCGTGAAAGCCATAACGGCGCACTTTATGCCGGCGATATAGCACCATCGGAATCGGATACAAATACGATTCGCGGGGCATCGCCTGATGGAACGCAGTATCAAATACGACCGTCTGCGGTACATTCGGCAAGTTCGTTTCCACAGCAAGAATCCCCATCATATGGGCAGGGTTATGAAGCGGAGCCAAATCAAACAGCCTTTTAATTTCCAGCTTTACTTCAGGCGTAACGATGACCGATTGCTTAAATGCCTCGCCCCCATGCACGACGCGATGGCCGACAGCATCAATCTCATCCATACTTGCGATCACGCCTGACTTCGGATCGGCCAGCATATCGATGACGCGGCGAACCGCTGTCGTATGCTCAAGAATTTCACTTACGCTGCGCACCTCTGGCTTGCCTACAGGCTCATGCGTCACAATAGAGGAATCCATGCCAATGCGTTCTACGCGTCCGCTTGCCAGAACCGATTCATCACGCATGTCATACAGCTGATATTTGAGCGAGGAGCTGCCCGCATTGATGACTAGTACTTTCATATCCGATCCCCGTCCTTATCGTATTGGAAGAAGCCGACGCCTGTTTTCACCCCGAGATGGCCTGCACGGACCATCTTCTTCAATACGATGGAAGGCCGATACTTCAGTTCGCCGTACTCACGGAACATCCGGTCAAGCGCAGCCAGTACGGCGTCGAGGCCAAAACGGTCTGCCATCTCGAAAGGCCCATGCTGGAACGAATAGCCGATGCGCATTGCGCTGTCGATATCTTCAGCGGAGGCAACCCCTTCCTCCAGTACGTGCAACGCTTCATTTATGAACAAGCAGATTAGGCGCGTCGTAACGAAACCTGGCGATTCGAATACCATGACGCCCTTCTTGTTCATTATTTCCTCGATAAAATGTTTCGTTTGCTCGAACGTTGCGTCGGATGTTTTTAATCCGCGAACGATCTCCACCAAATCTATCTTATAAACCGGGTAAATAAAATGCATGCCGATGACGCGGCCCGGATGCTTCGTTACGCTTGCAAGCTCCGTCAAGCTTAACGTTGACGTATTGCTGGCGATAATAACTTCCGCTCCGCAAACGCGGTCCAGCTCCGCAAACATCTCTTTCTTTGCATCCAAATCCTCAGTAATCGTCTCGATGACAAAATCGCATTCCGCAAACGCTTCGATCCCGTCTGCCTTGTTGATTCGATTAAGCGTGAGCTTCTTCTCCGCTTGCGTAAGCGCCCACTTCTCGATCTGTTTATCTAAGCTCTGCTCGATATGAAGCAGCCCATCTTCCAGCTTCTCATTCGATATATCCATCACTTGAACATCCAGCCCTTTGAACGCAAGCATCTCTGCAATGCCTTGTCCCATTGTGCCTATCCCAATAACGCCTACTTTACGTACTGTCAAATCCTTCTCCTCCACTCGATCCTTCTGTTGCCTTAACACGATCCAATTCTAAGGGCTCTAGCCCTACTATTATAACTTTTATTATAACAAATAAGAAGGCAGACGCGGCGTCTGCCTTCAGATTGTCATACATGTGCCATGGAATCGTCACGCTCTTCTTCCTTCTCCGGATGTAACAATTCATTGCTTTCGGAACCACCTGCTTCATGCAGGAGCTTGCGGAATTGGCTGCCATCCACCGTTTCATTTTGAATCAAAATGCCTAACGCATGCTCGAAAGCGTGCAGCTCCTTCTGAAGCATCGCCTTGGTCTCCTGCAATAACGTATCCAGCATGCCAGTCGCAAGCGACGACAGCTTCTCAGGCGTCAGCATCCCAGGATCAATGATGCCAAGCTCCGTCAATCCGCTCTCTGCCATTGTCCGAACCATGCTAATCGCTTGATCGAAGTCACCACGCGAGCCTGTACTGCGGTTGCCGTAAAAAATTTCCTCAGCCGCAGCTCCGCCTAGCGCAATCTTAATCTGGCCTTCCAAAAACTCCTTCGTGTACAAATACCGTTCACGCTGTGGCTGATGGCGTACATATCCAAGCGCTTGGCCGCGCGGCGACAGCGTCACATTCGCTACACTGCCCGGTGCAACCAGCTCGGCCATAATCGCATGCCCTAGCTCATGCCTTGCAACGCGTTCCCGTTCCTCATGCGTCGTCTCACGGTCCGTCTTCTCGCCCATCATCACTTTGTCGATCGCCATTGTCAGATGAGGGCGGCCAATCGTCTCGCTATGCTCACGCATCGCATAGATCGCAGCTTCGTTCATCACGCTCTCCAGCTGCGCACCAGAGAAACCGAACGTTTCAGCAGCCGTCCGCTCCAGCAATTCCTCCGATTCGACCGGCTTGTTCTTGGCATGAATATGCAGAATATGCAAGCGTCCTTTCACATCCGGCAGCTCAACCCCGATATGGCGGTCAAACCGGCCTGGACGGAGTAGAGCCGGGTCCAGCATCTCTTTACGGTTCGTCGCAGCCATTAACAAAATTCGCGGCGTATCGGATGTATGGATGCCATCCATCTCCGTCAGCAATTGGTTCAGCGTTTGGTCATACTCACGCTGCTGGCCGCCATCACGTTTGCCGCCAATTACGTCAATTTCATCGATAAAAATGACAGCTGCGGATTTTCCAGCTTTCACCGCTTTCTTGCGCGCTTCTTGGAACAAGTCCCTTACACGGCTTGCACCAACGCCGACATACATCTCCACGAACTCACTGCCGGATGCCGCTAAGAAGATCGAATCGGTATACTGTGCAGCAGCTTTCGCTAGCAGTGTCTTGCCTGTTCCTGGAGGGCCAGTCAGCAAAATGCCTTTCATCGGGCGAATGCCCAAACGTGCGATTTCTTCTTTTTTAACGAGAAAATCCAACGCTTCAACTAACTCGCGCTTTGCACGTTCCTGCCCGCCGATCTGCTCGAACGAGAGAAGCTCTGTACGCATTGGCGCTTTCGCTCGCGAACCACGCGATGAAGCGGCCAACGGACCTTGGCCTTTCATCCGTGCAGTATAAATAAGCCCGGCAACAATGCCAAGCACGAGAAACAGCGGCAACACATTAATGCCTCGATATAACAGAAAAGCAAATAATGAAACCGTGACGCCTAATCCAATTTCCCATTTATAGTTTTGCAGCATCGTTCCACACCTCCAGCATTGCCGGCGTGCGCGGCAGAATGACGTACTTAACAGCTCCTTCATAACGAAGCGTCACATACACATTCGTTTCGTCCATCTCTGAATTAACCGTCATTCCTTGATGGCCGGCTGCCAGCTTTTGCAGTGCAACCGGGATATCTGAATACGACTTCGTTTCCATCGCTTGCGCAACATCGAACAATACGGTCGACCATAATTTGTCTAACGTCTCGTTCGATTGAACGCCTTCAACCTCAAGCTTCAGCTTACGTCCATCAAGGACGGACGCGCCGTCCGTCGTTAATCGATTATAAATCGTGCGCAAATCCGCATGGTCCGTCAGCTTTAACGCAATCTTAACCGTTCCGTTCTCAATCGTGGAGGAAGATGATTGGACTTCTGGGAGTCCACTCACTGCCTTCGACAACGGATCCTTCACAGCAAATTTATCATAGGTGAACCAGCCTCCGAACAACAATCCAGCGCATACCGCTACTGACACAACTGCAGGTATCCAACGAATTCTCATTGTTAGCAATCCCCCTCATCGTTGATTTCATTCAAACCATTGCATTCCCTTTATTGTAAAAGCAGCAACTTCACTCGCTTAGCTTGCCCTCTATCGAAATGTGTTGCTCAATTGCTATACGAAGAGTATATCACAGTTGATATACGAATTAGCGGTGTAATAAAAGGAAACGCCGCCAGTAGCTCTGGCGGCGTTCGTCCTTGCAATATTATTACTTATCTATTGGGCTAACTCTGTCGCTGGCAGCCTGTACATATCGATAAATGTCCCATTCTCGAAATTATAGAAGGCATACGCATACTTCCGCTGGCCACTCTCAACTCGCGAGTAATACACTTCCCATACATGCTGACCCTTCATGATGCCCGGGCGAATATGAGTAATGCTAGCATCTGGCTTGCTTTGCAGCACAGCAGCACGAATCTGTTCTTTGGTGAAGCCGTCTGCCGCTCGAACCGTATCGACAGCATTGTCACGAAGCCAAACGTAAGCAAGCTGGCCATCCTCTGTTTTTCCTTGGACGACCCATGCTGTTTCATCCCATACATATTTGTCGGCTTCATCCACTTCAATTAAGTTCGCAACAGCAGCCGCTCGCTTCTCCGCATTCGATTCAGCAGCCCATTCGTCTGAGAATACATTGCGGTACCACACATTCGCAGCAACGAGTATAGCAAGGAATAGCATGATCGATAGCGCGACCCAACGCTTGGTTGTCATCACTGGAGGCCGTTTTTTTCGAGTAGCGCGCATGGGAATTACAGCAGCCTTTCGAATGCAGCCTGCGCTTCATGAAGAATACGTTCTTCATCCAGCGTCAAGCATTCGCCGTTCCGTACGGTTTGCTTGCCATCAATCCAAACATGGCGCACATCGCTGCCCGAGCCCGAATAGACGAGATGCGATACGATATCCGTAAGCGGGAAGTATTGCGGACGGTTCAAATCAAGCGCGATGATGTCGGCTTTCTTGCCAACCTCCAAGCTGCCAATCGACTTCTCCTGCCAGATCCCTTTGGCACCATAGATCGTGCCCAGCTTCAACGCTTCCAATGCAGGCACAGCCGTCGGGTCTCCTGACACGCCTTTATGAATGAGTCCCGCAAGGCGGATTTCATCAAATAGGCTCAGGTTGTTATTGCTCGCTGCGCCGTCCGTTCCAAGCGATACGGTGACGCCCGCACGCAGCAGGTCAGGCACGCGAGCTACGCCGCTTGCCAGCTTCAAGTTGCTTGCCGCATTATGCGAAACACCGACGCCACGAGCTGCGAGCAGCTCGATTTCCTCATCCGTCAAATGAACCGCATGCGCGAGCAGCGTAGGGCGTGCGAACATGCCCAGCTTGTCGAGATGCTCGACAGGGCGTACACCATAATCCCGAACATTTTGCTCCACTTCGGCTGCCGTCTCCGACATATGCGTATGCATCGGAACATTCAGGTCATGCGACGCTTGAACGAAACGTTCGATGAAGGCTGGCGGGCAAGTATATGGCGCATGCGGCGCGAGCATCGTCGTAATGCGGCCATCTGCTTTGCCATTCCAATCACGTGCGAAGTCTACAGCTTCTTTGAATTTCGCATCCAATTCTTCTGGCGAACCGAAGCCAATTGCACCGCGAGTCAATACGCCGCGCAAGCCCGATTTTTCAACCACGCCAGCGATAATGTCCATTCGATCGTACATATCAACGAATGCTGTCGTGCCTGTTTTGAGCATTTCTAGCTGTGCCAGCGATGTGCCCCAACGAGCCGATTGGTCGTCAAATTTAGCTTCAAGCGGCCAAATTTTGTCCTGCAGCCATGTTTGCAGCACCATATCATCTGCGAAACCACGAAGCAGCGTCATTGGCGTGTGGCCATGCGTATTAATAAGGCCAGGCATGAAGACGAGGCCTTTGCCGTCGATCACTTCAACGCCTTCCGTTAGCTGAGGCTCTTGTTCCCCTATGTATGCAATCGAATCTCCTTTTACATGCAAATATCCGCGTACAACTGGCTGTGTATCGTCCATTGTGACGAACAACCCGTTCTTAATAATCCATTCACTCATCGCGCTCCAACCTCTCGTTTTCAATATAATAAGCTAGGCTTAGCAATTCTGTCGTAAAATTCGCATGATGAATGCGCACCTCATCGGGCACTTTAAGTATAGCAGGCGCAAAGTTCAAAATCCCGTCGACTCCTGCAGAAACTAATTCATTCGCAACATTTTGCGCTTCGGATGCAGGAACCGTTATAATGCCGATCCGAATGCGTTGGGCACGAATCTGCTCAGATAATGCTTCCATCGGCTGTACGGTCAACCCATTGATGGTCGAACCGATCTTGTTAGGGTTGGCGTCGAAGACGGCTGTAATTTGGACATCATCTTTAATATAAGTATTATAATTGCAAAGCGCATGTCCCAAATTGCCTGCCCCAATCAAAGCTGCATAATGCGTTTTATCCAGATTCAAAATTTGCCTAATCTTCTCGATGAGATAATCCACATCGTATCCAATCCCTTTGCGGCCGAATTCGCCGAAATAGGCTAAATCCTTGCGAATCTGGGCGGGATTCAAATTCAGCTTCCGTCCGAGCTCCTGCGAGGAGACGGTATGCACCTCCCGCATTGTAAGCTCATTCAGCACTTGCAAATAAACCGGAAGCCGCCTTACGACTGCTTCCGATATTTTGAGCTGCTTCATTCTTTCGCACCTTCCCGTCCATTATCCAACCATCCTCGCATACGCGGTACAATCTGCTCAAGATGCATGTGTTCAATTTTGGGTCCCGGAAGCGAGTACAAGAAATATTTGCCATAATACGTTTCTAACACACGCGTGTCGTAAATGAGCACAATGCCACGATCCTTCGTGGATCGAACAAGCCGCCCAAAGCCTTGCTTGAACCGAATGACAGCTTGCGGAATCGACAGCTTCATGAATGGGTTCTGCTTCTGTGCAAGCAGCAGCTCCGACTTCGCTTCAACTAGCGGATGATTCGGCGGCTGAAAAGGCAAGCGCACGATCGCCAAGCAAGTCAGCGCATCTCCAGGAATGTCTACCCCTTCCCAGAAACTGCTCGTACCGAGCAAAACTGATGCTGGCTGCTGCTGGAAACGGCGTGTCAGCTTGCTGCGGTTGCCGCTGTCGATGCCCTGGCCGAGCACTTGAATCTGATGCAGTTCCAACGCTTCCTTCAACGGCTCGTAAACCATGCGCAGCATGCGATAGGAAGTGAACAGAACCAGCATCCGTCCGCCGATTTCCACTGCTGAATCAGTCAGCGATTTCACTAACATATCAACGAACGGCTGCTCGGTTACTGCACCTTTAAGTGTCGGGAAATTGCGCGGGATAATAACGAGCGCCTGCTCCCTATAATTAAAGGGTGATGGAAGCAGAACCGTCGTAAGCCTTCCCGATTCCTCCATCCCAGCCAATCCGAGCTGTTCGCTCGCATATTGGAACGATTTTTGGACCGATAAAGTTGCGGATGTCAGAATGACGCTCTTCTTCGCTTCGAATAAATGCGTCCGAAGCTGCTCGCTGACATCTGCTGGCACAGCATAGAGATGGATGGACTTCGCTTTGAACTGTGTCGTCGCTTCAATCCAATAAACCGTGTCAGATTTATCTGCTCGTACGAAGGTGCGCATATCGTCCCGGACACGGGCCAAATCTTTGACTGCTCCATTCAAGTCTGTAATTAGATTCACAATCACGGTCTCGTCAATTTTCTCTTTAATATCGCCCAGTGTTTTCTCTAATGTACGAGCTGCCTTATTAAGATCAGCATACACATTGTTCTCAAGATCGGCAATCGTTGCCCATCCCGTCGGGTGCTCCTTCGGTCTAATGCGGAACACGGATTGGCCCGACTCAATTTGTGAAGTTTCTGATCCCGAAGTCCCCATTAACGCATACATCAGCTCGAACAGCTTATCCCAGTCTTCACGTATGCTGCTCAAGGACTTGCCCGCTTCATCAATGATCTCGATCCACGCAGGGATACCGGATTCAGATTCTCCATGCAGCAGAGCGACAAGCTGGCTTAGCAGCCCCCCGCCACGGTTATCTTTCACCAATCGGTTAAAGGGATGAACGAATGAGAAATATGATAACTGCAAGCCCAGATGCTTGCCTGCTACTTCTTCGAGATGATGCGCCTCGTCTACGACCAACTGCTCGTACGTAGGCAGCAAACGATGCTCAGCTTGGATATCTGTGAACACAAGGGAATGGTTCGTAATGACGATATCCGCTACATTCGCTTCATGCTTGGCACGGTGATAGAAACAACGGCGGAACCAAGGGCATGCACGGTTGAGGCAAGAATCCGCATCGCTTGCAACCGTCTCCCAAAATTCCGAACCTTTGTTGCCGAAGTTAAGCTCTTCCTGATCGCCAGTCCCTGTCTCGCCAAGCCAAATGATCATCTGGGCAGCTGTCATTAAATCCTCATTAGGCGAAACGTATTCCCGCATCCGAACCTTATTATCGAATTTGCGAAGGCAGATATAATTGCCTCTACCCTTAAATACGGCCGCACGAAACGGAAAAGGCGACACCTCATGCAGCAATGGAATATCCCGCTGCCGCAGCTGTTCTTGCAAGTTAATCGTATGCGTGCTGACTACGATCTTCTTCTGCTCCTTAGCGCCGTAAAATAACGAAGGCAACAGGTACCCAAGCGACTTGCCTGTCCCTGTCCCTGCTTCAATAAGCAAATGGCGTTCATGATCCAGCGCTTGATGCACTTCATCGAACATGATGGATTGCGCTTCGCGTTCTTCGTAATCGGGCATCATGGCACGAAACCGGTCCCGAACCCCATCCATGAACTGCTCGAAGGACATGCTGCCCAAGGCTTCAATATCTTCATCGGTTCGAACGGCGCCAAGATCTGCCCAATCGCCAGCTTTCATCGCTAATTGGTTAAAGTAAACATGAGCTTGCGTATCCAGCGATGTCGACTGCTCTTTGGCCTGCAACGTAAGCTGGATTAACCAGCTCAAATCATCATAGCCATTAAACAGCTCACCAAGCCTTTGTAAACTGAGCAGCGGCAAATCCCGCAGCTTGTGCACGCAATGGGCGAACAGCATCGCGGTCGCTTCTGCATCGCTATCCGCTTGGTGCTTGCGTTCATGAGCGATCCCAAACGCCTCAGAAACCGCACTTAGCTGATAGGAGGATAACGTTGGGTAAAGCATCCGCAGCAGGTCGATCGTGTCTAAGCGGCGGCCTGTGAACGGGCTATAGCCGCAGCGATCTAGCGCACGGTTTAGAAAATGGGCATCAAACCCGACATTGTGCGCGACAAGCACGGCATCGCCTAGCAATTTAACGACATCCGTCAGCACGTCTTCAACCGAAGGGGCGTCTGATACCATTTCATTCGTAATGCCCGTGAGCTGTGTGATAAAAGGCGGTATATCTATCGCCGGTCGCACGAAGGAGCTGAACGTATCGGTTACGTTCAGCTCCTCGTCCAGCATGACGATTCCTATCTGTATCATTTCATCTTCGGCCTGATGACCGGTCGTTTCCAAATCGAGTACAGCAAATTTCATCCGGCTTCCGATCCTCTCCTAACGGATCAGCTCCGTGCTTCCAAACCGGAGCGAAAGCTGACCGTTCCTTTCCTTACAGCACTTCAGGTTCATAAGCGAATCCGCGAAGCTGGGATCTGCATCATGTGCTTTCAAAAAATAGTGCTCCGCGAGCTCCAAATTCATGCCTACTGCCTGAATACACCCGAGAGCATTATAACCGATTGCTCGCCATTTGGCGTAATTCGTGAGTGAAATTAATATTTGGAAATGCCGCTGCGCCTCGTTCCATTGTTGGAGATGCATATGCGTCATCGCCAAAAACATGCGGGCTAACTGGCAATCCGGCGCCATGGAGATCGCTTGTTCAAGCTCGGTTGCCGCGTGTTTGAACATGTGAAGCTTGAAGTAGCCTTGCCCTTTGGAAATCTGGATAGCAACCTCTGTGGATAAGCTCCATTCCTCTTGCCCGTCATTTGATGGCGGAGGAGCCCCAGCCGATTGCGTAGCCGCTGCCGCAGCGGCCGTTTCTTTGCTGGCTGCATGGCGCTCTGGCGCACTTGCTGCTTTCGCTGCCGCGTTAGCATTAAGAGACGGGGAAGCCGCCGGTTTGGACTGATCCAAAAAATCCGCCAGCTTCTCCTCAAACAACAGCCACTGCTCCACAATCGTGTCGCTCATTTCCTTCAATGTGTCGAGCTGGCGATCGAGATGGTCACGCCCATTACCGGTTGCTCTTGGATACAAGCGCCTGATTTCGTCCAACTTGTCGTTCATCGTCGCGAACAGATGCGCAAACATGGCTGCACCCGCCTTTACGTAAGAATGAGTGTAGAACGATGCCGGCCTTTCATAATGAATGATGCCTTGTTACTGGCCGGTGTATTGCTCATTCTTTGTTTAAGGGGGCTATTTCATACGGCATTCCAGCCTTTATACAATGCTGGGATGAGCTCGCCGCTTCCGTTAGATGATGACGGAGTGCAATTCTTCTGTCAATGACTCCAAAGGACGGTTATTCTCATCCAGGATGACAACTCTAGGCTTGTAGCTGCGCGCCTCTTCTTCTGTCATCGCAGCATAGGAGATAATGATGACTTGGTCGCCAGGCTGTACTTGGCGGGCAGCTGCTCCGTTCAAGCAAATAACGCCAGACCCTCTTGGGCCTTTGATGACATAGGTTTCAAAACGGGCGCCATTGTTATTGTTCACAATTTGGACCTTCTCATTGGCCCAAATATCCGCCGCATCCATCAAGTCCTCATCAATTGTTATGCTGCCAACATAATGGAGATTAGCTTCCGTTACAGTCGCTCTGTGCAGTTTTGATTTCATCATCGTTCTAAACATAGGCTTTTACCTCCGCAAATCGCAATATCCGATTATCGATCAGTCTCGTACGCCCGAATCGTACGGCAAGCGCCAGCAGCAGTTCGCCATCGATCGCTGACAGCAGTTGGTTCGGTTCTAGCGCCGTCAAATTCGGGAAAGCTAGCAGTTCCACGTAATCGATATCTGCAATCGGAGATTGCTTAATTGTATCGCATACTTGTTCTTGCAGTTCACCGGCCGTCATGCCGGCTTTTCCGGCTGCTGCAGCTGCTTCAGCAAGCGACCGGGACAGGACAACCGCTTGGGCACGCTCCTCTGCGCTCAAATACACATTGCGCGAGCTGAGCGCCAGTCCATCAGGCTCCCGAACGATCGGGCACGGCACGATTTCGATTGGAAAATCGAGATCCAGCACCATTCGTTGAATAACGGCAACCTGCTGGGCATCCTTCATGCCAAAGTAAGCACGCTGTGGCTGCACAATATGGAACAGCTTCGAAACGACCGCGCCGACACCATCAAAATGGCCTGGACGGGAAGCGCCGCAAAGCCTGTCTGTCACGATATCAACCGTAATGCGAGTCAGCATCTTCGAAGGATACATCTCGTCGACAGATGGCATAAATACGTAATCTGCGCCACTTGCTTGTGCAAGCGCCAAATCGCGCTGCTCATCCCGCGGATATCGGTCAAAGTCCTCATTAGGGCCAAATTGCAGCGGATTAACGAAAATGCTTAGTACGGTCGTATCGCACTCCTGTACGGACTGGCGGATGAGGCTTGCGTGGCCTTCATGCAAAAAACCCATCGTTGGCACGAAGCCTACTTTACGGTCAGGCTGCTGCACGCGCAGCTTATGGAGTGCATCCTGCAGCTCTTGTTTCGTTCGGCAAATGATCATAGCGTCGACCGCCCTTCTGCATCCGGTTGCTTCGTTCCTGCGGCCTGCTGTTGCTGTTGCTGCTGTTGTTGTTGTTGTTGCTGTTGCTGTTGAGCACCTGTGTTGCCAGATGCGGTTGAAGACCCATAGAGATGCGACAGCACCGCAGTCCCGGGCTCCATCGGAAATGCGTGCTTCTGTTCTGGGAATGCGCCTGATTTAACATCCTGCACATAAGCGCCGATTGCCCCACGAATCGTGGTTCCTATATCAGCATAAGTTTTAACGAATCGTTTCTCCCGATAAGGAGAAGCGTACTGCAATATATCATGATAAACGAGCACTTGGCCATCGCAGCCTCGACCAGCGCCGATGCCGATAACTGGAATGGAGATGGCCGAGCGAATCGCTTCTGCAATCGGCTCTGTTACCAGCTCCAAGACTAGCGCGAACGCGCCTGCCGCTTCGAGCGCTTTCGCATCCCGCAGCAACGCTTCGGCTTCCTGCTCTAATTTCCCTTGTATGCGATATCCGCCTAATTGATGGATCGATTGCGGCGTCAAGCCCAGATGGCCCATTACCGGAATGCCAGCGCGTACGCAAGCCTCCACTTCATCGGCGATATCAGAACCGCCCTCCAGCTTAATCGCATTAGCTAGCCCCTCTTGCAGCAAGCGTGCTGCATTGCGCAGCGTATGCTCCTTGCCAACCCGATAAGTCATAAATGGCATGTCTGCCACGACGAATGTATTAGGGGCTCCGCGCCGAACCGCTTTGGTATGGTAAACCATGTCATCCAGCGTAACTGGCACTGTCGTATCGTAGCCGAGCACGACGTTGCCTAGCGAGTCTCCAACTAGGATGACATCAATGCCCGCTTCCTCTGCAAGCTTAGCCGATGGATAATCGTACGCCGTCAACACGGAGATTGGATTCCGCTCTTGCTTCATCTTCTTAAGCTTCGTAATGGTCAATGGCCGATTCATACTGCTTCATCCCCTTTAAAGTATAGGATAAACACAAAAAAACCTTTTAGCCGCGCTAAAAAGGTCCCTAACGATAAAGGAACGCCAAACTCATCGCTTCCTTCTGTCTCGGTCCCTAACGGCTCAGAGCAGAGTTGCGCACGTGTCATAGTAACCCTCTTCCGTGCTTAAGAATGAATTCATGCAATGATGCCTTGCAAAGTGCGATTCCTTAAATTTGGATATCGCCTCGCGTGCCATCATTATACCAAAAAAAATGGATGGCGTAAATTTAGGAATTCGCCCGCATGCTGGCGAATTTCGCAGCTGCGTTGGCTCATTCTTTCATCTCGCCATCCATTGAACTTATATAGGTGAAAAATGTTAACCTGTGCTGCTGTCTCGATCCCATAGGAGGAGAATCTACTGCGTTGGCGGCGACGGTTGTCCCATCTCGCCCGAGAAGACAAGGCGAAGCTCTCCTGAAGGAAGCTGCAATTCAAGGGCGCCGCTCTCATGCAGCCCCATGGCCTTGCCAGAGAGCTGCCCTTGTGGCGTGTGAATGGTCACATCTTGATGCAATGTAACCGCGAGCGCCTCCCAGAGCGTTTGAATCGCGCCGAATCCATCCTTTAAGTACAAATCATACAGCTGTTCCCATTCCAGAAGGAAATCAGCAATGACCTGCTCACGCGAAAACTTCCGTCCCGCTTGAATTGACAAAGAAGTCGCGCGTTCCAGCAGCTCCTCTGGATAATCGGAAATGTCCAAATTCACGCTAATGCCTGTCCCTGCTACGACATATTTGATCCTTTCGTCTTCAGCCGCAGACTCAAGCAAAATGCCGCTAATCTTCTTGCCGTTAATAAGCAGGTCGTTAGGCCATTTAATACCGATTTCAAGGCCTGTCGTCTTGCGCAAGCTGCGGCATAAAGCTACCGCAGTCAGCAGCGTAAGCTGTGGAGCGAAATGGATCGGCGTGCTCGGACGCATAATGAGGCTCATCCATATGCCTTTGGTATAGGGCGACACCCAGCTGCGTCCCATGCGCCCGCGGCCACCGAGCTGCTGCTCCGCGATCACGATTGCCCCTTCAGGCGCTCCATCTTCCGCCCATCGCTGTGCCTCATTCTGTGTTGAGTCGACGACATCAAGCAAGCGAAGCGCACGGCCAAACCGGTTCGTCTGCAGCAGCTCTGACAACTTGTCCAGCGACAGGTTATCTGGCTTGGAGACGAGCCTGTACCCCAGCTTGCGCGAAGCTTCGATCACATAGCCCCGTTCTTCAAGCTTGCGGATCTGCTTCCAGACGGCTGTCCGGCTCACGTTCATCGCCTTGCTAATCGTCTCGCCCGATAAATAGTTGCCTTGCTCCTGCTCCAGCAGTTCAAGAAGTGTATGGTCCATCGTTCATCCGATCCTCTTCCATGAATTCAGCAAGCGCGAGGAGCGCCTCCCGTTCGTTCGGCGTCTCGCGCAATGCGACGGAACGCAGTAGCCCATTAAGCAGCGCCCCTGTGCGCGGTCCCGGCTTGAGGCCCAGATGCGAGCAAAGGATGTTGCCATTAACTGCAAGCTCCCGTATGGCAGTACACGGCATGCCCGCAAGCTGCGCCGCTAATGCATCAAGCGCAGCTTCCGACAACGGCAGGCCGCCAATCTGCGCGCCTGAAGCGGCAAACTCGCGCGTGATGCGCAGCCACGCGCTTGCCGTTTCGACGCCGGCGGCTAGCACGGCGTCTACCCATGCGGCAGCGGCGGCTGGCGTAGCAGCCGCGCCGCTTGATGCGGCGAGCGGTGCGGCCGCATCATGCAGCTTGACGGCCGAGCGGGCCGACGCGATGCGGCGGCCCGGGAAGCGCAGGCGCTGTAGCGTCTCCTCTGCGTCTTCCGGCGATAGCCGGAGCGCGAGGAAGACGGCCGCCCAGCGGTCGTCCTTGCCCTGCAGGCGTGCCAGCGCCGATGAGAGCGGCGGCACGCCGCCAGCGCCGCCGGCGCCCCGCCCGCTGCGAAGCGCGGGGCGTTGGCGGGAGCCGCAGCCCGGCTGGGCGAAGCCAGCGGGCAGCGGTTCTTTGGCGCGAGCGAGCAAGCCGCTGGCGGCGAGCAGCGCGGCGGCGCGATGGGGACCAGCGCCGCCGATCATTTTATCCAGCTCTGCACCGATCCGCTCCATCGCTACATGCTGCAGCAGCTCACGATTGCGCAGCAAGGCACGCCATGCGCTGGGCGCGATGGCGTACCCGAACGTCGATGCGAATCGCACCGCCCGAACCATCCGAAGCGCATCCTCACTGAAGCGTTCATCCGCATCGCCGACGCATCGAATGATTCCAGCATGCAAATCGCTTAGCCCGCCGTACAAATCGACCAACGTACCGTCCGCCCGCAATGCCATCGCATTGATGGTAAAATCCCGCCGGAGCAAGTCGCCTTCCAGCTCTGCAATAAATGCGACGCCAGCCGGCCTGCGATGGTCTTCGTACTCTGCTTCAGAACGGTACGTAGTAACCTCATATGTTCGTTCATTCACAATGACCGTAACGGTGCCATGCTGCAAGCCTGTCGGCACGGTGCGGTCGAACAGGACCATCACGGCGTCAGGTGTCGCCGAGGTGGCAATATCAACATCTGTAATCGGTCGCCCTGCAATAACATCCCTTACACAGCCTCCGACAAAAACAGCCTCGAAACCTGCATTTTCAAGTTTTTGCAAAACAGGAAGCGCCGCTTCCATTTCCTCATCCCAATACGGCTTCTGAGCATTCATAAAACCCTCTATTCCGAGCAAACGGGAATTGGAATGTCCGCTTCGATGCCTAACGTCCGGTAGTAGATGCGCTCATACTCCGCCGTAATTCGATCGTTGCAGAACTTGGATTGCGCCCGGCGAATACAAGCATCTCGGAATTGCTTAAACAGCTTATCATCGGACAGCAACCGTACAGCGTTCGCAGCCATCGACTCGGTATCGCCAATTGCGGACAAATATCCGGTCTCGCCATGCGAAACAAGCTCAGGAATCCCGCCAGCGAGCGAGCCAATGGTTGGGACACCGCAAGCCATTGCTTCTAATGCGACTAGGCCGAAGCTTTCCTTCTCTGATGGAAGCAGCATCAGGTCTGCAATAGAGATAAGCTGGGCGACATCATCCTGTTTGCCTAAGAAATGAACCCGATCATCAAGCCCAAGCTGATTAATACGGAACTGTGCTTTAATGAGCTCAGGACCC
Source organism: Paenibacillus sp. MMS18-CY102 (assembly GCF_009789195.1). Lineage (GTDB taxonomy): Bacteria > Bacillota > Bacilli > Paenibacillales > Paenibacillaceae > Paenibacillus_T. Next base: position 134,414 of record NZ_WSTC01000011.1, on the reverse strand, counting down.
TCCCCAACCAATAACAGCTTCGCAGGCATCACATCCGCCACTCGCGCGAACGTATCGATGACATCGCTAATCCTTTTGACCGGCCGGAAGTTCGAAATATGCATGAGCAGCTTCTCGCCCTTCGGTGCATAATCCGATTTCAGCGACTGGCACTCGCGCGGATAATAGATTCTTTTATCGACAAAGTTATACGTTAAATCAATTGGGTTCGCAATATCCAGCAAATCTCGCGTTTCCCGAATGAGGTCCGCCGATACCGCTGTAACCGCATCGCTTGTATTAATGCCTAACCGAATCAGGTCCTTCAACGACTCATCCTGCGCCAATACCGTAATATCAGTGCCATGCAGCGTCGTCACGGTTTTGAGCCGGTCGCCTACCATTTGTTTGGCCAGATGGGCACAAATCGCGTGAGGTACCGCATAATGCACATGAAGAAGATCCAGATCCTGCATTTGCACAACCTGAGCCATCTTGCTCGCCAATGCTAAATCATACGGCGGGTAACGGAATACATAGTAGTCGTTGACCTCAACCTCATGGTAATAAATATTTTTATGAAATTTGCCCAACCGGAATGGAATGCTATGCGTAATAAAATGAATCTCATGGCCTTTCTCGGCTAACAGTTTGCCAAGCTCGGTCGCAACAACGCCTGAGCCGCCCAAAGACGGATAACATGTAATTCCGATTTTTAATTTTCTCGTCACGATTCGCAACCCCTAGGAAATGCGTAATTGGTATCTATCGTATGCCGTTCATGGCAACGCCATTCTTCCCTTTTGCCGTGCCAGCTTGTTCAAAACAAGTCCACCGTATGCGGTTTCTTGGCCGTAAACCCTTCCCCGTACGTCCAACCGCGCGCTGTGCCAAGAAGGCGGTCCCTTGCTTCCACATTATCGACATAACGTCCTGTAAGCGGCGTAACGACGCGGTCTTCGCCTTGTGACACTGCTTCGAATTGGGAGCGGTATGCCCGCAGCGACGCGAGCTTCTGCTCATACACATCCGAAACGTTAACAGCTAGTCGTACATCCTCTACGTCATTAATATAATAAAACAGAAGCTGTTCAACTTGAACTGCCGGAAGCTCCGGCATGTAACGGCGAAGCTTCGCATTAAACACTGCTTCCTCTACAAGCGCACTGCACCGATTATGGTCCGGGTGGCGGTCATTCCAGTATGGCGCAAACACGATTCGTGGGCGATAGCGCCTAATTTCTGCCGTAATCGCCTCCACATGCCCTTCTGCGCCAAGCCCTCGGTCCGGCAAAGCCAGATTCGTGCGTACCGATAGACCAAGCACCGCAGAGGCTTCGGCAGCTTCCTGCCGGCGCAGCTCTACGGTGCCATTGGAGGACATCTCAGCTTCCGTCAAATCGCAGAGACCGACACGTTGCCCAGCCATTACATGCTTGGCAATCGTGCCGCCCATTCCGATTTCGGCGTCATCTGGATGCGCGCCGAAAATCAAAATATCAAGCTTCTCTGCGATAAAAGATTGTTCGTTAGTCATTCTCTACACCTGGTTTATACTTATGTACAAGCTCACGCCAAGCAAAATCGCCGCGTTCGACCGCTTTAACAAGCAGCTCCGCTGTTGCGATGTTCGTTGCAACCGGTATCCCTTGCACGTCGCAAAGGCGAAGCAAGGCGATGATGTCCGGCTCGTGAGGCTGCGCCATCAATGGATCGCGGAGGAAAATGATAAAGTCCATAATATTTTCCGCTACAAGTGCACCGATCTGTTGGTCGCCGCCAAGCGGGCCCGACATGAAACGATGGATTTGCAATGACGTGTTTTCCATAATGCGCAATCCTGTCGTTCCGGTCGAGTACAGCTGATGAGGCGTGAAGACATGCTCGTAAGCCGTAACAAAATTAACGATTTCCTCTTTTTTACGATCGTGGGCAATAAAAGCTATATGTAACATGGAAGTTAGTCCCCTCTCCGCTCTGTTGTAACCTGGATCATCCGATACACCTTGCTATCGGAAATTTAATCCATAATGTGCTCAAAGCCATAAATCATGCCTTCATAGGTCATGACTTTACGGATAGCTACTGCAACGCCTGGCATGTAGCCAGCGCGGTCGTAAGAATCGTGGCGGATTTTGAGCGATTGCCCGAATGCCCCGAATACGACCTCTTGCTGCGCAAATACGCCTGGCAGCCTTACGCTATGGATACGGAAGCCGTCATAATAGCCGCCGCGCGAGCCTTCGATCGTTTCTTCTTCATGCGGATTGCCTTGGCGCATCTCACCGCGCACTTGAGAGATAAGCTCCGCTGTCTTGATCGATGTGCCAGACGGTGCATCCAGCTTCTGGTCGCCATGATATTCAATAATTTCGAGATGCGGAAAATATTTGGACGCTTGCGCTGCGAATTGCATCATCAAGATTGCGCCAATCGAGAAATTCGGTGCGATAAGCCCACCGATTCCCCGCTCTTTGCACAGCCTGTCCAGCTCTGCAATTTGCTCTGGCGTAAGGCCCGTTGCGCCGATTACAGGACGAACACCCCGCGTAATCGCGGCAACTGCGTTGTCATAGACCACTTGCGGTACCGAGAAATCAACAACGACGTCGACGGGACCGCTATCTAACGCTTCTTCCAGTGTAGAGCTAAACGTAACGCCGCTCACTGGCTTTCCTACAAACGTTCCGGCGTCCACCGGACCAGCTGATCTGGCAGACGCCGCAGCCAATTCAAAATCCGCTTCATCGATAACCAATTTAACTACTTCACGGCCCATTCGGCCACTTGCTCCTGCTACTGCTACACGAATCTGTTTCGCCATAATAACAACTCACCTATTCCTTCGTCTTTGTCTTCTCTGCTGCCGATATCGAAGCGCTCTTCTTTTGCGGCTCATATCCGTAAACAGTGTGCGGGCCGAATCGTCGCCAGGATTAAGCCGAATCGCTTCTAACGCGCATCTTACCGCGTCATCCAGCCGGTTCAATAACGCATACGCCTCACCTAACAGGAAAAATCCATCAAAGCTTAATGGGTCAAGCTCTATCGCTTCCTGAAGCGTATGAATGGCACTTGCAGGATCAGGCGGCTGCTGCCCCAAGTCAAAGCGTGCTGACGATACAAGCAAGCTAGCTTGCACAGTACGCAATTGATAGCCATAGGCTTTCTGCTCAGGGTCCAGCTCCACCGCTCGCAATGCGTAATACAATGCGCGATCCAGCTTGCCGCTTCTGCTGTAAGAAATGGAGCATTTATAATAGTACGAGGCATTATCCGGGTCGGCGGCAATCGCCCGCTCAAACCAGCGGATGGCTCCCTCAAAATCGTTGCGCAAGATACATCCGTAAGCCTGCTTGAGGCAATCGTCTCCTTCCATATGCCTACCCTCCTTGTACACAGGAATGGTACAGCATATGTCGCAGGGCATGGCGAGGTTACGGTCAGTCTGCCATTCCTTCCTTGCGAGTCCAACGATTAGCGTCCCGGGTATTAAATTTATGCATGACCTTATCGTGGGCTTGCGTTAGGTCGATGCCTAGCGAATTAGCAAAACAGCTTAAGATGAACAAGCAATCGCCAAGCTCCATCTCTATCGAGTTATCTGCTTCGTCGGGCTTCTTCGGTTTCTCGCCATAATAATGGTTAACTTCCCTGGCGAGTTCTCCGACCTCCTCCGTCATTCGCGCGACAAGCGCTAGAGGGCTGAAATACCCTTCCTTGAATTGCGATATATAGTCATCCACCTCGCGTTGGATGTCTGACAATGATTTTTGCGGCATCTTGTCATTCCTCTCTGATCGACTGTGATGGATATTTCTATATGTTAGCCTAAAGCGGCAGGGAAAACAATGGTTTTCAACGACGGAAAAGTAGCCATACTAACTAGTGTCGTATCCCATCTACGATCATCTTTCCAAAAGGAGGCTTCGCCATGCTCGCTCGTTTATGGCATGTTGCCCGCTCGCTTATTCCCGTCATGGCAGGAACTGCAATTTATGCATTCGGCCTCCACTATTTTGTCATTCCGAACCAACTAATGGAGGGTGGCTTGACCGGCATAGGCGTGCTGCTGAACTATGCGCTTGGCGCACCGCTTTCAATCTCAACGTTAGTGCTGAACATTCCGCTCTTTCTCATCGGGCTTAAGGCACTAGGAAAACAGCAAATGGCCTATACCATTTTCGGCACTGTATCGTTATCCGTGTTTCTAGCGTTAATTGAACGGGCCATCGATAAGGGGTGGCTTATCCCTTTTCAGACATCACAAGATTACATACTAGCTGCTTTATATGCAGGGGTTACGCTTGGCCTTGGCCTTGGAATCGTGTTTCGGTTCGGAGGAACGACAGGCGGGGTCGACATTATCGCGCGTATCCTTGGCAAATGGAAAGGCTGGAGCATGGGGCAGGTCATCTTAGCGCTTGATGTCGTGATCATCGGCATAGCCCTTCTATATATTCCGAAGGAAAAAGTGTTATACACCTTGGTGTCTGTATTCATTGCGTCCAAAATGATTGACTTTATTCAAGAAGGCGCCTACTCTGCAAAAGCCATTTCGATCATTACGAATATGGGTGAAACGATCGCCGGACGCATAACGGAACGAATGGATCGCGGCGTGACGCTTATCCCAGCAATAGGAGCCTACTCAGGCACCCACAAGCATATTGTCTATTGTGTCGTCTATCGCCAAGAAGTGCGTACATTGCGTGCTATCGTAAAGGACATAGACCCTCGTGCATTCGTTGTCATTAATGAAGTGCATGATGTTCTAGGTGAAGGGTTCAAAGAAGATTAACGGCGAGCTTCAGCATGAACAATCGTAATTAGCAATTAAAAAACCGAGCATCGCGCCATCGAGCTGCACTTCTCTCGATTGGTCCGATGCTCGGTTTTTTGTAAGCTGAGCCTAATGGAGCTACAGCTTCCTTTTTCTAAACAATGGGCTGCCGCTGTCCGTACCGCTTCCTCGTGTTAATATGGCATACGGCACCGATTTGTATTTTCGCCAGGACACATATGTGAGCATGCTGGAAATCAGTGCAGATAATCCAAAAATCCAACGATGCGGGACACCTCCCCCAATAGGCGCCAACACAGGTTCATCCTCGACACGCTGGCCGTTGCTTGCAAACAGCACCGCTGCCGTTTTTTCTACTGGAGATAAGGCCCCATCTGCTAAACGCCTCGTAAGCTCGCCCGCTTTCCCCGCAGACAGCAATCGTTCTGCATAGGCTACGCTGTTTGAAAACCTTAATGCTGCTTCTTCGCCTCTCATAAGGAGAGCTGCTCCCATAATCCGCTCAGCATGCTGCGATAATGTATCAAAGGAAGCTCTGGCCGATTCATACCCTTCTTTGTTAGGGCGGGCCATGGCAGAACGAACACGGGATAAATCTTCACTAATGACTTTATTATATTGCAGCCATAACGCAGATTCAGGCACTCCTTGATGAAGTGTCCATGCTGCATCGATTGACAGTTTGATACGGGATGCTATCGCCCTCCAATAGACGGAAGATTGTCCCGCCTTGAGTTTGGACAATAATGATTGGACATCTTGTTCGGCCTGCTGCCAACCTTCCGTGGTGCCGATTATTTTCACTTGGCCATCCCGAAGCGCGGTTGCCACCTGCTGCGCAGCTTGATAAGCTGACTGCCGATTGCCATCTGTCGACGCAGCATATAAAGAAGCTGTTGCGCTGTTTAATCTTGTCCATGCTTTCTGTTCTGGATTCCGCACTGCTGTAGCGTCTGAAGATGCCGCAGCTGCTGCTGCACAGATGAATGCTATCGTCAGCAAAAAGCTAGCAGTACTTGCGAATAGCCATCTTCGTCTCACGGAAACCCCTCCTCAGCCATTAGAATGAAGATAACCTGCTTCGCAAGCATCACATTCATTCTAGCTTATGAGCGGGGATGTCCAATTAGACTAGCTATGCCATTAAGCTTTCACAATCGTTTTGCTATCGCGGATCGCAATCACTGCTCGGGTTACAACCCAACTGAATAGGCTTAATGCAAATGTACATGCACAGACGACAGGCAATACATCGTATAGCGGCTTCGGAAGCCAAGGGAACACGTCGAATTGATAATCGATCGTATCATTCAGCAATAGCCATCCCGTAGCAACGCCAATTGCAATTGCGCCAACCTTCATAAACCGTACATAAAGCAGCCCTTCAATCGCCATGCCAAGATGTGATCCGATGAGCATCCAGTCCTGCCATCCCGTAGGCGATCCCATCGATGCGCCCGCTACAATCATGGCAACTGCCCATATGCCGTACTTTACCGATGTCACGACACCTAATGCCTCAATAATCGCACGAATTGCTTGTCCAAGCTTTGTTTTCGGGCTGTCGTAGATAAGCATATAGATCAGGCTGAAAGAAAAGAACAAACTCGCCGTCGGGCTATCCGGCACGAAGACGAGCATCCATATTGGCTTCTCAGACGCCGTCTCAATAAGCTGCTCCCCGTACCAAATGTATCCGTACACGGTTCCAAGCACATTGACGATCAGCAGTAGCCATAGCATTCGCCGCGACATCAAATTCGCGCGGCTCCAAAACCAACTCAGCGGCAAACCCATTCACTCCTCTGGACAGCCATTTATGCGCTGCCTATCTTCTACATTATAGTCAATAAATGCACAGGATAAAAAACCTGACCGCAAGCAATACGGTCAGGTTTTTGTAGAAACGTTATTCTGCTTTCTTCTGCTTAGCGAGCCAGGTTGTAATCTGGTCGATTTCTGCTGCGGAGAGCTTGTCTTTGAACGAAGGCATTGCGCCGCCGCCTTTACCGTTAGTAACGGTCTCAACTAGCTGCTCTTTCGTCAGAATGTCGCCCACGCCACGCAGGGAAGGCACTTTCCCTTGTTTATTACCGTTCAAATCTGTTGCGTGGCAGCCAATGCAGTTCGCCTTCGCAATTTCCATTGCTGGGTCATCTGCATCAACGAGTGCAACCGCTTCTTCTTTCTTAATCGCACTGAACTCTTGCCCTTTTTCAGCAGCTTCGCGCGCTTTTTCTTCACGCTCGATATGCTCAGGAATCGTATTCGTGATCTCCAGCTCATGCTGGTAGTGATCCCATGATACTTTAGTCAAGTAGATACAAGCGACGAGTGAAAGCAACATCAGCGATGCTGCAATCGGGCGGCGGTAAAACCGGCGCTCTTTGCCCGTATCAAGGAATGGTGCGAGCAGCAGGGCACCAAATGCTACGCCCGGTACAGCAACCGCACCCAACACGACGTAATCGCCGGAAGCGTACGGATATTTCAAGAATTGATACAGGAACAGGAAGTACCAGTCCGGCATCGGAATGAAGCTTGCATTGGTCGGATCCGCCGGATAACCGAGCGGAGGAGCTTCCGAAATCGTCAGCACGAGGAAGCCAACGAGAACAACGCAACCAACCAACCATTCTTTGAGCAGGAAGTTCGGAATGAATGCCTCCGACTTGCCTGGGAAAGCCGTATAGTCAGGTGGTACGATCGTTTTGTTGCTCCGCTTGCGTACACGGGAGTCTCCGACATAGACGACTTTCTCGTTTGATTTGTGATCATGCGCCATCGAAATAACCTCCCTTCGCTTATAGCGGTCCCGAAATGCCTTGTTTACGAATCATGAAGAAGTGCGCGGCCATCAGGGCAAGCAATGCACCTGGCAAGAAGAAGACGTGAATCGCGAAGAAGCGCGTCAGCGTCTGCGCACCTACGATTGTACCGCCTTGCATCAGTTCTTTTAGATACACACCGATGTAAGGTACGGATTCGGCAATTTGCATACCGACCTTAGTAGCGTAGTAGGCTTTGTTATCCCATGGCAACAGGTAACCTGTGAAGCCAAGGCCGAGCATGACGAAGAAAATAAGCATCCCGACGACCCAGTTCATCTCGCGTGGCGCTTTATAAGAGCCAGTGAAGAACACGCGTAAGGTATGTAGGAACATCATAACGATTACGAGACTCGCGCCCCAGTGATGCATGCCGCGAACGATGCCGCCAAATGCAACTTTATGCTGCAAATAGTCGACGCTCGCATAAGCATTGTGAATATCCGGCACAAAGTACATCGTTAAGAACATACCGGACAAGATTTGAATAACGGTAATGAAAAACGTCAGGCCGCCGAAGCAGTACACGAATGCGGAGAAGTGATGTGCAGGGTTAACGTGCTCTGGCACTTCATGGTCCGCAACGTCCCTCCACAACGGCGCAACATCGAGACGTTCGTCGATCCAATTGTAAACTGTTTTAAACATCTGAGTGTTCGCCCTCCTTATACACGTGAGTTCGGCTTAAGTGGTCCGAGATAAATAAAACCGCCGTCAATCTTCACTTCATATTCATCGAGTGGATTTGGTGCTACGCTTAAGTTTTTGCCATCTACCGTGTAGTGCGCGCCGTGGCATGGGCATACGTACTCATTGTTTTGCTCGGTATTCCATCCAATCGTGCAGCCCAAATGCTTACACACCGGCGAAAGTGCGAAAATGTTGTTCTTCGCATCTTTAGAAATCCATGCAACGAGTTCAGCTTCGCTCTCGTACCATCCATCCACTTGATGAATTTTGAATTTGTATTCTACCGGTTCGTTCGTAATTTTCGATTCTTCAACGACTTTAATGAACGCGCTCGTTTCTTTCTTCTGCAAGAGCGGATCTACCGCGAATCGAACCATCGGAAGTGCCACGCCTCCCACCATGAAAGCGGTTGTACCTCCGAGCGTATACGACAGGAATTGACGCCGGGACATCTCTTTGCGTACCGGTTTCTGGCCCTCGTGGTTGCTCATCTTCTGTTCTACCCCCTTTGCCAACCATATCTCCCATCTTGTCCATTGTGACAAAACTATGGACGAACTAAGACATTCCTATAATATCCTAGGTGTATGGGAGCGTCAAGAATATGGAAGACGTTAATTTGACCGATGTAAAAAGCGTTTCATTTTTTGTTATGAAATTGTCACAATTACACGGAAACGTAACCGTGTATTCCATCGTATCGCCTTTGTTTTCCCCAAAACAGGAATTTATTATGCGCTATTCCTTCTTCAGGCGTTAACCGGAGGTGCCCATAACGAACGAATTGCTTGTCCAATCGCTTCCGCTTTGGCACTAACGCCTTCATGATTTGGCACAAATGTTAAATCAGCCGATGGCGGCGCCAAATTACGCAATCTCGCGCTGACAACGATGACGTACCGGAAGCCGGAACGCTTCAAAGCGCCGCATAGCTTCTCAACAAGCTCGTGGCTATCCGTTTCTCCTGTATAATGGCATGCCGGATATGTTACAACCCTTCCTTTGAATGGAATTTCGATGCCATCCATGACGTCCCGCAGATCCTCGAGCGCTTGTGTCGTTTCTGCTGGCGGCTCCGTTCCGTTCAATCCTGTAACCGGAAGCAGGCATGTGTCCAAATATGGTTTCAATTCATCCCATTGCTCGCCCGAAATTTCGCTGAATTTCATTTCGCTCATCCTCTCCTCGCTTCACCCATATTATCGCGCTAGGAACGGTTTGCCAACCGGAAACGCACAAAAATAGCCTGATCCGTACAGAAGACGGTTGTCAGGCTATGATAGGCCAACACGGCTAATCGCCGTTAATGGGAAAAACGAAGCGCGTTCAATTGTTCCGCCAATCGATGGAACGTATCCTCGTCGCCGCTGGCGAGCGCAAGATCAATGTCTCGATAAATCCGTTCCGTACGGAATTTCAAGACCGCGTCATCCAATACCATTTCTGCAACCAGAGCTAACATCGTTTCGTAGGTTGCTTTCATTTTGTCCATAGGATACACCTCCAACCGGGGTTAAGAGATCCTATATTCTTTTTCCTTCACCACATAGCTTACCATCGTCTTTCTCATGCGCAGTAAATCGTCTTCCGTCCATTCTCTGACGACTTTGGCGGGTGAACCGAGAGAAAGAGTATAGGGTGGAATTGTTTGTAATCTCGGTAACGAGTGAAACGGCTCCTACTAAAGCATATTCATCAGCAACGGTGCCGCTCGGTACGATGGCCCCTATTCTAATTAATATGCCCTTGCCTAACTGGCATCTAGCTTACTTGCTGCATCTGCGCTTTCGACTGCTATTGCGCACCGCTAATAACTGCACTGCCAAGCCGTGTCATTCGCACCACTGTCCCGTATCGTTCATGCTCGCCTACCCGCAACAGCCCAAGATGAAGCATCATGGATACGATCCGCTGTGCAAATACCGATTCTGCCGTATCATAATAGAAAGGCTTAATATACGGCAGCAATGACCGTTGTAAAGATTCAGCAGTTACCCACTGTTTGGCAAGGCAATCGATCCAATGAACAATGGCTACCATATTCGGAATTGGGGTCCGATACAGCTTCAGCCAATACTTATACAGCTTAGCTGTTACGTCCTTCTGCTCTTCCGCGAGAAAAGCTAGTCCGCTGGCTGTTATCGTTAACTGTTCGGAGGCTTCGCTCACCAATCGACCATCCAGCGCAAAATCATACAGCAGTGACATCCTATTCGGGTATACATGAAATTTGCGCCCATACCCGAACCGCCATTCCCCTTTCCCCGGCAACGATTCTCTCACGCCGAACAGTTCCAATAGCTGCTGCAGGTTCCGTTTGTACATGGATCCATCAACTGCCGTCGGCACTTCATTGCGTTCCACATAACGAAGCAAATGATACAGGTCCTCCGTCAGCAACCCTTGCTCATCCCGGTACGCCTGCGGCTCTTCTGCGGCTTCTACGGTCAGCATAAGCTTGCGCTCCATCGTTTCACGAAGCTTCGCTTTCAGGTCAGCAGGGACTTGAAACATGTAGCGATTGGGGCCAGCCAATCCATTGAACAGCCAACCCTGATGTTTAAATTTCAAAATGATGTCGCGTGGCGTCAATTCTTTCGCTTTGATCGCTGCTGCTTTCGGCTGCCTTTTGCTTGCCTGCGCCTTTGCTTTTGGCTTTCCTGTGTTTTCTGCGGGAGCATTCGCAGCTCCGTGCGGCTGTTCCTCTGCGAATTTACTCTGTTGAATGCGTGCTGTTAGATCTTCCAGACTGAATGATGACCGGGAATCGAACAATAGCGAATTCAAAAATCGCAAGTCTTCCAGTCCCATTCTCCCTACCTGTTCCTCAAATACTTCCCTACGGTTGACGGCGGAGAGAATCGTCTGAATCAATTCGTTTTTGGAATTCCCATTACACTCGCACCGGTACTCGTCCGCAATTCGGCTTAGCTGTTGAATATCTGCGTAACCTAACATATCGGCCAGATTCATCGTGTTCCCTCCCCCTTTCCTGTTGAATGTACTACCATTATGGGAAAAATACAGGTATTTAAACATCCCAACAAAAAAACGGCAGCCTAATGCGGCTGCCGCTTATTTCAATTGCGATTCTATTATTTGCGCGTACGCGCGAACCAATTCAAAAGGAGTAACGAAGCGATGATGCCTAAGAGCGAGAAGACGATCCAATACTGCGGAACCGTCGGCACGACTTTAAGCACGATTGGATCACTAATGCTTGCGACGGGGACGTCTGCATAGAACTCTCCGCCTAAGATGGTGCCGTCGCTGCCAGCATTCGCTGTTTCAAGCAACCCCGTCATTGGCTGAACGTTCTCCATTGTTGTTCCCCAATCCCCAAACCAAGCATATAGCAGCCCGCTTCCGAATATCGCTAAGCAACACGCAATAACGAGTGCCGTTCGAAACCGGAATGATGAGGTAAAACGATATGTACGGTCATGGACTGGCCTCAAATAATCAGAATCCGCATAAATGCGATCCATTACAGTTTGGGTGATATGAAGCGTCCGTACCTCAAAGTCTGCATCAGATTCATCCGAGAGGGACCGAATCATCCAATCGCTCTCTTCCCACAGCCGGAACTGCTCCGAGCAAGCTACACAGTCTAAGAGATGGCAATCGATAGCTGCCCGTTCGGCATCCTGCTCGGGTAATTCCCAGTACAGGCCGAGTTTCTCTTGACATTCGTCGCATCTCATCGCGTTCTCATCCCTTCATATGGTTCCACTGTGGTCGCCGTTTCGTTAAAATAAGGCTCAAGCTGCGTTTTTACGCTCGCTCTGGCACGAAATAGAAGCGACTTCACTGAGCTGACCGTCTGTCCTAAAATATTCGCTATCTCCTGGTAATCCAGTTGGTCATATTCACGTAATATTAGTGCGGAGCGCTGCTTCTCAGGCAAGTTGTTAATCGCCTCACGAACCATCGCCATACGTTCATTTTGTAGCAATCGCAGCTCAGGCACAGCCTCAGGCGGCGCTAATGGAACAGTATTCACATCATCGAGCGGAATATTGCCGACCTTCTGCTTTCGTAGCTCGCTTAATACTGTATTGCGTGCAATCGTATATAACCATGTGGAGAACGAAGCGTCCACTTCCCGGAATGAATGCAAGCTGCGATAGGCCTTATAAAAGGTTTCCGAACACAAGTCCTCCGCCATAAGCTCGAGCCGTGCGCTCTTGAGCATATGAAAAATAAAAGCGAGGATTTTGCGCTGATATCGCCGCATCAATTCCGCATACAATTGGACGTTGCCATCTTTAATTTCTCGTATCAATTGGGTGTCGGTCACGACAGGCGAACCTCCTCACCTGCGGAGTCTTCCTGTGCCGGCCTACATCATTGTACCGACATGGAAGCAAAAAGTTGCGGTGGTTTTGATTTGTAATCATAAAAATGTTCTTTCCCAACCAATTCGGCTCGTAAGCCTAAAGTCCTGCCTCATTCGACATCACTTGCATAACCTTTTTACTGGGAAAGTGCGATGCCTGATATACTTACCCCAAAGCTACTGTATTGTAACACAGGCTAACGTTTCGTTGTTTAAAATTTTTCCAAAGAACGAACTCGAGTGGCAATACTTGGGCAAAAAAAATACCACCTCATCAAGAGGTGGTCCGCACAAAGTGCGAAGAATTTGGATAGGAGTGGAGAGAAACCATACTGTACTTTTATTATATGTATCCGTTTTCATTCTGTCAATAAGCGTTTTCAAAAATGATCTGACTTTCCAAAAATTTTAAAAAAAGCTGCCCTACAATCGTTTCCGATTGCGGGACAGCTGTACAAAATTAAAAATGAACAGAGTATTGAAGCTCCCCTAAAGCAACGACTGCTTGGTCAACATCGTCTTGCGTCCGGAACGACAATCGCAGAATGCCAGGCACATCCTCTCGGCTCTCAATAATCTGAATATTGCTCAGATTAATGCGCCGGTTGCCGAGCTCCGTTGCAATCCGGCCGATGATGCCCGGATGGTCCGGCACATCGACATAACATTCATAAATCGAATGAATCATGCCCTTGCGGCGCTCTGGCAAACTATTGCGGAACTCGCCAGAGGTACGGAATGCTTCGCCAATTCCTTCAATATCACCGGCCGCCAACATATCTGAGAACTGCTGAATGCCTTCGTTCCAATCCTGAATGAGCCGCAGCATGACTTCCCGGTTGTTAACGAGAATATCACGCCATACATTCGGATCACTAGACGCTATACGAGTAATGTCGCGGAAACCGCCAGCCGCCAACTGCGCATACAAGCTGTTGCTGTCGTTATACTTGCGAACTTGATTCGTTAACGCTACCGCAATCATATGCGGCAAATGGCTAATCGCGCCTACGATATCATCATGCTCGTCCGCATCGACGACAACAATGTTCGCTCTGGTCAGCTTCAGCAGCTCACGCAAGCGTTCCACTGCCTCTACAGGTGTCGAGTGGTCAGGCGTGATGACATAAAATGCATTCTCGTATAGGTACGAGGAGGCCGCCTCAACGCCTGAACGCTCCGAGCCTGCCATCGGATGGCCGCCGATAAAGACTGCCGGGCTCAAATCAAGGCTGCGTGCGCAAGCCGTTACCGATGCTTTGGTGCTGCCAACGTCAGTAACGATGCATCCTGGCTTCAGCTTAAGCTCTGCCAATTGGCCAAGATAATCATTCAGGCTGCCGACAGGCACGCATAAGAAAATAAAGTCAGCATCTTCCGCTGCTTCACGAAGAGAAGTCGTAGCGGAATCAACGACGCCTCGTTCCATGTACTTGTGAACCGACGAAAGGCGGGTCGAATGGCCGACCACATGAAGGTCAGGCTTGCCCTTGAAGCAAAGCGCAAGCGAGCCTCCCATTAGCCCTACGCCGAATATCGCAATTTTAATCATATGCTACCCAAGCACCGCCGCTTCCTGCAGCACTTGCTCAAGTGCAGCAATGAACTTCTCATTCTGTTCACGGCTGCCGACCGTAATTCGAATATATGTCGGATAAAATTGCCAGCCTGCACGCGAAATAATCCCTTTGCGCAGCAAAGTATCGAATACTTGCGGCGATGGCAGCTTCGCATCGAACATAATAAAGTTGCCGTGCGCAGCGAAGTACGGCAATCCCATGCGGTCAAATTGTGCACGCATATAGTCGAGGCCTTCCGAATTCCGGTCGCGGCATTCCGCTACGAATGCTTCATCCTTAAGTGCTGCAATTGCAGCAGCTTGCGCAACGCGGGACGTATTGAATGGCTCACGAACTTGGTTAATAAAGTGAATGACGTCAGGATGCCCGACACCGTAGCCAATCCGAAGCGAAGCAAGACCATAAATTTTGGAGAACGTGCGCAGCACGACCAAGTTTTTGTAGCTTGGAAGCAGCTCGATGCCATCTGGGAAAGAAGGATCAGTCACATACTCAACATATGCCTCATCAAGTACAACAAGCACATGGCTTGGCACTTGTTTCATGAACGCATCGATTTCTTCTTTGCTAACGATCGTGCCAGTTGGGTTGTTCGGGTTGCATACCCATACAATTTTGGTCCGGTCTGTAATCCGGGCAAGCATTGCTGGAAGGTCATGTTTGCCGTTAACGAGCGGCACTTCAACAACACGTGCATTCTCAACTTCAGCGTTATGTTTGTACACGGAGAAAGTTTGGTCCGCCATAATCGTTTCATCGCCAGGCACTAAGAATGCGCGCGTAAGCATCAGAATAACTTCATCCGATCCGCAGCCAAAAATAATGCTGTCCGTGCTAACGCCTAGACGTTCAGCCAGCACTTTCGTCAGTTCTACGCTTGCTCCATCAGGATAGATGCTTGCATTGTTCGATATCTCGTGAATAACTGCTTCTTTCGCACGCTCAGAGCAGCCAAATGGATTTTCATTGGAAGCCAGCTTAATGACTTCATTCAAGCCTAGCTCCCGTTTAACGTCTTCTACGGGTTTGCCAGGCTGATACACAGGAAGATGGACAATATTGCTTTTCGGTTGCATTGACTTTCACCTCATCAACAGGACTTTGCTATTGCTATGTTTTTCATTGTCTCATATCTCTAGCATGTTTTAAAGTATTATTAACAAGAAGAACGGCCTGCGCATAACGCGCGGGCCGTTCTTCTTTGAGCATATCTCATTAACCGATCTTTAAATTCGAAACGAATTGCCCAATCTCTTCAAGCCCAGCTTCCCGTTCCGCCTCATTTTGCAGCTTCGGAAGCACCTCTTCGATTTTGCGGACAATTGCACTGCCGACGATTACGCCGTCGCACTGCTTGCTAAAGCGCTCCACCTGCTCGCGGTTCGAGATTCCGAATCCGACCGCAATCGGCACCTGTGCTGACTTGCGAACGTCAGTAAGGAATTCGTCTATCCCCGCGTGAAAGTCAGCGCGCATGCCCGTTACGCCCAACGAGGATACGCAATAGACGAAACCTCTTGCTTTGGCCGCAATTCGAGCGACACGTTCCTTAGAAGTCGGAGCAACGAGCGGAATAAGATGAATGTTCGCTTCCTCTGCCATCTCACGCAAATCCCCATCCTCTTCGATCGGAAGATCGGGGATGATCAAGCCACTGATGCCTTTGTCCAGGCACAGTTCGAAAAACCGCTCCAATCCAAGCTGAAGCACGGGATTGAAGTATGTGAAGAGAATGAACGGCAGCTTGACGCCAGCTTGGCGAGCCTTCTCCGCAACATCCAAAACATTTTGAACCGAAATTTGTTTAGCGGCAAGCGCACGCTCAGACGCACGCTGAATGACAGGGCCGTCTGCAAGCGGGTCTGAGTAAGGCACGCCCAGCTCAATCATGTCAGCACCTGATTGCTCCAGCTTCTGAATAATTTGAACGGAAGTGTCTAGATCGGGATCACCAATCGTCAAAAATGGAATGAGTGCCGTGCCGCCCTCTTCCTTCAGCCGAGCAAATGTCGCATCAATGAGATTCATGTCCGTCACCTCCGAGGTATCCCATAATCGCTTCTACGTCTTTATCGCCGCGGCCAGACAAGCTGACAACAACAATCTCATCGGCGCTCAATGTCGGAGCAAGTTTTAGCGTCTGTGCAATGGCATGGGCGGATTCCAGCGCTGGAATTATGCCTTCTGTACGCGACAGCAGCTGCAGCGCCTCAAGCGCTTCTGCGTCCGTAATCGGGAAGTATTGCGCGCGCCCGCTATCTTTCAAGTATGCATGCTCAGGCCCGATGCCAGGATAGTCAAGCCCAGCGGAAATCGAGTGTGCAGGCAATACTTGTCCATATTCATCCTGCAGCACATAACTGAGCGAGCCTTGGAACACGCCATGGCGCCCTTTGGTCATCGTCGCTGCATGCTCCTCTGTCTCCACTCCGCGGCCAGCTGCTTCTACGCCAACGAGCTTAACGGACTCATCCTCGACGAATGGATAGAAAATGCCGATCGCGTTGCTGCCGCCGCCGACTGCTGCGACAACATAATCCGGCAAACGCCCTTCCATCTCTTGAATTTGCTCACGTGCTTCATCGCCGATAATCCGCTGGAAGTCGCGAACGATTAATGGATACGGATGCGGCCCTGTTGCCGAGCCGAGAATATAATAAGTATCGTCTACATGGCTTACCCAGTAGCGAAGCGTTTCGTTGCAAGCATCCTTTAGCGTGCGCGTGCCTGAGGTTACTGGAACGACTTCCGCACCGAGCAGTTGCATGCGGAACACGTTCAATTGCTGGCGTTTCATATCTTCTTCGCCCATGAATACTTTGCATTCCAACCCAAGCAGTGCTGCTACCGTCGCAGATGCAACGCCATGCTGTCCAGCGCCGGTTTCGGCGATGATCTTCGTTTTGCCCATCCGTTTGGCGAGCAGGCCTTGCCCGATCGTATTGTTGATTTTGTGAGCGCCAGTATGGTTCAAGTCCTCACGCTTCAAGTAAACCTTAGCGCCGCCCAAGTGCTTCGTCAGGCGCTCCGCATAATAAAGTGAAGTAGGGCGTCCCGAATATTTGTCTAACAAATAACGGACTTCCGCTTGAAACTCTTCGTCCTGCGAATATTTCTTATACGCTTCTTCCAGCTCGCTCAATGCATTCATGAGCGTCTCCGGCACGTATCGCCCGCCGAATTTGCCGAAACGGCCTTTCTCGTCTGGTAAACGGGTCATGCTTCCAACACCCTTCTCACAAAAGTAGATATTTTCTCGATATCTTTAATGCCATCTGTTTCAACGCCGCTGGACACATCTACGCCGCCTGGGCGATAGTCATGAACCAATTGCTGTACATTATCCAAATGAAGCCCGCCAGCTACATATAAAGGCACACCTAACTTAGCAGCAGCTTCTTTATAATCACGAATGATATTCCAATCAAACACTTCACCTGTGCCGCCGCCAGCGGTGTCGATGAGTACAGCATCTACAACGGACTGGAATGGCAGCAGCCGTGCCTCTGCACCAAGAGCGTCCTCCTCAGCGCTGCGGCCAATCGGGAACACTTTCCACACTTGAACATCGAGCTCTTGCTTAACTGCCGCACATAGCTCCGGCGTCTCGCCGCCATGCAGCTGGACAACGTCCAGCTTAGCTGTATTCACCGTCGATGTTAACTCGGCTAGATCCGCATTTACGAACACGCCAACAGCTAGCGGAGCAGCCCCTTCGGAGGAGGCGGACGGCCAGGCCCGCACCTCCTCGATAAGCGTTGACGCCAGCTCTGGCGATACTTGCCTTTTGCTCTGGGCAAACAAAAAACCTATCGCGTCTACATTTAGGCCATGCATTGCACGGATCGTGGCGCGATCACGCAACCCGCAAATTTTGATACGGGTGTGAGGCTGCTT
The DNA here is from genome assembly GCF_009789195.1 of Paenibacillus sp. MMS18-CY102. Classification (GTDB taxonomy): domain Bacteria; phylum Bacillota; class Bacilli; order Paenibacillales; family Paenibacillaceae; genus Paenibacillus_T. The sequence goes on along the minus strand of NZ_WSTC01000011.1, from coordinate 116,297 downwards.
AGCATCAGGACGTTTATGCCCTTCTGCCCCGCTCATCGAACACCAACCGGGCCTAATAGCTGTTCAATCGCTTCCCCAACATGAGGCTTTCGCATGAAATGCTCGCCAATGAGCAAGCCTTGCGCGCCAACCGATTTAAGATATTGCACATCTTCTGGCCCTGCAATGCCACTCTCGCTAATGCTCGTAATGCCTTTGCCTTGCGGAATAATTCCGATCAACTGCTCCGTCGTCTTCAAGTCGGTTACGAACGAACGGAGGTCACGATTATTTACCCCGATCAGCGTTGCCTTATCGAGCTCCAATACCGTTTCTAGCTCGCGTTGGTCATGAACTTCAACGAGCACGTCCAGCCCAATGGACTTTGCGATATCGTGGAACTCAGACAGCTGCTGCTTCGTCAAGATTGCTGCGATAAGCAGAATCGCATCTGCCCCAATGACGCGAGCTTCGTAGATTTGGCGGTAATCAACCGTAAAATCTTTGCGCAATAGCGGTACGTTAACTGCCTCTCGCACCGCTTGCAAATATTCATTCGACCCTTGGAAATAGTCCCGGTCCGTCAGAACGGAAATGCAGTCCGTGCCTGCTTCTTCATATGCCTTAGCCAATACTACAGGATGAAAATCCTCGCGAATCAGCCCTTTGGAAGGGGACGCTTTCTTCACTTCGGCAATAAGCCCCATATCACGCTTGCGGCCTGCCGCAGAGACGGCACGTTCGAATCCAAGCGTTGCGGACATATCAGAGATTGTCCGTTCATATGCATTCAGCGAGAAGCGTGCGGACAACTCCGCTACCTCCTGCTGCTTCGTCACTACGATTTTATCAAGAAACATGGCCCAATTCTCCTGTCGTTAGAATAAGCTGCTCCAGCTTCGCCTTCGCGGCACCTGAATCAATCATTGCTGCTGCACGTTCTACGCCTTCCGCCAGCGTTGCTGCTTGGCCGCTAACATAGATGCAAGCGCCTGCGTTAGCCAATACAACATCACGGTATGCACCCTGCTCTTCCCCATCAAAGATCGAGCGAATTATCGAGGCGTTCACCGCAGAATCGCCGCCAATGATCGCATCGAGCGAGTGGCGCTGCAAGCCAAGCTCCTCCGGTGCCAGATCATACGTACGGACAACGCCATCCTTCAATTCGGAAATCTGGGTTGGTGCCGAAATGCTAATTTCATCTAATCCATCATGGCTGCTGACGACCATCGCCCGCTTCAATTCAAGGTCGCTTAACACATGCGCAATCGTCTCGGTACGCGAACGGTCATAGATGCCGAGCAACTGGCGATCCGCCCCTGCGGGGTTCGCTAGCGGGCCAAGCATATTAAAGATGGAACGAATTCCGAGTTCGCGGCGCGGGCCTGCTGCATGGCGAAGCGATGGATGGTAAAGTTGTGCGAACATAAACACGATGCCGATGCGCTCTAAACATTGTGCAGCTTGTTCAGCCGTGATCGTAATGTTAACGCCGAGCGCCTCCAATACGTCAGCACTGCCCGTTTTGCCCGACATAGCACGATTGCCATGTTTCGCAACACGAACGCCTGCTGCAGCCGCAATCATCGAGGAAGCGGTCGAGATATTAAATTTATGAATGCCCGAGCCGCCGGTGCCGCATGTATCCAGCAAATTCGATTGTTCGGTAATGACATGGTCCGAATGGGAACGCATCGCAAGCGCAAAGCCAGCGATTTCGTCCCGTGTCTCGCCTTTAATTCGAAGCGCCGTCATGATTCCGCCAATCTGGGCGTCCGTCGCTTCGCCTTTCATAATGAATCCCATTACATCGATCGATTCATTGCGAGTCAGATGCTCGCCAGCGATCAGCTTGTTCATCGCTCGTTGCAATGTAATGCTTTCGTTGTTAACTGGCAATACCGTCATTTGCGCTTCGCCTCCTGCAACACCGTCATTTCATAATCCGTATTAATCGTCGTGCCAGCTTTCCCAGCGCCCCGTTTATCGCCCGCGAATAACAATTCTGCAGTCCGGATTGCCTTCAGGCTCGCTTTTGCTTTATTAACCGTTTCCTCATACTCACTCTCTGGCACCGAATCCCATACAATGCCCGCTCCTGCTTGCACGTATGCTTTGCCATTTTTGAAAATGATGGTACGGATCGTAATGCATGTATTCAAACTTCCGCCGAAGCCCAAATAGCCGATTGCGCCTGCATAAGCGCCGCGCGACTCATTTTCCAGCTCTGCGATAATTTCCATTGCCCGCAGCTTCGGCGCACCCGATACTGTACCCGCTGGCATGCAGGAGATGAAAGCGTCGAAGAAATCTTTATCCTTGCTCAGCTTGCCGCTAACGTTCGATACAATGTGCATGACATGCGAGTAGCGCTCAATATCCATATAGGTGTCACACCGAACCGAGCCGAATTCAGATACGCGGCCAATGTCGTTGCGTCCCAGATCAACGAGCATCAGATGCTCTGCGCGCTCTTTCTCATCTGCAAGCAATTCTTTCTCCAAAGCAAGATCCGCTTCTGGCGTTGCTCCGCGCGGGCGGGTGCCTGCAATTGGCCGCGTCTCTACTTTATCGCCATTGACTTTAACGAGCGCTTCTGGCGAAGTGCCTACGATGATCTCATCGTCCAGCTTCAAATAATACATATATGGAGATGGATTCATCGTACGCAGAACGCGATAAACATGCAGCGGATTAACTTCCGTCTCAATGCTGAACCGTTGCGAAAGCACCACTTGGAAAATATCACCGGCACGAATGTACTCCTTAGCGGTTTCAATGTTCGAAATGAATTGCTCCTTCGTCACATTGGACTTTACTTCGCCCAAATCCGGATCAACCGGCATAGGACCGCTAGCTGTCACAGGCAATGGAATCGGCTGCTGCAGCCTCTCAATAGCCGCATCAATTCGCGCACAAGCTGCTTTATAAGCTGTTTCAATCTCAGTATCCGTTGCGCCTTCTGGTATATGAACGTTGCCGATCACTTGAATTTGCTGTTTCACATGGTCGAATACGATCACTTGATCACAGAACATAAACTGCAAATCATTCATTTGCAAATCATCGATGCGATGTGCCGGAAGCTTCTCATAATATTGCAGCAAATCGTAACCGAAGAAGCCGATCGCACCGCCTGTGAACGGTGGCAAATCTTTAATTTGAGGGCTTCGGTAAGAACGAAGCTTCGCTTTCAACAGCTCTAGCGGCTTATCGGCCAGCTCTGTCTTCTCCCCTTTTTGCTCCAATACCATCTTGCCATTCTTGCCGTATAGGAGTAGGAATGGATCCGTTCCGATAAACGAATAACGAGCCCAGTTCACGCCACCTTCCACACTCTCAAGCAGGAACGCGTTACGCTCCTTATAGAAATGTTGGAATACACGAATTGGCGTTTCCGTATCTGCCATCATGTGGCGAACGATAGGAATCAGATTGTACGTTCCAGCCATCCGGATCACTTGTTGAAGTTCGTTTTGCATCGCAGTCCTCTCCCTTGTCGTAACGAATATAAAAAGCTCCTGCCGATTGGCAGGAGCTAAACGTATAGGATGAGTGCGTCCATAGAGAGAACAATGAAGAATAAACGTTACGTAAACGAAATAATCCAAACGGCTGCCTTCAAATAGGCCCATCCGATTATCTCAATACGTAATGCCTAATCGCTCTTCTAAGCTCTTCTCATCTCAGCTATTCTCATCTCTACCGTTCGCCTACCGCTCTCGGTATTCCTAACTAACTGTCTTGCCTCATCTGCCTGCTCTAATAACTAGTTCAACTATACACTAGCTATACAATAACCGTCAATCGTACATTAGGCTTTGGTCAAATCAGGACGGAGCACCTGTGCACCGCGCAAATAGACATGCCGAATCTCGGATTGGCCCTTCGGGGTATTAACATGAAGCATAAACCGGACACATTTCTCCAAGCTTCCTTTAACCGGAACTTCCAGCGCACACATCAGTGGCACGAATTCCCATCCTGGCATAACGCGAATTGCTTTCGCTGGGAACGTTGAATCCAAATCGCCAGTTACGGTAATTAACACGCTGCAAATATCTTCGGGAACAATGCCGTTCTCTACAACGATTGCATTCAACAGCTCAACCGTTGCATCGAGAATGAGCTGCTCCTCATTCCGATCTACCGTTACGGCACCGCGAATTCCACGAACACTCATTGCCAATCGGCCTCCTGTTTCAATAATTCTACCGTCTCCCGCACTAGCGATGCTGGCACATCAGAGCGTACTTCAACTTTGCCGATCGCAGTTGGCACGACGTAGACGATGCTGCCTTCTGTAAACTTCTTATCATGCATCATGGCACGCATTACCGCGTCTGTATCAAAATGCTCCGGAAGGCGTACTGGCAATCCAGACTTGCCAAGAACGCGTCTCGTTACTTCATATACTTCCTGCGGAGCGCCGAGCTTCACGCCTACAATGGCAGACCCGATCATTCCGATCGAAATCGCTTCGCCGTGCGTCAATTCTCCATAACCTGCTACTGCCTCAAGCGCATGCCCGATCGTATGGCCAAGGTTTAGAATCGCACGCAAGCCATTCTCCGTCTCATCTTCTGACACGACTGCTGCTTTCACTCCACAGCCTTTGTACAGCGCATAGCCTAATGCTTCCGGATCAAGCGCAAGCAGCTTATCCATATTGTTATCACACCAAGCGACGAATGCCTCGTCCCATATTAAGCCATGCTTTATGGCTTCAGATAGGCCGCTACGTACGTCACGAGGCGGAAGCGATTGTAACGTTAGCAAATCGTATAACACGAATGCTGGCTGATGGAACGCGCCGATAATGTTCTTTGCTAGAGGATGGTTAACGGCAACCTTGCCGCCAACACTGCTGTCATGCGCAAGTATCGTCGTCGGGATCTGTACGAAACGGACGCCGCGCATATACGATGCTGCAACATATCCAGCTAGATCGCCAACAACACCGCCGCCAAGCGCGACGATCGTTGATTTGCGGTCAAGCCCGCCCTCCAGCGCTTTAGTCACGAGCTGCTCAAACACTGCAAGCGACTTCGAGCCTTCGCCCGAAGGCACTACTGCGCTTACAACCTGGAATCCAGCAACTTGCAAAACCTTCTCCAATGCTTCCAAGTACAGCGGCCCAATATTCTGGTCAGTAACAATCATCAGCGGAGACCTCTTGCTGACGCCGTGCTTCTCAAAATAGGAAGCGGCCTCCTGCAGAAGGCCCTCCCCGATATAAATTGGATATGACCGCTCTCCAAGAGCGACTGTCAGCTCCCGTATCATGCTAGTACCGCCCGATCTGTTCAACATACGCATTGTAGTTGCTGCGAATCTCTTCCATCGAATCGCCGCCAAACTTCTCAAGAAATGCTCTTGCCACTTCCCAAGCGACGACATGCTCCATAACGACGCTTGCTGCTGGAACTGCGCATGCATCCGAACGTTCGACTTGAGCAGTGAAAGGCTCTTTCGTATCGATATCAACGCTCTGAAGCGGCTTGTACAGCGTCGGAATCGGCTTCATAACGCCGCGTACGACGATTTGCTCGCCATTGGTCATTCCGCCCTCGAAGCCGCCAAGGCGGTTCGTTGCACGGTGGTAGCCGCGCTCTTCCGTATACAAAATCTCGTCATGCACTTGCGAACCGCGAATCTTGCCAGCCTCGAAGCCGATACCGATCTCTACGCCTTTGAATGCATTGATCGATACGACAGCTTGCGCGATACGGCCATCGAGCTTACGGTCATATTGCACATGGCTGCCCAAACCAACCGGCAGGCCTTCCACGACGCATTCTACGATGCCTCCAATGGAGTCGCCTTCCGCTTTAATTTGGTCGATATATGCCGTCATTTTCTCTTCTGTTGCTTTATCAACAACACGAACTGGCGATTCTTCTGTCAGGCGAATCAGCTCATCAATAGGCAAATTGTTCGCTGGCGCTTCGATCTCGCCAATGCGGATAACCTGTCCACCTACTTTAATGCCGAACGCTGCGAGCAATTGGCGTGCTACCGCACCAACAGCAACACGAGCTGCCGTTTCGCGTGCACTAGAACGCTCCAACACGTTGCGAAGGTCCTTCAGGTTGTACTTCAAGCCGCCGTTAAGGTCAGCATGTCCAGGGCGCGGACGGTGAACGCGGCGCTTCTCTTCGTCACTGCCTTCGATTGGCTCAATGTTCATTACCGAAGTCCAGTGTTTCCAGTCATTGTTTGCAACAACTAGCGCAACTGGCGCTCCTGTCGTACGGCCATGGCGAACGCCGCCAACGATATTCGCTGTATCTTTTTCAATTTGCATCCGGCGTCCGCGGCCGTGGCCTTTTTGACGGCGAAGCAATTGGAAATTCAATTCCTCAAAATCTAATTGAAGATTGCTCGGCAATCCCTCAATAATAGCGGTCAATTGGGGACCATGTGTTTCCCCTGCAGTTAAATAACGTAAACTCAAGCTAAAACTCTCCCTTCACCGGCTTGAAAAAGCCCGGCTATGTATATGCCCGAAACATCTTTGCTCATTATAGTACAGCCCCGTCAGTTTGACAAGAAACGTCAAACGCTTGCTCGCAAGCCGATTCACGCGTGATGAACCGCTTTTGAAACGTTGATTCGCTGCTTGCCACACAACAAAAACACCGATTGCAAACGCAACCGGTGTACTGTTTGTTTTTGGCAGGAGCCATTTAACGCGGTAATGCGCGCTCAGCAGATGGCGGAACAGTGCTTGCTTCCACCTTAGAGCTGTCAACAATCGTTCGAAGATGCTCGCAATGAATGCCCAAAATTTGTGCACATTCTTGAATCGTAATGTAACCGCGCTGATAAGCGACGATTACTTTCCTCTTATCCATTTTGTCCCTCCATGGTCGTCATTCCATTACCATAGTATTGCAACAAGGAAACAAAGGTATACGCCTCAACTCTTCGAACCTCAAATTAGGAGAACGCCGGCTTAAGTTGCGTTATTCATTTTACGATAGAAAAACGTTTCAACCGTCTCGAACTGATACTGCTGAGGTGTGAAAATCTGTTCAGTACTGCCAACAAATAAGATGCCGCCTGGTTTCAACGCATTCGAGAAACGCTGGTACAATCCATGCTTAGCATCTTCTGTAAAATAAATCATGACATTGCGGCAAATGATCAAATCATATGGGCCGCCAAAAGGATCATAAAGCAAATTATGCTGTTTAAAACGAATCGCGCGCTTAATGCGCTCATCAACAGCATAAGCATCGCCATCTGCCGTAAAATAACGCTCACGGTAGACCGAAGGAACATCACGCACTGAGCGCTCGTGATAGAGCCCGCCCTGTGCCTTGGACAGCACATTATGGTCCAGATCCGTCGCCGTAATTGTCGTACGGTCAAGCTTGCCCATCTTGTCTAGTATCATTGCCGTAGTATATGGTTCATCACCAGTCGAGCAAGCTGCGCTCCAAATCGAAATCCGGCTGTTATCTGCAAACATTTCGGGCAAGAAACGCTTCTCGAGCATCTCCCAGCGATTCGGGTTTCGCCAAAACTCTGAGACGTTGATCGTCATGCGATCGAGAAATTCATCCATAAAGGCCTGATCGCGGACAAGCGCATCCATGTAGGAAGCGAATGTTTGGAAGCCATGCTTCTGCCGCAGCGTCGTCAATCTTCGCTTCATCTGCGTTTCTTTGTATTGCCCCAGATCAATCTTCGTCCGTTTCTTGATTTGTTCGATGAACAATTCGTAATCCTGATCCCCCACGCCATGGTGCCTCCCATCATGACTGACTCGCATTGCAAGGACAAAGCGCTATCTTCCAGTACGGTTAAATCCAGCGTTGAATCGTATGTTCATAGTCAATGATTTGGCCAGCTTCAAAGAAAATCCCAATTTCCCGTTCCGCATTAGCGGCAGAATCCGACCCATGAATAAGATTAAAATTCGTATGTATAGCATAATCCGAGCGAATCGTGCCCGGCGCAGCTTCAACAGCATCCGTTTTGCCGATTAAAGCCCTAGTTAACGCAATAACGTTATCCCCTTGCCACACCATCGCAAATACAGGTCCCGATGTAATGAAGGTTATCAACCGTTCATAGAAAGGCTTGCCATGATGTTCAGCATAATGCAGTTCAGCCGTCTCTCTGCTAATCAGCATCAGCTTGCTTGCTACAAGCTGCAGCCCTTTTCGCTCGAATCGGCCTACAATTTCGCCGATTAAGCCGCGTTGCACGCCGTCTGGCTTTACCATCAGAAACGTTCTTTCCATCGTGTTTGCCCCTTTCTATTGAAGGCTGCTCTAATAATTGCGCTTATTGACGAAACGCGCGATATCCTTCAAACTCTTTTTCGCCGCAAGATCCGGAAGTCCTTCTAATGCGGACAAAGCTTTTTGTGTATAGCGGTCCGCCAGCGCCTCCGCTTGCTTAATGCCATTGCTGCTGCGAATGAGCCGTATCGCCTCAGCCGTATCTCCAGCGCCGTCTGTCTGCTGAATCCGATCAATTTCTTGCAACAGCTTCGGACGAATTGCCGTCTCTTGCAATGCAAGCAAGACAGGAAGCGTAATATTGCCCTGGCGGATATCGGAGCCTGGCGGCTTGCCGATCTGCTTCTCTGTGCCGCACAGATCCAAGACATCATCACGAATTTGGAAAGCCATCCCTACGTTGTATCCGAAGCGATAAAGCCGATTGGCATGCCTCTCTTCCGTCTCCGCAGCCAAAGCGCCGAGCTGGCAGCTAATCGCGATAAGCAATGCCGTTTTCCGGCGAATACGCAGCAAGTATTGGCGAACAGACTGCTCCGTATTGAAGAAATCACGCACCTGCTCCATCTCGCCGATACACATCTCAACCATTGCTTTGGACAAAATTTGGTGGATGCGCGGATTATCGAGCTTCGTTGCAACTGTCAACGCTTTGCCGTGTATATAATCGCCCGTGTACATCGCAATTCGATTATCCCATTTGGACTTTACGGTTAGCTGGCCGCGCCTGGTTTCTGCATCGTCAATGACATCATCATGAACGAGAGATGCCATATGAATCAACTCCAGCGGAACCGCAACATTTTTCATCACATCAAGCCGATAATGGCCAAACTTGCCTGATAGCAGCACAACAATCGGGCGAAACCGTTTCCCTCCAGCTTTCAGCAAGTGAACGGAAGTTTCGGTCATCAACGTATGGTCGGAAGTGATGGCACGTTCCAATTCGGCTTCAATCTCGTTCAAATCGCCCTTCATCTTCACAAACAAATCCATTAGTTTCATCGGTTCACCTCAAGGTTTTGCGGAAGCAAAACCAGCATCGTAAGCAAATACTTAGGTTTTGCGTAAACAAAACCTGCATCGTAAGTTACAGCTATTTGAAAAACACAAGCTCTGGTTCACGGTCGAGCAGGTTTAACTCGGTTGCGTATTTCAAATACAACCGCAGCCCAGCTTGCTGGCGTTCCCCAAAATCATATTTTAACGCACGGAAGTAAAGCCGCCAATAGTCGGGCTCTCCGCCTAATGACTCACATGCTTGCTGCACGAGCAGTTCAGGGTTCAAGAGGCTTTTCCGTTTGCTCTCAACCATTAATTGATGTACAGCCGCAATCGTATCATAATGGCGTGCAGCTGCTTCTTTACGGACAGCGACAACAGCGTAAGTCATCCCTAATCCGGTAAAATCATGCCACATTTTGCCCAAATCAATCACTTGAAGTTCCGTCCCACGCCAAGAGGCATGAATAGCCGGATCACCGATCAACAGCGCTGCATCTGCATGCTCAAGCATCTTGTCCAAATTCGGCTCCATCGTCTCATAGGTAGGTTCCCCTTCCAAATAGACGGACATGAGCACCTTTAACAAATTAACGGAGGTCGCAGACGCATTTGTTACTGCGATCACGCCTTTACGAACTTGGTCAAGCGGTTTTTTGAGGAACAACAAAATCGAATGCACGCTGCCCACGGAACTGACGGACACATCAGGAAGCAGCAAATATTGTTCAGCATGGCGCGCATATGCAAACGACGAAACTGCGGACATCGCCAGTTCACCGCTTAATAGCGTACGGTTAAGCTCCGCAGGAATTCGGGATACGATGCGTGCGCCAAGCGCAGACATTGCTGGCTCAGTCACATAATGGAATAATGGCCACGCGTTCGCATAATCAATGCGGCCAATAGCAAGCATTTCATGATTAGTCATTGGTGTCTCCCCCCCATCGGTTGAAGAGGTTATGGTCTAAAGGCATCATGTCGAGTACTTTGCCAACCAAGAAATCGACAAGGTCGAGAATCGTTTGTGGCCCATAATAAAAAGCCGGCATGGCCGGGATGAGTTTAACACCCAGCTTAGCCAGCGTGAGCATATTCTCAAGATGGATAGCGTGAAGCGGCGTTTCGCGCGGAACGAGGATAAGCTTGCGCCCTTCCTTAATCATGACGTCCGCAGCGCGGGTCATCAAGTCATCGGAAATCCCGTGGGCAAGCGAGGCTAAAGTGCCCATAGAGCACGGCATAATAACCATCCCGTCAACCCGGAATGAGCCGCTTGCAATCGAAGCCCCTATATCCGCATTAGGGTGGAAAGTCAACTGCCCTTCCGTTGCCAAGGCGCCGAACCGCTCCTCAAAAACGGATTGGCGGCGCGTCACGTCCCAGCCCAGCTCTTCTTTCAATACGCGCCAGCCAGCATCTGTCACGACAACATGGACATGAATGCCAGCTTGCAGCAGCACCTCGATCAGCCGAATGCCATACAAGGAACCGCTCGCACCAGTGATGCCTACAACCCAGCGTGACGGACGGGCATGCGGCTTGCTGATAGGATAATCTGCCATTACCTGAGCACCAGCAGATCAAGCAGCGTAAATGCGAAGAGGACGACGCTAAGCGTTCCATTCATCGGGAAGAACGCGATTTGAACCCGGCTCAAATCGGTAGGCCGCACAAGCCAATGCTGATAGAACAAAATGATACAGGATATCATTGTCCCAGCTAGATAAGCCCAGCTTAGATCCGTTATGAAAAACAACGTTATAAATCCGATGGCTGTAACCAAGTGAAGCGAGCGTGCGATCCAAAGCGCACCACGAATGCCAAAACGCGCTGGAATCGAATGCACTTTATTGGTGCGGTCAAACTCAAAGTCTTGTGTTGCATAAATGATATCAAAACCAGCTAGCCACAAAGCGACTGTCCCAAAAAGAACCCATGCCGCAGGTTCAAACTGGCCAGTAACGGCAACCCATGCGCCTAGCGGCGACAAGCCGATCGTAAGCCCTAATACAACGTGGCACAACCAAGTGAACCGTTTCGTGTACGAATATAGGACGAGCATAAATACGGCAAGCGGCATCAGCTTCACGCACAGTTCATTCAATTGGGCCGAAGCGTAGATCAACACTGCAAAGGAAATGATGATAAATAATACCACTTCGCTAACCTTAAGCAGCCCGGCTGGAATAGCACGCATCTCCGTCCGCGGGTTAAGTGCATCAATCCCTCTGTCGATCAATCGATTCAATGCCATAGCCGCTGTTCGAGCCCCTACCATCGCAAGCAAGATCCAGCCCAGCTCAGCCCATGTTGGCCATCGGCCTTCCATCGTTATTGCACCAAGAATGGCACCCATGAAAGCGAATGGCAGTGCGAATACGGTATGCTCGAATTTGATCATTTCTAAGAAGATGCGAATTTTGCGAATCATGCCTGGTCTGTCCCCTTTACGCCGATGTGCAGTGCAGCTATGCCGCCCGTCAACGGAAAGGCCTTAACATCCTTCAAGCCGATTTCACGATACATATCTGCTAATTGGTCGCGGCCCGGAAAAGCTTTGAGCGACTCCGGAAGCCATTTGTATTGCTCATGGCTCTTGGCGACAAGCTTGCCGATCATCGGAAGAACCCGCTGGAAATAAAAATAATAGATCGACTTGAATGGCTGCCATGTCGGCTTCGAAAGCTCTAAGCAAACGACTTGCCCACCCGGCTTAACGACCCGCTTCATTTCTTGCAATACACGCGTGTAATCAGGCACGTTGCGCAAACCGAAACCGATTGTCGCATAGTCAAACGAATTATCGGCAAAAGGCAGCTCCATCGCATTGCCGTGAACGAGCTGAATTTGCTTGTCCAGTTGCTGCTTCTCTACCTTCTTCTTCCCGACTTCCAGCATATTCGAACTAAAATCAAGCCCGACGATACGGCCGCTGCCGCTTGCTTGTGCAATCGCGATGGTCCAATCGCAGGTGCCGCAGCATAAGTCGATGCCCGTATCGCCAGGCTGGACATTCATTTGCTTCATCGTAAACTTGCGCCATGCCTTGTGGCGGCGGAAACTTAACAAGTCATTCATCAAGTCATATACGGGCGCGATTTTCTGAAAAACGGATTGTACATGTGTTTCTTTCGATTGAACGTCCATAGTTGTCACCTCATCTCGCTGTGCAAGGCCGGCGCTGACAATGCCTGTACGAAAGTATCTACAATGTCGGAGAGCTCGTCAACCAAGCTGCTACTGTCAAGGCACGAAATCATCGCCCTTGTGCTTGTTACATATTCATGAAGCTTATCCGCCAGCAAGCTGCGGATATTATATTTCACTACCAAAGCCTCGAACGCTTGGGGATCGGGGGCTTGTTCACTTCCCAATTCAGCCAACCATAGGCGCTCGCTATCTGTGCCGCCATGCCAGAGATGCCAATACGCCCAGCTGTTCAAGAACAAGCTTGAATCGTTAAGGCGCTGCCACTCCTTCATGGCCGTTTCGCATTGTGAAATGCCACTTAGCAAATCGTTCCATTGCGGAGAAAGCCATTCGTCAAATATGGCCGTAAACGATCGGAACAGCTCAGATTTGATTGAAACCTGGCATTCGAAATATTCATCAGCTGTGAGCTGGGATTTCTTCATCTGTCCGTAGAAATCCATCTTCATGTGATTTACTTCGCAAACTGCTTCACTCAGCGCCCGTATCATTTGAACCTGGCCAGCTTGCGCTAATAAAAAATAAAATCGGCTGCTAAAATAATCGCCGCCTAGCACCTTGATTTGCCTAGAACGCATCTCCGCTTCGGTTTGATGACCCGTATGGGTATCAATCAAGTCATGCGTATCAAGCCCCATCTGTACGAGGGAAACGGCGGAAGCATAAAGATCTTGGTTTGCAGATGGTATTCCGCTAGCTTGCAAGCACGCGACGAGTAGGCGAATCCGTGAATCTGGAAACGCCGGCAGCTCGGTATGCTTTTGAATCATGTCATGCCCAGTGTATTTGTGAATGAATTGAGGAATGCGGTTATGTGTCATCGGGAAAGCCTCCGAACAGGCAGCAGTCAATCATTGCTGTCCAATTATCTAAACTATTATAGCACAAACAGGCGTGATCGCCTACGCATGCGCTTTATGTTCACGATATTGCTACATGGAGACTAACACGAACCTTACTCGCCATCTGCCGAATCCGATTGTTCCTGTCCTGCCATAAATGCCGCATTTCGTTTCATCTCCCAAAGCGGGGTAAACGACAATCGAAGGCGGCTTTTCCATAGACTATCTGAGTCTGCGCTTCCCATGCCTACCCACTTGCTTTGCTCCTCAGCAATCCAGCGGTCGGTGCGCCGAACATCGGAAGCCATAAGCAGCCGATAGGACGATTCGTTTTCTGGATTCGCATAAAGCCCTGCTTCCGCATCCGCTTGTGGCGATTCACCGAATCGAATGAGTACGCGATTCACATTCTCAAGCTCCAGGAAAGCTAGCCGAATAACGGCTTCAACATCGTGCAGCATTTGGGAAACATTATGGTCGTCCAGCACGCGGCTGGAAGGCAGAACAAAGTCAAGGGAGAGCGTAGACGCTGTCCAGTTGGCCCGCTTAAGCTTGGTATCGAGTGGTGTTGCCACGACAAAATCGACAAGAGTACCGTTCGTTAATCGTTTGCCCGCCTCGGGCGTTACAGTTGAAATGTGGCGCATCACAGGCGCAGCATCCCGAGGATGGGCAGAAATCAGCATGACTGTAATGACAGTCGTCATTAGCCCAGCGGCAAGCAGTGACAAACCGATACGCATAGAGGCTCCCCGCTTTCCAGCAGCCGATGCTTCGCGCATCCCTGCCAAGATTCGTTCTCCTCTTATTGTACGACTTGAATCAGCTTGTCATTCCAATGCTGCATTTGAACATAAAAAAAGCAGGCATTGCCTGCGTCCTTGGGTTCCCTATGCTAAGCATCTGTATCAATCGTGCCATATTTGGTCATGATGGTTGCTTTTCCACGGATCTTGATCGCCGATGTATTGTCGGTAAATTGCGCAATCATCACTTCTCCACGATCCAGTTTCTCGGTATGGTGAAATTTCGTATCCTGCCCGCGCGTTAAGCCGATTACGACTACACCTTGATCCTTTGCTTTCACGACGATATACTCGCCTTGATTTTGCTCCATGCCTCATGCCTCCTTTCTGTGCGAAAATATATAAATAAGTTAACGTCCATATGTACGCGTAATTAATGCGAATGCTTACAATGAGAAACGTCCGAATGAGTGCCATCCGGACGTTAGCGGCGAGTAGCCGATATTAATTGGAGCAAAGGTCTTTAAGCGACTTGCCTGGTTTGAAAGCAGGCATTTTGCTTGCAGCGATTTCGATCTCTTCGCCTGTTTGCGGGTTGCGGCCTTTACGTGCTTGGCGCTCGCGAACTTCGAAGTTGCCGAATCCTACCAGCTGGACTTTGTCGCCAGTCTGAAGAGCATCAGAGATTGCATCAAAAACGGCGTCAACTGCTTTCGTCGCATCTTTCTTCGACAAATCTGTCAGCTCGGCCACTTTTGCAATCAGTTCCGTTTTGTTCAATGGTTTCACCTCCCCTGATGACAGCGTGAGTCGGTTCATTATCATCTGTTTTGCCGATTGTTTCAAAAATATACCTGTCTAAGCGAACAAACTTATAGTAATACAGCCGTTTCGTAATTACAAGTGCGTGTTCGATTTTCAACGATTTCCTCAATGGGCGATTTATGCGCGCCGTCTCGTAAGATGAATGAATGTTACAGCCAATGCCAAGATGAGTACAGCGCCTTTAATAATATCATTCGTGTAATAGGGGATATGCATCATCGTCATTCCGTTGAGCAATACGCCGATGAGCACAGCGCCGAAGAACGTGCCGATCACATTAGGCCGTCCAGCGCCGAGCACCGAATAGCCAACGAAAACAGAAGCGACTGCTTCCATAAGCATCGGCGCCCCAGCGTCGATCTGGCCCGTGCCCGTACGCGCAGCGAACAGAATGCCCCCAATTGCAGCGAATACGCCTGAAATTACGTAGGCAGCAGTACGAATCTTCTTTACCCGTACGCCGGAGAGCCGTGCCGCCTCTTCGTTGCCGCCCGTCATTTGCATCTGCCGCCCATAGCGTGTGTATTTGAAGAACAGGTGCACCAACATAACCGCAATCACCATCAGAATGACTGGCACGGGGACGCCCAATAGCTTGCCTTGGCCGATCCACAAGAACGAATCGGTAAAGCTGCCCGGCGCTGTTGTGCCGTCTTCCATCGCCATGTTGTTATAGATTGAGTACCCTTTTGTATAGGTCCGTTGGACGCCGGAAATAATGTACATCACCGCAAGCGTTGCTAATAAATCAGGGATGCGTACACGCACGATCAGCAAAGCATTCAGCAGACCGATGAGGGCGCCAATTAGAATCGGCACAACGAGCACCACGATGAGCGGCATTTCGTACCAGACCATAATGGTTGCGGCTGTGACGGTGGTCAACGAGACCGTAGAACCGACAGATAAGTCGAAACCATCGACCGTCAATGAGAATGTAACGCCAATCGCAACGAATGTCACGATCGAGATGGAGCGTAAAATATCACTTAAGTTCGCATACGTGAAAAAATGCTCATCCCATAGCGAGAAGAACAAAATGACGATTCCAATAACAAGAAGTGCCCCGTACTTGAAAATAAAATTCAATATGCGTTCTTTCACTAGTTGTCTCCCCTTCCGCCGCTCGCATGCAGCAGCAGCTCTTCCTGCGTAGCTTCCCCACGCGCGAATTGTTTCACAATTTCGCCATCGCACATCACCAGGATGCGATCGGCTATCCCTATTGCTTCAGAGAACTCGCATGTTAAATAAATAATCGTTTTCCCTTGCTGTGCAAGCTCGCCGATAATGCCGAAAATATCGCTTTTTGCACCAACATCAACGCCTTTGGTCGGTTCATCGAACAAGAAGACCTCCGCGCCTGTCGGCAGCCATTTGCCAATGGACACCTTCTGCTGGTTGCCTCCGCTAAGATGCGCAACTTGCTCCGCACTTGAAGATGTTTTGATTCCTAGCCGCTTAATGAGAGATTCCGCAGCAGCCGATTCCTTGGCTCCTGATACGATGCCTAGACGCGATAACGCCTTGAGAAAAGGCAGGCTTAAGTTACGCACTACGTTCTCATTAACTAGAACTCCTTGCTTGCGCCGTTCTTCAGGTACAAGCGCTATGCCTGCCACAATCGCTTGAGCGGGGTCACCTTGCAAGACGGCACGCCCTTTCACGCTGACCGTACCAGCTTCACGCGGATCAGCACCGAACAGCACCCTCGATAGCTCCGTTTTCCCGGCGCCAACTAACCCTACGATGGCAACGATTTCGCCGCTTCGCGCTTCAAAGCTAACATCACGAACACGTTTGCCCATGCGCAAGCCTTCCACTCGCAGCGCGATGTCTCCAATTGCCGCATCTACTTTAGGAAACTCTTCCTCTAGTGAACGCCCCAGCATCGCTGTGACAACTTCCTCCGGCGAAGATGCTGCCGCTTCGGCAGTCAATACCCGCACGCCATCGCGCATAACCGTAATGCGGTTGCATAACCGGAACACTTCCGGCAGCCGATGGGAAATGAAAATGATGCCAATGCCATCTTTCTTAAGGCCTGCGATCACACGGAACAATCGTTCAGCCTCTTCTAAGCTCAATGGCGCTGTCGGCTCGTCGAATATGACATATTTGGCTTGCTCCGTAAGCAATCTAGCAATGACAACAAGCTGTTTCTCCGCAAGCGTCAGATCGCCAGCGAGCTTGCGGACGGGAATGGAAGCGCCCAGACGCTCCAGCATAGCAGCTGCTTCCCGCTCTATTCCCTTCCAGTTGACTAATCGCAAGCCGCCGCCAGATGCGGCAAGCCGGTCCAGCATAATATTTTCTGCGACGCTTAGATGCGGGATGATCACGGTGTCTACCTCTTGGTAAACACAATGAATCCCTTGCGCCTTCGCATCAGATGGCGTACGGATCGATACAGCTTGCCCATCTATCGATATCGTGCCGCTGTCACTTATGTAAGCGCCGGATAAGATTTTCATCAACGTGCTTTTGCCTGCTCCATTTGCTCCAAGCAATGCGTGCACTTCGCCGCTCCTGACGTCGAACCCGACCCCACTAAGCGCAGGAATGCCCGAGAATGACTTGGCGATGTCGCTCATTACGAGTTGTTTCATACGCTCACGCTTCCTCCCATCCGTCCTCTTTCGCGGAAAAACCGGCCGCTTGCCGCGGCCGGCTTCATCCGATTATTTCGCTTGCTCAAGCTCTTTCATCCAATCGGCGTAGCCTTGCGTTCTGCCGCTCCAACCTTTGATATATTCGTTGAGTTGAGCTGTATTAATGGCTTCTTTCGGCAGGTCTGCACGTTTGACGAGCACTGCATCGAGCACGACAGTATCTTCCGTTTTATCGCCATGAAGCTTCTGATAGAGGTAGCGTACTTGCACGCGGCCGATATCCTTCGGATCAACAGCTGCGGAAGCAACCCATGGGCTCTTCGGATCTTGGATCAATTGCAAGTCCTCATCGCTCATATCGATCCCATACACTTTAATTTCGTCGCGACCCGCTTGCTGAATCGCACGGGTTGCGCCTTTAGCGAATTCATCCCAAGCCGTCCATACTGCCGTAATGTCGCCTTTGTTCGGATATTGCTTCAGAATCGCTTCCATTTGCGTCTGTGCATCAAGCGCTGGGTTGTTAGCCGTACCGAATGCAGCAATTTCCTTAATGCCGGGGTTGCTCTCGATGAACGCTTTGTATGCCACTTGGCGGCGTTCCATCGGCGCGAAGCCCGCTACCCAAATTTTCACGATATTGCCCTTGCCGCCAGCATCTTGCCCAAGCAGCTCAAGCGTTTTGCTCGCCATCATTTGGTCGTCTTGCGACAATACGGTAACGCCTGGCAATTTCAAGTCAGCATCGAATGCTACGACTGGAATATTTTTCTCCAATGCACGTTTCACGCCCGCTTCCAGCGCCGCTGCTTGTCCATGGTCGATCAGGATGCCGTCGAAGCCTTGGTTGATCGCTGCGTCGAGGTTGCCCGACATTTTGGCCAAATCGTTGTCAGATGCAAACACTTGCACCTTGCCGCCAAATTTCGTAACCTGCTCTTTCACGCCTTCAATATATTGGGCAGAGAATGTGCCTGTATTAAATTGCATAATGAGTGCGATCTTCTTATCTTTCAGTGCCGATACAGCGCTGTTGCCCGATGCCGTTTGCTCCGTACCGGACGCCGTATCCCCTTTTGTTTCTTCTTTCGGTTTGCTGCCGCATGCTGCTGTGACAAGCAGGATCGCTGCAATCAAAATAAACAACGTTGATTTTCCCCATTTGCGCATTCCAATATTCCCCCTCGGTTTATTCTTCGATGTAAATGATCTTACCTCTACTATCCTAGTATGTCAATCGGAATTAATGTAATTATTGTCGAAAATACTCGATTCTATATATTTACAGTGTCGAAAATTGTCGTATTAATGTCCACAAAGATGAATTATACGAGCCCCCGCCCGCTTACGCAACCTTTTAGAAATAAAAAAACGCCTCCTTCGGCCGGCCGGCAGCCGAGAGGAGACGTTTTGGGGTTGCATTTACAAAATGATTGCGATTAACCCGCCAGAGCCTTCGTTTATGATGCGCCCAAGCGTCTCTTGCAGCTTATAGCGTGCATTGTCTGGCATCATCGCGATTTTGCCTTGGATGCCTTCGCGTACGATGGAATGCAGCGATCGGCCAAAAATATCCGACTCCCAAATTTTAATTGGGTCATTCTCAAAGTCTTGCATCAGGTAGCGCACGAGTTCCTCGCTCTGCTTCTCTGTGCCGATAATCGGCGCGAATTCCGATTCGACATCCACGCGAATCATATGAATCGATGGCGCAGTCGCCTTCAGCCTGACGCCAAACCGGGAGCCTTGGCGAATCAATTCCGGCTCGTCGAGCGCCATCTCAGCTAGCGAAGGGGCCGCTATGCCATAGCCCGTCGTCTTCACCATTTCGAGCGCTTCCGCGAATCGGTCATACTCCCGCTTCGCATGGGAGAACTCCTGCATAAGCTGCAGCAAATGGTCTTTGCCCCTTATTTCGACGCCGACCACTTCCATCAGGATTTGGTCATACAGCTCATCCGGCGCATACAGGTCGATCTCAGCGACGCCTTGCCCCATATTCATCCCGCTCAAGCCAGCGCGGGCGATGAAATCATAGTCCATAAACTGCGCGACCACACGGTCAACATCACGGAGACGGCGAATATCTTTAACCGTATCACGGACCGAGTTTTCGTAGTTCGCACGCAGCCAATGGTTGTCGCTCAGCACCATAACCCAGCTAGGAAGATTCACGTTCACTTCATGTACAGGGAACTCGTAGAGCACTTCACGCAGTACAGCGACAACCTCTTCCTCGCCCATCGTAGCCGCGCTAAGCGCCATTACTGGAATATCATACTTGGACTGCAGTTCGCTACGAAGCTGTTGTGTTTCCTCGCTGCGCGGGCGCGTGGAGTTGATCACAAGCACGAACGGCTTGCCGACCTCCTTGAGCTCGCCAATTACGCGCTCCTCTGCTTCGATGTAAGAGTTACGAGGGATTTCAGCTATGCTGCCGTCCGTCGTCACGACTACGCCCAATGTGGAATGCTCTTGAATGACTTTACGTGTGCCAATCTCCGCTGCTTCTTGGAACGGAATCGGCTCTTCAAACCATGGTGTTGTGATCATGCGAGGACCATTTTCATCCTCATAGCCCTTTGCCCCCTGAACCGCATAACCGACACAATCTACGAGACGAACGTTAACCTCAAGTCCTTCCGCCACTCTCAGCTTAACTGCCTGATTCGGGACGAATTTTGGCTCCGTCGTCATAATCGTCTTGCCTGCTGCGCTTTGTGGAAGCTCATCGATTGCCCGGACACGGTCGGCATCATTTGTTATATTGGGAAGCACGACCGTCTCCATGAATCGTTTAATGAAAGTCGATTTACCGGTACGAACGGCGCCAACAACACCGAGATAAATGTCTCCGCCAGTTCGCTCAGCAATGTCTTTAAAAATGTCCACTTTTTCCACTCAATATCCCTCCCAATTGAAATTCCGGTTCGCCGCCATCTCCACCGGTCAAGAGGGGCAGGCAAGCGACTCTACTCGTACAACGTTTTGGACTAGTAATATCTTATTGCGATACGAGGACAAATATGACGGTTGATTCTTAACATTTCTGCCTCCTATCACTATTCTCCCGGCCTTCCAAGAATGAGTTATATGCCGTTATAAATAAAAAAAGAACCCTATTGCTCACCATGTGCCGCAGCACTGGCAAAGCAATAAGGCTCCATTTTCGCTCTCAAATTACTGTTCGTTGCTCCAAGGCTGAGCCTGAGGCTCGCCGTTAACCCATTTATAAACAGGGGATTTGACCGGCACAAGATCCGAAGAAGCTACGAGAACTTCACGAAGGTCGCTGTCTGCTTTCGGCATTTTTCCAGACTTCTGGATAGCTTGCGCGATATCTAAGCCGTAGTCTAAGTAGACTAGCCCACGATCATCAATCATTGGAGAAATCGCCCGGCCTGAATACATAGAAACGATTTTAGGGTCTTTAATGCCTAACAACTTAAAGTCGATCCGATGGTAGCCATGATAAGCTTCCTCTGCATTGAGCGAAACCATCTTTGCATCGCTATCATAGTACGTATCGACTTGGCGTTGCAGATCCATTACCTGTTGGACCACAGCGATATCCATCAGCTTGATATCCCGTGTCGTCTCTTCGTTAATGATTAAATAATAATACTGGCCGCCACCTTCAAATGAGCTCGCTGGCATGTCCGATATATAGCGCTTGCTCTTGAGCTTGTCAAAATCTAACCGGTATTTCTCGTATTTCGGAACGCTAACATCCGCCGTTAGCATCGGGAGCAGCCCCGTATCCTTGTAGTATTGGTTAACGACCGTTTGCGTATTTAGAATGGCATCTTTAGCCGGCATCTGGTTCTCAACCAATCGATCCTTTGGATACATGCATCCGGTGACGGACACCATGATAACTAACAGCGTTACAGCCAATATAATGCGTCGCATGCGTATTGCCTCCCCTTCTACCATAGTCGGTCCTCTTCCTCCCGCTGGCGCTCAAGCTGCCTGCGTACAGCCGCACGCAGCGGGTCCTCCGGCAACTCAATTACAACTGGCCCAATTATTTTGGACTGGCAAGCAAGCCGATAGCCCTGCTCATCCATGCCGCCAAGCTTTCTGCGTTCTTGGTCACTAATCATGGACAAGCCTGCTCCACTTACATCCCTGACTTTGCACATCATGCAAGCTGCTTTGCCGCCGCAGCGTGTTGGCAAGTGCAAACCGGACCGGCGGACTGCATCTAGCAACGTCGTGCCGCGCCTTGCCTTTAGCTTTTTGCCGCTTGGCTGCAAAAGCACTTCCCATTCACCGCTCATCGTGCAAGCCACCCTCTCTGCCCCGCAGCTTAAGCAGCCATGGCGCGATCAGCTCTTCTTGTAGCACATTGCGATAAGAGAGCTCGACCAGTTGGTCAGCCAACTCGCTTGCCGCTCTTGTCTCTATAGCAGCTTGAACAATGATATCAGCTCGATCGGTTCGGTCGCGAAGAACATTAAACAATAATTCATGCGATAATGGAACAACATGAAGCCGCTTCCCATTGCACTGTACTTCTAAGCTATGGCCAAGCAGCCAATCATTAACTTCCAATGCATACCGGCACCCATGCGCTTGCACGACGAAGCCGCCTACAACCTCGACTGGCACAGTCTCAATAACATAGTGGCTTAGGAGCGACTGGTAACGGTCCGTCTCGCTCCAATGCTGCTGATCGACACTGTAGCGCTCTAACCGCTTATGAAGAAGAAGTGCACTATCCAAATCCGAATATAGATCTAGATCCCTCGGTGGGCGCCCGATCCCGATCCCGCGAAGCGCAAGCCCTGTGCTGCCGCCAACAATCCAACGTGCACCGCTATCGTTCATCAACTCTGCGATAGCGCCCATAGCAAACTCCATCCGCTCAAGCTGCTCCAGTTGTATCATCATGCACGTCCTTTCGAAGCGGAGTGTTTAAAAATAGGGCTTGTTAACCGCTACGATTCGCCCTTCCGTTGATTCCACTATAGCTTGGCACCCAAGCCTGAAGCCTTGGTCAAACTCCTCTGGCTCAAGGCGGTCCCATTCTGAATCCGTAATTTCACCGAGAAGGTTACCACCCTCTTCGATCTGGCAACGGCAACGCGCACAAGTGCCGCGTGAACACGAAAACTGCCAATCAACGTTTGCTTTCAGTGCCAAGTCAAGCAGGGAGAGGCCTTCTACAGGTTCAATCGTCGCAGACTTCGTTTTGCCCTTTAGCTCTAACATGATGGACACCCCTCAACCTCTCAATTGTGAAATTTCTTATGTAAAGACAGTAAATGCGCCATAAATAAAGCCGAAAACCAATAAAATGAATGCAATAACCGAAAGCAATAGCCTAACTACACCCTTCGTCTTATACCTCGCAAACGATATTAAAAAAGCTGCAAAAGCCATTAGCCCTATGCCTACAAACGATATCCACATCTTCGTCATGGGATCCAAGTCTATTCACCCTCCCATCAGTCGGCTATCCAACTTTAGATTGTCCAGCCGGTATGTAAAAAAAGAAACGGCGAACCGTCATGGACGGCGCCGTTTCGTCTTTCCCGTATTGGTGAAAGTCATGTACGAACGGTGTTTCGGCACTATGCCGTCACTTTTTCATCATAAATTTCATAATCGTTTCCATGTTGGACATATTCATGCCACTTGCTTTAACAGCCCGAACAATATCTGAGATCGTCTGTTCAGATACCGGAACCTTAGCCATAGCTGACACTTGCTTGATCAGCTTCTTAAGCTCAGCTTCGCTCTGCATCGTTTCTGCGGTTACGCCGCTTGCGAGCTTTTTCACTTCGGATTCCGATATCGCCTTGCCCGTTTTTTTGTTGACGGCACTCAGTACGTCTTTAGACAGGTTCTTCTTGTCTGCCATCTTCGCCGCCTCCTCCCTATGCGCAGCAACTCCGATTCCATAAGCGAAATCGTACGCTGCTAGCATCATATGAGAGGCGTTTAGCTTTGGTGTAGGCCCCAGTCCTGAGCGACTTGCTCGCTCTCATGCGTCCGGCCGCGCCCCATCAGCAATCCGACCGCAGCCTTGGGCGCACATCCTTCAAACAGCACTTGATAGAGCTGCTCAGCGATGGGCATCTCCACCTCATAACGCGCTGCAAGCTTACGGGCTGCCATTGTTGTGCGAACGCCTTCGACAACCATCCCCATTCGCGAGAGAACCTCCTCGAGCTGAAGCCCTTCTGCAAGCATCGAGCCTGCACGCCAGTTACGGCTGTGCTTGCTTGTGCTGGTCACAACAAGGTCACCAACGCCAGCCAGCCCGGCAAACGTAAGCGTATTCGCGCCCATTGCCGTTCCAAGGCGGCTAATCTCTGCAAGGCCTCGCGTTAATAATGCTGCTTTCGCATTGTCACCGAATCCGAGCCCGTCCGATAAGCCCGCGCCAAGCGCAATAATATTTTTGATCGCGCCAGCCACTTCTACGCCGATCACATCTGGATTGGTATAAACGCGGAAGTACGCATTAATGAACGCATCCTGCGCTTGCTCCGCACAAGATTGGTCCGCTGATGCCACGACGACAGTCGTCGGCTGCCGCCTTGCCACCTCTTCCGCATGGCTTGGCCCAGACAGTACGACCATAGAATCTTCCGGCCTGCCTAATTCTTCTGACAAAACCGTTGTCATCCGATTTAACGTATCGGACTCGAACCCTTTCGTCGCATGGACGACAAGTGCGTTTGCCGGCAGGAACGGAGCAGCCTGCTTGGCTACCTCACGCATCGCCGAAGAAGGGGAAGTAAACAAAACAATCTCTGCCCCTTCAAGCGCATCACTCATGATTGCTGTAGCCTTTAAGGTCCTCGGAAGCATGCAGCCTGGCAAATAACGGTTGTTCGAATGGGACGCGTTAATCTCTGCTGCCTGTGTTTCGTTTCGGGTCCAAATGTGCACATCATATCCATTATCGCACAGGACGGCAGCAAGCGCCGTTCCCCAGCTTCCCGCAACAAGCACAGCTGCCTTGCGTCCGTTCGATTGGTATTCATTCTTCATTAGATTCGTCTACCCTTTCTTCGCGCCCAGCTTGTTTTCTTTACCTTTCACAAGCTTCACCAGATTCGACCGGTGCCGTACGAATGCGAAGACGCAAATCAACAAGCTGGCCCACAACAATGGTCCCGTTCCTGTCATCATGATAACCCCGACTGGAACAAGTGCCGCGAACAGCAGCGACCCAACGGAAACATAACGCGTGATTGCGATGATTGCGATTGCAACTAGACCCGCAATTAATGCAGGCACGAATGCAAGCGTCATGATCGCGCCAACCGTCGTAGCAATCCCTTTACCGCCTTTAAAACGGAACCAGATCGGCCAATTATGGCCCACGATAGCTGCCAAGCCACAAAGCACCGGCGTCCAAGACTCATATTCATTATTAAGTGCATAACCGATTGCTACCGCGGCTACGCCTTTGAGAATATCGAGAATGAATACCGTAATGCCCGGTCCCTTCCCAAGGACGCGAAGCGTATTGGTTGCACCTGCATTGCCGCTGCCATGCTGCCTGATGTCGATGCCCTTCACAAGACGTGCGATGACGATACTAAATGATACAGATCCTAACAAATAACTAATGACAACCGCGATGACTGCGTTTAACAATGTCGTTCTCCCCTACTTGCCTAGTCCATTCGACTAGCCGTTATTGTGCAATCCGCCACAACAGCCGCATTAATCCGAATCGGATTTACGGCGTGTGAACAGGCGGACCGGTGTCCCCTCAAAGTTAAATGCAGCACGGATTTTGTTTTCCAAATACCGCTCATAGGAAAAGTGCATGATCTCCGGATCATTAACAAAAATAACGATAGTAGGCGGTTTCGTTGCCACCTGCGTCGCATAATTAATCCGAAGCCGTTTGCCTTTATCCGTCGGCGGCGGATTGATCGCAACTGCATCCGAAATGACATCATTCAACACATGGGTCTGAATGCGCAGCGCATGCTGCTCAGATACATGGTTAACGATCGGAAGCAGCTTATGCAAGCGTTGCTTCGTCTTCGCGGACAAGAATGCAATCGGTGCATAATGCATGAACAGGAAGTGATCACGAACATCCTGTGTAAAATGAATCATCGTCTTCTCGTCACGTTCGACGGCATCCCATTTATTCACGACGAAAATAGAAGCTTTGCCTGCTTCATGGGCATATCCAGCAATATGTTTGTCTTGCTCGATAATTCCCTCTTCGCCGTTAATAAGGATCAGCACGACATCTGCACGCTCAATCGCTTTTAGGGAACGCATGACACTATACTTCTCTGTCGATTCGTATACCTTGCCGCGTTTGCGCATGCCGGCAGTATCGATCAAGACATAACGCTGGCCATCTTTCTCGAACGGCGTATCGATGGCATCACGCGTCGTGCCCGCAACATCGCTCACGATTACACGTTCTTCACCTAGAATCGCATTTACGAGAGAAGATTTCCCAACATTCGGACGGCCGATCAATGCAACTCGAATAACGTCCTCATCATACTCTTCATCCACTTGCTCGGGCAATTTCTCAACCGCTGCATCCAATAAATCTCCGATGCCCATGCCGTGCGAACCCGAGATCGCGACCGGAGTTCCAAATCCTAATCCATAAAATTCATATACATCATCCATGCGGTTAAAGTTGTCCACTTTATTAACCGCTACAACGATTGGTTTGCGCGAACGGAAGAGCATTTGTGCTACTTCATCATCCGCATGGGTCATTCCGGCTTTTGCATCTACCATGAATATGATAACGTCCGCTTCTTCAACAGCAAGCTCTGCTTGCATACGGACCGATTTCATGATCTCGTCTTCGCCATCGATTTCAATACCACCAGTATCGACGATGCTAAACGCTCTGCCATTCCATTCACCTGTGCCATAGATCCGGTCGCGGGTTACGCCCGGCTTATCTTCAACAATGGCCAGCCGATCACCGATGACCCGATTAAAGATGGTGGACTTCCCTACATTCGGCCGTCCGACGATTGCTATAACGGGTCTTGCCATAAGATTCCACTCCTTCGAAAATACTCACGATAACCATCATAGCAAAAAATAATCAGCTTGGCTAACTTTTCATATCGCGCTATGTATGGTGATCGACCAGAACAAAGCTGCCGTTCTTTAAATCATGCGCATTGGCATCCAATATTTTTTCGAGCAAAAAAGCGGTCTTCTGAAGGTCATCCGCATTAGTTTCAATGAAAACTGGCGCTCCTCCTCCCATTACTGAAGCAGCCTCTGTCGACACGATTGCTACGATTCGCGCCATCCTATGTGCCTCCCTCCTTGTTCACCGAAGCTTCCGTTGGCATCCGGACTGCAGATTCCAAGATCGGGACGCGCCTAACGACTTCAGCCGCTTTCCCTGCATCTTTCTCCTGCGGAAGCATGAACACCCCAAGCCTTCCGTCTCGCATATCCAGCTTGGCCATCGGAACCAGTGACGGTTCGCCGCTATCGCGGAAAACGCCGAGTATCGTCGATAGATCGTACAAAATGGCTTGCCGCTGGCCAAGATTCGACAATGTTGCTTTGCCATTGGGATTAAACGGCTTCACAATGACGCCTAATCCACGTTCAGCAATGAGCTCTTGATCGGCTTTAAGCCCTACATTCATCATATAAATATCATCCACATAAAGATCCGGTCCCTCAATTCTAAGCGGCGCGGATGTGACTTCTGCAATATGCGAGATCGATTTGCCTGACTTCAGAAACTGGACAGCAAAGATGAGCACGACACCTGCGATGGCACCAACCCAAACGTTGAAGGCAATAGCAAAAAGGCTTGTCAGCAGCGAGGTGAAAATAACGAGGTAATTGCGCCCCTCAAACACCATTGCAATTCCTTCAATATATGTAGTGCCGCGAGACACCAGCTCCATACTATCTATATTCGTGAGGGTATCCCGCTCCATCTTTCGTACATCCCGAAATTGTTGGGCAGCAAGCGTCAGAAACGTGATTGCCGTATAATCCTTCTTATATAATGCTGGAATGGCAACAGCGCCTAACGCTGCCGCAATAATTCCGAGCGAAATATGAATGATCCGCCCATGGGGGTAAGTAGGATATTGCCGATAGTCGGTTCGCATCATAAGCAGCCTAGCCGATAACCCGAAGATGACACCGAGCGAGACGCCAAGCATATATTTGTGATCGGTAGTGTACGCCTCCAGCCAATGAAACATTGTTAAGTGCCTCCTTCTCGCTCACCGGCGGTTCGAGTGAACCATTTGGCGGCTACAACTCTTACGGCGCGTGCAATCAATACAACAGCGCGGGCTGTGAACCATGCCAACAAGTAGCTATCCCACCATGCAAGCGACCCAAGCGTTACTGGCTTTGCTGATATGGACGGCATTAATTCAACCACTAATAGCGGTTCTAATATGGAAGCCAGCGTCACTACACTAAACAATAAGGAGGCGCAGCTCAGTGCACTAATCGAAGCTGTAAATCCGATCAGAATTGCTGAATCCGCGGTCGCATGCATAACAATAAGAACTGGATCATTCGTATAAAGCATACGAAGCCAGCCTCCCATCAGTGCAGACAACAAAGCGGCAACAAATAAATAAAAACGTTGCAAAGAACCGTCTGAAGGCCTAATTGCAATAATTCCGATTGCCCACATTGCTAGCCAGCATACAGATATACTGATTTCCCCCAGGTTCCCGCCAATGAAATCAAGCGGGACATATAAATGGGACAAGGCTAGACACCCAGCTCCCAAAATCACGATATGCCGTGGCCGCACATCATCCGCCAGCCATTTCCACCAACCGGTAAACACTAATATGGCCATAATGGTAAGGATCCAATACGAAATATACCCAGGATTCATAAATGCTGCTTTCACCTCGCTTGCCTGTATTATGCACAATGAAAGCGAAGCATAACCCACGAACCCACTGATAAAACAAAACAAGCCTGCAACCAACATTCGTTGGTTACAGGCTTGCTTCAATTCCTATACCAATTTGGCTCTCGCCAAATCAGTCACTTATTTGAATTTGCTCAGTTTATCGCCGAAACGCTCGCCAAGCGTGAAGCTCAGGCTTTGGTTGTTCGCTGCGATTGCTGCGCTATGGTCTTCTTTAGGTGCACGTGCTGGACGCTCAGCGCGTGGAGCTTGCTCAGGCGCTTCTTCCGTTTCCTTGATCGACAAGGATACACGTTTTTGTGCTGGGTTGAAGTCAAGAATTTTAGCTTTAACTTCTTGGCCCTCTTTCAACACTTCATGCGGAGTAGCTACATGGCGGTGTGCAATTTGTGAAATGTGAACGAGACCTTCAACGCCTGGTGCGATTTCGATGAATGCACCGAAATCAACGATGCGGCGAACAGTGCCCGTTACGATATCACCTGTATTAAAGCTATTGATTGCGGAATCCCAAGGGCCTGGTTGTGCAGCTTTCATGCTCAGGCTGATTTTTCCTGCAGCTGGATCAACTTTCAGCACTTTTACACGAACCGATTGGCCTTCGGAAACGGCATCTTTCGGATGTGCAACATGCTGCCACGAGATTTCGGATACGTGAACGAGACCGTCGATGCCGCCGATATCGATGAATGCACCGAATGGCGTCAGGCGTTGTACTGTACCTTCAAGCTCTTGGCCTGCTTCAAGCGAAGCCATGATCTTTTGTTTGTTTGCTTCGAAGTCAGCTTCCAGCACTTCTTTAGCAGACAGGATTACTTTGTTGTTCTCGCGGTCAATTTCTTTCACTTTGACTTTGATCGAACGGCCTTTGTAATCCGAGAAATCTTCAACGAAGTGGCGCTCTACCATCGATGCTGGAATGAAGCCGCGTACGCCAACATCAGCTACGAGACCGCCTTTCACTACATCGGCGATAACAACGTCAAACGCTTCGCTGCTGTCGAATTTCGCTTGGAGTTCATCCCATGCTTTTTCGCCATCGATTGCACGTTTGGAAAGCACGAGCTTTTCTTTCTCGTCGTCAATGCTGACGACTTTAAGTTCAACTTCTTGGCCAACTTGAACTGCCGTAGAAGCGTTGTCGAGTTGTACCGACGACAGCTCGCGCAGCGGAATCACGCCGTCATATTTATATCCAAGGCTAACCGTAGCTTGGTTGTCTTCGATTTTGACGATCGTGCCTTTAACCGTGTCGCCCTTCTTCAAGGACACAAAGTTGTCCAAGGCGTCCTGGCTGATCGTTTCCGCAGCTGTGGTTTCTTCAATCTTCGTTTCTTCTGACATTGAAAATAACCTCCTCAATTCATACCCCAACATTTATTTAAACCTGCCCGCCCCTATTGAAACAGGACGAAACACAGCGTTTAAAACTATTTTTTTCGCAGCGAGCGAATTTCGTTCATGATGCGTTCCGTTACCCGTTCTAGTGCATCCGAAGAAGGTTCTGCAATAATATCAGATAAGTCAACAGGAGGACCATATCGGACAATCATTTTACGGAAAAGTTTATAATTGCCTTCGATGTACACGGGCACGATTGCTGCACCACTACGGAGTGCGATCATCGCAGCTCCCTTCTTGCCTGCTTCGCCGCTGCTCTTGCGAGTCCCTTCAGGGAAAATGCCCATCATTCCGCCATTGCTAAGGAGCTCAATCGAAGCTCGGATAGACTCCTTGCTTACGCCGCCACGCTTAACTGGGAATGCGCCACATTGACGAATCAATCGCCCAAACAATGGAATATCGAACAACTCCGCTTTCGCCATAAAATTCACTTTACGCTGGAGTTTGATTCCGATCGTCGGCGGATCGAGCACGCTAAGATGATTGGATGCTAGAATAACTGGGCCTTCTGTTGGCACATGTTCCCGGCCTACTGCTTGCAACCGGAACAATAGCCCATATAGAAGGCGCAGCAATGCGCGACAAAAGATATATACCATAGTTTACTTCGCCTCCGCCAATTTGGTTCTGCTTAAATTGACGATGTTGTCCGCAACCTGTTCAATCGTCATCGACGTGCTGTCCAATACGATGGCATCCGGCGCGCAAACAAGGGGCGAAATCTCTCGTTCTTGATCTTTACGGTCGCGTTCCGCTATCTCCTGCTCGAGCTGTTCAAGCGTAATGCCATCTCGGCCATCCAGCTCCTTGAAGCGCCGCAAAGCACGTTCTTCAACCGAAGCTGTCAGATATACCTTCAATTCAGCGTCAGGCAGAACATGTGACCCAATGTCACGGCCATCCATTACGACGCCTTTGCCTTGTGCAAGCTGCCGCTGCATCGCCACGAGCCGAATTCGAACCCGCTCTACAGCAGACACCTGCGATACGTTAAGCGTGACCTCGCGTGAACGAATGTCTGTTGTTACATTGCATCCATTCAACAAAACGACCTGTCCCGCAGCTGATGGTTGAAGAGAAATTTCGATACTTTCGGCATGCAGACTTAGCCGCAAGCGATCATCCGGCGATATGCCGTTGCGAAGTGCACTTAACGTCACCGCGCGATACATCGCTCCAGTATCAATGTAGATGTAGCCTAGTGTTTCGGCGACTGAACGGGCAACTGTGCTTTTGCCAGCTCCCGCGGGTCCGTCGATCGCGATGTTGATCCGGTCCCGTCCGCCGTCTTGTTGCGATAACAACTGCGAACCCCCCTACTGAGATCAGCCTCACGATAACAACCGCTGCTCCCGTTTTCCTGTCAAGAAAAAAGCAGGCTCAGCCTGCGAACGTGAAAATTATACCACACTACATTCTTCATTGCAAAGCTCGCTCCCCTTGCCTAAAGGGCATTCCTTCAAGTTTTTCAGCGTTTGTCGCGTGCTGTCGGACAAGGTCGAACCGTAACATTATTTGGGATAATATTGTAATTGCCAGCAAGGCAAGAACAATATTACGCAAGAAACGGCTTACATCATCTGACAATTTCCCGAACGCTGCTTGTTCCGTATGTACAGCATGTTCGACTCCTTTATGGCGCTTATTGCTCGTGAATCGGCTGAACTTAAACAAACGGGACATTCCACGCCCTCCTCCCTGAATTTGGGGATGGACGTAGGATGTCCCGTTGCAAAATTTTTTATGCGCAAGTTATTTATGCCGGAATTCTAATTGCCGCTCGAAACAGTACCGAATGATCTTCTGCCGCTCATAATCTGGCATGTCTACATATTTGGTCATAATATGAGATCGGCCTGTTACTAGCGTATTTGCGCGGACGATCTCTGCCTTAAAGGAAGCATGCTCAATTGTTCCATTCTTGTATGGCAGCAGAAGCCAGCATTGAATCGTGTAACCTTGCTCTAACTGCCATGAGCCTTCACAGATGAACGAAATCCCGCCACCGCCAACATCATCCGTTAGCGTGGTGAATCGGTCACCGTTCGTTGTTAGCACAGCCACCTCGAGCTCAGCCGCAACGCGCAAATAGTGGCGACGCTGCGTCCTCGTTATAGATTGCGGATCGGGCTTCTGAATTCGAATAAGCTTGATTGCTTCTTCCTCGAACCCCGTAACATGCGTGTTAAAATAATGTTTGACCCCATTTTCCGTAATAAACAAGACGGACAGCTCATCGCCTAGCAGCAGCTTCTTGTACTGGCCGGTCGCCTCATGGAGAGGCAATTCAATGAATAGATTGTCTTCACGGTCGTCTGCGATGCGGGATTTGTATTCGAACTTTGGCTCTTCCGCAGTTTCAACCGAGGAAGCAATCTGGATATGTAAGATTTGGCTAATATTTGGCAGCAAACGGCTCCCCTCCCATACGGTGATTATATCACGTCGAATGGTGGGGAGCTATATCGAAACGCGCGGTTTTGTCGAATGTCTCGACATCACCGCAGCGGTATTTTATCGCAATTCCGGTGTCTGCTCGATAGACTCCTCAACACCTGTATCCGCGTTAATATAAATTTTATATTCTTGCTTATTTATTTTCCCTGTAAACTCGTAGCACAGCGCCTCTTCTCCCAAATCGTTCAATATAATCGCCATTTTTTCTGACGATACTTTCATCGATGGGTTGAGTGCAGCTTTTGCTTGAGCCTTGGATATCTTAGCCTTCGGAATGGTCCGCTTGTGGTCTTCATACACAAAATCAGACGCTTGTATGCCGGTAGGCTCCCCGTTATCCAATGCCAGCTTCACTGTAAGCTTCTCTGGATAGATCAGCACACCGTTTTGTGTAGCAACATACGTAAATATCCCTTCATTGCCAAAATCATCGTAGCTGACCGGCACCATCCCTTTATAGCCATGCTTGTTCAAAAATGCTTCTGCGTTTTTCCTTGCCTGCTCAAGCCCCGTCTTCTTGTCCCCAATTTCCCGCGGATTCATGTACCATATAAGCTTTCCGCCTTTTTGCGTGAAATCCAATTGGATGGTACGGTTTTTCTCCTCTTCAACTGTCGCAGAGTAGGAGGCATATTCGGTTCCTTGCCCATTCTCGACAACACGAATATTCGCATCGGTTTTCAGCCCTAAAAATTCCGCCGTTTTCTTCTTAATATCTTCTGGCGTCATCATTTTGCCGCTGAGCATCTTAATTGTCCGCTTCTGGTACATGCTTGCTACAGAAGGGCCCCAATTGATTTCAGGATATTCGCTTACTTTCTTATCAACAGTCTTAAATCCATCAATTATCGTGTTATCACGGGTAGATTTTTCAGAAGCAAGCGCTACTTCCACATCCATCCACCGCAAATTGTTCTGAAGCACCTTTTGTTGCATCGCTTGAAGATTTTTCGAGATTTCGTCAGAACGGTCATAAAGTGTCTTCATCGTCTTAAATTCATCATCGGTCAACGGGTTTTTGGACAAATCGCGAACAGCAGTCTTATATGCGAAATTGGAAATGCGCGAGAGAAACTCTTCTGTCGTGTTAAAGGGAAGCAAGGTAAGCGGCAGCTGATTGACTTCATTTTGCGCTTCGCTCGTCAGCCGCCAAACATTTACTAACCCTTTTCGGTGATAGGCTTGCGACTTAGAATTAACAGCAAGCGTATTGCCGAGCTGGCGGTGTACTTGGTCGACATGGTAGCTTAGATCATGAAATGCCCTTTGGTATTGATTTTCTGCTTTAATCAGGATCGAGTTTTTCTCTTGATGTTCTTGGTAGCCCCAATAGAATGAACCGATACACAGCAACGCGAGGATCGGAAACATCACCGCACTTAGCCTTCTATACATAACAAAAAGCTCCTTTCTGGTCCCAAACCTGACGTTAGTTTGGTTTACCGAAAGAAGCTTTATTCACCGGTTTAGCCTAAATTTGCCGAGCCTACTCAAACGAGCTGCTCTTCAATCTCAAAATCGTCTAAATTGTTGCAAATGCACTGCTTAAACCCGGTATCGATCTTTTCTTTTTCCCGTTTGCCGCGCAGCACGAACTTTTCCCCGCACACGTTACATCGGATTCTCACTTTGACACGCTGACCTAACATGAATCCATTCCCTCCTGGCTCCATCCCATTCCTCGCTGCGATGTGTCTCACCGTCAGCCTTATGGTCACCAGTATAGACGGATCAACTACAATTTAACCTCATCCTCACGGGGCAGCAGCCGAAACGGCGACCGATTGTTCGCGCGCTGCATATTCCGAAGGGCCCATATCCACATAAACGCCATGAAGGGCGGAATGATCCACATCCATACATGTGCGAAAGCAAGCAAAATCCAATCGTAAAGGCCATGAAAGATAATCGGCAAAATGAAGGATAGCAGCAAATAGGGCTTGATGCGCTTCGCTGATGCGAATTTGGCTTTGCCCATATAATAGCCCATCGTAATGCCGAACAATGCATGGCCAGACACTGGAAGCAGCGCCCGGAACATCAGCGTCCCAAAGCCTGAAGGCTGCATTAATGCGTACAACACATTTTCCAGCGTCGCGAATCCGAGCGAGATTGAAGCTGCGTAGACGATGCCATCATAAGGCTCGTCGAATTCGGTATGATTATAAATGATATGGTACAGTACAAACCATTTTACGCTTTCCTCAACGAGTGCCGATAGGCCAAACGCAGTGACGAATTGATGGTCTCCCCACCAGAGCTCAACGCCGCGTTGAACAATCATTATCGGAAATAAAATGAGTACGCCGATAAAAAACATGCGAACAACCATATGAATCGGTTCGGTATCATACTTATCTTTCAAATAAAGGTAGGTGAGAAGAAAAACGCCTGGCGCAATCGCCCCAGTCAAAACCGAAAACAGCATATTGTCCTCTCACCTCTCCCTTTCAAAACTTTAATTATTGTTATACCCAGCCCCGGAACCGAACGGCTTCCGCCATCTTGCGAACGCCTGACATGTAGGCAGCAAGCCGCATGTTAACGCCTCGCGACTGATGTAGCTCATACACTTGGCGAAACCCTTTGCGCATCATCCACTCTAGCTTGGTATCGACTTCTTCTTCAGTCCAGTAATAGCCCTGATTATTTTGTACCCATTCAAAATAAGATACAATCACCCCGCCAGCACTCGCCAGTACATCTGGCACGAGCAAAATGCCACGTTCGGTTACGATACGGGTTGCTTCCAGCGTCGTAGGCCCATTAGCCGCCTCCACGATAACATGAGCCTTAATCTTAGGCGCGTTCACTTCTGTGATCTGATTCTCTATCGCAGCCGGAACCAGTACATCACAATCTAATTCCAGCAGTTCCTCATTTGAGATCGTTTGTTTAAACAAGTTGGTTACTGTGCCGAACGAATCCCGCTTATCCAGCAAGTCGGGGATGTCCAGCCCTTCTTTATTATACAACGCGCCGTTCACATCGGAAATACCGATTACGGCAGCACCGGCATCATGCATAAATTTGGACAGATAGCTGCCTGCATTGCCAAAGCCCTGAACGACAACGCGCGCGCCTTTCAGCTCGATCCCTTTGGTCCGGAGCGCTTCATTAATCATGATGGCCACTCCTCGGGCAGTTGCTGTTTCCCTGCCTCGGGAACCGCCGAGTACAAGCGGCTTGCCCGTAATAAAGCCAGGTGAATCAAATTCCCGAATGCGGCTATATTCGTCCATCATCCATGCCATAATTTGCGAGTTCGTCATCACGTCAGGGGCAGGAATATCCTTGTTCGGCCCAACGATTTGGCTGACCGCACGAACATATCCGCGGCTTAGAAGCTCTAGCTCCCGAAATGACATTTTGCGAGGGTCGCAAATGACACCGCCTTTGCCCCCTCCGTAAGGAAGGTCTGCAATTCCACATTTGAGGCTCATCCAGATCGACAGCGCTTTTACCTCATGCTCATTTACGTCAGGATGGAATCGTACGCCACCTTTAGTCGGGCCAACAGCATCATTATGCTGGGCTCTATAGCCCGTAAATACGCGAGTGGTGCCATCATCCATTCGAACGGGGATCCGTACGGTCAATATTCGCATTGGTTCTTTCAACAATTCAACCATGCTATCGCTGTAGCCAAGCTTTTTAAGCGCTTGTTCGATTACAATTTGTGTCGATAACAATACGTCATGCGTTTCCGTCGTAGACAAAGTGGACGAACCCCCTAAAGGTATGCTGGCTCAGGCCAAATCAGCTCACCGTTCAGTATGGACCTTGTATCCCCCTGCTATCCATCATAAGGCATGACAAGCTTGTTCCGATAGAATAAGAAAAAGCATCCTGCGCTGCTTCATTGCGCAAGATGCTCTCTATACCATTCGTGCTTAAAATGTGAAGTGTTTGCACAGTTCGCGAACGGCGCCTTCATTAATAATCGTTTTGCCGTATTCCTCAAGCACTGCTTCTGTGACAGAAGTCGCCTCACCGAATTCGGCTAGCAATGCAATAAGTGCGTTATGTCGTGTAGAATCAATAAGCGCAGGGTCGAGCGCCATTATATATTTGCCATGATAAGCAAACAATCGGCCATCCTCGGTCAATTCGGATTGCTGTAGCCGACGACAGACCGCGAGCACATCCTCAAAATCTCGGAAAGCGTACATGACAATGTCGCTTTGTTCCAGCGTAACTTCCATTTCATACACGTCCTCGTCCGTATCATCATCGTCATGTACGGAATCATCAGCGTGCACGTTCAGTTTGCCGCGGGTAACAATTACAACCATACCCTGAGCCGGGAGTGCGAACACTTCAACGGCGAGCGGACCGCTGGCTTCGAATCCGAGTTCGGAGTGAGCCTGATCCATCATCTCGCTGAATAGCTCATTCACCTTCGGTATTTCCCGCCACATGTCCTCCTTCTGAATGCCCCGCTCCAGTAGGTCGTCGAACGTCAGAAATATACGAATTTTGTCTTGACTCAGCCGTTCGATTTTCATGACAGGATCCTCCTCTGCAGCATCTGTTATAACAAGGTATGAGAATGCCAATGATGTGTGATACCATCATACCACATACCTATGTTACCATGTCCGCCAAGGGAATGCACTATTGCCACGCAAAAAAGGAACGATCCTTCGCTAAACTCTACCAACGAAGGTTCCGTTCCTTTTCTATCATCCACTCATTGTTCAATCTTGCTTCCACACTCTTGGATTAATGCGCTTTAGACAACGTTTCTAAAGGATGGGCATCGCCGCTATTCGTAGCTGACGCCATAATCGCTTCCGTCTCCCGCTTAAGCTCGGGATCGCTCTCAACGAGCGCGCCTAGCTGCTTCCATGCCTCTGCGGTATTGCCTGCGGAAGCGGCTGATGGCTTTGGGGCAGCATGCGCAGCCTCCTTGCTCCATTTGGCCATCTTGCGTTCCACAACTTTGCTAACCATCTTGTTCTTGGCAGACGACATCATATCTCCAGCTGCATCAACAGCCCATGCTGCTAAGCCAGGGCGTTTGCGGGCTGCATACATGGCTGCTGCCATGCCAAGCAAGCCGCCAACAATAAATCCGCTCATTTTCATAATGCTGCCAGCCTCCTAAAGTCAATCTGGATTCCGTTCTTATTGTGCGCAACGCCAGCAGCGGCATGCTCGTGAAATACAGGAAAACACGCATACAATTCGCTCAACGAAATATGATACAATGAAAGGCATGCTTCCTTATAAAGCATAGCTGCATAGCCAACTTGAGCAATTATCACGCCAGACGGAGGTCCTCACCCCATGAATCGCATGCTAAAAGCAGCAATCCCGTTATCTCTAGCCGTAGCGCTTTCCGCTTGCGGAACAGCAGCCAAGCCCGAAGACAATCAATCTGGCAAATCGCCAGCAGCAACGGAGCAACCAGCAACTAAGCCAGCAACTCCAACTACGTCTGAGCCTGTCACGCCGGCAACACCAGCTGATCCAACAGCACCTGGCAAAAACACTGAAGAACAGGCAAAGCCTGCAGTTGAGCAACCAGCCATTTTATATAAAATGAACAAGGTGTATCGCTTCGTCCCAATCGATAAGCAAAAAACGACGGACAAGGCCGTGCTCCTCACATTCGATGACGGCCCCAAAGATCTAGAGCAGCTCACAAGCATGTTAGACACGCTTGAAAAGCATAAAGCGAAAGCGATTTTCTTCGTGAATGGCTATCGCGTCAAGCAGCATCCAGAGTTGCTAAAGCTCATTCATGAACGTGGCCAAACGATCGGCAACCACTCTTGGGACCATATCGACTTAAAAAAGGAATCGAAGGAAAAAGTTGAGCAACAAGTTGGGGATGTGAGTGCGAAGGTAAAAGAATTAACCGGGGAAGCGCCTAAATTTTTCAGGCCGCCATTTGGTTCAGGCAATGACGCAGTCAAAGCCATCGTCAAAAACGGCGGCATGCTCTATATGACATGGTCAAATGGTTCGCTCGACTGGGACTCCTCTACCAAGGATAAGCCTGATAAAGTCATTGCCAACGTGTTGGAGCAGCTCCATCCTGGCGCTAACATTCTCATGCATGAGCTGCCATGGACGGCAAAAGCGCTCGATGAGCTGTTAACAAAGCTTGAAGGCAAAGGATATGGGTTCATAGATCCTGCAACGATCGATACGGGGCTTAAATCATAAAACAGGGTTACCCCTGTCAGGATGGCGTTACCGTACGCTTCCCGAATAAGAATAACCCTACGATTAATATAATAAATATCAAAAAAAGTGCTTGGTAATACAATCTCGCGGTCTGCTGCTTATTGGACGGATGTTTTTTTCGTCTTGGCGGCAGGCCGCTTTCTATGTCTGTGCCATCATCCAATCGGTCTGTGTCCGGCTGGCCATCTTCCCGGCTGCGAGTGCCTCTGCTTCGCACTTCCTGCCGACCGCTTGCTTCATTCCGCCTGCCAAACTTTTGTATGCGGCTCATGCATCCTCATCCTTCCGAAACCGGATAATGAAGCCCATGATGGCGTCCACTAAGAAATGCGCGATGATTGGCGCCCACAATGTATCCGCCTGAATATAAATCCAGCCGAGCCCGTAGCTGATCGAGAATACAAGCCCTGTCGGAATCCAATGCCTCAAATAACGGACATGTATGGCTGCAAACAAAATGCTAGTCCAATACGGCCCGAAGGAATGTTGGATTGCACCCCGAAACAGCACTTCTTCGCACACCGCCACAATAAAAGATATGACAAGAATGTGCCATATTGGCCGATGTTTAAATAGCCGGTCATTGACGCCGCCGTCATCGGAGGCCTCCTCGGGCACGAATCTGGATATGAGCAGATCAACGACGATTACCGCAACCGCCAATCCTAGCCCATATAGCCAAAAAGATGTGCCTGCAGGCAGATTAAATAAATGAATTGGATTTCTATGCTGAAATAATACCCATACGATACCGATAATAAGGGTAAAAGCCTGCGTGAGATACAAATTGATTAGCAAAAGCTTGTCGCCGATTTGGTCAACCGATACTTTTCGAAACCGAATTTTCTTTAAATCATTTTTATTCATTCCCTACCGCCTGTCCACATTCATTGTATTCCAATTTGAATCCTTTTCGCCTATACTTATACCACATAATTTAATTTCAACATAACTCGAATGATAGTTAATGTATTTATACATATTACAATTATTTTTTCGCAGTTAATCCTATTATACATATAGAAGGGGATTCTTTTATGAGTAAAAAATTATCTAGAACCGAAATGTTAATGACCCTCGGCTTTTTGTTTATGTTAGTATGTGCGGTTGGCTCATTCTTCGTCGGCTACCGTGTTGGCTCCGACCGGACGACCGCTAACTTTGAAACCCAGAAGCAGCTCGCAAGCAAACCAGTGACAACCGGCACATTCCAACAACAAGATCTCGTATCGTTCTATCATACGATATTCATGCCCTATCGCGAATTTCAGAATGAATGGCTGAGCGCAATGGAACGTGCCAATACGAAGCAAACGAGTGATTTGCCTACGGAGTTCAAACGCCTCTCAACATTAGCACAGCAAAAATTTAAGGAAATCTCATCCGTATCAACCCAGCAGGCTACCTTAATAGAGCAATCCCAGCAGCAGTTGCTCAAGAGCCTTGCATCGTTCCAAAGCGTATCGAAAAGGCTGTCTGGCAAAAGCGACAATACTTCGATTTCACAGCTGATGGCAGCGCTAAAGCAAGACCAAGACTTTAAAGCTGGCGTTTCCAAATCCCTGCAAGGGCAACAGTCCTATTACGAGGCGATGCTCAAATGGAGCGCAACGATTGATGCAGACATTCCTAGCGCCATCAAGATGCCAAGCTCGCTAACGATTACGGAGTGGAAAAAAATGCCGCTAGTCGTCAAAAATAAACTAAGCGCAGATCTGGTCGCTTCCGCAGGCAAAGTCGTAAGCTACTACCCGCAGGACTTGACGAGCCGTATTGATGAATTTATCGGAACAGGGCAAGCTAACAAGCTCAATATGCGCCTCGTTGGCCCAATCGCGGAACTGCTGGCGGACACCAAAGCGGTTCGCAGCGGCGATTTCCAAAACAGCATGGGAAGGCTTTACACGAACCAGCTTCTCCCTCAATTGCCATTCTTCT
Organism: Paenibacillus sp. MMS18-CY102; assembly: GCF_009789195.1. GTDB lineage: Bacteria > Bacillota > Bacilli > Paenibacillales > Paenibacillaceae > Paenibacillus_T. Next base: position 75,929 of record NZ_WSTC01000011.1, on the reverse strand, counting down.
TGCGCGAGGCAGAATAATTTAATCGTACTGAAAACCTTGAATGACGGCTATTTCGGCAATGCCTCCTGCAACATTGAGGTGCGCCGAGTAGCCGTTTTCTTGCATATAATTGCATACTGCGACACTTCTAACGCCATGTGCGCATAAGATGTACAAGGCCTCTTCTTTCGATAACGTGCTGAGCAAACTCTGAAATTGGCTCATTGGGACATGGCGTGATCCTTCGAGATGATAATACTCCCATTCTTGCGCTTCACGAACGTCAATAATCTGCTCGGGCTTCACACGCCCTTCTTCTAACAAGCTAGCCAGTTCATCGGCACTAATGTCTTCCCATCGTTTCACTCGGCTTCCCCCCTTTAGCAATGACTGAATCATAACGAAAAATTCACAGGTCGGCAAGTTTCGGCATTGCATTCCTACAGCCGTTTGCTATAAAATAGTAGACGTTATGACTATATGCAAAATACCCGTCAATCGGACAAATTTCGTCCCGCTGCTGCACCACGGTAACGGGACGATGTTTTTTACAAGCCGCTGCGGGCGTTTATCCTGATGTCGAATGACTCCTTTTGGAGTTTTTCCTACATATTCACTTCTTTTAGTTCAGCACTTCGTTTTTACGATTAGACAGGAGGCAATTAGCACATGTTTAAAGTGTTAGTATCGGACCCGATTAGTGATCTTGGCATTCAGCAGCTCGTGGATGCTGCAGACGTTAGCGTCGACAAGAAGCCTGGATTAAGCGAGGACGAGCTCGTAGCCATCATTGGCGAATATGACGCTCTTCTCGTTCGCAGCCAGACGCGCGTTACAGCTCGCATCATGGATGCAGGCAAGCAATTGAAAGTCGTTGGCCGTGCAGGTGTAGGCGTTGACAACATCGACCTCGAAGCAGCAACGCAACGTGGCATTATCGTTATCAATGCGCCAGACGGAAACACGATTACGACTTGCGAGCATACGTTTGCAATGATGATGGCTGTTGCTCGCCACATTCCGCAGGCTTACCTGAAAACAGTTGGCGGCGACTGGGACCGCAAATCGTTCCTTGGCGTAGAGCTGCGCAACAAAACGCTTGGCGTTATGGGCATGGGCCGTATCGGCAGCGAAGTGGCAAAACGTGCAAAAGCTTTCGGCATGAACATTCTCGGCTACGATCCGTTCCTGACGGAAGAGCGCGCTTCAGAAATGGGCATTAAGCTGGCATCCGTTGACGACATCGTACGCAATGCTGACTTCATGACGGTTCACACACCGCTCACGCCAGAAACGCGCCACATGATTTCGAGCAAACAATTTGAAGTCATGAAAAAAGGCATGCGCATCGTAAACTGTGCACGCGGCGGCATCATCGACGAGCAAGCGCTTGTTGAAGCGGTTGACCAAGGCATCGTTGCAGGCGCAGCATTCGACGTATTCGAAGTAGAGCCTCCAGCTGCTGACCATCCGTTCCTGACGCATCCGAAAATCATCGTAACGCCACACCTTGGCGCATCGACGGTCGAAGCACAAGAGAACGTTGCAATTGACGTATCGGAGCAAGTTCTTCACATTTTGCGTGACGAGCCGTTCATCAATGCGGTGAACATGCCTCCAATCCCAGCCAACGTGCGCAAAATCCTTCAGCCTTACTTCACGCTTGGCGAGAAGCTCGGCAACTTCGTTTCCCAAATGACGGATGGCGCAGTAAAAGAGATCGTCGTTAGCTATTCCGGCGACCTCGCTGAGGTAGATACGCAGCCGTTGACGCGCTACATTACTCGCGGTGTACTCGCCCATCACCTTGGTGCAGATCAAGTTAACGTCGTTAACTCGATGCACTTGGCTAAAGAGCGCAGCGTAAACATCGTCGTTAATAAAACGCATGTCGCTAAAGACTTCACGAACCTGGTTACTGTAACGCTTCGCACTTCGAAAGAAGAGCGTACGGTTGCAGGCACGCTGTTGACAGGCTACGGCCCTCGTATCGTCCAAATCGACAGCTATCCAGTTGACGTCGCTCCAGAAGGCAACCTGATCCTCATCTCGCATAACGACAAGCCAGGCATCATCGGCCGTGTTGGCACGCTGCTCGGAAGCAATGACGTCAACATCGCAGCAATGCAAGTAGGCCGTAAGCTCGTTGGCGGCGCAGCGATCATGGTTCTGACTGTAGATAAAGGCGCGTCGAAATCGGTTATCGAAGAGGTAGCTAAGCTTTCTGACCTGAACAGCGCGAAAGAAATCCACCTCGTATAAGGCAATCGCCCCGAGGCTACAGAACCCCGCAGAATGGACATCCATCCGATGCCCACGTTCTGCGGGGTTCTTTTTAATAACAATAGTGCAGCTCTCGAATGAAACAGCCTCGCTTCGACCAGATTCCCCATTCATGACGAAAGCTGCCGATGTGTTCGAAGGTAGCCTTCGCAGCGCTAACAGTCACGCCTTTGACGCATAACTAACATCTAATGTTCCACGTTGAACAAGATTAGTCCCTTTTTTCCAACAAAAAAAGCGCTCCTGAATAGGAGCGCTATGACACCTGACGATGGGAATCGACAGGCAGCAACAACGTAAACGTTGTTCCTTTGCCAAGGAAGCTATCCACATGGATATGGCCCTCATGGCTTTCCACGATGTTTTTAACGATTGCTAGCCCAAGCCCCGTCCCGCCCGATGAACCGCGTTTGCGCGATTTATCAGCTTTGTAGAAGCGTTCGAAGATGTACGGCAGATCCTCTGCTGGGATGCCCTCGCCCTCATCCTTAATGTGCAATTCCACGTAGGCCGGCTCGCTTCGTTCTGGCTCTGCAGCCCTCACTTGGCCAGATACGGTAATCGCGGCGCCAGATGGCGTATGGCGCAATGCATTATCCAGCAGATTGGTCAACACCTGCTCCAGCCTGTCCTCGTCAGCGCTTTCCATAAACAATGGCTGCTCAGGCAGCTCACAAATTAAGCGGATGTCCCGTTCCTTCGCGAACGTCTGAAACTTGCGGTGTACACGCCTGACTAGGCTATCAATGTCACATGGCATTAGCTTTAGCTCCGTATGCCCTGCTTCCATTCTAGCAAGATCGAGCAGATCCTTCACAAGGCGTCCCATTCGAACCGACTCGTCATGTATCACTTGTACAAGTTCATCCCGTTCCTCTGGCGAATCAGCGAACCCGTCGAGAATCGCTTCGCTATAGCCTTGCAGCATCGATAAAGGCGTACGAATCTCATGCGATACGTTGGCAACAAAATCACGGCGCAGCTTCTCTAACTTAAACTCCTCCGTCACGTCTCGCATAACCGCAACCGCTCCACGAACGGACTCATCCGACTTAAGCGGTGCCATGACAACGGACCATACACCATTGCGGACGTTGATTTTGCTGCTGCTATCAATGCCATCAAAGATGACGCGGCTATACAAGTCCCTTAGCGGCCCCGGTACGCCCGTAAGCTGCGATTCTTCATCTTCCCAGTCCAATCGATTCCACTTCTCCATCAGCTTCTCGCCAGGAGGATTCGACATCGTAATCTTGCCTTCTGCATCGAATGTAACGACCGCATCAGACATGCTCCGCAAAATGCTGGAGAGGTGATCCTTCTCATGATTCAAATCTTTAATCAACGAATCAAGGTCCCCAGCCATTCGGTTAAACGCATGGGCAAGGTCGCCAATCTCATCCAACGAACGAATCGGCACACGGGTACGATAGTTCCCCATTGAAATGGAAGCAGCCGCCTTTTTCATTTCGATCAGCGGCTGCGTAATTTTGGACGATAGGAAGAAGGCGAAAAACGTCGATAATAGAAACCCGATAATGCCCGTAACGACGAACAATACTTTTACCTGATGTGAGGTTGTATTATCCCGGAAATTGACATCGATATATTGCAGCAGGAACATGCCCAAAATGAGCAAAACAACCGCTACAAGCACGATAATCGTCATCCAAAGCTTGCCAACCACGCTTCGCCATAGCTTCATGGATTACTTGGTCACCTCAAGCTTGTACCCGACTCCCCAAACCGTCGTAATCATGGAAGCTGCTTCAGGCGACACCTTGTTCAGCTTCTCGCGAAGCCGCTTCACGTGGGTATCTACTGTCCGCAGATCGCCGAAAAACTCATAATTCCATACATCCTTCAGCAGTTCCTCACGGGAAAACACTTTATCCGGCGATACGGCCAAATAATGCAGCAGCTCATATTCCTTCGGCGTGAGGCTAACCTCTTGGCCGCCAGCGGATACACGATGCGCGTCATGCTCGATCACAAGATGCGGAAGCACAATATTGTTGCTCGAATTCGCTTCCTTCGTCAGGAATGCAGTAGCGGATGAGCGGCGCAAAATCGCTTTGACACGGTAAATGACTTCGCGCGGGCTGAATGGCTTCACGACATAATCGTCAGCTCCAGCCTCGAACCCTTGCACGCGATTCATTTCCTCTCCCTTTGCCGTCAGCATAATGACAGGCGTAGCTTTCACTTGGCGAAGCCTCGAACAGACCTCAACGCCATCAATGCCAGGGAGCATGACGTCCAGCATAATTAAATCATAATCTTTGCCGGCAGCCATGCGGAGAGCGCTCTCGCCATCCTCTGCTTCTTCGATCTCATAGCCTTCTTTTTCGAGGTACATTTTCAACAATCGGCGAATTCGTTCTTCGTCGTCTACGACCAATATGCGATGCGCTGGTTCCGTCATGAAACATACCCCTTTGTATTCAAAATAAAAGTATTTTCGTTATACGCCTGCGTACGAGTGAAGTCCCGCAATAATCAAGTTAACGCCGATCAGCGTAAACCAGACGATGACGAACCCGATAACGGCAAGCCACGCTGAACGGAGGCCCTGCCAGCCGCGAGATAGGCGGAAATGCAAGTATACACTGTAATATAACCAGGTAATTAACGCCCATACTTCCTTCGGATCCCATCCCCAGAAGCGGCCCCAAGCTTCTTGTGCCCATATCATGGCGAAGATTAGCGCGCCTAGCGTGAATACGGGGAAGCCAATTGCAATAGCGCGGTAGCTGATTTCATCCAAATCGTTAGGATTCACGCCTTCCATATGTGGAGAGATTACAGCACCGAGCGGCTTGCGGAAAATGAAGCGAAGCAGCCCGTAAAGCACCGAGCCTGCAATAATCGACCAAATGACCGTGTTCAGCTTACGCCCTGCGTTAATGCCGTTCATCCATGATGGCGTTTCGAACAGTGGCTTTTCGAGCCCTAAGAACGATTCCATCCTCACAACTTCACTATTATAAGGCTTGAAGATCGGCGGAAGCCCGTACTCGACCGTTTCTACCGTCGTTGTCGCTTCCCCTGCTGTATCGACAATCACATTTTCTTGCGTGAAGCTTGCCTGATAGCCAGCACCGCGGAACGCGAATACGATGGCGATAAATCCAACTACGACAACGATAACGTACAGCGTAAATTCGATCCACCGTTGCTCTTTGCGCGCTTTGGCATCTTTACGCTTGTAATCGACCACACGTAGCAGATACATCAAGCCTGCAGCAAAACCAACTGCGAAGAAAGCTTCGCCAAGCGCTGCTGTCGTTACGTGGATTTTGAGCCAATACGAGTTTAGGGAAGGAATTAGCGGCTGCACGTCCTTCGGAAATACCGAAGCGTAAGCGACGATAATGACCGTGAGCGGCGTTGCAAACATCCCTAAAATCGGCTTGCGGTAAATCGCGTAAATGATCGTGAAAGCAATCATAATGGCCATCGATAAGAAGGACATAAATTCGTACATGTTGCTCGTCGGAATTTGTCCGCTTCCATACCAACGGGTGAAGAAGTAGCCAAGCTGGGCAACTAGGCCAGCCGATGACACGGTGAAGGCGATCCGCCCCCATTTTTTTGTATGTGTCTTTGATTCCCGGTTACTCCACTTGCTGCCCGCAATCGCAATCACATAGAACATGAAAGCGAAGCAGTATAATGCGAATGCTACCAAATAGGCGTTGCCACTAAAGTCTACCCAATTCACGAATTATAACCTCCGTTGTCCAGCGCGTCCCGCTCGACAGATATGCCCATTCGCTGAAGCGCCCATTCAACATCGGACCGCATCCCAAAATGGTTTTTGTTCGTATGCGCACCAAGCGACAGGATGCCGCCATCGATACGCAGCCAGATCCTCCGGTGATGCCAATAAGCGCCCATTAACAAACCAAGCATACAGATGCCAAGCCCGATCCATACGTAGGTAAGCGCCGTATCCACTCGGATGAGCAAGTAGCTCGTATACGAACTGAACGATACATTTTCCATGCCTTCAACACGAACTTCCAGCTTCGAGGACAGATCATGGTTGATCTGGTCTTGGCTGAAGCGTTCCTTGTCTTTCTGCAATGGGAAGTACATATAAGGCTCGCCTGATTCGTTTAGCCCAGGGCCTTTGATCATGAAAATAAACGCAGGCGATTTGGGGTCACGGGAGAGCGTAACCGGCTGCCCATCGGCATCGAGTGCAAACTCCATATAGTTAGCTTTCAGATACAACGTATATGGGCCTACTTCAATTGTCGTTTTCGGATTTTTCATTGGCAGATCAAACGGCCCGTACGTCTTGCCTGTAGCCTTGTCTTCGATGATCGGCTTCACGCCTTGGAGCAGGGGCACATCGTCATATCCGATTTGGAAAATCGTTAATCCCTTGTGTGACATCGGATGGTTGACGATAATATCTTGCGCCTTTACTTGTTCAAGCTTGGGCTCAATGCCCGGCAGATCGCATGCGCTTACACACTTATATAGCACTGCCTGCGTTTTATACAGCTTCGGCCTTACTTGATCTTTCAAACGATCAGGAAGCTCGTTCTTCTGGTAGAATTCAATCGTAAACTTCTCGTTCTTGACGTAATACTCCGTATCTGGAATTTGAACCGTTTCGCCATCCCTTACGGCAATCGTTTGCTCCATTTTCCAATCGGGAATCGTGCGGGCCAATAGAGCGAGCAGCAGCACGATAAGGCCAATATGGTTAATGTAAGGGCCCCAACGGCTGAACCGGTTTTTCTCTGCAAGCAGCGCGCTGCCATCTGTATGTACGCGATAACGCCTTTTTTTCAAATGCTTCTCAAGCGTTGCCACCCATTCCTGGGTATCGCCTTCGATTGGTCCGCTGTACACCGTTTTCTGCCGGTTAATGAATTGGTGATGCTTGCGAATTTGCTGCTTGTTCAATGCTCGGTACAATGGCAATACGCGGTCCAAGCTGCAAATGACAAGCGAAGTGCCGATCATGACGAGCAGGCCTACAAACCACCAGGAATCGTACATCGTAGACAAGCCGAGCTTATCGTACAGTTCTCCGCTTTTTCCGTAGTTTTCCAAGTAGTATTCGGATGATTTCTCTTGTGGATAAATCGTCCCGACTGCCGCCCCGATTAACGTGATGAGAATGAGATAGATCGCAATCTTGACTGAGGAGAAAAAGCTCCATACTTTGTCAAGCAAGCTCTGATTGCTTTTCTGCGAACGCCGCGCAATCCCGTCATAACGCATTTCGAGTGGCTCGTTAGATTCCTCCGATTCCATTAGCGGCTTTCCGCACGATTCGCATAAAAGCGTTTCGGGCGGGTTCTGGTGGCCGCATTCGCACTTCGTATTCTGAAACAAAGGGTGAAGCCTCCTTATGAAAGTTCCGATGCTACGACTTCAATAACCGCTCGATTCGATCATCGATTTGCTTCTCTGTCATCCCGCCAACAAAGATGTCCATGATCGTCCCGTCAGGCTTCACAAAAAATGTCGTAGGGTACTGCTCTAAACCGTACTTTCGTTCGATCACTCGATTCGCATCACGCAGTATCGGGTAAGATAAGTTACGTTCACTAACAAACGATTGGACAGTCAAGTCATTCTCGCTTAAGTTAACCGCCAAAATGTTTAGTGATCGATCGCCCCACTTCTCATACTGCCGTTGAAACTCCGGCATTTCCTTCACGCATGGCGGGCAGAATGATCCCCAGAAATTAACGACGACCGCTTTTCCTTTGTAATCCGCTAGTTGATGGGATTCGCCTTTCAAGTCAAGCAGCGTAAAGTTAGGTGCTTGTCCGCCAATTTCCGGCTTACTGTCGCCAGACGCAAACAACGCCTTGCCGATCGCATATCCGCCGAGCAGCAAGACGCCTAGCATAATCACGATCTGTACCGGTTTCCGATACTTTCCCAAGCCTATCACCTCTAGTTTATCGCGTAACCGTATTCTTCCTCATTATAACGAAAATTCGACGGCATTGAGAAATGCCGTCGACGATTATTTATGAATTTTATGTGACCTTCTGCCGCTTGATGCCGATGTACGTCCAGTTGGACGCTCGGAACTCCACTCCGGCGGCCGATCGCCGCCACGGCCCCCTGTTGCCCGCCCATTGCTGCGGCCTGTCGAACGCTCACCGTTACGTCCAGCTGGACGTTCTGAGCCTCGGCCCGTTGTGCGATCAGCATCGCGGCCAGCACCTGCTGAGCGTTCACTGCCACGGCCTGCTGGACGCTCAGTGCTTCGTCCCACTGGACGCTCTGCCGAGCGTTCGCGCGTACTAGGCTTGCCAGTTGCTGCCCCTTTACCCACTGGTCGGCCGTTCGATCTTACGGTTGAGCCTGTAGCTGCTGAAGGCTTGCCCTTCCCTTGGCTAGCTGCGTTCTCACCTAAAACAGCTTCTGCGTATGATTGCCGTGAACGTTTGCCTTTGCTGCGCGTTCCAGTGGTCGCAGCTGCATTCGATGCATGCTTCGAGCGGAACGGTTTACGGGCCGCTTCGCTGCTTTCCGGTTGGTTGCCCGATTTGCCCTTGTCACCGGACGCAGCCAAATGTTTCGGTTTAGGCTTCGGTTTCCATTCTGGCTTCGCTGCCGGTTTCCCTGTCGGTACATATTTAGATTTGCCTTCTGCTTTAGCAGCTTCTTGCAATAGCTCCTGTACCTCGCTCGGCTTCAGTGGGCGCCATCCGCCACGCTTCAGGTTTTGCAACCCAAGCTCTCCAAACTTGACCCGCTTCAAACGAATGACCGTATGCCCAATCGCATCGAACATCCGCCGCACTTGGCGATTGCGGCCTTCGTAGATCGTAATCCGGATCGTCGACTCCTTGTCCGAAGGATCGATATCCTGATACTCCACCTCAGCCGGTGAAGTCATGCCATCCTCCAGCTCGATGCCTTTGCGAAGCTTGTCCAGCTTGTCGCCATGCGGGACACCTTTAACCGTCGCCAAGTACGTTTTGGGAACGTGATGCTTCGGATGTGTCAATAAATTAGCAAATTCCCCATCGTTCGTAAGCAGCAAAAGCCCTTCCGTATCGTAATCGAGTCGTCCGATCGGATATACACGTTGCTTAATGCCCACCAAGAAATCAGAGACGACTTTGCGGCCTTGCGGATCGCTTGCGCTCGTAATGACGCCTTTGGGCTTATTCAGCATAATGTACAGCTTGTTCTCCGACGTTATCGGCTTCCCGCCCACTGTAATAACATCTTCCTCTGGGTCGGCCTTAGCCCCGAGCGTCGTCACCGGAACCCCGTTCACTTCCACTTGTCCGGAGATGATTAGCTCCTCGCATTTGCGCCGTGAAGCAATGCCTGCCTGCGCTAAAATTTTTTGTAAACGTTCCAACTTTTTCACCTCAATCTCCATATTAACTTTAAGCAAGCAAAAGCACAAGTTCAGCCATGTCGCCTATTAAGCGGCACAGCAGAACTTGTGCTAGGAATCTATCGTTAGGATCAACCAAACATGATTAAACATACAGCTATAGAAGCGGCGAAGCCGACCAGATCCGAGAATAACCCTACCTTTAACGCGTAACGTGACCGGCGAATGCCGACCGCACCAAAATAAACAGTGATGACATACAGCGTCGTATCGGTGCTCCCCTGAATCGTAGAGGCGATGCGGCCAATCATCGAATCTGGACCGAACGTTCGAATGAGATCGGTCGTATAGGCAAGTGAGCCTGCACCAGTGAGTGGGCGCAATAAACCCAGTGGAAGCACCTCTGCAGGTATGCCAAGCGATGCCACAAGCGGCTTAAAGGCTGACAGCAGCAGGTCCATCGCTCCCGATGCCCGGAACATGCTGATCGCGACCATCATTCCTACGATATGCGGAATAATGCCAATCGCTGTTCCGAAACCTTCCTTAGCGCCCTCAACAAAGGTTTCATAGACTGGCACCTTGCGGAAAGCAGCATATAACGGAATAAATACGATGAGCGCTGGAATCATCCACACCGATAAAGACGAGAGCAAATTAACCAACCAACTCACCCTTTCCAGAGCCCGGCGAAGCCGGCGCAATTGGCGGTGCTGGCGGCTGGCGCAGCGCCCTGCTGCGATACCATCGGTCAGCTGCAATCGCGGCAACGGTAGCAACCGCTGTTGCTGCGATCGTAGAGCCTACGATTTCAGCTGCATTAGCGGACTCATACTGGAGCCGGATAGCGATTAATGTAGTCGGAACGAGCGTTATGCTAGAGGTGTTTAACGCCAGCAGCGTACACATCGCCGGCGTTGCCGTTTCTTTGTCCGGATTAAGCTTCTGCAGCTCCTGCATCGCTTTGATGCCCATTGGCGTCGCGGCGTTGCCAAGGCCAAGCAGATTAGCAGCCATGTTGCTCATAATATAGCCGAGCGCCGGATGCTGGCGAGGAACATCGGGAAAAAGGAAGCGCACGACCGGGCCTAGCATGCGGGACAGCACACGCAACAGCCCAGCATCCTCTCCTATTCGCATAAGGCCAAGCCAGAACACGAGAATGCTAATTAAACCAAAACTAACGGTAACTCCCGTCTTAGCGCCATCGAACGCTGCCTCTGTAACGGCATCCAGCCGCCCTGTCACTGCAGCGGAGACGACGCTGGCAACGATCATGAACAACCAGATCCAATTGACCATAACAGCGTCACGCTCCTCCCCCAAATAACGCCCTTACAACCGCCTGCAATGCACTTCGCAAGGATGACCCCGCTTCTGCTGAAGCAGAAGCCGCGCGATCGGCAGCTGGTATCGGCTTCTTATCCGGCCAATTTAAACGCTCGCTGCCCGTTTCATAGACGGGAACAGCTCCTATTGCTTCACCTGCCAGCTCCCATTGAAGAACGCCCCGTTCACCCAATGCAAAACGAGAGCTTGCTGGATCAATTAAGACAAGCTTCGAATGCAGCTCTGATGCTTCCCCTTTGGCAAGCGGATACCGGAACGACTGGCCCGCAGCCAGCGTATAGCCGCTAATCGGCTGGCCTTGTTTAGCAATGACTGTAGGGGTGAAGTTCTGGAAGCCCCAATCGAGCATGTTCCGATGGTCAGCCCAATCATTGCTATCGTTAATGGTTACTGCTGTAAGTTGCTGCCCATTGCGTGTAGCCGAGCTCACCAAGCAGCGAAGCGCAGCCTTCGTATAGCCTGTTTTAACGCCATCCGCGCCTTCATACATCGTTAGCATTTTGTTCTTGTTCGCCCACGTGTAATCCCATTCTTCATTCGGATTAGGCGCTTTCTTTAAGCGGGTTTTCACGATTGCTGCAAACGTCGGATTATGAAGCGCATAAGCGGTCAGCTTTGCCAAATCATTAGCCGTTGAGAGATGCCCCTCTTGGTCTAGCCCCGAAGGGTTCATGAATTGCGAATGCTTAAGGCCAATCCATTCCGCTTTGTCATTCATCATTTTCACGAAACCATCGAGCGTTCCGCCAACATGCTCGGCAATCGCAGTCGCTGCGTCATTGCCTGATCGCAGCATTAAGCCATATAGCATATCCTCAAGCTTCATTTCCTCACCGGCGCGCAAATAAATGGATGAGCCCTCTTTGCCAGCTGCGCGAACGCTCACTTTAACTTTATCCGACAGGTTGCCGTTCTCAATCGCTACAATAGCCGTCATAATTTTCGTCAAACTAGCGATGCGCATCGGCTGGTCACCATTTTTCGAATACAAGAGACGGCCCGAATCCACATCGATTATCGCTGCAGCTTTAGCTTGCGTACCGATCGCACTCACGTTTCCTGCCGCGCCAGCGCCCGCCGGATTCGAAACAACCAAGCTTAGCAATAACAATAGCGCTGCCGCTAGCCGCCGCCAGCCGCCGCCTACCCCATCCATCCTCATGCACATAAACCCTCCCGAACGGTCGATATTGGCATTTCAGAACGCGAGGATCGGGAGCTCCGGTTCGCCGCGCCATGCCTGTCTGCTTGTACAGCTTATGCCCGTCCGCCTTCGTTTATGCTCCTGTCTGCTCACAGAACAAAACCGGCAACCGCTCAAGTGAACGGCTGCCGGCTGCATGGCCTGGCTTATTATGATAACCAACCTTTATGGGTCGCAATGCTTATCGCATCGATCCGATTTTTCGCATCCAGCTTTCGGATCGCCTCTGACAAGTAGTTCCGCACCGTTCCAGCTGTCAAATGAACATGAGCCGCGATTTCGCGTGCAGACAGCCCTTCGCTTGCGTACCGGAGCACCTCTTGCTCCCGTTCAGAGAGCGGATTGCCCGCCTCCCATAACGAAACGGCTAGCTCTGGGCTAACGGCCTTCCCGCCTTCCATCACCTTTCGCAGCGCTGCGCCTAGCTCATCAATGGGCGAATCCTTTAACAGAAACCCGCTGGCGCCTGCCCGCATCGCCCGCTGAAAGTAGCCCGAGCGCGAAAAGGTCGTCAATATGACAACCTTACAAGGATGCTTGCGGCTGAACAGCTGCTCAGCAACGTCCAATCCCGATAACAGGGGCATCTCGATATCGAGCAGGCATATATCCGGAGAAAGCGACAAAATCAATGCCAGCGCTTGCTCGCCATTTTCAGCTTGCCCGATCACTTCAATGTCGTTTTCCAAATCCAGCAAGGCACTGAGCGCGCCTCTAAGCATTCCTTGATCTTCTGCAATAATTACTTTCATCTCGCTTGCTCTCCTTCCGATGCACGGGCAACTAACGGCACTACAAAACGTATGCTTGTCCCGCCGCCACTTGCCGCATGTATATGCAGCTTGCCTTCCACTAGCTTCAAGCGCTCCCTCATGCCATTCAGCCCGTTTCCGCCTAGTGGCGCTGCAAGTTGTTCGGCGTCAACGCCAACGCCGTTATCTGTCACGATGAGCGAGAAAGCATCCTTCGTGCATTCGATCTCAATCGTGCATGCCGTTGCCTTGCTATGCCGTACGACGTTCGTCATCGACTCGCGCAAGCACATGCCAACAATATGATTAATCAGAGGCATGGAAGCGTCTGCTTCATGCTCCTCTACGCCAACGATGCCAAGCTTTATATTGGCAGCAGCTAATAATTGCTTCGCATGATTAATCTCCTCGGTGAGCGATGTCATATTCAGGCCTTGCACGAGTTCCCTCACCTGCTTGAGCGCCGCGCGCGACGTTGACTGAATGTCCCGTACTTCCTGTACCGCCCGCTCATGATTTTTGGCCATCAGTTTCTCCGCGAGCTCGCTCTTCATCGTAATTAGCGATAGCGAATGGCCGAGCGTGTCATGCAAGTCACGCGAAATGCGTGCGCGTTCTTCGTTCGCCGACATTCGTGCGATTTGTTCATTGGCCAAGTCCAGCTTCTGGCGCAGCTCCCTCGATCGACGCCCTAACCGGAAGGCAAGCGGCATGAACAGCATAATGAGCATGGCTGGCAATATCGTGAGCATATCGTTATTCGTGAAATCAAAGTGATATAGCCACAGGACGCAAACATGAAGGCAAGCCAGCCCCGCCCAAGCGACAATCAATTGCCACGTGGCACGCATCATCGAGATGACTGGGGAAGGATAAAATCCCATAAAGAAAAAGTTCGGATCATAATGCAGCGTGAAATAGCCAATGATGAGAAACTGCACCCAAACAAGCGCAAACCGATAACGGTCATTAACGAAGCTTATGACATAAACAGCGGCGAATAGCAGGACGACCAATAAATCAAGCAGCATCTCTTCCAATGGCTGTTGAAAGATCGTGTATAGCGGGATAACCAAATAAATGAGCCATACCAATGAAAGGTATAAAGGCGGCCTATTAGAAGGGCGCACGGAAGGGATTTTCATTCGCATCATTTATACCGCTTCTTGTTTTCTGATAATCAAGGAAGAGATCAGCGTGAACGCCACGATGTACACCGCCAATACAACCACGCCCAACCAGTCAAATGTACCGTCACCAAGCAAATTCCACGCGCCATGGCCGAGCCAGTACGTTGGCAGCACATGTGCAATCGTACGCATCGTGCTCGACATCGTCTCCACCGGCATCCAAAGTCCCCCAAGGACCGACATGCCCATGTAAACGATCATGCTGACGACCTGAACAACATCCGTATTGCGAATCGTTCCGACAAGCGAGCCAAGCGCCATGAAAGCAAAGCTGCCAAGCCAAATCCACAAGCCGCTCTCGATCCATACGGCCGCGCTCAGGTCTACGCCTTTGGCAAACGCTGCAACGAGGAACATCAATACAACGGTGCACAAATTAATCAATGCTTGAGATGCAACCTTAGATACAATAAACGCCCAAGACGGCAGCGGCGTGATGCGGAGCAGCTGTGTCCAGCCTTGCGTGCGCTCCTTCGCCAGCTTCTGGCTTAATGACGTAATGCCAGCACCTGCAACGCCATACGCTGTCATCGACATCAGGTAATACGCGCTCCAATCTACGCCGCCAACCTCAGCATCTGCATCCATCGTGCTCGTGAATATAAAGTAAAAGGCAATCGGCATAATGACGGAAAACATGACGAACCGTTTGTTCCGCAACGTTCGGAGCAATTCCGCTTTTATTTGGGCAAATGCCGCTTTTCGAATCGTCGCGCGAACGCTCCGGTTTGTATTAATGCCCGTACTCGTGCTTGCATTCATTCGTTACACCCCTTAATCATCATTATAACTTAGCTGCGCTTACCAGCGAACGGAATGCTTCTTCTAATCCGCCGCTCACAATTTCGATATCCGTCATCTCCAAATCTGCGCGAATCAGGTCCGTGATCAGCCGATCCGTATCGTTGCTGTATAGTTTTACACGACGCCCATTCCATTCAATATCGACTATCCCCGAAATATTACGCAGGGATTGCGAAGTCACCGCTTCACCTGCCGTGAACGAAATTGTACGTCCTGTCGTTGTCGCTTTAATCTGGCTTGGCGTACCGTCTGCAGCAAGCTTGCCATCATTAATGACAATAATGCGGTCCGCCACTTGATCGGCTTCCTCCAAGTAATGCGTTGTGAGCACGATTGTACGGCCTTTGCCCGCCATCGCCTTCACCGTATCCCAAAACAATTGGCGGGACGTGACGTCCATGCCTACTGTCGGCTCATCGAGAAATAATACATCGGGATCGCCTGCAGCTGCTAGCGCAAATCCGAGCCGCCGCTTCTGGCCACCAGACATCGCAGCAGCCATCTTGTTGCGCTCATCGCTGAGCCCGCTAATTTGCAACAGCTGCTCTAGCGGTAAGGGCTGGCTGTAGTAACTGCGAAACAAATTAATTGTCTCAGCTACCGTAAGCCCTTCAATCACGCTGACATCCTGTAGCATCGCACCGATTCGGTCACGAACTTGGCGATCCTGTGGGTCACCGCCTAACAATTTCACCGTCCCGCTCGACGGATTGATGAGGCCAAGTATCATGGAAATCGTCGTGGTTTTGCCTGCACCATTCGGGCCAAGCAAGGCGACCACAGTGCCTCTCTCGACCGTAAACGATAATTGGTCAACCGCTTTCTTCCCTTTAAATTCCTTCGTCACCCGCTTCAATTCAATGGCTGCTTCCGGCATATCATTCAACTCCTTATCAATTGCTTCACTTCCATCATCTTACCGAATTGGCCATCCATTGAGTAGACCAAATTAACATTTATTTGATATGACATCTGTCATGCAAATCGATGAACATGCTCACAAAAGCAAACAAAAAGCCCGCCCCGGCTGCGTGCCGAAACGGACTTTTTAGAAGCATTGAACTTTGTGTATTAATGGATTAAAGGATTGGGGTATCTGAGCTCAAGTCATGGCTGTTATGGCTATTGCTCTTCAACATCCCTTGAATGCGGTCAAACACATGTGGTGCAGAATCAATGACACGCTCGATGAGATGCGTGTTATTATCGAGCGGAACGACCTTAACCCCTTGCGTGCCGACTACCAAGAATGCGATTGGCGTAATGGAGACACCGCCGCCGCTGCCGCCGCCGAATGGCCCTTGTACAACCGCATTGTGAGCATCGGCTCCACCAGCTGAATGCTGATCCGAGGATTGGCTTGAGCCGTCGAAGCGAATGTCGCTGCCGCCAGCTACGAAGCCAAATCCTACCTTACTGATCGGCATGATCACGCTGCCGTCAGGGGTTTGGACAGGATCGCCGACGATTGTGTTCACATCCACCATTTCTTTAATGTTTTCCATCGCTGTCTGCATTAAGCCTTGAATCGGATGGTCTGCCATTGCTACTCCTCCTTGATGTGCATATGAATAATGAGCTGTCTATGCTCCTTATATCCTGCTCACTTCGCTGATGGAGTATGTATTACACTTTCTTCTCGCGCTACACTTTCGAGAAAAGCCGCTGGACGCCAACCGTTCCTGCCCGCAGTTTTCTAAGCCCAATCACGAGCCGGATCCCTGCAATGCCAGCTTGGCCCAATCGAATCGAACCGACGAGCTTCCAATGCGATACAAAGCAGGTACGATTATAAGCTGGCTGCACAGCAATCACAGGCGGCTGCGTCAAATGAATAATTTGCGATGCCACGCCAATGGCGGTTGTCTTTACTGACCATAACATGCCTGTTGACATCGCTGTCCACATCGCATCGCCAGTCCCTACCTCCGTCGACCATTCCCATTGCGACACTTTGACTTTGGACAATGCAGATTTGGCTAAGCCCGCTGCGCCTTCTACTTGCTGCACAAGACGTTTTATTCGATTCGTTTTGTTCATGACTTCAGCAGCGTTCAATTGCTCTTTCTCCTCCGTGTGCCCTTTGGAGGTGCTGCTCTCACTTTTCATTTTGATGCCTCGATTGGTCCACTCCAGTATTGGCATTTTCCAATGCAGATGAACAAGCCCGAATAGTGCACGCACCTTCACATCGAAATCATCATCCAAGTTAATTTTTTTCATCTCAGTCGTGACAACGATCGGGGAAAACCACAGCAGAATTCCGCACAAAAAAAAGAAACCTGCCGCCGCCATCCATATCCAACCTGCTGAGAAATCCGGCATTAGCGGCTCCTCCGTCCTTTAATGGTTCTGGTTGGGTATAGTATGACCTTGCGGCCAGATCTCATTCTTCCTCTTGCCCACCCTCTTCCGAGCCGGAAGCTTCCTCACGGGAAGGCATCGTTGGGATTGGCGGTATGGGCGGCAGCTCATCAATTGTCATTTGACGGCCGTCATACTTCTCAAACAGCATATTTGTCTGCTCGTCCAAATCATCCGCCGATACGTTCCTAGGCTCCGGCAGCGCGCTTAACGCAGCTAACCCGAAATATTCCAAGAACGCTTTCGTCGTCCCATACAAAATCGGCCTGCCAATCGCTTCCGCACGCCCTACTTCTTCGATCAAATCCTTCGTTACGAGCGATTGTAGCGCGCGATCACTCTTTACACCGCGAATTTCCTCGATGTCTACACGTGTAATCGGCTGGCGATACGCAATGATCGACAACGTTTCCAATGCAGCTTGGGACAAGCTTGCACGCGTTGGCGAATAAGCCATTCGTTCAAAATAAGGCGCATGGTCCGGATGGGTGGTCAGCCGGTAAGCTCCCGCTACCTCAGTAATTTGGACACCACGCGCTTCACGTTTCAAATCGCATTTCAAATCGTAGACGAGCTCCGCTGAGGTCTGCGCATCGATTTGTAAAATATCAGACAGCTGCCGGGCGTTCAAGCCATCGTCTCCCGCCATAAACAGCAATCCTTCAATAATCGACTTGTAGCTCTGATAATCCATTCTCAGCCGTTTCCCCTCTCCACTGAATCACGATATCATCGAACACTTGGTGCTGATGGCAACGAATATGCTTCATTTTCATTAGCTCCAAGATCGCAAGGAACGTGACGACGATTTCATGGCGGTCCATATTTGCACGAATAAGCTTCGAGAAACGAACCGTCTCATATTGTTTCAGCACTTCCATAATATCGATGATACGGTCTTTAACCGATATCTCATCCCGCCGTACTGTAGCCACAACGTTCCGCCTTGCTGCACGGCGCAGCGCCTTCTGGAAGGCACGGACCAAATCATCGATGTGCAAGCCTTCAACCGGATTCGTAAGCTGCTCCTTCATGAAGGGTGACAGATCCTCCGGTTCCTTGGCATACACTAAGCTGCTCTCCAGTTCCTTCTCCCGAAGGTCAGCAGCGATGAGCTTAAACTTGCGATACTCCAGCAATCGCGCGATAAGCTCCTCTTGCGGATCAGGGCCGTCGTCCTGCCAGTCGTCATACTCATCGAGCTCGATGACAGGCGGCTTAGGCAGCAACTGCTTGCTCTTAATGAACAACAAGGTAGCAGCCATGACAAGGAACTCGCTCGTCACTTCGAGCTCGAGTTCCTGCATGGCTTGCAAGTATTCCATATATTGATCGGTTATTTCGCTGATGGACACTTCGTGGATGTCGATCTCGGCCTTGTCAATTAAGTGCAAAAGCAGATCGAGCGGTCCTTCGAACGTTTCCAGCTTATACGTCACCGTCACGGTGTTACCCTCCCGGCTGATGGTCGGCTATCGTCTTATCCGAAAGCGTTGCTTCCCGCAGGAAAGACTGCCTTACGCTTGAAGCTGGCGCGTCAAGTTTGCCATTTCGATAGCAGTAACAGCTGCTTCGTACCCTTTGTTGCCCGCTTTCGTGCCAGCGCGCTCAACAGCTTGCTCAATGGAGTCTACCGTCAGTACGCCGAAGATTGTAGGAACGCCCGTTTTCAAAGCGATAGCTGCGACGCCCTTCGTTACTTCGTTGGACACATATTCAAAGTGCGGCGTTGAACCGCGGATAACGGCGCCAATCGTAATAACCGCATCGTACTTGCCACTCTCAGCCATCTTTTGTGCTGCGAATGGCACTTCGAACGCGCCTGGCACCCAAGCTACTTCGACTTCAGAATCTTCTGCGCCATGGCGCTTCAGTCCGTCCAGTGCACCGGAGAGAAGCTTCGTCGTAATAAATTCGTTGAACCGTCCAACGACGATTCCGTATTTTAATCCTTGCGAAATTAAATGGCCTTCATAATGTTTCATATCTACTCATCCTTCCAAGTATGGTTTCTAGTTTAGTTTATTTAGGTTATTTGGTGAGCGGGACGCGCTCTACCACTTCAATCCCATAACCTTCGAGCCCTTTGATCTTGCGTGGGTTGTTCGTCAGCAGTCTCATCTGGCGAACGCCAAGATCCTTCAAAATCTGGGCTCCAATGCCATAATCCCGCAAATCCGGCGCGAATCCTACCTTCTTATTCGCTTCAGACATGTCGAATCCCTGCTCTTGCAGCTGATACGACTTCAATTTGTTCAGCAAGCCTTCGCCACGGCCGTCCTGTCGCATGTACAGCAATATGCCGTTGCCCGATTGCTCGATATAGCGAAGGGCGGCCTCCAGATGTGCGCCGCAATTGCAGCGTTTGGAATGGAACACATCGCCGGTTAAGCATTCAGAATGAACGCGTACGAGTGTCGGCTGATCGGAGTTGATCGTGCCTTTGACGAATGCTACATGCTCTTTGCCGTCGATTTGATTCTTATAGCCATAGATTTGGAAGTCCCCGTATTCCGTCGGCATGCTCACATCAACGACGCGCTCCACCAGGCGTTCCTTATCGTTACGGTACTTAATCATATCCTGGATTGAGATGAGCTTAAGATCATGCTTTTGCTTAAACTCGATCAAATCCGGCAAGCGCGCCATCGTGCCATCCTCTTTAATAATCTCGCAAATAACCGAGGAAGGCTTCGCGCCGCACATGCGTGCTAAGTCAATTGCCGCTTCCGTATGCCCTGCACGGCGCAGTACGCCGCCATCCTTCGCAATGAGCGGGAAGATATGGCCTGGACGGCGGAACTGTTCCGGCTTCGCCGAAGGATCGATAAGCGCCATGACCGTCTGCGAACGTTCGATTGCACTAATGCCCGTCGTCGTCGATACATGGTCCACGGAAACCGTAAATGCAGTGCCATGGTAATCAGTGTTATGGTTCACCATTGGGGGCAAATTGAGTTCAGCAGCACGCTCGCTCGTGATCGGAACACAAACCAGGCCGCGCGCTTCTGTAATCATGAAGTTAATCACTTCAGGCGTCGCCTTCTCAGACAAGACAATCAAGTCTCCCTCATTCTCCCGATCTTCATCGTCGACGACGATAATCGGCTTACCCAGCATCAGATCGGCAATCGCTAGCTCAATCGGGTCAAATTGAACGTTCGCATCCTCTACATGCTTTGTCGCTCCGCTTACTTGTTCACTCATCCTAAACCCTCCCTTAATCTTGTTACTATCCGTTAAAAGAATCCGTTATCCGCCAAAAACGATGCGCTCAGGCCAGAACGGCTTGATTTCCCTGCCGGCTCTGAAGTCCGATAATGAAGCAAATGGTCGACATATTTTCCGATAATATCCGCCTCAAGATTAACAGTATCTCCAGGTTGCTTATCTTGAAGTGCTGTTTCCGCCAAAGTGTGGGGGATAATCGAGACGCCAATGAGGCCGCCTTCTGCTTCTGTCACCGTTAAGCTGATCCCATCAATCGTAATCGAACCTTTAGGTATGACAAATTTGGCAAGCTCATCTTGGCCTTCAGCACGAAGCTTGAAGACGACTGCGTTCGCATCGGCTTTGCGTGATACGATAACGCCAATCCCATCAACATGCCCTTGTACGATATGGCCGCCGAACCGTCCGCCGGCTAACATCGCCCGCTCCAAATTCACCTTCGATCCTGGCTTCAAATCTTTCAAGTTCGAATGGCGATACGTCTGTGGCATGACATCTGCTTGGAATGAGCTCCGCGTGAAGGAGATCACCGTTAAGCAAACGCCATTCACGGCGATGCTGTCACCGATAGCAACGTCTCCCAAAATACGGGTTGCATCGATTGTTAACACCATCGCTTCACCTGCGAGGGAAGCGCTTCGGAACCGCCCAACTTCCTCAATCAATCCTGTAAACAATCCGCCTCAACTCCCTTCCATTACCTTCAGCCGATTGGAAGGATAGCCAATCACTGCGATGTCATCTCCATATTGCTCATATGTTGTTGATTCCAACGTGATGGCATCTGCCATTTTCTCGAAACCGCCGAAGACGAATGCAGCCGGTGCAGCTTCGCCGCCGCCAATAAGCTTGGGAGCGAAGAACAGGCTAATTTTGTCCACTAGCCCAGCTGCCAGCATCGCCCCGTTCAACTG
Source organism: Paenibacillus sp. MMS18-CY102 (assembly GCF_009789195.1). Taxonomy (GTDB): domain Bacteria; phylum Bacillota; class Bacilli; order Paenibacillales; family Paenibacillaceae; genus Paenibacillus_T. Next base: position 54,522 of record NZ_WSTC01000011.1, on the reverse strand, counting down.
CCCACCGCCTTCGAGCAAAATTGATCCAATCTCCATATCCCCGAGAAGCCGCATCGCTTCACTCAGATTAACATGAGGACCATCTCCGCAATCGACTACCTCTACTCCTGCTTGCTGCAGGCTAGCCCGTTTCTCCGGATCTGCTGACGCCGTTGTTAGCACAATCGTCCGGGCCATGCCATCGGTTACAACACGCGCATCAAGCGGGATACGCAAGGAGGAATCGACGATAATGCGTATTGGATGAAGCGCCGGAACTTCAAGCCGGGTCGTCAACTGCGGGTCATCCGCAAGAAGTGTGCCGATCCCAACCATAATGCCATCATGATGGTGGCGCATGGTATGAACCGCTTCCCGTGAGGCCGGTCCAGTAATCCAGCGGCTATCTCCCGTCTTGGCAGCAATTCTGCCATCTAACGTCGAAGCCGTCTTCAACGTTACGAATGGCAAGCGCGACAAAATATATTTGTTATAGCGCTCGTTCATCGCATGAGACTCATCTGCTAGCAAGCCTACCGAAACCGTGATGCCAGCAGACCGAAGCTTCTCTACGCCAGTGCCCGCTACCTGCGGGTTCGGGTCTTGTGCGGCAACGACGACTCTTGCGATGCGAGCTTCGATTAGGCGATCACAGCAAGGCGGCGTTTTTTTGCGGTAATGGCTGCACGGCTCCAGCGTTACGTATGCCGTTGCCCCTTCCGCTTCTTCGCCTGCCATTCGCAGTGCATTTGCTTCAGCATGGCCTTCGCCACGCTTCAAATGCGCGCCCATCCCGATAATTCGGCCTTCCTTCACAATGACGCAGCCTACTACAGGGTTTACGCTTGTCTGGCCGGTCGCGCTTTGCGCCATCTGAAGGGCAAGCCGCATATAAAACGCATCGTTTAACACTTCGCTCAAACCAAAAAACCCCCTATCGGCAGGCTGCCGACGGGGGGATGGGAAACGTGCGCTCATGCGCTAACGTATCTGTGAAAATGAAAAACATTCATAAAGACGCGTACGTAAATAAGAGGGCACGGATCCATTAACTTAAACAAAGTTAAAGAAACCGCCCGTATGAACGTGCTTAATGAATGCGTTCCCTTCTCCCATCCAGACTGTACTGTCGGTCCCGGATTTACACCAGGTCCACCGAAGCCTCTCCTATGCGTACGCCGCGTAAGTAATTAGAAGCTTCGGGTCACGGACTGACGCCGGAGACACGCACCGTTGGAACGGTAGCAAAGCTGACTCCGATGATCACCGCCGGTTCGGAATTTCACCGTACCCCGAAGGAAAGACGCCTATATTAGTTCTCGCCAATTGCCACTGGCGATTTTTGTTATGCTCTGAACTATACCACTCCACTGTTCATTTGGCAAGACCTGAAGCGGCTTAAACCCTATATGCTTCGCATGATTCCAGCCATGAGCATGCATGGGAATGAGAAAAAAGCCGTGGCACAGCGACGGGTCTCCGTCGCCATTCCACAGCTCTCTCCAATCGCATTTAAACTTCTACGATTTCTACTTTTTCCATTTTGTCGCGGCCTTTGAAAGCATCAACTTGGTCCATGCCCTCTACCACTTTGCCGAATACCGTGTGTACGCCATCCAAATGCGGTTGTGGCTTGTAGACGATGTAGAACTGGCTTCCGCCCGTGTTACGGCCTGCATGCGCCATTGCGAGCGAACCGCGCTCGTGTTTGTTCGGGTTGATTTCGCAATCAATCGTGTAGCCAGGACCGCCAGTGCCCGTGCCGCTAGGGCATCCGCCTTGTGCGACGAAGCCTGGGATAACACGGTGGAATACGAGTCCGTTATAGAAACCTTCGTTTGCGAGTTTCTCAAAGTTAGCGACCGTGTTTGGCGCATCCTTCTCGAACAGGTCGATCGTAACGATCGCGCCGTTAGCCAGCGTAATTTTTGCTTGTTTTGCCATTATCGTTCAACTCCTAGTTCATCTAAATGTCGGGCATTAAGCCATCAATGGCGGTAAACGATTTTGTTATACGGTCGCCTTGCGCAGACGTTGCGGAAGGACGTCGTTAACGACGATGTCTTCAAGCGTTTCACGTTTAACGACCAGCGAAGCTTCGCCGTCTTTGACAAACACAACAGCCGGACGGCGAATCCGGTTATAGTTGCTCGCCATTGCGTAATTATACGCTCCTGTGCAGAATACAGCAAGCAGGTCGCCGCTCTCGGATTTCGGAAGCTCCAGATCCCAGATGAGCATATCGCCGCTTTCGCATGCTTTGCCTGCTACAGTTACGGTCTCTGCGTTCGCATCGTTAGCACGGTTAGCCAATACCGCTTCGTACTTCGAGCCATACAGCGCTGGACGCGGGTTATCAGTCATGCCGCCGTCTACTGCAATATATTTGCGTACGCCTGGAATTTCTTTGTGCGTACCGATCGTGTACAGCGTCGTGCCCGCATCGCCGACCATGCTGCGGCCTGGCTCGATCCAGATCTCAGGCGTCGGGTAGCTAGCAGCTGTGAAGTTGGAAATGATCGCATCTGCAATCGCGTTAACATAAGTGGAGAGCGGAAGCGGCGAATCGCCTTCAACATAACGGATGCCAAAGCCGCCGCCTACGTTAATTACCGAGAACGTTTTGCCGAGCTCATCGCGCACTTTAACCGCGAATTTTGCCACTTTATCGACAGCCATGCCGAATCCGTCAACCTCGAAAATTTGCGAACCGATATGGGAATGGACGCCGAGCAGGTTCAGGTTGCCAAGCTTCAGCGTTTCTTCGATTGCACGGAACGCTGTTCCGTTGCCCAGGTCGAAACCGAACTTCGAGTCTTGTTGGCCTGTCGAGATGAAGTCATGCGTGTGTGCTTCTACGCCTGGCGTAATGCGGAGCAATACGTTAACCGTTTTGCCTTTGTCCGCAGCCAGTGCGTTCAGCAAAGACATTTCAATAAAGTTGTCAACGACGAAGCAGCCGATGCCAGCGTCAATCGCCATGTTGATCTCTTCAGGCGTTTTGTTGTTGCCGTGGAAGTGGATGCGTTCAACCGGGAAACCTGCTTGCAATGCCGTGTACAACTCGCCGTCAGAAACGACATCAAGCGACAGGTCTTCTTGCTCCGCAATTGCGCACATTGCCATAACGCTGAACGCTTTGCTTGCGTATGCAACTTGGAACTTGAGGCCAGTAGCGCGGAAAGCCTCTACGAATTCGCGTGCACGTTGGCGTACGAACGCCTCGTCGACGATGTATAGCGGCGTTCCGTACTCTTTTGCCAAATCTGTTAAATCGCAGCCACCAATTTCAAGATGGCCTTTATTATTAATTTGACTCGTTCCGTGTAAGTAAGTGGACATTAAAATAAACCCCTCCGATAATAAGTAAGATGATAGGAATACCAGTTTCATTTGTACCCAATGTCATCAGTATACCGTAATCGCACCTAGGGAGAAATGTATTTTTACTCATTTCGTTTGCACTTTTTTTGGAACGCCGCCCAATATCAAAAAACCGGACAGCCCTTAAAGACTGTCCGGCATGTTCTTTTTCAATCGGTTCGAGGCATTTTATCGCGCTGTTTCGGGCGAAGCAGGTTCGGTCTTGTCCGGTTATGAAGGACTGGCACCCGAACGATGATGCTCATCATCGCTTTAAAATCAAATGGGATAAACGGCCACATGTACGGACGATTAAACGAACGCTGCATGACCAGCAGTACGAGGACAACCGTCGTTGCGACCACAAATCCCGGCACCTTGAACACGGCTACCGATACGATCAGCAGCAGCCTGACGATACGGTTCGCAAGGCCCAGCTCATAGCTCGGCGTAGCAAACATGCCGATCGCGGCAACCGCCATGTACAGAATGACCTCATTAATGAACAACCCTGTTGAAACCGCAATATCGCCGATCAAAATGGCCGCAATGAGCGACATCGCCGTCGCAAGCGGTGTAGGCGTGTGGACGGATGCCATGCGCAGCAAGTCGACCCCAAGCTCGGCGATCAGAAACTGGACGACCATCGGAATTTTGCCCGTTTTCGTTGGGCCAATAAAATCAAGCGATACCGGCTTCAGGTCCGGCTGTAGCACGAACAAGAACCAGACCGGCAGCAAAAACAGCGAGGCCATGATGCCAATGAAGCGCACCCATCGCAAGTATGTGCCGATAAACGGCGTTTGCCTATTTTCTTCCGCATGCTGAATAAGGTCGAAAAAGGTTGTCGGCAAAAGCATGACGCTCGGCGATGTATCAACAAAAACGCAGACACTGCCTTCAAGCAAATGTGCGGCTACGACGTCGGGGCGTTCGGAGTACCGCACCAGCGGATAGGGATTCCATCCCCGCTTCACTGTCGCTTCTTCCAGCTGTTTATCCGCAAGCGGAAGGCCGTCGAGCTTGACCTGCTTGATTTTATCCCGAATCGACTCAACAAGCTCCGTATCGGCGATATCATCAATATAAGCGATGCAGACGTCCGTCTGTGTCCGCTCACCGACTCTTACGATCTCATATCGCAGTTGGGGATCGCGCAGCCGCCGGCGCACGAGGGAAACGTTAACCATAAGCGTCTCCACAAAACCATCGCGCGCACCGCGAACGACCCGTTCAAGCGAGGGCTCGTCCGGCCCGCGAGCGGGGAAGTTTTTGGCATCGATAATAAGTGTTGAGCTCTCGCCTTCAATATGAAATGCAGTCGCTCCAGCAAGCACTTCAATCAGCATCTCCGTCCAGTCTTCCACGGGCTTCACCTGAACGGCTGGAACGTACAGATCCATGAAAGCATGCAGGGCATGCGCATCGATTGTGTCTTGCTGCAAATAAGTGAGGCGAGTTAGCACATCCGTTAATACGGTATCTTTGGCGAGACCATTCATAAAGAAGCAAGCGATCCGTTTGCCGCCGAGCGTCATTTCCCGAACGACGATGTCGAAGCTTGTTTTGTACCCGGCTTCATCCTCCAGCTTCTTTAGAAACTGGTCCATCTGAGCTGGGATTGGCCTAATTTCCTTATGCTCATCCTTCTTGTCGCCGTTCTGGCCTGATTGCGCCTTTGGCGATTCATCCTGCGCAGCTTGCCCGCGGGCTTCCTGTTGCCCCGCTTGTTGCTCGGCTTGTCGCCCCCCCTGCTGTCCCGTTTGCTCGCCAGCAACCTCCTGATTAGCTGAACCGGACGGCACTCGTGACACAAGCTCAGCCGAGATTAATTCGCGCAACCGCTTATCGTCCTTCAGCAGCGATAACAGCTCGACATGAAGCGAATCTTGTTCTTTGCTTGAGCCATGCTCTCTTGGCTTCTTTTCCTTGTTAGCTTTAGGTGAATGGCCGCGATCTGCTTCATCGAAATCCGGCATATCCAGCAGCACCTCCGACCAGTCGCCTTCATCGCTTTCTTGATAATCAGGCAGAATTTGCTTACCCGCCTTCGTCGCATGCGTCTCCTCATGGCTGTTCTTGTCCGGCTTTAACAGCAGCTCGTCCTCTTCCTCATCTTCAAGCTGCATATCCCCGAGCATTTGCAGTGCCTCTGGAATGATAAATGACGATTCTCCATCCGATTGCTTATTATCTCGATTGCGCATTGGCTTCTCCTCCTTATCCATTTCCAATTACCATTGGTAATACAGCCAATCGAACAATGATCCAGCCGTTTTTCCTAACACCATTGCCAGCACAAGCGCTGTAATATGCCGCGCAAGCCCGATTCGTTTGGCCAAAATAGGAAGCACGTTCATGACCTCGGTCAATGCCGCTGCCAGCATGCCGACAAACAATCCATCGAATAGCCCCGCCACTGGCAGGGCAACCGGCAATTGCCAATGCAGCGACCAGTCCATAAAATCTGCAAATGTCCAATAGAGCGCGCCTGCGATAACGGCTGTTTCGAACCATACGGAGTGTCGATACGCATTTCCTAGCTGCGCTAGCCTTGGAATTAAATCCAAAATAATAAGCAGCGACACGAGCCCAGAACCGACCGCTAACCCGCCGCCCAGCCCAAGCAATGCAACAAAAAGGGCACGCGCGATGTCACCCACTTGAATCACCTGCTGTAGGTGAAGCATGCTGTGCGTTTCCTTGTTTTTTGCGCATTTCATCTGCTACGACATAGGCATTCACATTCTCCTGGTACAAATACAGCTCGACCTCAAGCGGATTCGGCTCTTCGTTAAACCGTTTCTTGAATAGATGGTTAAAGAAGAGCAGCATTCCCAGCCCAATGCCGGCCGAGTATGGGATCTGAAACCATAACGGGTGCTCAACCTTCTTGCCCGTCACCAGCTCAGCAATGCGCTGATGCACTTCCTTCATGCTGACATCCGTATGAAAGTTCATAATCGCAAGGCCAGCTCCGAAAAAGAGAAGCAGCCATGCGCCAAGCAGTACAGCAATCCGCGGCTTCTCAACCCTCTCGCCTACCATTAGCAGCACCTGCGGGTCGCCGTAGGTTTCGATTGCAAGCGCTGGGAACCTAGTGCGGATGACCCGAATAATTTGCAGCAAATCGATCACAACCCGGTTGCCGTCAGCCGTTATATGTTTGTAGAGCACAAGGGAAGACAGCTCAGGCTCCAGCTCATCATCCGCAAGCAGCCGAGCAGCTTGACCAAGGGTGACCGCCTCCTCCGCTTTCAAATAGACTCGTTTTCTTAGCCGCATATAGAGCACCGACGGTGCTGACTTATCATTATTCAAGCCGCATCCCCTCCATATCCGCGAGTGGCTGTTCAGGTTCTTGGTTAGTATGGCTGAGCAGCCAATAAAAAAACCAAATCGCCGTTTATTGGGCGATTTGGTCTTTGATCAATTGCAATATTTTTTTCTCGAGCCGCGATACCTGCACTTGGGAAATGCCGAGCCGGCTTGCCACTTCAGACTGTGTCTGGTCCCGATAATAGCGCAGGTAAACGATTAATCGCTCCCGCTCCGCAAGCCCTTCAATCGCTTCGGCCAGCGCAAGCTTATCGAACCATCGTTCCTGGGAATCATCGGCGATCTGGTCCATGAGGGTAATCGGATCGCCATCATTTTCGAACACCGTCTCGTGAATGGACGTTGGAGGCTTATTCGCTTCCTGTGCAAAAACGACATCCTCTGGCGTAATGCCGAGCCCCTCTGCCACTTCCGTAATCGTCGGCAGCCGCCCAAGCGTCTTGGACAGCTCGTCCTTCATCTTGCGGACCTTGTTCGCCGTTTCCTTGAGTGAACGGCTCACCTTGAGCGTGCCGTCATCCCGAAGAAACCGCTGGATTTCCCCGATAATCATCGGAACCGCATAGGTTGAAAATTTGACGTCGTAGGATAGATCGAACTTATCGACTGATTTCAGAAGCCCAATACAGCCGATCTGGAACAGATCCTCAGGTTCGTACCCCCGGTTCATAAACCGTTGCACGACCGACCATACGAGCCGGATGTTGCAATGCACGAGCGTATCGCGCGACACGTTGTCGCCGGATTGGCTCAAGGCGATCAGACGCTTCACTTCTGCGTCTTCCAAATACGGCTGTGCCGTTTGCTTCAAATCGACATCCATGAGGTCCAACCCCTATGCGCTTAATTAAAAAGCGCTTTTTTCGATTCAATCCGCTTGGTCATAGCGATGCGCGTGCCCCGGCCGGATTCGCTCGTTACTTCAAAATGGTCCATGAAATTTTCCATAATCGTAAATCCCATGCCCGAGCGCTCAAGCTCCGGCTTGGATGTATACAACGGCTGGCGGGCAAGCTCGAGATCCTCGATGCCGTTGCCCTCGTCACTAATTACCAAATGAATCGTCTCTTTCTCAATTGAAGCTTCAATCTTTACGAATTTAAGCGGATCGCTGTCGTAGCCATGAATGATCGCATTCGTCACCGCTTCGGAGACGACTGTTTTCAAATCATTAAGCTCCTCCATGGTCGGATCAAGCTGCGAGATGAAAGCTGCAACTGTAATGCGGGCAAACGCCTCATTCTCGCTGCGCGCGGAGAATGTCAGGTTCATCGAATTGGCAACGTTCGTCTCATTCATGATACGACCTCCAGACTCGTGAGCGCACTCCGCTCATTATCGTGAATCGCCAAAATCTTGAACAAACCTGACAGCTCCAGCAAACGGTACACGCTCTTATTGACATCACAGACTGCCATTTTGCCGCCCTTGGCTTTCAACTGCTTATATCGGCCGAGGATGACACCGAGACCGGAGCTGTCCATGAAGAGCAATTCTTTTAAACTGAGCACCACATGATCGACATTGCCGTTCATAATGGAATCTTCCATTTTGTAACGGACAACATCAGCTGAATGGTGATCAAGCTCCCCTTTGAGCCTTACGATCAACACGTTGCGCCGATGCTCCAACTCCACTTGAAGACTCATTTCCTGTTCACTCCTCCCCGTTATGAACATGGAATTCTCCGCCAGTCCCTGCCATTCCTGCCTCACGACAAAACTAGAACCCTAGCGCTATGAGCCGACAAAAAACGCTTACACTGGGCGTGCCTAGCCCTAGCCGAACAATCCGCCGCAAGTACGCTTGAACATCGTCCACCAGCCCGCTTTGGCTACAGATACAGGAGCTTGCACCTCAAACTCTGACAACTGCTGCTCGCCTTGGTAAACAACGATGCGCCCGATCGGATCGCCAATCTTAATTGGCGCTTTCAACGCGTTGTTCAGCTTCAGCTCATAACGAATATTGTCTTTGGACGCGCCTTTGCGCATAAGCACGCTATACGGATGGGTTGCTTTCAACTCCAATTCGGGAACGGCGCCCTTCTCGATTTTCACTTTGCCAATGGCATCGCCTTGCTTGAAGATCGAGTAGTTGGAATATTGTGCGAACGAGTAGTCAAGCATCGACGACACTTCTGCGTTGCGCGTCTTCGTATTCGGTTCGCCCATAACGACGGCAATCACACGCAGCCCGTCCCTGCGCGCTGTAGCTGAGAGACAGAATTTCGCTTCATTCGTGAAGCCAGTTTTCAGGCCGTCTGCGCCTGTGTAGAAGCGAACGAGCTTGTTGGTGTTCACGAGCCAGAACGGCTTCTCCGACGTTTTGCGCAAGTAGTCCTGGTACATGCCCGTATATTTCGTAATTTGCGTATGCTTGAGCAGCTCTCTTGACATAACCGCAATATCATGGGCTGACGAATAATGGTCCGCTACCGGCAAACCGTTACAGTTGGCAAAATGCGTATCCCTCATGCCAAGCTGCTGCGCCTTATCGTTCATCATCTTGACGAACTCCGCTTCCGAGCCTCCGATTTTCTCTGCCATTGCAACTGAAGCATCATTGCCTGAAGCCAGCGCAATGCCTTTAATCATCTCATCGACTGACATCTCTTCGCCTGGCTCGAGGAAGATTTGGGAGCCGCCCATAGACGATGCATATTCGCTGGCGGAAACTTTATCTGTGAGCTTCAGCCGTCCGTCATCAAGCGCCTCCATAATAAGCAGCATCGTCATGATTTTCGTAATGCTGGCTGGCGGCAGCCGATCATGGCTGTTTTTGTCAAAAATAACGGTTCCGCTATCCGCATCCATCAATACTGCTGAGCGGGAAGACGGCGCCAAATCGACAGATGGTGCTGCAGCGGATTGCTTTGGTGCTGCAGTTTCCTCTGCGGCTGCTACGGCAGCAGGAACAACAAGCGCAAGCGCCAGAGTACAGGCGATTAGTTTCGTACAGATTGATTTCAACAAGAACAATCCCTCCTGAGCATGATGCGGCCCAGCCCTCTGCCCGCGGCAATACGATGTGAGATCCTATCGTTCGATCACGAAACAGACGGCGGCCAGCTTTTTCCTCTTCATTATGGACAGGCGCTCAGAAATATATTCCATTTTTCAAAAAAGTCAGCATACAAAAAGAGGGCTGCCCCTATAGCCTTTATGGCTAATGAGACACCCCTTGAAACGCCGTATTGCTAACTTTATTTAAAAATTCGTTCTACCCTATAGCCGAATCGTCTCGTCCGCCGTCACAATGGATAGCAGCAGCGGCTTAAGCAGTGGCTGTTCTAGTCCAATCGTGAACGCAGCAGCCGTTTCATTAATAATAGAATCCAGCCCTTCATGCCCCTGATGCGTGTGCAGCACCGCAAGCGTTTCCCCCGCCGACACGGCGTCTCCCACTTTCTTGCGCAGCGTAATACCGACGGCATAGTCAATGGTGGTATCTTTAGTTGCACGGCCCGCTCCAAGCTTCATCGCGGCAAGCCCAAGCTGCTCTGCTTGAATGCCCGACACCCAGCCGCTTGAACCCGCCTTCACCTCGATAAATGCCGAAGCTGCGGGCAGGCGCTCTGGCTCGTCCACCATCGTAGGATCTCCGCCTTGCGCAACGACGAGTTCACGGAACTTGGCTAGCGCTGCACCAGATCGAAGCGCTTCGCGCAATAAGGCTTCAGCCTCTTCAATCGACTGGGTCCGCCCTGTCAACACTGCCATATGGGCAGCGAGCGCCAGGCAAAGCTGTTCCAAATCACGGGGCCCTTGCCCCTTTAATGTAGCGATAGCTTCCGCCACTTCTAACGCATTGCCGATTGCAAACCCAAGCGGTTGGTCCATATCGCTAATAACAGCTGCCGTACGCCGGCCGATTTCGGTACCAATGTCGACCATCGCACGCGCTAACTCCTCTGCATCTTCAAGCGACTTCATGAACGCTCCGCTTCCCGCCTTCACATCCAACACGATCGCGTCGGCTCCCGCCGCAATCTTCTTGCTCATGACGGAGCTCGCGATAAGCGGAATGGATTCGACCGTAGCGGTCACATCCCGCAATGCATATAGCTTCTTGTCCGCAGGCGTTAAATTGCCAGATTGGCCAATAACAGCCAAGCCTATATCATTCACTTGGGCAAAAAAATCGTCGCGCGCAAGCTCGGTTTGGAAACCCGCAATTGCCTCAAGCTTATCGATCGTTCCGCCGGTATGTCCAAGCCCTCTGCCGGACATTTTAGCCACTGGCACGCCAATTGCTGCGACAAGAGGAGCAATGATCAATGTTGTTTTATCGCCCACGCCGCCTGTGCTATGCTTGTCCGCTGTCAGCCCGTGAATCGCGCTCAGGTCAACTGTATCTCCAGAATGCGCCATCACCATCGTCAGGTCAGCCGTTTCTTTCTTTGTCATCCCTCTAAAAAAAACAGCCATTGACCAGGCGGACATTTGATAATCCGGTATCTCGCCTTGGCAATAGCCTTTTATTAAAAATTCAATTTCAGAGAACGTCAGCTGTTCCCCATTGCGTTTCTTATGAATCAAGTCCACTGCCCGCATCTGCTGCTTACTCCTCCTCTGTTGAGGCTCTCGTTAGCACACGGGTACGATGCTGCTCGGTTTGTGCTTGCACAATTAACGTATCAAGCATTTGGCTCAAGTGCAGCACCTCCCGGTGCTGAAATGTTTGTCGATTCAGAACGGCGTCCACCATAATGCCGCGAAGCTTCTCTACTCGTTCGAGCAATTGGTTTTCCATATCGTCTTCACTCCACTCCTCTAATCAAAAAAATTATAATACCGATCGGTTTCAGTGTCTGTCAAAATCGGTCGGCGGAGTGGAATTATTATCTATGATAATTCGACAAAAAATGACGGCTAAAGCTTCGTTACGACCTCAGACACGAGCTGCAGGAAACGGGCTTTCACGCGTTCTGTCGTTTCAATGACTTCAACATGCGACAACGGCTGGTCCAAAATGCCTGATGCCATATTGCTGATGCACGAAATGCCGAGTACTTCAATGCCGCAATGGCGCGCTGCGATTACTTCTGCAACCGTGGACATTCCCACCGCATCGGCACCGAGCGTGCGCATCATCCGAATTTCTGCAGGCGTCTCATAGGACGGCCCCAGTACGCCTACGTATACGCCCTCTCGAAGCGAGAAACCACTCGCCTGCGCAGTTTCCTGTGCAATAGCACGAAACTTGCGGCTATATGCTTCCGACATGTCTGGGAAACGAACGCCAAACCGGACGTCATTCGGACCAATCAATGGATTGCGCCCTGTCAAATTAATATGGTCTGTAATGAGCATCAAGTCACCAGGATCGTATCCCGTATTAATGCCGCCGGCTGCGTTCGTTACGATCAGTTTGGTTACACCAAGCGATTGCATGACACGCACGGGGAAACTGGTCAATTCAGGCCCATATCCCTCATACATATGGAATCGGCCCCTCATCAGCACAACAGCTCGCCCATTTAGATTGCCGATCATAAGCTCGCCTGCGTGGCCCTCTACTGTCGATATTGGGAAATGAGGAATGCTCTCATACGGAATTGTCGTCGCTTCGGTCAAATGATCACCCAATACACCAAGCCCGGAGCCAAGAATTAATCCAATCTCTGGTTTAACTGATGTTTGAGCTGAGATGTAAGCTGCTGCTTCCGCATATGCTTCGTTCAATAGCGCTTCTCCTGCATGATTCGACAATGTAATCATCCTCTCCCACAATTGTTCTTGCGTTTCTAACCTAATAAATCAAGCAAGCTCTCCCCGTTTGGCGGCGGCGTTACGCCGAAGTTATCCGCAATCGTTGCAGCGATATCGGCAAACGTTGCACGGATTCCAACATCCCCTGGCGTGACGAAAGCTGGGCTATAGAGCAGCAGCGGCACATACTCCCGGGTATGGTCGGTCCCTCCGTGCACCGGATCATTGCCATGGTCTGCTGTGATGATTAACAAGTCACTAGGACCTAGCCGTTTCTCGAGCTCAGGCACCGCACGGTCGAAAGCTTCAAGCGCTAGCCCATATCCAATAGGATCACGGCGATGGCCATACAAAGAATCAAAATCGACTAGATTCGTGAACAACAACCCTTCAAAACTCGTCTCGAGAAGGTCTAATGTTCGGCGAATGCCGTCGTCATTGCTCTTTGTCGGAAACGATTGCGTAATCCCTTCCCCGTCAAAAATATCATGAATCTTGCCAACCGCAATGACATCAAAACCGTCACGCTGGAGCGCATTCAGTACGGTCGGCGCAGGCGGCTTCAATGCATAATCATGCCGATTCGGCGTTCTTGCGAACGCTCCCGGCTTGCCAATATAAGGGCGCGCGATAACGCGGCCGACAGCGAACCGCTCGTCCATCGTTAGCTCGCGGGCAACTTCACATGCACGATATAGCTCATCAAGAGGAATCACTTCCTCATGGGCCGCAATCTGAAATACGCTGTCCGCAGACGTATACACGATCCATGCGCCTGTATTCATTTGCTCTTCGCCAAGCTCGTCCAAGATGACTGTGCCGCTGGATGGCTTATTGCCCAATACTTTGCGTCCAGTCCGCTGTTCAAACGCTTGGATCAACTCATCTGGAAACCCATTGGGGAACGTTTGAAACGGGACCGTAACCCTCAACCCCGCGATCTCCCAATGGCCCGTCATCGTATCTTTGCCAACGGATGCTTCAGACATCTTGCCATAAAAGGCGGCTGGCGCTTCATCGCTTGCCTGCCAGCCTGGGAGCTCTGCTATGCGGTCAATGCCCCATCTGCGAAGCCTCGGCATTTGAAGGCCAGGTGTCTCCCGTATGATATGGCCAAGTGTGTGCGACCCGACATCTCCGAACGATGCCGCGTCTGGCATTTCTCCAATGCCAACACTATCTAGCACGATAAGTGCGATTCGTTGAAAACGCATGCGCCAGTCACTCCTCTCTCCTACGCACTGCTCGCCATTGCAAGTGCCTCGCTGTGCCTACGCTATCAGTCGGCAAGCTTACCTTGCTCTAGGATGTGAGCGCTCATAAACTTCTTTCATGCGGGTTTTCGTCAATTGTACATATTTTTGCGTAGCAGCAAGGCCGGCATGCCCCAGCATTTCTTGAACCGCCCGCACATCCGCCCCATTTTCTAACAAATGTGCAGCGAATGAGTGACGAAGTGAATGAGGGGTCAAGTCTCCCTCAATTCCCGCTATCGCTGAATGTTTTTTTACGATTTTCCAAAGCCCCTGCCTTGTCATCCGTTCTCCACGGCGATTAATAAAAACCGCCTGCTCCTCCGAATTATGCCGCAGCAACCGACTCCGCGCTGAAAGCAAATAAGCTTCTAATGAAGCCGCTGCTGCCCGTCCAATTGGCACGATCCGCTCTTTGGCATTCGCTGAACAACGAATAAACCCAAGCGAAACATGGACATGCTCCAAATCCAGGGCAATCAGTTCAGATACACGAATTCCAGTTGCATACATCGTCTCTAGAATAGCCGCGTCACGAAGGCCAGACGGCTCGGAAAGATCAGGCGCAGCTAAGAGCAATTCGACCTGAACGGCAGATAAAATGCGCGGTGGCGGACTATCTGGTTTCGGTGCGTCCATATCGGAGGTTGGATCGGCAGCCACACGCTGCTTGTCCATCAAATAACGAAAAAATGCACGGAGCGAAACCCGATAACGGGATAATGACGCGTTCTTGCGACCTTCTTGCCGCAGCGCCAGCCAATAGCGTGCCATATGATGCTTTTGCACCTGTTCTGGCGAACTAATGCCTGCATCAGCTGCAAACCGGATAAAATGCCTCAAGTCCCGTTCATAGGACATGAGCGTGCTTTCCGATAGCGATCGGCCTGCTGGCCAGTCGCGCAGAAACGATTGCATTTCCGTCTCCATTTTCCCAGCTATCCCTTCTGAACTAAGTTATATCCTACATCCCATGTATTCCACAGCTACAACGAAATCTCCTGCCAAGCAGGCCTATTCGCCGTACCAATAAAACCAGCGCAGCCGATCGCTCATCGATCCGCCTTCAGGGGATTGCATCTGGCCAGACACCTTCAACGCTTGCCCCTGCGGCTCACGATAGGGATCTACCGGTGCAACGACATCCATTAGCCAGCGATAACCGCCCAATGTCATCATCGTCAGAAGGATGAAAATAATCATAAATATGGTGCGCCCGAACCATTTGCGTATAGATACAACCATTCGCCCCGCCTCCCAACTCATTCGGCTTCCTTGCCTTTAAGTACACCATATGCGCCTGAATGCTCGTTCATTCGAAGCGAGAGTGAGGGCACCGTGGGCAGCAAGGAGTGCATAACGAGGTTTGGAGCCGCGATTACAACTAGCATCGGGTCAGGCCAAATGAAAAGGAACATGGGGCATGCCGACTGCCGCTGCCACCGCTTCGTTCGTCACAGCTCCATTGTAGGTATTGACCCCTTTGCGAAGCGCCTCATCTCTCACCGCTGCGGCGAGCCCTCCATCCGCCAGCATTTGGGCGTACGAGATCGTCACATTCGTAAGGGCGAGTGTTGATGTCCGCGGAACAGCGCCAGGGATGTTAGCTACTGCATAGTGGATGACATCATGTTTTACATAAACGGGATCTTTATGGGTGGTCGGCCGGTCGACCGTCGCAATCGAACCTCCTTGATCCACTGCCACGTCAACAATGACGGAACCTTTCTTCATCGATTGCACCATTTCCTCCGTGACGAGATGCGGCGCCTTCGCTCCCGGAATAAGCACCGCGCCGATGAGCAGGTCCGCCTTGCGCACCGCACCGGCGATATTTTGCGAGTTCGAAGCTAATGTGCGAACCCGGCCGCCAAATATGTCGTCGAGGTAGCGCATCCGTTCGGTGCTTTTTTCCAAAATAGCAACGTTAGCACCCATCCCTAATGCGATTTTGGCCGCATTCGTGCCGACGATCCCTCCCCCGATAATGACGACGTCCGCTGGCGCAACACCAGGCACGCCACCTAACAATACCCCGCGGCCGCCATAGAATGACTCCAAGTACTGCGCGCCAAGCTGGACTGACATCCGGCCCGCTACTTCACTCATGGGCGTGAGAAGCGGGAGGCTTCCTCCCGGCAATTGGATCGTCTCATAGGCGACAGCGCTAACGCCCCGTTCGACAAGCGCTGCAGCCAACGCTGGTGCAGCTGCAAGATGCAAATAGGTAAAGAGCAGCATGCCAGGCTTAAAATAATCGTACTCCTCCGGCAGTGGCTCCTTTACCTTCATTATCATATCGGATGCGTTCCACACGTTCTCAGCGCCGTCAGCCAGTTCCGCCCCGACTTGCGCATAAGACTCATCCGTGAAGCCGCTGCCCGCACCAGCTCCCTTTTGAACAATGACATGATGCCCGCCAGCTTTCAATGCCTCTGCTCCTGCTGGCGTCAGCGCGACGCGAAACTCACTGTTTTTGATTTCAGTTGGCACTCCGACTCGCATCCTAATTCCCCCTTGCCAAAATGGTTGTTCGACACGCGATGCAAGCTCTTCCTCTTATTGTTGTATGAGCCAAGCACGTCCGATGACAGCCCTACTCGATACGTTTCTCACCCAATATCAAAAATATGTGCGCCAGGCGGCGCCTGCCCATGCTCGGACGGCATCAGCCCCATACAATAGGTGTAGCCGTAAGCTTCATATGCACTCAAATGGGAACGTTTGAAGGAGAGACGACAATTTTGGCCAAATTCCGCTTGGAGCAGTTATTCGGACGAAGCGTACGAACATCCGCTACCAAATATACAACTCGGCATTTGATCGGCTTGCGAGGAGACAAATCCTATGCACGTTTCATACGTTATATGAATAGCAAAGGGATTAAGCCCATTAAGACGATACGGAGAAATCGAATCGTATGCTGTTATCTCGACGCAAGGCATCTTAACAGCCAGGTACGTATCGCTTCGCGTGCCGCAGGAATTAAATATATCGAGAAAGACGCAAAGGTTCGTGCACATGTGCTGCCTGCTGCTTCCGCCCGAAATCGGGGCCGCAAAAACAATGAATCAGCCTGTCCGGAGAATGCAACGTGGAACATCTGCCGTGTGCAGGCTCCAGATGCATGGAAGAAGACAGAAGGCGAGAATGTTCGGGTAGGCATTATCGATACTGGCATCGCCAAACACGCTAATCTTGCCATCGCGGGCGGGGTGAATACGGCAGGCGGCTCCTCGTACTATGATGACAATGGGCACGGGACACATGTTGCAGGGATCGTTGGTGCGACAGGCAGCAACGGCATGCAGCCCGGCGTCGCACCCAAAGCGTCCCTGTACGCCATTAAAGCGCTGGATAGCGAAGGCCTCGGCTATATTTCGGACATTATCCAAGGCATTAACTGGTGTGTGCAGAACAAAATCAAAGTCATTAATATGAGCTTTGGATTGCTGCCAGGCGAGCAGAGCGCTGCGCTTCAAGAAGCCATTCAGAAAGCATACAAGAAAGGGATTGTCATCGTTGCATCAGCTGGCAATAGCGGAACGGAAAGCGGCGGTATCGATGAACCAGCAAGCTTCGATGAAGCCATTGCAGTCGCTGCCTCTACGCGCAATGATGAGATCGCCTCCTTCAGCAGCCGAGGCGATGGCATTGGCCTGACAGCGCCAGGTGCGCAGATTCGTTCTACCGCGCTTGACAACGGATATCAAATCATGTCCGGCACGAGTATGGCTTGTCCGCATGTCACTGGCGGAGCTGCGCTTCTGCTTGCAAGCGATTCTTCGTTGACGCCAGAAGAAGTTTCTTCCAAGCTCATTGCATGGGCCAAAACCTTATCTGGCTACAACCGGCAAGCGCAGGGCAACGGCCTAATGCAGCTTGCGACAATCGGGGCAGGCGCTAGCTTTGTCCCTTCTGCGCCACTAGTAAACAAGCGCGCGAATGTTTTCTCCCGTTCGCAATCGGTTCGGCGTAAAGCGAAGCGGCGGGTGGCTGGCGTTAAGAAAAAAGCAAAATAAAAAACAAGCGGCTCCCGCACAGATCCGTGCGAAAGTCGCTTGTTTCTCTAAGTAGCTTGCACTAAGAAGTACGACCCGACTGCGCCGTCTCCGTACCTGCTTCTTCGTTCTTGGCCTGGCATCGATGGCAGACCCCTTGAAAATCCAATCGGTGATCGACAACTTGAAAACCGAATTCGAGCTCCAGGCGCTCCTCGAGCGGCCCTAGCCAATCATCCATAATCTCATCCATCGATCCACACTGCACACATATTAAATGGTGATGGTGATGCTTATTGCTATCCGTTCGCAGATCGTAACGGGCAACGCCATCGCCAAAGTTCATTTTTTCTACAACATGCATTTCACTAAGCAGCTCAAGTGTCCGATACACCGTCGCTAACCCGATCTCTGGCGCTTTCTCCTTAACGAGCATGAATACTTCCTCAGCGCTCAGATGATCTTCTTCGTTCTCCAGCAGTACGCGTACCGTCGCCTCACGCTGCGGGGTTAACTTGTAGCCCTGCGACTGCAGTTGCTGTTTTATCTTCTCGATCCGGGCTTCCATGGTTTCCCCCCTCGCACACGTATTGCGCCCATTGCCGGAACATTTGCTTTCATTATAGGGGCTAATCGCGAATAAAGTCAAACGATTTACAGTTTTCGACACTGCCCCTTAAACGACAGAGCTGCGTTATTCCATCAATAATGGCGCTGCCCAGCGCATCAATGCAGGCGATACATATGCCTCTACCAATGATGCCGCCGATACTGCAATCAGCATCAAGGCGAGCATCATGCATAACGACACAAAAGCCGGCCGCAGCTTCCCCTTGCTCTGCATCAGGCGGTACCGAATGACATGCAGCGAAAATGACAATGCAGCGACGCTTGCGATCATGACGGCAGGCACAACAATCATATTCGGCGGCACAACCGATGCTAGTGCGAACAGAATCCCTTTCCAGCCATGCTCGCTTACGACCGTGCCAATCGCAAAGCCGACGAGCGCCCCCTTCAGGAAGTCTAATGCCAGCACGAAAGGAAGGCCCACCACCGTCAAGCCTAGCACGCCGATCAACAAGATCCATTTGCCATAAAATGCTGTGCGTGACCAAAAGGTGTCAACTTCATCTGGAAACATGCCCGCTTCCATCGTTTTCACGAATCGATCCAGATCACCGGATAAGTTTTGCTGTTGCTCAAGCGTTAGCGCATGTACAGCCAACGCACCGAATACTACACCGACAGCGAACAGAACGCCGACAAAAACATACAGCATAAGCGAGTCGGCTGTTCGCGGCTTCCAACCATTCGTGCGCATGGGCCTCACCTCTTGTCCATATACATTCCTCTTACAATGTATGAGCGGACAAGACTATGTATGACGAGCCCCCACGCGCTTCCAAGCTGGCCGAAATTGGCAGTCTTCTGCGAATCGAATGATGGCTTAGCTTATATTTCGCCTGTCAGTTTATATAATCGCCATGCGTACACAGCCAATACGGTCTTGGCATCGCTAATTCGCCCTTCAGCAATATAGGCAAGCGCTTGTTCTAGCGTAATGGCTTCGACCCGCAAATACTCGTCCTCATCCGGGTTCATCTTCCCCTTCTCCAGCCCCTCTGCCAAATAAACATAGAGCTTCTCATCAGCAAAGCCAGGCGAGGTATAAAATGCGCTTAGCGGCCGAAGCGAAGTCGCGCGATACCCTGTCTCCTCTTCCAATTCGCGGCCAGCACATACGATTGGATCCTCATTGGGATCAAGCTTCCCTGCAGGGATCTCGATTTGAAATTTCTCTAACGGCTTGCGGAATTGCTCCACAACCAGCATCTTATCGTCCAGCAGCGCTAAAACTGCAGCAGCGCCGGGATGGCGTACGATTTCGCGCGTTGCTTGCCCGCCATCTGGCAATTCAATCGTATCTACCTGTAAAGAGATGATTTTGCCCTCGAATATTTGCTTCGAGCTAAGCGTCCGTTCCTGCCAGCCTTCGAGCTTCTGTTCAGTCATTCCGTAAACCCCTCACTTGTTGAAGTAGTTGAAGTTGTTGTGTTGTTGAAGACTTGTCATACGTTGTCCCAACGTTGCATATGCTTCATTATACCAAAACAAGCCAATCGGAAGGGGCGTAATGTTATGAAATCCTATTATGCGAACGAAAGTGTAAGGCTGGTAGGAAAAGGATGGGAGATTCGCCGCCAACTCAAAGAGCTGTCAACCCGCCGGGCCCCTTCCTCTACAGCCCATTTGACGCTCGGTGATTATTTAAAACGCCGCTGCCCGCAATAATGATTTCAACCTTTTTTACATAAAAAGCAAGGCCAGCACAAGCGGTTACTTTCCCGCTTATGCTGGCCTCGCTTTTGTTATTTCTGGATTCCCGCTTGGCGGATAAGTTCCACTACAAGCTCAGTCGTTTTTACAAGGTCATCCGCCTTAATCTGCTCCTTGGTCGTATGAATATGCTCATAGCCCACAGCCAAGTTAACGGTCGGAATGCCTAAGCCGTTGAAGATGTTAGCGTCGCTGCCGCCGCCGGAATGGAACGTGCGAGGCGTTAAGCCGAGCGCTTGAATCGCTGCCTTCGCCAATTCCACAACCTCATCGCCATCCGTGTAGTTAAAGGCAGGGTAGATGATCTCGCTCTCGAACTCCGCCCGTGCCCCGAAGTCTGCTGCAGCAGATTCAACCGCTTCCTTCATCGCTTCCAGCTGTTTGTCGAGCTTATGCTGCACAATACTGCGTGCTTCTGCATCGAGCTTCACGTAATCACATACGATATTGGTCGCTCCGCCGCCCTCGAAACGCCCGATATTCGCCGTCGTTTCATTATCGATACGGCCAAGCGGCATCCTTGCAACCGCCTTAGACGCAACTTGAATCGCGCTGATGCCATCCTCAGGATTAACGCCAGCGTGCGCCGACTTGCCATGCAGCTTAATCGTAACACGAGCCTGCGTAGGTGCAGCAACTGCGATATCGCCGATAGCCCCGTTAGAATCGAGTGCAAAGCCGAGCTTCGCCTTAAGCTTGGAGCCATCCATTGCCCGTGCGCCCAGCAATCCCGACTCTTCGCCTACTGTAATTACGAATTGAATCGCGCCATGCTGCACGTTTTGTTCTTTTAATGCACGAATCGCTTCAAACATGGCCGCTAGGCCGGCTTTATCATCAGCGCCGAGAATCGTCGTGCCATCAGAGCGAATGTAGCCGTCAGCATCGAGCTGCGGCTTGATGCCATTGCCAGGCGTTACCGTATCCATGTGCGAGGTAAACAGCAGAATTGGCGCATCAGCTGAGCCATTAGCTGCAAGCGTAGCGAACAAATTGTTCGCGCCATGCCCGGTTTTGGCAGCTGCATCATCCTCTTCAAGAGACAAGCCAAGCGCAGCAAATTTTTGTTTAAGCACCTCGCTAATGCGCTGCTCATGCTTCGTTTCGCTATCAATCTGCACAAGCTCCATAAACTCCTGAATCAGCCGTTCGCGTTGAACCATACGGATTCCCTCCATTTCAAATTAAAACTTTGTCCAATCTCCAACAGGTGCGTACGAGATGGTGAACGTCCCTTAATTCTATGTTAGGATAGAGAGACAAGCGGTACAACCGTGTCCACCATGGGAGGGGAAACTTCGAATGTTTAGCAGCCGTGTTGTCAAAATCGTCGTCTGGCTTATGCTTGCCGCGATGCTCTTATCAATCGTTGTCTCCGGCATCAGCTGGCTGTTTATCTAATAATAGCCCAGATGGCGCCGCATAACCGAACTGGCGGCAAAACAGCGGCAGCAGCTCTGCAGCCGCCCGTTCCGGTGACATCGCTATTCCCGTTAAGTCCTCGAACGAGGTTACGCCATATTCCGTAATGCCGCAAGGCACAATGCCCCGGAATCCTTCTTCGCCAATGCCTGCCTTCAAATTCAAAGCAAATCCATGGCTCGTTACAAACCCGCGCCGTGTACGCGCACGATTAAACTTCACGCCAATCGCTGCGATTTTGGCATTGCCAATCCACACGCCCGTATATGCTTCCTTTCGTCCGCCCTCAATGCCATATGTAGCAAGCCAATCGATAATGACCTGCTCTAGTTGGCGGAGATAACCGTGAAGGTCCAGCCCTTCCGCGGCCAAATATAACAGTGGATACCCGACTAACTGGCCTGGCCCATGATAGGTAATGTCCCCGCCCCGGTCGATTTCAAACACCGAAATGCCCTGTTCTTGCAATTGCGCCTCATCTAGCAACAGATGCTCGGGATGACGGTCCGAACCAAGCGTATAAGTCGGCGGATGCTGAAGAAGGAGCAGCGTCTCACTCTGCTCCTCCTTGTCGATGCCGCTTACGTATGATTTCTGGAGCTCCCATGCTTCTGCGTAGCCGATCAGAGGGATGTACCTGGCGGTTAAAAGCCGATCCGATTGTTTCGTTATCGCCATCGTCATCTGCCTCGTTTCATCATTCTGCTTCTCTTGCTATACAGTTATTACTGCGTGTTGCACTTTAGCTTAGTACAGCTTCGTCTCGATGGAGAAGCTCTCTAAGTTCTCTTTGACCCTTTGCAGGAATCGCCCGCAAATAACGCCATCAAGAATTCGGTGATCAAGTGACAAGCACATATTCGCAATCGATCTAACGCCGATCATGTCATTAATAACGACCGGACGTTTCACGATGGATTCGAAAGTCAAGTTAACAGCCTGCGGGTACACAATCGTCGGATAAGACAAAATCGATCCGAACGAGCCTGTATTATTCACGGTCAGCGTACCGCCGCCCATGTCCGCCATCGTCAGCTTCCCTTCGCGTCCACGACGGGCAAGATCGTCGATTTCGCGAGCAAGCCCTGCGATATTTTTCTGGTCTGCATTTTTGATCACTGGCGTTGCGACTGAATCTTCCGTACCGACTGCAAGGGAGATATTGATATCGCGTTTCACGATAATTTTGTCAGTCGCCCATGTCGAGTTAATAATCGGATAATCCTTAACTGCATTCACAACCGCCTTCAAGACGAATGCCAGATAAGTCAAATTAACGCCTTCGCGTTTTTTGAACTCATCCTTCAGCTTGTTGCGCAACTGAACGAGGTTTGTTACATCAACCTCGATCATCATCCACGCGTGCGGAATCTCTGTGACGCTTTGCTTCACATTACGCGCAATGGCGTTGCGAATCGGCGTAATATCGATGAAATACTCGCCACGTCCCGGTATTTCTGATTCTGCTTCGATCTGTGGAATGCGCGGCGTCTCGGATAAATGGAGCCCTGTCGTACGTACAAGCTGCTCTGGCACAACAGGAGCCGCTGGTACAGCGTTCGCTGCTGTTGGCGTGGCTGCTGCTGTTGCTCCTGCAACGGGCTGCTCTCCAGAAGCGACGAATGCGAGAACATCCTTGCGCGTCACACGGCCGCCAAGGCCAGTGCCGCGAACCTGCTGCAAGTTCACTCCTTGTTCTGCTGCAATACGCTGAACGGCCGGCGAGTAGCGATGGCGCATATCGCCTTCGACAGGCTCTTCCGCAGCCATTGGCGCTGCATTCGTGGCTTTCTGGGAACCATACACGGGAAGGGTTGCGCCAACTGGCTCAACTGCTGCATGAGCGGCGTCTGTTGTGCTTCCTGCGTTCGCATCTTCCGTTTCAATAATACAGATCGGTGTCCCTACCGGTACCTCTTGCCCATTACCGACCAAAATCGACACGAGCTTTCCGTTAACGGTCGAAGGAATTTCCGCATTTACTTTATTTGTGATGATTTCACAGATTGGTTCATACATGCCGATCGAATCGCCCGGCTGCTTCAGCCACCTGTCGATCATCGCTGAAACGAGCGATTCCGCTAACTTCGGCATGACGACTTCGGTCAACGATTTCATGGCTATTCATCCCCCAACTGGCCTTGCCGCCCTATTGATTAATACAAGGCAAGCTGTTGCATGGCCTCTTTCACTTTTTGTTTATTCAGCATAAAAAATTTCTCGCCTGGCGGGTTAATCGGCATCGCCGGCACATCCGGCCCGCACACCCGCATAATTGGAGCATCCAGCTCATATAACAGCTCTTCTGCGATGATCGCAGCAACTTCAGCTCCGATGCCGCCAGTCTTATTGTCTTCATGGACAATCATAACCTTGCCGGTACGGCGGACTGCTTCGAGAATTGCTTCTTTATCAAGCGGCTGCAGCGTGCGAAGGTCGAGAATATGTGCGCTGATGCCTTCTTCCTCTTGCAGCTCAGCAGCTGCCTCCATAGCGAAGTGAAGCGGCAAGCTGTAGGAGATAACCGTAATGTCGTTGCCTTCACGAAGCACATTCGCCTCGCCGATTGGCACGATATAATCTGTCTCTGGCACCTCGCCCGTGATGAGCGTGTAACATTTTTTATTTTCAAAGAAAATGACAGGGTCCGGATCGCGAACCGCTGCTTTCAGCAAGCCCTTCGCATCATAAGGCGTAAACGGCGCTACGATCTTAAGGCCCGGCGTACCGAAGAAGACCGATTCTGGGCATTGCGAATGGTACAGCCCGCCGAAAATGCCGCCACCGATCGGTGCACGCACAACGATCGGGCAATTCCAGTCATTGTTCGAACGGTACCGGATTTTCGCCGCTTCACTGATGATCTGATTCGTTGCAGGGAACATAAAATCGGAATACTGCATCTCTGCAATTGGCTTCATGCCTACCATGGCAGCGCCGATTGCAACACCTGCAATCGCCGATTCAGCAAGCGGGGTATCGAGCACGCGATGTTCACCGAATTGCTGTTGCAACCCCTTGGTTGTCGTAAATACGCCGCCCTTTACGCCGACGTCTTCACCAAGAATAAAAACACTATCGTCGCGCTCTAACTCTTCTTTCATCGCGAGACGAAGCGCATCAATATACTCCATAACTGGCATAACTAATTGCTCCCTTCCGCGTCTCCGTCATATACATGCAGCAACGAGCTTTCCGGCGTCGGGAATGCCGCTTTGTCCGCATAAGTCGTCGCATCATCGAGCAATACGCGAATGTCAGCCAACAGCTGTTCTTCTTGCTGCTCCGACCATATGCCAGCATCAAGCAAATATTGCTTGTACTTCGGAATGCCATCCTTCTCGCGGTTCACATCGACTTCTTCTTTCGTCCGATAAGCCAAATCATTATCCGATGTGGAATGCGGCGACAGCCGGTACATCATTGCTTCGATCAACGTCGGCCCTTCGCCATTTAGTCCGCGCTCACGCGCTTCTTTGACAACACGGTACACTTCAAGCGGATCGTTGCCGTCTACACGATACCCTGGGAAGCCATATCCCGCTGCACGATCCACGATACGGCCGCCCAGCTGCTTATGCACAGGAACAGAAATCGCATATTGGTTGTTTTCGCACATGATAATAACAGGAAGCTTATGCACGCCGGCGAAGTTACAGCCTTCATGGAAATCGCCCTGATTGCTTGAACCTTCTCCGAAAGTAACCAAGCTAACGACAGGCTCGTTTCTCATTTTCGCTGCAAGCGCAATGCCTACGGCATGTGGAACCTGCGTCGTAACTGGACTCGACCCCGTTACAATGCGAAGCCGTTTGCTGCCAAAATGGCCGGGCATTTGGCGCCCGCCACTATTCGGGTCTTCAGCCTTCGCGAATACGGAAAGCATCAGGTCGCGCACCGTCATGCCGACGCTAAGCACTAACCCATAATCCCGGTAGTACGGCAAAAAGTAGTCATGATCGCGATCAAGCGCAAATCCTGCAGCAACCTGTGCCGTTTCTTGTCCGATACCCGATACATGGAAGTTAATTTTCCCTGCCCGCTGGAGCAGCAATACACGCTCGTCAAACTTGCGTGCCAATACCATTGTGCGGTACATATCAATCGCTTTCTCATCGGTCAACCCAACCAGATGATGACGCGCCACTTTCGATTCCATTTCATTCATACAGTTAACCTCCTTCGCGATCTTTCAGAACGCGTTGCCACTTCTACTGATTAACCGATTCGGTTAAAAATTAAAACCAGGTACTAATACTAGATCATATTTATTATAACCGACCTGCAGTAAAAAGGGAAACAGCTTGCGCAGCCGGTTTTCTCCCGTTTGCACTTGCCGTCCCCTCCCACTGCATGCTTGTTAAAATGCGGTTGAAGCTCCATCCAGCGCTAACATTGCCTCGCCAAGCGCCTCTGATAACGTTGGATGCGGATGAATCGATTGGCCAACTTCCCAAGGCGTTGCATCCAATAGCTGTGCCAGCGAAGCTTCGGCGATTAGATCAGTGGCATGCAGCCCTATAATATGCACGCCTACAATATCATTCGTATCATGGTCAGCAATCACTTTTACAAAGCCATCTGTTTCGCCAGCAACGATCGCCTTGCCAATCGCTTGAAATGGCATCTTTGCCACTTTCACATCTATGCCTTTCTCTCTCGCTTGCCGTTCCGTCCATCCGACAGATGATGTTTCCGGCCTTGAATATACACAGCGAGGAATGAGATGTGCGGCGGCAGCTTCTGGCTTCCCGCCGTTCAAATGGTCAACAGCAGCAAGCCCTTCATGCGCGGCTGCATGTGCAAGCTGGACGCCGCCAATTACATCGCCGATCGCATAAATATGGCGTTCGCTCGTCTGATAGAACGAATTCGTAACGATAAATCCGTTCGCATCGGTACGAATGTCCGTATTTTCCAAACCTAAGCCTTCTGTGTTCGGAATGCGGCCCACACTAACAAGCATGCAAGAAGCTTGCAGTTCGATATCGCCCTCTGCACTTGTCGCAGATATAGTAAAACTTGCATTCTTCGTCGCATACGTATCAGGCCGTAAAGAGACGCTTGTTAAAAGCTTAACGCCTCGCTTGCGCAGCAGGCGAGCCATCTCACGGGACACATCATCATCTTCCGTCGCCAAAATGCGGTCCCCAGCTTCGACAATCGTTACCTCGACTCCAAAATCATTCAATAAAGATGCCCATTCCACACCAATCACGCCACCGCCTACAATGATGATAGATGCAGGCAAGCTCTCGAGCTGCAACGCATCATCGCTTGTCAAAATAAAGCGGCCATCAGCCTCTAATCCCGGAATTTGCCGAGGACGCGAGCCCGTTGCAACGATAAGATGTTTTGATACAACCGACTCCATCTCCCCATCCGCCAGTTCCACGGCAACTGTTCCGCTTCTTGGCGAGAATATCGACGGCCCGATAATACGCCCTTTACCGTTTATAATCGTAATTCCGTGCTTCGCCATCAACGATTGCAGCCCGCGATACAGCTGGTCTACGGCCTGCTCTTTACGGTCTTGAACACGGCCAAAATCAACGGAAAATGCATTTTCAGCAACTGAAATGCCATATGTATGTGCTTTAAGCAGCGTCGCATAAACATCCGCGCTTCGAAGCAATGATTTACTTGGGATACATCCCTTATGCAAACAAGTTCCACCGAGCTTGTCCATTTCAATAATAGCCGTTCGCTTTCCCTGCTGGGCAGCGCGAATTGCTGCGGTATATCCGCCTGGGCCCCCGCCAAGGACGGCCACATCTACTTCAATTGCCATAAACTAACACCCTTTCATAAGCTCCCATAATACCGGATGATCCTATCCTATCGAAGACCTGTTCCAGTCACTGCCTCTATTGTACCTTTTTTTAACGTTAGAAAACATGCTTCAAACAAAATAGACAGCACAAAAGGAGTACGGTATGATAGAACAAGAGGTTTAAAAGAATTGAAAAAATGTGTTTTAATTTAGTGAGGAGAATCTTACCCCATGAAAGCACAACCCAGCGTCGTAGCCGCGCGCTTTATTGCTGTCCTCATCCTCGTCGTTCCCGGGATCGCAGCAACATACGGATTTTTAAAAATGAAGGATGCGCTATACGATTACTTTGTATCTTACGGAAATGATACAGGTTCGTCCCCGTTCGCATGGCTTACCTTCCTAATCGGGCTCGTACTATTTGCGATCGGCGTCAGCTTCATCGCAGGCTGGATTTTCTTCCGGGACCGCAAACATAATTATGTTGCACCTCGATTCCGAAAAAAACGCCCTCGTCCACAGCGGCCAACCCAATAATTGTATTGCAACCCGTGCGCTATTTTGCGTTCGGGTTGTTTTCGTAAAGGCAGAGTATTAGCCCCATACGATCACATCCCCACAACCGCCCAACAGCAGGCACCACTAGCAGCTCGAAATGACTACAAAAGCCTCTCTAACCATAAGGTTAGAAAGGCTTCTGATTGTCAGCAGAAATGCTGGAATGCTCGTATCGATAAAAACCGCCCTCGAGAAGCTCGCTTAGCTCACCTTATGTTCGATCCGCAGTTTATCGGCAACCATTGCGATAAACTCAGAATTCGTCGGTTTCGACTTGCTAATGTTAATGGTGTAGCCGAATAAATGGCTGATGCTGTCGATGTTGCCCCGCGTCCAAGCGACTTCGATCGCATGGCGAATTGCACGCTCGACACGAGATGGCGTCGTTTTGAACTTTTCAGCGATAGCCGGATAAAGTGTTTTCGTGATGGCTCCCAATATTTCAATATTGTTATATACCATCGTAATGGCTTCGCGCAAATATTGATATCCTTTGATATGGGCAGGGACGCCGATTTCATGGATGATGCTCGTAATGTTAGCATCCAGATTTTTGCCTTTAGCAATCGGAACAACATTCGATTTGGTTGAGAACGCTGAGCCGCTTGTGTACGTCGATTGCGAAACAACATTCGTGTTCACAACGAGCTGACGAACGCGGTTGGCCAATATCTCCATGTCAAATGGCTTAAGAATATAATACGACGCGCCAAGCTGCACAGCTTTTTGCGTAATATTTTCTTGACCAAATGCAGTAAGCATAATGATTTTTGGTGCAGGATTTAGATTCATTTCCCTTAACCGCTCCAGAACGCCCAAACCATCCAAATGAGGCATAATGATATCTAGGATCAACACATCAGGCACTTTCCGAGCATCTTCTAACAGTTGAATAACTTCCTCACCGTTGTATGCCACCCCGGTAACGACCATATCACTTTGTTCGGAAATATATTCCGAAAGTAAGTTCGTAAATTCCCGGTTATCGTCTGCCAGCAATACTTCAATCTTAGTCAAAGTATGATCCTCCCTTTATCCTTCAAAATGGCCTATTCTAAGTTCGTCTGCCCTTCTCGTCTAACTTAAGTTTTCGACAAGCCTAATTAAATTCCTTCTGTCGAATATTATTTTTCTTTATTTTTTGTGAGGACTGCTTTATAATAAAAAATTTATTACATATACACTGGTCTTTCGTTCATATTCGACAAAAGCCAACTCAATTTAGCGACATTTTTCATTCGAAGCTGAACATAGCCCACTACAAAAAAATCTCAAGGCATTTAAGCTGCCTCGAGATCTCCGTTTGCTGATTTGAGAAGGACGCCTGCATCTTGAAGCATCCACTCAATAAAACAACCATATCCACTGGATGGATCATTCACAAACACATGCGTTACTGCTCCCACTAGTTTGCCATTTTGCAAAATTGGGCTACCGGACATCCCTTGCACAATGCCGCCTGTCCGTTCAAGCAACCGCTTGTCTGTTATTTTAATAACCATCCCTTTAGTCGCTGGAACCGATTGTTTCGTTACATGTACAATTTCGATGTCAAACCGTTCAACCTTTTGCCCATCGATAACGGTCCATATTTCTGCTGGGCCTTCCTTCACTTCCTCAGCGAAAGCAACTGGAACCTTCCGATTGTTATAGCCATGCTCAGGCTGGTCCGTCATGCCGCCAAATATGCCAAATGGCGTGTTGCGTTTAATGTTGCCCAGAATTCTGCTCTGTTTCACAAATTGCGCACGTTTTTCTCCTGGCTCGCCATGTTGGCTCTTATTAATCGAAGTCACATGCGATTGAAGAATTTGCCCATCTCCGACCTCAATTGGCAATTGGGTATCCATATCGGTTATAACATGGCCAAGCGCCCCATATACGCCCTGATCAGGGGCATAGAACGTTAAAGTGCCTACACCAGCTGCAGAGTCGCGAATGTACAAACCTAACCGCCACGATTTATCCTCGACGTCATAGGAAGGCAACAACTGCCGTTCAACGATTTTGCCAGAACGTTTAATCGTCAGCTTCAAATGGCGTTTAGCAACGCCAGCTTGCTCAACAACTGCTGCGAGCTTATGCACATCATTAATCTCAGTACCATCGACTTTCGTAATTAAATCACCTAAATGAACATCAGCGACCTCACCAGGCGAGGTTTTCTTGCCATTGTCTTCGTTAACGAGATGATGGCCAACGACCATGATGCCTGCTGATTTCACCTTCACTCCAATCGTCTGTCCGCCCGGAATCACATGCAGATCCGGTACGACATTGACTTTGACGGTCTTGAAAGGAATGGTACCAAATAATTTCAGCGACATCTCAGTACTTCCAGCCTTACTCGATTGCAAAGAAAGCGGCTTGTTCAAATCCACAGACATCGAGCGGGAAGAAGAACCATTCACTTGCAGCATTGCGGGATCAACCGTGATTTTTGCATGAACAGGTACACCATAATCCAACCGCTTGAGCTGGCCCGAGAACAAACGAAGTTCATCTGGAAATGCGGCCAAATGCTGAAACGGTGTAGATGACCCGATCAAGCAAACGAAGAAAACGAGGACAAGTCCGAACCATCGCTTCCGTTGGATGGAGTTCAATGTATTCACGCTCCCTGCTGTTCCATCGCTTGTCGTGATGAAGGCTTATCGCCAATGGCGTACCTATAAGGTAACCCCGCCCCGTTTCTTTTATGTCCCGCAAAACCTTCCCTCTTTGGGTTCTTTACGCGCCTTTGCGCTGATGCGCCAAGTCAAGCATTTCTTGTGCATGATGGCGCGTCTTCTCCGTCACTTCCACACCGCCGAGCATACGCGCCAGTTCTTCAATGCGTCCCATTAATGCCAGCTCAGTAACCGACGTGCGCGTCCGGTTTTCAATGACAGATTTTCTAATTTCATAATGATGGTCCGCCATACAAGCGACTTGTGGCAAGTGCGTAATCGAGAACACTTGGCAGCCATTCGACAGCAATGAAAGCTTCTCAGCGATCGACTGTGCCGCACGGCCGCTAACACCCGTATCGACCTCGTCAAATATAAGAACAGGAATTTGGTCAATGGCTGCAAAAATGCTCTTCAAAGCAAGCATGACACGAGACATCTCGCCACCTGACGCAATCTTCGCCAATGGCTTCAATGGCTCCCCTGGATTAGGCGCCAGCAAGAACACCGCTTCATCCATTCCATGAGGCCCAAGCTTCACTTCAGCTTGTTCTTCCTGCCTTGGAGGTTCAAGAGCGACACGGAACATTGTTCCGCCCATTTGCAGCTGCTGCAGCTCGGATTCAATTGCAGTCGATAGCCTTCCTGCCGCATGCGTACGAAGCGAAGTCAGCTCATAAGCAAGTGCTACTGCACCTGCATAAAGGCGTTGTTCTTCTTCACGCAACTGCTGCAATCGTTCATCCCGATTTTCTAGCCATTCGCATTCGGTTTTGATTTTGTTGTAGTAAGCCAAAATATCTTCAGTGGTTTCACCATATTTGCGTTTAAGGTGATGAATCATGTTCAAGCGGTCATCGATCCATGATAGGCGTTCAGGATCAGCTTCGATACTGTCACGGTAATCACGCAAGGAGTATCCCGCATCCTCTGCTTGATAAAATGCGGATTGCAGCTGTTCCAACAATGGCCCGATAGCCGATTTATCAAAGGAACAGATGTCCTCAAGCTTTGAGACCGCTTTGCCAATGGCATCTAAGCCTTGTTGGCCGTACAGAAGGTCATATGCTTCTGCTGCGTTATCTCTCAAACGTTCAGCATAGGTTAGCTTGCGTTTCTCTTCCGCTAACGATTCATCTTCACCTACTTGAAGCTGTGCAGATGAAATCTCTTCGAGTTGGAAGCGATACAGATCAAGCATCTGCATCTGCTTGCGCGAAGTCTCTTCAAGCTCCCGGAGTGCAGATCTAGCTGACTCGTATTGCTTATACAAGGATGAATATGTCCTCTTGCGATCGCCTAATGGTTCGCCTGCATAAGCATCTAGCCACTCTAAATGTTTCTCTGTTCGGAAAAGTGACTGATGCTCATGCTGCCCGTGGATATTAACGAGGCATTCTCCTGCTTCGCGCAGTATCGATAAATTGACGGTTTGTCCATTAATCCGGCTGACGGATTTGCCTTGTGCATTCAGCTCACGCCGAATGACAAGCAACTCTTCTGATGAAGCGGATAGGCCGTTCCGGCTTAATACATCCCAAACGGGATGATTCGCTGACATATCGAAAACAGCTTCGATCTCACTTCGATCACAGCCATGCCGGACGAGCTCAGCATGTCCACGCCCTCCTACGACAAGGCTTAGCGCATCAATCAAAATGGACTTGCCTGCTCCAGTTTCACCCGTCAAGACATGGAACCCATTATGGAAAGATACCGTAACCTCTTCAATAACAGCCAAATTTCGTATCGATAGTTCGCGAAGCACGAGCGTCTACCTCCTTTGAATAATTACATGGCTTCTAATAAGCTGAGCAGTCGCTCTGTAACTTCATCGCTCTGGTCTCGAGTCCGGCATATGATCAGTATCGTATCATCGCCGCAGATCGTGCCCATAACCTCGGACCATTCCATGTTGTCTATGAGAGCTCCCAGCGTATTCGCTGTACCTGGGGAACATTTCATAACGACTAGGTTATCCGTGAAGTCTATATGAATGAAATGATCAATTAAAGATCGTTTAAGCTTGTGAATGGGATTGCTCTGGCGGGCATCTCCCGGGAGCGAATATTTATATCGCCCATCTCCAGTTGGCACTTTAATTAGCTGCAGCTCTTTCATATCACGGGATACGGTCGCTTGTGTGACCTGCAATCCTGCTGTACGAAGCGCCTCCACTAGTTCATCCTGCGTTTCAATGACTTGTTTCGTCACAAGTTCCCTAATTCTAAAATGCCGCAAACCTTTCATTCTTTATTATCCTCCTGCTGTCATTTATCGTTCAGAAACACCAAGTTCGAACGTAATTTCATGTACGGTCCGTTCGGCCGCATCTACATAAAGAACACCACTGCTCTCAGGCAACATAAGGGCATAAGCAATCAATCGGTCTCTCATCCCACTGCCTGTCCAGTCCATTGGCTGGCGATCACGCGCACATTTCACGACATACACATTCCCATCACGCTCGGCGACATAGTCAATATATAGCCGGGATTGAAGCCGGCTTCCATTCCACCCGATCGTAATAGGCACGCGATGCTTGCCTGAAGTAACTGTATAGCCATTCATTTCAAGCAATTGCACGCTTGGTTCATCCGCTGACCATTCGCCACCTTTACCAAGCCTTAACCGTTTCATGCCCGGTGGAGCATGAAGCCAGTTATAAATAGCACGATAAATCCAAACCAATAGCAGAGCGCCGGTGAGGAGCATCACAAACCAATCGACAGATTGTCCCAATGGCATCCCTCGCTTCCATCTCGTATAGCTCAGGAACAAGAACATCTGGCCCTGCAAATGAGCCATCCTGTCCGTCGCGTTAGTTACATTCGAGACGTGAAACGCTGAATCCTCCTGAATATACCACAAGAAGGGCCTTAACATGTAGAAGATCAGCCATACTTGATGATGAATGATGTGTGACAGCTAGCCCAAAAAAGCGAACGCTTGTTTGGTAAGCCTAGTGTAACAAATGGAGAATGACCTGTAAAGGCGAACACGCACAAAAAAAAGCATTTTTCACTCGTAACGAACCGAATGAAAAACGCTCGATGAAACAAACCTATCCTTTGCCTGCCCTGAAGGTTTGGCCTGCTTCGGCCACTAAGCTTGCAATAGCACTGGTGTCGATTGTCTCTTGTTCCCCAGGTGCAGCTTCCCAAACCCAGTGTGCCAAAAATTCAATATTCCCTTCGCCGCCGGTAATCGGCGAGAAGGTTAAGTCCACTAGGCGATAACCCATTTCAGCAGCGAAACCAAGTACATTTTGCAGAACTTCAATATGGACCGCCGGTTCCCGTACGACGCCGGACTTGCCAACCTTTTCTCTGCCTGCTTCGAACTGCGGCTTGATAAGGGCGACAACATCGCCGCCTTTGCTCAATAAGCCGCTCAAAGCCGGCAAAATAAGCTTCAATGATATAAATGATACATCAATGGATGCAAACGTCGGTACAGGGCCTTCAAGCTCGCCTGGCTGCATATGGCGGAAATTCGTCCGTTCCATTACGCGGACACGTTCATCATTGCGAAGCGAATAATCGAGCTGATTATAGCCTACGTCAATGGCGTATACATATTTGGCGCCATTTTGAAGCGCGCAGTCGGTAAACCCGCCAGTCGATGCCCCGATATCCAGCATAATGCGCCCTTCCATGTCGATGCTGAACTGCCGAAGCGCCTTCTCGAGCTTCAAGCCGCCCCGGCTTACATAGGGATGCGGAGCTCCCTTGACTGTAATCGCAGCTGCCCGTGGCACTTTCATGCCGCCCTTCTCCATGCGATCACCGTCAACAAGTACGAGCCCAGCCATCACTGCCGCTTTCGCCTTCTCACGGCTTTCATAGAAACCCTGCTCGACGAGCAGCACATCAAGTCGTTCCTTTGGTATTGTCATGTTTCTCCTTCGGGCGAATCGGCCTATTGGCCCGTTGCGATTCGCTTCTGTCGCGGCATTAAGGATTTAACCTCAGATGACACTCGCTCGGCTGTCAGGCCCGTTTCCGCACGTTGCTCTTTGACAGAGCCATGCTCGATGAACAGGTCTGGAATGCCAATAATACGAACGTTTACGCCATAAATTTGTTGAAGCGAATAAAACTCCATAACTGCACTGCCGAGCCCGCCCAGCTCTGCGCCCTCTTCCAGAACGATCAATTGCGTGCCTTCTTCTGCAAGTGAACGAAGCATATGCTCATCTAATGGCTTAATAAATCGTGCATTAATAATGCTTGGGTTAATTCCTTCACGCTTCAGAAGCTCTGCTGCTTCTTCAGCTACGCCAATCATCGGGCCAATTGCGATAATCGCAACCTGGTCTCCTGTCCGAACAACATCCCATGTGCCGATCGGAATCGGCGTCATCTCCGCATCGATTGGAACGCCAAGCCCGTTGGTTCGAGGGTAGCGTACAGCAATTGGCCCATCGTTGTAGTCGATCGCTGTTTTCATCATATGGCGAAGCTCATTCTCATCCTTGGGCATCATTAGCACGAGATTCGGAATGTGGCGAAGGAACGGAATGTCGTATACGCCATGATGCGTTTCGCCGTCCGCCCCAACAAAGCCAGCACGGTCAATGGCAAACACAACATTAAGATTTTGGCGGCAAATATCATGGACAACTTGGTCATAGGCCCGCTGCAAGAAGGTGGAGTAAACGGCATATACCGGCTTCATGCCTTCCATTGCAAGCGCTGCAGACATCGTTGCCGCATGCTGTTCAGCAATCCCTACGTCAATCATTCGATTCGGATATCGCTCGGCAAACTTCATTAAGCCAGAGCCGCCCGGCATCGCAGGCGTCACCGCAATGATGCGTTCATCTTGCTCTGCAAGCTCCATCAATGCCTCGGAGAATACCTCTGTGTACATCGGCGGCCCAACTGCTTTGACTACTTGGCCAGACTCCATTTTGTAAGGGGTAATGCCATGCCACTTGTGCGAATCAGCTTCTGCAGGCAAATAACCTTTGCCTTTGATCGTCACGACATGAACAAGCACTGGCCCTTCAACTTGGGAAGCCTGTTTCATAATTTCCAGCAACCCTTGCATATCATGGCCGTCTACTGGTCCAAAGTACGTAAGCCCGAACTGCTCGAACAATATGCCGCTGACCAGCAAATATTTTAAGCTATCCTTGAACCGCTCCGCTGTCTTCGCAAGCTTGCCGCCAATGGCCGGAATCTTATTCAACAGGCTTTGCAGCTCATCTTTCGCTTTCTGGTAATGGCGATCCGTCCGGATTTTGCCCAAATAATGATGCAGGGCACCGACATTCGGCGCAATCGACATCTCGTTATCATTAAGAATAACCATTAAGTTTTTCTTCTCATGGCCGATATGGTTAAGCGCCTCAAGCGCCATCCCGCCAGTCAAAGCGCCGTCGCCGATGATAGCAACAACTTTGTTTTTCTCGCCTTTCAAATCACGCGCGAGCGCCATGCCCATTGCTGCAGACAGGGAAGTGCTGCTATGGCCAGCTTCCCATACATCATGCTCGCTCTCCGCACGTTTGATAAAGCCGCAAAGCCCTTTATATTTGCGCAGCGTATCGAAACGATCACGTCTGCCTGTTAAAATTTTGTGCACATAGGATTGGTGTCCTACGTCAAATATAAATTTGTCCTCAGGACTATTGAACAGATAATGGAGCGCGAGCGTCAATTCCACTACGCCAAGATTCGGCGCAAGGTGACCTCCCGTTGCCGAAAGCTTCTCGATCAAAAATTGGCGAATCTCGCCAGCTAATCGTTCAAGCTCCGACACTGATAACTGCTTCAAGTCTTCAGGACCGTTAATGTTTTCGAGCATCACGGCACTTTCCTCGCTTTCGCTACAAACCGATAGTATTGTCGAATCCTCGTTGATTTGGCGTTTTCACCATTATAAATCAATGGTCCCGCTTCATCAAATAATCGGCAATGCCGAACAATCGGGTAGGCCCCTCAAGTCCAGCCCGGTCGAGCGCCCGCTTCGCATCTGATGTAAGTCGTTCGACTTCTGCGCGGCTCTCTTCCAACCCAATGAGGTATGGATAAGTGACCTTCTGCTGTTCCACATCACTATTCGTTTTTTTGCCCAGTTTTGCTTCATCGCCGACCAGATCAAGAATATCATCTTGTATCTGGAATGCTAGCCCAATCGAAGTTCCGAACTTCGTAATTTGGTCCAATTGCCCCTCTGTTGCACCGCCAATTAAAGCGCCTGCCCGAAGCGAGAATACGATTAAATCACTCGTCTTGTGCAAGTGAATATAACGCAGTTGCTCAATGGAGGTTACCCCTTGCTCGCCTAACATATCAGCCGCTTGGCCACCCACCATCCCCGATGACCCTGCCATCACGGATAGCTCTTCAACGATCTTTATCGAAATTTCTGCTGGTACGCCATGCTGCCGTGTTGCCTGTACAATCGAATGAAAAGCATGCGTCAGCAATGCATCGCCAGCTAAGATTGCCATAGCGTCTCCGTAAACCTTGTGGTTCGTCAGCTTGCCGCGGCGGTAATCGTCGTTATCCATCGCTGGCAAATCATCATGGATTAAGGAGTACGTATGTATCATCTCGATGGCGCACGCTACTGGCATCGCAGCAGTTGCCGCACGCGAGTCGCATTTGACCGCTTCCGCGGCTGCAAGCACGAGGGCAGGGCGCAGGCGCTTGCCGCCTGCTTGAAGGGAATACATCATTGATTCCTTCAGCAGTGCAGGAATATCCCATTGCGATGGCAGAACCGTCTGAAGGGCCGACTCGACATCAGAAGCCGTTTGGCTAATATATTCTTGGATCGTTAACGAATCGTTCAACCTTATTCCCCTCTATCCTCATTTACTGGAGCAAAAGGCTTGCGCTCAACGCCTTGCTCCGTCTCGATGAGCAGCTCGATTTTACGTTCGACTAGCTCAAGCTTGCTCCCGCAAAGCTGGGAAAGCCTCATGCCTTCCTGAAAAAGCTCAATTGCCGTTTCAAGTGGAACATCGCCATTCTCCAAACGCGATACGATTGTTTCAAGCTTATCCATTGCTTCCTCAAATGAAACCTGATCATTCGTTTCCATCTTGCTCATCTCCTCTCATCGACCATACATGGCAGTCAAGCTGGCCATCCTTCAGCTTTATCCGAACAAGATCGCCTGGCTGCACCTCGGCAACCGACCGAATAAGCTTCTGTTCTTGCTCATCGTAAACTAGGCTATAACCGCGCGACATTACTTTAAGCGGGCTTAACGCATCCAATTGCCGGATCGTTCCCGTTAGCCGGATTTTGTGTTCCTTTAATTGCGTAGCAAGCGCAGCCTCCATCCGCTTGCGCAATGCCTGCTGTTTCTCAGCAGCAGCTGCTACGGCTTGGCCTGGATGATGTGCCGAAAGCGCTTGGTTCAAATTCATTAATCGATTCCGCCCTCGCTCAACTCTTCGCTGTGCCAAGTGAGTGAGCCGTTCTTCTAAACGATCCAAACGCTGCGCTTGATCCAGCAAGTAACGGCGGGGGTGAATAAAGAAAGGCGAACGTTTCACGCGTTCTAACTGCTCACGCCGCGTCCGAATCGACAACTGTACCGATTGAAGCAGCCTATGTTTAAGACGATCAAGCTGACGCTTTAGTTCATCCATATGCGGCACCGCTAACTCAGCCGCTGCCGTTGGCGTTGCTGCCCTAAGATCTGATACAAAATCAGCAATTGTAAAATCCGTCTCATGCCCAACAGCCGAAATAATTGGAATCGCAGAATTCGCTATCGCACGTGCGACTGCTTCTTCATTGAACGCCCACAGCTCTTCTAACGAGCCGCCGCCACGCCCAACAATTAATACGTCTGTTTCAGCCATTCGGTTCATAAATTGTATGGCTTGGACAATCGACTGCCCCGCACCTGCGCCTTGAACGAGAACAGGGCATACAATGATGGGAACAGACGGATGGCGCCGCTGCAGCGTAATAATGACGTCGCGCACAGCTGCGCCAGTAGGTGAAGTAATAACGCCTATAGCTCGCGGGAATGTAGGAATTTGGCGTTTACGAGCGGCATCGAACAACCCTTCGTCTTCCAGCTTCTTTTTCAACTGCTCATAAGCTAGATATAAACTGCCAATCCCATCCGGCTGCATAGCCGTCACATAATATTGATAATTGCCATCACGCTCATACACCGAGATGTTTCCTCTTGCGATAACCTTCGTCCCTTCCTTCGGAATGAACGGAAGGGATCGGTTATGCGAAGCAAACATAATACATTTCAATCGGCTATCCCGATCTTTCAGCGTAAAATACATATGGCCGCTGGAATGGTGGGTGAAGTTCGAAATTTCGCCTCGAAGCCATACATCGCCTAGAAGCTTGTCTGCTTCTAACTTCATCTTAATGTATCGATTCAATTCCTTGATGGAATAGATGTGAGGAGCGTTTGACATCGTGGTCACACGCTAAGCCCGTGTGCCTTCTTGGCTGCTTTAAGCGTGTTTTGCATCAGCATCGTAATCGTCATTGGGCCTACGCCGCCTGGCACTGGCGTAATAGCGCCTGCTGTCTCAAGGCAATCTTCGTAATGAACATCACCAACGAGCTTGCCGTCAGGCAGGCGGTTGATTCCGACGTCGATTACGACTGCGCCTGGCTTGATATAGGAGCGGTCAATCGCATTCGGCTTGCCGATTGCTGCTACGACAATATCAGCTTGCGAAGCAAGCTCTTTCAGGTTCGCCGTACGAGAATGGCAAATCGATACCGTCGCATTCTCGCGAAGAAGCAGCATGGCGACTGGCTTGCCAACAATGTTGCTGCGGCCGATGACAACAGCATGCTTGCCGGAAATATCTGTACCGGTACGTTTGATCAGCTCGATGACGCCAGCAGGCGTACAAGGCAGCAGGCTATCGTCTCCAATAACCAAGTTGCCAACGCTCTCAGGATGGAACCCATCAACGTCCTTGTCTACACGAATCGCATCAATAACCGCTTTTTCATTAATATGCTTCGGCAGCGGAAGCTGTACGAGAATGCCGTTAATCGTTGCTTGCTCATTCAGCTTATTGATAAGCGCGAGAAGCTGCTCTTCCGACGTATCTGCGCCTAGGCGGTGCACCTCGGAGTAGAAACCGAGCTGTTGGCATGCCTTCTCTTTGCTGCCCACATATACTTTAGAAGCAGGATCTTCGCCTACAAGCACAACAGCCAGACCTGGCACAATGCCTTGCTGTTGCAATTTCGCCGCTTCTGCTTTTACTTCTTCCCGAATCGTATCCGAAATCAACTTGCCATTAATAATCTGTGCTCCCATGTCGTATCGCTCCTTTAAACTATTCGTCAACTCGTAGTTGTGATTCCTCATTTGATTGCTTGATTGTGCTAATCAGCTTACCAAGCACGCCATTGACAAACTTGCCGGATTCATCGGTTCCAAAATGCTTTGCAAGCTCAATCGCTTCATTAATTGCCGCTTTAGGCGGCACATCATCGCGAAATAAAATCTCGTAGCATGCGAGGCGAAGCACTTGCCGGTCTACGCGCGATAGACGATCGACTTGCCATCCGGTCAAATATTGCTGCAGCATTTGGTCAATTGCCGACTTTCGTTCGATTACGCCAAAAACAAGCTCACGCGTAAATGCGTTCACTTTCGCTGCTTCTGCAGGATGGGCACCGAGTTCGTTATCTTGCTGGCGGGCTTCCTCCATCAACATATCCACCGCTTCTTCGGCCGTAACTTCGTTCATTTCCATCTGATATAAGCTCTGTACTGCAATTTCCCGTGCTAATCTCCGCTTCATGGGGCCTCCCTAACCTTCCGTCATAAACAAGAAAAACGTCTGCCGACGTTCTTCCGTACGTGAACAATCTAACCTATGAACATAAAAAACCTATGATCTCCTCCCTGCTCCAAAGCAGCGGCGCATCGGCCGGCTTCCGGAGTACGGAGGAGACCACAGGATTACCGGAACGGGCGTTGGCGGCCAATCCAACGTTCCACCCATTCTGCCACACGGCTGAACGGCAGCAGTGATCCTTCACCCGTTTCTAAACGTTTGCCTATCGCATATCCGACACTAATTAAAAATGCGAATACGAGCATGTCCCAAAAACCGACGATCAAATATATAAGCCCTAGGACGAAACCTGCGACCGCACCGGCGATTCTCCCCGGATACGCGCTGAGCCATTGCTTCCACATCGGGTCAGCCCACCTCTATTCCACGCGGCTTTTGAATGCAGGTGCTTGTACCACATTCGCAACGAATACCGATACTCCAGCAACAGGGATGCCTGTAATTTCTTCAATATGCCCTTTTACCGAGCGTTGAATTTCTTCCGTTAACGTAGGTATCGACGAATCGCCTTCAACCACCGTACGAATGACGATATCAAGCCCCGCGTCTGTTACACGAATGCGTGCACGCAAGTCCTTTAATCCGCGATGACGCGATGCAGCCTTAAGCGCGAGATTTTCAACCGTTTCCATGGAAATGCGAACATCCCCGAATTCGTTGCGCTGATCAATCGAAGGCGTCGACCCGTTACTGCGCTTCACTGAAACATAAAACAGGCGGAGGCTAATGAGGAACAAAACTACGCCAACTGCCGTCGCCGTAATTTGAATCCACTGTTCATCTCCATATAAATTCCGTACGCCGTCGACAACCGTTTCCTCAGGAATCCAACGCACTCCAAGGCAAAACAGGCCAATCGATGCGGCTCCGATTGCAATGCTGTATAAGAATAGCAATAGCTTGTCCACTACTCTGACCAACGTAAAGGCCTCCTCCGGCATGACGGAATGAAAACCCCCTAGCGCAGAGCGGCATGCCCAATCACGAGGGGGTTTTGAACGATCTTGCCTATCCGCGCACGCGCGGTTCGAACAACTATTTCACCCGCTGGAATATGTCTTCTTCGTCTGTTTTGTCTGCTACCTTAAAGTGAACGTCATGAATGTGTACATTTACTTCAACAACGTGCAAGCCAGTCATCGTTTCAATCGAGCGCTTGACGTTGCGTTGAATCTCGGATGCAATGTCTGGAATGCGGTTGCCGAATTCCACAATGATCGAAACGTCAACAGCTGCCTCCCGTTGGCCAACCTCTACCTTAACGCCTTTGGAAAGGTTTTTGCGTCCGAGCAGTTCAGCGATACCGCCTGCGAAGCCGCCGCTCATGCCAGCTACTCCTTGAACTTCAACCGTCGCCAAACCGGCGATGACCTCAATGACTTCAGGCGCGATCTGAATACTGCCAATGTCCGTCCGCTCATAATCCGTTGCAATCGTACTCATGATTCTTCTGCACCTCCCTAAAAGTCGAGCGCATCTCCGGGCTACTGTTGCCGGAGGCTTATCCGCTTCTAATCTCTATACTATAACATCAGGCCAGTTTTATGACAAACCTTGGCCAATTCATTATCCGCGTCTTAAACCTCCGCTGCAGCTGCCTCGGGATGATTCACATCATGCTCTTCCAAAAACTTGATGTCGAAGTCTCCGCTAATAAATATAGGATGGTTAAGCAGCTTCAAATGGAAAGGAATCGTCGTACGGATTCCTTCAATATCGAACTCGAGCAGCGCCCGCTTCATTCTGGCGATCGCTTCCTCGCGCGTTGCGCCCCATACGATCAGCTTCGCAATCATGGAATCATAATGTGGCGAGATCGTATAGCCGGGATATGCAGCAGAATCGACGCGTACGCCTAGGCCGCCTGGCGGCAAATAAAATTGAATCTGGCCAGGGGATGGCATAAAGTTGCGGTCTGGATCTTCCGCATTAATCCGGCACTCAATTGCCCAGCCGTTAACGCGAATGTCTTCTTGGCGGACAGAAAGCGGATTGCCCTCTGCGACCGAAATCATCTCACGGATCAAATCAACGCCGGTAATCAATTCCGTAACCGGATGCTCTACCTGAATCCGCGTGTTCATTTCCATGAAGTAGAAGTTGCCATCAGGGCCGAGCAAGAACTCAAGCGTACCTGCGCCGGAATAGTCTACCGCAAGCGCAGCACGAACAGCGGCTTGCCCCATTTTCTCACGAACAGCGGGATCCAATACTGGACATGGCGCTTCTTCTACCAGCTTCTGGCGGCGGCGTTGTACAGAGCAATCACGCTCAAACAAATGAATCGCATTGCCATGCTTGTCCGCCATAATTTGAATCTCAACATGCTTCATGCCTGTCAAATATTTCTCTAGATAAACGCCCGCATTGCCAAATGCTTTTTGCGCTTCCTGCTGTGCGGTCGTAATTTGCGAAATTAGCGATTCTTCGTTGTCAGCGATCCGGATGCCTTTGCCGCCTCCGCCTGCTGTCGCTTTAATAATTACCGGATAGCCAATCTCGCGTGCAATGCGGATCGCATCATCCATATCTTCGATAAGGCCATCGGAACCCGGAATTACAGGGACGTTGGCGTCCTTCATCG
This sequence comes from Paenibacillus sp. MMS18-CY102, assembly GCF_009789195.1. GTDB lineage: Bacteria > Bacillota > Bacilli > Paenibacillales > Paenibacillaceae > Paenibacillus_T. The sequence goes on along the minus strand of NZ_WSTC01000011.1, from coordinate 11,701 downwards.
TTTGTTTTGCAACGGCTTTGTCGCCCATTTTGCTAATAGCAGATGGCGAAGGGCCGATAAATGTTACGTTACAGGATTCGCAAATTTCGGCGAAATCCGCATTTTCTGCCAAAAATCCATAGCCAGGATGGATCGCGTCGCAACCCGTCAATGTAGCTACACTCATAATATTCGTTAAATTCAAATAGCTGTCTTTGGACAGCGTTGGCCCAATGCAATACGCCTCATCGGCGAGCCGAACATGAAGGGAATCACGGTCAGCCTCTGAGTAAACGGCAACCGTCAATATGCCTTGCTCCCGGCAAGCCCGAATAATTCGAACAGCAATCTCGCCGCGATTGGCGATCAATATTTTATGAAATTTCAATGGGAAACCCCTTTCAGCAGCAATATGGAAAATGAGCCGTTAAAAAGGACTCTCTTATTCCGGCTTTACGAGGAACAACGGTTGGCCGAACTCCACCAGCTGGCCGTTCTCGACGAGCACTTCTACAATTTCTCCGCGGACTTCCGCTTCGATTTCGTTCATCAGCTTCATTGCTTCCAAAATGCAAACAACCGTCTTGTCCGATACGCGTGCGCCCTTCTGAACGAAGTTAGCTGCGTCTGGCGATGGAGCCGAATAGAACGTGCCTACCATTGGCGAAACGATTTTGTGCAGGGAATCAATAGCCGATGCAGCAGTCGCTTCTGCCTGCGCCGGAGCCGCCGCTGGCACTTGGGCAGCAGCAACAGGTGCTGCAACAGGCGCCGCTGCGTATACAGGCGCAACTTGTGCTGCAGATGTTTGGACGTTAACGATTTCTGTTTTGCCTGGCTTGCGGATCAATAGGCGTGCGCCTTCGTTCTCAATTTCGACCTCTTGTACGGAAGTTTGGTCGACTAGTTTAATCAGTTCTTTTATTTCGTTCAGTTTGAACATCCGAATGATTCACTCCTTCATCATGTAACGAAGCTTGTCCGCTTCGTAGTCGCGGCATACCGGTCCGCGCAGGGGAAGAATGCCAATTGTTACCCATAACGTAAGTATTATATCATAAACAATTCCGAACAAACATAGTTTTTATCCGCTCCGCGGCTCTAAACGCCCCTCCAATGCGCGATGCAAAGAGCCCGCCGAGCTGGGTTCCCCCAGCCTGACGGACTCTATCTGCCAGCCTTAAAGCTTCATCTCAGTGCTTAAGGCACATATTGTACAGTAACGCGATCTGGGGTTACATCAAGCGACTTTGTGACCATGTCAACGATATCAGCAGCTTTGCTTCGCTCCAGTTTCTCGCTTTGAACGACAACCTTATAGCGGTCTTGCTGCGCATCAACGACAGCGATCGGATAAAGCTGGTTGAGTTCCTCTTCTAGCGCCGTAATTTTCTCCATCTTTTCTTCCAGCAGCTCCAGCTTCGCGGTTGCCTGCTTCGCATCTTCACCGGTTGCATCTTTCGTATTGCTAATCACATCCATCAGTTGGTCTTGCTCCTTCGTAAACTGCTCTTGTTGCTTGTACTTCAGCTCATTAAAGACCGTGTTCATCGTTGCCGACGCGCTTTGCGACTCCAATTGGTCAAGCACTTGCTTGTCTTGCTCGCTCACCTCATCAACTGAGGATGCCGCCTGTTTGCCGCCTTCGACAGCTGCTGATGGATCGCTCTCTGCTGCCTTGCCCTCTTGGGCGTCAGTGCCCGTAGCCGTGGACGCGCCAGATTCTCCACCTTTATCTGTCGCGCCTGTGGCCGTTTCGCCACTTGCCGCACCTTGGCCACCATCCACTTCATTGACGACGATCGCGCCATCATCGCTGCCCGCCGTCGCCTCCGTCGCATTTTGCACCGCTGCCTTATCCGTTTGCCCATTCTCAGATACGAGATTGTTAGACGGCGAATTCAGGTCTTCCGTGAACAGATAGTACGCAGACAAGATGACCATTAAGCTAAGCATCGATACGAGCCAAATCGTTTGTCTTTTCGTGTTCATGGTTGAACACCCTCCTCTTTCTGCTCTCATAATAGTTTTATTAAACGCCCGCCTCGTCTACTGCTGCTTGCGCGGAGCGATGGAGATGCGATTGATCGGGACATTGATGCCTTTCTCTACTGCATCTAGAATTAGCCGTTTAACTACAGGGTTCTCCGAGCCTTTAGCGACGATCAGAATGCCGCTAATGCGCGGCTTTATTTTTTTCGTAATAATCGGGGTTTGATCGCCCGACACCTCGTACAGCACAACTCTTCCGTTCTCGGTCATCGTCGTCAAATGGCGTTTGCCGCCATTGCGGTCGCTCTCGTCATTCACCTGCTGCGACTTATTGGTTTCCTGAGCGTAAATGACCTCTTCCGTCGAATCGATTGTAACGAGTACATCGACCGTGCCAACGCCAACGATTTTCTCCAAAATATCTTTCAGCCGGTTCTCGATCGGCTGCTCGATCATGGTGAAAGGCGAGTCGCTGCCATGATTCGCCAATGCCGGAACGTCACCTGGAGGCGGATCAGTCGCATTCGTGGCAGGCGCGACCCGGTCGAAATTCACGTAGGAGTTCACGAGCATAAGTGCGGCGCCGAGCCCTCCAATCAACAACAACCAGCGTAAGGTGCGAACGCGTTTGGGTCCTCCCGTTCCACCGCCGATTGCCGTTTCTAGGCCGTCGAGCCATTTTGCCACCGATAATCCCCCTTCCAGGCAATCCTTTACCTATTTCATGCGAACTTCGATTTGATCCGGCGACACGCCCCAGCCCTTGTGAAGTACATCCGCAACCGCTGTTTTCCATTCCGGCTTGATGGCCTGGCTTTGTTCCGCTTGCCGCCCGCCTGCTTCTGTCGCTCCTGCCGCATGATCGTTCGATACGCTGATGGAGATATCGACAGGTTGAACAGGTTCAGGCGAGCCAGGCGTTGGAAGTGTCTCCGCTTCCCCATTCGAGGCTTGCGGTGCAGAAGATAGCGTGATGATAACTTGCTCGATTCCCTCTTCGCTGGCGCTCAGCTTTACAGTCGCTAACGTTCCTTCTACGCCCAGCTTGCTGTCGATCTGTTTGCCCATCGCCGCAGCAAGCTGACGTTCAGCGAGAGCTGAAGCTTGGCGCTGCCGCTCCGTATTCAGCCGCTCGGCATCCTTCGTAATTTGTTGCAGGGTTGGCATCTCGACAGAGCTGCTCGCACTGGCCCGCTCCCATGCGGCCATGCCGTCTTCGACCCGCTGGTTAAAATCGCCCTGGAACAAGCGGATAAGCGGCGACAGAATCGTAATCAGCACGATTAACCCTACAACCAATCTCGCATAACGCTGCATCGCTTTGTTCGGAAGCAGCAGGTCGACGATGGCGGCAAGCAGGATGACTGTAATGATGTCTTTGAGCCAGCCGCTCAGCCACTCTAGCATAGGAAGCCCCTCCGATTCGCCTGTTCATCGCATCATGATTGCCGCATTTCCTGCGGTTAAAATGACGGTTACAGCTAGGAAAAACATGAGCGCAACAGCAGCGAGAGCAGCGAATACGTAAATCATTGTCTTGCCGATCGTCTGCAGGCAGGCGACGATCGGGCTTTCGCCGAGCGGCTGCATAACAGCGGCCGTGACGTTGTAGATGAGGGCGAGTGTCAAAATTTTGAGCGCTGGAAACGCGCATAGGAAGAGCAGAATGACGACACCTGCGATGCCTACTGCATTTTTCACAAGCAACGAAGCAGAGATGACGGTGTCCGATGCATCGGAAAACATTTTGCCAACGACGGGAACGAAATTGCCTGCTACGAATTTAGCGGTGCGAAGCGTCACGCCATCTGTCATTGCGCCGGTTGCGCCCTGCACCGATATGACGCCGAGAAAAAGGCTAACCAGAACGCCTAGCGTACCGATGCCAATGTTGCGGAGCAGGTTAGCAAGCTGCGTCACTTTGAACTTATCCGTAATAGCGCTGGCGATATGAAGCACCGCAGAGAAGAACAGCAGCGGGAATACGACCGTGTAGATAAGCGTGCCTACTGCATGAATCATGAAGACGATAACGGGATGAAGCACCGATACGGTAGCAATGCTGCCAACAGAGGCGAGCAGCGTAAGCAGAAGCGGCACCATCGCCATCATGAACTGAATCATGCCACCGATCGCATCCTTCGCAAACCCGATTGCGACATTGAAGCTGTTTACCGCGATGACGATCAAGACCATATACGAGATGGCATAGGCGACTTTGCTGACGGCATTGCGCTCGAATGCGTTTTGCAGCGTCTCCAGAATGGAGCTAAATACAGACAACAGCACGATTGTAACAAGCAGCTTGCCGTTATAGAGCACCTCATGCATCATAAACCGGAGCAGCCCGGTCACGACTGTCGACAGCTTCAACCCTTCGCCGCCTGGCATGATCATTTCTGCGAAGCTGGGCAGGTCATGGTCAGGGAAATAGCCGCCGTACTCGCTCACCAGCGCGCCCCAATATTTTTCGATTGGATCGGTGTTGAGCCCGTTCGCTTGTTCGCCAGCCAACTGGCTGGACAATCCGTTATCCGTAGGAAGCGGTGCCTGCTTGCCGCCGCCATCTGGTGTAACGCTGCTTATTTCGCTGGAAGGCGGAACGCCTGGCTGTGCGCTGGCGAGTCCTGGTTCTGTAGCTGCAGCCTCGGCAGGCAGTGCCATACTTAGCAAAAGGAATAGGCTTAAGCAAATGAGGGCTAAATACCGCTGTTTGATAGAAAATCTAGCCGTTCGCTGCTGCTTCTCCATCCGCTTCACCCTCCAGACGGCATCAAGCCGAGCACCGTCTCGACGATGACATGAATGATAGGCACCGCCATAACGAGAATTAGAATTTTGCCAGCAAACTCGATCTTAGAAGCAATGCCTTCTTGTCCAGCATCCCGAACGATCTGCGCGCCGAATTCGGCGATATAGGCGATGCCGATAATTTTGAGTATCGTCTTCAGATAGATAGATGGAATGCCTGTCTGCTCGGCAAGCTGCTGTAGCATAGAGATGACGGCGTCGATCCGGCCGATGACATATAAGAAGATGAACAGCCCAGTAAAGGCGGCAAGCAGGAATGCGAACATCGGCTTCTGTTCGCGTACGACAAGAATGAGTACAGTTGCGATTAATCCGAGCCCGACAATTTGAATGATTTCCAACATGTTCACCTTCCTGCCTGGCACCTACTGGAACAAAAAGATCGTCTTGATCTCCTGGAACAGCTCGTTAAGCAGACGAACCACCATGAATAGGACGACGACAAAGCCAATGACTGTAACCCAATGCGCCATATCTTCCTTGCCCATCTGCTTCAAGACTGTATGAATCATTGCGATGATGATGCCGATGCCGGCGATTTGAAATATGGCGCTCACATCAATATTCATGTGTGCGGCACCCCACTAAACCATCAATATTACGACGAGTATCGCCAGCAGTACGCCAAGGCTTCGGCTCATCTTCTCGTACTTCGCCTGCTCATCTCTCGCCGCGTCTTCTTCTGCCTTCAGCTGCACGGCCGCTAACCGCAGATGCTTCAGCTGATCATCCTTATCGCTAATGCCAAGCATCGATCCTAGCCGAATCACGACGGCCATCTCTGCTGCTCTCATTGCGGTCGACGGCCACTGGGAACGTATCGCAGATTCCCAGCACTCGTTGAACGTCTTGCCATCACCTTGCTGTAGCTGCGCAATGACGGCTTCCATTAACCTTGCAGAAGGCTGCTCTACATTAGCCGAAATTCGCATTAATGCCTCAGGCAATGGTGTCCTGCCGTAGACGATCTCGGTTTCCAGCCGTTGCAACGCGCTTGCAAGTTGCCTAATCTGCTTAGGCCGATCTGCAAATCTTGCTGCTTGCAAAAAACCTATGAGCGTACCGGCGAATAGAATGAGAGCCGCCCCTATCAGCTTAACGAGCATCGGCTGGCTCCTGCGGCGGATGCCTCGTAGGCTCTCGCGGCGCTGCTGGCGAATGCCCCGCAGAGCGGGAAGCCGCACCCACTGCTCCAAACGATGACGCTGCTAAAGGCGACGATGGATTAACCTCAATGACACGCACCGCCAGCCCCGCTTCCGCACGCCGAAGCACAATGCCTCTGGTGAATGCCCCCTCCTCTAGCAGCCGGCGAAGCGCTGGGCGTGCTGCCGCTTCTTGCCAATCGCCTGCGTGTGCGGTTGCGATGACGGATACCCCTGCCCGCACCGCTTCACGGATGGCTTCGACGTCTTCATCCCTTCCGATCTCATCTACAACCAGCACCTCAGGCGACATAGACCGGATCATCATCATCATCCCTTCCGCCTTAGGGCAAGCGTCCATCACATCCGTGCGCGGCCCCACGTCAAATGTTGGCACGCCCCTTACGCTTGCAGCGATCTCCGACCGTTCGTCCACAATGCCCACCTTGCGGCCGGGCCAGCCTGCTGCTGCCGTCGATCGCCATCGGCCGTAGCTAATTGATCTTGCGATATCCCGGATGAAGGTTGTCTTGCCTTGCCTCGGCGCTCCGATCACTAGCGTGGAAGCAATCGAACGCCTTGTCCGGTCTAACAGCATAGGCAACGTGCCATCTGCTGCCCCCGCCACATCCCGCGCGATCCTTAAGTTAAAGCCCCCAATATCCCTTATGCTTCGCACCTTTCCATCTTCGAGCACCGTTCGGCCAGCCAGCCCAATGCGATGGCCGCCCTCGACGGTAATGTAGCCTCTGCGCAGTTCTTCTTCCATCGCATAAATCGAATGGTTTGTCATTCTCTCCAGCAGCCTTCTGCAAATTTCAGCTGTTGGCTTGTACGCTCCATCTGGCTCCATGCGCAGCGATCCATCAGCCATGACGAATGCTGAACCTCCGCCTGTCCATACTTCAAGCGGGCGATTTTCCCGGATGCGAATCTCTTCCAAGCTGGCTTGAGCTGAAGCCGACAATCGAGCGAGCGCCGCTGTCAATTCAGCTGGCAGCAGATGCTTCACACGTTCCAGCATAGGGCCACGCCTCCTAAAGATGTTTGTCCTCTTCTCTCGTTGATACAAGTTTATGTGCAGGCTCCAATAATATGACCAATTAGAAGAGCGCATTCGAGATTTTTATAGAATTGCTGCGCTGGATTAGTAGATTGCTATTTTTTGATTATGCCGATCATCAAACAAGCAATCCCCGCAACGATCCAAAGCATCTTGCTATACGATATTTTGTCCGACATTCCTACTAGGCCGATCGTAGTGGTTGAGATCAAAATAAGAGGGCCAACAAGCGCCAGCGACGAGTTGACTAGGAGCGCCTTATCGACTTCATTGAGCCGCAGCATGAGCAGCGCAGCGCAAATCTCGATTGTACCCGAAAGCATGCGAAGCATCGACATGCTCAGGACGATTTTGTTCAGCATTGCATTCCCCTCCTTCCTCCTTCACTAAGCCTATGCGCGCCTGTCCGATTTTAGGCCGGGGACACCAGCCCATCATATGCTGCATATATTGCTTTCATGACCATGGAAAGGCGGATTTATATCATGCAGGTAGGGGTCATCGCAAGTGTAAATGAAGCACGCGCAGACCGATTCACACACCGGACTGCCATCGTAATTGATGTGCTTCGCGCAACGAGCACCATGGTTGCAGCGCTCGAGGCAGGCGTGACTGGCATCGTGCCAGCCGAAACAGTAATGGAAGCGCGGGCGCTCGTGCGTCCGGGTGACATGCTGGGGGGCGAACGGTTTTGCCGCAAAATCGCTGGCTTCGAACTCGGCAACTCGCCTTCGGATTACCGAAAAGAAACGGTTGGAGGCAAACGGCTTATCCTAACCACAACGAATGGCACGCGTGCCATATTAAAAGCGCTCCGGGCTGAAAATGTATTGGCTGGCGCGCTAGTGAATGCAACTGCTTGTGCCCGCACCGCATTGGAGCTGCGCCGTGACGTCGTGCTTTTATGTGCAGGCAGCCATGAGGAGTTCGCGCTTGAAGACGGGCTATGCGCAGGAATGATTCTCGACCGGCTGGAATCACTTTGCTCGCAGCCTGTAGAAACGGATGATTTTGGAAGCGCCATGCTGGCCTTATACCGAAACCGCGCCCATTGTCTTGTGGGAACGGTCGGCAATAGCGCCACAGGGCGGCGATTAACCAAAATGGGGTTAGCGAAAGACATCGACTATTGTGCAGAATCGGATCTAAGCGATGTCGTGCCGCGGCTTAACGGTGATGCGCTTACGCGCGCTTAGACTAGTTCGATCGTCAACAGCGTGTTCAGTTCACAGGGAGGGGCGTATCATCGCCTGCCCCATCCCCTGTCTATTCCAATAAAAAAACAGGGGTGTCCCGAAAGCTGCGATGGCTGGGGGACATCCCTGTTTTTTGCTGTAACAGCGGCGTACGCTATGAGAGAATGCCTACTGCGGAGAACTTTGTATCCGAGTCAATCTGCGGTTTAGGAGGCACCCCACATTTGAACAGAAGAAAAAGCTGCCCCAAAAGCCAATTAAAATGACTTTTAGAACAGCTCATTTGCATGCAAATCTAGCACTATGTTAACGATTGAATAAGTACAATGCATCCAAACGGCGCCACAACTGGCTCGTTGCCCGCCCACTCTCCAGCAGCTGTGGTTGTATAGATTTCACCTGTAATGCCGTCGGACACCTTAGCGTCGCTTATTGCAGCCCCGCCTGCAAGCAGATTCGGAACACGAATAGCGTTAAAGCCGTTATTGATAATAACAAATGCAGCTTCTTCTGGCGTGCGACGAATGAACCCAAAGGCATTATTCGCTTCATCCACAAACCAAATACGCATGTCCCCGCTAGTAAGCGAAGCGTATTGCTTCCGCAGCGCAATCATCGAGCGATAAGTGCCCAGTATCCCTTGGTCTTGCGCGTGCTCCTCCCATGCCATCGGCTTTCTGCAATCGGGATCATTGTCGCCTTCCATCCCAAATTCATCCCCGTAATAGACGACCGGCATGCCTGGCATCGCCATCTGCAGGCAAATCGCAAGCTGCATGCGGGCTGCTGCCGTCTCCCGCTTGTTCCAGCCCCTTCCGCCATTGCGGCAAGCAGTCAAAAACCGCTCCGTATCATGGCTGCCAAGCAGTTGCATCATCGCAGCGTAAGCCTGCTCCGTATAACGCACCTGCAACCCAACGAGCAGCTCGGTGAACGCCTCGGCGCCAATCGTTTGGCGGGCAAAGAAATCGAGCGCCGCTTCCCGGAACAAGTAATTCATGACGCCATCGAATTGGTCGCCACGCAGCCATGGTGCCGCATCATGCATGAACTCCCCGACAAGCAGCAGTTCGCTGTCAATCCCTTTAACTCGCTCGCGCAGCAGGCGCCAAAATCTCTGATCAATCTCATTGGCAACATCAAGCCGCCAACCGTCTATGCCAGTCTCTCGAATCCAATATTCCGCAACATCGAGGAAATAGTCCACTACAGCAGGACTAGCCGTGTTCAGCTTCGGCATCGACCGCTCGGCATTGCCGAAAGTCTCATAATTCGGCACCGGATGCTTTACAACAGGGAAAGAATCAATATAATACCAGTCACGATATTTGGAATTCTCGCCATTGCTGACGACATCCTCGAAAGCGAAAAACTCATCCCCGCTATGATTGAATACCGCATCAAGCACGACGCGTATGCCATGTTCATGGGCTTGCTTAACGAACTGTTTGAACGTATCCATGCTGCCGAATGCCGGATCGATCTCATAATAATTCGTCGTATTATACTTATGATTCGATGGCGAACGGAAAATTGGATTCAAATAAACCGCGTTAATGCCAAGCTCGGCCAAATGGTCCAGCTTATCGATTATCCCTTGCAGATCTCCGCCATATTCCGAAAGCGGCGTCGGTGGGACATCGCTGTTCCACGGCTGCACTTGTGCTGTATTTATCGACGGATCGCCGTTGTGGAAACGGTCTGGGAATATTTGATAAAAGACAGCTTGGGTTGCCCACGCCGGAATGGCATGCACTTCATTGCGGCAAATATAAGGAAATTGGAAGCTGCCAGCTAGCTCCCGCTGAGTAGATACACACCGTTCGCCAACCCAGTGTGACTCGCCGGCATGCGTGCGGACCAAAAACAAATATCGGACTTTACGCTTCAATGCAGGCAGCACTGCCTCGTAATAATCGCTGTAGCGGTCATTGCCGACCTTTTCCATCAGAACTGGCCACTCCGAGCCAGGCGAGTCATAACGGTCCGCATATAGCGCTTCGCATGAAGCGGCGCTTCCTCTCTTAACTTTCAGACGCACTTTCAAACGAAGTTCGTCGAGCGGGTAAGCGTATGGAGGTTCGCTTACGTGGTGAATGGAACTTGGCATTGTATTGCGCACTCCTTTTCTTTTTGTAGTAGAATAGAAACAACTGTGTATTTATGAATAGGAAACCGGTTTCTTAATGCTAGATTATCATACCCGCCATGCTTAATCAAAGTTAATTACGAGAGGACCTTTATTTGCTATGAGTAAAATTACGATAAACGATATTGCGAAAGCGGCTGGCGTTGCCAAATCGACGGTTTCTAAAGTATTAAACGATGCCGCCTCGATCTCAGACGATACAAAACGTAAAATACGGGAAATTATGAAAGAGATGAATTATACGCCAAGTAGCATAGCTACACAGCTAGCTAAACAAAGCAGCAATACGGTCGGATTGCTCGTTGATCTCTCGCGCAAAGATGATTTTCTTAATCATTTCTTCTATGCGATTATCGGCGGCATCGAAAGCGTAGTGGGCAAACATCAGTACGAATTAACGATTTGCAATTCTTATGAGCCGGCCGATGGCGGGTCCAACAGCGAGGCCGATGCCGAAGACCCCTCTTTCATGGATAGGCTTGTACGAAATCGAAAGGTAGACGGCCTGCTGCTTGACAGCTCCATTTGGACACCACGGACTGAGCAACTGCTTGGTGAGCTGCAATTCCCATACGTACTCCTTGGCGATGCGCCAGCCGATGCTTCTTATAGTGCGGTTAATATCGATAACGAAGCAGGCGGGCGGCTGCTCGCAAGCCACCTCATTAGCCAAGGCTACAAGCGTCTGGCTTTCATCGGCGGCGAGATTGGCGAGCCTTTGTTTGAGAGCAGGCTAAAAGGCTGTTTACAGGCGCTAGACGAACATGGCCTCACATTGGATGGCTCCTACATTAAGCACGGCATAGCCAATGAAACCAATGGCCGCGAGTTCATGCATCAGCTGTTAGCACTCCCGACCGAAGAACGGCCAGACGCGGTTATCTGCATGAACAATTACACCGCATTCGGGGCATTAGAATCCGCTCGTAGCGCTAATGTCGCTGTTCCGGCACAGCTTGGCGTAGCCACATTCGACGACTACCCGCTGGCTCCATATATGAATCCTCCGCTCACATGCTTAAGCATGGATACGTTCGAGCTAGGCATACAAGCTGCCGATATGCTAATGGTACGCATGAGCGATTCCTCCACCCAAGCAGAGAGAAGGCTTATCCCGCCGGCCCTGATTGTGCGGGCTTCCACTTCAAGGTAGGCAGGCCCGTAGTTCTGCTGTCCCTTAATTGAATAATAAAGAAGGCTGCCGATATGTTGAACTGCACCCCGTCAAGTAGACAGCACAAAAAATAAAAGCTAATTAAGCGGCCTTGGTCCTGAATTCCATTGGACTTAGGCCGTTTAGTTTTGCTTGTAGCCGTTCGTAATTGTAAAAGTGAATGTAATCGTCAATATCCTTTTGGAGCTCCTC
>NZ_WSTC01000100.1 GCF_009789195.1 Paenibacillus sp. MMS18-CY102 | reverse complement strand
TCAGCATACAGCTTCTATGTGAGATTGCAGGGACCCCACGGTCGAGCTATTACAAATGGCTTAACCACAAACCTAGCGCAAGAGAATTGGAAAACAGAGAGCTAACTGAAGTCATGATGTCCCTGTACCAGAAGGTTGAGGGTACTTTTGGCTACCGCCAGTTAACCCTACACATGCGTCGTGAGACCAAGAACCCGATTAACCGCAAGCGTGTACGGCGCCTTATGAAGCTCAAGGGGATTCAGTCGGTCATTCGTAGGAAGAAGAAGAAATATGAGCGTTCCACTCCGCAACAAGTAGCTGAGAACTTGCTTAACCGTGAGTTTCAAGCAGAAGCGCCAAATGAAAAGTGGGTAACCGACGTAACCGAATTCAAGTATGGGCATGGACAAAAAGCGTACTTAAGCGCAATCCTAGATCTTCATGATAAAACAATTGTCTCTTATGTTTTGGGACACTCCAACAATAACCCTCTCGTTTTTCAAACGTTGGAACTGGCTTTACAGGCCG
>NZ_WSTC01000010.1 GCF_009789195.1 Paenibacillus sp. MMS18-CY102 | reverse complement strand
GATAAGCGCTGAAAGCATCTAAGCGCGAAGCCCCCCTCAAGATGAGATTTCCCAATTAGTAAGACCCCTGGAAGACGACCAGGTTGATAGGCTCGAGGTGGAAGCGCAGCAATGCGTGCAGCTGACGAGTACTAATAGGTCGAGGGCTTATCCTAAGCTTCTTATTAAGAGAAGCAACTTCGTGAGCAAGACAAAGCTAAGGATTCAACATTCGCATCCAGTTTTGAAGGTGTAACCTTCAAGCACGCATCGCAGCAGCTAAGCTGAGCGATTGCACGTTTGGTGTCGATGGCGGAGGGGTTCCACGCGTACCCATCCCGAACACGACCGTTAAGTCCTCCAACGCCGATGGTACTTGGACCGCAGGGTCCTGGAAGAGTAGGAAGACGCCAAGCACGAAGAGCCGCCCGTTGTTTACAACGGGCGGCTTTTTGTATATGTTTATTTAATCGTCAGTTGACATTTTGTATGGAAAGGCGGTTAGCGTATGATTATTCGTACAATTACAGAGGAACATTATGAGGATAGTTTAGATTTATCTTCGTTTGCGTTCCAAATGCCACTTACTGAAGAAGAGCGAGCGACACGGCGCTCACAGTTCCGTCCTGAGGAGAAGTGGGGAGCATTCGAAGGGGACAAGCTGCTTGCACAGCTAACCTTATTGCCGCTGAATGTATATATTAATGGCAAGGCATTTGCTATGGGGGGATTGGCTGGCGTTTCGACGTGGCCGGAATACCGCAGGCAGGGTCTTGTAAGCCAGTTGCTATGCCATTCTCTAGAGACGATGCGGCAAGCGGGCCAGACGATTTCAATGCTGCATCCATTTGAGTTTTCTTTTTATCGCAAATTCGGGTGGGAGCTGTATACAGAGTATCGTAAGTACACTATTCCAACTGCGCTTATGCCACGAAGGCAGCAGACAAGCGGAACAATCGAGCGGCTGGCAGCAGCTGATGCTGATCGATTAGCTGCTGTATATGAGCCGTATGCTGCACGTTACAATGGCACGCTTTCCCGAACAGAAGAATGGTGGACGAACCGCATTTTTGTTCGCAAGAAAGGGCAAGCTGCCCTTTATATTGCAGAGAACGGGCAAGCGCAAGGTTATGTGCTGTACGATGTGAAGGATATGAAGATGACGGTTAATGAATTGGTGTACTGGAATGAAGAGGCTAGACGGGCGTTATGGACATTTTTGTCGAACCACGACTCGATGGTGAAGGAAGTGGTTGTGTGGGCACCATCAGATGATGATTTGCCTTACTTGCTTGATAATCCACGCATTCAACAAGAAGTTATTCCTTATTTTATGGCGAGAATTGTGGATGTGGAAGCGTTCATTAACCAGTATGCATTTACATCCACAGGCTGTGCACATGAGTGGATAATCCAGTTGACGGATCCTCATGCCCCATGGAATGAAGGCAGCTTTGTTATTCGAGTAGACGCAGATGGTCGTGCACAAGCAAGCCGTTTATCTACAGGCCATCCACAAACAATGCAAGAGAACGGTATGCAGTGTGACATTCCAACCCTTACGGCGATGCTATTAGGGTATAAACGGCCAACAAGGCTGAATCAGGTCGGAAAGTTGACAGGTGCGGCAGCAGAGATTCAAAAACTAGAGCAAATTATCCCCATCTCACAGACGTTTTTGTATGACTTCTTCTAACAATACATTTTATTCACATGTGAATAGCTGATTCAATAACAAACAAGGCGTTTTCTTATCAACAAAGGATAAGCAAACGCCTTGTTTGTTTTTAAAAACAGTTAGAAGGGCAGGTATAAACAGCTTTGGTACGTCCCACTCTATATAAAGAGAGGCATCAAAACAATGGGAGGTAAAAGTCAGACAATTTTGACTAATTTGCTGTCGACCTCTTGACCTTGGTTTGAAAAATCGTATAATGTAGTTAAAGTCAAAGAAAGTCAAAGTCAACAGAGACGGTTCGCAGCCCTCTCTGCAGCCGATGACGGCGCTATACATAACGCCGGGAGACGAAGCTTTGGCGAGTGAAATGAAAGAAACGCTTGGCCTATCGAGTAGTGCGCATCATGAGGGAGGTTGGTGCATGCGAAACATTTCCGATCTCATCGAGCAATATTTGAAACAAATGCTGCAGGATAGTACCGAGGGTGCAGTTGAGATTCAACGTAATGATCTTGCTGATCGTTTTTCCTGCGTGCCTTCACAGATAAACTACGTTATTAGTACAAGGTTTACGCTGGAGAAGGGTTATCTGGTGGAAAGCAAGCGCGGAGGCGGAGGTTACATTCGCATCCAGCGAGCTGAGCTTCCTGCCCTTAAATCAATCACGCCATTCATACTAGGCGTCATTGGTGAAGGGGTAGACCAAGGAGCTGCTGAGGGGCTTATCTACCAGTTGGAGGAAGCGGAGATCGTAACGAAAAGGGAAGCACAGATGCTCAAGGCAGCGATGTCCCGTGAAGCGTTGGCGTTGAAGCTGCCGCTGCGTGACGAGGTGCGTGCCCGAATCTTAAAGGCGATGCTTATCGCGCTACTATCTAGGTAGTCGGTCAGAAACGGGACCGCGGTGGTTTATTCAGCCACTGATAAAGGAGGAATGGCGGCTTGTTATGTCAGGAATGCGGCAAGAAGCCGGCAACGCTTCATTTTACGAAAATTGTGAATGGCGAGAAAAACGAATTTCACATCTGTGAATCATGTGCACGCGACAAAGGGGAGATGATCCCTGGCTCGCCGAACGGATTCTCCATTCATAGTTTATTGTCAGGCCTGCTCGACTTTGAGCGAACGGGGCCAGGCTCGAAGCAGGAAACGATGCGCTGTGAGACATGCGGCTTAACGTATCCACAGTTTAGCAAGCTCGGCCGATTCGGCTGCAGCTCCTGTTACCAAAGTTTCGATAGCAAGCTGGATCCATTGTTCAAGCGTGTACATGGCAACACTGTACACGTAGGGAAAATTCCGAAGCGATCTGGCGGCGTTATCCAGACGAAGCGTGAAATCGACCAGCTTCGCCGAGAACTCATCACCCGCATCGACCAAGAGGAATTCGAGGCAGCAGCTCTGCTCCGGGACCGAATCCGGGAACTGGAACGGAAAGCGGAAGGGCTGTAATCGCGGGAAGGAGGAGAATCACTTTTGTCGAAGAGACGTTTCGCTGAGCAGCCGCTTAGCGATTGGATGAAAGGGCAAGGGCCCGAATCGGACATCGTTATTAGCAGCCGAATCCGAATTGCCCGCAATTTGCGAACCCATCCGTTTCCGATGCTGGCGTCCAACCAGCAGTCGCTGGAAGTGATGAATCAACTGACGGAGGTTGCCGATAATGGCAAGCTAAGCGAGCAAGGTTCTTTTGAAACCTATAAGCTTGCTGAGCTAAGTGAGCTAGAGCGGAGGGTGCTGGTCGAGAAACATTTGATCAGTCCAAATCTGGCGAACGAGTCGCGCAATGGCGCCGTCATCCTAAGCGATGAGGAATCGGTTAGCATCATGATTAACGAGGAAGACCATCTGCGCATTCAATGTCTATATCCGGGTTTTCAAATCCGAGAGGCGTGGGCATTGGCTAGCCGCATTGACGATATTTATGAAGAAGAAGCGGATTACGCGTTCGATGAACGAAGAGGCTTCTTAACGAGTTGCCCGACGAATGTCGGAACTGGAATACGGGCGTCTGTTATGATGCATCTTCCAGCGCTGGTGCTAACGCAGCAAATTAACCGGATTTTATCCGCGGTTACCCAGGTAGGGCTAGCGGTTAGAGGGATGTATGGGGAAGGCAGTGAATCGCTCGGCAATTTGTTTCAAATTTCGAATCAGATTACGCTCGGCCAATCCGAGGCGGAAATCATCGATAATCTGTACAGCGTAGCGCAGCAAATCATTGAGCATGAGAAAGCGGCGAGACAGCGGTTAATGACAGAATCCAGCATCCGTATTGAAGACCGGGTTCTGCGATCCTATGGCGTACTGTCGCAAGCGCGGATCATGGACTCGAAGGAAGCGGCGCAACGGATATCGGATATTCGTCTTGGCATTGATCTAGGCATGATTGGCGGGGTTACCTCGCAGGTCATGAACGAGCTGATGGTGCTGATGCAGCCGGGATTCCTCCAGCAGGTATTCGGGGAAGCGCTTAGCCCGGAAGCAAGGGACATCCGTAGAGCGGAGCTTATTCGCAAGCAGTTAACGTAATAAATTGTAAATCATTCATGGGGGTGTTTCGCAATGATGTTCGGAAGATTCACGGAACGTGCACAGAAGGTGTTGGCGTTGGCGCAGGAGGAAGCAGTACGGTTAGGCCATAACAATATCGGTACAGAGCATATCTTGCTTGGCCTTATTCGAGAAGGAGAAGGCATTGCGGCGAAGGCGCTCATCGGGCTTGGCCTTGGATTAGAGAAAATTCAAGATGAAGTCGAAGCGCTCATCGGCCGCGGCCAAGAGCAGCCGACGAACATTGCCTATACGCCGCGCGCGAAGAAAGTTATCGAGCTATCGATGGACGAAGCGCGGAAGCTTGGACATACGTATGTAGGCACAGAGCATATTCTGCTTGGCCTGATTCGCGAAGGCGAAGGCGTAGCTGCACGCGTGCTGAACAATTTGGGCATCAGCCTGAACAAAGCGCGCCAGCAAGTGCTCCAGCTGCTCGGCAGCAGCGAAGCGGTATCCAGCAGCCATGGTGCGCCAGCTAATGTAAGCACGCCAACGCTGGATGGCTTGGCTCGTGATTTGACGGCATTCGCACGCGAAGGCAACCTCGATCCGGTTATCGGCCGGAGCAAAGAAATCGAGCGCGTTATTCAAGTGCTGAGCCGCCGGACCAAGAACAACCCGGTATTGATCGGGGAGCCAGGCGTCGGCAAAACAGCGATTGCAGAAGGGCTCGCACAGAAAATTATTGCTGGCGAAATTCCTGAGACGCTGCGCGACAAACGCGTTATGACGCTGGACATGGGCTCGGTCGTTGCAGGCACGAAGTACCGCGGCGAGTTCGAGGATCGGCTGAAAAAAATTATGGACGAAATTCGCCAAGCGAATAACATCATTCTGTTCATCGACGAGTTGCACACCTTGATTGGTGCAGGAGGAGCAGAGGGGGCAATCGATGCATCGAATATCCTGAAGCCATCGCTGGCAAGGGGCGAACTGCAGTGCATCGGTGCCACGACGCTGGACGAATATCGCAAATATATTGAGAAGGATGCTGCCCTAGAGCGCCGGTTCCAACCGATCACGGTTGACCAGCCGTCGCCGGAGGAAGCGATTCAAATCTTGCACGGCCTGCGCGACCGTTATGAGGCGCATCACCGTGTAAAAATTACGGACGAAGCGATCGAGCAAGCCGTCAAGTTGTCTGACCGTTATATTACGGACCGGTTCTTGCCGGATAAGGCGATTGACTTGATCGATGAGGCTTCTTCCAAAGTAAGGCTCAAAACGTATACGGTACCGCCTAACCTGAAGCTGCTTGAGAATCGCCTGGAGGATATCCGTAAGGAGAAGGACTCAGCTGTACAGTCTCAAGAGTTCGAGAAAGCAGCCGCCCTGCGCGACACGGAGCAAAAGCTGCGCGAAGAGCTGGATATTACGCGCAACCAATGGAAAGAAAAGCAAGGCCGCACCGATTCCGAGGTAACGCCTGAGGATATCGCACAGGTTGTGGCAAGCTGGACCGGCGTACCGGTTAGCAAGCTGGCTGAGGAAGAGACGCAGCGCCTGCTGAAGATGGAAGAGATTTTGCATGATCGTGTCATTGGCCAAACCGATGCGGTAAAAGCGGTATCCCGCGCTATCCGCCGTGCCCGTGCAGGCCTGAAAGATCCGAAACGCCCGATTGGTTCGTTCATCTTCTTAGGCCCAACAGGTGTAGGCAAAACGGAGCTGGCTCGTGCGCTTGCCGAATCGATTTTTGGTGATGAAAATGCCGTCATCCGGATCGATATGTCGGAGTACATGGAGAAGCATTCGACGTCTCGTTTGGTCGGCGCGCCTCCAGGGTATGTCGGCTATGAAGAGGGCGGCCAATTGACCGAGAAAGTACGCCGCAAACCGTACTCGGTCGTATTGCTCGACGAGATTGAGAAAGCACATCCGGAAGTGTTCAACATCTTGCTGCAAGTGCTTGAGGATGGCCGCCTAACGGACTCCAAAGGCCGCGTTGTAGACTTCCGCAATACGCTGATCATCATGACGTCTAACGTTGGCGCTGATCAAATTAAACGGAATTCGACGCTTGGCTTCACTGCCGTGCAAGATTCGGGCCGTGAATTTATCCAAATGAAAGATAAAGTAATGGGCGAACTGAAAAAGAGCTTCCGTCCAGAGTTCTTAAACCGGATCGATGAGACGATCGTGTTCCACTCGCTGGAGCAAGAGCATATCGCGCAAATCGTGACGCTCATGTCCGAAGAGCTGCGCAAACGTCTCAAAGAGCAAGAGGTGGACTTCTCGCTGACGGAAGCGGCGAAAAACTTCCTCGCGAAGGAAGGATTCGATCCGCAATACGGTGCGCGTCCACTGCGCCGCGCTATTCAGAAGCATATCGAGGACCGCTTGTCCGAGGATCTGCTTATGGGTACGATAACGAAAGGCGATTCGCTGCTGATCGACGAGAAGGATGGCGCGCTCGTCGTGCATCGTTCAAGTGCGGAGCCAGAGGCTGCCGACCATGCAGAGCCGGCGAATACGTAAGTAAGTTTTAGTCACGACGCAATAAGATCAAAGGCGCTGCAAGAGCCAGGTTCTTGCAGCGCTTTTTTACATACTGGAGGAATAGGGATGAGCGAGCAAGCGGTGGAGCTGGAATTGTTGCGTTTCCCCATCGGTCGGTTTGTAGTGCCGGAGTCCATTACGGTGGACCAACGACAGCAGTGGATAAAAGAGATTGGCGTTTTGCCGAAGCAGCTAGAGGAAGCCGTTCGGGGGCTTGATGATGGCCAATTGGATACGCCCTATCGAGACGGTGGTTGGACGCTGCGCCAAGTCGTGCATCATATTGCGGACAGCCATATGAACTCCTACACGAGGTTTAAACTAGCGGTGACGGAAGAACGGCCGACGATCAAACCATATGCCGAGGAGCTGTGGGCAGAGTTGCCGGATGGCGAGCGGGCGCCAATTGGCAGTTCGTTGCGGCTTGTGGAGGCTCTTCATGAGCGGTGGCATTATTTTCTCGAACGAATGGAAGATGGGCAATTTGAACGTGCTTTCATCCACCCTGAGCATGGCCGGGCTATGACATTGCTTGAAGCCACAGGCATGTACGCTTGGCATGGCCAGCATCATGTGGCGCATATTACGTCATTGAAGCAGCGAAAAAGCTGGGAATAGGGCAGTAATATCATGAAGCCTTTAATCGAAATATTTTTCGATTCGAGGCTTTTTTTCTATTGACTGGCAGGAAATGGGCTGTTATGATACTAATCATACTAAACAGATAGGTTTTATATAATTAACTAATTCGCCGAGAATTAGCAATAAGCCGACCAGGCATCTGGAGGTCTTTACAACGGAACTAATTCCGAGTAAAGGCCTTTTTGTGTTAGGCAACCATTACAGAGACAAGCGGAGAGGAACGTGGCGGACATGGCCAAAATCGGGGAGAAAAACAAGCGGGAAATGCAAGAGACAGCGATACATCTGCAAGCAAGTTATGCAAAGAACAATGAGCAGCTTATAAACCGCAAACGGGAAGGCAACAAACGCCGCACATCGATTGCGCTAGGTATTTCGATCGTGCTTGTGCTCATGCTGGCGCTGACCGGATGCGGCGATGGCTCAAGCAAAGCGGCAAGTGGCAAGGAGGGCGGATCCGATCTTGAAACGCTCGAACTCAAATACCAAGGCAGCGTTGGGAACGTTACATACCCAGAACTAGCCGAGGAGCTTGGCTATCTGGCACCGATCAAGCTGAACTGGATTGGCAACACGATAAGCGGTCCGCAAGATATTCAGACCGCTGCGACGGGACAATCGGATTTTGGCGGAGCGTTCAATGGGGCAATCATTAAGTTGATCTCGGCTGGCGCACCGGTGAAAGCGGTCATCGGGTATTACGGAATCGATAAGGACACGTACATCGGTTATTACACATTGGAAGATAGCCCGATCAAGACAGCGAAGGACTTGATTGGCAAAAAGATTGGCGTAAACACGTTAGGTGCACACTCGGAATTCGTTACGAAGGAATATTTGCGGCGGAATGGATTGACGGAGGATGAGATCAAGCAAGTAACGCTCGTCGTTATTCCGCCGGTCAATACGGAGCAGGCGTTGCGCCAGAAACAAATCGACGTAGCGGCTTTAGGCAGCGTCCTTCGGGATAAGGCGTTGGAGCGTGGCGGAATACGAGCGCTGTTCACGGACTTCGAGCTGTTCGGCACCTTCACGGCAGGGAGCTACGTTTTCAAAAATAAATTCATCGAAGAAAACCCGAACACGGTACGTAAGTTCGTCGAAGCAACGGGCAAAGCGATCGAATGGGCGCGCACGACGCCGCGGGAAGAGGTTATCGCGAAGTACAAAGCGATTATTGAAAAACGCGGGCGCAAAGAAGACTCGACGACGATTCAGTATTGGAAGAGCACTGGCATTGCCGGCAAAGGCGGTTATATCCGCGAGAGCGAGTTCAAGGTTTGGAAAGATTGGCTGGTGAAGAGCGGCGAAATCAAGGAAGACGATGTGAAGCTGACGGATTTGTACACCGATGAGTTTAGCGCCTTTAAAGACGATCAAGAGACCAAGTAATCAAGAGGAGGATGAACCAATGAAAATCCAATTCGACAATGTGCAGAAAACCTTCAAGGTGCGCAATCCAGCTGAAGGACGAGGCGCATTCTCGACCTTCACGGCGGTCAAAGACGTGCAGCTAGGCGTGAAAGACGGCGAGTTTATGGTCATCGTCGGGCCGAGCGGCTGCGGCAAGTCAACGCTGCTGGATATGCTTGGCGGGTTGACGAAGCCATCAGCTGGACAGATTTTACTCGATGGAAAGCCAATTGATGGCCCGGGCCTTGATCGAGGCATCGTGTTCCAGCAGTATGCGCTATTCCCTTGGAAGACGGCGAAGCAGAACATTGAATTCGGGCTGGAAGCCAAAGGCGTGCCGCGCAAGGAGCGAAGCGAACGGGCGAGCCATTTTCTCGCATTGGTCGGATTGGCAGGGTTCGAGCAGCGTTATCCCCATGAGCTGTCAGGCGGCATGAAGCAACGGGTTGCCATTGCGCGCAGCCTAGCTTTTGACCCGGATGTGCTGTTAATGGATGAACCATTCGCCGCATTGGACGCCCAGACAAGAGAGACGTTGCAAAGCGAATTGCTTCGCATTTGGGAGCAGACGAAGAAGACGATTGTGTTTATTACGCACGGCATTGACGAAGCGGTTTATTTGGGCCAGCGGGTTGCAGTGATGACCTCCCGTCCAGGGACGATTAAGCAGGTGCTTGATATCCCGATTCATTTAGGTGGCGCGGAGGAGGACATTCGTTCATTACCGGAGTTCGGCGAGCTGCGGCATGAGATTTGGGAGCTGCTGCGGGAAGAAGTATCAAGGGCACAACAGCAGGAGCATCACAAAGCGCAAGCAGGTGCGGCCGTCGGGGCACGCGGATAACGAAGAAGAGGAGTTGATTGGAAATGGCGGTTATTAACAAGTCTGTCGCTGTCCCTTATGGTGCGAATGCGAAGGTGCCTTCGCTTCCGCTCGGATTGCTGGGCAAGGTGTTTAAGCGGAGCATCGCAATTATTTTGCTGCTGGCTATTTGGGAAACAGCGCCGCGTATCGGAGTTGTAGATTCCACCTTTTTGCCACCGTTCTCGGAAGTCATTCGAGCTTGGTGGGGGCTATTGGAGGGAGGCGATATCGCCGTTCACTTCCAAGCGAGTATCGTGCGCTCGTTGACAGGCTTCAGCCTGGCGATTTTGCTGGCGATTCCGCTAGGGCTTCTAATCGGCTGGTATCCGAAAGTCGCTGAGCTGCTGAACCCACTGCTGGAGCTGTTTCGCAATACGGCGGCACTCGCATTGTTGCCGGTGTTCGTGCTGATCCTTGGCATCGGCGAAACGTCGAAGGTCGCGCTCGTATTCTACTCTTGCTCGTGGCCGATTTTGCTAAACACAATTAATGGCGTTAAAAATGTTGATCCGCTGCTGATCAAATCAGCGAAGTCCATGGGGCTCGGACCGTTGCGGCTGTTCCAAAAGGTGATACTGCCAGCATCGGTTCCGACGATCTTCACCGGCATCCGCCTGGCTGGCGCATACTCCATTCTCGTATTGGTCGCGGCAGAGATGGTAGGCGCCAAGGCAGGGCTTGGCTATCTTATTAACTACACGCAGTTTAACTTCCAAATTCCCGAAATGTACGCAGGCATTATTACGATTTCCTTGCTTGGTTTGCTCTTCAATCAGCTATTAGTCACGCTGGAGCGGCGGTTCTCGTCTTGGAAAACACAATCGAACGATTAATGGGATGGAACGATGGGTTCATGGGATGTAATGAAGGATACATGGAATCCCAATACAATCACAATAGATAGAGGAGTGGATCGCAATGAGTCACAATTATGAACAATCGCAATCGAGTTCAACTGGCAATTCGGATAACCAATCGAAGAAACAGCTTCGTTTAGGTGCGTTTATGATGATCCCAGGGCATCACGTTGCTGCATGGCGGCATCCAGAAGCAGAGGCGAAGAGCGTGCTCGACTTTAAGTTTTATAAGCAGCTCGCGTTGACGGCGGAGCGGGGCAAGTTCGATATGGTGTTTCTTGCAGATGGGTATGCCGTTCACGAACGGTATCCCGAAGCGCTGGAGCAGACGGTTAACGTAAGGCCAGAGCCATTCACGCTGTTGTCCGCTTTGAGTGCGGCCACGGCGAATATTGGCTTGGCGGGAACTGTATCAACGACTTATAACGAGCCGTTCCATGTCGCCCGCAAGTTTGCATCCCTTGATTATCTTAGCGAAGGCCGCGCTGCATGGAATGTGGTTACATCAGGTTCTGATGCGGAGGCGAAAAACTTCAACCTCGAGAAGCATGTCCAGCACGATCTCCGCTATGAGCGGGCTGAAGAATTCGTTGATGTCGTCTCGAAGCTATGGGATAGCTGGGATGATGATGCGCTCCTATATGACAAAGAATCTGCGAGGTTCGCAGACAAGGATAAGGTTCGGGCGATTGACCATAAGGGCAAGTATTTCAGCGTTCGCGGCCCGTTGAATGTGGCGCGCCCGATTCAGGGGCATCCTGTTGTGATTCAAGCGGGAGCATCTGAGCCAGGAAAAGAACTGGCAGCGCGTACGGCAGAAGTGATTTTTACGGCTTGGCAAACGCTTGAGGAAGCGCAGAAGTTTTATTCGGATGTCAAAGGGCGCTTAGCGCGTTATGGCAGATCGCCTGATGACCTGAAAATTATGCCGGGCGTATTCCCGATCATTGGGCGTACGGAAGAGGAAGCGGCGGCGAAGAAGGCATTGTTCGAGCAATTGATTCCAGAGCAAGCGGGCGTAGCGCTGCTGTCGGCCTTGATTAGCTTTGATCTGGCTGGCTATCCAGTCGACGGCCCATTGCCTGAGCTGCCGCAGCTTTCCCAAATTAATGGGGGCAAAAGCCGGTTCCAGTTGCTCAAGGACCTCGCTGATCGGGAGCAACTGACGATACGCCAGCTGTACCAGCGCATTGCAGGCGCTCGCGGCCATCGTGAGATCGTCGGCACGCCGTCGCAGATTGCGGATCAGCTTCAGGAGTGGTTTGAAAACGGCGCGGCGGATGGCTTCAACATTATGCCTCCTTATTTGCCGGGCGGATTGGATGACTTCGTGGATTTGGTCGTGCCTGAGCTGCAACGCCGTGGCTTGTTCCGCACGGAGTACGAGGGAGCGACGCTCCGGGAAAATCTCGGATTGCGCCGTCCCGCAGATTTCACAGCAACTGAGCTTGCCAAGCAGCAACAAGAGCAGGCCATAGAGCAGGTCGCTGTGCAGGTGGCAAAGTGAGATCGGCAACAGCCGATATCGGCAGATTATTCGGCCGGGGAGGGAGTCGCTTAACGATGGCGACTCTTTTCCTCGGCTCGTTTCTTTCCATCTACCATGTCGTATCGTTGAATGCGGTGCTTCCGGGCTTTATTACGATATTCCATACGGACCTATCGACAGCACAGTGGTTAATGACTGGCTTCACGCTGGCGACAGGAATGGTTGCACCCGTATGTGCTTATCTCGAGGAGCGGTTTGGCACACGCAGGCTGTTTTTGTCCTGCATTGTGATGTTGACCGTTTGCTCAATTATCTGTTCCTTCGCTTGGAGCATTTACTCGCTCATCGTGTTCCGAACGCTTCAGGGAATCTTTTGCGGCATCTTGCAGCCGTTGACCCTCTCCATACTGTATGGCACGCTGCCGCCTGAGCGGCATTCAGCCGCACTCGGCTGGTGGACGGCGTCGACGATACTCGGGCCTGCGCTAGCCCCGACGATTAGCGGCTGGCTGCAGCAATCGGATTGGCGGCTAATCTTCTGGGTGACGGTGCCAATTGGGCTGCTCGTCTGGCGAATGGGCTTGGCTTGCTTGCCAGTTGCGAAGGCTAAGAATATTCAGCGCCCGGATTTCCTCAGCTTGTCTTACGTAATGGCAGGAACGCTTGCGCTGTTGATGCTGTTTAGCAAAATGAATCGCTGGGGTTTGCTGTCCGTATCCTCGCTTGTATGCCTAACAACAGCCCTGCTGTTTATTGGGTTGTTCGTCCGGCGCTCCTTGCGCTCTGAGCAACCGCTGCTCCAACTAAGGCTGTTCAATAACCGGATGTTTTCATCTAGCTTGGCTGCTTCGCTCATCTTAATTGTAGGGCTGTATTCGGGCATTTATTTTATCCCGTTATTTCTTCAGCAAGTGCAGGGGATGGCTCCGTTGCATGTCGGCCTGCTGTTGCTGCCGCCTGCCTTATCGATGACGCTTGCCACGACGATTTCTACTCGTTACTATAAAAAGCTTGGCCCTAGCTCGCTGCTTATTGCGGGCTCTGTTCTGCTTATGGTTGCAACCTGGCAATTCAGCAGGCTGAAGCCGGAATCGGGCCATGGATTTGTCATGCTATGGATGGCCGTGCGTTACGTTGGTATCGGGCTGTCGATGACGCCCGCCATGAACGCAGGCATGTCCGCCGTTTCGCAGCAGCTTGCTTCACATGCCTCTGCATTAATTAATTGGATTCGGCAGGCAGGGGGAGCGCTTGCCATTGGCCTGTTCACTGCCTTTTTCTATTCGAGAATAAGCGCTTATGGCGGGCTAGCCGGAGTATCCCCGTCAACTGTTGATAGGGCGGACCAGTTGAATGTTCTAACACCCTACATGCACGGTCTAAATGATGTGTTCTTGCTTGCGCTGCTGTTCACCTCATTAAGCATTCCACTCGCATTGCTAATGCGTAACAGGAAACGGGCTGCTGCAGGAAAGCCACATATAAAGGAGGGGCACACGGGTTAAAGCACACCTTACGGCGCTCGCTTCTTCTGGGGAAAATCGGAATTGCAACATACGAAGAGGGGAGAACGACACGTTCTCCTCTTATTCCGCATGGCGCTAGGGGTTTCTATTGCGGTTCGAAAATGGTAAACTTTGAATGATATCGTTTACTGTTAAGGGAGCCGACAATGGCAAAAATAAAAGTGAAATTCGCATGTATGGAATGTGGCACGGAATCGCCAAAATGGCTGGGCAAATGTCCGGGCTGCGGAGCTTGGAACTCCATGGTGGAGGAAAAGGAAACCGTCGTCAAGACAACCGGCGCAGCGGGCGCTGCCGTTTTTCAAACGAAAGAAAAGCCGCGTTCCATCATACACATAGAAAGTGACCAAGAACCGCGTATCGATACGAAGCTTGGCGAACTGAACCGCGTCCTCGGAGGCGGGGTAGTGCCAGGCTCGCTCATATTGGTGGGCGGCGATCCAGGTATCGGAAAATCGACGTTGCTGCTCCAAGCATCCCACTCACTCGCCGCAAGCGGCATGCGGATTTTGTACATATCGGGTGAGGAATCGGTTCGCCAGACGAGATTGCGCGCAGACCGGCTAGGTTCGTTGTCTGAACAGTTATACGTGCTGTGCGAGACGAATGTTGAATCGATTCGCGAAGCGATCGAATCGGTTGAGCCCGCGCTTGTCGTCATCGATTCCATTCAAACGGTGTTCGATCCGAACGTGCAATCGGCGCCAGGCAGTGTCGCACAGGTTAGGGAATGCACTTCGCACTTCATGCGAATTGCGAAGATTAAAGGCATCGCGACCGTTCTTGTGGGGCATGTGACCAAAGAAGGGGCAATTGCCGGCCCGCGCATGCTGGAACATATGGTCGACTGCGTTCTTTACTTTGAAGGGGAGCGCCACCATACGTACCGCCTGCTGCGTGCGGTTAAGAATCGGTTCGGCTCGACGAACGAAATTGGCATTTTCGAAATGGGCGAAAGCGGCCTGCGTGAAGTAGCAAATCCTTCAGAGCTGTTCTTGTCCGAGCGGCCGCTTGGCGTTGCAGGCTCCACGGTTGTAGCGAGCATGGAGGGAACAAGGCCAGTGCTCGTAGAGCTGCAAGCGCTCGTTGCTTCGACGAACTTCCCTTCGCCAAGGCGCATGTCGGCAGGCATCGACCATCATCGGATGGCGCTTATTATAGCAGTGCTGGAGAAGCGAATGGGCATGTTCCTGCAAAATCAAGACGCTTACTTGAATGTGGCAGGCGGCGTCAAGCTCGATGAGCCTGCGGTTGATTTGGCGGCAGCGGTCAGCATTGCTTCTAGTTTTAGGGATGCGCCGACGCGTCCATTTGATGTTATTTTTGGCGAAGTTGGCTTGACGGGTGAAGTTCGTGCGGTATCGAGGGCGGAGCAGCGGGTACGTGAAGCAGAGAAGCTAGGCTTTAAACGGGTCATTATGCCCGAGAATAGCTTGAAAGGATGGAAGCCGCCGTCCAACATTGAAATCATCGGCGTATCCACCGTGGCGGAGGCGCTCAGGGCAGCGCTCGGATAGAGGGGGCACACAATGAAGGAACAGAGAGAGCTTGAGGTCATGAACCAATTGCTGCAGCTAGTTGCACCAGGGACGGCTTTCCGCGATGGGTTGGAAAACGTGCTGCGTGCCAAGACGGGAGCACTGCTCGTTGTCGGCTACAGCCCGGAAGTGATGGAAGTGGTAGACGGCGGCTTTTCGATTAATTGCGATTTTTCGCCTAACTATTTGTATGAGCTTGCGAAGATGGACGGCGCTATTATCTTAAGCGAAGATATTAAGCGTATTTTATATGCCAACACCCAGCTAATACCTGATAGCTCCATTACCTCATCAGAGACTGGCATACGCCACCGGACGGCGGAGCGGGTTGCGAAGCAAACCGGCAAGCTGGTCGTATCGATTTCGCAGCGCCGGAACGTTATCACTTTGTATCAAGGCAATCTTCGTTATGCACTTAAAGACATGGCGGTCATTCTGACGAAGGCGAATCAAGCTATCCAGACGTTGGAGAAATACAAAGTTGTATTAAACCAGTCGTTTACGAACTTGTCAGCGGCTGAGTTTGAGGAGCTCGTTACACTGCAAGAAGTCGCGCATGTCGTGCATCGCGTTGAGATGGTCGTCCGCATTAAATTGGAGATCAAACGGTATGTGAATGAGTTAGGGACAGAAGGCCGCCTCATCAACATGCAGATGGAGGAGCTTGTCGGAGGCGTAGAAGAAGATGCTTGGTTCTTGCTCAAGGATTATGCGAAGGATAATTCGGATGACCGCATTCGGGATATTCGCATTGCGTTTAAGAAGCTCAGTTCCGATGAACTAATGGATCCGCCGCATATTATCCGGCTGCTTGGCTATGCAGGAACATCTGCAGATGAGGCCGTATCCCCAAGAGGATATCGTTTGCTCCACAAAATCCCACGTCTTCCTATCGTTGTTATGCATAATCTCGTCGATCGCTTCCATCATCTTCCTCATATAGTGATGGCTACCTATGAAGAGTTAGACGAAGTCGATGGCATTGGAGAAGTTCGTGCACGTGCGATCAAGGAAGGGCTTAAGCGAATTCAAGATCAAATGTTCATTGACAGGCACATTTAAATCCCATAGAATGAGGGAATGCGTTCGTGTATGGTTCTCATTGGAATTGTTGCATGTGTTCGCGAATCGATTTATTGGGCATAGTAGAGATGAGGTGGAACGGATGATCACAAAATCGATACCTAGCCTGTTTACAGTAGGCAATCTCTTTCTCGGTATAGTCGCCATCATTCTCGTGTTCAACGAGAAGCCAGAATTGGCGGCCATGATGGTTATTATCGCCATGCTGTTAGACGGCGTGGATGGCCGAATTGCACGCGCGCTTAACGCGCAGAGCGAGTTCGGGAAAGAACTGGATTCGTTGTCGGACGTCATTTCGTTCGGCGTTGCACCGGCGTTCATTATGTACGTAGTTGCTTTTCAGGATTTAAATCAGGCGGCCGCTTGGATTGTAACTGCGCTGTTCCCGATCTGTGGTGCGCTTCGGTTGGCTCGCTTTAACGTCATATCCGGCATGCCCGGCTACTTTATCGGACTTCCAATCCCTGCAGCAGGCGGGGTGCTGTCGACGCTGGCATTATTCAGTAAGGATATTTCGGTCGTCGTCCTGCTTATAAGCACGTTGTTGCTGTCGTTCCTGATGGTAAGCACAGTGAAGTACCCGAATTTTAAGAAGTTCGGCATTCCGAAAAACGCAATTTGGGTCGTGCCTATTATCGTTATCGTTGCCGTTGTACTCGGCTATATGTTCCCTAAGCATCTATCCAAAATCATTTTCGTGCCATTGCTGGTTTACGCATTGTACGGCTTAAAAAAAAACGTTAGTGCCCTGGTGCGCAGGGCAAGCCGCAAGAAGCGGCGGCGCACGGCTGCAGAAGATGCGGCAAAGTCAGAGCATAGCGCTTAACTGGCAGGCTGTCCCACGAGTAAGCCTGCTCATTTAATTGGTGAAAGTAAGGAATGGCGGTGTTAGGGAGACAATCCCTGCACCGCCATTTTTCTTTTGAGATCCGTTAGAAAAGAGGTATCCCTTAGCCATCGCGCGGCTTGTGGGATACCTCTGTCTTTTGTTGCCGAGTGTTAACAGGTTTCAGCAAACGAATGATTAAGCCGTTACAGTGGAAACATCCAACGATTGGCCAGGGCTAAGCACTTGGCCCGCCAATCCTTTGCGTTCCATTTGCTCTGCCCATGCAGATGAATCTACTGCGACAAGCGGGAACGTATTAAAGTGCATAGGAATCGTAACGCTTGGCTTCAGCCAGCTTGCCGCAATAACAGCATCCTCGATGCCCATTGTGAAGTTATCGCCGATGGGCAAGCAAGCAACGTCGATCGTATTCAGTTCGGCGATGAGCTTCATGTCAGAGAACAGTGCAGTATCCCCTGCGTGGTAAACCGTTTTGCCGCCCATTGTTACGAGCAGGCCTGCTGCAACGCCGCCATAAATGAACTCGCCTTCCCCAACTTCCATTCCCGTGCTATGCCATGCTGGCGTTACTTTGACACGGCCCCATGGGAAGGTGAATGCTCCGCCTACACCCATCGGATGAATGGATGCGCCTTGTTTTGCAAAATGGAGCGCGAGCTCATAGGTCGTCACGATAGGGCAATCGTTATTTTTCGCAATGCTCACAGCATCCCCTGTATGGTCCCCATGGCCATGCGTAACGAGAACGGCATCTACCTTAAGGTCTTCGGCTTTAACGGCTGCTTGAGGATTTCCAGTCAGGAACGGATCGATTACAACACTTTTGCCGTTAGCTTCTACCAGGAAACATGAGTGGCCCAAAAAAGTAATTTTCATCATTAATTCCTCCATTAATTTGATTATATAGGTGAAGCCGGTTCTGTCCGCTCTTACTGAATTTGTTCTGCGGCGGCAGTTGGCTGTGCGGTATGTATGTGATAAAGCCAATAACCAACTGTCATGAGAACAACGTAAACAACGGCCAGAATCAGCATTAACCACTGAAAACCGATAGAATCAATCGCAAAACCTCCAGCGATAAGAAGGATTGCATTCCACAATCCGAAAGACTGTTCCATGGAGGAGAGCAGCGCAGTCCGCTGCGTCGGTGTCCATTCGCCCATATTCAGGTTGCTAAGTGTGAGCGGCCTTACGCCGCCGGAAGCTAGGCCAAGGACAGCCAGTGCGACGATCCCGAAGGGGAGGTAGCTGCTGCTGCCTAGCAATGCCATAGATGCGGTGCATAACAGCGCCGATGTGGCTGCGATTTTGGCAAACCCATATACATTGCCAGCCCGGACGATAAAACGTGCCGAGATGAATCCGAGCAAGGTGAAAAGGCTGAGAATTAAACCAAATATATTTAAGCTGACTTGGGTTTGCGTGAAGAAATAGTAAGGGAGAAATCCGACAAAGGTAGCCATTGCAAACGCTCGTGTGATGGAATAATAAAGCTTCCAAAACTTCTGGGCGGATGTTTCTGTTGGCTTCGCTCCGCGAGCCTCTTGCTGTGTGTTTGTGTGAGCAGGTTCTCGAATGAGGAGTACAGCTGTGATCGCGATAGCATTCGCTCCAATGGAGCACCAGAAGGCGTATTCGTGGGAGTAGTTGAAGATGATGCTTCCAATGATGCCTGAGAGCAGGAAGGAAGCAAAGGTGTAGCTGCTGGAGCCGGATTCGGCTTTCTTGTACGCTTGCATGTCGGGCATGATCGTACGCAATAAGCTTGAGTCTGTGCCTTGTGCCAAACTGTATCCAAGACCGGATAGGATCTGGCCAACAAGCAGAATGCCGAGATGTTCATTGGCAATGAGTGCGGCGAGTCCGCCTGCTTTTATAAGCTCTCCGAGCGCGATGACCTGCTTATGCGGCATGCGTGTGAGCATGGCTGCATTAAGCTTGGAGGTTAGCAGAAGCACAATAGCGTACACGCCCAGCAGCAGCTCAATTTTCCAGACAGGCAAATCGAGTGTGAAGAAGTAAACGAATAGAACGGACAAATGGAAATACATGCGTGAGACGATACGGTACACATAGAACAGTCTAGCGTTAATTGACATTGAACTCAACTCCTTTTACATAATAAATACCAAAATTAATAAAATGAGCTTATAATCAGATCTTGGACCAGTCGACAAAAATCGATTATAATTTTGATAAGGGATGGCAATTGGTTTGTCTTATTGATTGAGATCCCAGAGAAAGACCGACAGATTCGCAATCAGGTGCGCATGCAAGTTCGGATCAATGAAGCCTACATCGCCAATCGCCAGTGGTTCCATGAAACATTCATTCCCGCTGCCGAACCGCTGAATTTGAAATCGGACGAGGAGCTATTCGTTCATTTTTTAACGCTGGATGAAATGATCACCGAGCTCAGCCTCATCGACCCGATGCTGCCTAAACAGCTGCTCCCTGTTGATTGGGAAGGGGAGAAGGTTTATGCAGAGCTGCAGCAATACTTATGGCGCGGCTCAGCGTCCACATCTCGCCATCCTCGCATTACCATCGTTTTGTCAATCACTAACAGTAATCCGAAGCTGCAGCCACTTGGCTGGAGTTTTTTTGTTATAACTAAAAAATGTCCCCTCGCAACATAATTCATTATGAACATGCATCCTGACACGGCAGTACTCACTTCCATCTATGATTATAAGCAATTAACTGGTGTTTTGTTATAGTTTTTATCTATATATACATAGATAGAAAATATTGGATTGAAAAGATTTTCGCTGATAGCTTAGAGATAGGCAAAGCCGCAGGCAATAAATTATGAAGAGGAGTGGTTGGAATGGCAGAGCATAATAAAGTGTTGGAACCGAATGAACCAAATTTCCGTAAAGCAGCTGAATGTGTTGTAAATGGAGGAATCGTCATTGCTCCGAGTGACACGAATCTCGCGTTGACGCTCAATCCATGGAAGGACGATGCGATCGAGCGTGCATTCGCGATTAAGAACCGTCCGGCGACGTCAGCGCTGACGCTGTTCTTTTTGGAGCCAGATGAGTGGAAGGACTACGCGGAGGCGGCTGATCCCGGTCTTGTGCAGGCATTTGCAGATGCGTTCTGGCCAGGGCCGCTTAACATCATTTTGCCGAAAAAGCCTTCAATATCTGATCGTATGGTATGTGGCGGTTCGACCGTTGCCCTTGGCTGCCTGAGCAATCCGGTATGGCGCGGGATGATGAAATACACGAATATGCCGGTTGCGATGACGTCGGCGAATCTGTCTGGACAAGCTGATGGGGTATTGGTTGATCTAGATCTGGCACTCCGCCAAGTTGGCGGGAATGTCGACTACATATTGAAAGGAGAGGCGCAGGGGACGACGAAGTCGAGTACAATTATCGATCTGACTGGCGAGCCGCGCATCACGCGCTTCGGTGACTTAACGAGAGAGCAGCTGAACCAGATTGCACCGATTTTTAAGGATATTGATTAAACCTAGAACTGTCCCGAAAGTCATTTCTATAGACTTTTAGGGCAGTTTTTTCATTTGGCAGCGCAAAATAAAACAGGGGTCCCCAGCCTTCGTGGCTGTTTGGGACCCCCTGTTATTCGTGTTGAAGCATTAACGCATATTGAACAGGCCGAGCGTAGAACATCTGTCTGATTCGTTGGCAACAACGTCTTCGAGCTTAATATCAAGCAGATTGCATAGAGCGGACATGTAGAACAGGTTACGGCCGAGCTCAGCGCGTAGGACATCGCTGCATTGCTCGCACAACTCGCCATTCATGTGATTTTTCAGCATGGATTGGGCTTCTGTCAGATCGGTCTCATCCGAATAGGCTTGCTTCTTGGCATTTAACTCAATGCAGCCGCATTCGGTAACAGCTTTGGCAACAGCGCGGTTGACAGCAGAACCTGTTTGGCCGTATTTGGAGAGGACATCTAATAGACTGCGGTGCCGTAGCAATAGTTCAGACACTTGCCGTTGAAATTGATCCAATGTTGGTGCGCTCACATTCATCCACCTTTCTCGTCATCGGCGTTCGTATAACTCTATTATAATCTTCGCGCCGTTCCATTTCAAAAAGAAATTGGTTGGAACGGGGATTAATGGGCGGATACGCTGACCATAATGAGTAATGGAGGTGGAATAGGTCATGAAACGTATGATACAAATTATTGGCATTTGGTTGGGTGGCGCGCTTGGCAGCCAGTGGGATGAATGGATGGGCAGCGGATTTTCTTCTTCGCTCGTGAGCACGGCAGCACAAGGTGGCGGATCGGGCATGCATTATGCAAACATTGCGATTGGCGCATTCTGCGGCCTTGCAGCGGCAACGATGATGGCAACACCAATTATGAAGCGGGTTCGCGGCGGGTCGGAACGGCTGGCGGCGGTTCCTATGAATGATTTGTTTGCAGGGGCGTCAGGCATATTGGCGGGACTTATTTTTGCGGCGCTTCTTTATCCGGCTGTCGCGCGGATCAACGGAATCGGCATTGTATTTCCTGTTATACTGTCGGCGCTGCTCGGTTATCTGGGGCTGCAGCTTGGCCTTGGGAAGAAGGATGAGTTAGCTGCGGGATGGAGCACACTGATGCAGCGTCGAACGATGCCTGCGGAGGACGATGGCAAGAGCCGATTTGAGGAACATAAAATTTTGGATACGAGCGTCATTATTGACGGGCGGATCGCAGACATTTGCAAAACCGGGTTTATCGAAGGCACGCTTGTTATTCCAGAGTTTGTGCTCGAGGAACTGCAGCATATTGCGGATTCTTCGGATTTGCTCAAGCGAAACCGCGGCCGGCGGGGACTTGATATTTTGAACAAAATTCAAAAAGAACTCGACGTCAGAGTGCTTATTTATGAAGGTGATTTCGAAGAAATTGGCGAGGTGGACAGCAAACTGGTTAAGCTCGCTAAGGCGCTCGGCGGCAAGGTTGTGACGAATGACTTCAACTTGAACAAAGTATGCGAGCTGCAAGGCGTATCGGTGCTGAACATTAATGATCTAGCCAACGCAGTGAAGCCGGTCGTGCTGCCAGGCGAGGAGATCGTCGTGCAGGTGATCAAGGATGGCAAGGAACATGGCCAAGGCGTTGCTTATCTGGATGATGGAACGATGATCGTCGTAGAGGGCGGCCGCGAATACATTGGGACAACGATGGAAGTGCTCGTGACGAGCGTGCTGCAAACATCGGCGGGCCGAATGATCTTTGCGAAGCCGAAGCTGTTGGAAAAAGCGCAATAAACACGGTATGATGGTTGTATGATCATACAGTGAGGCGGTTGGCAGACATGGTAGCACAGTGGGGAGTCGTCATCGTGGCAGCAGGAAAAGGGACGCGGATGGGGACGGCGGAGAGCAAGCAGTACTTGGCTTTGCAGGACAAGCCGATTCTCGTCCATACGCTTGAGCTGTTCCAGTCACTTGCTGGCACGAAGGCGATAACGCTGGTCGTTGGGGAGCATGATATCGACCGGTGCCAGAATTGGGTAGTGCAATATGGATTAGACAAAGTAACGGCAGTCGTCACTGGCGGAGCGGAGCGGCAGCATTCGGTTCACTTGGGGCTAAAAGCGCTGCCAGCGGACATTGAATGGGTGATGGTGCATGATGGCGTCCGTCCGCTCGTTACGGCAGAAGCCGTGCGAAGAGGCTGTGAAGCTGCTATGCAAGCCGGCGCTTCCGTACTCGCTGTTCCCGTGAAAGATACGATTAAACAGGTTGATAAAGCGGGTGTCATCGTTGCGACGCCTGACCGCCGGAGCTTGTGGGCGATCCAAACGCCACAAGCTTTTCGTCGTGCGCTGCTAACCCGTGCGCATGAGGAGGCAGAAGCTGAGGGCTTCGTTGGCACGGATGACGCGATGGTCGTCGAGCGGCTGGGGGTTCCGGTCGTTGTAGCAGAAGGCGATTATACGAACATTAAGATAACGACGCCGGAAGATTTGCCGTACGCGACGTTCCTATTGGAAACGCGCAAGCCATTATAAAACGTTACATCATTTAAGAGGGGGATACATGAGCATGATTCGTGTAGGACAAGGATTCGACGTACATCAATTGGTAGAAGGGCGCCCGTGCATTATTGGCGGCGTTACAATTCCGTATGAGAAGGGATTGCTCGGCCACTCCGATGCGGACGTTTTGCTGCATGTCGTAGCGGATGCTGTGCTCGGGGCGCTTGGGCTGGGCGACATCGGCAAGCATTTTCCAGATACAGATCCGGCGTTCGAGGGCGCGGACAGCGTCAAGCTGCTTGAGCATGTGTGGGCGCTTGCGAAGGAGCGGGGCTACAAGCTGGGCAACGTCGATAATACGATTATTGCGCAGAAGCCGAAGATGCTTCCTTACATACCGCAAATGGTTGAGGTCATCGCGCGCGTGCTGGAAGCCGACGACTTGTCGCAAGTAAACGTGAAGGCGACGACGACGGAGCAGCTCGGCTTTACTGGACGGGGCGAAGGAATCGCAGCGCAATCGGTTGTCTGTCTTGTCAAGGATGTGCTATCATCTTAGGCATTAGTTTACGAGAAGTCCGACCGCAAGGACCGGCACAAGTACGAGGGGAGCAGTAATCAATGACACAGGAAATTCGCGTTCGATATGCGCCGTCACCGACGGGCCATCTCCATATCGGCAATGCAAGAACGGCATTGTTTAATTATTTGTATGCACGCAGCTTAGGCGGCAAATTCATTATTCGGATTGAAGATACAGATGTGAAACGTAACGTAGCAGGCGGGGAAGAAAGCCAGCTCAAATATTTGCAATGGCTCGGCATCGACTGGGACGAGAGCATCGACGTTG
This sequence comes from Paenibacillus sp. MMS18-CY102, assembly GCF_009789195.1. GTDB lineage: Bacteria > Bacillota > Bacilli > Paenibacillales > Paenibacillaceae > Paenibacillus_T. Next base: position 152,933 of record NZ_WSTC01000010.1, on the reverse strand, counting down.
GCGGAGGTTACGGACCATATCGCCAGACGGAACGCCTCGATATTTATCGCGAACACTGGCAGGCGCTGCTTGACCAGGGTCGCGCGTATCGCTGCTACTGCACGGAAGAAGAGCTCGAAGCAGAGCGTGAGGAGCAAATTGCCCGTGGCGAAACGCCACGCTACTCTGGCCAGCATCGTGAGCTGACAGAAGAGCAGCGCCAAGCGTTCGAAGCGGAAGGCCGTGTGCCGAGCATTCGGTTCCGCGTTCAAGAAGGCAAAACTTATAAGTTCAACGATATGGTAAAAGGCGAAATCAGCTTCGAATCCGAAGGCATGGGCGATTTTGTAATCGTGAAAAAGGACGGCATTCCGACTTACAACTTCGCTGTAGTAATCGACGATTACCTGATGCGGATCTCCCATGTTCTGCGTGGCGAGGACCATATTTCGAATACGCCGCGCCAGCTCATGATCTACGAAGCGCTTGGCTGGGAGCCTCCACAGTTCGGCCATATGACGCTGATCGTGAATGAATCGCGCAAGAAGCTCAGCAAGCGCGACGAATCCATCGTCCAGTTCATCGAGCAATACGATCAGTTAGGCTATTTGCCGGAAGCGCTATTCAACTTCATCGCACTTCTTGGCTGGTCGCCAGAGGGCGAGCAAGAAATGTTCACGCGCGACGAGCTCATCAGCGTGTTTAATGCAGCGCGGCTCAGCAAGAGCCCGGCTGTATTCGATACGAACAAGCTGGCGTGGATGAACAATGAATATGTGAAGAAAACCGAAATTGACCGCCTTGTTAACCTCTGTTTGCCTCATCTGCAAAAGGCAGGCCGCGTACCGGCTGAGCTGGATGCTGCTGCACATGCTTGGGTAACGGATCTTGTCCAACTGTATCAAGACAAAATTCGTTTCGCATCGGAGATCGTTACGCTGACGGAGCTGTTCTTCCGGGATGCGGTTGAAGATGAAGGTGATGCTGTAACTGTATTGGCCGAAGAGCAAGTGCCGGCTGTACTGGGCGCGTTCCTTGCACAAGTGGAAGCGGCTGCTTCTTTTGGCGCTGACGACATGAAGGCGCTAATTAAAGCGGTACAGCAGGAGACGGGGAACAAAGGCAAAGCGCTGTTCATGCCGATCCGGGCTGCGTTGACGGGACAAACCCATGGTCCTGACTTGAACCAGACTATCGCATTGCTCGGCAAGGACAAAGTAGCGGCTCGGCTGAAGCTGCGACTTGGCTGATAAGTGTGCAACCCATGACGTCCGCCCTTGTCACCATGGCGGTGAGCGGGTATACTGAATTTAAAGGCAAAGTTGGAGCTGGCCAGTTGGTTGCTCCATTACGGTCTATAATAAAAAGGCTTTGAACAGGAGAAGTTCGCTATAGCGGAATTATCAGAGAGGACAACCGTCATGCGGGCACGCGATGCATTCGCGGCATACCGGCATTGGGCTGTAAGTTGTCTAATTCCACAGCGTAACTGATGCACCTGGGAGCCTTGCTCCGATCCGAATGCGGTGATGCGAGCCGGTCTTGAGTATTTCAATTCAAGATGGCCTAGTTTGCCTGTCGGGGTAGGCGGCAACGGAATGCCTCCGTTAAAGGGCACTTAAGATGAACGGCCATTCGATATGGCAGGCGATGCGGCAGAGGCGATTAACGCTAAGCGCAGCAGGGAGCCAGCTATCGAACCCTTGTTCATGCAGAGTGGAACCGCGACGAACACGCCTCTGCAGTCCTTGTGACTGCGGAGGCTTTTTTTTGTACAGGTAGCATGTTATTTAGTTAGAAGGCAATGCTGCAAACATGGGGAATAGCCCGCATAGGCTTGCGGATGAAATGAGGGGAAGCGGAGAGGGGGAGGCGGCATGTTTAGGCATATTCGCTCGGACATACAAGCGGTGTTTGACAACGACCCGGCAGCCCGCAGCAAGCTGGAGGTTGTGCTGACATATTCAGGTCTCCATGCGATCTGGGCGCACCGCGTTGCACACGGTTTTTATAAGCGGGGCTGGTTCGCGATTGCACGCGGTGTATCGCAAGTTAGCCGATTTATGACCGGTATTGAAATCCATCCGGGTGCCCGTATTGGCGACCGGTTATTTATAGACCATGGCATGGGTGTCGTTATAGGCGAAACCTGCGAGATTGGTGACGACGTTGTCATTTATCAAGGCGTTACGCTCGGCGGTACAGGCAAGGAAAAAGGAAAGCGGCATCCGACCATTGGCAACAATGTAGTGATCGCCTCAGGCGCTAAGGTGCTGGGTTCCTTCTCCGTAGGCGCCAATTCTAACATAGGCGCCAATTCCGTCGTTTTGCGGGCCGTTCCGGATAATAGCACAGTGGTTGGCATACCAGGGCGTATCGTTAAGCGGAATGGCGAACGGGTTGGCGACCGGCTTGACCATACGAAACTGCCGGACCCAGTCATTGAGATGTTTCGTACAATGCAGAAGGAAATTGCCGATCTTCGGCATGAAGTATATGAATTGAGGGCAGTAGCGGGAAAGTCCCGGGAGCCCGTACTCGAAGGAGAATCCGTCAAATGACTGTTTCCATTTATAATACGATGGCCCGTGCGCAGGAGGCTTTCAAGCCACAGCAGCCAGGCCAAGTCAAAATGTATGTGTGTGGCCCGACCGTATATGACTATATCCATATTGGCAATGCGCGGCCGGTTATCTTTTTCGATGTGGTGAGACGCTACTTAGAGGCCGTTGGCTATGATGTGAATTACATTGTCAACTTTACGGACGTCGACGACAAATTGATTCGCAAAGCAGAACAGCTGGGCACGACAGTACCAGAGGTAGCCAATACGTTTATCGCTGCTTTTAATGAAGATATTGAGGCGCTCGGCGTGCACAAAGCGACGCGTAATCCGCGAGTTACGGACCACATTCCGCTAATTGTTAGTTTTATTGAAGGCTTGGTAGATAAGGGATTTGCCTACGAGAGCGCAGGCGACGTCTATTTCCGCACCAACCATTTCGATGAATACGGCAAGCTGTCGAAACAAAATACGGATGAACTGCAGCTCGGCATTCGCATTGAGATCGATGAGCGCAAGCAGCATGCGCAAGATTTTGTGCTGTGGAAGTCGGCTAAGCCAGGCGAAATCTACTGGTCCAGCCCATGGGGCAACGGCCGGCCAGGCTGGCATATAGAATGCTCTGCGATGGCGCGCGAATATCTTGGCGATACGCTGGATATCCATGGCGGCGGACATGACCTTCAATTCCCGCATCATGAATGTGAGGTAGCGCAATCCGAGTCGTTGACGGGCAAACCGCTCGCGAACTATTGGATGCATAACGGATACGTTCACATTAATAACGAAAAAATGTCCAAATCGCTCGGAAACGGCATCACCGTTCGTGAAATGCTGAAGCGGACGAAGCCGCAGGCGATTCGTTATTTTGTTCTTGCTACGCATTACCGCAGCCCGGTGAACTTTAGTGACGATACGCTCGCGCAAGCGGAAAACAGTGTCGAGCGCATTGCGAACTGCGCAGGCAATTTGCTGCATCGGTTGTCTGTACTGGGGGCAAAGCCGATTGGTTCGCAGCAGTCGGCCATAGCTTCTGGCAATGCAGAATTGGATGCGAGATTATCAGCTATTGCAGCGCAATTCAATGCAAAAATGAACGATGACTTCAATACGCCGGATGCGATTACAGCATTGTTCGAGCTTGTATCGGAAGCTAACGGCACGATGCAACGCCAGGATGCTTCTGCATCTGAGCTTCAAGCGCTGCTTGCGTTTCTGGAGCAGTTTGACCGGACGCTCGGGCTGCTGCCGCGCGTGGCCGAAGCGGGAGAGATGCTGGATGAACAGATCGAGCAGTTGATCGTGGAACGTACGGAAGCACGCCAGGCCAAAAATTGGGCAAGGGCTGATGAGATTCGGGATTTGCTCGCAGCTGACAATATTGTATTGGAAGATACGCCGCAAGGCATTAAGTGGCGCCGCAAATGATGGGGCATTCAATTGGCGATACCCCATTGGATGCTCTTGACCTGTTGATTCATGAGCCATCGAAGCCAGCCCGGCTCATGAATCCAGTTGTTCTTGCTTATGCTGGCGATGCGGTGTTTGAGCTGCTAGTACGGCAGTATCTGATCTCCAAGCCGAACCATAAAATGCATGAATTGCATCGGGAAGCAACGAAGCGGGTTTCGGCCAAGGCGCAGCGGATTTCGTTGGAGAAGCTGGCGCCCTTGTTGACAGAGGAAGAAGCGGATGTCGTACGCAGAGGGCGGAATGCCAAGTCAGGCGCGCCGCCCAAAAATGCTGATCTGGCTGATTACCGCCAAGCGACTGCGCTCGAAACGTTGTTCGGCTATTTATATTATGAAAGACGCGGTGACCGGCTTCGCGAGCTCTTGGCCGTTATATTGGATGAACAGGGACCGCTCCGGTCCGAGGAGGATAAGGCATGAAATCACGGAACAATCCCTATAGGCAAGAACGCCAGCGCGAACGGAGTTCAGGCGGGAATCGCCAAACCGAGCAAGTGCGAGTTGACGAAACGGCAGCGGACAATGGAGAAGAAGTAATTGCGGGCAAGCATCCTGTACTGGAAGCGCTCCGGTCCGGCCGTGAAATTAATAAGATTTGGATCGCAGAAGGCGCGCAAAAGCATCTTACAGCACCCATCGTAGCGGAAGCCAAACAACATGGCATTATCGTGCAGTTTGCGGACAAGCGCAAGCTTGACAGCATGGCGGGGGAAGTTGCTCACCAAGGCGTAATCGCACAAGCGGCGGCTTATCGGTACTACGAAGTTGAAGAAATTCTTGCAGCGGCCAAAGCAAAAGGCGAAACGCCATTCTTGCTGCTCCTTGATGAGATCGAAGATCCGCACAACTTAGGTTCAATCCTGCGAACTGCGGAATGCACGGGTGTTCATGGCGTTATTATTCCGAAGCGCCGCTCTGTTGGATTAACAGCTACGGTGTCCAAAATTTCTGCTGGGGCAGCAGAGTATGTTCCAGTAGCGCGCGTGACTAACTTGGCACAGACGATTGAGTCGCTTAAGGAGCAAGGCGTATGGATCGCCGGAGCAGATGTCGCGGCAGAGCAAGATGTTTATCGCACGAAGTTTGATATGCCGCTCGGCCTTGTCATTGGCAATGAGAGCAAAGGAATGGGACGCCTCATTCGTGAAAAATGCGATTTTCTTATTAAGCTGCCGATGGCTGGCCAGCTTAACTCACTGAATGCATCCGTAGCTGCGGGCGTTCTTATGTATGAAGTGCTTCGCCAACGCAGGGGTATCTGACGATGAGCCGGAGGGGAGACGTCCTGCTGGTTGATGGCTACAACATGATTGGGGCTTGGCCGGCATTGCAGCGTCTTCGTGACCATGATCTTGAGGATGCCAGGGATGCATTGCTGGACATGCTTGCGGATTATCAAGGGTTTACGGGCATGCGCGTATACGTCGTGTTTGACGCTCATCAAGTTCCGGGGCTTGGTGCGAAGTATAAGCAGCATGAGATGGTCGTTGTGTATACGAAGGAAAAAGAAACAGCTGATGAATGCATTGAACGCTTAGTGGTTGATTTGACGTTGCGCGGGCGCAATATCTACGTAGCAACCTCTGATATGACAGAGCAGCATGTTGCGTTTGGCAAAGGGGCGCTGCGCTTATCGGCGCGAGAGCTGTTAATCGATATCGGGCAGAAGCAGAAACAAATTCAAGCAACATTAAAAGAGGTTGAAACACGCCCGATCAAACGAAATACGGTCGATGGATCGTTAACGTTAGATGTGCGTGCGAGACTCGAGAAGTGGCGTCGAGGGGATCTGTAAGCATTGCGTAACAAACGTGTAAAAGTAGGTAACATTAGGCAATTTGAATTCCACCATTTGCTTACATATCTACTATTTACTTAGTAGTTTTGGGCGGTCGTTTCGGTTGACGGTTCGAAGTTACATAATGTATACTAAATCTATGCTTGATAGAGTGCGAGTCGAGCAGTGCACGCCTTGCAGGCCGGAGGGATAGTTCGTGAGCATCGACCTCAGAGAAACGAGTACGGACGGATATGACTGCAGAACGGACGAAGATGTCGTTGAAGCGGTCCGCGAAGGCGATAGCGAAGCTTTAGAATATTTGATTTACAAGTATCGCAATTTCGTACGCGCGAAAGCCCGTTCTTATTTTCTTATCGGCGCCGACCGGGAGGATATCGTCCAGGAAGGCATGATAGGCCTTTATAAATCCATTCGTGATTTTAAAGGAGACAAGCTCTCATCGTTTAAAGCGTTTGCTGAATTGTGCATAACGAGGCAGATTATTACTGCGATTAAGACGGCGACCCGTCAGAAGCATATTCCGCTTAACTCATATGTTTCGTTAGACAAGCCGATCTATGATGAAGATTCCGACCGTACATTGCTAGATGTCATTTGCGGCACTCGCGTATCGGACCCGGAAGAGCTGATTATTAATCAAGAAGAATTCGTCGGATTAGAAGACAAGATGTCCGAGATATTGAGTGACTTGGAACGCAAAGTGCTTATGCTCTACTTGGACGGCCGTTCCTATCAGGAGATTGCAGTCGATTTGGATCGGCATGTGAAATCTATAGACAATGCCCTTCAACGCGTAAAGCGTAAGCTGGAACGTTACTTGGAAGTGCGTGATATCGGAGGATAAGGAATACGAATCACAAAGACTCGTGCAGCGAGTCTTTTTTATTTGGTGTAAGGTGCTGGAGTTAAGGCGTAGCCTGCTAGAATGAACCAAAGAACGGCGAATTATGCAAACGTGCAGATGAAATGTGTCTATTTTTCCGAAAATTGGCCATACTGCACGGAGGACACCCGATGTCGCTTGTTGTGCAGCAAAACGAGGAATGGCGCGGTTCTGCAGCTCGATTGCCAAAATATTTGTTGAATATATCGGCATTGACACGAAAAATGCAATGTGATAATCTGTTTGGGTAGGTCTAAAAATGCATTTTTCAACCTATTGGCTCAGGAATCAACTTTGATTCAACATAAAAGAGCAACACTAAGTACAGCTCAGGAGGTGTACTTCATGCGGGTAATCATTACGTTGGCTTGTACGAGCTGCAAACAAAGAAACTACACGAACAGCAAGAACAAGCGCAATCACCCCGACCGCATCGAGATGAAGAAGTTTTGCAAGTTCTGTAACGAGCATACTCCTCATCGCGAGACGAGATAGTCTATTGGAGGTGTGAACGTGGCTTTTTTGGCTAAGCTCAAGCAAGGCTTCGGAACAACGTTCAGTTTCTTCGCAGACAGTTGGGCGGAACTAAAGAAAGTAAGATGGCCGAGCCGTAAAGAGTTGACAAGCTATACGATTGTAGTGCTTGTAACTATTATTCTCGTAACCATTTATTTCTGGGTTCTTGACATCGGGATCTCTGAATTGGTTGAACTGGTTGTTTAAGAAGGGTCCGAAGGTGGATGGCTATGGAAAAACGATGGTATGTGGTGCATACCTATTCCGGGTATGAGAACAAAGTGAAGGCGAACCTAGAGCGCCGCGTTGAATCAATGGGCATGGAGGATAAGATCTTCCGCGTTCTTGTTCCTATGGAAGAAGAAGTGGTAAACAAGGATGGCAAGAAAAAAACCATCATGCGTAAAGTTTACCCTGGTTATGTTCTTGTGGAGATGGTTCAAACGGATGATTCTTGGTATGTCGTTCGCAACACGCCCGGCGTGACGGGCTTCGTCGGTTCGACGGGATCCGGTTCTAAGCCGACTCCTTTATTGCCTGAAGAAGTGGATCAGATTCTGAAACACATGGGCATGGAGGAACCGAAACCGAAGATCGAGTTCGAACTGAAAGAAACCGTCAATGTCAAAGTGGGTCCTTTTGCGGGTTTTGTTGGCACGATCGAAGAGATCTTGCTGGATAAAGCTAAGTTGAAGGTTCACGTCAACATGTTTGGCAGGGAAACCCCGCTTGAGCTGGATTACACTCAAGTGGAGAAGATATAACATCCGGTTTCCGGAATCGTCGGCGCCTCCGGCGAGGCGGAGTTTAACTTCGTGCATATGGGCATTACTGGTTTAAGGAGGTGTTAGCATGGCAAAGAAAGTCATCAAGATGGTGAAACTGCAAGTGCCAGCAGGTAAAGCGAACCCGGCTCCGCCGATCGGTCCTGCACTCGGTCAAGCAGGCGTTAACATCATGGCGTTCTGTAAAGAGTTCAACGCTCGTACAGCTGACCAAGCGGGCTTGATTATCCCGGTCGTTATCAGCGTATTCGAAGATCGTTCGTTCACGTTCGAGACGAAAACGCCGCCAGCTGCAGTACTGCTTCGCGTAGCCGCAGGTATCCCTAAAGGATCCGGTGAGCCTAACAAGAAGAAAGTTGCAACAGTGAAACGTGCCAAAGTTCGCGAAATCGCTGAGCAAAAAATGGAAGATCTGAATGCAGCATCCGTGGAAGCGGCAATGCGCATGGTTGAAGGTACGGCGCGCAGCATGGGCGTTGTTATCGAAGACTAATCCAACTCGATAATTGAGTTGCGTTCGTTCCGGAAACGGGAGGACGGCGCGGATGGCAGCGTCATCGGCGTGAAAGTGGGAGGATCATCCGCAAGGAGGATATTCCGCTACTACCACACAAGGAGGTTATACTCATGGCTAAACACGGTAAGAAATATATCGAAGCTGCTAAGCTTATCGACAGCGAAGCAACTTACGAAACAGCAGAAGCAATCGAGCTCGTGAAGAAAGCCGCTTCGGCTAAATTCGACGAAACGGTTGAGGTTGCGGTACGTCTGGGTGTTGACCCACGTAAACAAGACCAAGCGGTTCGCGGTGTAGTTGTCCTGCCACACGGCACGGGTAAAACGAAACGCGTACTCGTATTCGCTAAAGGCGAAAAAGCAAAGGAAGCGGAAGCTGCCGGCGCTGATTATGTTGGTGATTCCGACGTAATCAACAAAATCCAACAAGGTTGGTTCGACTTCGATGTCTGCGTAGCTACGCCTGACATGATGGCTGAAGTCGGTAAACTCGGTCGTATTCTCGGTGGTAAAGGCCTCATGCCTAACCCTAAAGCCGGCACGGTAACGTTCGACGTTTCCAAAGCTGTGCAAGAGATTAAGGCTGGTAAAATCGAGTACCGTCTCGATCGTGCAGGACAAATTCTTGCTCCGATCGGCAAAGTATCGTTCGACGCTGAGAAACTCTCTGAGAACCTCAAATCGTTGATCGATGCGCTTAACCGTGCTAAACCAGCATCGGCTAAAGGCGTGTACCTGAAAAACATCGCGATTTCCTCGACGATGGGCCCTGGCGCTCGCGTTAACGTGGCTTCGTACCGCTAAGAGGCAACGCATCAATTTCGAATACGCATACCGTAGACAGTAGGTGCCTAAGGGCTTAATTTCCTACCGAGGTGTTATGATACAGTGTTTGCATCTTACATTCGCAAGAATGGTAAGCTGACAGACCATCATGGCCTTCGCATTGTCTGCGAAGGCCTTTCTCATGCATCAAGGGACGGGAAACGTAATTGAACGGAATGTGCAATAATGTACGGGAGGTGTACAAAGTGGCAAACGCAAAAATTATTCAAGATAAACAACTCGCAGTTGATGAAATCGCAGCAAAGCTCCGTGCGAGCTCCTCTACGGTTGTAGCTGACTACCGCGGATTGAACGTTGCACAAGTAACGGAACTCCGTAAGCAATTGCGTGAAGCTGGCATCGAGTTCCAAGTCCTCAAAAACTCACTCGTTCGCCGTGCTACTGCTTCTGCAGAATTGTCAGAACTGGACGCTGTTCTTACGGGTCCAACTGCAATCGCATTTGGTGGCGACGACATCGTTGCTCCAGCAAAAATTCTTAGCAACTTCGCTAAGAAAAACGACGCGCTGCAAGTTAAAGGTGGCGTAGTTGAAGGTCGCGTTGTTGGTGTTGACCAAATCAAAGCGTTGGCGGATCTTCCGTCCCGCGAAGGTATGCTGTCGATGCTCCTCAGCGTGCTCCAAGCACCAGTTCGCAACTTCGCACTCGCTGTCAAAGCGGTTTCGGAGAAACAAGAAGCACAAGCTTAATAATTCGCCGCACTGGCTGAAGCCAGCGGTTTAGATTAACAATAAACTTATTTTATGGAGGTTCAACCATGTCTAAAGAGCAAATCTTGGAAGCAATTAAAGTAATGACAGTTCTCGAACTGAACGATCTGGTAAAAGCAATCGAAGAAGAATTCGGCGTAACAGCTGCAGCTCCAGTTGCAGTAGTAGCTGGCGGCGCTGCTGAAGCTGCTGAGCAAACTGAATTCGACGTAATCCTCAACAACGCTGGCGCGTCCAAAATCAACGTTATCAAAGTCGTTCGCGAAATCACAGGTCTTGGCCTGAAAGAAGCGAAAGAAGTTGTTGACAACGCTCCAAAAGCACTGAAAGAGAAAGTTTCGAAAGAAGAAGCTGAATCGATCAAAGCTAAACTCGAAGAAGCAGGCGCTTCCGTAGAAGTAAAATAATCTCATTTACGAGATGTCGAACCCCTTGGAGCTTCACGGCTTCAAGGGGTTCGTTCCTATTTTTGCTGCTGAAGAGCTGTAAGGAGTGAAATTAGTGTCGAATCACTATTACTCGAAAGTGCCTGAAGTTCAGCATGACCGTAAAACGCTCGAGTTTGAATTGCGGGGCGTACGTTTGAAGTTCACTACAGATGCTGGGGTGTTCTCTAAATCTGGAGTTGATTTTGGAAGCCGCGTGCTTATTGATGCGTTAGACATACCTGTTGATGCAAAGGTATTAGATGTAGGCTGTGGATATGGCCCGATTGGATTATCAGCAGCAAAGTTAGCGGAGAAGGGCCATGTGACGATGATCGACATTAACGAGCGTGCTGTCGCATTGGCTGCAGAAAATGGGAAGCTCAATGGAATCGGCAACATTACCGTGTTGCAAAGTGATATTTATTCATCGGTTCGCGACAAACGCTTTGATGTAATTGTAACAAATCCTCCGATACGTGCAGGGAAGTCGGTCGTTCACCAAATTTTTGAAGAAGGCTACGATTTGTTGAACCCCGGAGGGGCAATGTGGATCGTCATTCAGAAGAAGCAGGGAGCTCCCTCGGCAGAAGCGAAACTTTTGGAACTCTTCGGCAATGTTGAGGAAGTAACCAAAGAAAAAGGATATCGCATTTTCAAAGCAATCCGAGAAGGTTCGGAAAAAGTGTAACTATTTATTGACTTGACATTTCAGATGTGATATTATTATAAAATGTCAGTATTAGACTGGGCTAATTCTCTTTAGCTCACTAAAATGTCAAGAACAAAATTCGGGCGCGTCATGCATAGAAATACGACATTTGACGTATAATGTTTACGTTTTGGGCAAAATTACTTGATATAGGACTTTTGCTTTGTCGCGACTCGTCGTTAGCGGGTTGGTTGCTCGTGTATCGACATGAATGTTCGAGAAGAGCCTTTTCTTTACGAGATAAGAAAGCGATCCAATAGAAGACCGCCTCCTTATCTCGCAAGGAAAAGCACCGCCCGTTCCTCTCTCGGGAGGATCGTTTGGAGTTGTTGTTCACAAAGATTCAAAGCCGCCGGGCGAAGCCGGGTCCGCTAAGAGGGACCACGGCTTCGCTTGGCGGGCTGAAAACTTCCTCTAATACGCAGATCGCACACTACTAAGCTGTGCATCCGCCGCGGAAGTTTTTATTGTTTTACGATACGTAAGCTGTGAAGCAGACATGAGGGGTGAGGTTAAGTTGGCAGGACAACTTGTTCAGTATGGTCGACGCACGCGGAGAAGTTATGCGCGCATTAATGAAGTGCTCGAAGTTCCGAACCTGATTGAAATCCAACAAAAGTCGTACGAGAAGTTCTTGGATACTGACTTGCTAGAGTTGTTCCAGGACATTTCGCCGATTCAGGACTTTACAGGAAATCTGTCACTCGAGTTTATCGACTATAGTCTCGGCGAGCCGAAGTACTCGGTCGATGAATCTAAAGAGCGCGACGTTACGTTTGCTGCTCCGCTGCGCGTGAAAGTGCGTCTCCTTAATAAGGAAACGGGCGAAGTTAAGGAACAAGAAGTGTTCATGGGCGATTTCCCGCTTATGACCGAGACGGGCACGTTCATCATCAATGGTGCAGAACGGGTTATCGTCAGCCAGTTGGTCCGCTCCCCGAGCGTCTATTTCAGCACGAAAGTTGACAAGAACGGAAAACGTACCTATACGGCTACGGTTATTCCGAACCGCGGCGCGTGGCTGGAGCTTGAGACGGATGCAAAGGATATTATTTATGTCCGGATCGATCGTACGCGTAAAATACCGGTAACGGTATTGCTCAGAGCACTTGGATTCAGCACGGATGCTGAAATCTTGGACTTGCTTGGACAAGATGAATATATCCGTAATACGCTGGACAAGGACAATACGGATTCGACGGAAAAAGCACTCATTGAAATTTATGAGCGCCTTCGTCCGGGTGAACCACCAACTTTGGATAACGCGAAGAGCTTGCTAGTTGCACGTTTCTTCGATCCAAAACGATATGACCTAGCAAACGTTGGTCGTTACAAGATCAACAAAAAGCTGCATATCAAAAACCGTTTATTCAACCAACGATTGGCGGAAACGCTTGTTGACCCTGCGACCGGCGAAATTATCGCTGAGGCAGGACAATTAATCGACCGTCGTCTTTTGGATGAAATATTGCCGCGTTTGGAAAGCAATGTTGGCTTTAAAACTTACCATGTAGCCAATGGTGTCCTTAATGCAGATAGTATTCCGCTTCAAGCGATTAACGTATTCTCGCCGCTCGAAGATGGTAAAGTGACGAAGATTGTATCGAACGGTATTATCGACAAAACGGTGAAGCATATTACGCCGGCTGATATTATCTCCTCGATCAACTATTTCATCAACTTGCTGCATGGCATTGGCAACACTGACGATATCGACCACTTGGGTAACCGCCGCCTGCGTTCCGTTGGCGAGCTGCTGCAGAACCAATTCCGTATCGGCTTGTCCCGTATGGAGCGTGTCGTGCGTGAGCGGATGTCCATTCAGGATGCGAATGCAATTACGCCGCAAGCGTTGATTAACATCCGTCCTGTAATTGCGTCAATCAAAGAGTTCTTTGGCTCTTCACAGCTCTCGCAGTTTATGGACCAGACGAACCCATTGGCAGAGTTGACGCATAAGCGCCGTCTCTCCGCGCTCGGGCCAGGCGGCCTGACGCGTGAACGCGCAGGCTTCGAGGTTCGTGACGTACATCCATCCCACTATGGGCGGATGTGCCCGATCGAGACGCCAGAGGGACCGAACATCGGTTTGATCAACTCCTTGTCTACATTTGCCCGGATTAACGAATATGGATTCATTGAAGCGCCATATCGTTGGGTTGATCCGAAGACGGGAATCGTTTCTGAGCAAATTGATTATATGACGGCCGATGAAGAAGACAACTATGTAGTTGCACAGGCGAACGCTAAGCTTACGCCAGAAGGCAGCTTCGCAGAGGATGTCGTTCTCGTTCGTTACAATAAGCAGAGAGACAACATCCTGACGATGCCAAGCGACCGTGTAGATTACATGGACGTTTCGCCGAAGCAGGTAGTGTCTGTAGCAACAGCGCTCATTCCGTTCCTCGAGAACGATGACTCCAACCGTGCGCTCATGGGATCCAACATGCAACGTCAGGCAGTTCCACTGCTTATTCCTAAAGCACCGCTTGTCGGTACAGGAATGGAGCATAAATCGGCCAAAGATTCCGGTGTATGTATCGTTTCCAAGTATGATGGCGTCATCGAACGCGTTTCAGCGAATGAGATCTGGCTGCGCCGTATTGAAATGCTCGACGGCAAGCAAGTTACTGGCGATCTTGTGAAGCACAAACTGCATAAGTTTATGCGTTCTAACCAAGGCACTTGCATTAACCAGCGCCCACTTGTTAACAAAGGGGACATTATCCGCAAAGGCGATATCATGGCGGATGGCCCTTCGACTGAACAAGGCGAATTGGCGCTTGGACGTAATGTCGTCGTTGCCTTCATGACGTGGGAAGGTTACAACTACGAGGATGCTATCCTCTTGAGTGAAAAGCTTGTGAAAGAAGACGTGTACACGTCCATTCACATTGAAGAATATGAGTCCGAAGCTCGTGATACGAAGCTTGGGCCAGAGGAAATCACACGCGACATCCCGAACGTTGGCGAAGAAGCGTTGAAAAACCTCGACGAGCGCGGCATTATTCGCGTTGGTGCCGAGATTAGTGCTGGCGACATCCTCGTTGGCAAAGTTACGCCGAAAGGTGTAACGGAGTTGACTGCGGAAGAGCGTTTGCTGCACGCAATCTTTGGTGAAAAAGCACGTGAAGTACGCGATACGAGCTTGCGTGTACCGCATGGTACCGACGGCATCGTTGTTGACGTTAAAGTGTTCACGCGTGAGAATGGTGACGAATTGCCACCTGGCGTGAATCAACTGGTACGTGCATATATCGCCCAAAAACGGAAAATTTCCGAGGGTGATAAAATGGCAGGGCGCCACGGTAACAAAGGGGTTATCGCGCGCATTATGCCAGAAGAGGATATGCCATTCCTGCCGGACGGCACACCTGTTGAAGTTGTATTGAACCCACTGGGCGTACCTTCGCGGATGAACATCGGCCAGGTACTCGAGGTTCACCTTGGCTTGGCGTGCAAACGTCTTGGCATTCATGCTGCGACACCGGTATTTGATGGTGCGCGTGAGTATGACGTATTTAACGCCATGGAAGAAGCAGGCATGCAGCGTAACGGCAAGACGGTACTGTATGACGGCCGCACGGGCGAAGAGTTCGAACGTGAAGTTACGGTCGGCGTCATGTACATGATCAAACTCGCGCACATGGTTGACGATAAAATTCATGCACGTTCGACAGGTCCATACTCGCTCGTTACGCAACAGCCGCTGGGTGGTAAAGCTCAGTTCGGTGGACAGCGCTTCGGTGAGATGGAAGTATGGGCACTCGAAGCATACGGCGCGGCCTACACGCTGCAAGAGATCTTGACGGTCAAATCCGATGATGTTGTCGGGCGCGTTAAGACGTATGAGTCGATCGTGAAGGGTGAGAACGTACCGGAACCTGGTGTTCCTGAGTCGTTCAAAGTATTGATCAAAGAGCTCCAGAGCCTTGGCATGGACGTTAAAATATTGTCGGAGGACGAAGAAGAAATCGAGCTTCGTGAATCAGACGATGATGAAGACGGTGCGGGTGACAAGCTGAACTTAAATTTAGAAGGCTCAGAAGCTAGCGCCGAATAAGCGATACTTGACGAAGGAGGGTTGCTCCTTGTTGGACGTGAACAACTTCGAATACATGAAGATCGGGTTGGCATCTCCCGATAAAATTCGATCGTGGTCCCGCGGAGAAGTCAAAAAACCGGAAACGATCAACTACAGGACGTTGAAACCGGAGAAGGAAGGGCTCTTCTGCGAGAAGATATTTGGGCCGACGAAGGACTGGGAATGTCATTGCGGTAAATATAAACGCGTTCGTTATAAAGGCGTTGTCTGCGATCGTTGCGGCGTCGAAGTAACGCGTTCCAAAGTACGCCGTGAGCGGATGGGCCATATTGAGCTCGCCGCTCCGGTATCCCACATTTGGTACTTCAAAGGGATTCCTAGCCGGATGGGCTTGGCGCTTGATATGTCGCCACGCTCTCTGGAAGAGATCATTTACTTTGCATCCTATGTCGTAACGGATCCGGGCGAAACGCCTCTCGAGAAGAAACAGCTTCTTTCCGAGAAAGAATATCGCAGCTACCGTGAGAAGTACGGCTACGGCTTCCAAGCCGGCATGGGCGCAGAGGCGGTTAAGAAGCTTCTGCAAGATATCGATCTTGAGAAAGAACTCGATACGCTGAAGGAAGATCTCCGCACGGCACAAGGCCAACGCCGTAACCGTGCGATTAAACGCCTTGAAGTCATCGAAGCATTCAAGAGCTCGGGCAACCGCCCAGACTGGATGATTCTCGACGTGCTCCCGGTTATTCCTCCGGAGCTTCGTCCAATGGTACAGCTCGATGGCGGCCGTTTTGCAACGTCTGACCTTAACGATCTGTATCGCCGGGTTATTAACCGGAACAACCGTCTGAAGCGCCTTCTCGACCTAGGTGCGCCAGATATTATCGTTCAGAACGAAAAACGGATGCTTCAAGAGGCAGTCGATGCTTTGATTGACAATGGCCGTCGCGGCCGTCCCGTAACGGGACCGGGCAACCGTCCATTGAAATCGCTCAGCCACATGCTGAAGGGTAAGCAAGGGCGTTTCCGTCAAAACTTGCTCGGTAAGCGTGTTGACTACTCCGGCCGTTCCGTTATCGTTGTCGGACCATATCTGAAAATGTACCAATGTGGTCTCCCTAAAGATATGGCACTTGAGCTGTTCAAGCCTTTCGTTATGAAAGAGCTTGTCAACAAGGGCCTTGCCCATAACATTAAGAGTGCGAAACGTAAAGTTGAACGCGTAAGCGCAGAGGTATGGGATGTTCTCGAGGAAGTTATTAAGGAGCACCCGGTTCTATTGAACCGTGCCCCGACGCTTCACCGACTTGGCATCCAGGCGTTTGAGCCAATCTTGGTTGAAGGCAAAGCGATTCGACTTCATCCACTCGTTTGTACGGCATATAACGCCGACTTCGACGGTGACCAAATGGCTGTTCACGTACCTTTGTCTGCTGAAGCACAAGCAGAAGCCCGTTTGCTCATGCTTGCGTCTGGTAACATCTTGAACCCGAAAGACGGCAAGCCAGTAGTAACGCCGTCCCAGGATATGGTTCTCGGAAGTTACTATCTGACATTCGACGACAAAGACTCTAAAGGCAGCGGAATCGTGTTTGCATCAGTTAACGAAGCTGTGTCCGCGTACCAACGTGGCGCTGCTGCCCTGCATGCTCGCGTATTCATTCCAGCACGTGTGCTCGGCAAAGTATCGTTTACGGAGAAACAACAGAGCGGCTTGCTGTCTACAACGGTTGGCAAAATCATTTTCAATGAGATTTTCCCGGCTACGTTCCCTTACATTAACGAAGCTACCAAAGCGAACCTTCTGCATGGGACGCCGGAAAAATACTTCATCTATGAAAAGGGCGCAGACCTGCATGAAATTAAAGAGACTCTCCCGATTGCTCCGGCGGTTGGCAAAGAGTATCTCGGCAATATCATTGCAGAGTGCTTCCGGATCTACGAGACGACCAAAACGTCGGTTATTCTTGACCAGATCAAGAAACTCGGCTTTACGTACTCGACTCGTGCAGGCATTACTGTAGCGGTAGCTGACGTAACTGTACCTGTTGAGAAAGATCAAATCATGCAAGAGTCCGATGAGAAGGTTAAGATCGTTACAAATCAATACCGTCGGGGCTTGATCACGAACGAAGAGCGTTATGACCGCGTAATTGAGATTTGGGGCAAAGCGAAAGACCAAGTGACGGACGCACTCATGAAATCGATGGACCGCTTTAACTCCATCATGCTCATGGTTGATTCCAAAGCACGGGGTAACAAATCGCAGATTACCCAGCTCGGCGGCATGCGTGGCCTGATGGCAACACCATCAGGACGTATCTTCGAGATTCCAATTAAATCGAACTTCCGTGACGGGCTATCCGTCCTCGAGTACTTCATCTCGACGCACGGAGCGCGTAAAGGTTTGGCCGATACAGCACTTCGTACAGCGGACTCGGGTTACTTGACCCGCCGTCTCGTTGACGTAGCGCAGGACGTTATCGTTCGCGAAGATGATTGCGGTACGGATAAAGGATTTACTGTTGCTCAAATTCGTGACGGCAAAGAAGTTATCGAGGATCTGTATGACCGTATCGAAGGCCGTTATTGCTTCGAGACTGTTCGCCATCCAGAGACGAGAGAAATCATTGCTCGCCGCAATGAGCTGATTGACTCGAATAAAGCCGAAGAGATCGTTGAAGCAGGCGTTCAGAAGCTGCAGATTCGTTCCGTGCTTAGCTGCCGTGCCCGTCATGGCGTCTGCAAAATGTGCTATGGCCGCAACTTGGCGACTGGCAAATTTGTAGAGATCGGCGAAGCAGTCGGCATTATCGCAGCACAATCGATCGGTGAGCCAGGAACACAGCTGACGATGCGTACATTCCACACCGGCGGCGTTGCCGGCGACGATATTACGCAAGGTTTGCCGCGTATCCAGGAGCTCTTCGAGGCTCGTAACCCGAAAGGTCAAGCTACGATCAGTGAGATCGACGGGGTAGTGAAAGAAGTTCGCGACGGCAAAGACCGCCGTGAAATTGAAGTCCAAGGCGAAGCTGAGACCAAAACGTATCTCGTGCCGTATGGATCACGCCTGCGCGTAAGCGAAGGCGCTAAGATCGATGCTGGTGACGAACTGACGGATGGCTCGATCGACCCTAAAGAAATGCTGCGCATCAAAGGCATCCGTGGCGTACAGAACTACATCTTGCAAGAAGTTCAACGCGTTTACCGGAACCAGGGCGTAGAAATCAATGATAAGCACGTTGAGGTTATGATCAAGCAGATGCTTCGTAAAATCCGTATCGTTGATGCGGGCGACACGACACTTCTGCCTGGTTCATTCGTCGACATTCATGAATATGAAGCGGCTAACCGCACGGCAATTCTTGCAGGGCTTGAGCCTGCAGTTGCCAAGCCGGTATTGCTCGGTATTACCAAAGCATCCCTTGAGACGGATTCGTTCCTCTCGGCTGCATCGTTCCAAGAGACGACACGTGTTCTTACAGACGCAGCAATTAAGGGTAAAGTCGACCAGTTGCTCGGCCTGAAAGAGAATGTCATCATCGGCAAACTCATTCCGGCAGGCACAGGCATGACTCGCTACCGGAGCATCCGCTTTGCGGGACTGGAAGATGAGATTATCGAAGGCGAAGGTTCAGCAGAAAGCGAATCTGTAGCGATCGAGTCTTAAGATCCGGAAGCCGTGGGCCATGTTGGGCACGTTTGTGCTCGGCATGGTTCATGGGTTCCATTTCTTTTGAGTAGCCATGATTTACAATAAATTAATGAACAATTATTCAAGTGTTTTTCCTTGACATGAATAGGCGTCAGATGCTAATATGTCGTAGTGTGCCTGTTCGTGTGATCCCTGTCCGGTTGGACGAAGAGGGGTGATTGCATGCAGTACAAGATCGGCACGAAGCAAACGACGAAGATGGTAGAGCTTCGCAAAGCCGTACTCGTCTATGTTGCCCAAGATGCAGATTCGCGTATGACGGATCGTATTGTCCAATTATGCGAGGATTATGAGGTCGAGGTTGTTTGGGTCAAGAACATGCAACTCCTAGGGGAAACCTGCGGGATTGATGTCGGGGCCGCCATGGCAGCCGTCGTGCCAGATATTTCGGAAGACGAATAGAGAATCGTTGTTTTTGTCGGCAGTTTATTAAGATAGACGGGCTGACAGAAATTTTTCTTTGCTTCTTTATGAATCGCCTGGATCTGTGGGCTTAACTATTTCGGGTAAGATTATATGCTTTACAATTAAAGGAAGGGGGTGGCAACATGCCAACAATTAACCAGCTGGTCCGTAAAGGCCGTCAAGCGAAAGTCGTGAAATCGAAATCGCCTGCTCTGCAAAAAGGTTTCAACGCCCTGAAACGTGAAGCAACGAACATCAGCGCTCCACAAAAGCGCGGTGTCTGCACTCGTGTAGGTACGATGACTCCGAAAAAACCGAACTCCGCACTCCGGAAATATGCCCGTGTACGTCTGACGAACAAAGTCGAGGTAACGGCTTACATCCCAGGTATCGGTCACAACTTGCAAGAGCACAGCGTTGTTTTGATTCGCGGTGGTCGTGTAAAAGACCTTCCGGGTGTACGTTATCACATCGTTCGCGGTGCTCTTGATACTGCAGGTGTTAACAACCGGAAACAAGCTCGTTCCAAATACGGTACGAAGCGTGCAAAAGTTAAAAAATAATAATCGGATTAGCGTAATTGCATAATTCGACTATATCGAGACACTATTAAAGAAAGGGGGACATCCTCATGCCACGTAAAGGTCCTGTAACGAAACGTGATGTACTGCCGGATCCGGTTTACAATAGCAAACTGGTAACGCGTCTCATCAACCGTATTATGATCGACGGCAAGCGCGGTGTTGCTCAAACATTGCTGTATGATGCATTCAAACTTATCCAAGAACGTTCGGGTAAAGAACCAATGGAAGTGTTTGAAGCTGCAATCAAAAACATTATGCCAGTCCTTGAAGTTAAAGCTCGCCGCGTAGGCGGTTCCAACTATCAAGTTCCGATCGAAGTGAAACCGGAGCGTCGTACGTCGCTTGGTCTCCGTTGGCTCGTGAACTACTCACGTAACCGCGGTGAGAAAACGATGGTAGAACGTCTGGCTGCTGAAATTCTGGATGCATCGAACAACACTGGTGCAGCAGTTAAGAAGCGCGAAGACACGCACAAAATGGCTGAAGCGAACAAAGCGTTCGCACACTACCGCTGGTAGGATTCACATTCGTATAATCGGAAGGAGACATAATCATGGCAAGAGAGTTCTCCTTGAAAAATACGCGTAACATCGGGATCATGGCGCATATTGATGCGGGTAAAACGACTACCACTGAACGGATCCTGTTCTACACAGGCCGTACCCACAAAATCGGCGAGGTGCACGAAGGTGCAGCTACGATGGACTGGATGGAGCAAGAGCAGGAGCGCGGCATCACGATTACGTCCGCTGCTACGACAGCTCAATGGGATGGTCACCGCATCAATATTATCGACACCCCAGGGCACGTTGACTTCACAGTTGAAGTTGAACGTTCCCTGCGCGTATTGGACGGGGCTGTAGGTGTTTTCAGTGCGAAAGAAGGCGTTGAGCCTCAGTCCGAAACCGTATGGCGCCAGGCTGACCGCTATGGCGTTCCGCGGATCGCATACGTAAACAAAATGGACATCATCGGTGCAGACTTCCTCAATGTTGTAAAAGACATGCGTGAGCGCCTGCAAGCGAATGCCGTTGCGATTCAACTTCCAATTGGTGCTGAGAACGACTTCCTCGGCATGATTGACATCGTTGAGCGCAAAGCTTACAAATACAAAGATGACCTCGGCAAAGAGCCAGAAGTTATCGAAATTCCTGCGGAACTGGCTGAACAAGTCGAAGAGCTTCGTATGGAACTGGTCGAGAAAGTTGTAGAACTTGACGAAGAACTGACGATGAAGTACCTCGAAGGTGAAGAAATCACGATCGAGGAACTGAAAGCTACGCTCCGTAAGGGCGTTTGCGAAGTTAAGATCTTCCCTGTTATCTGCGGTTCCTCGTACCGTAACAAAGGCGTTCAGCTTATGCTCGACGCGGTTGTTGACTACCTGCCTGCTCCAATCGACGTTCCTGACATCAAGGGTACCCTTGAAGACGGCACGGAGACGACGCGCAAGTCGGCTGACGACCAACCGTTCTCGGCGCTGGCGTTCAAAATCATGACTGACCCTTATGTCGGTAAACTGACGTTCTTCCGCGTATATTCCGGTGTATTGAGCTCCGGTTCGTACGTTGTGAATGCAACGAAAGGCAAACGTGAGCGCGTTGGCCGTATCCTTCAGATGCATGCTAACAGCCGCCAAGAGATCACTGAAGTTTACTCCGGTGACATCGCGGCTGCTGTAGGCCTGAAAGACACGACGACTGGCGACACGCTTTGCGACGAAAAGAACCCGGTAATCCTTGAGTCGATGAACTTCCCGGATCCAGTTATCCAGCTCGCGGTTGAGCCTAAAACGAAGGCTGACCAAGACAAAATGGGTATCGCGCTTCAGAAGCTTGCTGAAGAAGATCCAACGTTCCGCGCTCATACGGACGAAGAGACTGGACAAACGATCATCGCGGGCATGGGCGAGCTCCACTTGGAGATCCTCGTAGACCGTATGCTTCGTGAGTTTAAAGTCGAAACGAACGTAGGCGCACCTCAGGTAGCTTACCGTGAGACTTTCAAAGCTGCAGCTAAGGTAGAAGGTAAGTTCGTTCGCCAATCCGGCGGCCGTGGCCAATTTGGTCATTGCTGGGTTGAGTTCGAACCACAAGAGCCAGGCGCAGGCTTCACGTTCGAGAATAAAGTCGTTGGTGGCGCTATTCCACGTGAATTTATCGGTCCAATCCAAGCGGGTATCGAAGAGTCGATGAAAAACGGCGTTATCGCTGGTTTCCCACTCGTTGATATTAAAGCAACGGTTGTCGATGGATCGTACCATGACGTCGACTCCTCGGAGATGGCGTTCAAAATCGCTGGATCGATGGCGCTTAAAGCGGCTAAAGAAAAATGTAGCCCAGTGCTTCTCGAGCCAATCATGAAAGTCGAAGTTTCCGTACCGGAAGAATACATGGGTGACGTAATGGGCATGCTCAGCTCCCGTCGCGGCCGCATCGAAGGTTCCGATACGAAACACGGCTCCCTGATCGTTCGTGCGAAGGTACCTCTTGCAGAAATGTTCGGTTACTCGACGGTTCTCCGTTCGGGTACGCAAGGACGCGGAGTATTCTCCATGGAGCTGTCCCACTACGAGGAAGTTCCTAAGTCGATCTCCGAAGCAATTATCGCGAAAAACAAAGGCGCTTAAGCCTGACGTTCTAAGGGTAATGGCTTTAAGATAAGGTTTACTCGGTATTAACGCGGCTTGCGCGTCTATTCGTAAGCCGCCGATACCATAACATACACAACTAATAAATTTATTTATTTAAGGAGGCAGAAGTTCAATGGCTAAGGCTAAATTTGAACGTAATAAACCGCACGTTAATATCGGTACGATTGGTCACGTTGACCACGGTAAAACAACGCTGACGGCTGCTATCACGACTGTACTGTCCAAAAAATACGGCGGTGCTGCAGTAGCATTCGACCAAATCGACAAAGCTCCAGAAGAGCGCGAGCGCGGTATCACGATCTCGACAGCTCACGTTGAGTACGAGACGCCTAACCGTCACTACGCTCACGTTGACTGCCCAGGTCATGCCGACTACGTTAAAAACATGATCACGGGTGCAGCACAAATGGACGGCGCTATCCTCGTCGTATCCGCATCCGACGGTCCAATGCCACAAACGCGTGAGCACATCATCCTCTCCAACCAAGTAGGCGTTCCTTACATCGTCGTATTCCTGAACAAATGCGACATGGTTGAAGACGAAGAGCTCATCGAACTCGTTGAAATGGAAGTTCGCGACCTTCTGAGCGAGTATGACTTCCCAGGCGACGACACGCCAATCATCCGTGGTTCGGCTCGTGAAGCTCTCCAAAACCCAGACGGCGACTGGGCTGAAAAAATCGTTGAAATGTTCAACACGATCGACGAGTACATCCCTACTCCAGAGCGCGATGTTGACAAACCATTCTTGATGCCAGTCGAGGACGTGTTCACGATCACTGGTCGTGGTACGGTTGCTACTGGTCGCGTTGAGCGTGGCGTTATCAAAGTTGGCGACGAGATCGAAATCATCGGTCTGCAAGAAGAAACGCGTAAGAGCGTTGTTACGGGCGTAGAAATGTTCCGTAAACTTCTTGACTCCGCTCAAGCGGGCGACAACGTAGGTGCACTGCTTCGTGGTGTTGACCGTAAAGACATCGAGCGTGGACAAGTACTGGCTAAGCCAGGTTCCGTTAAACCACACACGAACTTCACGGCTCAAATCTACGTTCTGACTAAAGAAGAGGGTGGCCGTCACAAGCCTTTCTTCACTGGCTACCGTCCACAGTTCTACTTCCGTACAACTGACGTTACGGGCATCATCAACCTGCCAGAAGGCACAGAGATGGTAATGCCAGGCGATAACATCACGGTTACGGTTGAGCTGATCGCTCCAATCGCTATCGAGCAAGGTACGAAGTTCGCTATCCGCGAAGGCGGCCGCACAGTAGGTGCAGGTTCCGTAGCTTCGATCTTGAAATAGTATGACAAGCAAGGCACAAACTCCCCCGTTGGAGTTTGTGTCTTTTTTGTTTTCATCTCTGTGTTTTGTTCAACAAAAAAAAGACAGCCAGTACGCCCTGAAATAGGGGATCATGGCCGTCTTTTTATTTTGGAAAGATAATCGTGGGTTCATATTCTAAGTGCTCTCACGGCCAATGACTTCGATGCCGAGATCGACGATTTTCTCTCCTCCGAGAAAAGGAAGGCTCACCTTTGCACGGTTTTTACGAAAATCGATTTTTTTGATGATTTCCTCTTGGCCGATTAGTGGACCGGATTGGACATGTACTTTAGAATTTTTTATAAATACTTGAGAGTAATCGATAACATGTTGTTGGTTTAGAAGTTTTAATACAGTAGACATTTCTTCGGGCGGTATTGATTTGAAATAATCACTCTCTTGCGCCGCACTAATTTCATCGAAACAAGTATTGAGCGGGCAGTACGATTTTTTGTCCTTGTTGCTTGTGTAGTTCAATAGCTTATATATAAATGGGTTTTCTTTAATTTGATAATAGAGTGAAAAGTTCATATTCGCTCGAATAAATACATAGCCAGGATATAGGTTTCTTATAACGTCTGTAACAATTCCTCCATTTCGCTCGGGCACTTTCCTCTTAGGAATCAAACATTCAATTTGATTGGTCTGAAACATGCGACTGAAAAACTCCTTAATGCTTATCTCTTCGCCTGTTTTGACAAATAGTGCATACCAGTACATGATTACCTCCTCTGCTGCAATTGTATAAACACTCTAGCACAGCCAATTTGTAAAATGTTGTCGAATCGTCTGGGTAATTTGTTAACTTTTCTTGACATTTGGATGCAGTTCCAACTTTAGGGAGCTGTTTGCGATGTTCACTTGTCATCTTGTGGTTGATTATCTAATATTATAGTCCCTTGACAGGTAGAGGCATTGAGAGCATAATAAGTTGTGAGTTTGGGAAAATGCCTATGCACGGAAGTTGATTTATTTAAATAGAGGTTCGAATACTAATCGTTGTTACGGCACGTTAGCATTGCGCAACTTTGACATGATATGAAAATGTAGTGTGCGTATGCAGATGAAAGGGAGAGAGTGTGCCCACAATACATTTCTAGCAATCGGTTTGGAGCTTAGCTCCAAGCCGATTGCTTTTTTTATTCCATCTATAGTCGGGATGTAATGGAGGCGTTCTTGGAGATGAGGAGCAAGATTGTTTTTATGTTTGCGGGGCAGGGCTCTCAATATTACGGTATGGGGCGAAGCTTATTCGACAACGAAACCGTATATCGAGAAATCATGCTGTCTCTTGATAAGATCGTACAATCGAACTGCAATTTTTCGGTTATTGATGTGCTAGGGAACAAGGGCCCTTCGAAGCCCGCATCGTTTGGCCGAACGTTACATACGCACCCAGCAATATTCATGACGGAATATGCTTTAGCCCAGACCTTGATTCGTAGAGGCATACAGCCTGATTACGTGCTAGGCACGAGTTTAGGAGAGTTCGCTGCGGCTGCAATTGCAGGCATTATGGAGCCGGAGATGGCGTTGGAGGCGGTCATTCGCCAGGCTCAGGCATTTGAAACACATTGTGAAGCCGGGGGGATGGCTGCAGTTCTGGATAATCCAGCCTTCTATGCGGAACTTCCGCTCCTAAATCAGAACAGTGAAATGGTGGCCGTTAATAATGATGCCCATTTCGTTATTGCTGGGACCGACGCGGATTTAGGCAAGATTCGCGACGGATTGAATAGCAAAGGAATAATCAGTCTCCAGCTCCCGGTGTCCCATGGGTTTCATTCGCGTTTGATCGATCGTGCGCGTGAGCCCTTTATGGCTTATTTGAATAGATTGGCCATTCGTAAACCTAGCATCGGCTTTATATCTGGCTTGAGCGGTGAACAGGTTACGCAATTGCAGCCAAGCTATTTTTGGGATATTGCAAGAGAACAAATGCATTTTTCGAAGTCGATTGCGACGTTACGCCATAAATATGGAGACTCGTTAATATTTGCTGACATGAGTCCTGGCGGCACATTAGGCAATTTTACAAAACGATTAATAGATGATTCATTGCATCGCAATATTGTTGCCTTCTTATCCCCCTTTGCTGATCAGAAGGGTTATTTTGAGCAAAGCGTCAATAAAATGACGGACATGATGGGGCTAAATGGAAGTGAGAGACCGCAGTTCAAATCGAAGGGAGATCGAGTGATGTTAGCATATATGTTCCCAGGCCAAGGATCGCAGGTGAAAGGAATGGGGGGACAATGGTTCGACCAATTCCCTGAGATAACAAAGATTGCTGATCGGGTGCTCGGATATTCGATCAAGGACTTGTGTTTGAATGATCCAGAGCGAAAGCTGGGGCAGACGGCTTTTACGCAGCCTGCTTTATATACGGTAAATGCGCTAGCTTATATGAGCAAATTTCAGGAGACAGGACAACAGCCGGACTATCTAATCGGCCATAGCCTTGGCGAATACAATGCGCTTCTGGCTGGCGGCGCTTTCGATTTTGAGACGGGCCTTAGGCTCGTGCAAAAACGGGGTGAGCTGATGGGGATGGCTAGAGGCGGTGGGATGGCCGCCGTGATCGGGCTTGATGAGGACCGCATCCAACAAATTATTGAAGAAAGTGGCGCCGCGTTATCGATTGCTAATCACAACTCTCCGAGCCAGATCGTTATTTCCGGCAAAGCAGATGATATTGGGCGCGTAGAGAAGCGGTTTGCCGATGCAGGGGCAGTCTATGTACCGCTCAATGTGAGTGGGGCATTCCACTCTACATTTATGAATGAAGCGTACGAACAGTTTAAACGATTCGTGCAATCGTTCAAATTTGGCAAGCTTGCCATACCGGTCATCTCGAATGTATATGCCCGTCCTTACCGCTCGGCAGTGATGGACGATACATTAAGCAAACAAATGGTTAGCGCCGTGAAATGGACGGAATCGATTCGGTATGTGATGGGCAAAGGCGAGGTTGACTTTGTAGAAATCGGCCCGGGTGATGTGTTGAAAAAGCTCGTAACAAAAATTAAGCTGCAAGCTGAACCGTTAATTGTTGAAGATGAAGAGCTTGAAGATGAAACGGAAGCTGAAGTTCGGGTTGAAGTTGAAGCATTACAGCAGCAAGCAGAAGTACAGGCAAACGAAAGGTTAGATGGGAATACAGATGTGCCTGCTTCCGTAAAATCGGAACAAGTAACAGTGGAGCATGCACAGATTATTGAAAGCTATCATGCAGCTGTTGGAGCGCAAACTGAGGCGGCAGCTGCCCATGCGGTTACGGGGCATGCGGCCATTTCGCCGGCTACCCTCGGCAATGAAGCATTCCGGAAGGAATACCGATTAAAGTATGCTTATTTAGTTGGACCAATGCATCGCGGAATCTCTTCATCAGAGATGGTGGTGAAAGCAGCCAAAGCGGGCATGCTAGGCTTCCTTGGGGCGGATGGTTTGGAAACGAATGCGGTCGAAAGAGAACTGGCAGCCATCAAGAATGCGCTCACGCTGGAACAGCCGTACGGCGCAAACATTGTCTATAACCCGCATCTTCCGGAAGCGGAGGAGAAATTCATCCAAATGTACCTCAAGCATGGCGTTAGCGTATTAATGGCTTCGGAATATTTGAGCATTACGCCAGCTCTTGTTATGTTTAGGGCGAATGGGATTCGCCGGCAAGCCGACGGAAGCGTGGCAAGCAATGGGCGGATTATCGGGAAAGTGTCTAGGCCCGAGGTCGCCGAAGCTTTTCTAAAGCCTGCGCCGGCGCGCATCGTCGAGAAGCTGTTAATAACGAACGTTATTTCCGCGGAGCAAGCCGAACTGCTGAAGGAGCTGCCAATGGCGGACGAGCTATGTGTGGAAGGCGACTCCGGCGGTTACACAGAGGGCGCTTCGTTAACTTCGCTGCTCCCTACGATCATAAGGCTGCGGAATGAGATGCTTGGAAGCAAGGGCGGTCACATTCGTATAGGCGCAGCAGGTGGAATCGGCACGCCGGAGTCTGCTGCTGCGGCATTTTTGATGGGAGCGGATTTCATCGTTACAGGCTCGATTAATCAGTGTACGGTTGAGGCGCGCACGAGTGATTCAGCGAAAGATTTGTTGCAGCAGATGAACATTCAAGATACGGAGTATGTGCCTTCTTCCGCTATGTTTGAGATGGGCGCTAAGGTGCAAGTGCTTAAGCGTGGCGTGTTTTTCCCGGCAAGGGCGAATAAATTGTACGACTTTTACCGTGTGTTCCAATCCCTTGATGAGATTGGGGAGAAGAATAGCGTACTCATTCAGGAGAAATATTTCAAACGCAGCTTTACTCGCATACTAGAGGATATTCGATTAAACGGCAGCGCGGACGAGATCGCCAAAGCCAGTGGCAATGGGAAGCAGCAAATGGCGCTTGTTTTCAAATGGTATTTGGAGCAGGCTTTAAGCTTTGCAGTAAGAGGCGAGAAAGAGCATCAGATCGATTACCAAATCTTTTGCGGACCGGCATTAGGGGCGTTCAATCAATGGGTGAAAGGAACTGAGCTAGAGCATTGGCGCAATCGCAACGTCGACGTTATCGGCCTGAAGCTGCTGGAAGAGACCGCGGCTTTATTGCTGGAACGGCTGCAGTCGTTATGCGAGCCAGCGTTAGCAGTACGGGCATAGTGGAGTCAAGCGATATAGATTTAGAAAGGAGTGCAGTATTTTGGCAGCGGAAAATAGAGAGGCAAAGGGTAGTAAAGCGTCTTTTAGTAGAGAGGATTTCGAGCGGTTCGCGGCTGCAAGCCATGACAGAAACCCACTCCATATCGATGAGACTTATGCAAGGAGCACGCCATACGGCAAAAATGTCCTATACGGCATTATGGGCCTGCTTGCTATGCTGGGGAACGTTCGCGGAAGCCGCAATCGCGTACTGCGGCAGCTGGATGCGGAGTTTCTTGGCCCTATGTTCGCTGATATTGAATATGAAATTCGCACGAATGACGGGCAAGAGGACAGTGCGCGCTTCGAGCTGTTGGATGGGGCACGCGTAATTAGCAGATGCGTACTGTCCTCAATAGCTGTTATTAAAGGTGCCGACGGAGATATGGCAGCAAACCCAGATGTACCTGAAGCAGGCAAGCAAGAGCTGTTCGAACCGGAAGAGACAGTCAGTACGGAACAACCCCGAATGGACGCCCTAATTTATGAAGAATCGGACTTTATAAAGCCAATTACGCGCACGGGCACGTATGTGGTGAATAAAGAAGCGGCTGGCCGGCTGCGGCGCAAAGTGTCGCTTTCCCAATATGCAATGACGGCTACGCAGTTGAACACGCTGCTGCTATGCAGCTATTTGGTCGGCATGATTATGCCTGGCCGCCAGGCGCTGTTTAAGAAATTAAGCCTAACGTTCGAGGCTTCTGCCAAGAAGCAATGCGACAGCCTCGACTATCAGCTTACTGCTGTCCATTACGATAATAGCTTTGGCTTGCTGCAGATGGGGCTTAACGTTTATAGCGAAGGGCGGCTAGTGGCAAGCGGCGAGCTTGATGCATATGTACGAAAGGAACTGAAGGCGATGCCTTCTGCTGAGCTGCGTGCATTGCTGGGGAGTCGGTCCCTGGCAGAGATGAAGGGAAAAACGGCGGTCGTCATTGGCGGCAGCAGAGGGCTCGGCGCAGCGATTGTAAAGTCGCTTGCCCTGCAAGGCTGTGATGTGATCGTAAACTTCAACCGGAGCTTATCTGCAGCTGAGCAACTGGTGGAAGGCTTGTCGGATGCCCCAGGCAGCGTCACGCTGTTGCAGGGGGACGCGGGCAGCATGGCATGGTGCAAGGAAGCGAAGGATACAATCACCGAGCAATTCGGCAAGCTCGATATTCTAGTTTGTTGTGCTTGTGCCCCGCCGGTTCCGCTTGAGCTATCGGAACAAGCTTTTGAAAGAATTCATTCGTACATCGATCAAAATATGGTGCTTACAGCAGCTCCGATGACGGTGTTTATGGATATGCTGGCCCAATCGCGAGGAAATGTGGTAGCGGTTTCATCTGAGTTTGTCGAAGAGCAGCCAAAAGAGTTTCCGCACTATGTGAGTGTGAAGCTGGCGATTGAAGGGCTTGTACAGACGGCGGCAAAAAGCCAAAAAAATATTTCGTTTACAATCGCAAGGCCCCCGCGCCTTCTGACGGATATGAACAATACGCCGACTGCGGGTTTCAAGGCGATCCCGCCTGAGTTGGCTGCTGTGCGTATCATTGAGGCACTATCTGCAGCGGCTCCCGGCGACGTGGACATTGTCAGCGATTTTGATGGGACGGGCGTAAAGCCGCTGGCGGATGCTTCAGTGGCAAGCCCGCATAAGCTGCATGTTCCGGTACGCATTGCGGCATCGTTTACGGCTGAGCCTTTGACGCCGGGGCTGCTGTTTTGGGCGAATACGTTGGATGTGCAAATGGAAATTAGCTATACGCCTTACAACCAATTATTCCAAGCTTTGCTGGACCCGGGCAGCTTGCTCGGGATGGGCGTAGACGGGTTGAATGTTGTATTAATCCGCTTTGAGGATTGGATGCGTTACCGGGACGATGCGGCTGATAGCCACGCACAATTGCGGGAACTGGATGAGCCGTTTATGCTGGACACGTTTGAACGGTTTGTTGCGGCTTTTCAAACGTACGCACAGCGAGCGCATCCGGTTACCCAAGTTATCGTATGCCCGCCTTCTTCCCTATACCGGCAGCACCCGCAGTGGTCGAAGCTGCTGGAGCGATTGGAAGGGCAACTGCTGAAGCAACTTCAAACGCTAGAGGGCATTACGGCTGTCTCCAGCCAGCAACAGCATGAAAACTATAGCGTTCATGACTTTGAAGATTCGCTCCGCGATGAGCTGGGGCATATTCCATATACCGATTCCTATTATCATTTGTTGGCTACGTCCATATCGAGGCGTATATTCGAGCTTCGAAGCAATCCCTATAAGGTGCTGGTTGTAGATTGTGACCATACGTTATGGCACGGGGTATGCGGGGAGGATGGGGCAGACGGTATCCAAATTAACGAAGGGTACCGTGAATTCCAGAAGTTTCTCGTGAAGCAGTCAGAGTCCGGCATGCTCGTCTGTTTGTGCAGCAAAAACGCCGAGCATGATGTTTGGCAAGTATTCGAAACGAATCCCGATATGATTCTGAAGAAAGACCATATCGTTGCCGACATGATTAACTGGCAATCCAAATCGTCTAATCTCATCCAGCTTGCAGAGCGGCTTCGCCTCGGGCTGGATAGCTTTATTTTCATCGATGACAACCCATTGGAATGCGCGGAGGTTCGGGCGGAAGCGCCGAATGTGCTCACCTTGCAATGGCCGACCGATCCGGAGATGATGCATCGCTTTATGAGCCATCTTTGGATTTTTGACCGCTCGTTCATTACGAAGGAGGATCGGCAGCGGTCAGGGCTGTACCAAGCTGACGCCATGCGGGAGCAATTAAGGGAACAAAGCGGGGGCTTTGCCTCCTTTATCGAAAGCCTTGAGCTAGAGGTAAAGCTTCAGCCGTTAGACGAGGCGAATATCGCCCGAGTATCACAGTTGACAGCAAGAACGAACCAATTCAACTTCACGACGATTCGCCGCTCCTCCCCAGAGATTCGTTATTTCTTGGAGCAGCCAGGCGCGGAATGCTGGACGGTAGAAGTGAAAGACCGTTTTGGCGATTATGGCTTAGTCGGATTAATGCTAACCGTCTGCGGGGAGCAGCAGCTCGAAGTGGATACGTTCTTGTTAAGCTGCCGCGTTCTTGGCAGGGGCGTTGAGTACCGGATGTTGGCAAAGCTCGGCAAGCTGGCACGCGAACGTGGAATTCGGCAAGTTCGCGTCAATGGCAGGCAGACGGACAAGAACGAGCCTGCACTTCAATTCCTGTCGAACTTCGGCTCAGGGGAACCGTGCGGCGAAGGCCGAGTCTGGCAGTTGGAAGCGGCGAAGCTAGCTGAGCTTAGCTTCGCTTCCTTTGACGGGGGAGCCTCGGTGGGCGAAGTCCGTAAGCAAGCAGCGGTTAAGCGCAAGCCTGGGCAATCATCGGCTGCTATGATTTTTGCCAATGCAAGGGAATGCGAGGCTTTGATGGAGCGGTTAGCGGACGGGCTGCATAATATTGCTGCGATAACAGCTGAAGTTGAGGCATTCACGGCATCTTCAAGAACCGGCCACAGCGAGAAGGCGCCGCAGGCGGCGATGGCCGTTCCAGCAGCAGCAGCAGTCCCCGCGGAAGCCGTTCCAGCGGCAGCTGTGCAGAAACAGGATGCGCCTTCACGCACTGTAATGGGATACGCGTGGAAAAGCCAATTAGTAGATGAGATTAAGGGCTTGTTTGCCAAGGTGCTCGGCGTTGATGCCGGGATATTTGATGTCGATGGCGAGCTGGAACATTATAAGCTGGACTCTTTCAAAATTATCGAAACGATGGTGGAGCTAAACAAGCGCTTTGATCAGCTGCCGCCTACCTTATTGTTTGAGCATCGCACGATTCGAAGCTTAGTCGGCTACTTGGAGCAGAATCATGAAATGGAAGTGCTGAAGCAATACGGAAACCTGGCAGAGGGCGCTGCAGCATTGCCAGCACCATCGCTATCCGAGCGTGATGAGATCGTAATCGTTGGGATGCACGGCAAGTATCCAAAATCCGAGACGCTGGAGCAGTTGTGGAGCCATTTGTTGGACGGGCAGTCCTGTCTCTCCGATCTGCCGGAAGGCCGTTGGAATGATATTGGGATTTATGGCGAGGCTGGTGAGCACGGGGATGTAACCGGTGGATTTTTGCGCGGCGTCGATCGGTTTGAAGCGCCTTTCTTCCGCATAACGCCGCGTGAGGCGGAGTTTATGGACCCACAGCAAAGGTTGTTTTTGGAAACAGTATGGGGTTTGTTAGAAGATGCGGGTTACACAACAGAGACCATCGATCGCAATACGGGCGTATTTGCAGGCGTCATTGCCAGCGATTACGGAACGCTGACGGACATGGCGGCCTTACAGGGCGCGGGTTCTTACCGCAATGCGGATATGTACCAAATTCCGAACCGAATTTCGTATTACTATAACTTCCATGGCCCAAGCCTTGCAGTCGATACAGCCTGCTCTGCTTCTGGGACAGCGGTACATCTGGCATGCGAAAGCTTGAAGCGGCGAGAATGCAATACGGCCGTCGTTGGCGGGCTAAACGTGTTCCTGCACCCAAGCCGGTTTATTCAATATTCGCAAATGCAGATTATGTCCAAGGACGGCGTATGCAAGCCTTTTGGCAAAGATGCGGGCGGGACGGTTTTCGGCGAAGGCATTGGCGCACTGCTGCTTAAGCGGGCAGAGGATGCACGGCGTGACGGCGACCATATTTATGGCATTATTAAAGGCACGGCGATTAATTCGGGCGGCAAGACGAACGGGTTTACTGTACCGAGCCCGAATGCCCAAGCGGAATTAGTGGCGGAAGCGATCGATCGGGCTGGCATTGAAGCGGAAACTATCGGTTACGTGGAAGCCCATGGGACAGGCACATCGCTTGGCGATCCGATTGAGATTCGCGGCTTGCAGATGGCATTTGAGAAGCAGCCCGAATCGGGCCGGCCAATCGCCGAACGGAAGAAACAGTATTGTGCAATAGGCTCCATCAAAGCAAATATTGGACATTTGGAATCGGGGGCGGCTGTCGCTGGCATCATTAAGGTGCTGCTGCAAATGAAGCACGAGACGCTCGTCCCATCCTTGAATGCTGAGGAGCCGAACCCGTTAATTGCGTTCGGGCAATCGCCTTTTTATGTCCAGCAGAAGGTTAGCAAATGGGAGAAAACGTACAACCAAGCAGGGCATAGCGTGCCTAGGCGCGCAGGTATAAGCAGCTTTGGAGCTGGCGGCTCGAACGCTCATATCATTATTGAGCAAAATGAGCTGGAGTTGCCTGTTCTGCAACCGAAGGCTTCCCAAGCAGGGGAGGCTGTGCTCATCGTGTTGTCTGCTGGCGACGAGCTAAGGCTGCGCCACATGGCAAGGCGGTTAGCTGCGTTTATCGGGACGAGGGTTGAGACGAGCGATACGATTCGTGATGGCTCCATCTGCATGTCTTTGAAACAGATTGCATACACCTTGCAGGTCGGGCGTACAGCAATGGCTGCGCGAATCGCCATAACGGCATCAACTGTTGAAGAACTGGCTGGGAAGCTGCATCGTTATGCCGATTCGGAGCAGGGCGCATTCGCAGAAGGCGTGTTCATGTCAGCGCAAGGCGAAGAACCTAATGCGGCGGGGCAGCAAGGGAATGTGAAGGGCAATGAGTTTGTAGCAAAAGCATTGCAGGGCCGCAACTGGGATGAAATCGCCCGTATATGGACGATGGGAATGCCAATAGATTGGAATGTGTTGTACGAAGAAGGGACGCCTGGGCGCGTCCCGTTGCCGACTTACCAATTCGAAGGCGAGCGGTACTGGATTCCGGCTGTTAAGGTCGCAGCGCCTATGCTTGCTGAATCGGCAGGCTCGAACGTACTGCACCCTTTGATCGGAAGCAATACGTCCAATTTAAAGGAACAGAAGTTTACTACGCGGCTAAGTGGCGAGGAATCTTTGCTGCAGAACCATCAGCTATTCGACGAGCCGCTGTTGCCGGGAACGGCTTATCTGGAAGCGATTAGGGCGGCTGCTGTATTGTCATCGGATACGCAGGTGCATGCACTACGGAACATGATCTGGATGCGGCCAATCGGCTTCGCGGAAGGCTCGCGAGCATTCGAATTGGTGCTGGCTCCGGCGGATGAAGAAGGCGTGCTCGTTTGTGAAGTGGTAACGCGAGAAGCGGATGGCGCACCGATTGTGCATGCATGCGGAGAAGTGGTGCTTGCTGATGCGTTGAGTGATGGCAGCCGTGAAGCGGGACATATCGAGTTGGCGCAAATTCGTCAACGGATGGAGCGGCGTACGGCGGGTCCGGATTTGTACCAGGCATACGGTGAGCTTGGCTTGCGGCTGGGCCCTGCATTTCAAGTCGTTAAGGAAATTCATGCAGGCGACGGAGAAGCGCTCGCATGGATTGAGAAGCCTAGCGGGCTGGGCGAGGGCCAGGAGGCGTTTGAATATGATCCGGCATTGCTGGATGGCGCTTTCCAATCGGTGCTTGCATTCTGTGGTGAGGATGCGAATGAGTTGTTAGTGCCGTTTATGTTAAACGAGATTGCATTATTCAGGCCGTTAACGAACTCATATTTTGCCCATCTCACTTGCGTTAGCGAAGAACGCGGGGACGGCTCGCTTAGCCGAACCTTCCATATTACGTTCGCAGATGAGCAGGGGGCTGTACTAGCTGTAGCACGCGATTTTACAGCTCGTGCGTATAAGAAGTCCAGCAGCGCATCGATCGGTGCATTGAGCGATAGCGATAGGAACGAAGCCTCCATGTTCCGGTACGAGTGGCGCCCTTCGGCAATAGATGCAAGTATCGCAGAGCCGTTGAATAGGTCTGGCTACCTGCTCTTATTTGATGGGGAAGACGGGCAATTGAGGGGGCTTCTACAACAGTCGTTCTCGATGAGCGGCGGCCAAGGGACGATTGTCGTGAAGCCGGGCAGTGAATATTGCGAGCTTGAGGATTCTGCCTATACGATACGGCCGGGCTCGCGGGAAGATTATACGCGGTTGATCGAATCGCTGCTGCAAGCGGGCAGGATGCCTAAGCATGTTGTGCACGGATGGTCAACTGAACGGTTCAGCCCTGATCGAGCGGGGATGGAAGCGCAACTGGAGCAAGGGTTTTATTCCATGCTGTTCCTTACTCAGGCGCTAATGGAAGCGAAGCCGAGCAAGCGCATAACGATGCTGTATGTGTACGGGTATGAAAGCAGCGAGAATCAGCCTGCTTATGCGTCCGTTAGCGGCTTGGCCAAGACGGTCACCCAAGAGAATCCGCTTTTTGCGTGCAAAACGGTGCACTGGCAGCAGGGGCATACGGCTGAGCAACTTGGTGAAGGGCTGTTAAAGGAATTGGCTGCATCGATGGAAGAGGTTGAAGTGAGCTTCCGAGCGGACGGGCGTTACGTCCGGCAAGCGGTGCCTTGTACGCAAGAGCAAGATGTTTCCCGAAGCTGGGATGAGCAGCTGGAAATCGGGGCTGTCCCGTTCAGGCAGAAGGGCAGTTACATCCTTACAGGCGGAGCGGGCGGTGTAGGAAGCTTGGTTGCGCTGCATTTGGCAGAGCGAGTGAAAGCGAACATCGTAATTGCTGGGAGATCAGTGATAGATGGCCGTATCGAAGCGCTGATGAACCAGATTGTACTGCTGGGCGGGGAAGCCGAGTATGTGCAGGCGGATATTGCAGATTTCGAGCAGGCATGCGGCCTCGTAGGCAAAGCCAAGTCGCGTTTTGGCGCGATACATGGCATTTTGCATGGGGCGGGCGTACTGCGTGATGGTTATATTTTAAATAAAACGGTTGCGGATGCATCGGTTGTGTTGTCTTCCAAGACAGTTGGGCTAGCTAATCTGGATGAAGCGTCGAAGGGCGAGCAATTGGACTTGTTCGTCATGTTCTCTTCGATAGCTGGGGCATTCGGAAATGTGGGCCAATGCGATTATGCAACGGCTAACCGCTTTATGGATGAATATGCGTTGTGGCGTGATGCGCAGCGCATGTTGGGCTTGCGGCACGGCAAGTCGTTGTCCATTAATTGGCCCTTATGGGCGGATGGCGGCATGACGGTTAACGAATGGTCGCTGGAACGGCTGAACGGCAAGCTGGGCATCGTGCCGTTGGATAAGAAAATCGGGCTGAATCTGCTGGAGCAGATTTGCGCGATGGGCGAGCCTAGCGTATTGCTGTTGTATGGCGATCCGGACAAGGCTGAATGGGCTGCACGGGCTGGCATCCTAGATGCGAAGAAAGAAGTGCCAAGCGCGGCGGCGCAGGCAAGCGCCCTTATAAATGGCCAATCGCCTGAAACGCCAGCAGGGACGGCGGACATCGTTCAAGCTAGTCTCGCGCGGCTGCAAGCGATGGCGGAAAATTATTTGAAACAATTGCTCACCGAGGAGACGAAAATTCCTTCCGCCCAGTTGCGGTCCCGGGATGCGCTCGATCAATATGGCATTGATTCGGTCATGATTATGCGATTGACCAATCAGATGGAGGCATCGTTCGGGAAGCTGTCGAGAACGTTGTTCTTCGAGTACAAAACGATTGAGAAATTGGCTGAGTATTTGTGTGCCCATCATCAGCCGGCACTTGCTGAGCTGCTGGGGTGGAAAGCGGAACGCAACAGCTCTAGCACTTTGGCTGCTGCGGAGCAGGAGCCGCCGAAGCGGGCTGCGGCAGCTAACCGGCTGCAACGCAAAAGCATCGCGGGCTCGGTTACGCCTATCGCCGCCATGCCAGACGGACAGGGCGAGCTGGACATTGCCATTATCGGCATAAACGGAAAATATCCAGGCGCTCCCGATCTGGAAGCCTACTGGAAGATGCTCCAAGCGGGTGAGGACCAGGTGAAGGAAATTCCTGCGGAACGTTGGGATTATCGCAAGCTGTTCCATCCGGAGAAAGGAAAAGAAGGAAAAGTGTACAGCAAGTGGGGGTCATTCCTCGACAATGTCGATAAGTTCGACCCGCTCTTCTTTAACATTTCGCCGCGTGAGGCAGAGCTTATCGATCCGCAGGAGAGGCTGTTCTTGCAGTGTGCATGGCATACGTTTGAAGATGCAGGCTATACACGTGCGAGCTTGGAGGGAACGGAAGTAGGCGTATTCGCAGGTGTCATGTGGGGCGAATACCAGATGCTCGGCGTGGAAGAGATGATGAAAGGGAACGTAACTGCGTCTAGCTCTTTATTTGCTTCTATTGCAAACCGGGTATCGTATTTCTTTGATTTCCAGGGCCCTAGCCTTGCGGTCGATACGATGTGTTCCGCTTCGCTGACTGCGATTCATCTGGCTAGCGAGAGCATCCGCCGTGGCGAATGCGGCATGGCGCTTGCGGGCGGCGTAAACCTGTCCCTGCATCCGAATAAATATGTTCATATTTGCCAGGGGCGCTTTGCTTCAAGCGACGGCCGTTGCAAGAGCTTCGGCGTTGGCGGAGACGGCTACGTCCCAGGTGAAGGAGTTGGGGCCGTCCTGCTTAAGCCGCTCCATCAAGCCGTTGCCGACGGTGACCGCATCTATGCCGTTATAAAAGGAAGCTCAATCAATCATGGCGGCCGCACGAATGGATATACCGTGCCTAATCCGCAAGCGCAAGCAGATTTGATCGAAAAGGCGATTAAGCGGGCGCGAATCTCGCCTCGTACAATTAGTTACGTAGAAGCGCACGGAACGGGCACGTCGCTTGGCGACCCAATCGAAATGGCTGGGCTGGGCAAAGCGTTTGGCGCCCACACGCAAGACCGCGGGTTCTGCCCGATCGGTTCGGCTAAATCGAATATTGGGCATCTGGAGTCGGCTGCCGGCATTGCCGGGTTGACGAAAGTATTGCTGCAAATGCAAAACAAGCAGCTCGTTCCTTCTATTCACTCGGAGACGCTGAATCCTGGCATCGACTTCGATTCGACGCCATTCTATGTGCAACGGAAGCTAGAGGAGTGGAAGCGGCCGATTATTGCAGGCAAAGAAATGCCTCGGCGCGCCGCGATTAGCTCGTTCGGGGCAGGCGGTTCGAATGCACATTTAATTGTTGAGGAATATGAGAGTACCTCCACAGCAAGGGGAGCAGCGGTGCAGGGCTTAGGCAGCACAGGTGGGCAATTGTTCGTCTTGTCAGCCAAAACAGAAGAAAGGCTTGTGGATTATGCAGCGAAGTGGCTCGCTTTCCTTGACGCTGATTCGCAAACCCTCCCTTCATTAGATGAAATCGCCTATACGCTCCAGAATGGAAGGGAGGCGATGGAGGAAAGGCTGGCCATCGCTTGCTCAACCTTGCAGGAGCTGCGGGAGTCCCTAGCCTCGGTAGTCACTGGAGATGGCGAGGCACTCGCGCCAAACGTATATCGAGGCAACAGCAGAAGAAACGGAGGGACGATTAGCCTGTTAGTTGAGGGCGAGGCGGGCCGTTTGTTTATTCGCACGCTGATTGGCCAAGGCGAGTGGGCGAAGCTGGCCCAGCTGTGGGTGACAGGCGCCGAGATCGAATGGAACATGCTTAACGGCGGATTAGAACGGGAGAAAGTACGGTTGCCGCTGTATCCGTTCGCAGAGGAACGCTGCTGGCTTCCTACAGTTGGAGCAGCTTACCGCATGGCCGGAGCCGCTGAAGCTGAACATGCCTTGCATCCGCTGGTAGGGCGCAATATTTCAAATTTCTATGAGCAAAAGTATGCGGCGGCGCTGCCAGGCGGTGCCTTTTATTTCACAGATCACGTCGTTAATGGGGTGAACATGCTTCCGGGCGTTGCTTATTTGGAAATGGCGCGGGCTGCAGGCGAGCTTTCGGCAGAACGGCCAGTCGAGGCAATCAAAGATTTGGCATGGCTGAGCCCGGTTGTATCGACCGATTCGGAAGCTAGCGTTGGCCTGGAAATCCAACTGCTTCCTGATGGCGATAACGCAGCATTCGAAATTGGCAGCAGCACCGGAAATATAGCCGTCCATGCCCAAGGCACGCTTGTGTTTGGGGGAGATGGAGAAATCGCGTTAAACGGAGAGAGGCCGCAGGCCGATTTGGAAGCATTGCGGGCAAGATGTACGTCAGGGGTATCTGGCTCCGCCTATTATGGCATGCTGGCCGGATTAGGTTTTGCATATGGGCCTAGGTTCCGTACGATACAGAGCTGGATGTCGAGCGGCACAGAAGCGGTCGCTGAGCTGGAATTGCCTGAATCGCTAACCACAGAATGGGGCCAATATAGGCTTCATCCGGCGATGCTGGATGGTGCGCTTCAAGCTGTCGTCGGCTTGCATGCCGGCAGCAGCCTTCCGGGCGAAGGGCCTTTAGTTCCGTTTTTCCTTGAGGAAATGAAGATCTATGCTCCGCTAACCGAGCGTTGTATTGCATATGTCACCTATGAAGGCGATGTTATGCGAATGTATAATGTACGCCTTGTGGATGAGCGGGGCAATGTGCTGGTTGATCTAAGAGGGCTTATGCTTAAAAGAGCAACGAAAGCGGAGCGGCTAGATGAGCTGGAGGAAGCCGACCGGGAGCTGCTGGAGTCATTCCAACAATTGGCGACAGGAGAGCTGAATGCCGAAGAAGTCGCGCGAATGATGAGGTGAGGGAGTTTTGAAGAAGGATAATTTCGAAGCGGATTTGCTGTATAAAATACAAAAGGGCGAGCTTGCGCCGGAGACCGCACTGCGGATGTTGAAGGCGCATAAGAGCGGAACGGGCAGCTCGATGCTCTATTTTACGAACCGTTGGGTTAGCTCCGATCTGCCGGATAACGGCTCCGAGATGGCTGGCAGCCGCGCCCTTCTTTTCATCGAAGGTGGACAATGGAGCGAAGCGCTTGGCAGCCATTTTGCTACAGGGCTACAGGCAGCCAGCGGGCTGGAAGTGACGATCGTCAGGCCGGGCAAAGCGTATGAGTGTCTTAAGGACGGGTCGATTACGATCCGTCCGGAC
Source organism: Paenibacillus sp. MMS18-CY102 (assembly GCF_009789195.1). Lineage (GTDB taxonomy): Bacteria > Bacillota > Bacilli > Paenibacillales > Paenibacillaceae > Paenibacillus_T. The sequence continues at coordinate 112,446 of NZ_WSTC01000010.1, read as the reverse complement.
CATAGTGAAGATTACCGCCGATTGGCTGCTGAGGTTGATGATATTCGCGCTGCCATTCATTGCTGGTCAGCCGCAGGCTTTGATGGAGATCCCGTTCATGTAAAACGAGGGGTGGAGCAAGGGTTCTATTCCATGTTCCGATTGGTCCAAGCTTTGATGAAAGAGAAGCGGGGCGAGCAGGTGAGGCTGCTTTATGCTTATACGGGACAATCCGAGTTAACAGAGCCCCACAATGCTGCTGTAGCCGGGCTGCTGAAGACGGTACAGCTAGAAAACCCTGATTATGCAGTTAAAAGCGTATATGTTTCTATGGATATGATAGCTAGCGATGCGCATGGCGTATCCCTTCGGCTGCAGCAGGAATTAGCGGCAATGCCGGGGGATGGCGACGAGGTGCGATATTCGGGCGGCAACCGTTATGTCCGGAAGCTGGCCGAGTATGAAGCCGATGTGTTATCACAAAATAAGCCGCCATCCTTTAATGATGGCGGCGTTTATTTGTTAACAGGGGGAATTGGCGGGTTAGGGCAAATTTTTGCCCGGTATGCAGCGGGGAAACAAGCTGTTCGCCTCGTGCTTTCCGGCCGTTCGCCGCTTGATGCGGACAAGGAGAAGTTTCTTGGCGAGCTTCGCAGCTTAGGAGCGGAAGCTGCCTATGTGGCGGCAGACCTGTCGCAAGCGAAGGATGCGAGAAAGCTGGTCGCGTACGCGAAGGAGCGATGGGGCAAAATTGACGGTGTGATACACAGTGCAGGAGCGATTCGCGACGCGTTTATTTATACGAAACCGGAGAAGGACATGGAAGCTGTACTGTCTCCGAAAGTGTATGGTTCGTTGGAGCTTGTCGATGCCTTGCAAGGGGAAACGCTCGATTTCTTGGTTCTGTTCGCATCTATGTCAGGCGTTGTAGGGAATATCGGGCAATGTGATTATGCATATGCTAACCGTTTCTTAGATGCGCTGGCTGAACGGCTGGCCGAGGACAAGCGGTTTGGCAAAGTAGTGTCGATAGACTGGCCGCTATGGGGCGAAGGCGGCATGCATGTAAGCGATGAAATCGCCGCTTCGTTGGAAAAGAAGTTCGGCAGCGTGCCCCTGAGCACGGATAACGGCCTTAAGGCGTTTGAGTTCAGCCTCGCAGCAGGCGCTTCCCAGCTGCTTGCCGTTGAAGGAAACGCATCGCGTATCCGCCAAGCGCTTGGGGAAGCCGCAGCAGTTTCAACGCCAACGGAGCGTAAGGAAGCAGAGGGGCAATCGATGAAGGGGGCAGCTACTGGCGGCAACATTCAGGCTGCATCCTCGGCTGGCTTGGACCTTAGGAAAGAAGCGGAAAATCTTGTGAAGCAGCTGTTATCCGAGGAAACGAAGGTGCCGGCTAACCGCATTCGTTCGGATGAGATGTTTGAGAATTATGGCATCGACTCCGTTATGGTGCTTAAACTAAACGACAAGCTGGCGAGCCGGTTTGGCGAGCTGTCCAAAACGTTGCTGTTTGAATATCAGAGCGTCTCGGAATTATCGGGTTATTTGGCCAAAAGGCATTCGGATGTGCTGCAACAAATGGCGGAGGACCGAGCTTCTGCTAGTTCTGCCCCGGCTGAACCGAAGCGGGCGGAAGCCGCGCAGGCTGTGAAGCCTAGCGCCGGCCTTAGCAGGGAGAGGCACAATGCCTCGGCCAGCCGTGCTTCGCGGTTTATTGCGCGGCAGGAAGGGAAGGAACGGCCGGCTTCGGTCGCCGATTCGATTGCAGCAGCAGTGCCAGGACCAAGAACGGAAGCAACGCCTACCACACAAGCAACGGCAAAGCCAACGCCAACCGCAACAGCAACAGCAGCATCATCATCAGAATCCCGCCAGCAAGCCCATCCTCATGAGGATGTTGCCATCATCGGCCTTAGCGGCCGTTATCCGGGCGGCAGTTCGCTCGAATTGTTTTGGCAGACGCTTCGGGACGGTGTGGATTGCGTACGGGAGATACCAAGGGAACGCTGGCATTATGAAGATTATTATGATCCGGACCGCACGAATAAAGGCAAAGTTTATAGCAAATGGGGCGGCTTCATCGATGGCGTTGATCGATTCGATCCGCTCTTTTTTAATATATCGCCGCGTGACGCAGAGACAATGGACCCGCAGGAGAGGCTGTTTTTAGAAACAGCATGGAAAACCGTCGAGGATGCGGGGTATACGAGAAAAGGGTTGGACAAGGAGCGAGTTGGCGTTTACGTCGGAGCGATGTGGGGCCACTATCAGCTGTTCCAGCCATTGGATGCGGATAGCGGCGCAGGCAGAAGGCCGATTACGTCGTTTAGCTCGATTGCCAATCGTGTTTCCTACGTGTTTAATTTCGATGGCCCGAGCCTAGCGCTGGATACGATGTGTTCATCGTCGCTGACTGCTATTCATCTGGCTTGCGAAAGCATTCGCAGCAACGAATGCAGCATGGCCATTGCCGGCGGCGTTAACTTGACGATCCATCCGGATAAGTACGCCGTTTTGAGCCAAGGGCAGTTTTTGTCTGAAGACGGACGGTGCCGCAGTTTCGGCCAAGGCGGAAGCGGCTACGTTCCAGGTGAAGGGGTAGGCGCGGTGCTGTTAAAACCAGTGTCACGCGCTATCGCTGACGGGGACTATATCTATGGCGTCATTAAAGGCAGCACGGTTAATCACGGGGGCAAGACGAACGGCTATTCCGTCCCTAACCCGAATGCGCAGGAGAAGCTAATTGCCGAAGCTTTCGCTAAGGCGAACATCGACCCAAGGTCGATCTCTTACATCGAAGCGCATGGAACAGGCACCGCCCTTGGCGACCCGATTGAAATAACAGGGCTTTCGAAAGCGTTTGGTGACCAGCATAGCGAGCAACAATACTGCGCCATCGGTTCGGTCAAGTCCAATATTGGCCATCTCGAATCGGCGGCTGGAATTGCAGGGCTAACGAAGGTTCTGCTTCAAATGAAGCATGGCAGCCTCGTGCCCTCCCTTCACGCGGACACGCTTAATCCGAATATTGATTTTACCCGCACGCCGTTTTACGTTCAGCGGCAGCTTGCGGATTGGCAACGTCCCGTTATCCGGGAGAATGGGCAGGAGACGCCCTATCCGAGGCGAGCAGGCATTAGCTCATTTGGGGCCGGCGGCTCCAATGCGCATCTCATCATAGAAGAGTATATTGGTCCCGCAGCTTCTGCGGGTGAACAACACGCCCAAACCGAATCGCCTCAACTAATCGTCCTGTCAGCGAGGACCAGCGAGCGGCTTAAAGCGTATGCCCGCGAGCTTGCCGCTGCGTTGAACCGCCCAAATGAACTGGTAGCGCAGGAAGCGCTCGTTCTTGGGAACGAGCGTTTCGAGGATGCTTTGCGAACCATTGCCGCAGGGCTGCTTCAGGTGGAAGAGAAAGAGATAGATTTTGCTGATGAGTTCCAAGCCTACGGCTTTGATGCGGTGCATTATTACGGGCTCGTTGAACAAGTGAACAACCAATTCGCAATCGGCATGCCAGCCAACGCTTATGCCAAGGATGAAACACTCGAATCATTCGCGGCAACGGCTAGGCAACTCTTACAGGCGCCAGGGAAGCAAGGCCAAAGTTTGTCGAGCGGGCAAGCCGGCCGTTTCGGCAGCACGCAATTGCCTAATCTAGCATACACGCTTCAAGTCGGGCGGGAGCAGATGGAGGAGCGCTTTGCCGCTATCGTCCACAACATAGAACAATTGCAAGAAAAGTTGCATGCATTTGCCGATGGAGCCGAAGAACAGCCGGAAACGTATGTGGGCAGCGCCAAGACAGACAGTTTGTTTGCTGAGTTGTTTGATGATCGGGAAGAACGCATTCGTTTCCAAGAAGAATTGATTCGCAGCGGCAGGCTGGACAAGCTTGCCCGTCTGTGGACGTCGGGAATGGATATCCACTGGGATTTGCTGCATGCAGGGCGTGTCCATCAACGGCTGCCTTTGCCTGCCTACCCGTTCCAAGGGGCTTCCTATTGGGTATCCCATGCGTTGGGCGAAAATAGGGCGTTTGCCAATGGAGGCAAGCACGGCATTGGTAACGGCAACGGCGACAGCAATGGCGGCGAATCGCTTCTGCAACAGATCGATGCACGCCGCAGCGTGGAAACCGGCAATGTCGTATTTGGCGTTTCGCTTGAACGGGCGTTAAAGCTTATGCAAGAACACCTCGTTCAAGGCATGCCGGTGCTGCCGGGAGCGGCCGGCTTGGAGTTAGTACATGAAGCGTCATCCCGGTTGGATGGCGGCAGTCCCTACACAATTTCAGGCGTGGTTTGGCGACAGCCAATTGCCAATTTGCATGAGGGTGCACCATTGGAACTAGCCGTAGTCCGGGAAGGGGATTCGCTGTTATTCCAGATTCGCCAAGGGGGGCAATCCCCGGATGAAGTGTGCGTGAGCGGCAATCTGGAGATTAGAAAAAACGTGATTGGCGAGGAACGATCGCTTCCGATTGGGCAGATCATGGCCCGTGCCGAACAGCAGTTGGGCAAGCAAGCGATATACGAACGGTTTGAGCAAATCGGGGTGAGCTACGGGCCACGGTATCAGGCGCTTGAGCAGCTATGGTTCAATCGCAATGAAGCGCTTGGCCTTTTGCAGGCAGGGGACGGCAACCGTTCCTACGGGCTATATTCAGCCATTCTCGATGGCGCTTTCCAAGCGGTGTCCGGCATCGCAATAGGGATGGAAGACCCTGGGCTTAGCAATGCTAGCCGGCCAATGTTGCCGTTCCGCCTGGAACAGCTTATGATCATTCGGCCGCTCCCAAGCAAGGCATATGTCCATGTTACCCGCGTGGGAGACGGCAGGTACAATCTTCTCATCGCAGATGAGAGCGGATTGATTTGTGCGCAGATGAAGGAGTTGTATTTACGGGCGGATAAAGGGCAAGGAAGAGCAAACGGACACATCGGGGACATGCTGTTCGCTCCAATGTGGGAGCCGATGAACGATGTTGAAGAGCTAACAAACGGATTAGCGGCAGAAGGGGCAGCCTCCGCTGGAGCCGTTGCTATCGTTTATGCCGAGCATAGCGGGGCACTCGAAAAACGGTTATCCGAGCTTTATCAAGGGGAAAAGGTGATTCGCATCCGGCTTGGACAGGAGACCAAGCGGCTATCTGAAGGGGAATGGGAGCTTGACGTTCGCGATGCAACCGCCCCTGCTGTCTGTATCAACCAGCTCGGTGCAATTCGCCGTCTCTATTTCCTTGGAGGCGTTGATGTTCGCCGTTCTGATCGGCCAGAGCTTGTGCGATTGCAGGAAAGCGAGCAAACGGGCGCATTGTCGTTGCTTCGGTTGGTGAAGGGGATGAAACAATGCGGCCTTAGCGGCGATAAGCTGGAGCTTACAATCGTAACGAGCGATGCGCAGCAAATTGGATATGAAGATTCGGCCGTTCCGTATTACGCCGGCTTGGCGGGGCTTGCCGCGACCATTGCCGCGGAGTTCAGGCTATGGTCCGTCGTATGTACGGATATCCGTGGACGGGAGCTTGAGGAGAACGGCGGACAGATCGCACGCAAGCTAGTCAGCCTAAGGGCATTGAAGGAATGGAGAACGACAGCAATACGCGAAAGCCAGCTTTGGGCCAGAACGGTCCGGCCGATCGATCTTCCGCCTGCCCCTCACGTTCCATTACGGGAACAGGGCGTTTATGCCATTGTAGGCGGGGCTGGCGGCATCGGGTCGGAATTAGCCCGTTATTTGACGCGAATGGCCAGAGCCACCGTTGTATTGATTGGGCGCAGCCCGCTCGACGCTGCCAAGCGAGCCCAGCTTGCTAGGTTGGCGGAAGATGGTGCTGGGCGAGTAGAATACGTGCAAGGCGACGTGACGGATGAAGGAAGCTTGCAAGCGGCGGCGGGCATCATTAAGGAACGGTTTGGCGCTGTAAACGGCGTATTCCATTCCGCAATCGTGCTGAAGGATGGCCTACTGCATGCGATGGATGAGCGTGATTTCTTGGAGGTGCTTCGGATCAAATCCCGAGGCAGCCTTGTGCTGGATGCAACGTTCGGGCGCGAACCGCTCGATTTCATGATGTTCTTCTCCTCGGGCCGATCGCTTATCCAACAGGCCGGGCAAGGCAATTATGCAGCAGCCTGCACGTTTAAGGACGGGTACGCCAATTACATGGACAAATCCCGCCCATTTCCTGTGAAAACGATCAATTGGGGCTACTGGGGCAGCATCGGGATCGTCGCAAATGAATTTTACAATGAAAAATTAGCGAAACAGGGCATTTTATCGATTCAGCCTGAAGAAGGCATGGAGATGATTGCCCGCATTCTTGCACATCCGATTCGCCAAGCTATGCCGCTAAAAGCAACGCGCGATGCATTACAGCGAGCGGGCATTCTGCTTGGCCGCAAAGCCGAGTGGTATCCCGAGGAGCGGCCTTCTGTCCTGGCTCACGTGCTGGAAGCGACCCATACGCCATTGCCGGAAGAGCAGCAGCTGGCGAGGACGGAAGCCTTTTATCGCGAAATCGAACGCTACGGCCATCTGAAAGTGATGAACATGCTGCGCCAAGCCGGGGTGATGGCCGAGGGTGAACGGTATAGCCAGCAGCAATTGCGAGATCGATTGCGTGTCATCCCTGCCTATTACCGTTTATTCGAAACATTGCTTGGCATGTTAGAGCGCGCATCATTCATTCATATGGATAGGGATGCCCTATCGGCGGTTAGCCCGAATGGTTATTCGTTTGATGATCATGAAATAGAAAATACGGCTATGCGTATCGCGGCCTTAACGGAATCGCAGCCTGAATTGAAACCGCATTTTGAATTGCTGGAGGCGTGCTTAGGCCAGATTAAGAGCATTCTGTCTGGCGAGAGAAAAGCGACGGAAGTGCTTTTCCCTGGCGGTTCGACGGAGCTTGTGCAACCGGTTTATGAAGGGGATTGTATCGTTCGGTATTGCAACGAATTGGCTGCGGATGTGATCAAAAACTATGTAGCCGCGGCCAGTGCATCCGGCTCAATATCGGGTCTTGCCAACAAGCCGAAGCAGGTGACCGTACTTGAGATTGGGGCAGGTACCGGAGCGACAAGCCGCCGCGTGCTTGAAGCGATCAAGGAGTACGGTGCAAGCATCCGCTATCTATACACCGACATTTCGCCGGGGTTCGTTCGGCAAGGGCGGGAACTGCTCGGATCGGCGTATCCATTCGCTGAATTTGAGGTGCTCAATATCGAAGAGGCTGACGGCCGCCATGCCGGAAGTGTCGATTTGATCATCGCAACCAACGTGCTTCACGCGACTCGAAATATTAACCATACCATTCGCCAGGCAAAGCGGCTGCTTCGGGCAAATGGGTTGATCGTCATCAATGAATTGACGCAGGTCCATGATTTTACAACGCTGACGTTCGGTTTGACCGAGGGCTGGTGGGCGTTCACTGACGACGAGGGGCGGATGGCTGGTTCACCGCTGCTTGGTGCAGATAACTGGATTCAGGCGCTCAAAATGAACGGGTTCCGCCATTCGTGCAGCGGTGGCCGATTGTCTGGACCGGCAGGCCATGCGATGCAATCCGTTATCGTTGGCGAAAGCGACGGAGCGGTGCAAGTGGGCGTTCAAGCAGAACAGCCGAAGCCAAGCGAAAGCAAGGCTAAGGGAAGCGGGCATGAAGCAGCAGGCCGGCGCTTAGCGGGGGCAACGCCTGACAAGGCAGCAGCTGCTGGGCAAAATGTAGCAACGATTGCCGGTGCTGATGCGAAGTTATCGGCCACAGGCATGAAGGAATGGATCGAGACGTATCTGTGCGCCATATTCGCCGATATTTTGAGAATGGACACCGATATGCTCGATAAAGACAAGCATTATGAAGCTTACGGCATCGATTCGATTGTCGTTCTTGATATTAGCCGGCAGTTGGAGAAGGATTTTGGCAGCTTGCCTGCGACATTGCTGTTCGAGCATTTGACGATAGCGAAGCTTGCCGGATACTTTATTGCGGATCACGGGGAGCGCGTGCGCCAGTTAATGAATGAAAGAAACGGTTCGAATACCGCCGTTGAGCGCATGGCTTCGAACGATCCTGAGCCAGCAGGAGCTATGGATTCACCAACGGCAGAGCAGGCATCAGCAGACACAGCGCCTTCAGATTCAATCGATACGATCGTCGACCAGCTATCGGAAGCGGATATCGATAAGCTGCTCGAACAATTGTTAAGTGTGAAATAGCGATAAATAGCGGACAACCGAGTTAGGTGGATCGCTTCGGAATGAAGAACAGGAGGGACCTATGGTTAACAATAGCTTGGGCGAAATGGGCATAGCACAAAAGAAAATGCTGCTAAAGCAGATACTGGGCAAAGCGGCCAATATCCCATCCGGCGTCCTCGTTCAAGATATCGCGATTATTGGGATCAGCGGCCATTATCCGATGTCGGACGGGCTGGAGCAATTATGGGACAACTTAAAGCGCGGCGCCAGCTGCATTAGCGAAGTGCCAGAAGAACGGTGGAAAGCTAGCGATTATTTTGATCCAAGCCGTGAGGATAAAGAGAAAGCATATACGCGTTGGGGCGGCTTTATTGATGATCATGATAAGTTTGACGCACGGCTGTTTCGCATTTCTCCTAAAGATGCTGAGGCGATGGATCCACAGGAGCGGCTGCTGCTGCAGACGGTATGGGAAACGTTCGAGGACGCTTGCTATAGCCGTAACAATATAAGGAAGATTGCTGAGAATACGGGCGTATTCATGGGGGCAATGAACAGCGATTATGAATTTATTGCAGGGGAGGCATGGGCAGCCAGCGGCAAAGCGGCTGCCCATAGCTCGTTTTGGTCGCTTGCCAATCGAATCTCGTATTTCTTTGACCTGAAAGGGCCGAGCATGACCGTTGATACGGCATGCTCTTCTTCGTTAACTGCCATTCATTTGGCATGCGAAAGCTTGCGGAAGGGCGAGTGTGAAGCGGCAATCGCCGGGGGCGTTAACCTAATTCTGCACCCTGCCCATTATGTGCGTTTGTGCAAAATGGAGATGCTGTCAAGCGGTGACCGTTGCAGCGCGTTCGGCGGCGAGGCTGACGGCTTCGTTGATGGCGAAGGTGTCGGCGCCGTGCTGCTGAAGCCGCTAGAGCAGGCGATTAAGGATGGCGACCGAATCCATGGCGTCATTAAGGGCTCGTTTATTAATGCTAGCGGCAAAACGAGCGGTTACACCGTGCCGAACCCGAGTGCGCAGCGGAAGCTGGTCGCGGCATCGCTAGAAAAAGCAGGGGTGCATCCCCGCACGATCAGCTATGTAGAAGCACACGGAACTGGAACCGTTCTGGGAGACCCAATAGAGATTAGCGCGTTGACGGGAGCCTACAGGGCAGACACGGATGAACGGGGCTACTGTGCAATCGGGTCGATTAAGTCGAATATTGGGCACTTGGAGTCGGCGGCTGGCATAGCGGGCTTGGCGAAAGTGCTGCTTCAGATGAAGCACGGCAAGCTCGTGCCCTCGATACATGCCGAGCGGCTGAATTCCAAAATTGCCTTCGAAGATTCGCCATTCTACGTCCAGCAGGAGCTACAGGATTGGTTGCCTGCTGAGGTGCAAATTGATGGGGAAACCAAGGTTTATCCGCTGCGGGCAGGCATTAGCTCCTTCGGGGCGGGCGGCGCCAACGCGCATATTATTGTAGAGCATTATGAAAGAGCACGTTCAACGGAGGGCTCGCATCAGGGCGAAGGGCCGCATCTGTTTGTTATGTCTGCGCAGAACACAGAGCGGCTGAAGGCGTATACATCAGATTTGTCCCGCTATTTGGACCGCCATCCTGAACTGAATATGAGGGATGCCGCTTATTGTTTGCAAATCGGCCGTGAGCTGATGGATGAGCGGCTTGCAATATTGGCATTCGATGTGGTTGATTTGGTGCAAAAATTAGATCGGTATGGCAAGGGGGAAACGGCAGCATCCGACATCTGGAGCGGCCATGCAAAGCAAGGAAAGGCGGCCATGGAAGCGGCTATGGTGGAGGCTTGCTTGCAGCAACGCCTTTTGCCGCAATTGGCGCAGGCTTGGGTGGACGGCGCATTCATCAATTGGGAAGCGCTCTATGACAGCCGGCCGGCGAAGGTCGATATGCCGTTTTATTCGTTTGGGAAAGAGCGGTATTGGGTGCAGTACGAGCGTCCGGCAATTGCGCCTAACGGCCGGGATGAAGAGAGTGGCATTTATTATTATTCGCCAGTGCTAATTCCGTCACCGTTAAATCGAGCACAGCAGCAGGCAGAAACGTTCAAGCGTGCCCTATTGTTCGGAGGCAATGAAGCTGCGGCCAAACGGCTGGAGGAACGGCTGCAATGTAGCGTGGTTCAGGCTCACTTCGGTGATCGATTCGCCCAAACAGGCAATCGTAAATTCACGATAGCTCTTGCGGAAGAGGGAGTGTGCGAGCGGCTATTCGAGTCGTTACAAGCAACCGGGCCGCTGCCGGATGCGATTATTTATTTGTCGGACAGCCCGGGTTTAACTGCCATGGAAGAAATGATGAACGTGCTTCGTATCGTACAGGCGGGATGCTGCATCGCTGGCTCTTCGTTGAAGCGGTTTTTGTATGCGTACGAGACGGGTTCGGATTCCGCTGTTTGGAAGCAGTCGCTTGCCGCATGCTCCAATTCGTTGAAGCTGCTTGTGCCGCAAATGGCGTATTCGGCTATCAGGCTTAGTGATCGTGAAGGCGGCATTAGCGGGGAAGCCGCAATGGACATGCTGTCGGATGAATTGCTTAGCCGTGCTGCGGCAGCAGACGGCGATGTGGAATATGGCGCAGGCAAACGATCAGTTCGCCGGCTGCAGCAACTGGCATTGGGCTCACCTGCCAAGGCGAAGCCAATCCGATCAGGCGGCGTTTGCCTGATCGCCGGAGGGATGGGCGCCCTTGCCGTTATATTCGCTCGCCATATGGCAGAGAGCGGTGCAGACGTTTATTTGATCGGGCGATCTGCGCCAGATAGCGGCCGGTTGCTGCAATTAAACGACCAGCTTGCCAGAGGCAGCGGGAATATTCGCTACATAAGCGCGGATATAACGGACTTGCAAGCGATGTTGCGTGCAGTGCAGCAAGTGAACGGGCAAAGCGGGCCCATTACAAGCGTAATCTGTGCAGCGGGCACGGTTGGAGAAGGGCACTTGCTTAATCGGGATGCGCACCAAATGGCAGCAACTTTGCCAGCCAAAATTAACGGAACGGCTGTCCTTGATGAGGCGACGCGCTCGCAGCCGCTAGAGCTGTTTATGCTGTGCTCCTCCATCTCGTCGATGATCGGCGATTTTGGCCAGTGTGACTATGCGGTCTCTAATCGCTTCTTGGATGTATATGCGGGTTATCGGGAAGAGCTTCGGGAGCGGGGGGAACGTAACGGGCGGACGGTAGCAATTGGATGGCCGCTTTGGGAACAAGGCGGGATGCACCTGAATAAAGGGGCGGAGCAGCTTTATTTGCAAAGCTCGGGCATGAGGCCGATCGGTGAGAAGGAAGGGATCGCTGCGCTGGAGCGGGTTCTTAGCGGGATTGCCCACGAACCTGTTGTCATGGTGTTTGCTGGCGAGAAAGCGCGCATTGAAGGAATTACCGGCTTATCCGCACGCTACACATTGCCGGATGGGAATGAAGATAAGGCTGAGGATACGGGCGGCTGGAAGGGGCAATTGGATGCTGATCTGCGCGGGATGGCTGCTGCCATTATCGGGTATCGGCCGGAGCGGCTTGCATCGGACCAGAGCTTGGGCGAGTACGGATTTGATTCCATTGGCCTGCGCCAGCTAACGGAAAGCATGAATAAAGCGTTCGGCATTGAGCTGAATCCTACTGTATTTTTTGCGCATAGCACAATCAGCGCACTGTGTGGCTTTCTCTTGGAAGATTATCGAGAACAGGTGAAGGCGCGATATGCTCCGGCAGTGGATCAGGCTGCGATTAGCTGGCCTGCTTCTGCTTCTGGTCTGGACCGGGAGATGGACCAGCCGATTCAAGCACAAGCTGCGCATGCAGTTGGCCATGGGACTGAGCAACGCCAGCTCCGTAAGGAGCCTGTCGCGATCGTCGGCATGGCGGGCATCATGCCGGGGTCGGATGATTTGGAAACGTTCTGGCGCCATTTGGAGGACGGGACGGAGCTTGTCACAGAAGTTCCGGCCGAACGGTGGGATTGGCGTCCGATTTATGGCGACCCTCTGCAGGACACGCGCAAGACGAACTCCAAATGGGGAGCTTTTATCCCGGATGCAGATAAATTCGACGCGCCATTTTTCCAAATCCCACCGATTGAAGCTCGCATGATGGACCCGCAGCAACGGTTGTTCCTGCAGTCGGCATGGTCCGCCATCGAGCATGCGGGGTACAATCCGCGGCAATTCCATGAACGCCGGACGGGAGTGTACGCGGGAGCGCAATTTAACGACTATAGCCGATTGGCCGAGCATGCCGAAGGGGCAGCAGCGCAAGCGGCTACCGGCAATGCGCTTTCAATGATCGCTAACCGCGTTTCCTATATGCTGCAATTGAACGGGCCTAGCGTAACGATTGATACGGCATGCTCCAGCAGCCTTGTAGCTGTGCATCAAGCCGTTCGCGCCATTCAGGGCGGGGAATGCGAGCAAGCGATCGCCGGCGGCGTTAGCTTGATGCTGACGCCGGATACGATGGTCGGAGCCTCGCAATTGGGCGTGCTTTCCCATGAGGGCAAATGCAAAACCTTCGATAAGGATGCGAACGGCTATGTAAAAGGGGAAGGGATCGGCGTTATTGTGCTCAAACTGCTCAGCCAAGCGGAAGCGGATGGCGACACCGTCTACGCGGTGATCAAAGGCGGAGCTGTCAACCATGGCGGGCGTGCGCAAACGCTGACGTCCCCGAATTCGAAAGCGCAGGCGGCCCTATTAGCGGAAAGCTTCAAGGAAGCGGGTTTTGCGCCGGATACGATCTCATATCTGGAGCTGCATGGCACCGGAACAGCGCTTGGGGACCCTGTTGAAGTAGACGGCATTAAGCAGGCGTTCCGTATGATGGGCAATGGCGGAACATCCCAGAGGGACCCCGGCTATTGTTCGCTTGGAACTGTAAAAACGAACATAGGCCATTTGGAGCCGGCTTCGGGAATTGCCGGCTTATTGAAGGTCGTACTGGCGATGCGCCATGGCAAAATTCCGGGCGTTCGCCATTTGCGCCAGTTAAACCCGTTATTGCAGCTGGATCATACGCCGTTTGCCATCGAGACGGAGACCGTTCCGTGGGAGCAACTGCTCGATTCTAGCGGCAAACCGATTCCGCGGCGCGCAGGCGTTAGCTCATTCGGGTTTGGCGGTGCGAATGCGCATATAGCGTTGGAGGAGCATAGCGACAATCGCGGGCAAACAGCGGATGGCGATGATCATCTGCCGCCGCTGCCAATTCTGATTGTGCTTTCTGCACCTACGCGTGAGCGGCTGCTTGCACAGGCAGCGCGTTTGCTGGAGGCTATTCGTGCGGGCCAGTTGCGAAATTCTGATTTGCCATCGGCAGCCTACACGCTCCAGATAGGCCGGGAGGCTTGGCAGGAGCGGATGGGCTGTATCGTCACGTCCATTGAGGAGCTGGAGGCGAGGTTGGCTGCATATGCCGATGGGCATGAAGCTGCACAAGAGTGGCATCAGGGCAATGTGGAACGGGATAGGGCAGCGCTTGAAGCTTTGGGCGAAGGCGAGGATCTGGCACAAGTGGCCGCTCGCTGGATAGTGAAAGGCGAATATGGCAAGCTGCTCGATAGTTGGGCTAAAGGGCTGCCTGTCGATTGGAATACGCTCTATGCGGGAACGAAGAAACCTCGCCGAATCGCGCTTCCCGCTTACGCTTTTGCCAAGCATCGTTACTGGGTTCCATCGGTGGCAACGGCAGTTAGTACGGCGCAGGCACGCCAAGGGGCTGCATCATTAGCGGTGGAAGCAGATGAATCGGCGTCCCGGCTTCATCCGCTATTGCATGAAAATATTTCGGATTTGTCGGGCATTCGCTTCCGTTCGCGGTTCACTGGCGAAGAGCGTTTCTTGTCCGACCATGTGGTGAATGGGCAACGGATTTTGCCGGGGGCGGTTTGTCTCGAATTGGCGCGTGAAGCGGCGCTGCGCGCGTATGGGCAAGAGAGCAGCCATGCGATCAGGCTGCTGCATGTGGCTTGGCTGCGGCCGGCAATGGCAGGCCGCCAAGGCTTGCAGGTCGAGATTGTGCTAAGAGACAGTGCAAACGGGCGGCTTCAGTTCGATCTGTATGGCGGCGAACCCGAGGCAAGCGGCTTTGAGCTGCTTTGCACCGGGACTGCTGTGCGAACGGATGGCAGCGATCGTACGTGCGATCAGGCTGACATGGATCGGCTGCTTCGAGAGCATGCGGGCGAGACGGTTAGCGCACAGCAGTTTTATGAACGCTTTGAGGCGGCGGGCACTACATTTGGCCCTGCCCATCGGGCGGTGGAACGGGTTCACTTAGGCAGTGAATCCGCCCTTGCGAAGCTGAAGCTTCCGACGGCTGTTTCTAACGATGCTGGCTGTTGGCTTCACCCAAGCATGCTGGATGGCGCGATGCAAGCGGCAAGCGTTCTCATGCGCAGCCATGCAGGCGGTGGAGCGAGCTTGGCTATCGGTCTTGATCGGCTCGACGTGTTCACAAGCACGGGGGCGGAGATGTGGGTGGTTGTAAACCGCCGGACAGCTTTGGCGGCGAGCGCTGTGCAGTCGTTTGATATTGAACTACGTGACCGGCGCGGCAATTTATGCGTGTTCCTGTCTGGTTTTGCATCCAAAACAGCGGGGCAGCCAAGTCCTATCGCATCCGGGGAAGAGAACGGCCCGCCAATTGGCGATGTATTAATGGCGCCAGTATGGGATGCGGTCCGGTTTGCGGACATTTCGGGCGATCCTTCCTTGAGCGAAACAGAGCGGGTGCTCGTCATTGCTTCGGAAGACCGGCGCACCGGCCCATTCACTTCGCGTTATCCGCATGCCGCCAAGCTTGTGCTGCATGAGGAAACGGTGGAGGAAATCGCCGCTAAGCTGAACCGCCTAGGGGATTTGGGCCATATCGTATGGATAGCCGGGAATAGCGAGGGAACTGCGGACGGCAATGACGAAGCGATCATGGATCGCCAAAAGAACGGCATCTTGCAATTATTCCGCGTAATTCAGTCTGTAGCCAAAGCAGGCTATGGCTCCCGTAAGCTCGGTTGGACGATTGTTACGGAGCAATGCCGCTCGATCGGGCAAGGGGACGTTGCTGACCCGGCGCACGCTTCCGTGCATGGATTGATTGGCTCGGCCGCCAAGGAATATCCGGGTTGGGAGATCCGCCTTATCGATGTGGAAGCGGCGGTTGCTTGGCCAATGGAAGAGATGCTCCGGCTGAAGGCTGATCCGCGAGGGGAGCCTTACGTCTGGCGTAATGGGCAGTGGCACCGGCAACGGCTTGCCCTCATTGCGGACAGCGGCGCTCTCATGAATGGGCAAGCGCCATTATATAAGCAGGGCGGCGTGTATCTTGTCATCGGCGGTGCTGGCACAATCGGTGAAGCGTGGTCGAGCTATATGATTCGCACCTACGGCGCGACAATCATATGGATCGGGCGCAGGCCATTGGATGCGGCTGTTGAGCAGAAAATAAGCAGATTGGCGAAGCTTGGCCCTGCCCCAATCTATGTAGAGGCTGACGCTTCGGAGCCGGGCAGGCTGGAAGCCGTGCGCAACGAAGTGACCGGGCGGTTCGGGCGACTGAACGGCGTCGTTCACGCTGCGGCGCATATTACAGCCGGGGATATATTGGAGCTGCAAGAGGAGGCATACGGCGCGCTTCTGCAATCGAAGCTGGAAGTCAGCGTTCGCATGAAGCAAGCTTTCGGGCAAGCGCCGCTTGATTTTATATTATTTTTCTCATCGATCAACTCGTTCTTGCAGGCACGGAAGCAAAGCGTTTATGCTGCCGGTTGCCTCATTAGTGATGAATACGCGGCATGGCTAGCGGCAACAATGCCGTGTGCGGTGAAGGTTATCCACTGGGGTTACTGGAACATGCCAGAGAACAGCGAGAATGCGGATACGTTCCGGTATTGGTGTGAGCAGAACGGCATCGGCTGCATTGAACCAGCTGAAGGCATGAAAGCGCTGGAGATGCTGATGGCCGGTCCGCTGGACCGGATCGCTTTTATGAAAACGACGAAAATCGCAGGCTATGAAGGGCTGGTGCCGCTTAAAGGCGAAGCGCTAAGGGTCTATTCGGGCGAAACGAAGCTGGACATCGAGCAGGTCAAGCGCCGCATTCGCATGCCGTTAGAGAAAAGCAACGGGCTGATGGGGCCGATGCTGGATATCGATGAACATCTATGCCGCCTGCTGCTCGTACAGTTGGGCGGGATGAACGCATTCGAGGCTGGAACAGCAGAGGCGTTTTTGTCCGGCTTGCCGGAAGTGCAGCGCAAGCTGTATGCGAGCTGGCATGAGGAGACGCTTAGCATTTTGGCGCGGCATGGCAAGCTGTTGTTCGATGGCACGCAATACCGATTGCCAGAAGCGGCGGAGCTGCTAGATTATGCTTCGGCTTGGGAGCAATGGGAGGCACGCAAGAAAGTGTGGCTTCAGGATGAACGGCAAGCTTCCAAATTGCGGCTAGTTGAAGTGATGCTGAAGGCTTTGCCGCCTATTCTTAACGGGGAACGGCCGGCGACGGAGTATATGTTCCCGAACGGTACGCTGGAATTGGTCGAAAGCGTCTATAAGCATACGCCGGTAGCGGAGTATTTTAATGAGGTCGCTTCCGATGCCGTCGTTGCTTACGTGGAAGAGAGAAGGGCGCATGACCCAGGGGCGCGCATCCGGTTGCTGGAGATCGGCGCGGGAACAGGCGGCACGAGCAGCAAAATGTTCGCGAAGCTTGCACCGTTCCGTGAAAATATAGGGGAGTATGCGTATACCGATATTTCCAGAGCGTTTTTGCTGCACGCAAAGAAAACTTACGGGGAGCAAGCGCCTTATTTGGCATGCAAGCTGTTAAATATCGATGAACCTTTAGAAGGACAGAACATTGATTTGGGACAATACGATGTTGTGATCGCTACGAACGTGCTGCATGCCACTCGCAACATCCGAACGACGGTGCGCCATGCGAAGGCATTAATGCGGGCGAACGGCATGTTTGTCATTAATGAGCTGACGGATAAATCGCTGTTTACGCATTTGACATTCGGGCTCTTGGAAGGCTGGTGGCTGTATGAGGATGCGGAGCTGCGCATACCAAACTGCCCGGGGCTGTACTTGGAAGGCTGGGAGCAATTGTTGAAGGAAGAAGGCTTTGCTTCGGCCTTCGCCCCAGCGTATGCGGACCGGGAAGTGGGGCAGCAGGTCATCGTCTCTGCAAGTGATGGCATCGTTAGGCTCGAAGGCAGCTTTACGGCCGACAGGCTGGTTATGAGTAAGGGAGATGAGCGTCATGGCGAGCCGGAAAGGGTGTTGGCTGTCGAGCCGGTGGAAACGCAGCAGCAGCATGCCGGATTGGCGAATCAGCCAGCGCCGCGCAGAATGGCAACAGGGGCTGGTGACGGCGAAATGATGGAATTTGTACGCAGCATTATTAAATCGAAGCTATCGGAAGCAGTGGACACCGATATTGCAGCGATTTCGAACGATATGCCGTTTGCGGAATTCGGCGTAGACTCCATTCTCGGCATTCATTTGGTCCAAACGATCAATCGAGCGCTTGGCACGGATTTATCGACAACGAGCATTTTTGATTTTAGCACGATTAACAAACTGGCTGCCCATTTGGTGGCATCCTACAAGCCGGCGATCATGGAACGGATGCCGCGCTCGATGCCAGAGCAGGAGGCGGGTCCGAGGGCTGGACAGCAAGTGGTACCGGCGACCGGCCGCTCCCATTCGGCAGAGGCGCAGGCACGGCAGGCACAGCAGGAACAGCCAGAGCAACTAGCGCCGTCATATGGCCAAAGCATGCCCGCACAGCCGAGCTGCACCGGCATTGCGGTCATCGGCATGTCCGGCCAATTCCCTGATGCGGCGAATATCGATGCGTTCTGGGAAAATCTGTGCAGCGGGCACGATGCCGTTCGCGAGCTGCCTTCGCAATATTTGGACCAGCAGAAGCTGTTTAGCAGCAAGCGGACGCCGGGCAAAACATATTGCAAATGGGGAGGCGTGCTAGAGGAGCGGGACTGCTTCGATCCGCTGTTCTTCAACATTTCGCCGCGTGAGGCAGCATCGATGAATCCGCATCAACGGCTTATTTTGCAAGAGAGCTGGAAGGCGTTAGAGAACGCAGGGTATAACCCGAAAACGTTAGCGGGCACGAATACGTCCATGTTCATCGGCGCAGAACCGACTGGTTACTTCAATGAAACCTTTACTGGTTTTTCAGACGCCATCGTCGCCTCGCGCCTGTCTTATTATTTGAATTTGAATGGGCCGGCCGTGGTCATTAATACGGGCTGCTCTTCCTCGGGCGTCGCGCTGCATATGGCATGCGAAAGCTTGCGCAGCGGGGAATCCTCGATAGCGGTTGCGGGCGGAGCCGCTGCTTATTTGAACGGCTCAACCTTAGCGACGTTATCGGAGATTGAGATGCTATCGCCAACGGGCAAGTGCCATACGTTCGATACGGCGGCTGACGGGACGGTTCTGTCCGAAGGCGTTGGCATCGTTATTTTGAAAAGGCTGGAAGAGGCGATTCAGGATGGCGATCCAATCTGGGGCGTCATTAAAGCTTCGGGCATTAACCAAGACGGCGCAAGCAATGGCATTACCGCGCCGAGCGGTGCAGCGCAAGAGCGGCTGCTTACGGATGTGTACCGCAAGTACAGCATCAATCCCGCGGACATTACGTATGTAGAGGCACATGGCACTGGCACGAAGCTTGGCGATCCGATTGAGACGAATGCATTGGTGAGAACGTTCAAGGCATTTACGGACAAACAGCAATATTGCGCAATTGGCACAGCCAAGCCATATATAGGGCACACGGGAGCTGCGGCAGGCGTGATAGGGCTTATGAAGGTGCTGCTCTCTATGCGCCATCGCATGATTCCGGGCCTCATTCATTATGAGAAGCTTAATCCGTTCATTGAATTAGCGGGCTCGC
Organism: Paenibacillus sp. MMS18-CY102; assembly: GCF_009789195.1. Lineage (GTDB taxonomy): Bacteria > Bacillota > Bacilli > Paenibacillales > Paenibacillaceae > Paenibacillus_T. The sequence continues at coordinate 93,304 of NZ_WSTC01000010.1, read as the reverse complement.
CGTTCTATTTGAATACGGAAACGATGGCGTGGAAAGGGAATGATGGCAAGCCGCTCATGGCAACGGTCAACTCCTTCGGCCATAGCGGCACGAATGCCCATCTGGTTGTGCAGGAACATATCCCGGCTGTCCCTTCCGTTTCACGAATGGGCCATACACCACAATCGGGACCGATCCTGATTCCGCTTTCGGCGAAAAACAAGGACAGGCTGCTCGAATATGCGGCAAGCCTGCTTGCTTATGTCCAGAAGCCGTATGGAAGAGAAAGCATTAGCGCACTTGGCGGCAGCCACAATTCGAGCCAACAGGACGCAGCCGTGCACAAACAATTGGACCAAGCGGAATTGGTTAATATGCTGGCCCGAATTTTACAAGTCGATCCGTCCGTCATTGATCCGAATGAGGCTTTCCATGAATATGGGGTAGAGCAGTTGCATCTGATGCAGCTGCAACAGCGAGTTTGGGAGGAAGCGGGTGCCGAATTGCCGGCAGAGCTGCTTTCTAGCTACGGATCGCTCGCCGCCATCGCCCAAGCCGGGCCATCGCAGGCAGCGGGCAATAAGGGCAATGGCATAGCAACCAACGGGCAGCTTACGGCTGATGGCTTGCACAATATCGGTTATACGCTGCAAACCGGAAGGGAAGCGATGGAGGAAAGAGTGATCTTCCTCGTAAACGATCCAGCGGATTTAATAACGAAGCTGGAGGCGTTTTTGCACAATCGCAATATCGACGGCTGCTGGCGCAGCAAAACAAAAGAAGATAACGATATGGTGCGGCTATTCGATTCCGACGAAGAGCTGCAAGATGTGATCGCCCAATGGTTGGCGAAGGGCCAGTGGGAAAAAATCGCGAAGCTATGGGCGAACCGGGTGCACATTGAGTGGGAGCTATTCTATGGCAACGATCGTCCTGTGAAATTGCATCTTCCTGCTTATCCGTTCGCGAAGGAGCGATACGGGCTGGCAGGGCCTGATGAACGCCGAATGCCGGAACAGCTTGCTGCTTTCCAAGAGCAGGTGCCACTGCCGGTTCTTCATCCGCTCGTTCAGCGGAACGTATCGGATTTAACGGAACAGAAATATGAGTCGCGCTTTACGGGGGAGGAGTTTTTCCTCGCGGATCATGTCATTCGCAATCAGCGGGTGTTGCCTGGGGCAGCGCAGCTAGAAATGTTCCGTGCGGCTGTCGAGCTGGCGGCTGGCGCGATGAAAGGCGAAAGCGCTCATCTCCAGCTGAGGCAAATTGTATGGGCGCGGCCTGTTACGGTAGAGGCTGGTCCGGTGGAATTGGCTGTTGGCTTGCAAGCAAATAGCGAAGGCGCAATTGAGCTGGAGCTTCGCTCAGCAGGCCAGCCGCGTGGGAAGGGTGCGGCTTATAGCCATGGGTTGGCGGCATATGTTGATGCTGGTACGATGCCGCCCGTCGCCTTGGATTCGTTAAGCGCAAACTGCAACGCAGCGCTCGATGCGCAGCAATGCCAAGAAGCGTTTGGCGCGATGGGCATTCATTATGGCCCGTCGTTCCGGGGGTTGGAGAATGTGTTGATCGGCACGGGCTATGTGCTGGCCAAGCTTTCTCTGCCGATGATGGATCACTCGCATCATCACACCGCCCTTCATCCGGGCATGCTCGATTCCGCTTTGCAAGCAGCTATTGGGCTCGTCCTCGCAGGCCATTCCGATGGGCAAGCGAGCAAGCCGATGCTGCCGTTTGCGCTTGAGCAGCTGGATGTTTACGCTCCGCTTGTTTCAAGCATGTGGGCTTATGTGCGATACAGCGGGCACACAAAGGCAAATAGCGCGATACAAAAGCTGGATATCGATTTATGTGATGAACAGGGCTGTGTGCATGTACGGCTTCAAGGGTTCACGGTTCGCATGCTTGACGGCCAGCCAGCGCTGGCTGATGGGCCTGGCGCAATGGTTGGGTCCGCTGGACCCGCTGATAGTGGGACAATTCTGATCAAGCCGACATGGCAGCTGTTGCCGCAGGCAGCAAGCGGCCATGTTGGCAAGAAGGCAGCGGAAGGCCGGCGCAGGCTTATGTTGATTGGGTTTACGCCATCGGTAAGCGCACAGCTGGAGAAGCTTTTGAAAGGCTCAATTGCATTATCGTTGCCTGAACGGAAGGAAAAGCTGGCTGACCAATTCCACCGCGCATCGGCTGCCGTGTTCGAACAGGTTCGGGAAGCATTAATGGACAAGAGCGCTGCGCCTCCGATTGTACAGATCGTAGCTGCAAGCCGTGAGGATGCTTGCCACTATGCGGGGCTTGCGGCAATGCTGAAGACCGCTAGGCTGGAAAATCCGAAACTAAACGCACAGCTGATCGAGACGGATTCCGAGGAAGCGGATACGGTAATGCGTATATTGGAACGCCATTTGGACGACGGCAACTTGCATATTCGTTATCGGGGCGAAACGGCGCATACGCCGGGCTGGAGCGAGCTGGTTGAACAGCCGGACCCTGCAGCCGAGCTTTGGAAAGACGGCGGGGTTTATTTAATCACCGGAGGCAACGGGGGCTTAGGCCTGCTATTCGCCGAAGAGATTGCCCGCACGGCGAAGCATGCGACGATTGTATTGGCAGGCCGCTCCGCGCTAAAAGCGGAGAAGCAAGCGCTCATTGATTCAATGCGGTCGGCTGGCGCGGACGTGTGGTATGAGCAGGCGGACATCACGAGCTGGGATGGCGTGTCCGGTTTGGTTGACGCCATTGTATCCCGCTCCGGCCGATTGGACGGCATTTTGCATTGTGCAGGCATTATACGGGACCAATACATCATTAAAAAAGAGGTGGAACAGTTCAAGGAAGTGCTTGCCCCTAAAGTGAAGGGCACGGCTTATTTGGATGAAAAGACAAAGCGGCTCAAGCTTGACTTCTTCCTTCTGTTCTCATCGGGCTCCGCTGCGTTCGGCAATGCCGGACAGGCGGATTATTCAACGGCCAACGCATTTATGGATGCCTTCTCCGCTTGCCGCAACCAATGGGCAGCCGAAGGCAGACGGTTCGGCCGGACATTATCGGTCAACTGGCCGTTATGGGCAGACGGCGGCATGCAAGTCGGCAGCGCTATGGAAGGCGACATGCTGGACCGTCTAGGCATGCAAGCGATGTCTGTGCCATCGGGCATGGCCGCTTTGCGTGAAGCGTATGCTTCGGGCTGTGATCAGGTTGCGGTCGTGGCCGGGAACAAGGCGAAAATAAGGCGCAACCTTGCTATTGCAAACGGGGAGCTGCTTTCCGCCAGCGGCGAGGCATCCGCATCAGCGCCTACACCTGCACCTGCTCTTGTCGTCCATTCGACGCCAAGCACAGAGGCGGAACCAGCAGCAACAGAGCAGGCGAATGAAGCTGATGTGCGCGCTGCCATTATGGCTTATCTCAGAAAGCTGCTTAGCGGAACGCTCGGTTTGCAAGCTGGCCAAATGGAGGATGATCGCCCGCTTGAGCAATATGGATTAGATTCAGTGATGGTGCTTGACGTAAACAATAAGCTGGAAAGCCATGTGCCGAACTTGCCAAAAACATTGTTCTTCGAGTACAGCACACTCGTTGAACTAGCCGATTATTTCTTGCGCGAGCATCGCAATGCCCTCGGCAAGCTACTTGGCGATTCGATAGCAAAGCCAGCTCGTGTATCGTCGGCTCCTGTTCCAGCAGCTGCAATCCCAGTTGCGAACACGGACGATAACGGCGAGCCTCAAATACTGGCCATGCAACGGAGATTCGTAACGAATGCTGCCGAGGCCCGGCCGAGTGCGCAATCGATGATTGAAGGGGAGGCGGCACAGCTAGCGCCAACGGTCACGCGAACAGAAGCAGCGCCCGTAGCTGCGCTTGCAGAAGCTCAGCCTGTGCATGCGGCAATGGTCCAGCCTCTTCCATCCGCAGTTACGCAGGCCGAGCCGGCCGCCCAGCGAATGACGATTGATGATTGGGTTGCAAGCGGCGCTGCGGCGCTGGTACAAGAGGGCGAAGCCCATATGGCTTCCCTATCGGCAGCCGGCGTCGCCGAGGAGCCGCCAACGGCAGAGGGCATTAGCGAAGCCGGTCGCCATCCGCAAGCGCAGCAGAGTGGCTCGATGCTAGTTCATGAGGCAGAGCTGGAACGCGATGCCGAAGCGGCCAGCACCATAGCGAAGCTTGATGAAGCCCATCCCCCTGTCGGGTATGAACGCATTCTATATCCGCATTACTTCATCTCGGCGAATCGGGATCGATATGTGAAAGTTACAGTAAATGAGGAAACGCGACTTATCATTCCTTTTATGCCGGTAGAACAGCCGATCTATGAGGAATTGGCAACCTATTGCAGCCAAACGGGTTATCAACTGTTAATGGTAGATTTTCGCCGGGATTGGGTCGATCCGGCCGCTATGCGGCAAGTTCCGCTAGGCGTCTGGCAAAATCTGGACATTAATTCGTTTACATTATCAGGGAACAAAATGAGGAAGCTTCGGTATCTGGTCGATAAATTCAGAAAAGCGGGCCATGCGGCCGTTGAGGAATACGACCGTTCCAAGCCGCTTCCACTGGGCGAGATGAAACGGCTGATGCTGCGATGGGGCGAAAGCAAGAACAATATTATTCGCCATTCGCTTCTCTGTATGGAAGACTTGCTGGAGCGAAGGCTGCCGGAAGACTATCGCGCTTTCCTCACCTATCTAGATGGCCAATTGTGCTCGGTTATCGTTGTGGAGCGAACGAGCGAAGGGGCTTATCTGATGGATCAGGAGTTTTATGATCCGAAGACGGCACCGCTTGGGCATATGGAATATGCGATAACAGAAATTATGCAAATGCTGAAACAAGAAAATGCGAAGCAGTTTTCTCTCGGCTTGACCTGGTACCCATTCGCCTTCGAGGATGTGCCGGGCAGCGACGCGGAAGCTTGGCAATGGCTGCAGGAGCAGAACGAGAAGAAGACGCTGCTGGGCCGGATTTTTAGCCAAGGGCAGACCAATTACCAATTTAAGAAAAAGTTCGGCGAAATCGGCGAGCCGATTATGGCGTATATGCCGCGAACCGCGCCGCCAACATTGCTGCTGCAGTATTGGCCGGTATTTTATCAAAATTCGATCACGGCTGTTGAGCTAAGAAGGGCAATGGAGCACATGCCTTCCTGCGGGGCAGCGGATCATGCCGGTAACGCGCCATGGCATGCTGGATTGGCGGCCGAGGATCGGGAAGAGCTGCTTAATGGCCCGATTAGGCTTGAGCATCTCGACTACAATGCTAACCCGCTTGACCTCATGACTGACTCATGGGGCATCGTCCGCTCGCATGCAGTGCGCCAAAGGATGGATGAGCTGCAAGGAAGCAAGATGGAGGCAGGGCTAGAACCTATTCGCGCGCTGTTCCCGTTCAAGCATTTAATTGTAACGACAGAGGGCAAAACGGCGGAATCGTTGTTCTATCAGGCGTTCGGCAGCACGAACAAGAAAATCGTTTCGACGATTCCATGGACGACGACACTCATGCATCAATTAAACAATGGATTTGATGTCATCGAGCTGCCGCATGAATCCCTTCGTACGATGGATGGGGCCGAGGCGTTCAAAGGGGAATTCGATCTGGCGCTGCTGGAGGAGTCGCTTCGCGGCAATTCCGATATCGCGATGGCAGGCCTGGAGCTTTTAAGCAATGCAAGCGGCGGGGGGCTAGTCCGGTTGAGCCACATTCGTGAAGCCAAGCAACTGTTGCAGCGGCATAACATTCCGCTCGTTATTGATGCTTCACGCGCGGTTCGCAATGCGATGCTGCTTCAGCGGTTTGAACCAGGCTGTGCGAAGCTGGGCGTGTGGGACATTTTTGCCCAGACGATGGCACAGGCCGACCATGTCGTTACGAGCCTTACGAAGGATTATGCCGTGCCTTTCGGAGGGCTGGTCGCTACGAATGATGATGAGCTGGCAAACCGCATCGTGCAGTTGCGTTCTGCGCAAGGCTTTACTTTGTCGGAGCAATCCGAACGAATGGTGTTATGCGGATTAGCTGATCAAGTGACAATGGAGAAGCTCGTCCGGCAGCAGCTCGATTTCACTGGGCGAGTAGGCGATATGCTCAAACGCATGAATATCGGATGCATTCAGCCTGTAGCTGGCCATGCGGTTGTAATTGACAGCGAAGCTATTATTCCGGGAGAATTTACAACGCTGGAACGGAAAGAAAAGCTGCTGCGGCTCCTATTTGCAAAGACGGGCATTCGTGGAGGCATCCATCAAGTCGGAAAGCAGCGCAATACGATGCTGAACCGCTGCATTCGATTGGCATTCCCGCTTGGGCTGTCAGCCGCTGATGAGCAGTTGATCATTAGCGCGCTGGAGCCAATGCTGCATGGCCTGCTGCTCACCAATGATCTCGTGCATTCATGAATGTAATTCTAATCATAATGGTGAACTGCCTTGACATTCATGCGCGATTGGAGATAGTATTTTCTTATTAGGATTAATTTCCCAAACGATTTTGATCGCTGTTTCGGCACGTCAGAATAATAGTGGAATGTCATACGGCGGGTGTTGCCAGTAGTGTGCGCGAACGAGCGCGCAGACGACATGGCAGAGCTATGCCCGAATGTTTATGGAACTGCCGCTTTAAGGTCTTTATCGGGCCTTGGAGCGGCAGTTTTTTTGTTTAAAGGGTAGACAGGCTATTGCTCCAGAAAATCAGGGTGGTACATCATAATGGAAATGAACGAAATGGCTGGCTATGAAATATTTATGCTCCGAGTGAGTTCGGGCAATATCATTAATCAAGTCTATATCATTGTCGATTCCTATACGGGCAAGACGGCTATAGTAGACCCAGCCTGGAATATGGAGCTTATTGAAGCAAAGCTGGCTCGGCTCGGAGCCGTTCCAGAGATGATTCTGCTTACCCATTCCCACGAGGACCATGTTCAGCTGGCGGATCCATTGGCTCGCAAATTTGGCGTTAATGTCTATATGTCCAGAAGGGAAGCCGACTATTACCGATTTGGCTGCACGAATTTGCATCTATTGGATGATGGCGCTACCGTGTGGCTTGGCCGGACCGCCATTACGGGCCTACTAACCCCGGGCCATACTGCAGGGGGCATGTGCTATAAGCTAGAAGGCAGCCTTTTTACAGGCGACACGGCTTTTATCGAGGGCTGCGGCATATGCAATCTGCCAGGCGGATCGCCCGACGACATGTTCGACAGCATCCAGCGCATCAAGCGAGTGGCGGACGCTTCTGTCCGCGTGTACCCGGGCCATTCTTTTGGAGAGAAACCGGGGCAAACGCTCGGCCATCTGCTTTCGAACAATGTTTATTTCATTCTCGAAAACCGGGATACTTTCGTCAAATTTCGCATGCGCAGCAATCAGTCGCGGCTATTTCATTTCCAATAGAAGTCTAATATGAAGGCTATAAGGGAGAGAGCTATATGGCACACGGCCAACAGGCAACGAAAGGAAGCGATATTGCGATTATCGGATTGGGAGGAAGATTTCCACAATCCATCGACTATCAGTTGTTTTGGCGCAAGCTGATGGATGGGGCGAATCTCATCGAACCGGTTCCGGCAAGCCGTTGGGACCATCGGAGATATTGCGAACCGGAACAGCAAGCGGCGTTTGTGCCCAATAAAACGAGATGCCAGCACGGCGCATTCGTGCCGGAGCATGACCGTTTTGACGCATCATTTTTTCATATTCGGCCGGAGGAAGTGCTCGCGCTTGATCCACAGGAGCGGATTGCGCTGGAGACAGCTTGGACTTGTATGGAGGATGCAGGGTATACTCCGGCAAGCCTAGGCACGGATGTTGGTTTGTTCTGCGGCATTACCTATGGGGAATACCAGAAGCTGCTGCCGATATCGAGCCATTCTTATATGTTAAATAACCGAATTGCTTACTTTTTTAATTTTCAGGGGCCGAGCTTTACGACCGATGCCGGCTGCTGTTCTTCGCTTGTGGCGCTGCATCTCGCTTGCCGAAGCTTGCAAAGCGGCGATTGCCGCACCGCGCTTGTGACCGGAGCGAATCTGATCGTGCATCCCGACCATTACGCAACCGCCTCCTATATGCTCTCATCCTCCAGCGAGCCGCATTCAAGCCCGTTCGGCAACGATGACGGCTGGGTGCCTGCGGAAGGCGTCGTATCGATGCTGCTCAAACCGCTAGAACAAGCCCAGCAGGATCGCGACCATATTTATGGCATCATCAAATCCAGCCATATTCGCAATGAAGGAAAAACATCATGGTTTGGCGCATTTAATCCGAACCGCCAGGCGGCGTTAATGGAGGAGCATTTTCGAAAATCCGGCATTAGGCCGGAAACGATCAGCTATGTGGAGGCTGCTGCGAACGGATCGCCGCTAGGTGATGCCATTGAGCTGGAAGGGCTGCGTACAGCATTCCGCTCATTTACGGACATGCGCGGCATCTTTCCTGTTGGCACGGTAAAGTCGAATGCCGGTCACGGCGAATCGGTGTCGACGATGCTTCAGCTGACGAAGCTGCTGCTGCAGTTCGAGTCGGAAAAGCTGCTGCCGCTGCTGCGGCTGGACAGCGTAAATCCGAATCTGCGAATGGAGGACAGCCCCTTTTACTTGCTGCAATCCGTTCAGGAGTGGAAGCGGCCTTCGTTCCAGATCGGCACCGAGCGGATGGAAGCGCCAAGGCGCGCTACGATATCGTCGTTCGGGGCAGGCGGCGACATGGGCCATTTGATATGTGAAGAGAATGCGGAGACGGATGGGGAGCGGACGCCGCTGGCCCAATATTTCTTTCCGTTATCCGCTCCGTCACAGGAGCAGCTTGCCGAGCTAGTGAATCGGTTAATACGATTTTTTGCGGATGAGATGCCCATGCATGCCCGTTACGCTAATCGTTATTCGCCTGAAAATGTGATGTTTACGCTTTGTACAGGGCGAATTGCTTATGCGGAGCGTATGGCCATTATGGCTGATAGCCTCGAATCATTCATTAGCCAGCTAAGGGAATGGGAGCAGGGGCAAACAACAAGCGGGCGAATCATCCGGTCGACGGAGCAAGCGGGATTAAAGGATGCTGGTGCAGCCGATAAGGCGGCAGTATGGATGGAAGAGCAGAATTGGCCGAAATTGGCGAAGCTATGGGTTTCTGGAGCGGAACTGCTCTGGGAGCCTTTTTTCCGTTCGCTGCATGTCACTAAGGTTTCGTTGCCCGGCTACCGATTCCAACGCCAGCACTTCCCGATTGCGCCTGTTGAAGCACGAGTTGATTCCCCGGGGAATGCAGCTACGGCTGTATCAGCGGGCGTTGATCCACATGCAGCGGCGGCAGCAGGCAATGGCGACCGGCCATCGCGAGCGGTGAAGCCGTCCAGCGAGCCGAAGCAGACGAGTGCAGAAGCTTGGTTTATCGGACTGTTCGCTGAGGCGCTGGACGTTCCGGCATCGGCACTAACGATAGATTCTGAACTAGGTGAATACGGCTTCCAATCATCTTCCGTGCTTGCTGCATCTTTACGTTTAGAAGAGCAGTTTGGCTCTTTTCCGAAGACGATATTTTTTGAGTATCAAACGATTGGGGCATTCATTGCCTACTTTGAACGCGAATGCCCTAGCCAGATGCAGGCACTGTCGAAGGATGGCGTGACCATGCCGCATGCGAAGCATGAAGCGGAACGGCCAGAAGCGGAATCGATCGAGAAGTTGGCGAAAGCCATTTTGTCAGGAGAAGTAACGGCGGATTGGGTCATCCAAAAAATATAATCGGCGAGGTTATAAACGATGAAAGAAGCCATAATTGGTTCGATTCTGCACAGCGTCAGGGAAGGGCTCATTGCCAAGGAAACAGGTGTCCAGCTATGCTACGACATTAAAAATATGGAAGTGCCAGCTGCGCATGAGCCGTCTAGCGAGAAAGATATTGCGATCATAGGCTTGGCGGGAAGCTACCCGAAAGCCCGGAATATGGAGGAGCTTTGGTTTCTGCTGAAAGAGGGCAGGGACGCTGTTTCCGAATTGCCTGCTGAACGGCAGGAAAGATGGGGCGGCTACGGCAAGAATGAAACGGGCGAATCTAGGGCAGCGGGAAGCGCCATCTATGGCGGATTTCTTGACGGGATCGATGAGTTCGATCCGTTGTTCTTCAATATTTCGCCGCTCGAAGCCGAGCTGATGGACCCTCAGGAACGGTTGTTTTTGCAAACAGCATGGGAGGCACTGGAGGATGCCGGGTATTCCCGTAATGCATTGCGCACGCAAGGCGATGGGAAAATCGGGGTGTTCGCAGGGGCCACTTGGCAAGAGTACCAGCTGTACACCGATACGGTAAACGGGGGAGCGGAATCGCCTCTCATTACGAATCTTTCGAACATTGCGAATCGCGTGTCGTACTATTTTGATTTTAAAGGGACTTCCCTCACGGTCGACACAGCTTGTTCCTCGTCCTTGACGGCTATCCATCTCGCTTGCGAGAGTTTAATAAACGGCAGCAATACGATGGCGCTTGCGGGCGGCGTCAATGTATCCGTCCATCCGAACAAATATGCGGCGTTATCCCGTTTCCAATTCACCTCGTCCAAAGGGCGCTGTGAAAGCTTCGGAGCCGGGGGCGACGGTTATGTGCCGGGTGAAGGGGTAGGGGTTGTTGTACTAAAACCGCTTCAGCAAGCAATCGCCGACAATGACCATATTTATGGCGTTATCAAAAGCTCTGCCATTAATCATGGCGGCAAGAGCAATGGCTATACTGTCCCTAATCCAGCTGCCCAAGCGCAAGTGATTGGTGCCGCATGGGAAGAGGCTGGATTTGATCCTGCAACGATCAGTTATATCGAAGCGCACGGAACGGGCACAGCGCTTGGTGATCCGATCGAGATTGCGGGATTGGGCACGGCGATGCGCATGTTTTCGCAAGAGCGGCAATTTTGCGCCATCGGCTCGGTGAAATCCAATATTGGGCATTGCGAGAGCGCGTCGGGCATTGCAGGCTTGGCGAAGGTGCTGCTTCAGATGAAGCATGGCCAGCTTGTCCCCTCCCTTCATGCGGATACGCCGAATCCGGACATCGATTTTGATAGGAGCCCTTATAAAATTCAAACGAGCCTTGGGGAGTGGGAGCGCCCTGTTATCGATGGCAAGCAGCAGCATAGAAGGGCAGGCATTTCGTCATTCGGGGCGGGAGGCGCTAATGCCCATCTCGTCGTGGAAGAATATTGGCCGGCATCGGCTGGGGCAGAGCACGAAGATGGAGCAGGCAATTCTGGTACTGAGCTTTCCATTATCGTGTTATCGACCAAAAGCCAAGGGCAATTGATCGAGCTGGCGCATCGGTTGCTGGATTGGCTGGAGCATAACGAGGCTGGTGACGACCAGTTGCCCCATATCGCTTATACGTTACAAATGGGGCGGGATGCGTTGGAGCATCGATTGGCGATTCCGGCATGCTCCATTCGGGAATTGCATGGGAAGCTAAGCAGCTTTGTTATGGGTAAAGGCAATTTGGCTGAATCGGGGGTTTATAGCGGAAAAGTTAAGCGGGCGGGGAAGCGAGCAGCGGAAACCGAAACGGCACTGGCGGAGCAGCCGTTGTCCGGTGACCCGGAGAGAGCGGCGGCTGAGGGGCTGGCGATCCAATGGACGAACGGCGAGGCTGTGGCATGGGAACGCCTGCATGATGGCGATCGGCGTCGCCGGGTAAGCCTGCCTACTTATCCGTTCGCGCGAGAGCGCTACTGGGTGGCAGTCAAGCCGATTGGCGGAGGGAACGATGGACGGCTCCTCGGGGATAAAGCTGTCCTCTCTGCGGGCCATGGTGAGGCGATTGCACCTAGCGAAGGCACAGGCGAAGGCAATGCAGCTGAGCTGCTAATGCTTGAACCGTGCTGGCAAGAGCATGATCAGCCGGTTGCTACTGAAGATACGCCGGCCTATGGCTTGCACATTGTGCTGCTATGCGGACAGCGTGCTGCGATTAACGGGGATGAGCTTGCAGCGAATCTTCGCGCACTATCGCCGGCTAGCGAGGTTCGATGCGTGAAGGCTGCCATCGGGGAAGAGCCCGAGGATATTATATCGGCCTTCCATCGGCATGCCAGCCTGCTATTCGCGGAGATTCAATCGGAATTCCGCCAAAAGCGCAGCACGAAGGTGTTAGTGCAAGCAGTCGTCGCAGGTGAGAGAGAGGGCAGGCTGCTGGCAGGGCTTGCCGGCATGCTTCGCTCCGCTCGTTTGGAAAACCCGAGATTGACGGGCCAAATGATCGAGCTGGCTGGCGCGGAAGATGAAGCAGGGCTTGCCCAGAAGCTTGCTGAGAGCGGCAAAGCGGGCAGCAGGCATCATATTCGGTACAGCGCTGGTAGAGGGTACACGGCTGGATGGCGTTTCGCCAACGCGGCTGGTGCTAGTGTGGGGACTGCGGCCATGCCTTGGAAAGAAGGCGGCGTCTATCTCATCACTGGCGGCGCTGGCGGCCTTGGCCTGTTAGTTGCCGAAGCGATTGCTCGCGAAGCGCGCTCCGCATCCATTTATTTGGCCGGGCGCTCGCCATTGGGAGCTGTTCAGGAAGGCAAGCTGGAACGGTTGCGTGCGATGGGCGCTACGGTTCATTACCGCAGGGCGAATCTGGCTAGCCAATCGTCGGCGGAGCAGTTAATTGAAGGAATCGCCAGCGAATGTGGCGGCCGCTTGAACGGCATTATTCATGCAGCAGGCATTACGCGGGATAGCTACGTTATTAAGAAGACGGAGCAGGATTTGCACGCGGTGCTGGAGCCGAAGGTCGATGGGCTCGTTCATTTGGATGAAGCCAGCCGCGACATTCCACTCGACTTCTTTATCTTGTTCTCATCGGGAGCGAGCGCGCTCGGCAATATCGGCCAGACAGATTACTCGGCAGCCAATGGTTTTATGGACGCTTACGCCCAGTACAGGAGCGGGCTGCAGGCTGATGGACGACGGAGCGGGCGTACGCTTTCCGTGAATTGGCCGTTATGGAAAGACGGGGGCATGCACGTAGATGCAAGCACCGCTGCCATGATGGAAAGAACGACAGGCATGGTCCCGATGCGCACAGCAAGCGGGCTGTTTGCGTTGTATGCCGGGCTGCAAGGAACGGCAAGCCAGCTCTTCGTAATGGAAGGCGATCTTGCGAAAATGACGGGTTATATGTTAGGCGGCACCAAGCCGGAGCAGCAGGAGACGCAAGCCGCTGTGCCGGACAACATCCCGTTGCCGGCTGATATTGCCCGCAGCGTAGAGGGCGTGCTGAAGCAGATGCTGTCGGACGTGACGAAGCTTCCCGTTGCCCGGATTGATGCCGAGGAGCCGCTCGAGAGCTACGGCATCGACTCGATCATGATCACGCAATTAAACATGAAGCTGGAGGAAGCGTTCGGCGAAGTTTCAAAAACGTTGTTTTTTGAATACTTGGCGCTTGATGCGCTTGCCGAATATTTGGTTGCCGACTACCCGCAGGATTGTTTGCGCCTTTGTGGCCTTCAGGCGGCCACGGATGGGGCAGCGGACGGTAAAGCGGCGGCTCCCGGACGGGCGGCGGAGCCGCAAGTACCCCAAGGGCATGCTGCAGTTGCCGCTAACGCCCGCCAGGAGCAGCTTCCCTTGCCATATGCGGAGGCGACGCGGGAGCCAATCGCGATAATCGGCATTAGCGGCCGATATCCGCAAGCGGATTCGCTTGAACAATTTTGGAATAATCTCGCCAGCGGCACGGATTGCATAACGGAAATTTCACCGGAGCGTTGGCCGGTGGAAGGCTTTTACGAGCCGAATAAGGATGAGGCTGCCGCGCAGGGCAAGAGCTATAGCAAATGGGGCGGATTTCTCGACCGGTTTGCCTCATTTGATCCGCTATTTTTCCAAATGTCGCCCCGCGAAGCCGCTTATATCGATCCACAGGAGCGATTGTTAATCGAAGAGTGCTGGGCAGCCATGGAGGATGCAGGCTACACGAGAGAGCGCGTGGCGAGCACGGTTAACCGGCGCGTAGGCGTGTTCACGGGCATTACGAAGACGGGCTATGAGCTGTATGGCGCAGAGCTATGGAAGAAAGGGGACTATGCGTTTCCCCACACCTCATTCGGCTCGGCGGCAAATCGGATTTCCTATTTGTTTAATTTGCAAGGGCCAAGCATGCCGATCGACACGATGTGCTCCTCTTCGTTGACAGCCATCCATGAAGCGTGCGAGCACTTGTACCGCGGGGAATGCGAAATGGCCATTGCAGGCGGAGTTAACTTGTATTTGCATCCGTCTGGTTACGTGAAACTGTCCTCGCTAGGCATGTTATCCGCAGAAGGGCGCTGCCGAACATTCGGCCAGGGAGCGGATGGCTTTGTTCCCGGAGAGGGTGTCGGAGCGGTTATTTTGAAGCCGTTATCGAGCGCGGTGCGCGATGGAGACCAGATTCACGCTGTCATTCGGGGAACGGGCATTAATCACGGTGGCAAAACGAACGGTTATACAGTGCCGAATCCAACCGCCCAAGCTGAGCTGGTTCGGACGGTGCTGGACCGTGCGGGGGTGGATGCCCGGGCGGTTAGTTATATTGAAGCGCATGGAACGGGCACCGAGCTTGGGGACCCGATTGAAATTACAGGGCTTTCGCAGGCATTCCGGAAGGATACGAAGGATACGGGCTTCTGTGCGATTGGATCAGCGAAATCAAACATCGGCCATTTGGAGGCAGCAGCGGGCATTGCGGGTTTGGCGAAAGTTATTTTGCAAATGCGCCATCGTAAGCTGGTTCCTTCGCTTTATGCGGATAAGCCCAACCCGAACATTCCGTTCGCCAAAACGCCATTCACTGTGCAGCAGGCGCTCACGGATTGGAAACGCCCGATTGTAGAAGTGGGCGGGGAACGAGTAGAGTGCCCGTTAATCGCAGGCATCTCATCGTTCGGCGCGGGAGGGGCGAACGCCCATCTCCTCGTTGAAGAATATGTAAGCGATAGCGGCATGGATGGGAGTGCGGGGGCGCGGGCAGTCGGTCCTGTAGCCGTTATATTGTCTGCGCGCAATGCGGGGATGCTTGCGAAGCAAGCGCAGGGCTTGTTAGGGCGGCTGCAAAACGGCGGGCTCACAGACAATGATTTGGCTAATATGGCGTATACGCTTCAAATCGGCCGGGAAGCAATGGAGGAGCGGTTAGGGCTGGTTGTTTCCTCCGCCCAAGAGCTGTCCTCGAAGCTGGAACGCTTCTTGAATGGCGGGGAAATCGGGGAAGGCATGTATGTCGGCCAAGCGGTGCGAGGGCAGGGATCGGCAGAAGCGGCTCTAGGCGATGATGGCCTGGGGCATTCGGCCGAATCGTTGCTGTCGAATCGGCAATATGGAAAGCTGCTCGAAAGTTGGGTGAAAGGCATGAAAGTGGATTGGCGGCGATTGTACGACGGCGGCGATTGCCCGAGGACAATCAGCTTGCCAACCTATCCTTTCTCAGGGGCGCAATATTGGTTGAAGGAGATGGGCATCGACGCGCCAAAGTGGCAGCAGCCATCCCTAGGGCGGGCAGTGGCCGGCGATTCGAAGGCGATCGGAGGATCCCGGGAAGAGCGGCACCCGATGGTGCAACGGAACACGTCCACTTTAGCGGGCTTGCGGTTTAGCGCCGTCTTTACGGGCGATGAGTGTTTCTTAGATGACCATCGGGTACAAGGAAAACGGATATTGCCGGGTGTCGCTTATTTGGAGATGGCCTATGCTTCCGTGCTCGCCGTTCTCGACGCAGAGTCGTTGGCAGACCTTCGCGATGGCCGGTTACGGCTTAAATTATCGAACATTGCATGGCTGCGCCCGCTGGAGGCCGAAGGCAAGCAGGTGGACGTGCATATTGCGCTTGAGCTGGAAGACGATGGGGAAATTGCGTTCAAAATTTATACGGAAAACGAAGCCGGAGAAGTGGTTCATGGGCAAGGCAACGCCAGCTTGCATGAAACAGGGCAACTAGAGCCGGCGGATTGGGCGGCCATTAGCGCCAGATGCGCAAACCGCTACTCGGCGGAGCAGTGTTATAGCGCCTTCTCGTCGCTTGGCATCGCGTATGGCCCTTCCCATAGAGGGGTGGCTGGCCTTCAGGTTGGCCAGGGCGAATTGCTCGCTGAGCTGGCATGGCCTCGCGAAGCCGAAGCGGCGCGATCCGAATATACGATGCATCCGGGCATGCTGGATTCCGTCTTGCAGGCAGCGATTGGCTTCTCTATTGATAATGCGTCTGCCGCGCCTTCCCTTCCGTTCGAGCTGTCTGAGCTGGAAATTGTCGGGGATTGCAGCAGCATGTCCATGGCATGGCTTCGCTATAGCGATCAGGGGGATCACAATCGCCCAATCAAGCTGATTGATATCGATATTGCCGATCAAGATGGAAATATCTGCTTGCGCCTGCGTGGCTTCGCGTCGCGTGCGAAGGAAATGAAGCGCTTGGAAGAGAGCGGGTTCGAAGAAAAGTTGATGCTTGCGCCGGTTTGGGATAGGGCCGTCCTTGAGGAACAAGGTGAGGCTTCGGGCCTGGACGAGCCTGTATGGATAATTGGCGATTCGGGAGCGCTTCGAGACGCGCTGCGCAGCAACTATCCGGACGCATGCGTAACGGAACCGAACGGTTCGGTTGCGATTGAGGAATGGGCTGATGAAGCGGGAAATGCCGGCGTTATTGGCCGCATCATCTGGCTAGCGCCTTCGTTCGATCCCGTATCGAATAACGCGGATCGCACGGCGTATGATTCGCCTGTGCTGCAATTGTTCCGGTTTATGAAAGGGTTATTGCGTGCGGGCTGGGACACGCGTGATTTGAGATGGACGGTCGTGACCGAGCGGGCGGTAACGGCAAGGGCAAAAGATGAGCCGAATCCAGCGCATGCAAGCTTGCATGGGCTTGTTGGCTCTGCGGCCAAAGAGTATGGCAACTGGAGCTTCCAGCTTATTGACTTAGACGGGGGCACGGTGCCGATGGATGGCATGCTGGCATTGCCAAGCGATCCCGAAGGCGAGCCATGGGTTTATCGGGACGAAGCGTGGTATCGGTCTAAATTGGTGCCGGTTCGCTTCCCTGCGCAATCCGCCCGCAGCGGGTATCGGCAAGGCGGCGTTTATGTCGTTATAGGCGGCGCTGGAGGCATCGGCGAAGTGTGGACGGATTATATGCTTCGCAGCTATCAAGCCCAAATCGTTTGGATTGGGCGCAGGCCGTTGGATGAAACGATTCAGCACAAGCTGGACAAGCTCTCGCTGCTAGGTCCTGTACCTCACTATATCGCGGCGGATGCGGGGGATGAGCAGGCGCTAAGGCATGCTATCGCCGAAACGAAGGCGCGGTTCGGTTCGATTCATGGCGTCGTGCATTCTGCGATTGTGCTGCTTGACCAGAGCTTGGCGAACATGGAAGAGGAGCGGTTCAAGGCGGGGCTTGCCGCGAAGGTTGATGTCAGCATCGCCATGGTGCAAGCGTTCAAGGGCGAAGCGCTTGATTTTATGCTGTATTTCTCCTCGATGCAATCATTCTCGAAGGCGGCAGGGCAGAGCAATTACGCTTCGGGCTGTACGTTCAAGGATGCTTACGCGATCCGGACAGGGCAACAGTTAGGCTGTGCGGTGCGTGTGATGAACTGGGGCTATTGGGGCAGCGTTGGCATTGTGTCGTCGGATGCTTATAAGCAGCGCATGGCGCAAGCGGGAGTGGGCTCCATTGAGCCGGATGAGGCAATGGAAGCGCTGGAGGCATTAATGGCCAGCCCGATTAATCAGCTTGCTTTTATGAAATTGACAGCAAAACCGAAGGCAAAGGACGGCGTCGAAGAGTGGATCAGCGTGCCTGAACAAGCCGTGGCGCCGAGCATCGCAAATATGCTGTCGGGCGTGAGCATGCCGCCAATGCCGATGAAGGGCAAGGCCTTGGCAGTGGAGGATAGCCGTGAGGCTGAAATTTTGCAAGCCCTGCTGCAAGCAACGGCGCGGGTTTTGCACGTGACAGCGGAGGAAATCGACCCAGACGCTGATTTGGACGACTGGGGCGTTGATGCCGTAACGTTGGCTGGATTGGCCGAAGCATGGAGCTGTGAAAGCGGCGTGGAGGTGACTTCTGGAGTGTGCCTTGCATGCGCGACGTTACGGAATATATCGAAATATGCGGCAGCCCGGCATCAACATCAGGAGCTTCCAGCGGCGGATAACGGGGCGGCGCCAGCTTTTGTGCGGCTATAAATGGGATGAAGGTAGAGAGGGGATCGGGAATGGAGAAAATCGACGAACTGCTGTGCCGGCTTTTATGGTCGCAATTGCGCGAAGCCGGCATGTTCAGGGCGGAACGCGCGACGCTTAGCCAGATGAAGCAAGCGGCTGGCTTACATCCGATGTATGATCGCTGGCTGGAAGAAACCATTCGGTTGCTGTCCGAAATCCAGTTTGTACGCATGGAGGGCGACACCTGTGTGGCCGTCCAGCCGCCAGCGGACGATGATATCAAGGCCTTGTGGCAGCAATGGGAATCGTCAAAGGCAGAGTGGATGGGCGACCCGGATATGCGGTCACAGGTTCGATTAGTCGAAACGACGATGCGGGAGCTGCCGGCTATTGTGACGGGTAAAACGCCGGCAACGGAAGTGATGTTTCCGAATTCCTCGATGGAGCTTTTGGAAGGCGTGTACAAAAACAATAAAGTGGCGGACTACTTTAACGAGGTGGTCGCTAACATCGCGGCGGCTTATGTTGCAAACCGCATAAAGCAGGAGCCGCACGCCAGCATTCGCATGCTGGAGATCGGCGCTGGCACAGGCGGCACAAGCCAGATGGTGTTCAACAAGCTGGAGCCGTTCAAAGCGCATATCGGTGAATATTGTTATACCGACATTTCACGGTCATTTCTCATCCATGCTGAACAGCAATATGGGCCGCAGGCGCCTTATTTGGCATATAAGCTATTTAATGCCGAACAGCAGCCGACGGACCAAGGCATTGCGGAGGGCGAATACGATATCGTCATCGCAACGAATGTTCTGCATGCTACACGCAATATGCGCGTGACGATGCGCAATACGAAGGCGTTGCTGCGCAAGAACGGCATGCTCCTCGTGAATGAGATGAACGGGAACACGCTGTTTACGCATTTGACGTTCGGCTTGCTTGAGGGCTGGTGGCTATATGAGGACCCAGAGCTTCGTGACCAAGGCTGCCCAGGGCTATCGCCGGAAGCTTGGGAGCGGGTATTGGAAGCGGAAGGCTATCGGTCGATAGCCTTCCCAGCCGTTCAAGCGCATGGGCTTGGGCAGCAAATTATCGTGGCAGAGAGCGATGGAATGATCCGCAGGCAGCAAGCCGTCGGCAACAGCGAGCCTAAGCGAGTGAAAGCAGCCCCAACGCCGAGCAGCCGCTCGGAGGAGGAGGCGCAATCGCCGAAGCTTCAGCCTTCTAGCGCGGGTTCGGATGAATTATTGCGCGAGCGGGCGCTCGTTCAGGTGAAGAAGCTGGTCGGGGAAACGTTCCGCATTCCAGCCGACCAGATTAATGGGTCTGCTCCGCTAGAGGAGTACGGGCTGGACTCCATCTTGGTTGTGCAGTTGACGAATGCGTTTCGCAAAGTGTTTACGGGCGTAACGAGCACGCTGTTTTTCGAATGCCGGACAACGCTGGCGTTGGTGGAGCATTTCATGCGTACGCAGCGGGAGCAATTAGCGGCGTTCGCAGGCGTATCTGCATCAGCGGCTGCACCGGAGCTGCCGGATGCGGCGGCGGCTGGCCAGGAGGCATCAGCTAAAGCGCCGTCGCCGATCACGCCGAAGGGCGGGCTGAAGGCGGGCAAGTTTGGCCGGGCAGTTAGCCCGAAACCGGAGGCTAACCCAAGGCGAACTGAAACGCACCGAAGAGGGGAACAAGCCGCACAGCTACAAGAAAGCACACCTTGGGAAGGGGTCGCTATCATTGGTTTGGCTGGCCGCTACCCGGGCGCGCCTGATGTCGCCTCATTTTGGGACAATTTGAAGGCAGGCAAGAGCGGCATTGGGGAAATTCCCGCGGACCGTTGGGATTGGCGGGATTATTTTGATCCGAAGAAGGGCAAGAGAGGCGCGATGTATTCCAAATGGGGCGGGTTTATTGCGGATGCAGATAAGTTCGATCCCTTGTTCTTCCAAATATCTCCTGCTGAGGCGGAGCGCATGGACCCGCAGGAGCGAGTGTTCTTAGAAACGGTATATGCATCGATTGAGGACGCAGGCTACACGCCCGGTACGCTAGCAACGACACGCAAGATCGGTGTTTTTGCAGGCGTCATGAATGGCAACTACGCAACGGGACCGCTTTATTATTCGATTGCTAACCGGATTTCGTACCTGTTTAACTTCCAAGGGCCAAGCATGGCAATCGATACGGCTTGCTCGTCTTCGTTGACGGCCATCCATTTGGCGATGGAAAGCTTGCGCAGCGGCACCTGTGAAACAGCAATCGCAGGCGGCGTCAATCTCATTGTCGATCCGGTCCATTATTTGAAGCTTTCCGAGGTTACGATGCTGTCAGCGGGCGACCAATGCCGTTCGTTCGGCGCTGGTGCGGACGGTTTCGTCGATGCGGAGGGAGCCGGCGCAGCCGTGTTGAAGCCGCTTGCCCGGGCAATTGAGGATGGCGACCATATTTATGGCATTTTGCAAGGCAGCATGCTGAATGCAGGAGGGCGGACGCATGGCTACTCCGTCCCTAACCCTGTTGCACAATCGGAGCTGATTGCGGATGCGCTCGCCCGGTCGGGCGTGCATCCACGCGAGGTTAGTTACGTAGAAGCGCACGGTACGGGAACAGCGTTAGGTGACCCAATTGAAATTGCAGGGCTGGCCAGCGCCTTCCGCAGGCAAACCGGTGATACCGGATTTTGTGCCATTGGATCGGTGAAGTCGAATATCGGGCATTGCGAGAGCGCGGCTGGCATTGCTGGCATCACGAAAGTGCTGCTGCAAATGAAGCATGGCCTACTTGCGCCGTCTTTGCATGCGGACGAGACGAACCCGGAGATCGAATTCGGCCAAACGCCATTTTACCTGCAACGGGAACTTGCGGAATGGAATCGCCCTCAAGTAAGCCTGGACGGCAGTCCGGCAAAAGCTCGCCCGCGCATTGCGGGCATTTCGTCGTTCGGCGCGGGCGGCGCGAACGCGCATGTGGTTGTCGAAGAGTTCGTGGCTAGCGGGAACGATCAGTCCGCTTATGCCATCGATGCTGGGAATCCGGCTATTATTGTGCTGTCCGCCAAACGCCAAGAGCAATTAATGGCGCGCGTGCAGCGGTTAATGGCATTTATTCAGTCAGGGCAATTGGTTGACGGGCAGTTGGCCAATGCTGCATACACGCTGCAGGTGGGCCGTGAGGCGATGGAAGAACGGCTTGCGGTTATTGCGACATCGGTCCAGGATCTTTATCGCAAGCTGCAGCAGTTCGCGGATGGCGAGAAAAGCATTGAGGGCGTGTACTCGGGACAGGCCAAAAAAAGCGCGGATACCGTATCGTTGCTTAGCGCTGACGAGGAGCTTCAAGAAGCTGTTGCGAAGTGGCTACAACGAAAAAAATACGCCAAGCTGCTGGATTTGTGGGTGAAGGGGCTAACGTTCGATTGGAACAGCCTATATGAAAATGGAACGCCGAATCGAATCAGCTTGCCGGCGTACCCGTTTGCACGGGAGAGGTACTGGCTGGAGCGTAAAGACGCGGCATATGAGCCGGGCAGCCAGAACAAGCCTGCGCCGGCAATGCTGCATCCGCTTGTTCACCGCAACACTTCTGATTTAACCGAGCAGCGGTTTACGTCTGAATTTAGTGGGACGGAATTTTTTATTGCGGATCATGCCGTTAACGGAAGCCCGATGATGTCAGGAGCGGCGTGCCTAGAACTGGCGCGCACCGCGCTTGAGCTGTCCATCGGCAACCCTTTGCATGGTGCGGATGAGGCGGCTGGCGGGGATGAAATGGCTGGCCGTACGCTGCACCCCGTATTGCGTAATGTGATGTGGGACCGTCCGATTGTGGCGAACAGCCCAACTACTACAGTCCATATTGCAATCACGGCTGAAGATGAAGGAACGTTGGCCTTTGACATATATGGCAGCCATGCCAATGAAGAAGCTGCGGCGTTACGCGAGCTCGATCACTCGGCAGAAGAAATGGTTTACTGCCGGGGCGAAGCGTCGTTCGAAGCAGGCATTGCGCCTGCCATCCAATTGCCGGAATGGCAAGCGCGCTGCTCCACTAGAGCTATTACAGGCGAAGAGGTTTACGCCGCGTATGCATCGATGGGCATCGTATATGGCCCAGCGCATCAGGCGATCCGCATGTTATGGACCGGGGATGGCTGCGCGTTAGCTGAGCTGGAGCTTCCGCATGTCCAAGCAGCGGGCAACGAAGCATTCGTTATCCATCCTGGCATGCTGGATTCCGCGCTGCAAGCGGCACTTGGCTTGGTGATCGGCGCCGAAGGGGAGCAGAAGGCAGCGGTTCCATTCGCAGTGGATACCGTCGGCATTTACGCGCCATGCGATAGCCGCATGTGGGCAGTTGTAAGCCGTATTGAAGCGAATGGCAAGCAGTTGCTGAGCCGTTACGATATCGATCTCTGTGACCGGGAAGGGCGCGTATGCGTCCGGCTTCGGGGCATTATGGCGCGTGAGACAGGCAGCGGATTGGCTGGCCAGCTGGGCTTGCTGCTGTTGCAGCCTAAGTGGGATCGGAAGCCTGAGCCGCTCGTGGAATTGGCTGATTCGCATGACATTGGCGAGCGTATTATTGTGCTTGTTGATCCGCAGGAACGCGTTGTATCACATGTGGCGGCAGCGTTGCCGGGTGCGCGCTGCATAAGCCTGCAATCGCATGCATCCGATGTGGCGGGGCGGTTTGGCTCGTATGCTGAGCGGCTTCTCGCGGAGCTTCAGCATATTTTGAAGGAGAAGAAGCGCCGTAAGGCTGCTATTCAAACGGTCATATTCGCGGATGGCGAGTCGGAGGCGTTAGCCGGGCTGAATGGGTTAGTAGGCACGATCAGGCTGGAGGAGCCGAGCATCGCTGCGCAACTGCTAATCGTACAGGCGACGAATGGCACATGCCCGAGTGAGCCGAAAATTGTCCAAGCGCTGGAACAGCTCGTCCATATGCCAGAAGCAAGCTGCGTCCGCTTGGATGGGGAAGGGCTTGCCGTTGCAGGATGGGAAGCAGCTATGGACGGTTCGGAACAAGCAGTTCCATGGAAAGACGAAGGCATTTATCTCATCACCGGCGGGGCAGGGGCGCTGGGGATGCTCTTTGCTAAGGAGATTGCAAAGCATGCTGCTCGGGCAACGATTGTTTTGGCCGGTCGGTCCCTTAAAGGAAAACTTGATCAAGCATGGATACAGGAGCTTGAAGCTGCTGGCATAACTATCGTGTATAAGCAGGCAGATGTTGGCGTACGAAGCGAAGTGGAGCGGCTGCTGGCGGATATCGACCGCGAATATGGCCCGGTATGCGGCATTATTCATAGCGCAGGGGCGCTTCGCGATAATTATGTTTTGCGCAAGACGGCAGAGGAAATGCGGGAAGTATTCGCCCCCAAAGTATCGGGCACAGTCGCTTTGGACGAAGCGAGCGCATTGCTTGAATTGGACTTTTTCATTTGCTTCTCTTCTGGCGCGGCACTCGGCAACGTAGGGCAGGCGGACTATGCGGCTGCCAATGCATTTATGGACAATTACGCCCGATACCGGGCAGGAATGGTGAAGAAAGGGCTGCGGCACGGCAGAACGTTATCGATCAACTGGCCGCTCTGGCAAGAAGGAGCGATGCAGCTTGACGAGGAAACCGCGAAGCTGATGCGCACGCACACGGGAATGGCGGCAATGCCATCTGCAATGGGGATGGACGCCTTTTACCGAATCATGGCCTCAGATGCAACCCATTCAATGGCCATGTATGGGGATACGGAACGGCTGCGGCAAACATTCGTTGGTCCAGCAAGCCCACCGGCGAAGGAGCCGCGGGTGGATGCTCCGCTTGCCGCAGCGCCTCAACCAAGCATGGCGCTCGATTTGGAGCCCTCATTCCTTGACCGTGTAGCGGCCTATATAGCTGGACAGTTAGCGACCGTGCTCAAGCTGCCGCTTGATCGGCTGAATCTGGACACGGAGCTTGAGGCATACGGGATTGAGTCGATTACGATTATTAAGCTGACAAACTACTTGGAGCAGTCGTTCGGCACGTTGCCAAAGACGTTGTTCTTCGAGTACCGAACGGTTAGAACCTTGGCTGAATATTTCGCGTCGGAGCATCGGGGGCGGTTAATGGAGCTGCTGAATGAACCGGTGCGGATGCAGGCGGGAAGTGATGCACAATTGGGCGTTGCTTCAACCGAAGCAGCTAACTCCACTGCTAATGCTGCCGATCGCGCCGCTTCGGCGAATGGCTTCGATTATTCCCGCAGCAAACGGCGGGCATTAGCGGGCGGCTCGCGCCGCGGGCGCTATACGCCATCGGCTGGGCCAGCTTCATCTGCGGCATCCGCAGCAGGCCATTCCGACCAGGATATCGCGATCATTGGCATTGCTTGCCGATTCCCTGGCGCAGCAGATACGCAGCAGTTCTGGGACAATTTGAAGGCGGGGAAAGATTGCATTACCGAAATTCCGGCGGACCGGTGGGACCATAGCCAATATTTTGACCCCGTTAAAGGTAAACCGCATAAAACTTATACCAAGTGGGGCGGCTTTATCGATGGCGTGGACCGCTTCGATCCATTGTTCTTCCATATTTCGCCGCGTGAAGCCGAAGCGATGGACCCGCAGGAACGATTGTTTTTGCAGTGTGTCCACGAAACGTTAGAGGATGCGGGCTATACACGCGAGACGCTTGCCGGCAAAGGCCGGGGAACAGGCGGCACGGAAACGTCCGTCGGCGTTTACGTGGGTGTCATGTATGAGGAATATCAGCTCTACGGAGCGCAGGAAACGATGTGCGGGCGGCCGATGGCGCTGAGCGGGAATCCGTCTTCTGTGGCTAACCGTGTTTCTTATTATTTTAATTTCAATGGGCCAAGCATGGCGGTCGATACGATGTGCTCGTCTTCGTTGACAGCCATTCATTTGGCTAGCCAAAGCCTGCGTTTGCAAGAGTGCGATGTTGCCATTGCGGGCGGCGTGAACGTTTCTATTCATCCGAACAAATATTTGCAGCTTGGCCAGGGCAAATTCGCCTCAAGCATTGGCCGCTGCGTCAGCTTCGGTGAAGGCGGCGATGGCTATGTTCCCGGTGAAGGTGTGGGGGCGGTGCTGCTCAAGCCGCTTCACAAAGCCCAAGCGGATGGCGATCTCATCTATGGCGTGATCAAAGGGTCGTCGATTAATCATGGCGGCAAAACGAACGGCTACACCGTGCCGAATCCGGGCGCGCAATCGGCCGTCATCGAACGGGCTTTGCGCCATTCGGGCATCGACCCGCGCACGATCAGTTACTTGGAAGCGCATGGGACGGGCACTTCACTTGGCGATCCGATCGAAATTGCAGGGCTATCGAAGGCGTTCCGCCAGTGGACGGATGAAACAGGATTTTGTTCCATCGGATCGGTCAAATCGAATATCGGGCATTGCGAAAGCGCGGCAGGCATTGCGGGCCTTATCAAAGTGCTTCTGCAATTGAAGCATGGGGAGCTTGTACCGTCGCTCCATGCGGAGAAGCTTAATCCGAATATCGATTTTGGCGCAACCCCATTCGTTGTCCAGCGTGAGGGGACGAGCTGGGAGCGGCCGATCGTCGAGCGCAATGGCGTTAGCAGGGAAGTTCCCCGCCGGGCGGGCATCTCGGCTTTTGGAGCAGGAGGCTCTAACGCGCATCTCGTGGTGGAGGAATATGCTGCTGATCAGCAAGCAGTTGCCCAGTCGCCAACGGGTCCAGCCGTCGTTCTGCTGTCGGCGAAAAACGACGAGCGGCTGCAGGAGCGGGCAAGCCGGCTGCTGGCAACGATTCGCCGCGGGGCTATATCGCCTTCGCAGCTGCATGATGTAGCGTATACGCTGCAAATCGGGCGCGAGCCGATGGAGTCCCGTTTGGCGTTATTAGTTACGACGATGGCCGAGCTGGAGGCTAAGCTGGCTTCCATCGAAGCTGGCGAACCGTATGTAGCCGATGTTTATCGGGGGCAGCTTGATCAGAATAACGGATTGCTGGCTGACGATGAGGATATGCGGGTGACGATTGAAGCTTGGATAACCAAGCGGAAGTTTGCCAAAGTGATGGAGCTGTGGACAAGGGGATTGCAGGTTGATTGGAGCAAATTGTACAGCGGTGGCGCTGTGCCTCGCAGAATTAGTTTGCCGGGCTATCCGTTTGCTCAAGAACGCTGCTGGGCGCCAACGTTAAGCAATTACCCTATTTTATCGGAAACCGGCATGGCTAGCGCTCCGGTATCCCGGGGTTCGGGAAATCGTGACGGCGAGGAAGCCTTCGTCATGGCCCATAAACGTTGGGAGCCGTGTGGCGTTTCTCGCAAGAGCGATGCCGTAGATGGCGTTGTTGCGATTTTGTCGACGGACAGGACGCTTGCGCTAGCTGAGCAGTTGGCCAGCATGCTGCAAACGGCGCATATCGTCGTAGCATCTGGTTTCGATGCTTCATCCGTGCTTGGCGGCATGGACTGGCAGCAATACGGAGGCTGCATCGATCTGGTCGGCTGCGATCCGGGTGAACCAGATGATATTGCCGGGCTCGCTTGGGTTCAGCAATTAATCGACAACGGCCATAAGCGGGGCATGAAGCTTCTTGGTGTCACCCATGGGCTGGAACGGTTTGAAAATCAAGGCGAAATTCGCTTGTCAGGCGCAGCGCGGGCGGGTCTATACCGAATGCTTGGGCGTGAGTATAAGCATGTAACGGCCAGCCATCTCGATGCAGATTGCGCTTTGCAAGGGCGGGCGCTCGCCGCACAAATTGCCCAAGAGTTTGCATCTGATAGCGACGATGCGGAAGCATGCTACAGGGCAGGGGTTCGGTATCGCACTTATCTCGATGCTGAGCCTGCTGGCCTGATGGACCCTATTCAAGTGAATGCAAGCGCCGCGTTTCCGCCTAGCCATGTTTTGCTCGTAACGGGCGGCACGCGTGGGCTCGGCTATGCGGCTGCACGCTTTTTTGCCGAACACCGGGGAGTTAAGAAAGTAGTGCTGACCGGCCGTGAGCAGCTGCCGGACCGTTCGGACTGGGCGTGGCATGAAGCACAGCAGCCCGATTCCCCTATTGCAGCCAAAATCCGCGCCATACGCGCGTTAGAGGGTCTTGGGGCAGAGGTGCAGGTGTTATCGCTGCCGCTGGATAACCGGGAAGAAGTGAGGCGCAAGCTTCAGCAGATCAGGCAATCGCTTGGCCCTATTGGAGGGCTCATTCATTGTGCGGGGCTGACCGATAAGGAAAACCCAGCGTTTATCCGCAAGCCGGAGCAATCGATTAGAAAAGTGATGGAGCCGAAGGTGGCAGGGCTGCAGGTGCTGCTCGGTGAACTCACTGAACATGAGCATGAGCATGAGCTGCGGTTCGCTGTGCTTTACTCCTCGGTTTCGGCCATTATTCCTTCTCTTGCTGTAGGGCAGAGCGATTATGCAATGGCAAATAGTTATATGGATTACGTCGCGGAAGCGATGCAGGATCGGTTGCCGATCATCAGCATCCAGTGGCCGAATTGGAAGGAAAGCGGCCTGGGCGAAATTTCGGGCGGAGCTTATGCCCAGACGGGCCTGCTAGGCTTAACGGATAACGAAGGCTTGGCGTTGCTTGGCCGCATAATAGACGGTGAGCGTCCTGCCGTTGTTATGCCTGCCCGCATTCAACAAGCAAGCTGGGAGCCGAAGCGATTGCTGCAAGCCGGCCGTTCGCAGCAAGCCGTGCATGAACGATTGGGCAGCGCAGCAGTTGCGGCAGGCGCGGCTGGCATGCCGGGCATCCTCAGTGCGAGCCAGAAAACAACGGCTAGCCGTCAACGGGCAGGGACAGGTACACCAGTGGAGCGTGTCGGGCAATGGCTAACTGAGCTATTAGCCGAACAGCTCAAGCTGGATGCGGCGCGGCTGCAATGGGATAAGCCATTCCAAGATTACGGCATGGATTCAATTCTGTTAGCACAGGTTGTTACCCGATTGGACAAGGCGGTAGGAGAAGCCGTTGATCCGGGCGCTATGCTTGAGCATTCGACCATTCGGGCATTCGCGCATTATTTGATAGAGGCTTACCCGAAAGCAATGAATGCTATCGTGATGAAAGGCGAGCCTGTGGAAGCGCATGAGCCTGTTGAATTCCTTGAGGCTGCTGTGCAACAGCCAGTAAAGGAATGGCCGGCTGATGAAGAACTGCTGGGATCGATGCAGGTGCCGCTTCAAACGGCTGCGGGCCTCGCACCGTTCTCGGTCTCTAAGGCAGAACGGAATCAGGCTTCCGCACGCATCGCAATCGTAGGCTTGTCCTGCCACTTCCCAGATGCGCCGGATGCAGCTTCCTTCTGGTCAAACTTGGCGAATAGCAAAGATAGCATTCGGGAGATTCCGGTCGAACGCTGGAAGGGCCGCGGCGAGAATGGTGCGTTCCTAGAAGGCATTGAAAATTTTGATGCCGGTTACTTCAAAGTAACGGAGTCGCTTGCGGTTCAGATGGACCCGCTTCAACGGCAATGGCTCGAAGTTAGCGCGGAAGCGCTGGCAGATGCGGGCTATTCCAAATCCGATTTGTGGGGAAAACAGGTAGGGGTGTTCGTCGGCGCCCGCACTGGGGCATTCGCCCGGAAATTGAGAGGAAGCAAAAGCGACACGATTATCGGCACGGCGCAAAACTTTATCGGGGCGCATTTGTCCCATATCTATAATTTTAAAGGCCCGAACATGGTCGTCGATACGGCTTGTTCAAGCACACTGACGGCGATTCACCTCGCTGCGCGAAGCATTTTGTCGGGTGAATGTGAAGCGGCGCTTGCTGGCGGAGTCGATATTTTGGACGAGTCGGTTTATGAAGCGCTCGATGCCGCCAAAGTCATGTCCCCATCTGGCCGATGCAAAACGTTCGCTGCGGATGCGGACGGCATAGGGGTTGGGGAAGGCTGCGGCGTGCTGCTGCTCAAACGGCTGGAGGATGCGATTGCTTCCGGGGATAAAATTTATGGCGTCATTGACGGCTCAGCTGTTAATAATGATGGCAACACGATGGGCGTTACGACTCCGAACCCGGACGCGCAGCAAGAGCTGATTGAGCAAGCGATTACCAGCGCAGGCGTCGGACCGGAAACGATCGGCTATGTGGAGACGCACGGAACGGGAACATTAATCGGCGATCCATTGGAGCTCAAAGGGCTGACACGCATATTTAGCCGTTACGTCTCAGATAAGCAGATATGCGGCGTTGGCAGTGTCAAAACGAATATCGGCCATCTGTTAAGCGCGGCTGGCGCTGCCAGCGTCATTAAAGTGCTGCTTGCCATCATTCATGAACAATTGCCGCCGACGCTTAATTGCGATGTGCCGAATCCGCGCTTTAAATTCGAAGAGTCACCGCTGTTCCCAGTCAAGCAATTGATGGACTGGAAACCGAAGCAAGGCATACTCCGGGCAGGCATTAGCTCCTTTGGGCTTGGCGGCAACAACGCGCACATTCTGTTAAGCAACGAAGGCGTGCCCGAAGCGCTGAAGGCAACGCTGCAATCGAAATTGCCGATGCCTGCATACAACAAGCAGCGCTATTGGCCGGAGCCGCAGAAAGAAACGGCAAACGAGGCGGCCTGGCAGGGAGAGGAAACGGCCGATGCTGCATTTATGAGCTATTTTGATTCGGTCAAGGTGCAGTGGAAATAGAGGAGGTTGGCGAAATTGGCTAGTTCCCGGCAGGAAATGTATACGCAAACGATTCATCACGATAATTTCATCGTACGCGACCATCGCGTGCACGGCGTCCGAACGCTTCCAGGCGTGGCGCTGCTTGACCTGATTTACCGGCTTGCTTCCCTTCATATCGGAACGGTTGCCGTTGAATTGCATCATGTTTTATTTCTAAAGCCAATCGTCACGTCGGAGCAGTTTGACCAGGAGTTGAACGTTCAATTCGAGCCCGAACGCTCCGGCTGGAAAGTAACCGTATCAAGCTGCAAATTGTATAAGGATGGCCATAAGGATGGCCAGCTGGACGTCAATATGGAATGTATGGTTCAGCATGCGGAAAAAACGGAAGAAGTTCACGAACGCCTCGATATCGAGGCGTTTGTTGCGGATCGGAACACAATCCGGTTCGATATGGACGACGTGTACGGGATTGCCCGCAGCGCTGACATTGCACATTTTCCGTTTATGAAGACGGAGGGAGCCGTCTATCAGCGGGCTGGGGAAGAGCTGATGCGGTTAAGCCTGAGCGAGCTGGCTGAGAAGTATAGGGATAAGTTTTTTGCACATCCGGCATTGCTGGACGGTTCGACCTTTGCGGGCTCCTCATTCCGGCTAACCGGTGCAACAGATAGCCCGCAGGACGGCCAAGTGCCGTATATCCCTTTTATGCTAAAGCGATGTTGCATTTACAAGCCATTGCCTAGAACGGTATACGCATATTCCAAGCGGGATACCGATGCGGCAGAACGTACGGGACAATTGCCGGATATCGTGTCGACGGCGATACACATCTTTAATGAGCAAGGCGAGAAAGTAGCGGATCTGATCGATATGATTGCGAAACGGATCAGGGAGCCTAAGCTCATTCAGAATCTTATCGTGAATGAATCGAAGGTTGAATACGCCGCGGCTGGCGGGATGCAGCAGCCCGTCCGCGAGGCTCGCGAGGAAGTTTTGCCCGGCACCGATGCCGATTTAGGCGCGGGCGTTGAGGCGAATATTTACGCTTATTTGCAACAAGAGATCGGTCGAATGCTTCATTTGCCTGCGGATGACATCGACATTTCGGCCGGATTTTACGATATTGGGCTCGAATCTTCCCA
The DNA here is from genome assembly GCF_009789195.1 of Paenibacillus sp. MMS18-CY102. Lineage (GTDB taxonomy): Bacteria > Bacillota > Bacilli > Paenibacillales > Paenibacillaceae > Paenibacillus_T. The sequence continues at coordinate 62,384 of NZ_WSTC01000010.1, read as the reverse complement.
ATTGCTCGTGCTCGTGAAACAGTTGGAAAAAAAGGCGGGGCAGCAGTTTTACCCGACGCTGCTGTTCGAATATTCAACGATTCGCAGCCTAGGGGATTACTTAGCTGAGCAATGCGGCAGCGCATTCGGCGGCGGCACGCTTCGAGAGCAGCCGCTTAAACGCGTGCACCATGTGGCGCCTGCCCCTGCGCCCGCTGCAAGCAGCAAAGAGGAGCTGCAGCCAAGCGGCTTCGCCGCGGGACAGGGAGCTGCTGCTCCCCAAAACGATGAGCTAGTCATCGCCGGGCCCGGCTGGATTGAGCAGGCGCTTCGTGCGGGCGGACGGCCGAATGTTAAGGCGCAACGGGTAGTGGTGGTAAGCGGCAAGCAGGATGATCCTTTAGCGCTTGCGTTATTGCAAGCGGAGGAGCCACTCGAAATCGTGCATTTGCGTGAGTCGGCGGGCAGTTCGGCGGAAAGCCTGGAGTCATCATGCATTGAGCTGCTCCGCTTAATCCAGAGCCGGATGCTTTCGGAAGGTCCCGGTCCGTTTCTTATTCAGCTAGTTCTAAGTGGCAGCCCAGCCGATCAGGTCATGAAAGCGTTAGCTGGACTGCTCAAAACAGCGCATATGGAGCATCCACATATTCATGCGCAAATCATTACAACTGACCAGTTGCAAGGCAGTGGCCCGATGGCGGCGCTCGCTGAACTGCTGCATGCGGAAGCCCGCGCACATGAGGGCGGAGTAAGCGAGATTTATTACAAAGGCGATTCCTTGCTGCGCCATACGGCGCAACTGCATGAATGGCCATTATCTCTCTCGAATGACGATAATCCTTACCGGAACGGAGGCGTTTATGTCATTACCGGGGGGCTAGGCGGATTGGGAGCAGCGGTTGCTTCCCACATTGCGCGGCGTTCCCCTAAAGCGAAGCTTGCCTTGATTGGCCGCAGCCCGCTTGACCCCGCGAAGGGGCCTTTGCTTGATTCGCTTCGCCTCCTGGGGGCAACGGCTGTCTATGTACAAGCTGATATCGGCATTGAGGCAGAAGCTAACCGGGCGGTTGAGATGATTAAAGCCCAGTGGGGGCGCGTTGACGGAATCATTCATTGTGCTGGCATTTTGAAAGATTCATGGATTAGCCGGAAGCGGCCGGAGGAATTGCAGCAAGTATTGAAGCCGAAGGTACATGGCCTACAGCATTTAGACCGGGCGCTGCGCGACGAGAAGCTAGGCTTCTTCGTCATGTTCTCGTCGATTTCCGCTGTAACGGGTAACATGGCCCAGTCCGATTATGCTGTTGCTAATGCGTATATGGACCTGTTTGCAATCGAGCGCCAGGAGCAGGTAAATCGCGGCGCGCGTTCAGGTTTAAGCCTATCTGTAAACTGGCCGATTTGGGATGCAAGCGGGATGGGGATCGACCCTCATCTGGAACAAATGATGGAACAGGCAGCAGGCCTGAAGAAGTTGCCCGTGCCAACAGGAATGAAGGCGCTTGATGCGATGTTAGCGCAAGGGCTTAACCGAGCGGCAGTGTTCTATGGCAACCGCGGCCAGATTGTTGAACGATTGGGCGTGCGCGGCGCAAAGCCTGCACAACAGCCGAATCACCGGAAGGCAGAGCGCAAGCAGCCCGAGGCAGCAAGCGTATCGGCAGCTTCCGCTAACCGATCCGACATCGCGATTATCGGCGTCTCTGGCCATTATCCAATGGCGGATACGTTGGACGAATTTTACGATAATTTGCGTCAAGGCAAGGATTGCATTACGGATCTGCCTGTCGAGCGCTGGAAAAATAACAAGCTTGCTTATTCCGCGGATTTGCTATACCAATACGGCGGATTCCTTGACCGTATTGATGCGTTCGATCCGCTTTTCTTTCATATATCGCCTCGGCATGCTGGAATGATCGATCCGCAGGCGAGGCTATTTTTGCAGACGGCGTGGGAAGCTTGCGAGGATGCTGGCTTTAGCCTAGAGCGATCGGAGCAGCATTACCGTTCCTCCGGCGGCAAAACCGTTGGCGTATTCGCCGGCGTTTTTTGGAGCCATTACGAGCTGTTGGCAGCGGAAAGCACACAGCGGGGCGAACCGATGTCCTTCGGCAATTCGCCAGCATCGATTCCGAACATGGTATCGTACTGCCTCAATCTTCACGGGCCATCGATGGCGGTCGATACGATGTGCTCCTCATCGCTTACAGCCATTCATCTCGCCTGCGACAGCATTCGAAAAGGCGAATCCAACTATGCGATTGCAGGCGGCGTTAATCTCGTCACCCATCCGCATAAATACATGTTTTTGAAGCAAGCGGACTTCTTGTCCTCAGAAGGGAAATGCAGAAGCTTCGGGGAGAACGGGGACGGTTATGTGCCTGGAGAAGGCGTGGGCGCCGTCATGCTTACGACATTGGAGGAAGCGGAGCGGGAAGGGTATCCGATCTATGGCGTGATTAAAGGGTCTGCGCTTAACCATGTTGGCAAAACTTCCGGGGCGATGGTGCCTGATCCGGTTGCCCAGTCGGAGGTTATCGCCGATGCGATCATGCAGGCTGGCATTGATCCGCGCACGATTGGCTATATCGAGGCCCATGGCACGGGAACGTCGCTGGGCGACCCGATTGAAGTGCAAGGATTGCAGCGGGCGTTTGCCAAATGGACCGATGACAAGCAATTTTGTGCAATCGGTTCAGCCAAATCAAACATCGGCCATCTGGAAGCGGCTGCTGGCATTGCAGGGCTTACCAAATTGCTGCTGCAATTCAAGCATAATCAAATTTTCCCGAGCATTCACGCCGATCAATTGAATCCGCATATTCCGTTTGAGCGAAGCCCGTTCTATGTCGAGCGGGCTCTTCGTCCTTGGCATGCGTCCGAAATCGAGCGGTCTGATGGTCGTGAGCGCCACCCGATGCGGGCTGGCATTAGCTCGTTCGGCGCTAACGGAAGCAATGCGCATATTATTTTGGAGGCATACGCCCCATCCCATCAGCAGGCTTCTGCCGTCGCCAGCGGTCCCGTTATCGTACCGCTTTCGGCGAAGAGCGAACAGCAGCTGCGTGAGTACGCGGATAAGCTGCAAAGTTATTTGTGCGAGCATGCAGATGCAAATGCAGGCGCGGGCATCCGATTGGCGGACATAGCGTACACGTTCCAAGTTGGCCGCGAGCCGATGAACGATCGCTGTGCAATCATCGCTGCAACCGTTGAGGAGTTGGTTCAAAAGCTCCAGTCGTTTGCAAGCGGAGCGAATCAGATCGAGCGTTGCTACGCGGGCAATTCGAAGCAAGGGAAGGACGCGGTGCGCCTATTCGACAACGATAAAGAAGCCAAGCAGCTTATGAAGCAATGGGCGGCAGGCGGCAAGCTTGGGAAGCTTGCGGAATTGTGGTCCAAAGGCGTCGATATCGATTGGAGCATTCTTTATTCGGGCGCGAAGCCGCGCAGAGTCCCGCTTCCTGCTTATCCTTTTTTGAAAGAGGGATATTGGGTGTCCAGCTCCGAGGAAACGGGAGAATCGCTGGAACGCTCTCCGCTTGCGCTTTCGTCTTTCAAACGGGGCATTTCAGGCGGAGGGGAAGCTCCTTCGTTGCATGCTTTTGAAGAGATATGGAAGGAAGGGCAGCATGCTAACGAGGCAGAGGTTATGCAACGGGCGGGCATGGCAGCAAATGAAGCGGGGCGTGAAAGCGAAGCAGCTTATCTCTGCTTCTTGTCCGACAGCCATCGCCAGCAGGAAATGAAGGAAGCGGTTCGCAGCATGGAGCCGGGCAGCCGAATGGTATTTGTCGCTATCGGGGACGATTATGTTCGCCATTCTGCCGAGGCTTACACGATTAACCCGGCTAATCTTGCGCATTGGCAGGAAGCGTTCCAGCAGATTGGGGCAGAGCAAGGGGCGGTCGCTGCGGCTTTCTATATGTGGGGCTTAGAGGATCGGGCCCAGCTAGGGAATTATGGGACGGTCATGAACCTATTGAAGGCTGCTAGCTTGGAGAAAGTAAAGCTGGATCGATTGCTGCTTGCAGCATCCTATTCGAATGGGCTGGAGCGCTGTTATGCGGAGTCATGGATCGGGTTTGGCGATTCCCTCCGTTTGATTGCGCCGAATTTGAAGGTTGCTGCCATCATGGATGGGGCATTCAGTGGCGGATGGGGCGATTCCACCACAGCATGGATGAAGAAACTGTGGAGCGAGCTGCATTCGGAACAATTGGCAGATGTGTCGTATGTGGATGGCCTTCGTCATGTTCGCAGCTATCGCTGGATTGAAATTCCTCAGAACCGAATGGCATTCAGGCCGGGCGGCACTTATTTGATTACTGGCGGTTTGGGAGACCTTGGGCTTCTATTCGCTTCGCATATTGGAAGGCATGGCAATGCCAATCTGGTGCTGACGGGCCGGTCTCCGCTTGACGCTGGCAAGCAATCTGCTATACGGGCGTTGGAGGGCAAAGGGGCTTCCGTCCTCTATATCCAGGCCGATGTGGGCGATGAAAGCCAAATGCGGCAAGGGCTGCAGCAAGCTCGTGAGCAGTTCGGGCTGATTCACGGCGTCATTCATGCGGCGGGCGTTGAAGGCGCGGGAAACATTTTTGATAATGTGGAGAATCAGTTTGCTGCGGTAACAGCTCCGAAAATTAGCGGAACGGTCGCGCTGGACAAGGCGCTTGAGGCAGAGAAGCTTGATTTTGTTTGTTATTTCTCTTCTTCTTCGGCTATGTTGGGCGATTTCGGCTCTTGCGACTATGCTGTCGCTAACCGGTTCCAAACCCAGTTTGCGCGCTTGCGCAACGAGTGGGTGGGAAGCGGCCGGAGAGTGGGCAAGACGGTCGTTATCAATTGGCCGCTCTGGGAAGAGGGCGGCATGGGAACGGAGCAGGAAGCGGCGTCAATGTATTTGCGGACGAGCGGCCAGTTGCCGCTTGGGACGAATGAAGGGATTGAGCTGTTCGAACGCCTATTGGGGGCAGAAGGGGAGCAATATCTCATTATGAAAGGCGAGAGGGAGCGGCTGGAACGGCTTCTGGGCATGAACAGCGGCAAGAGCCCGCAACAGGCCGGCATTCGCCCAAAACAAACTAGCAACAGCCCTTCCACAGCGCCTCGCCCAAGCAAGGCGGAATCAAAGATAGCGCTTAGTGGCCAGCAGTTGCAAGCAGCTATCCGGCAGGACATTCAGGCGCAAATAAGCCTGCTGATGCATACGCCGGTTGATCGGCTTGACCCAGAAGATAATTTTGCCGACTTCGGCTTTGATTCCGTTAGCTTGAGCGGGCTGGCTTCCCATTTAGCAACCCGTTACCAGATCGAATTAGTTCCGGCAACGCTGTATGGGTACGCCACGATTGACAAGCTGTCGCAGTATTTGTGCTCGGAATACGAGGAAGCTACCCGCGCCCTATTCGATGGCATTGTTGAGGAAGAGAACGATGGGGCGGGAAGGGCACAAGCGTCGGAGACGGAAGCTTCCAACATGAAAAGTTGGCAGAAGAGCCAAGTAACCGATTCCAGCCATTCGATGAATGCAGTTGAGGAAGCTGTCACAAGGCGAAGCGTGCAAGCTGTCAGAGAGGTAAGCCATTCGAGCCATTCGTTGAACGAGCCGATCGCGGTAATCGGAATGAGCGGCCGTTTTCCGGGGGCAGACAGCATAGAGGAGCTTTGGGATAACTGGCAGTCGGGGAAGAACGCCATTAGCGAAGTTCCGGCTGACCGGTGGGATTGGAAGCAGTACGACGGGGACCCGCATCGAGAGCCTTTCAAGACCAACTCCCGCTGGGGCGGGTTTATTCGCGACATTGCCCGCTTCGATTCGTTGTTCTTCGAAATCTCGCCAAGCGAAGCGGAGCAAATGGACCCGCAGCAGCGGCTATTTGTGGAAGAGGCTTGGCATGCATTCGAAGATGCCGGTTATATGGGAGAGAGGATCAGAGGTTCTTTATGCGGGGTATATGTCGGCGTGGAAGAAAGCCAGTACGGCTTTATAACAGGCGGCGAAGGGCAAGCGACCGGCAACCAAAATGCGCTGCTGCCTGCGCGCATCGCGTATTTGCTTGATTTGAAAGGGCCGAACATGGCATTGACGGCCGCTTGCTCTTCTGGGCTTGCGGCGATTCATCAGGCGTGCCAAGCGCTAAGGCAAGGCGATTGCGATATGGCGCTCGCTGGCGGGGTAAGCCTGTTAGTGTCGCCAGTTACGCATATTGCGCTTGGGCAGGCTGGCATGCTTTCTTCGGATGGCGAATGCAGCGTGTTTGATGAGCGGGCGAACGGGTTGGTTCCGGGCGAGGCGGCTGCTGCGCTCGTGTTGAAGCCGCTGTCCAAAGCGATTGCCGATGGCGACCGGATCTATGGCTGCATTAAAGCGAGCGGCGTGAACTACGATGGCAAAACGAACGGCATTACTTCTCCCGACCCGATCAGCCAAGCGGAGCTGGTTCGCCGAACGTACGATAAGTTCGAAATCGATCCTCGACAGATTAGCTTTATGCTAGCGCATAGCGTCGGCTCGCGTATAGGCGATTCCATTGAGGTGCAGGCGCTCAATCAGGCGTTTGGAAGCCAAGGCGTTACGGAGCCAAGCTGCGTGATGGGCTCTTTGAAGCCGCTCATCGGCCATACGTTTGCAGCGTCGGGCGTCGTTAGTGTAATCGCGATGCTGATGGCAATGAAGCATCGGACGATGCCAGGGATGACGAAGCTCGGTACATTGAATTCGCAAATTTCAACGAAATCCAAGTTTGCATTTTCGAAGGGCAATTTGTTGTGGGACCGAATGGATGAAACGCCGCGCCTAGGTGCGGTGAGTACGACGGGCATCAGCGGCTCGAATGCGCATGCTGTTATTGAAGAATATGTGCCGCCAGTGGCAGTTGCCGATGAAAAGCGGACAGGTGCTGGGCGGTCGCCAAGCATGCCGCATGTATTCGTGCTTTCCGCCAAAAGCGAGGAACGGCTGCGCGCCTATGCGAGGCAAGTCGGTGAGCATATGAGGCGAGTGGACGATTCGGAGCTGGCGAATGCCGCAATTACTTTGCAGTTAGGGCGCGAGGCGATGGAATATCGGCTCGCTGTTATTGCCCGCACGGCGGAGGAACTGGCGGCGAAGCTGCAACAATTTGGGGAACGAGGGCAAGCGGAAGGGATTAGGTTTGCCCATGTTGGCTATAAACAATCAGGCAATAACGGCGGTGCATCCTTCGAAACGGCGGGGGCTGATCTCGATCACTTGCCAAGCAGCATGCAGCCAATCTTGAATCGATGGTTATCGGGAAGCAAAGTGGCTGCTGCGGATTGGAAGTCGCTTTATGCTGGCCAAGGCGCGCAGTTGCCTGCAATGATCCCGATGCCATTGTATCCATTCGCGGGAGACCGCTGCTGGGCAGAGGCGAAACGGCCGCCTGCAAGCCGGAACGAATCACGGCTGCATCCATTGCTGCACCGGAATGCATCCGATTTCGAAGGGCAGAAGTTCCAGTCGGGCTTTATGGGTGACGAGTTCTTTTTCGCTGACCATATCGTACAGGGCAAGCGTGTATTGCCGGGTGTAGCCCATCTAGAAATGGCAAGAGCCGCCCTCGAACTTTCTTTGCCTGCCGGCATTGGCAAGGGACGGGCTGTATTGCGTAACGTCGTTTGGGCGCGGCCCGTAGCGGCGGATGAGCATGGGGTGCAAGTGGCGGTTCAACTGTTCCAAGAGGATGAGCGCTCGGTTTCGTTCGAGATCATTGGAGGCGAGGCTGATGGAACGAAGCAGCCGGATCTGCATAGCCAAGGCACGGTCGAAATCATTGATCCGCTGCCTGAGCAATTTGTCGATTTGCATCAGCTGCGCAGCCAATGTGTCCACGAGCTCGATCTAGCACACTATTACGAAACGTACCGTTCACTTGGCATTGCCTACGGGGAGCGGCATCGTGGAATTGCTGCACTCTACAGTGGAGCTGACGGGCAGGGACGGCCACACGTTTTGGCGAGATTGGAGCTGCCTGCGTCCATTAAAGATACGTTGCAAGCGTATGCGCTTCATCCATGCTTGCTGGATTCCGCACTGCATGCATCCGCTGCGTTGGCGAGTGCGGCTTTAGGCGATGGCGGCCAAGAGACGGCAGGCGCTATTAAGCTGGCTTTGCCGTTTGCGGTAGATGAGGTGGATTTGCGCCATAGCTGCGGGGACCAAATGTGGGCGTATGTTCGGTTAAGCGAAGGCAGTTCATTGCAGGATGCCGTGCAGAAGATGGATGTCGATATTTGTGATGAAACTGGCCGCATATGCGTACAGATTCGCAAATTCAGCGCGAGAACGGTGCAAAGCGCTGAAAATAGGGCGGAAACAGTTGCCTATCTGCAGACGCAGCCTTCCCCTGCAATGGATGCCGAAAGCTTTAGCGTGAAGCTGCTCGCCTTTTTGAAGCAAGAGCTGGTTGCGATGCTAAAGGTGAGCAGCGATGAAATTGATGGGGATGCGCAGTGGGACGAATATGGCGTGGATGCGGTGAAGCTGGACGAGTTGTCCAACCAATTGAACACCGCGTTCGGCTTGGACACCAATGTGGCGGAGTTGATGGAGTGTACTTCCCTTCGATCATTGGTCCGCCACCTGGCGCAATCGTCCGGGCAAGGGGCTTCACCGCAGGTACAGGAGACGCCATCTTATTTGGAAACAGCGGGCGGCCAGCAAGCCGGCGGTTCCGATGAGGAGAACGGCATGAAGCAGCAGGCTGTTGTTTATTTAACGGAGCTGCTTTCAACGGTCATTAAGCTGCCGCCAAACCGCATCGACCCGGACGCGCCGCTGGAGAAGTATGGCATTGACTCGCTTATGGTCATTCGATTGACTACACGGCTAGAAGATGTTTTCGGATCGTTGCCCAAAACGATTTTCTTCGAGCATCAGACGATTCGCAGCGTCAGTGGTTACTTTATGAGCCATCATCGATCCAGGTTGGCGGAGCTGCTTGGCCCTCGGAAGGGAGCTGCTGCTGCGCTAGCGGCAGGCCGTATCCTAGCCGAGCAAGCTGAACCGGCACCGGCTGCTTCGGATCGGACTGCCTTGCGCCCGCTTCGCAAACGCAAAACGTTGGGCAGCGCTGCCCAAGCAGGCCAAGAGCAAAGCGGCGGCTTGGACATTGCAATCATAGGCGTAGCCGGGCGGTATCCGGGGGCAAGATCGGTGAGCGAGTTCTGGGAAAACCTTCGTGAAGGCAGGGACAGCATCACTGAAATTCCGAAGGAAAGATGGGACCACAGCTTATACTTCGATCCGGATAAAGATAAACCAGGCAAAACCTATAGCAAATGGGGCGGGTTTATCGATGATGTCGATAAATTTGACCCGTTATTTTTCAACATATCACCGCGTGAAGCAGAGATGATGGACCCGCAGGAGCGGCTATTTTTGCAATGTGTGCATGAAACGTTGGAGGATGCCGGCTATACGAGAGCAGCTTTGGCCAAAACTGAGGGTCCGGGTAAAGGCGGCAGTGTCGGCGTTTACGTAGGCGTCATGTACGAGGAGTATCAAATGCACGGCGTAGAAGAAACGCTGCGCGGCAGGCCGGTCGCATTGACGGGCAACCCTTCCTCGATTGCGAACCGGGTTTCCTATTACTTTAACTTCAATGGCCCGAGCATGGCGATCGATACAGCATGTTCTTCCTCGTTGACGGCTATTTATTTGGCGTGCCAAAGCCTTGTAGCTGGCGGTTGCGAGATTGCGGTTGCTGGCGGCGTGAACGCATCGCTGCATCCGAATAAATATTTGATGCTGGGCCAAGGGAAGTTCGTTTCAAGCAAGGGAAGATGCGAGAGCTTCGGCGTGGGCGGAGACGGCTATGTGCCGGGTGAGGGCGTAGGCGCTGTTCTGCTGAAGCCTCTGGCGAAGGCTGTCGCTGATGGCGACCAAATTTACGGCGTCATCAAAGCGGCGGCGATTAACCATGGCGGCAAGACAAACGGGTATACGGTTCCGAATCCGAACGCACAGGCCAAAGTAATTGCGCAAGCCGTTCGGGAGAGCGGCATTGATCCGCGCACGATCAGCTACATCGAAGCGCATGGCACAGGCACTTCGTTGGGCGACCCGATTGAAATCGCGGGCCTAACCAAAGCGTTCAGCGAATTTACGGCAGATAAGCAGTTCTGTTCCATCGGTTCGGTGAAGTCGAACATCGGGCATTGCGAAAGCGCTGCGGGCATTGCTGGCGTGACGAAAATCCTTATGCAGATGAAGCATAGGGAGCTTGCCCCTTCGCTCCATTCCGGGACGTTGAACCCGAATATCGCGTTTGAGGCGACGCCGTTCTCCGTTCAGCAGGAACGTGGGCACTGGAGCCGGCCGGTTGTTCAACAAAATGGCGTGGAGCAAGAGCATCCGCGGCGCGCTGGCATATCGGGCTTTGGCGCAGGCGGCTCTAACGCTCATCTGATTATTGAAGAATATCGGCCGGGCAAGGAGTTGCGCGAGCAAAACGGCCCGTTGGCGGAGAGCCCTAGGTTATTCGTGTTCTCGGCGCGCTCCGAGGAACGGCTGCAGGCGGTTATCGCGCAAATGGCAACGTATGTGGAAAGCACGCCGGATGCAAGACTGGCCGACGTCGCCTATACCTTGCAAACAGGCCGCGAGGAAATGGCGTATCGGGCGGCAATTTTAGCCCATACCCGAGAGGAACTGCTTGAGGCGCTGCGGCATTATGCCGGACATAGCCAGTATCAAGAGTGTGCTTATGCGGATACGGAGGCTATCGCCTACTTCGGCAATTTGGAGGACGAACGCCGGGAATTTACCGGCTTGCTGCGCGGAAATACAGGGGATGCGATGCTTCGGATTCTTCTGAAGGAGCGGGACTACAACAACATTGCGTTGTATTGGACGCTTGGCGGCGAAGTTCCTTGGGAGCAGCTATATGAAGGGGAAGCGGTGCGGCGCATTTCATTGCCGGCATATCCGTTCGAATCGATTCGCTGCTGGTTCCCTTGGAGCGACGACAGCTCGCCAATACAAGCGGATAGCGGCATCGTCGTCCCATCCCGTGCGCCAATGGCTGCGCTTAGCGGCAGTTCAGCCCAAGCGCATGTGCCATCGCAAGTTCAAGCTGAGGGGGTCCGCCTTGCAGGGCAAGGGATTAGCCCGGATCAGGCAATGCGGTTGGGCAACCGTCCCGAAGATCCGCTAGATGCGATTCAAGCCTTTATTGCAGAGCTTTTGTCCAATGAGCTGAAAATGGCGCCAACCCAGTTCAAGCCCCATCGCAGCATGTATGACTACGGTGTCGATTCGCTCGTAACGATGAAGCTTATTCGGGCGTGCGAACAGCAGTATGAAGTACGGTTAACTGGCCGCGATTTTGTCGAGCATGACACGATTCAACAATTGGCTCAGCGGATACTTGAATTGGCGCGTTCAGCAGGCGCGATGATCGGCAGCATTAGGGCGCCCGAGCCGGTTGAACCTACAATCGAGCCAATGAAACAACATCGCACTGTTGACACTGCTGGCTTGCCAAGCGATGAGGCGCTTGAGCTGTTCCGCAGCGGCGGCATGTCGATTGGCGAGCTGGAGCAATTGCTCGATACGAAGCCTAGCGCTGGACCGCTATACACTGCCGAGGGAAATGTGGGTTTGCTCATTAAACAGGAAACAGCAGTTGCTAACGATCAAAGTGCAAGCTTTGAAGCCGACGCGCTTGAGCTGTTCCGGGACGGCCTTCTGACGCTTGACGAAATCGACCGACTTATCGGTGAAGGAGAGTTTGAATGATACGGCAACGGCAACAACTACTGATGGATTATAAAGCGGGAAAGTTTACGACTGCCGAGGTGCAGGAACGGCTGCTGCAGTTGAAACAGATGGAGAGCAAAGCGCCGTTGTCCGAAGGGCAGAAGGGCTTCTGGATGCTCCAGAAGCTCTCCCCGGGCATGAGCGCATATAACGTGCCAGTCTGTTTTCGGGTACGAACCGAGCTGCATGTACAGGCGTTTCGCCAGGCTTGCGAAGCGGCGCTCGCCGGGCATCCGGTGCTTCAGACGGTTATTCGGGAGGAGGATGGCGTTCCGTATCAGATGATTGATACGGGACAGCCGCTCCATTTTCGGCATGAAGCGGTTCCGCAGTTGGATCAGGAGCAGCTAGCCGCACATATTCGGGCAAGCAAGAACGAGCGCTTCGATCTGGACGGCGGGCCATTAATGCGGGTTCACGTATTTACGCATGCTGCACAGGATCATTGGGTACTCATAACCGTCCATCATCTCATTTTTGACGGCACCTCCTCGTTGCTGCTTTTGCAAACGATTCTTGAAGCCTACGCTGCGCTTGCACAGGGCAAATCGGCTCCGCTCCCCGTGAAGGGGGCGGATTATGCGCAATATGTCCAATGGGAGCAAGAGAAGCTGGATAGCGGGCAGTGGAACGATCATTTGAATTATTGGAAGCAGCAGCTGTCGGGCGAATTGCCTGTACTGGAGCTGCCGATCGACCGGCCGCGTGCATCAGCCCGTGCATTCATAGGAAACGTCCATACGGAAGAGCTGCCTTTGCCATTATGCCAATCCATTAAGGATACTGCCGCTTCGCTGCGGGTAAACAAGTCGGTTATATTTTTTGCAACATTCAAAATGCTGCTATACCGCTACACGGGACAGCAGGACCTTATCGTCGGCATGCCGGTTGCTGGGCGTTCGGAGGAACAATTCGCTTCGTCCATCGGGCAATTTATTAACATGATTCCGGTCCGAAGCCGGAATGTTGGAGAGCAGCCATTCGATAGGTTAGCCAAAGAGCTGCAAATGAACGTCGCAGAAGGGCTGGACAACGCCGCGTATCCGTTCACTGCGCTTGTCAGGGAGCTTCGGCTGCCGCAGACGGAATCCTTTTCGCCGGTCTATCAAACCGTGTTCTCCTATCAAAATTTCGTGAAGCTGCAAAGCTCCGGTGACATGGGAATCGAATTGGTGGATGGGTTCCATCAAGAAGGCGAATACGAGTTTGGCTTGGAAGTGTTTGAGAAGGGCGACCGGTTTGTGCTGCATCTCAAGTTCAATCCAGATTTGTTTGCGGAGCAAACGATTAGCCGCATGATGGAGCATTATGTACGGCTGTTGGCTGGGGTGTGCGAGAATCCCGCATTGGAGCCAAGTGCCTATGAAATGATGTCCGGGCAAGAGTTGCATACGCTGCTCCATGCTTGGAATGCAACGGAAACGGACCGCCGCAGCGGGATCTGTGTCCATGAGTGGTTTGAGAAGCAAGCGCGCTTGACCCCGGATCATATCGCGGTTTCCAGTGGGGAGCATGCTGTAACGTATCGGGAGCTGGACTTAAGAAGCCGTGAACTGGCCATCTATTTGCAGCTTAAGGGTGTCCAGCCGGATCGCCTTGTCGGCATATGTACCGAGCGTTCTATCGATATGATGATCGGAATCATGGCGATATTAAAGGCTGGCGGAGCCTATGTGCCGCTTGATCCCGGGTATCCGACCGAGCGCTTGTCCTACATTGTGCAAGATAGCGGCGTTTCGCTCGTGCTGACACAGGCGGCTTTACAGGATAGGGTGGCAGCAATTGTGGGAAGCGGAGTTAGCGTGCTAAAGATCGATGAAGAGCGAAGCCGAATTGCTGCTGATGCCGAAGGAGCTGATCTTAAGAAGGCGGCTGAACCTGAGCATCTCGCTTATGTCATCTACACATCGGGAAGCACAGGCCAACCGAAGGGCGTTATGGTGCCGCATCGGGCACTAACGAATCTTCTCGAAGATATGGGCGCAAGGCATCGGCTGAACGCGGGCGACCGATTGTTATCGATGGCGCCGTACGGTTTCGATATGGTTATTCCAGAGCTTTACCTGCCGATTGTGAATGGGGGAGAGTGCCGGATCTGCAGTTCGGACGTCACGCGCGACGCCCAGCGCTTAAAGCAAGAAATCAGCAGCTTCAAACCGACGATTATGCAAATAACGCCTGCGGCCTGTACCATGCTGTTCCAAGCGGGCTGGAAAAATGAAGAAAGAGTTACGATTCTGTGCGGTGCCGAGCCGTTGACCGAATCGCTGAAGCAGCAGTTCATGGACTATGGCTGTGAAGTATGGAACATGTACGGCCCGACGGAAACGACCGTATGGTCCACAACTAGCCGTGTTCTGGCCCATGAGCCGATTACGATTGGCAAGCCGATTTCCAATACGAGCGTCTATGTTGTGGACAGCAACCTTCGGCCTGTTCCGGTGAACGTGCCCGGTGAGCTGTGCATTGGCGGCGAAGGCGTGACGCGAGGCTATTGGGGACAGCCGGCACTAACGGCGGAGAAGTTCGTGGACAATCCATTCCGCCCTGACGAAACGATGTATCGGACAGGCGACATGGCACGCTGGCTGCCGAATGGAACCCTCGCATTTAATGGGCGAAACGATTATCAAGTGAAGATACGCGGGTATCGGATCGATCTGCAGGAGATTGAGGATAGCCTGAAAAAGGTGAAGGGCATTGCCGATGCGGCAGCCGTAGTGCGAACGCACGGTGCGCATAAGCAGCTCGTTGCTTACTACGTTACGGCAGATGCGGCGCTCGGCGCGCAGCAGCTCCGCGGGCAATTAAGCGACCTTTTGCCAGCGCATATGGTACCGTCCTTCTTCATCCAGTTGAACCGGCTTCCGCTGACGCCCAACGGCAAAGTGGACCGCAAAGATTTGATGGCGCGCCCAGTCGAGGGGAATAGCCAGCCATCAGATGCGGTGGCGCAATCCGAAATGGAACAGCGTGTAAAAGAAATTTGGCAAGCAGTGCTCGGCATCAATCATATTGGCATGAACGATGGATTTTTTGAAGCGGGCGGCGATTCGGTTCTTGCTGCAACGTTGGTGGAACGCTTGAAAGCGAAGCTTCAAATCGATTTCGATATTACGATGCTGTTCAAGCATGCAACGATCCGTGCGATTAGCCGTTATGCGACGGATGCCAAAGGCGTTGCGCCGGCCGTTGCCTCCGTCTTTGATAAGCAAGAGGGCATCCCTAGCCGGAAGCCTGAGAAATCGGCGGCTACAACTTCCAACCCGGACTACTTAAAGGACAGCTTGGCGATTGTCGGCATGTCATGCTCTTTCCCGGGAGCGGCTGACCAGTGGTCGTTCTGGCAAAACTTGCAGCAGGGCAAAGAGAGCCTGCGGTTCTTCACGCCAGAGGAGCTAACTGAGCTGAATGCTCCGTCCGGCCTGTTCCGCAATCCGAATTTCGTGCCGGTCCAATCGACGATTGACGGCCGGGACGAGTTCGATCCGAACTTCTTCCAGCTGTCGCCTAAGGATACAAAGCTTATGGACCCTCAGGCAAAGCATTTGCTTATGCATGCATGGAAGGCGATTGAAGACGCGGGTTATGTGCCGAAACAATTGCCTGAGACTGCCGTGTTCATGTCAGCAAGCAATAGTTTCTATCAAGCCGGCTTGATGGGAGAAGCTTCGGCCGTTATTCAAGATCCTGATGAATACGTATCATGGGTGCTGGCGCAGGGAGGAACGATCCCGTCGATGGTCTCGTACAAGCTCGGCCTGAGAGGGCCGAGTTTTTATGTGCATTCGAATTGTTCTTCATCGCTTGCTGGCCTGTACGCGGCTTCACTGACGCTGCGCGCTGGCGATGCCAAGTGCGCGCTTGTCGGAGCTGCGACGGTGTTCCCCGAGCAGCGGCTCGGGTACGTTTACCAGCCAGGATTGAATTTCTCTAGCGATGGCCATGTCAAAACATTCGATGCAGACGCTGACGGCATGATGGCTGGCGAAGGCGTTGCGGTACTGGTGCTTAAACGGGCGCTCGATGCAATCGAGGATGGAGACCATATTTATGCCCTCATGAGAGGCATCGGCCTTAACAACGATGGGGCAGATAAAATTGGCTATTACGCGCCAAGCGTCAGCGGCCAAACGGGCGTTATTCGCAAGACGCTTGATGCTGCTGGCATCAATCCGGAGAACGTTAGCTACGTTGAGGCGCATGGCACGGGGACGAAGCTTGGCGATCCGATCGAATTCGCAGCATTGACCGAAGCGTACCGGCATTATACCGATAAGGAAGGTTATTGCGGAATTGGCTCTGTCAAAACGAATGTAGGCCATCTGGATACGGCGGCGGGGCTGGCTGGGACGATCAAAGTCGCGATGAGCCTCTACCATAACGAGCTGCCGCCAACGATTAACTACAAACAGCCGAATCCAAAGCTTGGGCTGGAGCAGTCGCCGTTCTATATCGTCGATAAGCCCGTCCAATGGGGAGATTCGTCGCAGCCTCGCCTCGCGGCACTTAGCTCGCTTGGCATTGGCGGGACGAATGCGCATGCCATCTTCGAGCAATATCCGATGGGCGGCGCCAGTAGCGCGGCAACGGATGGGAAGTGGCAAGAGCAGGGCGACGGCCCGTTCATTATACCGTTGTCTGCACGAAACGATGAGCGGCTGCCCGTATATGCACAGTTGCTTCATGATCGGCTTGTATCATCCGGGGCAACGCTGCGAATGGGAGACATCGCGTATACGCTCCAGAACGGCCGTGAAGCAATGAAGAGCAGGGTAGCCTTCATCGTTTGGGACCGGGATGATTTCGTACAGCAATTACAGCTGTTTATTGAAGGCAAGCCCGATCCCGGCAAATGTTTAGTTAGCGGCGATAATCGCGACAACCAGGTTGTTCAGCTTATGGAGCAGGATGAGGGCTTTAGCGACATCATAGCCAAATGGCTCGTGCGCGGTGAGCTGCGAAAAGTGGCGGAGATGTGGGTGAAAGGCGCAGAAGTTCCGTGGGCGCAAGCTAGTCATGTGACGGGGGCATGGCGCCGCGTCAGCCTGCCTACGTATCCATTTGGCGATAGCAGCCGGAAGGATCGTGAGAACAGCCAACAGAATAGCGTGAACCTTCGCAATCATAGCAAGGAAGTGCCGAGAGCTAGCCGTCCATCCGAAATGGCGCCAACAGCAGAGTGGCTGGAGCAGCTGTCGCCGTCCCTTGCTGTGGCGGTTGCCGATCCGGCAGAAGCCGTCCCAATGGTGAACGATGGGCATTCGCACAATCAATTCGAATGGGCGGTCATGGAGGCGTGGAAGGAAGTGCTTGAGCTTGAGCATGTTGGGCTTCATGACCATTTCCAGGAGCTTGGCGGCGATTCGATCAAAATTACACAAATCACTTCCCGGCTCAAAGCCGTGTTCCCTTTCGATATCCGCTTAAACGAGCTGTTCGGCGCAGAAACGGTTGCCCAAATGGCAGAGATGCTCGAGAAGGAAATTATCGAATGCATTTCGGAACTGCCCGATGAAGAAATCGGAAAGCTGCACGAGCTGATCTAGAGGGTACTGGTGCTAGTGCCCGCACGAATCGATAATGGACGGAAAAGGAGATAAGCCATGCTCACGGATACAACGCTTTCTGAACTGAAGTCCAAGCTGTCGCCGGAAAAACAAGCGATTTTGGACAGGTTAAAAAGATCGAAGCCGCAGGCGGAGCAGCATTCGGATATCCCGCGGCGATTGGGAGAGGGGCCAGCGCCCCTTTCTTTTGCCCAGCAACGCCTGTGGTTTTTGGAGCAGCTGGTGCCAGATAGCCAGGCATACAACCAAGTCATCGCTTTTCACCTGCATGGCAAGCTGGATCCTGATTTATTAGAGCGAAGCTTGAACGAAATTGTTCGCCGCCATGAAAGCTTGCGGACGACGTTCCATAGCGAAAACGGAAAGCCCTACCAGACTATAGCGCCGACGCTTAAACTTGCGCTCCAAACCGTGGATTTGACAGCTTGGCCAGCCGAGGAGCGGGAACTTC
The DNA here is from genome assembly GCF_009789195.1 of Paenibacillus sp. MMS18-CY102. Classification (GTDB taxonomy): domain Bacteria; phylum Bacillota; class Bacilli; order Paenibacillales; family Paenibacillaceae; genus Paenibacillus_T. The sequence goes on along the minus strand of NZ_WSTC01000010.1, from coordinate 44,596 downwards.
AGTTCGAGCAGCTCGCGCAGCAAGTAGCGAGGAGAACGTTTGATCTAAGCCAAGGCCCACTGCTTCGGGCTTCTTTATATAAGCTTGATGAGGATAAGCATGCCTTGTTGTTCAGCATTCACCATATCATCATTGATGGCTGGTCGATGGGCATTTTGTATAAAGAACTAGTTATTCATTACCATTGCTTCGCCGAAGGCAAGCCTTCGCCGCTTAACGAGCTGCCGATTCAGTATGCTGATTTCTCGGCGTGGGAACGTGACTCGCTGCGCCAAGAAGCGATAGAAGAGCAGCTTTCCTACTGGATACAGCAGCTCGGCGGAGAACGAACGGCTGCGGAGCTTCCTGCCGACCGTACGCGGCCGCCCGTCCAGTCGTTCCGGGGCGGAAGCCTTAAGCTGGATTTATCGTTTGAGCTGACGGGACGACTCAAGGCGCTTGCCGATCAAGAAAACGCAACGTTATTTATGGTGCTGATGGCTGCCCTGCAAACTTTTATTTATCGCATTACGGGCCAGCCGGATGTACGGGTCGGCATGCCGATTGCCAATCGCAACAAGAAGGCAATCGAGCCGCTGATCGGCTTTTTCGTTAATACTCTCGTGCTGAAAGGCGACTTGTCCGGCAATCCAAGCTTCATCCAGCTGCTTAGCCGGATCAAGGAAACGGCGAACGGCGCTTACAAGCATCAAGATGTGCCGTTCGAGCTGCTCGTTGACGAGCTGCAGCCAGAGCGGAATATGAGCCAGACGCCGCTGTTCCAGGTTTGTTTGGCTGTACAGAACTTCCCGTTGCCTAAGAGAAGCGCGCAGGGCAATGGAATGGCATTTTATTTGGACCGCATTCAAGAAATTCGCAATGATACATGCAAATTCGATATGTGGATTCAAATGATTGAGGCCGATGGCTGCTTGCAGCTAGAGGTAGAGTATAATGCTGATATTTTTAATGATTCCACTGTAAGGCGAATGTTGAACGGTTATTGCGCATTGCTGGAGGACGCTGCGCGCAATCCGATGCAGCAGCTTTCGCAGCTTCCCGTTATGACAGAAGCCGATCGCTGGACTATCATTGAGGAATGGAACGCGACGGCGGTTGGCTATGACGATGCGAATCTTACGCTGCCGGAGCTCATTGCCCGGCAAGCTATGCTCACGCCTGACAACGTTGCCGCGATCTATGAAGGAGAACGGATGACGTACAGCCAGCTCGATAAGGAAGCGAATCGGGTGGCCAACTATATCCGCAGCCTTGGAGCGGGGCCGGAAGTTATGGTCGGCATTTGCATGGAGCGGTCTTTCGACTTGGTTATCGGGCTGCTGGGCATTATGAAAGCTGGCGCCGCATACGTGCCTATCGATCCTTCGTATCCGCTTGAGCGGATTACGTTTATATTGGAGGACGCAGAGCCGGCGATATTGCTTACGAAAACAATGCATTTGGCGGATCTTTCTGCTTGCTCTGGAGCTGTCGTGTGTGTGGACGATGACGCTGCACGGGAACAAATCTCGGCGGCGAGCGAGGAAGGCCCAGAGGTGGAGCAATCCGGCGATCAATTGGCTTATATGATTTATACATCCGGCTCGACCGGCAAGCCAAAAGGGGCGATGAACGCCCATCGCGGCATCGTAAACCGCCTATTGTGGATGCAGGAACGTTTTGGATTGCAGGAGTCTGATAAAGTATTGCAGAAAACGCCGTTCAGCTTTGACGTGTCTGTCTGGGAGTTCTTCTGGCCACTAATGACAGGGGCAACAATTGTATTGGCGAAAGCCGAAGGGCATAAAGACGCTTCCTACTTAACGAAGCTTATTCAAGAAGAGGAAATTACAACGGTCCATTTCGTCCCGTCCATGCTGCAGGTGTTTCTGGAAGACAACGAAGCCGCCAAGTGTACCTCGCTTAAACGCGTAATATGCAGTGGGGAGGCGTTGCCGCTGACGGTACAGGAACGGTATTTTGGCAAAATGGATGCCGGGCTGTACAATCTCTACGGGCCTACTGAGGCTGCTGTCGATGTCACCGAATGGACATGCCAGAGAGAAGGCGAATGGACAACCGTCCCAATCGGCAAGCCGATTGCCAACACGCAAATCTACATTCTGGATTCGTACCTGAATCCTGTGCCAATCGGCGTACCAGGGGAGCTGCATATCGGTGGCGTTCAAGTTGCCCGCGGCTATTACAAACGGACAGATTTGACCCAAGAGAAATTTATTTCGAACCCTTTTAGCAATGACCCGCAAGCTAGGCTTTATAAAACAGGCGACATTGCGAAGTTTTGGGAAGACGGGACAGTCGAGTACTTGGGACGGATCGACCATCAGGTGAAGGTTCGCGGATTTAGAATTGAGCTGGGCGAAATCGAAGCGGCATTGGAACGATGCCCCGGCGTTCAACAAGCTGCTGTTATTGCTATGGAACTAGACCATGCACCGGGTCATAAGCAGCTTGCTGCCTATGCGATTCCAAAGCTGCAGGAAGCAGAGGCAACGCAGGAAGAGGCAAGCCAAGCGAGTGAACAAGTATCGGATTGGAATACTGTTTTCGATAAAGCGTATTTGGAAGAGCGGGAAGAGCATCAAGCGGATTTTAATATTGTCAGCTGGAACAGCAGCTACACGGGAGAACCGATTCCAGAAGCCGAGATGAAGGTGTGGGTCGATTCGACCGTTGAGCGCATAGCCGCTTTGCAGCCAAAGCGCGCGCTGGAAATCGGGTGCGGAACCGGCCTGCTGCTTGCACGCATTGCGCCGGAATGCGATTTATACTGTGGGGCGGACTTTTCCCGCGCTGCAATTGACTATGTGAAACATTACCTGGTCGACCAAAGGCCAGACATGGCGCATGTTGAGCTCATGCAGCGCAATGCGGACGACTTCACCGGGTTGAAGGAACGTAACTTCGATACGGTCATCATTAATTCCGTTGTGCAGTATTTCCCGGACATTTCTTATCTCACCACTGTGTTAAAACAATCCGTTCAGCTGCTGCCGGACACCGGAGGCACCCTGTTTATCGGGGATATACGAAGCTTGCCGCTATTGGACACATTCCATTCCGATGTCGAATTGGAGAAAGCCTCTGCATCAATGACAGTCGGGCAATGGCGGAAGCGGGTAGAGAAACGGATCGCACAGGAGCAGGAGCTTGTCATCTCACCTGCTTATTTTTATGCATTACAGCGGGAACTGCCTGACATTACACGGATTGAAATGCAGCTAAAACGGGGTGCGGGGCACAACGAGCTGACGCGATATCGGTATGATGTTATTCTGCACGTTCGTAAACCGATATCCAGCACGCCATTGGTTTGGCTCGATTATGAGCGTGAAGGCGGCTCATTCGAGTGGCTGGAACAGCAGCTGTCAACAGGAGAGATGGATCTTGTAGGCATTGAACGGATTCCAAATGCACGCCTTCAAATGGTGCGCAGCCGGCTTTCCCTCCTAGCGGAGGCAAGCGACTCCACCTCGATCGGCTCGCTGAAGGAAATCGCTGACCGGTCGGATGGTCCCAATGTGCTGGACCCTGAAGCGGTGTGGGCGCTTGGCGCCCGTTATGGGTATGTTGTCGATTTGTATTGGATGAATGAAGGCGATTATGGATCGTTCCGCGCATTGCTGCGGCGTCCCGGCTTAGAGCCTCATATCGAAATGGCGAATGAATGGAGCAATGCAGAGCCTTTGCCGCAACTGAGCCATTATGCCAATAACCCGCTGTTTGATCGGCTATCGAGAAAGCTGCTGCCTGCCATGAAAGAATATTTGAAAGCAGCGTTGCCGGAGCATATGATCCCATCCTTCTTCACCGTGCTTAAGGAGATGCCGGTCAATGCCAATGGCAAGCTGGACCGCAATGCATTGCCGATTCCTCGCGTTGAGAATGTGGGGGATGAAGTGGAGATCGTTGAGCCAACCACGCCAACGGAAGCTGTCCTTGCTGACGTATGGGCAGAGGTGCTCGGGCTTGAACGCGTCGGCATTCACCATAACTTCTTTGCGCTTGGAGGAGACTCCATTCATAGCATTCGTGTCGTAGCGAGGGCGAAGGAACGGGGTGTTATGCTGACGCCGCAGCTATTGTTCAGGCACCAGACGATTTCTGAGCTTGCAAGCGCTATGGATCATCAGGCTACAGGCTCGCCGAAACAGGCGCAGGGCTTTACGTACAGCGAACGCGATGGCAGAGTGAGAGAAGAGCTGCTGGCGCGGGAAGATATCGAGGACGTGTACGCGCTGACTCCATTCCAAGAGCATATGCTGCATCGTTATCTGGCGTTGCCAGAGACGGGGTTGTTCCTTGTGCAAACATTAACCGTAACGCCAGTTCCGGCAGATGCTGATCCTAATTTCTTGCAATTGATCTGGCAGGAGCTTGTTAACCGCCATCCGGCACTTCGTACTTCTTTCGTATGGGAAGGGGTCGACCGGCCGCTGCAAGCCGTGCACCGTGATGTGAAGATGGGGTGGACGTACGAGGACTGGAGAGGGCTGTCGGTTGCCGAGCAGGAGCTGCGGATGGAGAAATATTTGAAGCAGGACCGGGCATTCGGCATTGCACCGAGCGAACCGAGAGGCGTGCGCTTCTTCGTAGGCCGTATGGACGATGCTTTCCTGGGCATTCTCAGCTTCAGTTACTTATGCTTGGACGGCTGGAGCTTCAATGTGCTGTTTGATGAGCTCGACCAAATCATCGCTGCATATCAAGCGGGACAAAACTCGATTGCACTGCCCGTCCTGTCATTTAAGGATAGCGTTGCGTGGATCGCAGGCGAGGATACGAACCGTATTGAAGCCTATTGGCGCGAGGCGCTTCGCGGATTCCAAGGGCCAACCCAACTTGCCAAAAACATCGCAATTAACACGCCCGGACAAGAGATGGGATTTGCCCGCCAGTCGAATCGGCTATCTAGGGCAAGCTCTGACCGTCTGCGGAAGCTGGCGCGCGAGCATCAGCTCACGTTGAGCACACTCATTCAGGGAGCTTGGTCGTTGGTGCAGAGCTACATCGTGCAAGAGGAAGATATCAGCTACGGGCTGCTGACTAACGGACGGCCTGCAAATTTGCAAGGCATAGAGCAAATGGTCGGGAGTACGTTAAACATCGTTCCTTTGCGTGCGCGCATGCCTCGTGAACGCATACTGTTGGATTGGCTTGCTGATTTAATGACGCAGGTCGTGGACATAGGGGAGCATCAAAGCATGTCGCTAAGGAAGCTCTATGAGAGCTGTAGCGTCCCGCATGACGAGATGCTGTTCCAGAACTATTTGGTCTTCCAAAATGCGACTTCTGATGCTGTACTGGACCGGACATCGAACCATTATTTCGTTTCCAAAATGGGCTTCCCGCTTCGGATCGACGTTTATCCGGAAAATGAGGTCTATATTCACATGTCGTATTACCGCAATATTTTCTGTGATAAGGCGATTCATTATTTGCTCAGCAGCTTGGAAACCGTACTGGAAGCGATGGTTAGCAATCTAGAGAATCCTATCGGCAATACGCTCGCGCAGCTAAGCGTTCAGCCGGCTTCCTATGGCCGGATGAAAGTATTTTATGAGGGACGGTTTGAGATCGAGGATATTAGGGACTAAAGTTATAAACGCTATTAGTAGTAAATCATAATAACTATTGAAACGGCCTTAGTTCTGGATTAGGATCCATTGAACTAAGGCCGTTTTGTTTTTTTAGCTAATTTTCATGTTTAAACAATTGAATTGTCGGCCTAATCGTGAATTTCTACATAGAATGTATAATTCGAATTTGAAATATGATATGTGAAATTCAACAGAAAATTACAAAAAAATTATAGTTTCTATTCAGGAGAGAGAGAAGAATTCCGATACTCAAAAGGTAATCTTAATCTTTTTCTTGGAAGGAGACTGGAAAAATTGAATTTCGAACGTAAAAAAAAGATCACGAAGTATGTTGTATCCACAGCTATGGTAGCTAACACTTTGGCGGCGCCGATTGCGGTATTCGCTGCAGATAATGGCAGCCAGCAAACGAGCGAGGCTCAATCAGCAATTCAAAAATTGGTAGATGCAGGCATCCTGCAAGGTGACCAAAAAGGGGATTTGCAGCCTCTTGAAAAAATGACGCGTGCGCAAGTTGTTTCCTTGCTTGCTAAAGCGTTGAATATCCCAGTCAAAACGGGCCAATCGACCGGATTTTCGGACGTAGGTAAGGATAGCTGGGTGGCTCCTTACTTAAGCGGGCTGAATAGTCTCGGGATTATCGTTGGAGACAATGGTAAGTTCCGTCCGAATGATTTGCTGACTCGTGAGGAACTCGCAGCACTGCTTGTACGTATCACACAAAACAGTATCGTAGGAAAAGGAAACAATCTTGGCATTTCCGATCCGCAAACGGTGAGTGATTGGGCAAAAGGTTATGTTCAAGTTGCACTAGAGCTTAAACTTATTTCGGCTCCAAATGGTGTATTCGCTGGACAAAACAGTGTAACGCGTGAATTAGTTGCAATTGTTGCAAATAAGTTTATTGAAAACCCTGAGTTTAAGGGTTATCAGCAAAACGTTCAGAAGCTAGCTAGCGAAGGCAAAAAGATTTCGAACAGTGATCCTATAGCTTAAAAAAACATGGTCCGCTATCGCGCTGTTTTCATTCAGTGTGGTAGCGGCATTTGTACATACAGGGGAATTGTGTTATGAATGAAGAATATCTGGTTGGTTGCATTATCGTTAAAAATGGTGAGGCATCGGTCGGTCAGGCTATTGCCAGCATACGGGAACATGTTGACGCCATTGTCCTTATGGATACAGGTTCAACGGATGCGACAATATCTATTGCTTCACAAGCAGGGGTTACGATCCACACGATGAAGTGGACAGATGATTTTGCATTAGCACGGAATACGGCCGCATCCAAATGTAATTCGGAATGGATATTGATGATCGATGCGGATGAACAGTTCGAGTGGAATGGGAAGCAATCACTTAAGCAATGGTTACAACAGAACGGTGATACTAAATGTGTAAATAGACTCGATAGCCAGCATATCGAGGTTGAATCGAATGAGCATCAAGCGTCAACGCATGTTGACCGTATATATTGTCCAAGGGAATACCATTATGTTGGACGGATTCATGAACGGCTGATGCCAATCAGTCATCTAACCGACACTCGTATTGTGCAAATTCATGAAGGTGCCTTCTTGCATTACGGCTACTCAAGAAAGTTTAGGCAAGGTAAACATGAACGAAATGTAGGCTTACTTAAAATCTCTTTAATAGAGAACCCGAAAGATGGTCGAATCCATCGATATTTAGCGAATGAATATTATAACGCAGGCAAGTACGAAGAGGCTGTGAAGGAATCAAATCGAGCCCTGCGTGTTCTTCCTGCGCAAGATATATATAGCAAGAGTCAGGCTTATTATTATAAAGTAATGTCTTTCGTGCAGATGGATACGATTGACGCCGCAATTTTAACGGCGGAAGAAGCGATTCGGCAAATGCCAAGTTACGCCGACCCATATGGTATAGCAGCAGAATTGTACTATAGCCAAGGCGACTGGCAGAAAAGTATTGATTTAATTGTCCGATATGAAGCACTCCTCTTGGATAGGAATCTCCTCCCTGTAATGACGATAGACCAGCGCGAATTGATGCAACTGCATTATATAGAATCTTTGATTCGCATCGGACGTATTGAGGAAGCATTGGCTGTAACGGAAAAGCTGCAAGCCAACGATAAAATGCGCAGGGAAATGAGCCGATTATGGCTTCACTTCCGGACTTGGCCATCTTATGATCCCTCACAGATGAAAGGATACGGTAGATCGACTATGACATATGCACTAATTGTAAAGAATCCTTCGCTTAATGCTCAATTGCAGCAATGGATCGAAAATGTTCGGCTTGGTTTTCATGATGAATTGTTGCGGATTGGCATAATCGATGACCAGGCGATGGATGAGAAAGCATTGAATCTATATAAAAATGTCCAATCATTAGGGGTCGATCCGACGGTAGCGACTGTGACACAATGGATGAACGAACATCGATTGGACGCCATTATGCTTGTGGAAGCGAATGAGCAGATTTCGGATTTTGGGCCATTCTTGCATAGGGGCTCAATTGAACTTGAAAATATCAAGGATATTGAGGTACATGTTGAGCGCAGTTCTGAGCGATTAAAATTTCATCGGAGCGAAGCAAGATGGTGGAGCTTCGATCAGTTAGCATTATTGGATAGGAATTCGAAATTCCACGATAATGTGATTGCATCTTCCATAGGAGTCGATGGTTTGTCTGTTGCCGATAAGGGAACGGCCAATTATGCGCGACCGTCGATGACAATTCATCGCCCGATTTTACTGCCGCTGGACAAGCAGGATAGAAGCAGTTCTGGGACTTCTTATAAAGATGCGGTGGCTGCGTTATTGGATGCCTTCGGGTCCCAGTGTTACAAGGAAGCTTTCGCGATTGCGGAGCCAGCCTTGGATCACCCGGATTGGACAGTGATTCGATTCTATCGAATACTGTCCTCCTATAATCTTGGCCTTATGGAAGAAGCGTCTTCCCTTCTGTTTGACGCCTTGGAAGTAGCGAGCGAGGAACGTATGTTTGACTTTATTTACTTATACGGGAAGTTGAGCCAGCATTCAGATATCGCCGAGATGAAGAGTGAAGCCGTAGGCCATTTGAAAGAAACATTAGAACTGCATCCACTATTCCACACTCATTATGTCCGTACAGATGAATCGGATTGGCACGCGACAATTGCGGAATTAGAGTGGCAGCTGCATAGGCAGGAAGACGCAATAAATAGTTGGATGAATGCTCTTCAGCTTTCGAATTATCAGCACCCGTGCGCCTTCCGGTTTGCCCAGGCCGTATATAAAACAGAACTGGAGCAAGGTGGCGGCAAGGAATCGGTGGCCCGCAAAATGCTCGCATCGTTCGATGTTAGCAATCCCGCTGCCAGACGGCAATTGTACAGGTTGTTTATGCACATGCATATGGAAGAATGGGCGGTATTGTTCCAGTATGTTGATGAGGCAGCAATCCCTAGCCTAACCCTAGAGGAACTTCCATTGGTATCGGTTATTTTACCGGTATATAACGATACGCAATATCTATTTAAGTCCATCCATAGCGTGTTAAGCCAGACCTATATCCGATTTGAGCTTATCGTCGTGGATGATGGCTCGGATGGCAAGGTCAAACAACTCATATCGCAATTTCATTATGATTCGCGGGTGAAATATGTCCGATTGAGCACTAATCAAGGGCTGCCAGCAGCGCTTAATAACGGTTTGGATAAGTCTGCTGGCCAGATGCTAGTCTGGACTTCCGCAGACAATATCGCGGCTCCTCAGTGGTTGGAACGCCTCGTAGCCTTCTTGATTGCCGATCCAGAAGCATCTGCAGTTATGTCAGATTATTATCATGTTAATGATGACGGAATTGTTACCGAGACGATGAGATTACAACCCTATCGACTTAACGGTTTATTGAATGCAGGCCCTTCATTCATGTGGAGAAAGGAAGCTATGAATCGGATCGGGGGATTCGATGAATCCTTATTCGGTATTGAGGATCGGGATTTTGTTGTTCGTATCGCGCAGACAGGCACAATCATTCATTTGCCGGAAGCACTTTACTATTACCGTACACACGAGGAAAGCCTTACATCCCGAATCGACAGAGGCGATCTAGGCGGGTGGGAAGAACTGCATGGGCGTATCAAAAGTAAATGGCTGCATTGGAGTTTCGTCTAAAGCAGGGTTAGGAGGAAAGAGATATGGACAAGAAACCTGCATTAGGCAGTTTATTTCATTCGCATTTGCTGAACCAAACTGACGCGGTGCAACAACTCTATCGGCGCGAGCTTCGTGAAAAGGCGAAGTTGAACGATAGTGTAGAAACACTGAGCGGAGAAGTCAGTAACAAAGAACGTGCAGCTGCAGTTGCTCGAAGTAAGGTTGAAGCATTACGTGCAGAGCATTCTCGCATCAATGCTGCTTTAGAAGCGAAGCAGAATAGCAGTAATTTCGAGACAGAATACGCCAACAGACAAGCATATTATTATTCCTATAAACAATGTAAGTCTAAACTTGCTGCGGGCGTGGTTAATCGACTGGAGAATTATAAAGGCGTTATTATTGCACCGGACGGGATTGAAATTCATGAGCCGCGTATTGCTCGTTGGTTAAAAGGGTTAGCTAATAGCGGATACCTCTGTTTTCAATACATGCCGGATATCGAACAGGGCTATGTGAATAAACAGGGCGTCATTCAATATAACAATGAAGTCGATCTGTTGCGCTGGGTGCTGGACCGGCAAATACAGCCTATCATCCTGTGCACCTGGGTATTGCAGAGTGCCTGGTATGAGCTTCTTGGCCAGCCTACAATCTGGTACGATATTTTGGCGCTTGAGGATCTCCGTTTATGGGGACATGATGCAGGAGGAAAACTGAAACATTTGGAATTGTTACGTTCTGCAGCAGTTGTAACGTCAGGCAATGAGCGTTGGTCGGCGATTGCAAAAAAACGAACGATGTTACAGGAAGTTCCTTATGGTGAGGAAGAGGAAGCACTCCCTTCATTATTACTACGATTGGGCGGAGGCGTAAGCATTGACACCTAGCAGCAATAACAAACGCACATCGTATTCTATTGGCACGTCACATGCAGGAATGATAGATGTCTATAATGAGGCGATACAAGAGGTCAGGCATGCATTAGCGGAAACTCAACAAACTTATGAGCAATTAGTTGAAAAGAGCCGTGGGCTTGATGACGAGCTTCTCGTACTGGAGAAGACAGCTCAGGAATTGCGGAGCGCGAATGGATCGCTCCAGCAACAGTTGGCGCAGAATGACCTCTTGTTCGCTCCGGAGTTGGATGCGCGGGCTGCGTACTACCGTACGTTTATTTCGAAGCCTTTGACCGAGCATGCTAAGCGTATAGCAGAACTTTTTCTTAATCGGACATATAAAGGTATCGTCGTATATCCAAATGCGGTTCACTGGGAGCCAGTGCAGCGGCCCCAGCAAATTCTCCTTGAGTTTGCACGGGATGGGTACCTTTGTTTCTTTTGCGACAGCGGAGAATCGTTTGCAATTGAAGAGAAGGAACCCAATCTTTTCGTCGTTACGCAAGAAGAACATCTGCTGCAGGCGCTTCAAACAAGACATGTGCTCGTAATGAACACTTGGCTTATTCAATGTGCTTGGATAGATTGTCTCCCCCATAAAACAATGTGGTATGACGTGCTTGACCGTGTCGATTTCTTGGGCTTATATGATCGAAATATGCTGGCCAAGCATGAAGAAGTTCTCTTGCAAGCAGATATCGTCACGTATTCCGCTCGTCAATTGCGGACGTATGTGGAACAACGTGATGACGCCTTTTATTTGCCTAACGCTTGCCGAGTAGAAGATTTTCGTAGCCCGGTGTATAGCGAGAATAATGCAGTTCCAGAAGATTTGCTCCCAGCAGTTCGGACGGGCCATCGAATCATTGGTTATTTTGGTGCCATCGAAGAATGGTTTGATAAGGATCTGATTATTCGGATTACTAAGGAGCAGCCAGAAATACAAATCGTGTTGATTGGACATTGCAATATTGAAACTTCAGGGTTGCCGGATAGCGTGCATTTATTGGGAGCGAAACCATATCGCGAGTTGAACCGGTATGCTTGTTATTTTGATGCGCTCATTATTCCATTTATCATAAATGATTTGACCAACTGTGTATCGCCTGTAAAGTTTTTTGAATATTGTTCGATTGGCAAGCCGATTATTTCAACAGCAATTGCTGAAGTGAAGCCATTCGCTGGCCCAGGCGTACATGTCGTAAAAGCAGGAGATCGACAAGTTATCCCGGGTTCGTTTTGGACATTGACGAAGGAAGCAAAGCAGCATCTCGCGGCCATTGCGGAGCAGAATCAATGGGAGAGCCGCAAAACGTTTATTGAAAATAAACTCATCAGCAACCCAGAATGGGCTGTAATGTTTGCAAACCGCATGTACGACGGAGCAGTTAGCGTATTTACTGCCACCTTCCTTGATTTCGAGGGCGGAAACTATTTCTCTGGCGGTGCCGAGCGTTATCTCGTTGATTTACATGAAGTATGCAGTGAATTAGGCATTCAGCTTGATATCTATCAATATGGAAACTATAGTTGGTTCCGCAAATATAAAGGGATTGATGTCTATTCGCTTGGCCATCAGCAGTTAGACATGAGCACGTTCACCATGGAACGGTTGATTCAGTTCAACAATCGATATTTGCATGAGGCGGATGGGCGGTCCGGCATTCATTTCTACTCTGCGTTTTTCCAATCGTTCCCTAATGCAGCTCATCCAAGTATTGGGATTAGCCACGGTGTTGCTTGGGATCATCCAAGTTGCCAATTTGAGGACGGACAAACGTTCTGGGCCTCCAATGAACGATATATTTCAACTGCACGATCACTTCAGCAAGTGGTATCGGTAGATACGAACACAGCTAACTGGTTTCAGACTGTCTCATATAATGAGGCTTTAAAAATGAGGACGATTCCGAATTATGTCGATCCCCAAGAGTTTTATCCCGCTCGGGTTCGCAATACGGATAAGATTCGGATCGTCTACCCCCGCAGGCTTTACGAGCCTAGGGGGTTATATTTGACACTGGGTGTGCTCGACTCGATCCTCTCGACTTACGAGAATACCGAGTTCCATTTCGTTGGCAAAGGCAATGACGAAGACATCCAACGCATTCAGGAACATATGGATCGATGGCCAGATCGCGTGTTCTGTTATCATCAGGAACCAGATCGCATGCACGAGGTGTATAAAGAAGCCAATATCGTACTTATTCCTACCCTGCATAGCGAAGGGACAAGCCTATCGTGCCTCGAAGCTTGTGCGACAGGCAATACAATTATCTCGACTCGTGTAGGCGGCTTAACTGATATTATTATTGACCGGTTTAATGGGTTGCTGATTTCGCCAGATCAAGATGAGCTCGAACGAGCGATCATCACCTGCCTTGATGATCCTGCATACGCCGCTGAGCTTGGCCGTAATGCACTTGCGGTATCAAAGGCATTTAATAAAACGGTTTGGAAAGAAAGCTGGAAATCACTTATTCTTCAGGTGATGATGGATAATGCTATCTACTCTGGACCTTATGAAGCTATGGGGACTAGAACGGTTCTGTTCCATATCGGGATGGATGTTGATGCGAAGAAATGGCTGCCAGTTGTCCATCATTATTTAATTAAGGGCTGGGCGGTATTCCTTCAGGGTGAACATAGGCAGCAGCGGCGTGCAAGCTATGGCAGGCTGCAGTGGCTCGATAAGGATGAATTGCTATACTTCGAACCGGACGCTGTGGAAAAGTTTATATAAGCGGGAGAAGAGGGCGCGGTTATGGTAACAATCATTGCGATGGCTATATTTGCCGTTTGGCATATATGGTTAAATATGATGCTGAACCGGGATGTGTTGGGTTCCAAGGTGCTTCATGCTGAGCAAATAGTAGCCGGATTATCAGCGGCATATTTGGTTTATCAAACAGGAATAGTGTTTGCGCCAATTGCCGTTGTTATTATCGTAATTATGAGTATCGCTTATTATGCTTCGGTGCTGCATGCGCGATTTTTTGGCCACACTATTGACTTTGGGCAAGCCAAGCAGCTGTTCCTTGTCCGCAACGCAATTTCCCTCAACCAGCGAATCATTTTCTCGAGTGCGTATCGTCTCATGAGGCGGGAGGACTTGTTGCTGTTGTTCTTTACCGTTGCTGCTTGCGGATTTGCGGGGGAACTATTGCAAAGGCGGTTGGATTCCGCAATGAACTGTTGGATAGCACTCGACATTGTTTTAGTCGCAATGAACGTGATGCTGTTAGCGAACTATAAAAGCATACGGAACGGTCAAGTCAACGACACCCGTTTTGGGCTTCTATTTCATTATGTATTAAAAAGCTATGTTCGCCGGCTGCGCTCCAAACGTACAGCGGAGCTGTACGCGGAAACGCCTTACGAAGCGATGATGGCATCGGCAGTAAAGAAGACTGTAGAAGATGATAAGTGGCGTGGCATTGCAAAAGGAAAGAATGTCATCATGATTCAATTAGAATCGTTTCAACATTTTGTGTTGCATCGAAAGATTGATGGCCAAGAGATTACGCCTTTTCTTAACAAGCTCGCACGTGAAAATATGTCGTTTACGGATATATTTAATCAATATGCGGTTGGGCATACGGCGGATGCGGAGTTTGCAGCACTGCATTCGTTATACCCGCATAAAGATGAGATCATCTATTTTAAGCATTATGATAAGAAGTTTTATGGCCTGCCCCATCTACTGCGTGAGGAAGGTTATGAAACAGCGGCATTTCATGGTTTCAAAGGCGAGTATTATAATCGCCGTAATATGATGCGGGCTCACGGCTTTGAGCAATTCCATGCCGAAGAAGATTATTATGCCGGAGATCGAATTATGCTGGGGCTGTCCGATCGTTCATTTTTTGAGCAAACGGTGTCCAAGATTAAACAGTTGAAGGAACCCTATTTTGCATTTCTTGTTACGCTGACCTCACATTTTCCGTTTGAGCTAGACGCAGAACACTGTGGGTTAAACCATTCGGCCGCCGTGTCGGGACCGCTCATGGATTACTATCAAAGCGTTCATTATACAGACGGTGCGTTGAAACATTTTTTTGAACTGCTGGAACGTGAAAACATGCTCGATAATACAATCATTGCGTTATATGGTGATCATGAGGGAGTAACACTTGAGAATCTTCCTGCCCTATATAAGCTGCTCGACATGCCAACGCAATCGGAGAACAAGCAGTTGAATCGCCTGGAAGTATCGAAAGTGCCATTCGTGATAGTGAATGCTAGCGAACACCAGCATCAGTCATTGACGGTTGGCACGTGCGGCAGTACGGTCGATATCGCGCCTACGATTATGCATTTGCTCGGAATGCCGGCAGACAACATGCCTGCTGCGCTCGGAGAGAGTTTGTTCACAGCCGATAAGGAGCGAATTGTTCCATTTGTTCTGGAAGCGCCTGGTACCTATGTATCGAACCATACGGTCTATGTCGCAAGTTATGGAGCGCAATTCGACAAGGGTTGGCTGTTTCACCGGCCAACGGCTAAGCGGATTGCGATTGCAGGAGCGGGTGAGGATCCGAGAGCTTGGTATCAAGAAGCGCTCGCTGTTGTTCAGAAGTCTGAAGCAACGGTGAAGGGTGACAAAATTACGAGGCGGCCTTCAGCTTCTCAAGATGAGTATGAAGCAGAGAAATGGGAACTTGTTTTGTCGGAAGCGTGGATGAAGGTATGGGATCAAATTGAACAGAATGCAATTGTACTTCCGTTCTCAAACATCGAGGCACAGCACTATATCAACGCTTTTCAGTATGATTTAGAAGGCCTAGAGGAGCTAATGTCAAAGTTCAGAGAGAGTTCGGGAAGAAACGTGAGCTTCTATACTAGTGTAGATTTCCATTCAAATAACAAGCCTATCTATATCGCAAATTCTGAATACCTAGCTACGTTGGATGAAGAGGGCTACAAAAAAATCGCGGTGATTGATGGTGTCACACTGCCAGCATTTTTGGATAGCCTGCCAGAGGATGTACTGCTTGTTGTTTCAGCTAAAGATGATGCGGCTAACCGATTCGAGGGAGAGCTGTTGGACTCCATGCAAGCAAGAGGCTTTGGCAAGTTGAATCGAACTGTAATACGCCATAGCTACATCAACGTTCTTTATAAGAATGGCGGCTTTATATCGTTGTATGAAGACGTGTCGAAGGAACGTATCGAACAAAGCTGGTTTGAGAATGAATCGTTGAGAGGGATTATGCTTCCGGTCGAGCTGAAAGTAATCAGTTCTGGTGCTGAATGCGGCAATGTGTCCGTTATTAAGGTAGGGAAAATATCATGTAGCCCTAACAAGAGAGGGCTAAACATAGCAGTTGTCGATATGGCAACGGGGATTGTGCTTCAGACACATAACGTGGACACCTATGTTACAAATTACATGCAAGGAGCAATATACAAGCTTGAGAAAGAGCAGCAAGGCAGGGAGGATGTTGTTGAGGTATGACGATCATTCAATTGCAAGCCACTGCGCTTGTGCTAAGCAGCGGATTGATTGTTGTTTTATTGTTCCTCTTCCGTGCTCCTGCCACTGTCAGACACACTGGAGAAGTGCTTAGTGAGACAAATATCCAGTCTCAGGAAGTGGAGTTAAATGAAGAAACTCGGCAAGTGATCGATGAGGATATGCCGGTTGTGACTGAATTTCCAAAGACAGAAGAGGAACCTGCAGAAGAGGAGGAAATCCCTCCAGGTTGGGCAGTCGTCTACGAGATGCAGAAGCCTCCTGAGGTAATTGTTTCGAATAGGAAATGGCCTGAGATTTTTAACGGCTTTTGCCATAGTAATGGCATACGAGTCGAACAGGGGAACAGCCTGAATGCTATCGCCGAGCCAACATCCATATGCTTTGATGAAGAGGCGCTCATCCCATCATTACGAAATAGCGGATACGATATCACTGTGTTGCATGGCGAGTCATTGGAACAAATGCTAAAGAATGCCGGCCCATTCTCATTGATTATGATGGCTGTGAAGGATGACGGCTCCCAAGCACTTGACCATGAATGGCAGGAGAAACTCCACTCGGTGGGGATTCGAGCGCTTACACGAGACCATTTGCGCAGAAGCTATGTCAATATTTTGTTCAAAAGAAGCGAGTTTGAATTTATTACGCTATACGAGGAAGTTGCGGACCGGATGATCGAAGTAGATTATCCAGAGTTATCGACATTTAATGGATTTAGGTTGCCCGTTGCGATTTCAATTAGCAGTGCAGGCTTTGATTACGGCAATAAAGCAGAAATTAAAATCGACGGCCGTGATTATGCGGTGAACCGTCGAGGGATGAGCATTGTCATACTGGATCTTATTGGTATGCATGTTGTTCGTTCG
This sequence comes from Paenibacillus sp. MMS18-CY102, assembly GCF_009789195.1. Classification (GTDB taxonomy): domain Bacteria; phylum Bacillota; class Bacilli; order Paenibacillales; family Paenibacillaceae; genus Paenibacillus_T. The sequence goes on along the minus strand of NZ_WSTC01000010.1, from coordinate 27,622 downwards.
GTGGCTGTCGACACGTTCTCCACAGTGTATCTGCCCGAGACAATCTATATGGCTGAGCGAAAGGTGGAAGTAAGCCGTGAGTAGCATGCACAGTATAGAGCGCGAATCGATGTATATTGCCGCAAGCATGAAGATCGACAGAGGCATGAATGAGCACGAGAAGAACGTGTACCGGGCCTATGCCAAAAGTTATTACAGGCGAAATAGAATTAGAATGAAATTGTTCACGGATATGGATGTAAGTCGAAATTGCACTGACGTTTATTTTCATGATCCTACGTTCATCCCGTATTTCAAAATGAACCGACATGAGATATCCGTGATTGAGGGCGTTCAGTTGGCAGATTATTTGAATGGTTTGGCACCAGATTGCTGGGTTTGGATCGCGGTGAAGGACGAAGGAAGCCAGGCGGTTGATGATATGAATGCTGCCCGGTTGGCGAATATAGGAATTACGCAATTAGACCGATCGAAGCTCCGGCATAGTTATGTATGGATTGGACACAAGCAAGAAGATGGAACGTACGAAGTGTTATATGAGCAATGTTCGCCTGAAGCTATAAACGTGAATGAGGAGTGTTTGAAATCCGTTTCTCCTCATACCTTTACGATGACAAGCCAAGGGGCGTTGTCCGGTAACAGCTTGGCTTCAATCGTAATTGATGGCATTGAATATAGTTCGAATCAACGGGGGATCAATATGGTTACATACACTCCCTCGTTGCAATTGCTTGAATCGAACGTAGTTGACAGCTTTGTGACGATGTATTTGCCGAATGCACTTTATCGCGCGGTCCCTCCTATACGCGTTCATCCACATGCATGGGTGGACAGAGCCTCCATTTGTCATGCGGGAGGGGAGTGGGAAGGCATTGCATATACAAACTGCCTCGAGGCGCTGGAGTTCCACTACGTCCACCGGGGACATCGTGTGTTCGAGCTTGATTTCGAACTGACATCCGATGGGGAACTCGTAGCAAGACATGATTGGAGCGAGTTGCTCTATGGGCATCTGAAACAGCAAAGGCCAGAAGGCGTGCAGCCAGGACAGCCAATGACGCATGAACAATTTCGCTCGACGCCAATCCTTGGCCGCTTTACACCACTAACAGCCCATGATGTGATGGCTTTCTTGCACAAATACACCGATGCCTATTTGGTTACGGATACAAAGCATTTCGATATGGAGACTGTTCGTGTTCAGTTTCAAAAATTGGTGCAGTCGACAGAATCGTATGACGATAACGTGCTTTCGCGAATTGTACCGCAGCTTTATAGAGAAGAGATGTACGATGTAGTTGAGCAGGTTCATTCTTTTCCTTCATATATATATACGCTGTATCAAACGGATTCATCTGATGCGGAGGTCGTAGAGTTTGTGCAAGGAAAACCTATTCTTGCTGTTGCCATGACTCCCCAACGATATAACCGTAAACTTGGTGATGCACTCCATCGGAATGGAGTAAGAACGTTCCTGCATACAGTGAATGTGAAGGCTGAGCTAGAAGAGTTAATTGATCTTGGTGCAGATGGTTTCTACACCGACAGGCTTGATTCTTATTCCATTAAGGAGATTGTTCAGAGGAAGCGTGTCGCAACGGAAACGAAGCTATCTGTAATTTACGATCTTCTCAGCCACCGATTTGGCAATGAAGCAATGTTATTAGTGCCTTCGTTGCAATACATACGAGATCCGCTAATGATTGATGCGATGATTATGGCAGTCTCAAATGCAAACGATTTACAAGAGTGGTTAACTAATATGGATCAAATAATCAATATGATATAGTAACTGAAAATCATAAAGCCTAGCCGGATACATCGATCTGAGGATTAGAGGTATCCGGTTTATTTTGTGCCATTCTTAAGGTGTTACGCCTACTTTTATTTGCATTCAACTTTTAGTTGCATTTGCCCGCCCAGTTAGATATAATATTTGATGTTGGTCTGTGACGTTGCGATGATGTGAGAGGTTGCCGACACACCCGGCCCCTTTGCCATGGGGCGTGTGAGACGGGTTTTCTCACGGAGTATGTCCGATAAAAATTGGGCGATAGAAGGAGGGACTTATATGGCAAAGCAAAAGATTCGTATCCGCTTGAAAGCGTACGATCATAGGATTCTTGACCAATCCGCAGAGAAAATCGTTGAAACTGCAAAACGTTCCGGTGCAGGTGTTTCCGGGCCGATTCCGCTTCCTACGGAAAAGCAAATCATCACCGTTCTCCGCGCGGTACACAAGTACAAGGATTCCCGGGAGCAATTCGAAATGCGCACACACAAGCGCTTGATCGACATTGTTAACCCAACGCCGCAAACGGTTGATGCATTGATGCGCTTGGACCTGCCGTCCGGTGTAGATATCGAAATCAAACTGTAAGAACAAAAAGATAGATTAGTAAAGGAAAAGAGGTGTCAACATGAAAGGTATCTTAGGCAAAAAGATCGGCATGACGCAAGTGTTTACGGCTGAAGGTAACGTAGTACCGGTAACGGTCATCGAAGCTGGCCCTAACGTCGTCTTGCAAAAGAAAGACCAAGAGAACGATGGCTACGAAGCAGTTCAACTTGGCTTTGTGGATAAGAAAGAAAAAAATTCGACTAAGCCTGCACAAGGCCACGCGAAGAAAGCCAATACGGCTCCTAAGCGCTACATTCGTGAAATTCGCGGTATCAACCTCGGCGAATATGAAGTTGGCCAAGTAATCAAGGCTGACGTATTCACGGAAGGCGAATTTGTTGACGTAACGGGCGTTTCGAAGGGTAAAGGTTTCCAAGGCGTTATCAAACGTTGGGGACAAAGCACGGGTCCTATGTCGCACGGTTCCCGCTATCACCGTGGACCAGGTTCCATGGGTTCGATCCAAGCGAACCGCGTACCTAAAGGCAAACGCCTTCCAGGGCACATGGGTAACGAAACGATCACGATTCAAAACCTTGAAGTCGTACGCGTCGATGCAGAGCGTAACGTAATCTTGGTTAAAGGTTCGATTCCAGGCCCTAAAAACGCACTCGTTAAAGTCAAATTGACGGTGAAGAAATAATTTTAAAGAAAGGAGGAACTATCTATGCCTAAAGTAGCTCTTTATAACGTGAGTGGCTCGCAAGTCGGCGAAGTCGAACTGGCAGACAACGTATTTGGCATTACACCAAATACTCACGTATTGCACAGTGCTGTGCTTCTGCAACAAGCTGCAGAACGCCGTGGTACGCACAAAACTAAAGGACGTTCTGAAGTTCGCGGCGGCGGCCGCAAGCCTTGGAAACAAAAAGGCACGGGTCGTGCTCGTCAGGGTTCGATTCGCTCCCCACAATGGGTTGGCGGTGGTACGGTATTCGGACCTACACCACGCAGCTATGGCTTCAAACTTCCAAGAAAAGTTCGCCGTCTGGCGATCAAATCGGCTCTGTCCACTAAAGTGATCAGCAACGAAATCGTCGTTCTGGATCAACTGGCACTGGCAGCACCGAAAACGAAGGAATTCGCAGCTATCCTGAATAACCTGAAGGTAGCTCGCAAAGCGCTCGTAGTTACAGCTAACTACGAAGACAACGTAGCGTTGTCGGCGCGCAATATTCCAGGTGTGAAGTTCGTTGCAGCTGAAGGCATTAACGTGCTTGACGTATTGCAATACGATCGACTGATCATCACTAAAGAAGCTGTAGAGAAAGTTCAGGAGGTGCTTGCGTAATGAAGAACCCACGCGATATTATCAAGCGCCCGGTTATTACGGAACGCACCAGCGATTTCATGGCAGCTAAGCGCTATGTCTTCGAAGTTGACATTCGTGCCAACAAAACGGAAATCAAAAGCGCAGTCGAGCAAATCTTCAAAGTGAAGGTCGACAGCGTGAACACGATGCGCGTACCGGCTAAACCGAAGCGTTATGGCCGTCACAACGGATATACTTCCGAATGGAAAAAGGCGATCGTTCAATTGAGCGCCGAAAGCAAAGAACTCGAGTTCTTCGAGTCTGTATAACTTATAACTTCAGGATAGGAGGGAAACCAAGTGCCAATTAAGAAGTATAAACCGACATCTCCGGCACGCCGTGCAATGTCCGTCTCGACGTTCGAAGAGATCACGACAAGCACACCGGAGAAATCGTTGCTTGCGCCACTTTCGAAGAAAGCAGGCCGCAACAACCAAGGTAAAATTACGGTTCGTCACCATGGCGGCGGACACAAACGTAAATACCGGATTATCGACTTCAAACGGAACAAGGATGGTATCGCTGGTCGCGTAGCGACGATCGAGTATGATCCGAACCGTACGTCCAACATTGCGCTCATCAACTACGCTGACGGCGAGAAACGTTACATCATCGCGCCTAAAGGCCTTAAAGTTGGCGACCAAGTAATGTCTGGTACGGGAGCTGATATCAAAGTAGGTAACGCGTTGCCGCTTGAGAACATTCCAGTCGGTACGGTTATCCACAACATCGAGATGAAACCTGGTAAAGGTGGACAACTCGTTCGTGCAGCAGGAACGGAAGCTCAGCTGCTCGGTAAGGAAGAAGATTATGCAGTAATTCGTCTTACGTCCGGCGAAACGCGTCGCATCCTCAAAAAATGCCGCGCTACAATCGGTTCCGTAGGTAACGAAGACCATGAACTCGTGAAAATCGGTAAAGCAGGCCGTAACCGTTGGCTCGGCAAGCGTCCGGAAGTTCGCGGCGTGGTCATGAACCCGAACGATCACCCACACGGTGGTGGCGAAGGGCGCGCTCCAATCGGTCGCAAATCGCCAATGTCCCCATGGGGCAAACCGACGCTCGGTTTCAAAACTCGCAAGAAGAAAAAAGCATCGAGCCAATATATTGTTCGTGGTCGCACGAAATAATAGTTGCTTGATACAATCTGCGTGACGGATTCCCGTCACGCCCACGTTCAGTGAAGGGAGGATCATCCATGGGTCGCAGTTTGAAAAAAGGTCCGTTTATTGACGGCTACCTGCTGAAGAAAGTCGAAGAGCTGAACGAGACGAACAAAAAAGTCGTGATCAAAACTTGGTCCCGGCGCTCGACCATTTTCCCACAATTCATTGGTCACACGTTGGCGGTTTATGACGGTCGCAAACACGTGCCAGTATACGTCACGGAAGATATGGTTGGACACAAGTTCGGTGAGTTCGCACCGACGCGTACGTACAAAGGCCACAGTGACGACGATAAGAAAACGGGTCGCCGTTAATTAACGGTTTGACTCGATGTTACGAGAGGAGGTTCATCCATGGCACAAGCGAAAGCGCACGCTAATTTCGTACGTATCGCACCTCGTAAAGCCCAACTCGTTGTCGATTTGATTCGCGGCAAGAAGGTAGGCGAGGCGATCGCGATTTTGCGTCACACGCCAAAGTCTGCTTCCCCGATTGTGGAGAAGCTTTTGAACTCCGCTATCGCAAATGCGGAGCATAACTACCAACTCGACGTTAACAAGTTGGTAATCGAGCAAGTATTCGTGAACCAAGGACCGACGTTGAAACGCTTCCGTCCACGCGCGATGGGTCGCGCTAGCCGGATTAACAAACGTACGAGCCATATCACTTTGATCGTATCCGAGAAATAAGGAGGGAAAACGTGTGGGTCAAAAGGTAAATCCAGTCGGACTCCGTATCGGTATCATCCGTGACTGGGAATCCAAATGGTTTGCAGGTAAAGATTTCGGCGATCTTCTTATCGAAGACGTGAAAATCCGTGAATACCTGAAAAACAAGCTGAAAGACGCAGCCGTTTCCCGTATCGAGATCGAGCGTGCCGCTAACCGCGTCAACGTAACGATCAACACGGCGAAACCAGGCATGGTTATCGGTAAGGGCGGTTCGGAAGTTGAAAACCTCCGCAACCAACTTGCTAAAATTACGAACGGCAAAAAAGTGCACATTAACATCACGGAAATCAAGCAAGCAGATCTGGACGCTATCCTCGTAGCTGAAAGCATTGCTCAACAGCTTGAGCGCCGGACTTCGTTCCGCCGTGCACTGAAACAAGCGATCCAACGCACGATGCGTTCGGGCGCAAAAGGTATCAAAACGTCGGTTAGCGGACGCCTCGGCGGCGCTGAGATCGCACGTACGGAAGGCTACAGCGAAGGTACGGTTCCGCTTCATACGCTGCGCGCTGATATTGACTACGGCACAGCAGAAGCACACACGACTTACGGCCGCATCGGCGTAAAAGTGTGGATCTATCGCGGTGAAATCCTTCCAGCTGCTAAGAAGAAAGCTGCACAGGAAGGAGGCAACTAACCATGTTGGTACCAAAACGCGTCAAACACCGTAAGCAACAACGCGGTAACATGAGAGGTAGAGCAAAAGGTGGTACGGAAGTCGCTTTCGGCGAATACGGCCTCCAAGCACTTGAGCCTTCATGGATTACGAACCGTCAGATCGAATCTGCACGGATCGCGATGACCCGTTACATCAAACGGGGTGGTAAAGTGTGGATCAAGATCTTCCCGCACAAGCCAATCACGCAAAAGCCGCTTGAAGTACGGATGGGTAGCGGTAAAGGTAACGTTGAGAAATGGGTAGCGGTTGTTAAACCAGGCAAGGTTATGTTCGAGCTTGCAGGTGTACCGGAAGAAATCGCACGTGAAGCAATGCGCCTCGCGGCCCACAAACTCCCTGTTAAAACGAAGTTCGTGAAACGCGAAGAAGTGGGTGGTGAAGCAAATGAAAGCTAGTGAATTTCGCAACCTAACCTCTGCTGAGATTGAACAAAAAGTCGCAGGCTTCAAAGAAGAACTGTTCAACCTTCGTTTCCAACTGGCAACGGGCCAACTGGACAATCCGACTCGCATTCGTGATGTGCGGAAGGAAATAGCTCGTGCCAAAACCGTCTTGCGTGAAAGAGAACTCGGTATCAGTAGTTAATATTCACACTGCGGATAAGCCCTTTTAATGGCTTAAGGAAGGAGGAAGAACATGAGCGAACGCAATGCCCGCAAAGTTCTAATCGGCAAAGTGGTAAGCGATAAAATGGACAAAACGATCGTGGTTGCAATTGAGACTTACAAAAAACATGATCTGTACCATAAACGCATTAAAAGCACGAAGAAGTTCAAAGCACATGACGAGAACAACCAGGCGAAGATCGGCGACGTCGTGAAAATCATGGAGTCTCGTCCGCTTTCCAAAGACAAACGCTTCAGACTCGTAGAAATCGTTGAAGAAGCGATCGTCCTTTAAGTTATTGGACTGAAGTCTAAAGAGCATTTTTCCGAAAGGAGGACGTTGAAATGATTCAACCATTTACGCGTTTGGCTGTCGCTGACAACTCCGGCGCTAAACAATTGATGTGCATTCGGGTGCTTGGTGGCACGGGACGTCGTGTTGGCCACATCGGAGATTTGATCGTCTGCTCCGTAAAACAAGCAACACCAGGCGGCGTTGTCAAAAAAGGCGACGTTGTGAAAGCAGTTATCGTTCGTACGAAACGTTCTGTACGTCGTAAAGACGGATCGTACATCGCATTCGATGAGAACGCTGCGGTAATCGTGAAAGAAGACAAGAGCCCACGTGGCACGCGTATCTTTGGACCAGTTGCTCGTGAACTGCGTGACAAAGACTTCATGAAAATCGTATCGCTCGCACCGGAAGTTATCTAATACCCCACAGGGCGCAGCGCGCTAAGGGTAAATATAAGCAAGACCGATCAAGCAAGCAGGAGGTGTACTCATGCCACGGCTGAAAAAAATTCTCGAATCGCATAACAACAAGCTTCACGTTAAAAAAGACGATAATGTTATCGTTATTAGCGGTAAAGACAAAGGTAAAAAAGGTCGCGTAATCGCAGCTTATCCTCGCGAAAACCGTGTACTGGTCGAAGGCGTTAATATCGTGAAGAAGCACGCTCGTCCGTCCCAAGCGAATCCGCAAGGCGGCATCATCGAGCAAGAAGCTGCGATCCACGTATCGAACGTTATGCACATTGATCCGAAAAGCGGTACTGTAACGCGTATCGGTTACAAAGTGCTCGACAACGGCAAAAAAGTCCGGGTTGCTAAAAAATCCGGCGAAGTGATCGACTAATTGATCCGAGACGGAAAGGAGGTTCACTGAACCATGGCAGTAAGAATGAAAGATCGTTTCCTAAACGAAATTACACCTTCTCTGATGCAGAAGTTTAATTATACGACTGTAATGCAAGTGCCTAAGATCGAGAAGGTCGTCATCAACATGGGTGTCGGCGAGGCAGTAGCAAACTCCAAAGTATTGGACGCAGCTGTTGCAGAACTTCAGCTGATCGCTGGTCAAAAGCCAGTAATCACGCGTGCGAAGAAATCGATCGCAGGCTTCAAACTTCGTGAGAACATGCCAATCGGGGCGAAAGTAACACTGCGCGGCGAGCGTATGTACTACTTCCTCGACAAACTGTTCAACATCACGCTTCCACGCGTACGTGACTTCCGCGGTGTTTCGAACAAAGCGTTCGACGGTCGCGGTAACTACACGCTGGGCCTGAAAGACCAACTCATCTTCCCGGAGATCGAGTATGATAAAGTAGACAAAGTTCGCGGTATGGACATCGTCATCGTTACGACGGCCAAAACGGACGAAGAATCTCGTGAGCTGCTCACCCAACTGGGCATGCCGTTCACGAAGTAATCCACGGGAGGTGTTTACCAAGTGGCAAAAACTTCGATGAAAGTGAAGCAACAGCGCACACCGAAGTTCAAAGTGCGTGCGTACACGCGCTGTGAGCGCTGTGGCCGTCCGCATTCCGTATTGCAAAAGTTTAAAGTTTGCCGGATTTGTTTCCGTGAATTAGCATATAAAGGCCAGATTCCTGGCGTTAAAAAAGCAAGTTGGTAATCAGTTCTTAGTTCGGGAAGGAGGTTCACATAAATGGTTATGTCTGATCCGATCGCAGATATGCTGACACGTATTCGCAACGCGAATGTCGTTCGTCACGAAACCGTGGAAATGCCCGCTTCGAAAGTGAAGAAGCAAATCGCTGAGATTTTGAAACGCGAGGGCTTCATCCGCGATGCAGAATATATCGAAGATAACAAGCAAGGGATCATCCGTGTTTTCCTGAAATACGGATCGAACAACGAACGCGTAATCACAGGCCTGAAGCGCATTAGCAAACCTGGTCTGCGTGTTTACACGAAATCGTCCGAGATTCCTCGCGTATTGGGCGGCTTGGGAATTGCTATTATTTCCACGTCCAAAGGAATTATGACCGATAAAGAAGCTCGTCAAACGAAATCCGGCGGCGAAGTCGTCTGCTACGTTTGGTAATAACTCGTCAAAGATTGGAGGTGTAACAATGTCCCGTATTGGTCGCAAACCGATCGCTGTACCGGCAGGCGTTAACATCAGCCTGAACGACAGCGTCATCACTGTAAAAGGACCTAAAGGCTCCCTGTCCCGTTCGCTGCACAAAGATATGAAGATCAATGTAGCAGAAAACGAGATCGTGGTAGAACGTCCTACTGACAACAAATTGCACCGCTCCCTGCACGGAACGACGCGTAGCGTTATTTCGAACATGGTAAGCGGCGTAACGGATGGTTTTGCAAAAACGCTTGAGCTCGTTGGCGTTGGTTACCGTGCACAAAAGAGCGGCGAGAAAGTCGTTCTTAGCGTAGGGTACTCCCACCCAGTTGAGATCGCTCCGGACAACGGCATCGAATTCGAACTGCCGTCCCAGACGAAAATCATCGTTCGCGGCATCGACAAAGAACTTGTTGGCGCAACGGCGGCAAAAATTCGCTCCGTACGTGAGCCAGAGCCGTATAAAGGCAAAGGCATCAAGTATGAAGGCGAACGCATCCTCCGCAAAGAGGGTAAAGCTGGTAAGAAAAAATAAGCCGCTTAACACCCGGCTTATCTCGATAGCAGCATAAGATAACGGAAAGGAGTGACTACGAATGATTACGAAAGGCGATAAAAACAAAGCCCGTCTTAAGCGTCATCTGCGTGTTCGTAAGAAAATTAACGGAACGACTGCGCGCCCGCGTCTGTCCGTATTCCGTTCTTCGAAACATATGTACGCGCAATTGATCGACGATGTTAACGGCGTAACGATCGCATCGGCATCCACGCTCGACAAAGAGCTTGCTGAAGCAATCGGTAACGGCGGTAACGTTGAAGCGGCTAAAAAAGTTGGCGAAGCAATCGCAACTCGTGCGAAAGCTAAAGGCGTAACTGAGATCGTGTTCGATCGCGGTGGCTATCTGTACCACGGACGTATTCAAGCACTGGCTGATGCAGCTCGCGAAGCAGGGCTCGAATTCTAATAAAATTTTTAACAAGGAGGTAAAACGACTTGCGTGTAGATCCTAATACGTTAGAACTGACTGAAAAAGTTGTTAACATCAACCGCGTATCTAAAGTAGTAAAAGGCGGACGTCGGTTCAGCTTCAGCGCTCTCGTTGTTGTCGGCGACGGCAAAGGCTACGTAGGCGCTGGTATCGGTAAAGCTGCCGAAGTTCCAGACGCGATTCGCAAAGGCATTGAAGATGCGAAGAAAAACCTGGTTCACGTTCCGCTTGTAGGAACGACGATCCCGCATCTTGTAGTCGGTCACTTTGGCGCTGGCGAAGTTCTTCTGAAACCAGCATCCCAAGGTACAGGTGTTATCGCTGGCGGTCCAGTTCGTGCAGTACTCGAGCTGGCTGGTGTAGGCGACATCCTGACAAAATCGCTGGGTTCCTCTAATTCCATGAACATGGTTAATGCAACGCTTGAAGGCCTTTCCCGCCTGAAACGTGCAGAGGACGTGGCGAAGCTTCGCGGTAAAACCGTTCAAGAGCTTCTGGGTTAAGGAGGGAAACACGATGGCGAAATTGCAAATTACGCTTGTTCGCAGTCTGATCGGCCGCAACGAAAAGCAACGTGCTACAGTTGAATCGTTTGGTCTGCGCAAGCTTCACCAATCGGTTGTCCTGAACGACAGTCCGGCTATTCGCGGTATGGTTAACGCAGTTAACCACCTGGTTAAAGTTGAAGAAGTTTAATTTTAACCCCTATAGATTTTAAGGCAAACCATTTAAGGAGGTGCTACGAACGATGAAATTGCATGAGCTCCAACCTGCAGAAGGTTCCCGTAAAGAGCGCAAGCGTATCGGTCGCGGTATCGGTTCCGGTAACGGTAAAACGGCTGGCCGCGGTCACAAAGGGCAAAACGCTCGCTCTGGCGGCGGTGTTCGTCCAGGCTTCGAGGGCGGTCAGAACCCATTGTACCGTCGCGTTCCGAAACGCGGCTTCAACAATCGCTTCCGCAAGGAATATGCGATTGTCAATATTGAAGAATTGAATAGCTTTGCAGCAGGAACAGAAGTAACTCCAGAATTCCTTCTGGAGCAAGGGATCGTCAAAAACCCATTGAGCGGCATTAAAGTATTGGGCAATGGCGAAATCAAGGTTCAACTGACTGTTAAAGCTAGTAAGTTCTCTCAATCTGCGGTAGAGAAAATCCAGGCTGCCGGCGGTAAAACCGAGGTGATCTAATGTTCAAGACGGTGTCCAACATTTGGAGAGTGGAAGACCTTCGCAAGAAGATCCTGTTTACGCTTTTCATCTTGCTGATCTACCGGATCGGTTCGTTTATCCCGGTTCCGAATATTAATACGGATGTGTTCAAGCAAGCTAATACAGGTGCAGACCTGTTTGGCCTCTTGAACACTTTCTCGGGTGGCGCATTGTTCCATTTCTCGATCTTCGCGATCGGGATTATGCCATACATCACTTCCTCTATCATCGTACAGCTTTTGTCGATGGACGTTATTCCGAAGTTTACGGAATGGGCGAAGGAAGGCGAGAATGGCAAAAAGAAACTAGCGCAAATAACTCGATACGGCACGATCATCTTAGGCTTGATTCAAGGCTTTGGTACGGCTGTAGGCTTTAACCGTAGATATGCTTACGAGATGGTCATTGATCCTAAGTTCACTACTTATGCTATGATCGCAATCATCTTGACTGCTGGTACAGCTTTCTTGATGTGGCTCGGCGAGCAAATTACAGAACGTGGTATCGGCAACGGCATCTCGGTTCTGATCTTCGCGGGTATCGTAGCGGCTATGCCGGGACATATTCGTGACATCTATGCATCAGAGTTCGAGAACCCTGGCGATATGCTGTTCTGGAACATCCTGAAGGTAGTGCTTATCGTAGTCGTGGTAATCGCGGTTATCGTGGGCGTTATCTTCGTCCAACAAGGTATCCGTAAAATTCCGGTTCAATATGCTAAACGCGTAGTTGGACGGAAAATGTACGGTGGCCAATCGACTCATATTCCGCTGAAGGTTAACGGCGCAGGCGTTATTCCGGTAATCTTCGCAATCTCGTTGCTCATGTTCCCGATTACGATCGCACAGTTCTGGGCAAATCACGATTGGGCGCAATGGGTCATCAAGAATATGTACTATGACCAACCGCTTGGTATGGTTCTGTACGTTATCTTGATTGTTGGCTTTACCTTCTTCTACACATTTGTTCAAATCAACCCGGTACAAATGGCGGATCAGATGAAAAAGAACGGTGGTTACATCCCGGGCGTTCGCCCTGGCAAACCAACTTCCTCGTACATTACGCGCGTTATGACTCGTCTTACGCTCGCAGGTGCGGTCTTCTTGTCACTTATCTCGCTGCTGCCAGTTGCTTTTGGCAAATTGGCAGGCTTGCCGCAAGGCGTTCAATTAGGCGGTACATCACTTCTGATTATCATCGGTGTTGCACTCGACACGATGAAACAGATCGAGAGCCAATTGATCAAACGCCATTACAAAGGGTTTATCAATAAATAACAGTAGGTTCAAATCGGGCTCCAGGCGTTGGCGACAGCGTCGGACCCGAAGGGACCTATTGTGCTTAAAGTGAGGAACACGGAATGAACATTCTATTCATGGGACCTCCAGGGGCTGGCAAAGGAACGCAAGCTGAGCGCATTGTCGATCAGTTCGCTGTGCCGCATATCTCGACCGGTGATGCGTTCCGCCTAGCTATGAAGCAAGGCACTCCAATGGGCCAAAAAGCAAAAGAGTTTGTCGATCAAGGCTTGCTCGTTCCGGATGAGATTACGAACGGAATCGTTCGGGACCGCCTGCTTCAGGATGACTGCTCCAAAGGCTTTTTGCTTGATGGATTCCCGCGTACGCTGCAACAAGCCGAAGCGCTTGATAGCATGCTCGCGGACATGGGCCGCTCGATCGATCACGTCGTTAATTTGAAAGTTGATCGCGGATTGCTGCTTGCTCGTTTGACGGGTCGCCGCATCTGTAAATCGTGTGGATCCACTTATCACGTCATGTTCAACCCGCCGAAACAGGAAGGCGTTTGTGACAAGTGTGAAGGAGAGCTGTACCAACGTTCAGACGATACCGAAGAAAAAGTCGGCACCCGTCTTGACGAGTACATCTCGAAAACTGCTCCGTTGCTCGCTTACTACGAAGGCAAATCGCAACTTCGTGAAGTTGATGGGGAACAGGACATTGATGTTGTAACTGCTGAGATCGTATCCGTTCTGCGGGGTTCACGCTAATGATCATTTGCAAGTCGGAAGCGGAGCTTCGTCTGATGAGGGAAGCAGGGCGTATTGTCGCGGACACACATCGATTGCTTAAGCAATCGATACGGCCAGGCATTACGACTCGTGAGCTGGATCAGATCGCCGAAACGTATATTCGGAGTCAGGGCGCCATTCCATCTTTTAAAGGTTACAATCAATTTCCTGCCAGCATATGCGCTTCTGTAAACGATCAGTTAGTGCATGGCATTCCGGGTAATCAACAGTTGGCAGAAGGAGATATCATTAGCATCGACATCGGAGCGCAATATCAGGGGTATCATGGAGACTCTGCCTGGACGTATGGCGTTGGAACCATTTCCGCTGATGCGCAGCGACTGCTCGATGTGGCTGAACAATCTCTGTATGCTGCGCTAGAGCTGATTAAGCCGGATGTTCGACTCTTCACGATATCGCATGCTGTACAAAAGGTTGTCGAGGATGCGGGATTATCGATTGTTCGTGAGTATGTCGGTCATGGTATCGGCTCCAAACTTCATGAAGAACCGCAAATTCCGAACTACGGCATTCCGGATCGAGGCCCACGGCTTAAGCCGGGCATGGTCCTCTGTATCGAACCGATGGTTAACCTTGGGGAACGGTACGTTCGGACGCTGGAAGACAACTGGACAGTCGTCACGGTTGACGGCTCGTGGTGCGCTCATTTCGAGCATACGGTCGCAGTAACTGAGAACGGTTATGAAATATTAACCCAATCGGGCGCTACGGCATGATGCACGTCGATGATGCACCGCAGATCGGTCAGATCGCTTTCGTACTTCGTGGTAAGGATGAGGGCGGTTATGCGGTTATTATCGGTATCGTAGATAATCGTTTCGTACTCATCGCTGACGGCGATAAGAAACGGTTTGATCGGCCGAAGAAGAAGAACATCGCGCACCTTGTGCTACAGCCGGTCGTCAGTACCGAAGTTGCAGACAGCATGAGTGAGACCGGCCGGGTGACGAATGCCAAGCTGCGCTACGCGATTCAGAAGTTCGTGCAAGCGAAAGGAGAATGACGGTGGCTAAGGAAGACGTCATTGAGGTCGAAGGTACGGTAGTAGAACCGCTACCTAACGCAATGTTCAAGGTGGAGCTAGAGAACGGACATCAAATTTTGGCTCACGTATCCGGCAAACTGCGCATGCACTTTATCAGAATCCTAACCGGAGATAAAGTTGTTATCCAGTTATCGCCTTATGACTTATCACGTGGACGCATTACCTATCGGAAGTAAGCCTTTCGGGCTTGCGCCGAAGGATTCGGGAGGTAGTCACAATGAAGGTTAGACCTTCGGTAAAGCCAATTTGCGAGAAGTGCAAAGTTATTCGACGCAAAGGCAACGTTATGGTGATTTGTGAAAATCCTAAACACAAACAAAAACAAGGCTAGATAAAGGAGGGAAACAAGGCATATGGCACGTATTGCTGGTGTTGACTTGCCACGCGACAAACGCGTCGAGATCGCTCTCCAATACATCTTCGGCATCGGTCAAACGACTGCTAAGAAGATTCTGGCGACGACTGGCGTAGACGCGCAAACGCGCGTTCGCGACCTGACGGAAGACGAAGTTAGCAAACTTCGTGAAACGATCGACAAATCGGTTAAAGTGGAAGGCGACCTTCGCCGTGAAATTTCGCTTAACATTAAACGTCTGATCGAGATCGGCTGCTATCGTGGTGTTCGCCATCGTCGTGGACTGCCAGTTCGCGGTCAACGTACGAAAACGAACGCACGTACGCGTAAAGGTCCTCGTCGTACTGTAGCGAACAAGAAGAAGTAAGAAGGGAGGATAACAGACAATGGCTAAACCTAAAAAAGTCGTCCGTACGAAACGCCGTGACCGTAAAAATATCGATACCGGCGTAGCGCACATTCGTTCGACGTTCAACAACACGATCGTAACGATCACGGATCCACACGGCAATGCAATCTCCTGGGCAAGCTCCGGTAACCTTGGCTTCAAGGGCTCCCGTAAAAGCACGCCTTTCGCAGCTCAAATGGCAGCGGAAACGGCTGCTAAAGCAGCTATGGAGCATGGCATGAAAGTGGTTGAAGTTATGGTTAAAGGACCTGGTGCTGGTCGCGAAGCGGCAATCCGCTCCCTCCAAGCTGCTGGTCTTGAAGTTAACCTGATTAAAGACGTTACGCCGGTTCCACACAACGGCTGCCGTCCACCGAAACGTCGCCGCGTATAATTCAGTCTTGCTGTGGTATCAAATTACAGCAACTTGTGAATAATGGTTGTGAAGGTTTGGCATACTACATGATTCGACTGAAAACGTACGGTGAACGGAGCGACGTTTTGAAGGAGGGTATTACTAGTGATTGAGATCGAAAAGCCGAAAATCGAAACCGTAGAGCTTACTGATAACGGCACATACGGACGTTTTGTAATCGAGCCACTTGAGCGCGGATACGGTACGACTTTGGGGAATTCGCTTCGCCGGATTCTGCTTTCGTCTTTGCCAGGCGCAGCTGTGACTTCGGTTCAAATCGACGGCGTGCTGCATGAGTTCTCGACGGTTCCCGGAGTGATCGAGGACGTTACCGAGATCATATTGAACCTGAAAGGCCTGTCGCTCAAAATCCACTCCGATGAAGAAAAGGTTTTGGAAATTGACGCAGAAGGCGAAGGGAACGTAACGGCGGGCGACATCCGCGCGGACAGCGATGTCGAGATTTTAAACCCTGATCTTCATATCGCGACCTTAGCCTCCGGTGCGCGGCTCCATATGCGGGTATTCGCCAATCGTGGACGCGGGTATGTACCTGCGGATCGCAACAAGAAAGAAGATCAACCGATCGGCGTAATTCCCGTAGATTCGATTTACACGCCCATTACCCGTGTCAATTACAGCGTAGAAAATACTCGTGTCGGCCAAGTTACCAACTATGACAAGCTCACCTTAGAAGTTTGGACTGATGGAAGTATTCGACCGGAAGAGGCTGTAAGCCTCGGCGCTAAAATTTTGACCGAGCATTTGGACCTGTTCGTCGGATTGACCGATGAAGCCAAAGACGCGGAAATTATGGTCGAGAAAGAAGAAGATAAGAAAGAAAAAGTACTCGAGATGACGATCGAGGAACTGGATCTTTCCGTTCGTTCTTACAACTGCTTGAAACGTGCAGGCATTAACACGGTTCAAGAGCTGATTACGAAAACCGAAGAAGATATGATGAAGGTGCGCAACCTTGGTCGCAAGTCTTTGGAGGAAGTACAAGAGAAGCTCGAGGAACTCGGTTTAGGCCTCCGTATGGAAGAATAGAGAACAATCATGAGAACACAAGAAGTGGGATAGCTTAAGCGATTGCTTACGTTTCATTGTCGAATCCTCCAGGATTCCGGCAGGAGCGTAAGCGCTAATCGGTTAGGTGATCTTGCAGAAGGAGGAGAAATCGATGGCTTACCAAAAGTTGGGCCGTGACGCTAGCGCGCGTAAAGCTCTTTTCCGCGACCTCGTCACTGACCTGTTCCTTAACGAGCGCATCCAAACGACAGAAGCAAAAGCGAAAGAAGTTCGTTCTATCGCTGAAAAGTTGATCACGAAAGCTAAAAAAGGTGATCTTCATGCTCGTCGTCAAGTTGCTGCTTTCGTTCGCCGTGAAACGATTGATGGCGAGCAAGATGCAATCCAAAAGTTGTTCTCCGAACTGGCCACCCGTTACTCGGAACGTGCGGGCGGATACACGCGGATTCTTAAACTAGGACCGCGCCGCGGTGATTCAGCGCCTATGGTGTATTTGGAACTGGTGGATCGCGCGTAATCGACCGGATGGATCGGATGAGAAAGGGTGGACCTTTGCGGCCACCTTTTTTTCTTGCGCGATATCGTAACGCGTGGATGCGTTGCGACGGGCCAAATAAACCCACTATTAACAGCTGAACTTTCGATTTATGATTTATTCCACATGGGGATAGAACGATGCTAATTGGTTTATCCACCTGTTGATAAGTTAAATTGATTAGGCTCACGCCGACTGTTTGGGGATACTGTGGGTTTGTGTGTGGATAGAACGTTTGTGCAATGATGTAGTAGGTCTGGGGTTTCCTTGAAGGCCTTCGCTAGAGGGGAGGGGTTGCGATGAGCCGTAATATTGTGATGACCGTCAGTTATGACGGAACAACGTATAGTGGCTTTCAATCACAGCCTAGCGGTAATACGATACAGGATATTGTCGAAGCAGCGATTCATTCTTTAACGGGCGAACAGCTTCGAATCATCGGTTCAGGGCGCACAGATGCGGGTGTGCATGCACGTGGCCAAGTATTTAATTTTCATACGGAGTCACGCATACCGCCAGAGCGATGGGCTTTAGCGATGAACACAAGGCTGCCCAATGATATCGTTATACTGGAGGCTTGGGAAGCACCTGAGGCGTTCCACTCGCGCCATTCAGCGAAGCGGAAGACATATCGGTATACGATTGACCGGCGCAAGTTCCCGGACGTGTTTAGCCGTCTGTATGCCTTCCATCATCCGACGCCGTTGCAGGTG
This sequence comes from Paenibacillus sp. MMS18-CY102, assembly GCF_009789195.1. Lineage (GTDB taxonomy): Bacteria > Bacillota > Bacilli > Paenibacillales > Paenibacillaceae > Paenibacillus_T. Next base: position 9,604 of record NZ_WSTC01000010.1, on the reverse strand, counting down.
GATGCGATGAGGGAAGCGTTGTGTCATCTGATCGGCGAGCATGACTTTACATCATTTACATCCATACAGTCCACACAGCCTCACCACGTACGGACAATTTTTGAAGCCTGGCTTGAAGAGGATGGCCCATTACTGTATTTATTCGTGACAGGCAGTGGCTTCCTATATAATATGGTTAGGATTATTGCCGGTACGATGATGTGGGTTGGTGAAGGCAAACTCTCTCCTGCGGATATTCCAGGCATGTTGGCAGCTGTTGACCGCACTTGTGCCGGCCCGACAGCTATGGCGCATGGGCTCATGTTGTGGAATGTAGAGTATCCAACTGAGTAGGGTTCAATTAGCAGGGATAAAGGGCTACAGCATAAACGATTAAGGGCATTATTTGTTCATGTACGCTATAGTGACATTTGATCATGTTAAATATGCAAATAATCGAGAAATGCCAGAGAAACCCTCTTGCTAAAGACCGCTACTTATAGTAGTATATAACTTGTGCATTTTTAATGGCTATCCCACAGCCCCGATTAAAAATGTACAGCATTGACGCAATAAACTTGGCAGCATTAACGAATGAATGAAATCTTGAAACGCGCGAACGTTTCATTATAAATGGATTGGTTACATTTTAAGGAGGAACACCCATGCGTACTACCTTTATGGCAAAGCCGAATGAAGTTGATCGCAAGTGGTTTGTGATCGACGCTGAAGGCAAAACGCTGGGCCGTCTGGCCAGCGAAGCGGCTTCCTTGATCCGCGGCAAACACAAACCTGAATTTACACCTCACGTTGATACGGGCGACTTCGTCGTTATCATCAATGCTGAGAAAATTGTCCTCACGGGCAAAAAGCTTCAAAACAAAAAGTACTACCGTCACTCGATGTATCCAGGTGGCCTGAAAGTGACTACTGCGAATGACATGCTCCAAAAACACCCAGAGCGCGTTCTTGAGGCAGCTGTTCACGGCATGCTTCCAAAAAACCGTCTTGGCGACAAAATGAAGCTCAAACTTAAAGTCTATGCTGGTTCGGAACATCCGCACCAAGCACAAAACCCTGAAGTGTACGAGCTTCGCGGTTAATTAAAGGGAGGACAGTTTCATGGCACAAGTCCAATACTATGGAACCGGTCGTCGTAAACACTCCGTAGCACGCGTTCGTCTCGTGCCGGGTGAAGGACGAATCATTGTTAATAAACGCGATCTGGATGAATATTTCGGTCTGGAAACGCTGAAACTCATCGTGAAGCAACCGCTCACGCTGACTGACACAACGAACAAATACGACATCATCGTTATCGCTAACGGCGGTGGCATCTCCGGTCAAGCAGGCGCAATTCGCCACGGTATCTCCCGTGCATTGCTCAAAGCTGATCCTGAGTTCCGTCCATCGTTGAAACGTGCAGGATTCCTGACGCGTGACCCACGTATGAAAGAACGTAAAAAATACGGTCTTAAAGCAGCACGTCGCGCTCCACAGTTCTCCAAACGTTAATCGATTTTCCATACCTCTTCTGTTGCACTCTGTGCACGGAAGAGGTATTTTTGTTATAAACAATGGGCTTGGAACTGCTAGCGACGTATAAATTAATCCATTGTACAAACGGATTGAAAGACGTATAATCAAATTAATGTAGATTATATTACTTGGAATTATTCCTGTATGGAGGTTTTGACGATGAACTTGTTAGAAAAAGAAGCGCTCGCGGCTCAGAAGGCTATCGAACTCGAAGATGCGACGCCAGAAGCCATCATCCAATATGCCATTGAGACGTTCCCGAACATTACGTTTGCATGCAGCTTCGGTGCAGAGGACGTTGTGCTCGTCGATATGATTCAAAAAGTTAATCCGAATATCGATACTTTCTATTTGGATACGGACTTCCACTTCGCTGAAACGCTGGCAACGCGTGATGCATTGGCTGAGCGTTATCCGAATATTCGTTATGTGCAAGTAAAGCCAGAAATTACGCCAGAAGAACAAGCTGCGCAACACGGCGATGAGCTGTGGAAGAGCGATCCGAACCAATGCTGCAACATCCGCAAGGTTCAACCGCTGACTAAAATTTTGAGCCAATACGAGTGCTGGATTACGGGTATTCGCCGTGACCAAGCACCTACGCGTGCAAACTCGAAAAAAGTCGAGTATGATTACAAGTTTGGCCTCATGAAGTTCAATCCGCTTGCTAGCTGGACGAACGAGGACGTATGGAACTATATTCGCGAGAATAACGTGCCTTATAACCCGCTGCATGACAATAACTATCCGTCGATCGGATGCACACATTGCACACGCCAAGTTATGCCAGGTGAAGATCCACGCGCTGGACGCTGGTCGGGCAACGACAAAACGGAGTGCGGATTGCATAAATAAGCTAGCGTTATCGAATAGAGGAGGAACGAAGCACGATGAGTAACATTTTGCCGCATGGTGGCGTACTGGTTAACCGGATTGCCGCAGGTGCTGAACGTGAAGCATTGCTGGAAGAAGTAAAATCTTTGCCACAACTCGTTATCAACAACTGGACAATTTCTGACCTTGACCTTATTGGTGTAGGCGCGTTCTCGCCACTTACGGGCTTCATGAACGAAGCTGACTATCGCTCTGTAGTTGAGCGTATGCGCTTGGCTGATGGCACGGTATGGAGCATTCCAATTACACTGGCAGTAGAGCCGGAAAAAGCTGCAGCGCTGGCTTCAGGCCAACGTGTAGCGCTTGTAGGCGAAGATGGCGTTGTGTATGCAGTACTGTCTGTTGAAAGCATCTATAACGTTGACCAGAAGGTTGAAGCGGTTAACGTATTTAAGACGGATGATATTGAGCATCCAGGTGTTGCGAAGCTGTTCGAACGTTCTTCGACCTATGTGGGCGGACCAATTACGGTATTGAACCGTCCAGTTCCAGAGAAATTTAATGAGTTCTACTTCGATCCAGCTGAAACCCGCCGCATCTTCGCTGAGAAGGGCTGGCGTACGGTTGTTGGATTCCAAACGCGCAATCCTGTGCATCGTGCACATGAATATATCCAAAAGAGTGCAATGGAAATCGTCGATGCCCTCTTCCTCAACCCGCTTGTTGGCGAGACGAAGTCGGATGACGTTCCTGCTAACGTTCGCATGAAGAGCTACATCGCACTTCTTGAGAACTACTATCCACAGGATCGTACGTTCCTCGGCGTATTCCCGGCTGCTATGCGTTATGCTGGCCCGCGTGAGGCAATCTTCCATGCGATGGTTCGCAAAAACTATGGCTGCACACACTTCATCGTTGGCCGTGACCATGCTGGTGTAGGCGACTACTACGGCACCTATGAAGCGCAGGACCTGCTTCGCTCGTTCTCGGCTGAAGAGCTCGGCATTCAACCGCTCTACTTCGAGCATAGCTTCTTCTGCACGAAGTGCGGCAACATGGCTTCCAGCAAAACTTGCCCTCACGGCAAAGAAGACCATTTGACGCTCTCCGGCACGAAAGTGCGCGCGCTTCTGCGCGACGGTATCTGCCCTCCGCCAGAATTCTCGCGTCCAGAAGTTGCGAAAATTTTGATCGAAGGCATGGCAGTAGAGCCGGTTAACGGCTAATTACTACTTCATTTTTGTATTAAAATCATTTCGAATACGTCGTAATGACATATTCAACCGCCTCGTCCCATAAGGATGGTAAAGTACAGGCTTTCTCGTAAAGCCCGCTTACCAATCGTGTGGGACGGGGTGGTTTTTTTATGCGGCGTTACCGCAACCGAATTGTAGTCTGGCTAAATTATAAGGGGACCATGCGTATTGCAATTGGCTTGTTGATCGTTTTGGCAGCTGTGGTGCTCATTGTACAGGATTTCCCGGTGTCGCGGACTTCTACCACTTGGTCATTGCCGTTGTCCGGGAAAACAATCGCCATTGACGCAGGGCATGGCGGAATCGACGGGGGAGCCGTCAGCAAGCAAGGAGCTATCGAGAAAGATCTCAATTTAGCGATAGCCCTTTACTTACGTGATTATTTACAGCAAGCTGGGGCACTTGTCGTCATGACGAGGGAAGGGGATTATGATCTAGCTTCTCCCGATACGAAAGTAACGGCTAGAAGGAAAACAGAGGATCTGGTGAAGCGTGTTGCCTTTATTCGAGAGAACAAAGCCGATCTCGTCATTAGCGTTCATATGAACAGCATTCCATCTCCAAAGTGGTCAGGCGCCCAAACCTTCTTTTATCCGAACAATATGAACAACAGCGTTATTGCTGCGCTCATACAAGATGAAATTCGCCGTAATCTTACGAATACGAATCGAATAGCATCCGTCATTAAGAATGAGGTTTACCTGATGAAGCAACTCAAAGAGATACCGATGGCACTAGTAGAGGTTGGGTTCTTATCTAATCCTGAGGAAGCTTCCCGATTAGCGGATGGAAATTACCAGCGTTCGGTCGCAGCAGCTATTTATCAAGGCATTCTGCGGTTTAGTGCAGGGGAAAAGCCAGGAGCGCCAATTGCACCAAAGTAATCCGGCCGGATCGGCGAATCGAAGACGATGCTTAACTGTGCTATAATAGCCTTTAAAGCATGAACGGATCTATTCGATCTAATAAATCGTATCTAGCCGAAGGTGGAATGAGAAACGATGGTAACTCGTGAACAAGTGATTGACCTGATTCGCATAACAGCGGATGAGGCAGGTTTTGAAGGCGCAGCAGCACAATTTCGGGACGTTGTAGTAAAAGAAGGGCAAGTATCGATGACCGTACTCGCGGAGGCGGGAGAACGGTCATCTGAGCTGGAACAAGCGCTTCGCGAGGCACTTATCCGTGCAGGCGCATCGAGCGTACACTGCCGTTTCCGTCCACTGAATGAAGTGGCTCCTAGCCCGGCAGATAAGCAGGAGACACCGGTTAAAGGCCATGGCGGCCTCTTGGATCCGACACCTCTCTTATCGCCTGAGAGCGGCACGAAATTCGTTGCTATCGCAAGTGGCAAGGGCGGCGTTGGCAAATCGACAGTTACCGTTAACCTAGCGGTTGCATTAGCTCGCGCAGGCAAGCGTGTAGGGCTGATCGACGCTGATATCTATGGATTTAGCGTTCCAGATATGATGGGGATCGAAGAACGCCCTCAGGTTGAAGGGGAGCGTATCATTCCAATCGAGCGTTTTGGCGTGAAAGTGATGTCGATGGGCTTTTTTGTAGAGGACAATAGCCCAGTCGTATGGCGCGGGCCAATGCTTGGCAAAATGCTTCGCAATTTCTTCGCTGAGATCGAATGGGGACAACTCGACTATATGTTGCTTGATCTTCCTCCAGGCACGGGAGACATTGCATTGGATGTTCATCAAATCATCCCGCAAAGCCAAGAAATTATCGTGACCACGCCGCATGCGACCGCAGCCTTCGTAGCAGCCCGTGCAGGTGCAATGGCGATCAAAACCGAGCATGCGATCGTAGGGGTTGTCGAGAATATGTCTTATTACGTCAGCACCCAAACGGGCGAGAAAGAATACGTGTTCGGGCGTGGGGGCGGTGCACGATTAGCTGAACAGCTAAACGCGGAGCTCATGGCCCAGATTCCATTGGGACAACCAGACAATCACCCATCTGAGCCAGATTTTTCGCCGTCGGTGTACAAAGCTGACAGCGAGATCGGCCAACTATATGCTTCCCTTGCACAACGTGTGATGGAAAAAATCTAACAAAAATGACCCATGGGCATGATACTTTCGTATCGTGTACATAGGTCATTTTTAATTTCTCATCAACTAAGGCTAAACCGAGGAATCCCCGCTGTCGCCTTCCCCGCCGGATTCGGAATCTTTGGAGGAATCCCCGCCACTTTCGCTTTCTTCACTGCCTTCGTCTTTCTTCTTATCGACCGGTTCATCAGGCTTAGGCTTAAGCTCTTCTTGAACCGCCTTTTTAAGCAACTCAAGCAATTCTAGACGGAACAATGGGTTCTGCATGGAATCCTGCATGAGCGACATCACTTGTTTCCGGTATTGCGAGCTCTGAAGCACTTCAAGGATCATTTTATCCATTTCAGGCGTTTTCAGCACTTGAATAAGATCCTTTTGGTAGGTAGGGTCCTTCAGCAAGTCCTTATGAATTTGCTTATTTTGTGCATTAACGGTCTTGGCGAATTCTCCCGCAAAACGAGGGTCAGTCATGAGTTTATTAATGACTTTATCATATTCCGGGGATACCAGAACCTCTTTGACCGCCATTCGAACCTGCTCTTGGTCTTGAACAGAAAGCAGCTTCGAGCTAAATCCGCTATTGCCGGACTGTGCGCTTGCCGATTCCTGTAATGCTTTTTGCGCATCTTCTGTCTTAAGAATATCGATAACCATTGATTTCATGTCTTTGTAACTAATGGGCTCGCTCTGAGAGGAGGGCTCTGCGCCACAAGCCGTCAGCAGCAGCGAGACGCTCGTTACCATTATCCACAATCGCCATCGGATAACCATGATCCGCCGTCTCCTTCCTTAGTACAAGCTATATACAGCCATAATAGCCGATAAGTAAGCTTACACTGTTTCATGCAATTAGTATGCGCAAAGTTCACGCGATTATCATGGGATAGGATTAGCTTTTTGTTGCGGACATGGTAAAATGAAGGGTAGGTTATCGAGGGGAACTTCGAGATGATGCGGAGGTAGGGAGTAGCATGAACTTAAAGAAATTGTTTTTCCTATTTTGGAGCTGTATGGCCTTAGGCGCTGTCGTTTGTACGCTGCTGGGGCTAGTGCTTCAATTGACGGATCAATCGTTTGGTTTTTTGAAAGCGGATGAAATCGGATATAATGTTTTTAACATGGCGGTCAGTGGATTTATGATAGGCGTATTTAGCCAATTAGGATTTTTCGCTTATTTGACAGCGAGTTATATCGCCCTTAGCATATTCCGCCGCAAGTTTTTATGGACGACTTTGCAAGGGTATTCATCGGCTTTCGCGGTATTCGCGCTCGGTTATATGCTGTATGGAGAACGTGAGAAGCTAAGCGATTGGCTGTACTGGGTGTTGCCGCTTGCGCTTCTGATTGGATCACTTATCGTTGCGTACATTAAGGTGAAGCAAACGAATAAAAGCGCTTTTGTATCGACAATATTTTTAATGTTCGTCGTTACGGTACTAGAAGCTTGGCCAAGCATTAATGGGGAAGATACGAATGCCGTTTCTGTCCTCTTTATGATCACACCATTATTCATTTGCAATGCTTATCAAATATTGCTTCTGCATCGACTCGTTGGGACAACCAAGCAAGAAGCCGACTCCGCGACAATCACGAAATCGGCTAATTCAGCTTCTTAGTTCTAACTAAAGGCCAAATGCAGCAGCTTCCATCCGGGCAGAGGGATCTGACAAGGTATCGGTATTAACCGTTTTTCCTTGGATTTCCGTCTGCCCGATCATTTGGGACACTGTTACGAACTCATAGCCTTTCGCTTTTAATTGATCGATAATCGCAGGCAATGCTTCATGTGTCTGCTTGCTGGAATCACTGGCATGCATAAGAACGATATCCCCAGGATGGGCACGCGACACGACACGGTCGATAATATTGCTCGTTCCGATGTTCAGCCAATCCCGCGAATCCGTATCCCATTGGATTACTTTGTAGTTCAATTCTTCGGCAATTCGAAGGACCCGCTTGTCAAAATCCCCATTAGGCAGCCGTATCAAACTTGGAGATTTGCCTGTTAATCCCGAAATGATGTTATCAGCCATTCGGATTTGCGTACGAATTTCCTCATCGCTGAGCGTACTGTAATCATCATGTTTATGGCCATGGCTTCCGATTTCATAGCCGGCATCTACGATTTTTTTGACGATCTCAGGATGGGACTGGCTCCACATCGAGGAGATGAAGAAGGTTACATTTTTGATGTTCTTTTCTTTCAAAATGTCTAAAATCGGTTCCGCCCGCTTGTCTCCCCAACTGATGTCGAATGTAAGGGCGATTACCTTTTTCTCTGTAGGAATACTGTAGATAGCTGCAGGCTGTTGTGGAGCAAACACGGTAATGTTATCGCGTTCCGCATAAATAATCCCCCCAGAGAAAACAACTGCAATCGCAAGGAACAGCATCCGTTTTAGTTTTCTTCCGTTAAATACATAAAACATGTTCATATAGAAAGGCGCTCCTCTCGTTTAGGCTTGTTCTAGTACAATCTATGCTCGTACACGGTGGATATGCCCACTACCTCCATAACGATACAGAAAGGATGTTATTGCATGCTTCGTCGCCTTGCATTTGCCCAGCACCTTCGGGCAATGAACTCCTATTTTATTTTAAGTGCCGTTTTATTTTTGGCTGGCATTGTAGCGGGTACAACTAGCCCGGGATTAAATGATTTTATGAATAGCCAACTTGAGTCCATCCGGCAAGTTGCTGAAAAGGTTAATACATCGAGCAATCCGACACTATTTGCTTTGGTTGTTATTTTTTTTAACAATGCAATTAAATTCGCCGCGGTTATATACTTAGGTTTTTTCTTCGGCATCTTTCCTTTGTTCTTTCTGATTGTTAATGGCATGATCATCGGCTATTTGTGTTACAACGTAAGTGAGCAAGCGGGAAGCGGCGCCTTGTTTGATCTTATTTTCAAAGGATTATTGCCACATGGAATTATAGAAATTCCCGTGTTGATCATAACAGCAGCGTATGGATTAAAATCGGGTTCGTTTACGTTTCGATGGATTGGATCTGCATTCAAGCGTTCTGGCGGGTTAGCAAAAGAAACGCAAAAGTACCTGTTATGTACGGTTCCTGTCCTAATAGGGATTGTGTTGCTGGTCATCGAGAGCACGGTAACAGTTTGGCTGTTAGGAAAGTAATAAAATTTCCATTATTTGAGCATAACAATAAAGCGGCGTCCAACGCATTAGCGCGGGACGCCGCTTTTGTTGAAGGTATCGATTAGATGATCACTTTAAGGAGGCCGGCAACGGTTATGCTCGGGATCTTGTTCAACGAAAAAGAATGCAAAGAATTTGATTACGTCCTCCGAAAAGAATTGGATGAAATGATGCTTGATCTCCATGACTCGAGATTGGATGAAGACATTAAGCAGGCAATAGCGAAACGGTACAAGGTTATTTTTCGCATGTTTGCTCGGATCGCATCGCCAAAAGAACTATCTCGATATGTGCTGAATATACGGAACTATCGCTGAAAATCGTGTATGCGGGCTGCTTCTAATGGATGTTTGCGGCCCGTTTGTCCCGACGGATCCAAAAATATTTCAAAAAACGCTTGCACAGCATTAACGGTCTATGGTATATTCTAATTCCGGTCGAGAGAACGACGCCGGCAAGCAAGATATAATTGATCAATACAGTATACATACTGAAATAATGATCAAAAATAAATGCTTGACCAACTGAACATCATGTGATAAGATGTAAAACGTTGTCGAAATTGTTCTTTGAAAACTGAACAACGAGCGAAACTGTCAGAATAAATGTTTCAAAATGAGCTACAAATGCTCTAAAGTTGAAGATTTTCAACTCGCGTTGAAAACTTCTTTTATGGAGAGTTTGATCCTGGCTCAGGACGAACGCTGGCGGCGTGCCTAATACATGCAAGTCGAGCGGAGTTGATGAGGTGCTTGCACCTCTGATGCTT
>NZ_WSTC01000001.1 GCF_009789195.1 Paenibacillus sp. MMS18-CY102 | reverse complement strand
TGGAATCCTTTTGGGGAAAACTGAAGATGGAATGGCTCAATGATTACACATTCAAGACGCGAGCTGAGGCTAAGAAGGCAGTATTTGAATACATCGAGCTTTTCTACAACCGTCGGAGAACGCATTCTTCCAACAATTATGTCCCGCCATTCCTGGTCGGAGCAGAGATGTAACTATTAGACTAATTGGTGTCATTGAGGGTTTCTGCGTATCTACTTTTTCAGGGCAAGGTCACAAGACATCTTCATCACCTGTGTGGACAACCTGACTAGCTTCTCACAAGCCATTACCGCATGCTATCCGCAGACCGAAATTCAGTAGTGATGAGCTTGAGCATATGCACTCCTTGAATGTTTATTAAACTAGTAGGTAGTTTAGCGTGGAAAAACAAACAAAGAGGCTTCCATGTCTGGTAAACTAGCTTGTTTGGCCGAAACAAATAAGAGAATGGAGCAAAGATCTTGATTAAAAATTTAGATCACCTCGTCCTGACAGTGAAAAACATTGAAAAGACAATTCTTTTTTATACAAACGTACTTGGAATGAAAGAAGAGACATTCGGAAATAATCGCAAAGCATTGCTATTCGGAAATCAGAAAATTAATTTACATGAAGCAGGGAACGAATTTGAACCTAAAGCTTTCTCACCTTTGCCTGGATCTGCTGATTTATGCTTTATAACAGAACTGAATATGGAAAACGTAATTAGCCGATTACAAAAAGAAGGTATAGACATTGAAGAAGGTCCAGTAACTAGGACTGGGGCATTGGGTCCGATTTTATCTGTATATGTGCGTGACCCGGATCATAATCTGGTGGAATTGTCTCAATACGCTTAATAGTGCCCTAACAGCGAATCTATAGCGGAAGGGGCATATTAAAACAAAGAAGAGCCTTAAGGATTTATCCCGCAGGCTCTTTTTGATGACCAGTTTCACGAGAAGGTTTGGACAAGACCAAACCCCTTTTTCAGCCGAATAGCCTTGCAAATCTGTACCAGAATCCACACCAATAAAAAGCACCACGAGCCCAGTGTTTACCTGGCTTCGTGGTGCTTTTAGTTAATGATCTGTAGTGGGCTCGAACCACTGACCCCTACCCTGTCAAGATAGTGCTCTCCCAGCTGAGCTAACAGATCAAATCGATGGGAGTTGCTTATGTATTTACTAATAAGAGTTATGGTGATCTGTAGTGGGCTCGAACCACTGACCCCCACCCTGTCAAGATGGTGCTCTCCCAGCTGAGCTAACAGATCACAATTGAAGCGACGTTTAATAATATAGCATGATCGGATGTGAATGTCTACTCTTTTTCTCGCAAAATCCAATAAAATTTGGTGCAATGGCATTTCGTATAATCAGCATTTGATGGGGTTAATGGATAAGGCCGTTAATCTTTGCAGGGGAAAATGGTCTATACGAAGCCGCATCAGCATACCGTAGTACAAAGCTAAGAGGAGGCGGATGCTTGGATGGCGGCGGAATACGCCAATTTGGTCGTCTGGTTAATCGGCTTATTCGGTATTGTTGGTCTAGTCCTATTATATGTCGCGCGGTTCGTGAACAAGGATTCTTTGGCTTATGATGAGGCGTTTGTATGGCGACGGAAACTTCCGAAGGAGGCAAGGCCTAAGCGAAACGGTTAGCAGGGCTGAATCTCACCTTGAGTGGTTACACTATACATGGAAGCGTAATGTTGTCACTTAATGGAGGAGTCAAGTTGAAGTTTTCATGGTCGGCATGGGCCGGCGCAGCTGTAGGAGCTTTAGCTGCGCTGCTTCTATGCGTGTTGGCATTCGGTGCGGCGCATGGGCAGAGCTGGTTCGGGCAATCGAAGTCCGCACGGGCGGTACTGTCTGATGTGTACTCGAACAATGTGACGGATAGAGTGTATGGGGAGCTACCCAGCGAGCGTGGGAATGGGGCTCAGTCGCCATCTAATCGGGTGGACGAGCTATATTCGCCTACGATTACGGATGAGAAATCCGAGGAGTCTTCTGACTAACACTAACTACACAATGATAAGGGGCTAAACAACATGGTACAAGACAACCGGGAAACTTTTGTGGCTGTTCAGAAAAATGGCGATGGCGATCTGACGGGGTTTAAAACGTCCTCAGGGCGTGAACTTGCGTACGCAGAAGCGCTTCAGCTTGTTCAATCCGGACAAATTGCTGGCGTCAATGCGTTCAAGGGACGCGACGGCGAAACCTACATTCGAGGCGACGCTGATGGCGATCCGACGAACAATTTGGACCAGCTCCCTTTATTCTAACTCTGTATACGTAAAACGGCAGCTAGGCTGCGTGCAGTGGACAGGCATTTCACCTCTCCATCACGCGGCCTAGCTGCCGTTTTTTTTCGTTAATGCACCTTTGGCTTATGGGAGCTTATACGTGACACCTTGCTCGACGAATGACATACGCCCTGTTCGGCCGATGAATTCAGGCATTGTATCGCCATAATGCATGAGCTTCGTAATCGACTGGAGATGCTCAGGGAGCGTTAGCAGCTCGTCGATACATGCGTGAACGACGCCTGGAGCAATGAGCTGGCAATCGTGGAAAATAAGCGCAACGCCGCGTTCGTCCACTAATTGCTGCAACAGCGTGGGATTAAACTTCATATCTGCGCTGTAGAAGAATGTGCCGTTAATAAGGAAAGAGTAGCTAAGGCGCCCTTCAATATGCTCGGTCAGAATGGGCTCGACGACTAATCCTGGAGCAATTTCCGTCGGCTCGCCGACAGGCATCTCACGAACGTCGAAGAAATCATCTAAAGATTGAAGAGGTCCCTGGGTTAAACCGCCTTTAAGCGTATGTTCCCATAAGGGCTCGCGGAGCGGTTGAGGCAGATAAAGAACCGGTTTGCGCTGATGGACGAACATCATTTGGAAAGCGAGCTCTTCTAAACCACCGACATGGTCGCCATGGGTGTGGCTGACGAGCACGGCATCTAAATCCCCGAATCGGATGCCTAGCTGATGCAAGGCTGCTGGCCCCGTGATTCCGCAATCGAGCAATAGGCGAAAGTTATCGGCGTCAATAATGGCATTGTTATTGTAATAACGTTTGGCAAATGCGCTGCCTGTACCGATCATTGTAATGGAAGTCGTCATGGGTCAAGCTCCTCTCAGTCTTGCTTGCAAGTCTTACATGTAGGTTCAGATTAGCATGGACAATAGGAAGCTGCAATGTGGCAAGCTCCAAAATTTAGGTGTTGCTAGTGCTTCTTCCGTGGGTACGCGTCCGTCCTTTCGTTCATATCATGGGTAGAAAAAGCTTCATGATACTGCGAATAAAGGTGTGGACGACATGAGCAAGGGGAAATCGAAAGCGTCGAAGAAGAAGAAAAAAACAGCATCCGATCGGCGCCAAATGTTTATGAAGCTAGTATTGTCAGACACCTGCGCCGTATGTAAAACGCCTTGCGCGCGCGGCATGCAATATTGGGAACATATGAAGGAGCCGGGTTCAATGGGGAAGGGTATTCCTTGTCCATTAACAAAGTCTTACCATTAATCCGATACTAGGAAATAACGCGGCATTTCCCGGGGAAGCGCACCGTTCTACATGAAATGACAGCAGGGTATTTAATGTTGTGTAAAACTTACATGCATTGGCGCAACTTTGGCTCGAAAGGGGAGTATAACCTTTCATCAGAACGATGATGGAGGGTTAGCGACCATGAAGGCTAGTAAAATAATCATTGCAATGATGCTGCTGTCCGTATGGGGTGGAAGCATGATATTCGCTGATAGCGTTGCCCAGAAGGTACGTGTTGTCGTGAATGGCAGTGAACTTGATGACGCAGGCTTGCTGCAGGATGGCAAAACTTATTTGCCGCTTCGACAGATCGCAGGTACGTTGCAAGCGCTTGTATCATGGGATGAGAATTCGAAAAAAGTTACTGTCTATAAGCCAAACGTTCATATGTTCTTGTTTCAGGACAATGTGATCTTCGGCAATGTAAATAAAAATAACCGCTATACGTTCAAAGTATTCGCACAGATTGATAATTTGTTGACTGATGTTGCGGCTGTGAAAGTTTCGATTTTTGATCCGTATGGCTCTGAGAAAGTTATTCAGCAGCAGACGGTTAACGTGACGAAAGATAATTTCTGGTTCCGTACAGAAGATATTAAATACAACTTCGATGCAGCAGGCAAATATTCAGTACGCTTCTATATGAAAGCGGGAGATTCGGATGAATGGCGCCAAGTATCGGAGAAGCTTATTACCGCACAATAGCCGCCAATGCCAAGCTCTGTCAGCCTGATTGCCTGATAGAGTTTTTGGTTTGACCGGATTCAGTGAACATGTTACGATACGATGGTGTATGTGTACAACTGCGCATTAATGAACGAAATGGGGTAACGTAAATGAGCGAGCATGAACACCAACATGGCGATGACTGCGGCTGCGGCCACGATCACGACCATGAAGAGCATGTATTTGTATTGACGGACGAAGAAGGCCAAGAGCGTGAGATGGTTATGGTATACACGTTCGAATCCGAAGAGAAAGTATATGCAGTATTGATCGACCGTAACGATCCAGAAGCTGACGGCATCATCTTCCGTATTGAAGAAGAGAACGAGGAAGCATTCCTCGTTGGTATCGAAGATGACGCGGAGTGGGATCGCGTAACGAAGATCTACGAAGAAATCGCAGCTCAAGGCAACGAGGGCTAATTCGATTTTTTTATCACAAATAAGACCGCCACGGAGCCATCCGTCGGCGGTCTTATTATTTTGCCATCGCAAAGTTACTTACGTGGATTGTAGTACATAATACGGCCATTGAATAGCTGCAACTCGGCTTTCAGCCGCTGCGCAATGAACCGGCAAAGCTCATTCGCTTTGGCGCGGTCGCCATGTGTTGAGCCGTCTGGCAGAACAACTTGAACGTAAGGAGGGCTGATGGCCGGCTCCTGTGCCGGATCTGAATCGCCGATGCCGATCGCAATGTGCCGATATCGCGAAGCCTTGCCGCGCAAGTACAACCACTGCGGCTTGGGCGCATTCGGTGAAGTGACGGATTCGATGGAATAAGGAAAGGCAGCTTCTTCGTATTCCCAGCCGAGCTGGGCACCCGTACGTTTAACCGCATCTTGATAAGCGTGCAGCGACAGCTGCAAGTCATCTAGCGTCAACCCTTCAGGAGCGGTGGAGCCTTGCACCAAGCGAATGTAAGCGTTCTTGCTCATTCGGACACACCTCCGTCCCCATCATAGCATGGGTGGTAACTCTTGACAATTAAAGCCCGTAGCCCAGCAGAAAAAAGGCGGCTGCTCGCAGGGCGTAAACCCTGCGAGGCAGCCGCCTCGTAAATTACTAGAAAATAGCCTCTTCTTCTACGATCACCTTAACATATTGAATGCTGCGATCCTCGGGACCTTTAACCGGCAAGCCAACTTCAACATGATCGACGATATAATCGATGTTTTGCTGGGAGATGACCTCGCCTGGCAGCAGGATCGGAATGCCTGGCGGATAGACGTAGATGAATTCGGCGATGATCCGGCCGGCTGATTCCTTGAACGGCACAAGCTCGGTTTCCGCATAGAAAGCATCACGCGGTGTGAGCGATAGCTGAGGGATCTCAGGAATTTTGACGACAAGCTCTTTTACTTCGCCTTTCTGATGGAACTCGTCTGACATGGTACGAAGCGCTTCAAGCAGCTTGTCCACGGTCTCGCGTGTATCGCCAGTCGTAATCAGGCAAAGAATGTTATACATATCGCTCATCTCAACTTCGAGATTGAAGCGGTCACGCAGCCAGTTCTCGGCTTCGTATCCGGTGATGCCCAGATGGCGAACGTGAATGGTTACTTTAGTCGGATCGTAATCATAGGTGGCTTCGCCGCCCAGAATATCTTCGCCGAAGCAATAGAGATCCTTAATGCGGTTAATTTCGGCACGGGCATATTGCGCAAGCTCAATTGCGCGTTCAGCGAGCAGATGGCCATTAATCGCCAGATGCCTGCGCGAAGTATCTAATGAAGCGAGCAAGATGTAAGATGTCGACGTAGTAGTCAGCATGCTTAGAATCGTTTGAAGGCGAGTCGGGTTGACTCGGCCAGCGCGAACGTTCAATATCGAGCTCTGCGTCATCGATCCGCCAAGCTTATGTACGCTTGTCGCAGCCATATCAGCGCCTGCCTGCATTGCGGACATTGGCAGCTTCTCGTGGAAGTGAATAAGGACGCCATGCGCCTCGTCGACGAGGACTGGAACATCGTAGCTATGGGCGAGATCAACGATTTCTTTCAGGTTCGCACAGATGCCGTAATATGTCGGGTTGATGACGAGCACGGCTTTTGCATCGGGATGCTTCTCAAGCGCCCTGCGAACGGAGCGGGTCGTGATGCCGTGGTCAATGCCGAGGTTGCTGTCGCGCGCAGGCGAGATGAATACCGGACGTGCACCGGAGAAAATAATGGCCGCCATAACGGATTTATGTACGTTGCGGGGCACAATTATTTTTTCGCCAGGCCCGCAGACGGCCATGATCATCGTTATAATTGCACTGCTTGTGCCTTGGACGGAAAAAAAGGTATAATCGGCTCCGAAGGCATCAGCTGCCAATTTTTGCGATTGTTCGATAACGCCTGTCGGTTGATGCAAATCATCGAGCGGCGCGATATTAATCAAGTCGATTGATAGGGCGTTTTCGCCGATAAATTCCCGGAATTCAGGGTCTGTACCCATCCCTTTTTTATGTCCAGGAATGTGAAATTGCAAAGGATTGTGCTCCGCATGGCGGCGAAGCGCGCTAAAAAGCGGAGTGTTGTTATGATCCATCGCTTCATCCCAGCCTTTCGTGTAACTTCTAATTAACAAACAAGGTTGAGTATAGCAAAAACAGGGGGGAATGCAAGCGTGTTTTTGGGCCTGGCAATAGGCTGTCTCTGGCTTTGTATCTCTAACAGCGCTGTCGAAAGGAGCAACACATGTCTATTGGAACCGTAGTAGCGGGGAAAAGAAAGGTGTTAACATCCCCGTTCGTCATTCAGTTGCTTATTATTATGTTCTTTGTGGAGTTCGTTAAAGGGGCGTTGATCGTCTCGATTTTGCCTGTTTATATGGGCTCGGTGCTCGGGTTGTCGGCCTATGCGGTCGGCTGGGCGCTCGCGCTTCAATATATCGGGGATAACGCCTTCCGCAGCCCTCTCGGGTGGATTATTGATCGGGTCGGCTATCGGACCGTTATGCTCTTCGGGGTTCTGTTAACTTTCGCATCGGTCATCATTGTGACTGTGACGGACGATTTGCCTTGGATCGTGTTTGCCTGCCTGCTGATAGGCATGGGCACATCGCCGCTATGGCCTTGTGTCATTACGGGAGCTACTGCTGTATCGGGCTCGGAAGCCGGCGGAACGATTATGAGCGTTGTATATATGGCTTGGCTGACGGGCGTTGGGGCAGGCCCAATCGTCATTAACTTCTTCATTGCGAAGTCGAATGAATTAGCCTCCTCGTATAATCCAGCGTTCAAGCTGTTAATCGCATTAATGGTACTGGTCGTGTTCGTTACGCTGTTCTTGCCAGGGCGCTCGAAGTCGAGGGAACTGGAGGGGAAAGATGAGCAAGACGAGCCAGGGGAACACCAGCATCTTCCGCTGGGTGCGCGCATTCGGGCGTATTTAGCGAAAGTCAGCAGTTCGATGCATGCAAGCAAGGTGCTATACCCGGCGATGTTTTTGCAAAATTTTGCGCTCGGGCTGCTTGTGCCGATTCTTACGCTGTATGCGCGAACCGTCCTTCATTTGAGCCCGCAGCAATATAGCTATTATTTGCTGGCTGGTGGAGCATTCACCGTGCTTGGGCTTATTCCGGTCGGCAAAGCGGTCGATAAGTACGGAACAAGCCGGTTTCTGCATATCGGGTTCCCTGCTGCTGCCATTTCGCTGCCGTTGCTTGGATATACTCGAGACCTTATGCTCGTGCTGCCAATCGTTGCGTTAGTCGGTTTAAGCTATGCTTTTATTATTCCGGCGTGGAATGCGCTAATCGCAGAAGCGATTCCGAAGGAGGAGCGGGGCGCGGTGTGGGGCTTCTTCTTAACGATTGAAGGGCTAGGCATGGTGCTTGGATCGATCTTGTCTGGCAAAATGTGGGACAGCTTAGGGCCCCATTCGCCATTCCTGGTGAGCGGCGTCGTGTTGATCACGCTGTTTGTTCTCCATTTGTTCATCACAAGAAAGCCGAAAGTTATGGTACGATAGGCAAATGGAGGGATTGTCGTTATGAAAGACAAACGTTTGCTAATCGTAATGGCGACGCTGATGATTACGTTCGTCGGCTTCGGCATCATTATTCCAGTTATGCCCGAGCTTATCTTGAAAGTGAGTGCTGGCGGGGCGGAGACGCATACCGGATGGATGCTGGCGCTTTATTCAGCGGTATCGTTCATTTTGTCCCCGGTATGGGGCGGATTGTCTGACCGGATTGGGCGCCGGCCGGTTATTCTTATTGGCGTTCTTGGTTTCGCTGTCAGCTTCCTGTTATTCGGCCTTGCGTCGGACAGCCTGACGCTTATGTACGCATCGCGCATATTGGGCGGATTGTTCTCCGGAGCAGTGACGTCAGTAATCGTTGCATATGTTGCAGATATCACGCCACCGGAACAGAGGACCAAAGGGATGGGGCTCGTCGGCATGTCCATCGGCCTCGGATTTACGATCGGGCCTGGCTTTGGCGGATTGCTGAGCCAAATCTCGCTCGCGACGCCTTTTTATGTGGCTGCGGCATTATCCGGCATAACTTTTATTCTTGCACTCACGAAATTAACGGAGTCGTTGCCGCCTGAGCGCCGCCGTTCGTCGGCTGAGAAGCGGCCTTCGCGTTGGACCGCATTTACAGGGCCGCTCAAATATTTGTATGTGCTCGCGTTCTTTGTTTCCTTCTCGCTTGCGGGGATGGAGGCGACGCTGCAATTTTTCGGCATTAAACGTTTCGATGTTACGCCGGGCCAGGTCGGCTTCATGTTCTTCGTCTGTGGCATTGTCGGTGCACTGATCCAAGGGGGAGTCGTGCGCAGGCGAATTAAGAAAGGGCAAGAGCCGATGTACATTATGTTGGGGCTTACGATTTCGGCAGTCGGTTTCTTCCTGCTGTTGTATGCGCATTCGCTCGCATGGGCGACAATGGCGCTCGCTGTATTCGGTGTCGGCAATGCGTTGATCCGGCCATGTGTAACTTCACTGATTACACAGAAAACCCAAGTGGGACAAGGTGTGGCATCCGGTCTAAGCTCATCTATGGACAGCCTTGGCCGAATTTTAGGCCCTTTGCTTGGCGCATATTTGTTCCAGGTCGAAATGCAGCTGCCTTATGTGGCGGGCTGTGTGATTTCACTTGCGGCACTGCTGCTGTTAGCGCAATTCCGCCGTCTAGACCGGCATTCGGCAACGAACAACGATACGAAGACGGCTTAATGCAACATGACATCAAGGCAAGCCTACGATAAGCGCGAAAGCCGGTTCTATACGTCCGATTGGCGGACGAAGGGCCGGCTTTTTATTTTGGACAAGGGAAGGTTGGGCTGAATGTGGCGGAGTCGATTGTATGGGTAGAAGACGAGAAAGCGCTGCTGGAGGAGGGGGCCCATTACTTGCGCCAAGAAGGGTATGAGGTGTATGGCGCATCTTGCTGTGAAGAGGCCTATCAGCTCATAGCGGAGCATAAGCCGAAGCTGCTGCTCGTGGATTGGATGCTGCCGGGAGGCTGCAGCGGGCTGGATCTATGCAAGCGCAATGAGCAGGAGTGGCGCATTCCGGTCATTATGATTACGGCAAAAGGGGATGAATTCGATAAGGTGCTGGCGCTGGAAATTGGAGCAGATGACTATCTAGCCAAGCCGTTCGGCCTGCGCGAATTATCGGCGAGAATGAAAGCGTTGCTCCGGCGGACGGGGCGGAACATGGACACCCCGAGCTATCATCATGCCAGTGCGGCAATCGTTCATCGAGGGGCGCTTGCTATCGATCCGGATCGATACCGGGTAGAGAAAGAGGGGCAAGAGATCGAGCTGACACGCACAGAATTTTTGCTGCTCTGGCAGCTAGCCCAGCATCCCGGCCGTGTCTATACGAGAGCCCATCTCATGGAGGCTGCGCTCGGTGACGACTATTTAGGGTTTGAGCGAACAATCGATTCCCATATACGAAACCTGCGCCGGAAGCTGGAGGAGGACCCAGCAAGCCCGGAGTACGTGCTCACTGTCTATGGCGTCGGCTACAAGTTTGCATGAGCCAACGTAAGGGGGCGGCTAGTTTTGATCGCTAAATGGAAGGAACGGTTGTCAAAGGAATGGGTTGGCATGGCCGGCATATCGCTGGCCGTTTGCCTTTTATTTATCGGGAGCAGCATATTTATTCAGCAGCAATCGGCGATTGCCGAGCATGAACGGCTGGCTTTGTATTGGAATCGGTATGCTTCGAATTATTATGTTACATTTGGCGATTGGAAGGGGATAGGCGAACAGCTCCGGTCGGAAGCGGCGGCTTATCCAGATGGGATGGCTCATTCGATTGTCATATGGGATACCGGCAATGAGCGGGTTGCGAATATCGGTGATTCGGAAGCTTCCGCTGATGGCCGCACTCCAGTTGTAAGCAATGGGAAGATTGTTGGATATACGGCTGTCTCATCACAAGGGAACAATAGCGTTTATGCATTTCCAATCGTATCCGCTATTCTAATTGGAATAATCGTCTATTTGTTGTTGTTTGGATATGGGAGCAGCAGGAAATCCCATTGGAATCGAACGGTTGGGCGGCTAACGCTACAAGCACAAGCACTGACGGCGCAAAGCGCCCAACAAACGCAGAGGAACAGACGATCACATGCTGCTACACAGGTTCCTGATGGAGAACCATTAGCGGAATTGGAATGGCAGTTAAGCGTAGCTCACGGCTATGTACGCAAGCTGGAGACGGTAAGGCGCTCGATGGTAGCAGATATTGCCCATGAGTTGCGAACCCCAATCGCTGTGATGCGCTCACAATTAGAGAATGGCTTAAATGCAGGCGAGCCGCTTTCGCTTGAGAGGATCGGCGCTCTCCATGACGAAACGCTCTATTTATCGAAGCTAGTACGCGATATGCAAGACCTTGCTTTGGCGGAGGCAGGGAAGCTGCCACTCGATAAACGTTGGTTTTCGCTAACCGATATGAGCAATGCAATTATTGGCGTGTTCGCAATGGAAGCGGAAGAGCGCGGTTTGCAGCTTAAGCTTGAATTGGAGACAGGAAAGGAAATTGCGGTTTACGCTGACCCGGTTCGGTTACGGCAGTTGATCGTTAATTTGCTTGGCAATGCGATTCGGCACGCACGAAGCTGCGTATTCCTGCGTGTTGGGACAGATGGAAGCCACATCGCCTGTTCGATTCAAGATGACGGGCTGGGAATCGAAGAGGAGCAGCTGCCGCGTTTATTCGAGCGATTTTATCGAGGGGATGCTATCCATGAAGGCAGGTCGCGGGGGCTCGGCCTTGGGCTAGCGATTGCAAAGCAATATGCAGAGGCGCATGGGGGCGAGATTGCAGTAACGAGCAACTGGGGAGAGGGTGCAACATTCACGGTCACCTTGCCTGTGATGGCGGATTAAAACTGCATCAGTTCTGCATATTTGCTCGATCATTGCTGCACATCCATCGTGTACCTTATGGGTATGCCAATGACTATTGAGGTGAGCGAAACTGATGATTCGAGTGGAAGGAATAAGCAAAACATTTGGGCAAGGCGGCGCGGCCACACGGGCGCTAAAGCAAGTAAGCTTCGGGATTGCGAAGGGGGAAACCATTGCAGTAACGGGTCCATCGGGATGTGGCAAAACGACATTATTGCATATTCTTGCAGGCATTGAATCACTGGATGAAGGCGAGATCTGGATTGGCGATACCGCACTCCATAAACTGAACGAAAAGGACCGGTCGCAGCTGAGGCTGGAGCGCATGGGATTTGTTTTTCAGTCGTATCATCTCGTTCCGGTTCTAACGGCATGGGAGAATATCGCTTTGCCGCTAATCGCACGCGGTGTTCGGCAATCGGAAGCAAAACGCAAGGCGCTGGATGCACTTGATCGCGTCGGGCTTCCAGACAAAAGAAACCGATACCCTGCAGAGCTGTCGGGCGGACAAAATCAACGGGTGGCCATTGCACGGGCGATTGTTGGCAAGCCGGATATGATATGGGCGGACGAGCCTACAGGCGCACTTGATTCGGAAACAGCGAAGCAGATCGTCGGATTGCTCGATATGTTGAATAAGCATGATGGCACGACCATTGTAACGGTTACGCATGATCCAGACGTTGCGGCGCAATCCGGCCGGACTATCAAGATGGCTAGCGGCAGGATCATTCACGATGGGGTGTTCGCAGGATGCTAACGAACCCTATGATTTGGCGAATGGCCATCGGAAATATTCGCAGGAGCTGGAAGCAGACCCTATTGACGGTAACTGCAGGCGCGATAGGGGCGATGCTCGTCATTATCTCTTATGTCAATTATGCGTCGCTTAACGGCAGTGGCGAAGAATGGCTTCAGCGACATTATGGCCCGATTGAATGGGAGTTAGCGCCTATTGGGAAAGAGGGTGGCGTGTTTTCCGGCAGCCAAGTTGAATCGATCCAACAAGGGTTTGGGCAGATGGACCACCGGCCGGCGCTTGTGCCGGCCATTCGTGATGAGGTGAGCCTCATACGGCTGGACGGGCAAGGGGAGAAAGCAGGGGTGCTGCCTGGCACGATGTTATTAGGTTTTAATCCGAAGAAAGCGGCTGAGCTTGGTTATAGCCCGAACGGCAGAGGGCCCGCATTGCTGCCTGATGATGAAGTGATTATAGACAAGGAAACAGCAGAAGCGCTGGGCGCTCAAGCCGGAGATGCCATTCAAATCCGGACAGCCGGCGGGCGGGCGCAATTGTTCCAAATCCAGCAGGCTGTTCCCGGAGATGGGTTGACGGGATATCGAGGAAAGGATGCCTCTGCGGCGGGCACCGTCATCATCTCGGAAGCGTCCGCACGCAAGCTTACTGGCTTAAAGACGGGATACCATATTGTGCTGGCAGGATCGAGTGGCCGGTCGCACTCGCTTCAACACTTGTTTATTCCGGATAGCATAAATAATCTATTCGGCATACATAGTTTGAAACAAGACGCCCAAAGCCGCGTGGACAATATGAAGCAGCAGTTTATGGTTATGTCGATGATAAGCGGAATCGCGGTCGCCAGCAGTGCCATATTAATGCGGCAAGTGTTGATTATGATCGCTGATTCCCGTCGGGAGATTTTCGGCGTCTTGCGTGCAATTGGGTTATCGCGGCAGCAGATTGGCGTTGTATTTATCGCAGAGGCGTTGCTTCTTTCTGTTTTTAGCGGGTTAGTAGGTGTGATCTTAGGCACTGCAAGCGGTGTCGGTTTGGTCAATTTATTTTATGGCACCTATCAAGAGGAAATCGCTCGCATATCTCGGGCTAATATTCCGATTTTCCCTCATACGCCGATTATGGGGCTTGGCATCATTTGCCTTCTCATTGTTTTCTTTTTAACGTTTATCGCGCTGTTCGTAGCTCGCAGCATAGGGAAAGTGCCAATTGTTGAAGCGATACGAGGAGGGAAGGATGCGGGAGCAGCCAAGTCGAAGGGGCATCGCATGCGTTCATCGATTACAGCAGCTGTTGCTGTGATTCTCGTCGCAATCCATTGTATTCAAACCGTCAGTTCGCCAATGAAACCGACTGGACAAGCGATGCTAATTATTTTTATATGGTGGCTAATAGGTGTCGTTAGTGCCGTCTATCTGGCGACCCGGCTTCTTACGAAGTCGGGGGGAACCATGTCTGTGTTTGCCAATTGGTTTCGATTGCCGAACATATCTGTGCTGCTGGCTGCGCGGTATATGCGCCAGCGTCCGGGCAGAACGTTTTCCATAGCGCTCATGTTCGCTCTTGTGATGATGGTTGTCACGTTTACTTCGAGTGTTTCGACGATGCTTATAGGCGGGCAAAACGATGTCGAGAAAAACCAAACGATGCTCGGATTCGCAGGATTCGCAGGCTATGACACCCCTGCCGAGAAGCAACGGATCGAGCAAATGTTACAGACAGATCCGGACCTTAAGCCGATCGTAACCAACTATACGGATATTGAGCCTTATATGCTTATGACAGATACGCGTGGGACGGCTGATTCATACATTCCTGTTACAAGGGAGCTTCTCGCAGGCGGCGGCCTGCATCTACGGGAACGAGCGAAGCAATTTGAATCGGACGAGGACGCTTGGAATGCTGTGCTTCAAGATCCGCGTTACATTATTTTGCCAATGGACAATTTGTACGAGGATGCTGAACGTGCCTCATTTGATCCTCAGAAGCTTGTGCATGCTGGAGATCGAATCGAGATGCCTATCTATGATACGGCAGCATACAATTCCATGCGGCAAACGACCGACTCGTTGGAGCCGATTGCACAGCAATCCTTTATCGTTGCTGGTTTTGCTGAAAACAATTCATCGAGCCAGTTATCGTCAAAGTTGTTTCGGACCCATTATGTGAATGAAGGAATTTTTCAGCAGTTGCGAAAGTATGGTTACAAATGGCCCGAGCAAGCCCAGCTAGGCTACGTACTTATGCAGTATGACAGCCATCAATTAAGCTTAACGCAGCGCCTTGCGGAGAAGCTGCTAATGAACGATATTACAACCTTTGATTCGCCATATGCGAATAATCGGGCGCAGGAGCTTGTAAATACCCAGCTGTCAAGAGGTTTTATCGGATTCACCCTGCTATCTGCCTTGATTGGATTGCTTGGCCTGGCAGTCGTGCAATACAGAGCCGTTGCCGAGCGGGCAAAGACGACAGCGATGATGAGATGTGTGGGGCTAACAGGCAAACATATTAGCTGGATATTTATGTTGGAAGGGATGATGATTGGGCTCGCGGGCATCGTCACCGGATGGCTGATTGGCAGTACAGGCTCGGTTTTATTCATTCGTACGTTATTGAATGACACTGGCCCAACTGAGCAGGCTCCTGTATTCCATTATCCTTTTGCGTTAATTGTTCCCCTTGTCCTATTTCTAATTGTAGCAGCTGTGCTTATGAATATTGGGCCTGCGCGTGGAGCGCTTCGAATCGCACCTGCTGAAGCTTTGCGTTCCGCGGACCAGTAACGCCTGCTATTGAACAATTAATGGGGGAATCCCAATAGCCAAGGCGGCTAAGGGATTCCCTTGTTTTTTGCGCAGCAGCTGCGCTCCACCTTTCTTAAATCCGGCGGTGCTTGCGCAGCGCTGCTACATTGAGGATGGCGAATAGGGCGGAGAACCCTAACAGCACATAAGCATCGGCTTGAATGTCCGTCCAGCCTTCTCCCCGAATCATAATGCCCCGCATCGCATCGGCGCCATAATATAGCGGCATGATCGTGCTCAGTTTTTGCAGCCATGGATTCATTGCATCTAGATTGAATAACCCGGAGAAGAACGCCTGCGGCACGATAACGATCGGAATGAATTGAATGATCTGAAATTCTGTGCTGGCAAACGATGAGAGCAGCGTGCCCAGCGTAAGGGCGGTAAGGGACAGCAACAAGTTAATTAGCAGCATGTAGCCGATCGAGCCAGTCATATGTAGCCCCAGCACTTCAACGGAATACCACGCAATTAGGGTCGCCTGCAACAGTGCAAATATGCCGAAGCCTGCCAAGTAACCAGCTACAACCTCTTGCCGCCTGATCGGCGTAACGAGCAGCCGTTCGAGCGTGCCGCTCGTGCGCTCCCTCAGGAAGGATACGCCAGCGAGCAGAAACACGAAGAAGAATGAGAAGAATCCAATCAGCACGGGACCAAATGAATCAAAGGGCGCCATATTTGCGCTGCCGTGCAGGTACTGGATCGCTGGTGCAGCAGCAGATGCAGGCTGTGCAGCTTCCGATTGCAGCGTGCCTTGAAGCAGCAATAGAACAGCGCGGCTTGTCGAAGGGTCGCTCCCCTCGAGCGTAATGCTAGGCTGCGTGCTGCCGCCGATGGCGAATACGGCGTCCAAGCTGCCGTTCTTGAGTTCATTTAAGGCGAGCTCATTGGATGAGAAAGCTGTTACTTCCGCGCCAGCATGTGTAATCTGGGCTTGTATAACAGGAGGCACGCCGACGACGCCTATGGCTGGCGTTGCTGACTGGCCATCGAAGACAAGCTTCATCAGGGTCAAAATGAGCAGTGGCGCAAGCAATAGCAGCGCAAGCGTTCGGCGGTCACGGGCAAACTGCTGGATGATCCGTAAAGCTAACGCACCGATTCTCATGCTTGAACACCGCCTTCTGCGCGCTGGCCGAGCGTAATGAACGCTTCTTCAATGCTGCTTGTGCCAGTCTGCTGCAGCAGGCTTTCTGGCGTGCCGACCGCTATAAAGCGCCCTTCGCGCATAAGCCCGAGCCGGTCACATTGGGCTGCTTCATCCATGACATGGGTTGTGACGATGATGGTCGTCCCATTGCGGCTAAGCGAGTGCAGCTCCTGCCAGATGGATTGCCGCAGCACGGGATCGATTCCGACCGTCGGCTCGTCGAGAACAAGCAGCTCCGGCTCATGGAGCAGGGCGATGGCAAGCGAAAGCCTGCGCTTCATTCCGCCTGAATAAGCAGCAGCCGGCTTGCCCAGATGCTCGGAAAGGCCGACGAGCGCTGCCGTTTCCTCGATCCGGCGGTTAAGCACGGCACGGCGAAGGCCATAAAGCTTGCCGAAGAAGGCCATGTTTTGGCGCCCGGTTAACTCCATATAGAGGGCATCCGATTGGGCCATATAGCCGAAGCGATGAAGCATTGCGAGTTTCGGCATGGGGGTGCCCAGCATATGGGCCTCGCCGCTGTCTGCCCGATCGATGCCGGCCATGATTTTGATCAGCGTTGTTTTGCCGGAACCGGAGGGTCCCAGCAGCCCAAACAATTCGCCTCGATTAATCGTGACAGAAGCATGGTCAATGACTGTTCGGCGCCCGAATGCTCGTGTGACATCCTTTAAGGCCACAGCAGCAGGATCATCCGTAACGAATGCCATTGTGATCACTCCTTCCTTTCCATGAATGATGACTCAATTGGAGTATAAGAAGGAAGCGAAACGTTGGGAAGTGAGCAATTGCTTACTTTTCCATAACCTAGACTTAAGTCTAGGTTGTTGTCATGCTGTGGACTGAGAGGCATTTCCATCTGAGGGCGAGTTTTAAATACCGACCTTGGACGTTTTTCCAGTGATGTTTATGCATGTATGATTACGTAGGGTAGTTGAGAGACGGATATAAAAGGAGACGGATGGAGAATGAGTAGATTGACGGAGTGGGCATTTCGCAATCGAGCGGCTGTCATACTATTAATTATTATGGCGCTTGGCTTGGGTGGAATGAGTTATGCAAAATTGCCAATGGAATTCCTTCCAAAAATGGATGTGCCGCAGGTGCAAGTAACGGTCATCGCACCTGGCTACGATGCTAAATCGGTTGAGAAGCTGGTTACAGGGCCAATCGAGAACGCGGTACAGTATACAAAAGGAAAAAGCGATATGTTCTCGACGACCGGCAACGGGTACGCGAGCGTTCAAATCGCATTTGATTCCAAGACGAAAATGAAGGACGCGAAGGCGGAAATTGAGAAAAGCGTTGACTCCGTTCAGCTCCCTGAGCGGGTAATGAAGCCTTTTGTTGTCCAATTCGATACATCGATGATTCCAATCTCGTGGGTTGCCCTTACGTTTGATGAAGGCATTAGCGATACAGATAAAGAACAGCGCGTCAAAGAAATCGAGGCAGAGCTCAAGAAAGCAGAAGGCGCGGGCCAAGTGTCGGTTAGCGGCCGTACGGCGCCAGAAATCAGCATTACGCCAATTACGGCGAAGCTCGCTGAGAAGAAAGTGACGACGCAAGCGATTATGGGCGTGCTGCAAAGCAGAGGCGTTGCCGCTTCAATCGGTGAGCAGAACATTGCTGGGGCAGCGAGCAACGTGAATGTGAATGCCACGATCAGCGATTTGGATACGCTCCGGAAGCTGCCAGTTGCGCCAGGCGTAGCGCTTAGCGATGTGGCAACGGTCGAGCTGTCCAAGAAGCAAGAAAGTATCGGTCGTGTTAATGGCAAAGACACCATTATGATTACCGTCTCGAAATCGGCGAACGCGAATGCCGTAACTGTTGGCAAGAACGTCCAAACGATCGTAGATGATGTTAACAAGGTAGGCAAAGGCGTGGAAGCTTCCGTCATGATCAGCACGTCTGATCAGGTCGTTAGCTCGGTTAACAGCATGCTGCAAGAAGTGCTGATGGGCGCGTTGTTCGCAACCGTTGTTATCCTGCTCTTCATGCGCAATATTAAAGCGACGATTATTACGATCGTTTCGATCCCATTGTCGCTCGGCATTACGTTGTACCTGCTCCAAATTTCGGGCGTGTCGCTTAACATTATTACGCTCGGCGGTGTTGCGGTAGCCGTTGGCCGACTGGTTGACGATAGTATCGTAGTTATCGAGAACATTTATCGTAGGCTGCAAAAAGAGTCGTTCTCTATGAAACTGATCGTGGAAGCGACCAAGGAAGTATCGGTTGCCATTACATCCTCTACATTGGTTACAGTAGCTGTATTCTTGCCAATGGCGCTGCTTCGCGGCTCCCTGCAGGCAATGCTGTTGCCATTTGCACTGACGGTTGGTTATTCGCTTCTTGCATCGCTTATCGTCGCTCTGACAGTCGTGCCTGTCCTTAGCGCAGTGCTCCTGCGCGGCACGAAGATGAAGGAGCATGAAGGTTCCAAACGGTTCGCAGCGTTCCTTGCTTGGAATCTGAAACATAAATGGGTAACGATTTTAGTTGCACTTGTACTTCTAGTCGGTTCTGTCGGTATTTATTTCGGAATGCCGAAGGGCGCACTGGACTCCTCAAGTGCAGATATGCTCGACGTGAAGCTGGAGTATCCAAGCGATACGCAGACGGATAAAGTTCTCGCTAACGGCACGAAGCTGGAGCAATTCCTCACGAAGCATGAATCGGTTAAATGGGTGTTCATGACGTATGGCAATAGCGAAGACGGTGCGAAGTACGGCAACGTATCCTCGCCGACAGTTGTATCGTATATGATTGACGTGAAGGATGGGGCAGACGCTGAGAAGCTGATGGCCGATACGAAGGCGCAGAAAGCAAACCTAGAAGGCGGCGAAATTGAGGCGAATGCAACAGCTCTTATCTCTTCGGGCGGCGGCGGCAGCTCTGTATACGTCGACGTAACGGGCGACAACGTTGCTGATCTCGAGAAAACGGCAACGGCACTGATGGCGTCGGTTAAAGACGTCGATGGCATCCTTAAAGTATCCAGCAACCAAGAACAGAAGAAACCTGTCTATACGTTCCAAGTTGATCCGCTCAAAGCACGCGGCCAAGACGTGGCGATGCAGTTGCAAGGCATGCTGAATCCGATTCCTGTAGGCAGCATCAACTTGGAAGGCCGCGACTCAGCGGTTATTATGCAGCCGATTGTCAAAGCAGACTCGGAGCAAAACCTGAACGGCTTGACGGTAATGACGGATGCAGGCCCAACTCCAATCACGCAAATCGCGAAGCTCGTTAAGTCCGAAGAGCCGAGCCTCTATTACCACAAGGATGGCAAAGTTTATGTTCGGGTAACCGCACAGGTAGATCCGGATAAACTGTCCGTTGTTGGTGCGGACATTCAGAAGAAAGTTGATGGATTGACGGTGCCGAAAGACGTGAAAGTAATCGTCGGCGGCGCATCGGTTGACCAATCTGGCGATATGGCAGATCTGGCAATGACAGCATTGATTTCGATCTTGATCGTTTACTTGATCATGGTTATTACGTTCAAAACGCTTCGTGCTCCACTCGCGATTCTTGTATCGTTGCCGCTTGCGGCAATCGGCGCAGTCATTGGTTTGCTCGTTTCCAATGTCACGCCTGATTTCACGGCAATGTTCGGTGCGCTCATGCTCATTGGCATCGTCGTTACGAATGCGATCGTGTTGATCGACCGTGTGAAACAAAATGAGAAAACGATGTCGATTCGCGATTCCTTAATCGAAGCAGCGACAACTCGCATGCGTCCAATCGTTATGACAGCTATCGCAACAGTCTCGGCAATGTTGCCGCTTGTATTCGGTTCGCATGAGGGTGGCAGCAGCATCGTATCCCAAAGCTTGGCAATCGTCGTTATCGGCGGTTTGACGGCAGCAACGCTGTTGACGCTAGTCGTAGTGCCTTGCGTTTACGAACTGTTCTTCTTCCGCAAATCACGGAAGCAACGCCGTGAAGCGT
Organism: Paenibacillus sp. MMS18-CY102; assembly: GCF_009789195.1. Classification (GTDB taxonomy): domain Bacteria; phylum Bacillota; class Bacilli; order Paenibacillales; family Paenibacillaceae; genus Paenibacillus_T. Next base: position 300,285 of record NZ_WSTC01000001.1, on the reverse strand, counting down.
CAGCGAAAGTTGTAACGGATACGCGTACGAAACCAGTAACCCAATAACATACCGTGAAGCAGCCGCAGCAAGCTAGCTATTTAGCTGTGGCTGCTCCACATACGAGAAAGACCGTCTTTCGCGCATGATCGCGAAGACGGTCTTTTTTGTTGCCCGGGTGCCAAGCCATTATGGCTGCATAGACAGTCGGTACAGCGGCATAAGCGCCTCATAGGTTGCGCGGGCTTCTTCCAGCAACGCTTCGCCATCTTGCACTAGTGCGTCATCGACTGGAAAATGGCGTCCGATAAGAAGTTCAGCGGATTTAACATCACGGAAGCGCACAAGTGCGGTATGCCAATCCTTCTCGGACATTGCGGCTACTGGCGTTGCGTCCTTTTTCATATGATCCATCGAGATCACATAGTCGGAAGGCACCGTGCTGCGGACGGTATCCAAATGATTCAGCAGCGTAGCAGCTACCTGCGGCTTGGATGGCAGCTCATAAATAAATGCAAGCCACATAAAGAGATGGTCATCGAACAGGCCCAGCTGAAAATGCGGATGCGCTTTATAGCCGCGCTTATTTTCGCACAGTGCCATCCAAGTGTCTTTCGGCGGGTTTACGGTACGGCGGGCATGCTTGGCAATGTGCAAGAATAGTTCGCCGCCTGCAGCAGGCGCTAATTCAGCCGTTAGCTTTTCGCCAAGTGCGCGGAATTTGGGTTGGATTCGGGATTGAATGGCAGCCATCCGTTCGTCTAGCCCATTCAGATGGAACACGTTAAAATCTGCGGGGACAAACCCTGCCTCCTCAATGGGTAGGGCAGGCAGTATAGTTGTATTGGTCATTTGCTGGTCGCTCCTTGTGGAAGTTTTATGGAAGTTTTAAATAGAAAATGGCGATTTGGGTACGGTCACGCAGTTCCAGCTTATTTAAAATTTCGGAAATGTAGTTTTTGACGGTGCCTTCGCTAAGAAAGAGGGAGGCGGCAATTTCTTTATTGGATAATCCATCTGCAATATGCCGAACGATAGACTGCTCCGCAGCGGTTAGGCCAAATGGGGCGAGATCGCGCTGCGGTTCAGCGGCTTGAACGCCGGATGCTTGTGCGTTTGCTCCATTGCCAATCATGCCTGCAAGCTTGCGCGCAACATCAGGGTGGATGAGCAGCGTCCCTTCATGGATCGTCTTGATGCCGCTGACGATTCGGCTCGGCGATACATTTTTGAGCATATAGCCATTAGCGCCGTTGCGGATGGCAGCAGCGATATATTCATCGTCGTCGAATGTTGTGAGCACGAGCACAGCAGGCGGGCGCTCCATTGACTTGAGCAGCCTTGTGCCTTCCACGCCATCGCAGCCGGGCATGCGCATATCCATCACGACAACGTCTACCTCGTTTTGCATGGCCATTTCATAGGCAGATCGGCCATCTCCGCATGTGCCAACCACTTCTAGCTCAGGGTCAAGCCCTAGTATAACCTGCATGCTTTCTCTTATAAAAGGGTCGTCGTCGACGAGCAGCAGCCGGATCATCATATCGTTCTCCTTTCCGTTTCCTCCCATTCTTGAGAGGCGCTCTGAAGTGCAGGCAGCCAAGTCATGATGGCAAACTGCTCATCAGCCTGCCAAGTGACCGTTCCGCCGACGAGCGCCGCACGCTCGGACATGCCCCGCAAGCCTAAACCTGATTTGATTATGCCGCTCGGAATCTCGCCGTTATTGGCAATCTTCAGCAGAATGCCTTCGTCCCCGCCGAAACGCAATGTAACCTCTACGAAAGTAGCGCCGCCATGCCGGACGGCATTCGTCACAGCTTCTTGTGTGTTGCGGTACAAAATGTATTCCATGCTCGGGTAAAGCGGCATTGGGTTGCCATGCAGTGCAAAAGCGACTTCGATGCCAAGCATGTCGCAGGACTCCCGCACGAGCCGATCAATCGCATAGACACGGCTATCCTCCTCAGGTGCGGACAGCTTTCTTACCGTTCGGCGCATGCGCTCCATGCTATCTTGCAGTTGGTCGCGAATCTGTTCGACCGTATGGCGAGCGCGTTGCGTATCGACATCGAACAGGTGCAAGGTAGCTTCAGCCATCATTTTGACGCGAATGAGCCGATGCCCTAGATCATCGTGGATGTCTCTTGCGATCCGATTGCGTTCTTCGGTCTGTGCATATTGCTCGATCTGTGCTGCATAGTCCAGCAGCCTGCGCCGAGCGCCTTCCAGCTCTTCGTGCTGGCTAGCTAGCCGCTCGTAAAGCAGCTCTGCCCGAAGATGCTTGTCGTTGTTCTGTCTGGCTGCAATGAGGACGGCAGCAAGCATAAGCCAGAGCAAAGCAGCGGCAGCCATTAGTTCTGTGGAGCGGCCGCTTAAGGAAGCGATTTGGACAGCAAGCCCGCCAATCGTCCAGAAACAAAGGGCGGCAGTCGATGTGCTTCGCGAATAGATGGCGATCAAGGTCGAGTAGGGGAGCAGAAACAGAAAACCGTCCCACTGTTCAGAGACGGCTCCGAAGCCAATTAGCTCAATGATTAGCAGCGGCACGGTTATTTTTGGGAATAACTCACTTAGCTTCACAGCTAATAGGCCAAGCAGAATGGAACAGATGAGCCAATCCGTTGCCGCACCTAGCGGCTGTGCAATAAGGGTAAAAACAGTTGGCATTACAATAAACAGATGGCGGAGCCATCTCATTAAGCTGCTCATGCTAAGGCGTCTCCTAGGCAACAGTTTGTTCCATTATAGCATATCGATTTCGCGGTGGGCGGCGAATGAAAATGACTTTTGTCACCTTATTCCAATGACTTGAGAGACCTGTATTGCTCCAAATATTCCCTTACAATGAGTACATGAAGCAAGTTCAGAGGGGATGGATGAGAGATGAAACTAGTAGAGCTGCGTGAGGTTGTCAAAAAATATGAGGAAACGGTGACGGTGAACCACCTGTCGCTTGATATTGAAGAAGGCGAGATTTTCGGCTTGTTAGGACCTAACGGAGCGGGCAAGAGCACGACGATCGGCATGCTGTCAGGCTTGATCTCTGTGACGAGCGGCGACATTCAAGTAGGCGGGCACTCCATCACGCGCCGACCGCTCGACGTGAAACGGCAGATCGGGCTCGTGCCCCAGGACCTCGCCATCTATGAATATTTGTCCGCTCGCGAGAATGTGACATTTTTCGCTAAATTATATGGTCTTCGGGGCAAAATGCTCCGCGATCGCGTGGATGAGGCACTTGAGTTCGTTGGGTTGCTGGATCGCGCCAAGGATAAGCCCTCTACTTTCTCGGGAGGCATGAAACGGAGGCTGAACATCGCTTGCGCAATCGTCCATCGCCCGAAACTCATTATGATGGATGAGCCGACGGTAGGCATTGACCCCCAATCCCGCAATCATATTCTGGAGTCGGTTCGCGAGCTCAATCGGCTTGGTTCCACGGTTATCTATACGAGCCACTATATGGAAGAGGTGGAGTCGATCTGCTCCCGCGTGGGCGTTATGGACCATGGAAAGCTGATTGCATGCGGAACGAAAGAACAATTGCTGCGGCAAGCGGGCCAGGAAGAAAAGCTAATGCTTGAACTGGATCAAGCGTCGGCGGGCGCATTGGATGAAATTCGCATCCATCCGCGCGTGAAGCGTGTAATTTCTTCAGGGGAACGTTTGCTGGAAGTGTTTGTAAAGGAGTCGGCTACCGTTCTTCAAGATTTATTGTTCATTCTGAATAAGCATGGCGTTGCGCTCCGTACGCTTACGAGGGTCGAGCCAGATTTGGAATCTTTATTCTTGCATCTAACGGGCCGTACTTTGCGTGACAGCTAATGAAGGAGAGAGGGGAGGAATCATAATGGGCGCTTGGTGGACATTGGCTCGATATGAGCTGTTGAAATTTAGCAGGATGCGCAGTGTTCTAGCCATTTTGTTCGGCTTGCCGCTGCTGATTATATTATTGTTGGGCAATGCCTTTAGCAGCGAGATGAAGCCCGCGAAGGTAGCGCTGGCAATTCAAGACCAAGGAGTGCTGAGCGAGCAGATTAAAACGTATTGGCATTCGGAAGCGATCAGCAAATTCGTTGCCATCGATGACGTGGCTTCGGAAGAGAAAGTGAAGGAGCTTGTTGAATCGGAAGCGGTTGATTACGGCGTCATCGTGCCAGCTACATTCTCTTCCGATGTGATGGCAGCTCGGCCAACGCGTTGGCAACTGCTTCCTGGAGGCAAGGATGAGAAAAATATTGCGGTGCAATCGGTCGTAGACCGGTTTCTGACGGAGGCGGAATTAAGGCAATCGGCGGCGATGGCAGGTTATCCATTGCCACAGGGTGACGATACAGCTGCAGCGGATGCCACTGACCAAGCGCTCGTAGCGGTAGGGACGCTTGGCGCAGGAGAGGACACAGCGTTTGGCTCCGTCTCGGCGATTCAGTATTATGCAGGAGCATACCTAATCATGTTTCTGCTCTATGCTGGAATGTCAGGCTCAACGGCGTTATTGACAGAGAGGGAGCGGGGGACGCTTCAACGGATTTTCTCACAGCCTGTCTCCGCAATTAGCGTAATGAGCGGTAAATTAGGCGGCGCATTCTTGCTTGGCATTTTGCAAGCTATCGTCATTGTAGGCTTTACAGCTGGTGTATACGGCGTGCGATGGGGCGCTCACTTGGAGATGCTTGCGCTAGTCTGTATCCTAACGGTTATTGCAGGGATCGGGCTCGCCCTGATTGTAGCGTCGATTGTACGAACGGTAAAAGCGATGCAATCGGTGTTCTCCATCATTTCTTTCGTTGCCGCATTCGTAAGCGGGAGCATGGTTGTAGGCTTAGGCGGCATTATTGATAAGATCGGCCGCTTCACGATTAATTATTGGGCAATGAAAGGATTGAGAGGAATTATGATGGGAACTGCTGGAGCTGATGTTTGGGGGCAAATCGGTGTGTTAGCCGCGATTGCCGCCGTTCTAATCACAGTTGGGGCAATTCGATTGTCAAAGGTGGTGAAGCAGCATGCCTAGCCTTATTATTGCACGCCAGCTCGTTCGCCGAATGATCGGGAGCCGCAAAGATGTGTTCCTTACGCTGTTTCTTCCTGCTATCGTGCTTGCTGTCATCATCGGCCTCGTTGCAAACCAACAAGGCCGCAATGCGGTCATAGAGGTGACGAACAAGGATCAAGGCCCATTCGGCAAGGCAATTGTCGAGCTGCTTCAGAAGGAGAAGAAATATACGGTTAAATGGTTGAACGAGGGAACCGAAGAGCAGCGCAAGCAGAGCGTGATGGGCGAGAAAACGGATGCCGCAATTTTTATTCCGGCTGATTATTCGAGCCAACTGCTAAGCGGCCAACAGCCGAAAGTAACGATGTTTCGATTGAACGAACAGCTATGGAACGCCTCGCTTGCGTTGGCGCTTCAAGCGGAGAGCGCAAGGCAGTACCATGGCGCCCTATTATTGCAATCCTCCCATGCTTTGAACGAGAGACATCTGGTGTCGTTGCTTGATCATAAGCAGCTTATTCAATCCGAATTAACGCCAACTGCCTTGGGCGTCGCCAAAGACCAGCCAATTACGATCGGGATCATGCTTCTGTTCGTCCTGATTCTCGTAACGCGTTCGATTGGCCTTGTTATGGAAGATCGCGAGAAAAGGACGATGGCCCGCATGTACGCAGCCCCTGTTAGGGCGCTCGACATCGCTGTCGGCAATTTCCTTGGCAGCGTTGCAACGGGAACAGTACAGCTGTTCATCATGGTTGGATTATCGTGCTACGCATTCGGTTACGATCCTGGGCTGTCGCCGGTGATGCTATTCCTCGTACTGGAATGTTTCTTGTTCGCAGCTGTTGGGCTTTGCTCAGCAGTAGCAGGCCTCGTGCGCAACGGCATGCAGCTTGGCCAAATTAGCAATATGGTCATTACGCCGACTTGCATGATTAGCGGCTGCTTCTGGCCGGTATCGTTTATGCCTGATTATATGCAAAAGCTTGCAAATATTACGCCGCAGCTGTGGGCGATCGAAGCGATCAATCGCCTATCGATGGGCCAAGGCATTCATACTGCTGTGATGCCAATTATCATTTTGCTATTGTTCGCCGCAGTGTTGCTTGCGTTCGGCGCTGTCGTGCTTCGTCCGAGCCGCGGAGCGATTGGAAGCTGACGTTCGCTTATTCATCAGATCATGCTGAACCATTGTAATTTTTTGCGAGATGTAATACACTGATCGCAATTGCATATCTCGGGAGCTTGTGGAAGCAGGCTGAGAGTACGGCTAATCCGTCGTAGACCGTTGAACCTGTTGGATAATGCCATCGTAGGGACGCACTCACACTTAAGTGATGTTTAATAGCGCTTTGCTTGCACCTGCAGGCAGAGCGTTTTTTTGTATGTCCGAAAGCATTCATAGGGGAGAGTTGAATCAGATGGAGATGCTCCATGTTGCCGAATTGCTGGGCAAGGTTAGAACGCAAAACCCGCTTGTAACGAGCATGACGAACGTCGTCGTGACGAATTTTACAGCGAATGGCTTGCTCGCATTAGGCGCTTCGCCGATCATGGCGTATGCGAAGGAAGAAGTGGCGGATATTGCACGAATCTCCAGCGCACTTGTGCTAAACATTGGCACACTGAACGAGACGGATGTGGCGGCGATGAAAATCGCAGGCGCTTCGGCGAATGTACATAGCGTGCCGGTTATTTTCGATCCGGTAGGGGCGGGGGCGACGGCTTACCGCACTCGTGTGTCACAAGAAATAATGAGTGAGCTGAGCGTTGCGGCGATTCGAGGCAATGCCGCTGAAATAGCAAACGTCGTAGGCCGCGAGTGGCAGATCAAAGGCGTAGATGCAGGCGCTGGCGACGGCGATGTGCTGGAGCTGGCACAGGCAGCGGCACGGCAGTTGAATTCGGTGGCGGTTATTACCGGCAAAGAAGATGTCGTGTCCGATGGGACTCGCACGATTATTATCCGCAATGGAGATGCCATTCTGACGCGCGTGACGGGAACTGGCTGTTTGCTGACGTCCGTCATTGGCGCATTTGCAGCCGTAGAGCAAGATATGGTGATCGCTTCGGCAGCCGCACTCGTCGTGTATGGCGTAGCTGCTGAGCTTGCGGCAAGCAAAGCGAAAGAGCAAGGGCCAGGCAGTTTCCAAATGGAGTTCTTAAACCAATTGGCATTGGTATTGCCTTCGGATATTATGCGGCTTGGCCGGATGGAACGCCTCTAAATACATTTGATTTTGTATAGATTAGGAGAATGGGCATGACAGCAATTGCAAGAGCATTAACGATAGCTGGCTCTGACAGTGGCGGTGGAGCGGGCATACAAGCTGATTTGAAAACATTCCAAGAGCTAGGCGTGTATGGGATGACGGCATTGACTGCGGTAACCGCCCAGAACACGTTAGGCGTGCAGGGGATATATCCGATGTCGGCCGAAGCGGTTCAGAAACAAATGGATGCGATCGGGGAAGATATTGGCGCAGATGCGGTGAAGACCGGGATGCTGTTCAATAGCGAGATCATTCGGGCAGTCGGCGAGAAGCTCGCACAATATCGATGGGACAAGGTCGTCATTGATCCAGTTATGATTGCCAAGGGCGGATCCGTTTTGTTAATGGAAGAGGCGGTTCGGGCGCTCCGTGAAGTGCTCATGCCGCTGTCGCTTGTCGTGACGCCGAACATCCCAGAAGCTGAGCTGATTGCGGGCATTTCAATTCAAGGTCTCGATGGGCGAAAAGAAGCAGCGCGCATATTAGCGGGCCTTGGCGCGAGAAACGTCATTATGAAGGGCGGCCACGACGAATCCAACCCGAACGAGGCGATTGACCTATTATTCGACGGCCGGGATTTCTACGAATTTAGCGGTCCTCGCTTCGTTACCCGCCACACGCATGGCACGGGATGTACGTTTGCTGCAGCGGTTACGGCGGAACTAGCGAAAGGCTGTAATGTGCTGGAGGCTGTCGAATTGGCGAAAGCGTTCATTCAAGCCGCGATTGAGGAACCGCTGAATCTTGGGCAAGGGCATGGACCGACGAACCATTGGGCTTACCGGAGACGCTTCGTATCGGCGCAGGCACAGCCACCGGCTCATCCAGCACCGGGAGCGAGCGAGTGAGCGCCTCGCAATGGCGGCAGGAGGAGAAGCTTCGCCAGCTCCTGTCGGTTTATTTGATCATGGGAAGCAACAACTGTTTGAGAAGCCCGATGGATGTTCTGGAAGCAGCAATTCAGGGCGGCATCACGATGTTTCAGTATCGCGAGAAGGGGAGCGGGGCGCTTGTAGGGAACGAGCGCTTCGCCCTTGCAAGCCAGCTTCGCGACAAATGCCGGGAGTGCGGTGTGCCATTCATTGTGAATGATGACATTAGCCTCGCGCTGGCACTGGACGCGGATGGCGTACATATCGGCCAAGAGGATGAGCATGCCGCTGAGGTTAGGCGTCGCATTGGAGCTGGGCGAATATTAGGCGTCTCCGCTTACGACCTCCCTGAAGCAGAGGCTGCCATTCGTAACGGGGCTGATTATTTGGGGGTAGGACCGCTGTTTAGCACGCAAACCAAAGAAGATGCGAAAGCGGCTTCGGGACTCGGAGCCGTAGCTTTGATGCGACAGCAAGGCATTCGTATGCCAATCGTTGGCATTGGCGGGATTACATCGGCCAACGCTGGGCAAGTGGTGCGAGCTGGGGCGGATGGCGTATCCGTCATTACGGCGATTACGCATGCCAGTGAAGAACGGTCCGCAACAGAGGCGCTTCGCAACGCGGTAGAACGCGGGCTTCGTCTGCGCACAGAAGGAGGAGTATCGTAATGAATGACCCAATTCAGCCAGCTTCCCATATGCAAGAGACTGAAGGGAAGCTGGAGGTTGAGCAGCGCATTGGCCGCTCGCAAAGCTTTCTTCTAGGGCTGCAGCATGTATTCGTGTCGAACGTCTGGCTTGATCCGCTTTTCATTGCTGTGATGATCGGCATGACGCCATTCATGACGTCTGGACTCATTAATGCTGTATTCGTTGTGGCGGGATTAGTGACGCTGGCCCAAGCCACGAGGATGGCTAAGCTGCCAATCGTGCAGGGCCCGTCTGCTTCATTCGACGCGCTTATGATCTCAACAGGCAAGACGGCGGGGCTCGCTGCAGCTTCTGGCGGCATGCTCGTAAGTGCGATTGTCGTGTTCATTCTGTCGGTCACAGGCTGGATCAGCAAGCTTCGCAGCTGGTTCACGCCTGCCGTGGCAGGGACCGTCATTTGTGTCGTTGGCATCGCACTCTCGCAATTTACGATGTATGAATTTCTCGGCGGAGCGCCGGGGGAGCCAACCTTTCTAGCTTCATCCGTACTTATTTTATCGATTACTACCTCAGCTATTGTCGTCATTCTCTCGAATTTCGGCAAAGGTTGGCTGCAGCGTTACGCGTTTCTTATCGCACTGCTCGTTGGTGATATCGTCGCTGGCTGCATGGGCAAAATTGATTTCAACACGGTTGGCGCGCAGGATTGGTTTGCGTTGCCTGATCTGCTCCCTTACGGTCCAATCGATTGGGACATGAGCATTATCGTTTCATTCATGATTGCTTATTTGGCAGCCATTATGGAAGCGATGGGTGTCTATCAAGCTGCATCGGAAATCACGGATGTTAAGCTGGATGGCCGCCGCATACGGAGAGGATTTATCGGGGAGTCATCCGGCTCGATCTTGTCCTCGTTCCTCGGCGGCTTGCCAACAACCGCTTATGCGCAAAATGTGAGCTTGCTTCGCTTGACGCGTACGGGTTCCCGTTATCCGATTATATGGGCAGGCGCTATTTTCTTGGTGCTCGGCTTCGTTCCTAAGGCAGGCGCTGTGCTGGCGTTGACGCCAGCAGCGGTAGTAGGCGGCTTATTCCTGCCCGCAGCAGCAGGGCTCATCATGTCAGGCGTTTCATTATTAACGAAGATGGAGAAAACGGAAGCAAACTTTGCGGTCGTCGGCCTCTCCATCGTGCTGGCGATAGCATTGCCGGTCAACATGTCGAGCCTCTCTGGATTTTGGGGGACCGTGTTGACGAATCAGGTGTTAGTCGGTGCGCTGAGCGTTCTTTTGCTTCAACTGCTGCTTGTATCGATTCCAAGGCGAATCGTTCAGTTGAGAAAGTGACCATGTTTCAAAGGGCCGTCCCAAAAGCCGTTCACCAAAGGCTTTTGGGACGGCCTTTTTATATATGTACAGAAAAAACAACCGTTGCAGCGCAGTGAAAGGGGGTGCCTCCAGTATTCGTGGCAGTGGGAACACCGCCTTTTTCATGCTGGCAGCAACGGCGGACGCGCAGAGCAAGAACTTTTTTGAGAGAAGATGGATAATGGCATAGGGGGCGTGAATAGGATGACAATACCCCTCTACTTCAGCATGAAGCTATCGCAGCTGGCGCAGGGCGGCCGATCCGTCTACGGCCGAGACAAATCGGGCGCACTTGCGTTCAAAAATAGTCAATAATCCAAGTTGCCAGATCATAAGATGAAGTATAAACTAGATACAAGAACTAATTGTCAGAACATTTCGTCGTTTCACAAAAAGAATCGCTATTATCGCTGCAAGGGAGGGATTGCCGTGAACAAGAGCCACGAGGTAGAGTATTGCAATTTGGAGCTGCGATTCGACCGCCGGCAAATCCAGAATCTCATTCGGGACCTTATCCAAGAAGGCTACTCTTTGTATTGGAGCGAAACAGAATATCAATTCCTAATCTCGATCCGCACCGGGCGCAAGCTTGTTAAGCTTCGCTTCCAGCGAATCAAGCAGCGTTACAAAATTGTTGGCGATTACTTGATTAAAGACGAGAAGCTGTCTGAACTGATTGAAAAGCTGATTAATGACACACGGGGCCATGCAGTTGTTAAGCGGATAAAAGACCGCCAAATTGTCATCGAGAATATTATGTTCGGTGAAATTATACGATTAGTGGAGGTGTCCGGCATGGAACATCGGATTATTTATCAGAAAAAACCTTTTGTAACGATTGAAGAAATGATTCAGGCGTTCCAATCGAAGAGGGCAGAGGAACGGGCTGCAGTGCTGCGTTACGAGCTTGACTACGAATTGTCGGTGCTTTACGAGGCGTTAACGAACAATGATGAGGAGACAATTGCAGGTTCTAAGGAAAAACTATTAGGGCTTCGTTCCGAAATGTTGCAGCTTGAGCTTTAAAGACGCTGATCGATAATGTATACATTGCCGCCAAACAGCGGCTAACAGGAGCGGGATTCGTCACCGATTGGGGATGAATCCCGCTCTTTTGGCTGCCATTATAAAAAACCTTTACGGGTATGATTAGAAATTGTGATGAAACTGTGGCGGTTTTTTCCTTCACGGCAGTTTTCTTCCGTTGCCAAAAAGAGTACAATAATAATTATTGCGAACAAACTACCAGAGAAAAGGGATGGAAGAAACGAATGTCTAAACAACAGATCGGCGTAATCGGCCTTGCTGTAATGGGTAAAAACTTGGCTCTCAACATTGAAAGCAGAGGCTTCACGGTATCGGTATTCAACCGCTCACGCGAGAAAACGGATGATCTTATCCAAGAAGCAGCGGGCAAAAACCTCGTTCCTACGTACACGATTGAAGAATTCGTCGCTTCCCTCGAAGTGCCGCGCAAAATTTTGATCATGGTACAAGCTGGTGCAGGTACTGACGCAACAATCGACTCGCTCGTTCCGCATTTGTCGGAAGGCGATATTATTATCGACGGCGGCAACGCATACTTCCCTGACACCGTTCGCCGCAGCAAAGCGCTTGAGGAGCAAGGCTTCCGCTTCATCGGCACTGGCGTATCCGGTGGCGAAGAAGGCGCATTGAAAGGCCCTTCCATCATGCCAGGTGGACAAGAGTCTGCTTACAAGCTGGTTGAGCCAATCCTGACGGCTATCTCGGCTAAAGTTAACGGCGATGCATGCTGCACGTATATCGGTCCAGACGGTGCTGGCCACTACGTCAAAATGGTGCACAACGGCATTGAGTATGGCGACATGCAGCTGATCTGCGAAGCTTACAACCTGCTGCAATCCGTTCTTGGCCTTGACGCTAAAGAACTGCATGAGATCTTCACAGAGTGGAACAAAGGCGAACTCGACAGCTACCTGATCGAGATCACTGCTGATATCTTCTCCAAATACGATCCAGAAACGGGCAAACCAATGGTTGACGTGATCTTGGACTCGGCTGGACAAAAAGGCACAGGCAAATGGACGAGCCAAAGCTCGCTCGACCTGGGCGTTCCGCTGTCGATCATCACGGAATCCGTATTCGCTCGCTTCTTGTCGGCAATGAAAGAAGAGCGCGTAGCAGCAAGCAAGCTGCTGAAAGGACCGAAATCGGCTCCATTCCAAGGCGACAAAGCAGCATTCATCGAAGCGGTTCGCAAAGCGCTGTTCGCGAGCAAAATTTGCTCGTATGCACAAGGCTTCGCACAAATGCGCGCAGCATCCGACGAGTATGGCTGGGACCTGCGTTACGGCGACATCGCAATGATCTTCCGCGGCGGCTGCATTATCCGTGCACGCTTCCTGCAAAACATCAAGGACGCTTACGATCGCGACCCGAACCTGAGCAACCTGCTGCTTGACCCTTACTTCCAAGAAATCGTCGAGTCGTACCAAGGCGCTTGGCGTGAAGTGGTTGGCACAGCTGTTGCACAAGGCATTCCAGTGCCTTCGTTCGCTAGCGCAATCGCATACTTCGATAGCTACCGTACAGAGCGCCTGCCAGCTAACCTGTTGCAAGCGCAACGTGACTACTTCGGTGCCCATACGTTCAAACGCCTGGACAAAGAAGGTTCGTTCCACCACAACTGGATGGGTAACTAATTCGGTCAACATGAAGAAGGGTTGTCCCCTAGCGAGAGCTAGGAGGACAACCCTTCTACTGCGTCTGTCAACCATCGGCGCAAGCGATCAACCTCATGGTCGCCATGTTTGCGTTGAATTAAGCTCATGGATGCTTCTGCAAAAGAGTGAAATGCTTTAACAAGATGCGGCTGCGATAGATCCATTAATTTGGGGTCTGCGTCAGCCAACTTCTTTTTAATATATTCAAGCACCCAGATGACATCTTCCCGGCAGAGCGGATAAGAATGGTCAAGCAGCCGGTTTAATCGTTTGGAAGCCAGGTTGTCTTGAGGCAGCGGGCGTGTCAGATCATGCATAGGCCAATTCTCCTTAGTGGTTATTTCCTACTTCCATCCTTACGGCAAAATTAAGATTTTTATACCAGTTTGTCCGGAAAAAATGGTATGATAAGTCGGTATGTATAGAGGAGGGGCTAATAATGAGCGAACCAAACAATCCTCATGTAGTCGCTTCGAATACGGGAATGGCCGATAAAATTGTTCTAGTCGGATTTATGGGTACGGGCAAATCGACGGTTTCCCGTCTGCTAGCCGAGCAATTGGGTTGGCGTCGAATCGATTCAGATGAAGAAATCGTTCGTGTTACAGGCAAAGCGATCAAGGATTTGTTCGCAGAAGGCGGCGAGGCCCATTTTCGCAATATAGAGTCGGAGACGCTGTGTGCAATCTTGCAGGCAGGCACGCCGGCGGTCATTGCGACAGGAGGGGGCGCGGTACTTCGCGAAGAGAATCGAAGCGCTATGCTGTCACAATCGCTTGTCGTCGCGCTTAAGGCAGACGAATCGCATATCGTGGAGCGGGTTTCCAGCGATACATCACGGCCTTTATTGCAAGGGGACACAGCAGCGAACGTACGCAGATTGCTGGATGAGCGGCGGACTGCTTATGATTTTGCACCGCTAATTATTGATACGACAGGATTAACGCCTGATGCGGTATGCAAGATTATATTGGAACAGCGATATCAATTACACATTTAACATAAAGGGGACTAATTGAACATGGACGTTATCGTAACGCCTACACCAAGGCTGCAAGGCGATATTCAAGCGCTTTCTTCCAAAAACTATACGACTCGCTACCTGCTTGTAGCTGCACTGGCAGAAGGAACGAGCACGATTTACTATCCTGCACATAGCGAAGACAGTGATGCTATGCGCCGTTGTATTCGTGATTTGGGCGCTGTTGTTGAGGAAGATGAAGAGAAAATTACGATCACAGGCTTCGGCAATCGCCCTAGCGACGTGAAAGAGTTGAATGTAGGCAATGCGGGGGCAGTTCTCCGGTTCCTGATGGCAATTGCTTCCCTAAGCCCCGAAATTACATTCGTTAATACGTACCCAGATTCGCTTGGCAAACGCCCGCATGATGACTTAATTGTATCGCTTGAGCAACTGGGTGCATCCATTGACCATAACGAAGGCAAATTGCCAATTACGATTCGCGGCGGCCAATTGAAAGGCGGCAAAATCACCGTATCTGGCAACATCAGCTCGCAGTTCCTCAGCGCATTGCTCTTCTTGACGCCTATGCTAGAAGAAGATAGCGAAATTGAAGTGCTTCATGACCTGAAGTCCAAGATCGTTATCGGACAGACGCTGGAAGTTATCGAGCAAGCCGGCATCGTCATTCATGCGAGCGAAGACCTGATGCACTACCGCATTCCAGGCCGCCAGAAGTACGAAGCCAAAACGTACCGCGTGCAAGGCGACTATCCTGGTTCGGCGGCTGTTCTCGCAGCGGCGGCAGTTACTCAGTCTGATGTGACGCTTCGCGGATTGGAAGAGAAGAGCAAGCAAGGCGAACGCGCGATTGTCGATGTGCTCCGCATGATGAATGTGCCATTGACGCACGATAATGCTGTTGTGCGCGTTCAAGGCAACGGCAAGCTCAAAGCGCTTGAATTCGACGGCGACGTGGCTACGGATGCTGTACTTGCAATGGTGGCAGCAGCTGTATTTGCAGAAGGAACTTCCCGTTTCTACAATGTTGAGAACCTGCGTTATAAAGAATGCGACCGAATCACGGACTATCTGAACGAGCTGCGCAAAGCAGGGGCGAACGTGGAAGAGCGCCAAAGTGAAATCATCGTTCATGGCCGTCCGGAGGGTGTTGAAGGCGGTGTAGAAATCGATGCGCATTACGATCATCGCGTTATTATGGCGCTGACAGTTGTAGGCTTGCGCTCGAAGCAGCCAATTCGCATTCGCGACGCGCATCATGTAGCCAAATCGTACCCAATTTACTTTGATCACCTCAAGGCACTTGGCGCGCAAGTCGAATGGGTTGAATAATACTGTGCCGCCCTCTTAAGGGCGGCCAGTCTATTTTTTGAAATACAGGGAGGTCATATTGATGGCATATTCGCATCCATCACGCGACGAAATTCGTTCCATTCTTGAGCAGTCGAACACCATTGCGGTTGTAGGGCTATCGGATAAGCCGGATCGGACATCGTACATGGTATCCGAGGCGATGCAGGCTAAAGGTTATCGCATTATCCCGGTTAATCCGAATGCAGAATCGATTCTTGGAGAGAAATGTTATCCGTCGTTAGCTGACATCCCTGAACCTGTTGATATTGTAAATGTGTTTCGCCGAAGTGAGCATACGCCTCCTGTAGCGGAAGAAGCTGTTGCGATCAAAGCGAAAGTATTATGGTTGCAGCTTGGCATTGCTAATGAAGAAGCGGCTTCCATCGCTGAAGCGGGCGGCGTTACCGTTATTATGGACCGCTGCATTAAAGTGGAGGATTCCATTTTGCTGCCAGGGGGCAAATCCAAATAATGCTGGGATAAAAAGCGAGGTCGTTTCCAACAATAAGTGAGGTTTCCGATCGCGTTCATGGGCTTTCGTTCATGAACTTGCCGGGAACCGAATTATGGTATGAATCCGAGGAGGACGACATCGAATGTATCAAGGGAACCAGCAGGGAACGGCGTATTCGCAGAACGCACAGCAGCCTTATCATGCAGGCGGTTATGTGCAGTCGCATTATCAAGGCCAACTTAGCCAACCAAGCTTTGGGCAGCCAGGCGTCCTTCCGGGAGGCTATCAAGCCTCTAGCCATCAGCCTTATGCATCTCAAACGCATAACAGCTATCAGAACTACACGCCAGCGTCGCAATCGCTTGGGCCTGTTATTTCTCGTGTAGGATGGCAAGCAGGTCCCGACTTGCAACAGTCGACGCAACAGCATAACTACGCACCTGTTCACACGTATAACCAACAAGCGTCTTCTAACCAATCTTACACAGCTGGACCGGTCATATCCCGGTACGGTTATCAAGCAGGACCTGATTCCTATGGCCCTGTGAATCAAGCGTTCCAACAGCATCAGCCACAGCAGTATGCGTATCAACAACAGCATGCTGCCCAATCGACTTACCAGCCGTCCTTCTATGGGGCGCACGCGACAACATCAGCAACCCATCAGCATCCCGTCTATCAAGCGACGAATGCTTATGCGGAAGCTGGTCCCGTCATCCAGCATTTCGGCGGATGGGAATCCAATCAGCGCTAATTATGAAGCAATATTAGGAGCAGGGCTGTTTCTGATCAAGCGATCAGAGGCAGCCCTCCTATTGCGTACCCATTAAATTTTCTGACAACATACATATTAGCGCATACGATCGTACTAGTTATTGAGGGGAGGATATAGCAATTGAATGTGCTCGGTAGGATGCAACAGCTAGGTAGATCGGTTATGCTGCCCATGATCGCTTTGCCCGCAGCATCAATATTTCTTAGCTTGAGCACACTGCCATGGGATAAGCTCGGTTTAGGGGATATGGCGCAATATTTAGCTTTGGCGGGCCATGCGATCTTCGCCTTTTTGCCCTATGTGTTTGCGCTTGGCGTAGCTGTCGGCATGTCTGGCAATGCCGGGTCGGCCGGACTGGCAGCATTAGCAGGCATGTTTATCTATGTAGGGATTACGCAGGCGGGCAATCCAGACATTCAGCCTACCGTATTCATAGGCGCCATAATAGGATTGGTGTCTGGCCTGAGCTACGAGCGTTTCAAAAATATAAAGCTGCCAGAATATATCCAGTTTTTTGGCGGACCGCGTTTCGTTCCTTTATTTGTCAGTGTATTTGCCGTTATTTTCTCCGCTATGATGGTAGGGGCGGCGCCCCATATCCAGAACGGGCTGTTTCGCTTAGGGGAAATTGTCAGCTCAGCGGGCGGATTTGGCGTGTTTTTGTACGGATTTATTCATCGGATACTCGTTGTGTTCGGTTTGCATCATCTATTGAATCATGTGTTTTGGTTCCAAGTCGGTGGGTTCATGGAACCGGATGGAACTGTCGCATATGGCGATCTGCCTCGTTTTTTTGCTGGTGACCCGACTGCAGGGGCTTATATGGCAGGCTTGTATCCGACGATGATGTTCGCACTGCCGGCTATCGCGTTTGCAATTATCCAAGAAGCGCGCGAGGATTTAAAGCCTAAAATTCGTAAAACATTTTTGACTGCCGCGCTTGCATCATTCCTTACAGGCGTTACGGAGCCGGTAGAGTTTGCTTTTCTTTTCGTTGCACCTTATTTGTTCGTCGTTCATGCTTTGTTGTCGGGCGTAATGATGTGGGTTACTTATGAACTAGGCATTCGGCATGGCTTTTCGTTCTCCGCTGGCGCGATCGATTACATTTTGAACGAGCATCTTGCCACAAGGGGACTGCTCATCATACCGATTGGCCTTGTATTCGGGATTATTTATTATGTGTTGTTCCGATGGGCGATTCGTAGGTTCCGCATTCCGACACCTGGCCGTGAGGAAGGTTCGCAGCTGGACGAGTGGGCGGGTGATATTCCTTACCGTGCGCCATTGATCTTAGAAGCGATCGGCGGCAAAGAAAATATCGTACAAATGGAAGCTTGCATTACGCGCCTTCGTTTGAAGGTTGCCAATGAGAAGCTCCTCGATATTAATTCACTTCGGAATCTTGGTGCGGCAGGGGTCATCCGGCTCGGCGGTGGGCATGTGCAGGTCGTCTTCGGGACATTCTCTGAGCTCATTCGCGAAGAGATGAACAAGGTTATCCGCAATGACCAAACACAGCTGCTGTTCTGTTCACCTGTGCAGGGCCGGATGATTCCGCTGGAAGAAGTGCCAGACCCAATTTTTGCTGGCAAGCTAGTCGGCCAAGGTGTTGCATTTATGCCGGATAAAGGCGAGCTTGTATCGCCAGTTAAAGGCAATGTCGTTCTAATTTATCCGACAATGCATGCCATCGGCATACGTACCGAAGAAGGTATCGATGTATTGCTGCATATTGGCATCGATACGTCTAAGCTAACGGATCAAGGATATTTTCAAGCGGTTGTCAGCGAGGGGGAAGCGGTTACGCCTGGCCAACTCCTTATTCGATTTGATTTGAATCGGATACGGAAGGCAAGCAAATCGCTTGCGACACCGATGATCATAACAAACTCCGACTTGGTCAAAACTTGGCGATTCGCTCCGTTCAAAGCGGTGAAGAAAGGCCAGGCTTCGGTTATGTCGGTTGTGTTAGTAGAGAGAGACGCTGGGGGGGAGAAGCGATGATAAACGGGATTGGCGCATCACCTGGAATTGCAATCGGCAAATCATTTGTTCTGCCCAATTGGGAATGGGAATTAACGGACCAAAAAATCGACGTCGCTGATCTGGCGCGCGAGTTTGAACGTTTATATGAAGGCATTCGTACATCAAAAGTCGAGATTGAGCAGATGAAGGATGAGCTGCGAGAGGTTGTGGGCACGGAGGAAAGCACGATTTTTGACGCCCATCTTGCGATTCTCGACGATCCAGCCTTCATGAACGAGATTCAAGGGATGATTCAACGCCAGTATAAAGCAGCCGAAGTTGCGGTGAAGGAAGCAATCGACCATTTCGTTACGATGTTTGATCTATTAGATGATGAGTATATGAAGGAACGGGCATTGGATATTAAGGATGTCGGCAACCGATTGCTGAAGCATTTGTTAGGTGCCCCTGAAATTACCTTGCCTTCTGATACGCAGCCGTTTATTCTCGTAGCCAAAGAGCTCTCCCCGTCACAGCTAGCCCATTTGAACCCACAGCACGTACTGGGCATTGTCACATTATCTGGCAGTACGACGTCGCATTCAGCGATTATGGCTCGCGCACTAGGCATTCCGCTGGTCGTTAGCTTAGTTGTTGAAGAAGCTCAAGAAGATCCAATCCAGACGGGTGAAATGCTCGTTATTGATGGGAATGAGGGCATCGTTCTTATTGAACCGACTATCGAGGAAATTAAGCAGTATGCGCAGCTGCAGCATGTTCAGCGGGAAGCTCGCCAACGGCTGCGCGGATTCGCCAATGTATTGCCTGTTACGCCAGATGGCAAGAAACTGGAGTTGGGGGCGAATATTAGCTCACTGAAAGAGCTAGAAGTCGCACTAAGCAGTGGAGCTTATGGGGTAGGGCTGTTCCGGACCGAGTTTTTGTACATGGATCGCCAGCGCTTCCCCCGCGAAGATGAGCAGTTCGATGTTTATCGCAGTGTTGCCGAGCATCTTTGCGGCAAGCCGCTAATTATAAGAACGTTGGATATTGGCGGCGACAAGCAGCTAGACTATTTTGAACTGCCGGAAGAGGATAATCCGTTCCTTGGCTATCGCGCGATTCGAATTAGTTTGGACCGAACAGACTTGTTCAAAACGCAGCTTCGTGCTATTTTGCGCGCTAGCCACTATGGCCAAGTCAAAGTAATGTATCCGCTTATTTCATCTGTAGAAGAGGTACAGGGTGCGAACCGTCTGCTCGAGGAAGCAAAGCAGGAGCTGCTTGCAGAAGGAATTCCATTCGATACGGAGCTAGAGACTGGCATCATGATTGAATTGCCCGCTGCGGTTCAAATTGCTGAATTGCTGGCAGAGGAAGTCGATTTCTTCAGCATCGGCACGAATGACCTCGTACAATTTACATTGGCAGTCGACCGGATGAATGAACAAATTTCGTATTTATACGAACCATTCCATCCAGCGATTTTGCGTATGTTAAAGATGACGGTGGAAGCCGCGAAGAAGAACGGCATCAAAATAAGCGTCTGCGGCGAAATGGCAAGTGATCTCGATGCGTTGCCGATCTGGCTCGCGCTCGATGTCGATGAGCTTAGCATGTCAGGGCACTCCATTCTGGAAGTGAAAGAAAGGCTGCTTCGCACCAATCAAGCGGAAAGCCGTGAGCTGTTCGCTGAATTGCTGCGGTGCAGAACGAGTGCCGACATCCATGATAAGCTCAAGTCGTTCGTCAAAGCGATTCATTAAAAAACCGGCTGCCCGTAATGGACAGCCGGCTATCTTATGTTTAGGGGCAGATAGATTATGATCTAGCCCGCAAAGCTTCTACAAAAGCTTGTCCGTACTCTGGCAGATCGGGCGGCCTGCGAGCGGAAATCAAGTTTCCATCTACAACAACTGCTTCGTCAAACCATTGTGCGCCTGCATTTTCCATGTCATCCCGAATGCCTGGCGTTGAAGTTACTTTGCGGCCGTCCAATATTTTGGCAGAGACGAGCACCCAGCCTGCATGGCAAATTTGCCCGATCGGCTTGTTCTGGTCGTTCATCTCGCGAACAAGGCCCAACACTTTCGGATAACGGCGGATTTTATCCGGTGCCCATCCGCCAGGAACGAGCAGGCCGTCAATCGTTGCGCTATCGACCTCGTCGTACGACAAGTCAGCTACAGCGGGAACGCCGTATTTGCCAATATGCTGTTTGCCCTTCTCCGGCCCTGCAAATAGAACTGTCGCTCCCTCTTCGCGAATGCGATATACGGGATACCACAGTTCCAAGTCTTCAAATTCATCATCTAGCAAGCAAATGACGGTTTGGTTATTAAGACTCATAAGTTCTCCTCTCCAAATCGAAAAATTCAATTATCATACCCTATTGTATCGAAGGTGAAGATATGAAGCAAACCATGTCTAAGGCTGATTCCCAAATTGTCCATAGACGAAGCAGCCGATTGGTTCGGATCTTGCCAGCCATTGCTTGCATGGCCTTGATCTTCATCATGTCCGCCCAACCGGGCAGTGAGCTGGATACGGTGTTTTTGCCTTGGTTTCAAGAGCTATTCCCGGCTATGGAAGGTTTTGATTGGGGCCATTATATCGCTTATTTTGTACTCGGGGTCACGTTTGATTGGATGGCAGGGGCTAGGTTTCGGCGAATCGTGGCTTGTTGTTTGATTGTGTTGGCCTGCACGCTATACGGCTTGACAGATGAGGTTCACCAGCTCTTTGTTGAAGGGCGGACGTTTGATCTTCATGATTTGCTGCATGACGCTATTGGCGCTTCTGCCGCTGTCTTATTGTTAAGCGTTCCAGCTATTCGCAGAAGGTGGCAAGCGCTAATGCGATAGCAAAAATTACATAGGGGATTGAGAAGGAATTCAGGCGAACGAAGTCGAAACAGTATCCGATAAAACGCCGTTTATTGACGTTTAACGGACTGCCCTTCAGGCGAAGGAGTGACTTTAGTTTGCAAAAGCTGTGTATGTGCGGAGATATGATGAAAATGAAACTGCGCACAGTCATTTATTCTGGTAAAGTAGAGATTGATAATGTACCCGTATATACATGCAAGGTTTGCAGCCGGAGCGAAGTGTTTCCTGTTGTTAAACCGGATTTGACCGGATTGATTGGCAAGCTCGGCTCGCATCCGGACAAACAAATTTTCCGGTTTAATGAATGGAATGAGTGGGCAAATTTATTGGTAGAGGCATGCAACGGGAAGAAAAAAGAACCGGATCACTCTGCAGTCGACAAGCTTGTTGCTGAGCGCATTGATATGCTGCTCGACCTGTACTCGCTTGCCGAGAAAATAGGGGACGCCGATTGGAAGGAAGATCTCGCTAAGCGATTGGCTCAAATCAGCCATTCTGCCTCTCTACATAAACGTGTGTCCACGTTTTAACATTCGGCCATGCATGGCCAACGATCATGAGGAGGAACGATAATGACTTTATACGAAACGTTAAGTACTGTTGAGCAATGGGAGGATGCAGCGGCATCTTCCGCCGAAAAGCCATTATTTGTTTTCAAACACAGCACGCGTTGTTCGGTGAGCGCTGAAGCGATCGAGGCTTGGACGAAGTGGGTTGAAGAAAACCAAGGCTCAGGCATTCGCCAAACGCTTGTGAACGTTGTCGAAGACCGTCCAGTTTCCAATGCCATTGCGGAAGCTACAGGCGTAACCCACGCATCGCCGCAAGCTATTCTAATTGTGAATGGCGAGGCAGTATGGAACACATCCCATTGGCATATTACGCAAGCTTCGCTAGAGGAACATCTCCGCGCGCATTGCGGAAAGTAAATTTTTGTCGTATCATTACGTTAACATGAAGCGGTGCGATAAAAATTCGGAGCAATGGAGAGAAGGAACGTGACGGTAACCATTTATGATGTAGCAAGGGAAGCTGGCGTGTCTATGGCAACGGTGTCGCGGGTCGTAAATAACAACCCGAACGTTAAGCCACAGACGCGCAAGAAGGTATACGAAGCGATTGAACGCCTCGGCTACCGTCCGAACGCGGTTGCACGCGGATTGGCCAGCAAGAAAACGACGACAGTCGGCGTCGTTATTCCTGATATTTCGAACGCAATCTTTGCTGAGGTTGCGCGCGGAATCGAAGATATTGCGAATATGTATCATTATAATATTATTTTGTGTAACGCTGATAAACGGAAAGAGAAAGAAATTCGAGTCATTAATACGCTTCTTGAGAAGCAAGTTGATGGATTGCTCTTCATGGGCGGCGCCGTTACTGAAGAGCATTTGCAAGCGTTCAAAACGGCTAACGTGCCGGTTGTTCTCTGCGCGACCTCCGATGAGGACGGCCACATTCCTGCTGTAGACATTAATCACGAGGAAGCTGCATTCGACGCTGTGAAGACCCTTATCGCTAATGGGCATCGCAGAATTGCTATGATTAGCGGCACGTTGCAAGATCCATCCAACGGTTATGCCCGTTTCCATGGATACAAGCGTGCGCTTGAAGCGGAAGGAATTGCCTATGATGAGTCGCTTGTCCGTATCGGCAACTATCGGTATGAATCCGGTGTCGAGGCGATCAAGTACTTCTTAGAGCTTCCTGAGCGCCCTACTGCAGTGTTTGCAGCAACGGATGAGATGGCGATCGGTGCGATTCATAGCATTCAGGATGCAGGGCTGAAAGTGCCTGACCATCTTTCTGTGATCAGTGTCGACAACAGCCGGATGGCTTCGATGGTGCGCCCTCAGCTCACGACTGTGGCACAGCCAATGTATGACATTGGTGCGGTATCGATGCGTTTGCTGACGAAGCTGATGAAGAAGGAAGCTGTTGATCAAGCTAAAGTCATTTTGCCGCATGAAGTGATTACCCGCCATTCCGTTAGAGGGCTTAACTAATGGTTTTCGAACGGATCGGCATAATTGGGGCGATGGCAGAAGAGATTGAGCTATTGCACCGTCATGTTGACGTGAAGTCTGAGCAGGTACGGGCAGGCATTACATATTATGAGGGTACGCTCCATGGCAAGACGGTCGTCTATTGCAAATCGGGCGTTGGCAAGGTGAATGCTGCAGTCTGCACACAGTTGCTTATCGACCAGCATGTTGATTCCATTTTATTTACAGGTGTAGCAGGTGCGGTTGATCCAGCCTTGAATATCGGAGATATCGTTGTATCGTCAACCTGCCTCCAACATGACATGGATTGTACGCCGCTTGGCTTCGCTCGTGGCCAAATTCCGTTCCAAGAGGTATGGGAATTCCATGCTGACGAACGTCTCGTCAACCTGGCATCTGATGCAGCCGAGAAGCTGTTTTCCGGTCACCACCGGACGGGCAAGGTGCTTTCAGGCGATCAGTTCATTGCTAGCCGTGAGGCGGTGCAGGAGCTGTTTGAGAAGCTGGACGGCACATGTACGGAGATGGAAGGCGCTGCAGTGGCACAGGTTTGTGCGATGAACGAGACACCATTTGTCGTTATCCGTTCGATGTCTGACAAGGCGGATGGCTCTGCACATGTTAATTTTGCAGAATTCACGATTGTTGCTGCCAACAATTCGTTCGGAATTATTAATGAAATGATCGGTCAAATGTAACATGATGAAGCACAACGAAGGACAGATGCGACTGGTTCGCGATCTGTCCTTTTTGTCGTACTGCCCGTTGTATGTATCAATCGATTCGTTTCATGTGTAAAATCGAAAAATCGTGTTGTTCGGTCAAGGATTGTTGATTATAGTTTCTTAAGGAGTTTGACATACTCGCCGTACTCGTCTGCACCTGTAAATAAGACGTCAGTAAAGCCTTTTTTTTCGTACAGATGCTTTGCATTGTAGTTGTCTGTATCGACGCCAAGGGAGATTTCCCCATATCCAAGGTTAACAGCATATTCAATCAAATAATCAAGCATAATGCTGCCGATTCCACGATTGCGATACTCTTCTTTAACAATCATGCGAGATAAATAAATGCGTTTGTTAGGGATCGTATAATCCGGATCATCGTTTCTAAAAACCAATGAGCCTTCTCCTATAAACTCATCATTTTCTGAATAAATAAAAGTAATTCTGTTTCCACTTTCTAGTTCGCCATAAAACTTATTTGCCATAGTTACGTTCTTTTTCATATCCCAAATATTGCTGCACTTTTCATACTCACTAAGATTAAGTTGCTTTATTTGATAGTTTGTCATAACTCACTCCTCCTTGTGCCGGTAAGAAGCCTTGCTTTCCCATCGATTTAAACGAACTTAAATTCGCTGCAATACTCGCTCTTGGGTTTGCCGATTAGCGGCTTCAATAATGCTGCGGCGGGGAATCGGCTCCCATGCTTGAAGATCATCATGCCAATGGGTGGGCAACTGCTCATCCCCTCCGGCATGCTCCGCCCATGCTTGTTTCCAATCCTCCGCAATAGGGGGAGAGGCAGTGGGTTCATGCTGCGCTAGAGGATGGCCAACCATTGTTAGCCACACCAGCGACCAAGCGCGAGGGACGACTCGCCAGATGTCATAGCCGCCGCCGCCAAGTGCCACCCATTTGCCGCCAGAGTAGCGGTCAGCGAGATTTTTAATAATGGCAGGCATTTCGTGATATATTCGCATGCTACAATGCATATGGGACAACGGATCGTATGCATGTGCGTCGCAGCCATGCTGGCTAATAATGAGACCAGGCTGAAATACCCGTGCAGCTTCCTCAACGGTAGATTGGAAGATCTCTAGCCATGAATCGTCTTCGGTATAGGGCTCTAGCGGCACGTTCATGCATGCGCCTACGCCAGCGTCCATGCCGCGTTCATGTACGAAGCCAGTGCCAGGGAATAGGAATTTGCCGGTTTCGTGAATCGAATAGGTGAATACATCCTCATTGCTGTAAAAGGACCACTGCACGCCATCGCCGTGATGGACGTCTGTATCGATGTACAGGATGCGAGTGCCGTATTTGCTGCGAATATGCTCGATTGCTATAGCAGCATCATTGTAGATGCAGAAGCCCGTTCCGCGATCTGGAAACGCATGATGGAGCCCTCCAGCCATATGGAATGCGCGAGTCGCTTTTCCGCTCATTACGGTTTCAGCTGCATGTACAGAACCGCCTACAATGGCAGCGGAAGCTTCATGCATCCCTTCAAAGTAAGGGGTATCGTCTGTGGTGAAGCCATACTTGGCCGCAGCAGTGATTGCTGCCTCACTTGGGTTAGACTGGCTTAATTGCCGGACGGTGCGGACATAATCAGGGCGATGGATGGATAAAATCATCTCATCGCTCGCAGGAGTTGGGGCGATAATGTCAGCGCCTTGCAGGGCATCGCTTCGAATGAGCAGGTCTCTTGTTGTGATTAAGCGAGTAGGATCGAAGGGATGATGTTCATTAAACCGATAGCGTTCCGCATCGGGATGATGGATAAATACGGCATCAGCCGGTGGCATATAGATAAACACCCTTCCTAGCATAATACGGTGGGAAGCACCGATTGCTTAATACATAAATCGTTGCCTGAAGCGAACCCGGTCGAATTGCTCAACGGAAGCGAGCGGAACGTCTGGCCCTACACGGACCATCAAACAATTCGCAGGGTGTGAGCAAATCTCGGGATCATCCGTTGCGAACCAGATCATGCCGATAGATTGCATGACACGCTCCATCATTCCGCGATATTCCCAAACACTGAGTTTCATTCCTTCTAAGTCCCAATGCCAATAGTACTCCGTTGTATATACAATCATTCGGTCAAGCTGGCCTTCCGCGAAGGCAATTTGAATCATTTGTTTGCCAATGCCGCCTGAACGGTATTCGGCAGCAACTTCGACGGCACCTAGCTCGACAAGATCGGCCATGCCTGCATCAGACCAGCGTTCAAGCTCATCGGGATAATGGAAGGTGACGTAGCCGATGATGGTTTCGCCATCGCGGCAGACAATAATTCGGCCCTCTGGAAGATCTGCAATTTCGATTAGTGCGACTAACTGGTCAGCAGGGCGACGGAAGGCATGAAGCCCTGCATGCATTTGGTAGGTTTGCAATCGCTCGGGAGGAACTGGACCCTCAATTACGAGTTCACGGTTGTTTTGGGTTATAGAAATGCGTTGATATCGCTTCACATGCTCCAATGCCAGAATTCCCCCTTTTCCGTCATCAAGTGTGGCAGAAGCCTAAGCCTACTACACTTATAGCAAAACGAATGCCATTTGAAAAGGATAGTCTCGTTTATAGGCTCTATGGTATAATATCACAGGTGGAAATGAAAACGTATACTCGCTTGCGCCTTCCAATAGATGAAGGTCGCTTATTTGACGGGAGATGATAAGCATGATCAACTTACATCAAGAACGCATACCGGCAACAGCAGAGCGCACGAATCTCGGGGATTATGACGCCGCACGTGCACAATTTGATTGGGAGCAAATAGAAAGCCACTTCACATGGCATAAGACTGGCAAAGTAAATATGGCGCATGAAGCCATTGATCGGCATGTTTTGGAAGGCAAAGGGGACAAGGTTGCGCTTCATTATAGCGATGCTTCCCGCGAGGAGAGCTGGACCTATGAGCAATTGAGCAAGCAATCGAATCGGTTTGCCAATGTGCTGCGCCAGCATGGCGTTGCCAAAGGGGACCGCGTATTTATTTTCATGCCCCGCACACCGGAGCTGTATGTCAGCTTGCTCGGCGCACTGAAAGTAGGCGCTGTCGTCGGGCCATTATTCGAAGCGTTCATGGAAACGGCCGTAAAGGACCGATTGCTAGATAGCGGAGCATGTGCGATTGTGACGACACCAACCTTGGTGCAGCGCATCAATCGGGACGAGCTGCCTGAACTTAAGCATATCGTTCTCGTGGGCGGCACGGATGCTTCACAGGAAGGCTTGCTGAGCTACGAGCAGGAGATGAGCCAAGCTTCAGACGAAGCAGAGGTGGAATGGCTTGACCGTGAGGACGGGCTCATTTTACATTATACGTCGGGATCTACAGGCAAGCCGAAAGGCGTGTTCCATGCACAAAATGCAATGATCCAACATTATTATACCGGCCGTGTCGTTCTCGACCTGCGTGAGGATGATGTATACTGGTGTACAGCCGATCCAGGCTGGGTAACAGGGACGTCCTATGGCATCTTCGCTCCGTGGCTCAATGGGGCTACGAATGTCGTTCGTGGCGGCCGATTCAGCCCGCAGGACTGGTACAGCACGTTGCAAAAGTATGGCGTTACGGTATGGTATAGTGCGCCAACGGCATTCCGTATGTTGATGGGTGCTGGTGAAGACGTCGTATCGAGCTTTGATCTCTCTAGCTTGCGCCATGTATTGAGCGTAGGCGAGCCGCTCAATCCTGAGGTTGTACGGTGGGGGCTGAAAGTGTACAACCAACGCATTCATGATACGTGGTGGATGACGGAGACCGGTGGGCAATTAATTTGTAACTACCCTTCAATGGATATTAAGCCAGGCTCCATGGGCAAGCCTCTGCCAGGCGTACGCGCTGCGATTATTGATGACCAAGGCAATGAGGTTCCGCCTTATCGCATGGGCAACTTGGCTGTAGCAGCGCCATGGCCGTCGATGATGCGCCGCATTTGGAATAACGATGCGAAATACGAGGAATATTTCCGTATTCCTGGTTGGTATATTTCAGGTGATTCCGCTTATATGGACGAGGACGGATATTTCTGGTTCCAAGGGCGTATCGATGACGTGATTAACACATCGGGCGAACGTGTAGGGCCTTTCGAGGTTGAGAGCAAACTGGTTGAGCATCCGGCCGTAGCCGAAGCAGGCGTTATTGGCAAGCCAGATCCTGTGCGGGGCGAAATCATTAAAGCGTTCATCGCTCTTCGTGAAGGCTTTACAGCTTCAGATGAGTTGAAAGAGGACATCGCGAAGTTTGTCAAAATCGGATTGTCCGCGCATGCATCTCCACGTGAAATTGAGTTTAGGGATAAGCTGCCGAAAACGCGCAGCGGCAAAATTATGCGGCGCGTATTGAAAGCATGGGAACTCAATTTGCCAACTGGCGATTTATCTACAATTGAAGATTAATGGTGTAGGGGCTGTCTTGGAAGTCATCATGACATTCAAGGCGGCTTCATTTTGTTCTGCTCGATATGAAAGAAAACAGGGCTATTCCCTATGGTCATCAAGACCTTAGGGAATAGCCCTTAAATGTTTTGCAGCTTACTGTGTTTTAGACCTGATCGGCTAGCTTCCGTAGATAATAGAAGCGGAGCTTGATGATTCACCGCGATCATTGGCGGCTGTTACCTGGTAAGAGCCTGTAGTCATGACAGAAACGTATTCGAAGTGAGTTTCGCCCGTCGAGCCAAGCTTCACATACTTTCCATCATTGTTTGCACTGTAATAAACGTTGTACTTCGTAACTTGATCAGACACAGCATTCGCGTTCCACGTAATTCGGACGCCTATATCTGTCGCTTCCACGGACAGCCCGTTAGGTGCGGAAGGCAATGGGATCGTACCCTCTGGCGTTTCGGGTTCAATTGGCGTGCCACCAGAATTAGCATTGCCGTTCGAAGTGCCGCCAGTGGTGCCACCGGTGTTATTGCCAGTGGTGCCTCCCGTGTTGCCTGTAGAACCGCCTGGCGTCGTGCCCGGCGTTGGAACGCCTGTGCCTGTATCAGGTGTGGCCGGTGGCGTTGCTGGGTCACTAGGGCCGCTAGATGCACCAACTGATCGGCTAGGTGCGGATTCATGGCCGACTACGTCCACCGCAGTTACGTAATAAGTAAACGCTGCACCAGCTGCCGTTGAGAAGACTGTTTTCTCACCCACTAGGACCGTATCGCCAACTTGTTTGAATGGTGCACCTGGCGAATCAGAGCGGTAGAGGCGATATCCAACAACGTCAGCCTGTGGGCTCGGATTAAATGAAATATTTGAAGCAGATGCGCTTACAGATGCTAATCTTACGTTTGCAGGTGCACTTGGTGCACTGCCGTCGTCTTGCCTTGGGTCAACCTTAGATGGTGCGTTGTTCTCGGCATCCTCAGGCAAGAAGAATGACATTGGCCGGCGGCTGCTCGAAGGCAGGACGGACTGGGCTTTCTGAATTTCTTCCATCAATACATCGAGTGGCCTTTTCCGTTTAACGACGATTTGTTCTCGCACCATATCGGATGGCGTAGCCGCATTCGGAACATAGTTCACGCCGTTGTAAGGGATGAACGCCATTTTAACGAGTGCATCATCGGATGTTTTTGGCAAATACTTTTTGTTAAACCAGTCCGTCACTAGCAGTCCCGCTTGTCTAGTCAAGTCTGTAGGCAGCTTGCCGCTTACGCTGGACACGGTGGCGCGAACGA
This sequence comes from Paenibacillus sp. MMS18-CY102, assembly GCF_009789195.1. Taxonomy (GTDB): domain Bacteria; phylum Bacillota; class Bacilli; order Paenibacillales; family Paenibacillaceae; genus Paenibacillus_T. The sequence continues at coordinate 270,593 of NZ_WSTC01000001.1, read as the reverse complement.
TTCCGTCCGGCTTGGACCAAGACTTGGTAGGGAACAATTCTGGTTCTGCAGCAGTGACTTCGTTCATGATCATCGTCCAAATAGAGCGAGCGCGCGTGCGCCCATCCTTAGACAAGGTATGAACCGACTTCTCATAACCTGCCCAGACGCCAAGCGTAATGTCTGGCGTGAAGCCCATAAACCATACATCGCCATAATCTTGAGTTGAACCGGTTTTGCCGGCGACAGGGATTTTGCCGTATTGCTTAAATTTCGACTTCACAGAATGGGCTGTACCATTCGCATCAGAGATAACGGTACTGAGCATGTCCGTCATTAGGAATGCGGTTTGCTCAGAATAGACGCGTGTTGGTTTTGCTTTATGCTCATAAATTACTTTTCCAGCGGAATCGGTAATTTTCGAAATCATAAACGCGTCATTGAAAACGCCCTTGTTCGGTATTGTACCATAGGCATTCGCCAGTTCCTCGACCGTTACGCCTTTGCTTAAACCGCCAATTACACCTGTCTGGGCATTGTCATCTTCGGGTTGCAAAGTAGTTATGCCTAATGAACGCGCGAACTTCCAAGCGTTATCGATTTTGACATCATCAAGGAAAAGCTTGAGCGCTGGCAAGTTAAGCGAGCGGTTCAACGCTTCCCTCGCCGTGACGAGGCCCAGATAACGATTGTTCGAGTTTTTAGGAATATGATAGCCTTTCTGGCCATCCTTCAACACGATTGGAGCATCATCGAGCACGCCAGCTGGTTGGATATACCCTTTTTCTAGCGCTGGCAAGTATGCGGCGATTGTTTTCATCGTAGAGCCTGGCTGGCGCGTCATTTGTGTCGCGAAGTTCATTTGCTCTTCGTAGAAGTCGCGGCCTTCTAACATGCCAAGAATGGCGCCTGTCCGATGGTCAATCATGATGCCGGCGATTTGCTCGATTCCTTTTTCTTTGCTGTCTGGCGCAAAGTTTTCTGGATTCTCGCCAATTTTGTGCATGAGGTTGTAGATTTTCTTATCAATCGTCGTGTATACGCGATAACCGCCACGCTGCAGCTGCTCGCGAGCTTCCTCAAGCAGGCTTGGGTTTTCTGCGATCTTCTCTTTCGTCAAATCTGAATCTTGCTGCATTAGCAAAATTTCTGCTGCTTCACGTTCCGATTCCAACATGAGGTAAGGGAAGGTAGCGTATGCTTTTTTCGTCGGTTGCGCCATCGTAGCCCGGATGTCGAATTGCAATGCTTCATCGTACTGCTGCTTCGTAATCCGGCCCTTGTTCAGCATGTAGCCGAGTACATTATGCTGGCGTTCAATGGCGTATTTGAGTCCTTTCTCGTTCCATTGACCCTTGCCGTTATAGGCTGTATAGGCGGATGGACGCTGCGGCAGTCCGGCGAGATAGGCCGATTGCGCAATGTTCAGCTGATTCAAGTCGGAAATATTAAAAATGCCTTTGGCTGCTGCTTTAATGCCGTATAAGTTGTAGCCGCTTGAGCCATTGCCGAAAGGCACCTTATTCAGATAAGCCGTTAGGATTTCATCCTTCGTGATGTAACGCTCCATGCGTATGGAAAGGAAGATTTCCTTTACCTTACGGCTGTCTGACTTGTCTAGACTGAGGAACATACGTCTGGCGATTTGCTGCGTCAGCGTACTGCCGCCAGTCTGCGTTTCTTTATTCATTACCTTTTGTAAAACTGCCCTCGCGGTGCCCTTCAAGTCTATGCCGAAGTGTTCATAGAAGTTATTATCCTCCGTGGCAAGCACTGCATCTATGACTTGCTTCGGAACATCCTTGAGCTCGACCACACGTCGATCCTCTTCCGTTCGCAATTGCCCGATCGGCGTGACGTTATCGTTAAAATAAACGAAGCCGGTTTCTGAATTGTCAACGAGTTTCTGCTCTATGAGCGCTCGAGGACGAACGGGCTCGTCCTTTACGAATGATGCGACATAGCCCGTTGCAATTCCTCCGGCGAATAAGCCGATCATGAGTCCGAAAATGAACATCCATTTGAAGGTTATCCAAACAACGAGGCCAAATGTTCGCCATTTGCTATGTACCGCGGGTGATGATGACTTCCGTTCTTCTGCCATACAAGCCAATTCCTCCTCCGATTAACAGACTTATTATAGCATAATTCGCGCTTGATCGGCATCCTTTGATTGGGGTTCATTCCCATCCTCTCCACTGCCAGCCAGCCGAAGCTTCGATAAAAAACAAACATTCCAATTGCTTGGAATGTTTGCAGCAGCAATCTAGATTAGCCAATCGTAATGCGTCCCTCGGGACGCCTGAATTTGTCCTTCTCTGGCTTTCGTGCTAGGGCGAATGCTAATGTAACAGGGCCAAGCCGGCCGACAAACATGAGCACGATGAGAAAGGCTTTGCCAAACGAGCTGAACTGATCCGTTATGCCTGTCGACATGCCAGCCGTTGCAAATGCGGAAGTTACCTCGAACATAATAGGCAGGAAAGGGGCAGATTCAGTCGTCGTTAGAACCATTGTTGCAATAACGATAAGGAAGAAGGATAGCAGCGTGAATGTAATCGCTTTATGAATGCGATCTTGATCGAGCCGCCTGCGGAACAGGACAACATCTTCACGGCCCCTTAGCATAGCAATAACAGCAAAGATGAGCACGACTAGCGTCGTTACCTTGATCCCTCCGCCAGTGGATCCGGGAGCGGCCCCTACGAACATAAGAAGCATAATGGCAAATTGGGTTGCCTGGCGCAACTCGCCAATATCGACAGTGCTCACGCCTGCTGAACGGGAGCTTACCGACTGCATCATCGCATTGAGCAGCTTATGAGTAAACGATAGCGGCTGCATGGTATTGGGGTTTGAATATTCGAAAATAAAAATAATGATCGTTCCGAACACGATAAGCCCTGCGGACGCCGCCAGTACGACTTTGGAGTGAAGCGTTAGGCGTTTGTTTTGGCGGTATGTAATAAGGTCGGAAAGGACGATGAATCCTAGCCCTCCGAGAACGATCAGAATCATGGATACGATCGAAATGAACGGATCTTGCGCGTAATCAATCAAGCTGGCGGACCGGTCGGGATACATCCCGAATAAATCAAATCCTGCATTGTTAAAAATGGAGATGCTGTGAAACAAACCGAAGTATAACGCTCGTCCAACTGGCATTTCTGTCATAAAACGTGAGGCTAATAAAATGGCGCCTACTGCTTCGATCACGAGCGAGTAGACCATTACTTTCTTAATCAGCGGGATAATGCCTTCAAGTGTCGTTTGATTCATTGCTTCCTGTAAAATGAGCCGCTCCCGGAATGAAATCCGTCGCCTAAGCACAATCGCAATAAGCGTCGCCATCGTCGTAAACCCGAGCCCGCCTACCTGGATTAGAACCATTAAGGACACTTGTCCAAGCGTCGTAAAGTCCATTCCAACATTAATGACAGATAGCCCCGTTACGCAGGCAGCAGAGGCGGCAATAAACATGGCATCAAGGAAGGGAAGCGCTTCTCCGTTTGTATTGGAGCTCGGAGTGGCAAAAATAACTGATCCAATTAAAATAATGACGATAAAGCCAAGTGCTAACGTCTGGGGTGGCGATAATCGAAATGCCCGTTTTCTATTCGAATAATTAAGCATGTATTCAACTCCGAACAAATGAAAGTATGATTATTATTGGATTGCAGAATAAACTTATGTAATTAGATGAATTTAGCATACCTTGTATAGAAGAATGGATCAATATTGGTGTCCATAATTTAATTATGCTACGATAGGTAAACGTTTAAGGATAGATAGGAGCACGAGATTAAATGAGTGAATCAGGAAATGTCAGAAGCAACATTCGAACGGGATTGACAGTCGATATCGTATTGAAAAAGGATCAACGCACGGGCGCTTTGACACGCGGTGTGGTTCAACAAATTTTAACGAATTCGCCTAATCATCCGCATGGCATCAAGGTTCGCCTGCAGGATGGCCAAGTGGGGCGCGTGAAAGTGGTACATTCGAGCGGAAACTAGCGATCATTGTCAGTGCTTGACGGGTTGCAGCTTCCTATTAGAAAGGCCTACAATATAGGCATCGGCTATGAGCGATGAAGGGAGGTGAACCCTGATGTTCGAGTTAAATGATATTATCCCTTATTTGTTCTCCATTAGTGTGTTGTGTTCGTTGGCGTATGTTTACTTCTGCTGGACAGCTCATTCACCTATCGAGTATTACAATAGTGAACCGTATGTATGGCTTTCGGAAGCGCCGTTAGCAGGCACTGTACGTGAATGGGCGGATATTCGGCATGGGCTCGTGCGAAAAGTGAAACGGAAGGAAGCGCCCGACGAAGATGCAACAGATTGTAACTCCTCGTTAGCAGAAGAACTAGGTTCTACTATACGAGGAGGATTCAAATGGGGAAAATACAAAGAAGCAACAGCGGGTTCGCTTTCCCGCGTCGTTACGGATTCGTATTACTGTTCATCGCATTAATGCTTATTAGCGGTTGTGGGGCAAACGGCACGATAGACAGCAGCACGCCTGGAACGTTTAATCATTATATTGTTTATCCGTTTTCAACGGTGATCCAGCATGTGGCTGGTTGGTTCGACGGCAGCTATGGCATTTCGATTATTGTCATTACTTTGCTCGTCAGGCTAATTCTTATGCCATTGATGATTCGGCAGCAAACCGGCCAGTTGGCAATGAGGGCGAAGATGAAAGCATTAACGCCTGAATTGGTGGCGGTCAAAGAAAAGTACAAGTCAAGAAAAGATGCGGAATCCCAACGCAAGCTGCAGCAAGAGACGATGCAGTTGTACCAGCAGCACGGTGTTAACCCACTCGCGATCGGCTGTTTGCCATTGCTCGTTCAATTGCCAATATTGACAGGCCTGTACTATGCGATTCGAATGACACCAGAGCTTAAGACCCATACTTTCTTATGGTTTAAGCTTGGCTCAGCGGATCCTGTAATGCCGTTTATTGCAGCAGGCGTATATTTGATTCAATCTTTCGTGTCCCAACGTTTATCGGGTTCGGATGCAAGCCAACAGAAGCAGATGGCCATATTGATGTACTTATCGCCAGTCATGATGGGGCTCTTTTCTTTTACAGCGCCAGCTGCGCTGCCGTTATATTGGGCCGTTGGCGGAGTATTCATGATTGGGCAATCGTGGCTGGCTTATAAGCTATATCAGAGGCGTACGGTGAAGCAAGCTGAGCCGCCGATCATAAATCCAAGAGGCGCTGAAGGGTAATGGTTGAAGGGCGAACCGAGAGGTTTCGTCCTTTTTTAAACGAAAAAAAGCCATCGAGTGAAATCACTCAATGGCTTTCTCTTAAAGATGTTATTAACGGCTGTAGAACTCGACGATTTGTTTTTCGTCGATATCTTGGGAAAGCTCAGCGCGTTCTGGCAGACGAAGGAATTTGCCTTCGAGTGCTGCTTCGTTCAGGTCCAAGTAGTTAGGAACATGGTTGCGGCCTTCACGAGCTTCTTTGATCGATTTCATTGCACGGCTGCGCTCACGCAGACCGATAACGTCGCCAAGAGCAACCGTGTAGGAAGCGATGTCGACTTTTTTGCCGTTAACCGTTACGTGTCCATGGGATACGAGCTGGCGTGCGCCTGCACGGGAGTTCGCGAAACCAAGACGGTAAACGAGGTTATCCAGACGGCTCTCAAGCAAGAACATGAAGTTTTCGCCGGAGATACCTTTTTGTTTCGATGCGCGATCGAACAGGTTGCGGAATTGCTTCTCGTTCAAACCGTACATGTGGCGAAGCTTTTGTTTTTCTTGCAATTGAACGCCGTAGCCGCTAATTTTTTTACGAAGGTTAGCGCCGTGTTGGCCTGGTGGGAATGGGCGTTTTGCAAGTTCTTTACCCGTACCGCTCAGGGAAATACCGAGGCGGCGGCTAAGTTTAAATTTAGGGCCTGTATAACGTGACATATGTGTGTAACTCCTTCTTCAAATGTAATTTTGAAAATGGGGTCGCTGTTTCGCCGGAAAATATCTGCTTAACCGAAAATCACGGTAAGTCCTGACAGACTAGTTCAGCCGCTGGCCTGTCAGCGATAAGATCCTAAGGGTGACACAAAAAGCCCCGCCCAACAATCATTAATAAATTTTATAGGAAAATGAACAGTGTTGTCAAGTGAAAAGCAATGTTGGAGAATAGTTAGAATCTTCACAAAAAATTTGATTCAAAAGACCTATGCAAGTAGTGCATAATTCATGAGAATACAGTATTATAGGATTACCTACTTTGTATTATATTTTCTGGTAGACTGCATGAAGGAAGACAGTGAATTCATTCATTTTTCCGTTTTGACGGAAGGGCGGTGAGCTACCTATGCGCCAACATATATTGAACGATGCTGATACTTTAACCGGCAGATCTGGACAAGCTTCGGATTTATGGTATGAAAGTGAAGACATCAACGCCAATGACGTCCCCTATTTGATGTCACTTCTACAAGAAAGCTTCAGCCAATGGCTGGAAGAGTCGAACGGCTTGCCGCTAATGAATCGCGTTGCGCTAAGCTTATTCTCGCCTGAGTTGAAGGTTGCGGATACAGCTGGTGCGCTTGCACGCAATATTCCAATGGACGAAGCAGCTATGCAGGCTGCCCAAGAAGCATTAACAGGGCAAGCCATTGCGATTATACATAGCTCGGGATGCGCTGCAATTGCGGTGCCGCTTATGCGCCGCAAGGATGAGCAACAGCCTTTCGCCGTGCTTACTGCTGTTGCGCCGGAGGCGGATGATGTTCTGATTGCCCAATTGCAAGCAGCGACATTCCATTTGCGAGGCTGCTTTTATAGGCGATTTGAGCGCATGTTTATAGCCGACATTATCCAGCATCAACGGATGTCCGAACGGGATGCCCAGCATCGCGCTTCACTTTTTGCAGCTGCGAAGCGGTTATATGACGGGATCGATGTAGGGTCGGTATTGTCGGAGATGATGCAGAGCTTAGTTGCGTTGTATCCAGATTCCCGCATACGGCTTTATTTATCCCAGGATCATATGAAAGGGGATGCAAGGGTGAAGCCTTTGCACTTTAATCATCCCTCTGGCGATTTTGTAGCGAAGTCGTTCCTTGAAGCGAAACCGTTCGTTCGCCCGCGTGAAGGCGGGCTTGTCGATTTGGCAGTCCCTATGTCGGGGAAACAGGCTGTGTATGGCGTGCTTCGATTGTTAATTAACGACCAATTATGGGACCCGGCGGACTTGCCAGCACTTGTACTGCTTGCTGACACGGCAGGAAGTGCTTTCGAGAACGCGAAGCTCTATGAGCAATCTAATGTTCTTATCGGTGAGTTGCGCCTAATTAATGAGCTTACGAAGCTGTTAAGCCAGTCGCTTAAACTCAAAGATATATTTAACTATACGACAAGCGAATTGCTTCGGATCTATCAGGCGGATTGCTGCTGTTTGTTGAGTTATGATAAGGAACAACAGAAATTTGTGGTCATGTCGAGCAACCTGCCGTCATTTGAGAATGAACAGTTTTCTATTGAATATGGATTTACTGGGGTTGTGTACCGTTCGCAAGAGCCTGTAATCATTTCGGATTACTGGCAATCGAATAGCGTCTCCTCCAGATGGATGGATGACACAGGCTCGCGCTCGTTAATCGCCGCGCCGATTTTATCCGGTTCCGAAGTCGTTGGAGTAATTTTGGTCGGGCACCGCAGCCCAAATTATTTTTCCTATGAGAACTATAAGCTGCTGCAGGTGCTGTCAAGCCACATTGGCCTAGCGATGTCGAATGCATCCCTGCATGCCGAAGTGCGCCGAATGGTCATTACAGACCATCTGACGGGATTGAGTGCGCGCCATTATTTGAATGACCGGATTCAGCGCAAGCAGCGCAAGGACCGTTGCGGCTCGCTCATCGTTGTGGATATTGACAAGTTCAAAAGCATTAATGATACGTATGGCCATCAAGTTGGCGACCAGATTCTGATGCAAGTGTCTGAGACGATTAAAGCCTCGATCCGCGATACTGACATCGCAGCAAGATGGGGCGGCGAAGAGTTGGCAATCTATTTGCCCGAAATTCGCAGGGAACAGGCTTATCGAATTGCAGAACGGATTCGGATGAAGGTAGAGTCGGACACCTCCCCATCGGTTACCGTATCCTGCGGCTTATCGGAATGGACGTTCGAGGATGACAAGGTAAGCGTTGAATCGCTCTTCTATCGGGCTGACATGGCGCTGTACCAGGCGAAGAACAGCGGCCGCAATCGCATAAATATCGGATAAAGGCAATGAAGGACACTCGAGTATGACTCGCATAGTGTCCTTTTTTTATGGTTACATTACCCTTCATAATGGCCATCTCATATAGGGTTGGAGGGGCAAGGATGATCAGGGAACGATGGTGGAGAAGATGGATAGCAAGCTTGGCATGGTGTGCGCTAATGGTAGGGCTAAGCAGCTGCGGCAATGTATCGGGGACGATGGAACCAGAACAGTTTTTTACGCTCTCAGTCTCGGGCCTAGCTGGGAAGGACCAGTACACGTTTGAAGGCAATAGTGGCATTGTGCTGCCTGCTGGTGTGCGCGTGCATGCATTATCATACCGAGGTGAAATTTCTGGCCATTCCCGCATGAAGGTCCAACTGAGCGGCGATGGTGATGGTACAGGCGGGAGCAGCGGAGTAGGGCTTCTGTCCAGTACGGATGAATGGCGTGCAGTCCCTCAGAAAGGCGCTGACCAATGGGCACATGTACGGGGAGAGCATGAATCCAATGTGAAGGCAAAAACATCGGCAGGTGCGCAGGCGAGCGTAAGGGCGCGCTCTTGGAGTGAGGATAGCTGGAGCAACATTAATCCTGTTGAAAGGTTGGAGCGCATTAGAGATGCAGCTAAGCGCGTTTCGTATGATGAAAACAATGGGGATGACCGATACCGCGTTGTGCGCATTATTCTTGATGGGGCGGCAGCGAAGAAGGATTGGAGTGACCGAATTCAATCAGAATGGCTTACGGCCACTGGCAATCAAGCGCTATTAGCAACGTCAAACAAGGTGAAGGGCAATGCCTGGCAAACGGCATATGCGGAAGCGGATAAGCAACTGCAAGCGATGCTCCAATCACTGGAGGCTGAGACGACTATTACTCTAAAGGCTGACCGGCGTTCAATGCTGCCTCATCACATTACGGAGCAATCCAAGCTTCATTTTGTGTCGGAGGGGCAGGCAAGAGAAGAATTTTATACGAGCGAAGTAACGTTTGGCGATTATTGATCGATTGTTCCGCATCCAGTGTGATTAGTTGCAGCATCATGCTACGATATATAACAAATATGCTTGTTGGGAGCACCGGAGGGATCGAACAATGTATGATAGCAGATTAAGAAAATTGGCGGAAAACCTGGTCCAATACTCGGTTAACGTACAGCCCGGCGAAAATATACTAATCGACTATGTGGGCAGTGAGCGGGAACTTGTGAAGCTATTGGTGGAAGAAGTGGCAAAACGCGGCGGCCGCCCATTCGTGGAAACGAGTGATCGAGGCGTGCTCCGTGCCTTGTTGCGTGATGCGACCAAGGAGCAGCTTAAAATATGGGCAGAGCTCGATCTTGCGCGGATGAAGCGAATGCAGGGGTATATTGCGGTACGGTCAGGCGATAACGTGAATGAGCTCTCAGATGTGCCCAGCGATAAAATGAAGCTGTACGACTCCATCTATCGCCACCCGGTTCATTCCGAGCAACGCGTTAAGAAAACGAGGTGGGTTGTGCTTCGTTATCCGAATGCATCGATGGCGCAATTGGCTAATCAAAGCAATGAGGCGTTCGAAAACTTTTATTTCGATGTATGCAATCTCGACTACAGCAAGATGGAGGAGGCAATGGAGCCGCTGCGCCAATTGATGCTGCAAACGGACCGCGTTCGAATTGTTGCGCCAGGGACAGACCTCTCTTTCTCGATTAAAGGAATAGGGGCGGTTAACTGCTCGGGCCACCGCAATATTCCAGATGGCGAGGTTTATTCGGCGCCAGTTCGCGGCTCGGTGCAAGGAAAGATTACATACAACACGCCATCGATATATTCAGGCGTCACGTTTGAGAATGTGTCGTTTACGTTTGAGAATGGAAAAATTGTGCAAGCAACGGCGAATGATACGAAGCGGTTGAATGAAATTTTGGATTCAGATGAAGGCGCTCGATATATTGGCGAATTCAGCTTAGGGTTTAATCCATATATTTTGCACCCGATGAAGGATATTTTGTTTGATGAGAAAATTGCAGGAAGCCTTCACTTCACGCCAGGCCAAGCTTATGAGCAAGCTGATAACGGCAATCGCTCCGCAGTCCATTGGGATCTCGTGCTTATACAACGTCCAGATTACGGTGGCGGTGAAATTTACTTCGATGATGTACTAATTCGCAAGGATGGAATGTTCGTAATTGATGCGCTTACAGGATTAAATCCTGAAAATTTGAGATAACCGGAAAGATTGCATTTTTTCTCTTGAATGACGCTTCTTTTCACGGTATGATGAAGACGGTATTAAGGAAATGGTTACTATCTATGGTGGAGGGATCTTCATGTCCAACAATGCAGCAATCGTAGAAATTTCCCAAACAGCAAGCCAATTTCGGTCTTCGATCGTTCTTCAAGCGGAAAACAAATATATTGACGTGAAAAGCATTCTTGGTTTGTTTACGACGTTGCTCGGCGGTCAATCGTATGAGTTGCACGTTCACGGTCCAGATGCTGAAGAGGCGAAAAAGGCAATGGCAAATGTATTTGCTAAACATAACTTGAATATTACGGTTATTAGCGAATAATATTGTGGAAGATGAAGCGCCCTTCATGGGCGCTTTGTTCTGTTTGCTCCTTGTACTTATTTGCTTTTTCGTCTAATATAAAGAATATAGAAGACGGCGAAGAATGCGCACAGGGGGGAAAACGATGTCTTCACCGGATGTTATGGAGCGTCTGCATCAGAAAGCATTCAATCTTCTCGAGGAAGATGCCAATAAAATTGAAAAGCTAATTGAAGTCCAGATGGAAAACTTGACGACTCGCCAATGCCCACTTTATGAGGAAGTATTGGACACGCAGATGTATGGCTTTTCACGTGAAGTTGATTTTGCGGTGAGAGCGGGGCTGGTTGATGAATCAGTTGGCCGGGACATCGTCAGTAAGCTGGAACGGAATTTGGCGAAGTTGTATGAAGCGTTGAATAACAAGGGGTAGTCTCGCTAGCGAGGCTGCTTTTTTTTTGTAATTAGTGAATCAGGGAATAAGACCTATAATATAAACACAGGCTAGGGAATATTCCCTAGCCTTGTCCAAGTTGTTCAAACGATTGTACAAAAGATTATATTAGGACCATTGTCCATGCTCTTCGAGCATTGTAACTGCTAATACGAACATGGCATGTGACCACGTCAGTGGAACAACCCACGCGGTTTCGCCCGTATGCTGGTCAATTTGTTCAGGCAGGAGCCCTGTCTCGGTTTGATGGTCAATTGCCCATTGCAACAGCTTCTTAGCATCATCATAGCGGCCAGTTTGAATCCGGTAGTGAGCAAGCCATAGCGTTGTCAAAATCCATGGATTGCCGCCAATGTAGTTGTCATCCTCGTACCGTTTGATGCCGCCAACGTTAGGGCTCGTCAGCAATTGCTCGATAGTATCCGCTGTTTGCTGCATGTATGGGTGATCGGCTGCTACTGCGCCAAATGGAACGGAAATGCCGAGTAAGCTAATGTCTACGATTGGATCATGCTCTAGCACATAGCGAGTGTACTGTTTAAGCCCTGCTGTTGCATAAGCGCCTTTGCCAGCAGCGATTGCTTCCTCATATTGCGATTGTGTAGCCGTGAGCTTCAAACCGCGATAGAAGCTGCCTTTGTCCTCGTTCCAGCACAAGTTTTCGATGGAAGAAGCGATGCGGTCAGCCGCAGTTTGCCATGCGTCACGATTGGATTGTTCGCCTAGAAGCTCTGCGAAGGAAGCGGCAGCACGGAATGCGCCAAATACGGCAGCAGCAGAATAAGTATGCTCGGCTTCACGCTCTTCCCACAGATCGTTGCTTGGCAATGGAAGCCCTGTTTCTTCGTCCAAATACGAAAGCAAGAAATTCGTGCCCTTAGCGACAGCTGGCCATACACGTTGCGCGAATGCGAGATCCTGCTTCGTTTGATAATGCTGCCACATGCCCCAGATAATCGAAGCGCCTTCATCGATCTGCAAGCCCCATGATGGTGCGAGCGAGCCGTCATGATAGTGGCGTTGCTGCCATGAACCGTCCGGATCTTGAGCGGTCAGTGCCCAATCATAGAAGCGATCAGACAATCCGTACAAGCCTGCTTGGTCTAGCGCAGTTGTGATGAAAGCAGCGTCGCGTCCCCAACAATAAGCATAGCCGCCACAGCGGGAGAAGGTTTCGTCGAACTCAGGAGCTGCTACGATGCTTCCTGTTTGCTCATCGGACATCAGTTTAAACATGAGGAGTGAACGTTCGTACAATTGCTTGACACCCGGCAGATCGGTCGGGCATGGCGCAGCTTCCGCCAAATATTGATGCCAGTATTCTGTCGTGAGCTGAACCCAAGCCTCAGAAGGCTGTGATTTTGCTTCCTGCAACGTTTTCCAGACAGAAGGGCGATCACTGCCAACCGCAACGTAAACGGGAACAGTAACGGATTGGCCTGGCTGCAAAGCTTGGAAGCTCCATGCTAATGCGCCATCTGGCTGCATGTCAATAACGTTTCCGTTAAGCTCGCCTGTGTGGGCTGCTTCCCATGCATGCCCTGCTTGGAACTTTGTGCACACGTTTGCGCTAGAAAGCGCAAAAAAAGTACCGCTACGATAATGCAATAAAGCATCCTCGGAAGGCTCAAATAATGTCGTGTTATAGAGCTGGCTTTCCCGAATGTGGAACGATGAGAATAGAAGCCACTCAAAGTCAATTGGTGAGCTGCCGCTATTCGTAAGGGTATGTTCCATAACGAGGAGATCACGATTAGGGACAGCAAAATAACGGCTCGAGATGCGAATTGGAGATTGCGTGCTTTGGGACTTGATTTGCAAAATATTCGTGCGCGCTACATAGTCAGCTTCGCTGGACCAATCGTTGTTCGCGTCGTCAAGCCATTCGGTGCGATTGCCGAAACGGATTCCGAAACGAGCAGCATCGGCATGCTGGGGGAAGTCGATATGCGGCCACCATAGCCGATATAGCGTGCCCGACCGCCCAAAGGCGGCGAGCATAGATCCATTACCAACGATAGCGTCAATTAGATAGGGTTTGTTAGCGTTCATTTTTAACATTCAGCCTCTCTTATTCGTAGTCATTAAAGATGATTCGCGGATCATGAGACGATGCGGAATAATGATTTGTTTCTGGTGGGAAGGTTCATCATTAACAGCACGCACAAGTGTCTGCGCAGCAATATAACCGAGCTGATAAGTGCCGATATCAATGGAGCTGATCGGTGGCGTAGCCAGTTCTGAAAGAGCAATGTTATTAAAGCTCACGAGGCTAATGTCATCGGGAACCGAATAGCCAAGCTCGTTCAAACCACGCAAAACGCCAAAAGCAACGATATCGTCAATGACAACAAGCGCAGTAGGGCGCTCCGGCAAGCTCATGATCAGTGACATTGCGCGATAGCCACTCTCTTGCAAAAATTCGCCTTCAACGATCCAATCAGGGCGGACGGGCAGGCCGGCAGCTTCCAAAGCGCTGCTGTAGCCGCTAAGCCGATCTCCGGATACGGTTAAGTTAATCGGTCCACTTACAAAACCAATTCGCTCATGCCCTTGGCTAATTAAATGCTGTGTTGCATCAAAGGCGGCTTGTTTATTGTCGTTATCGACGGATAATGCGTCTGGATAAGAGTCGCTGCGTCCAATAAGCACAAAAGGAAACGCTTGCTGAACAAGAAACGCGACAATCGGGTCATTCACTCGGGAGCTAATCAGGATGACACCGTCGACACGCCGGCCGCGCACAAGCCTCGATACTGTTTCAATTTCATCGTGTTCGCTCGTTGCAGTCGTCATAAGCATGTCATATCCCGCGCGATTCGCCTGAGTCAGAATACCGCGAAGAAGCTCCCCGAAGAAGAAGTTCTGGAATAGTTCTTCTGCTGGCCTAGGCAACAGGATGGCGAGCGTGTTCGTCGTTTTGGAGACGAGGCTCTTCGCCATGACGTTCGGATGATAGCCAAGCTCATCCATTATTTTTTTTACTTTGCGTGAAGTATCCAAACTGATTCGCGGGTGGTTGGATACAACCCTCGAAACAGTTGAAGGGGATACCCCTGCGATTCTTGCGATATCTTTGATTGTGACCATAACGACAACAGCCTCTCTGTGCAATCGTTTGAAATGTTACTGCCCCTATGTTATAGCAAGTAGCGATTATTGTAAATAGACAGGCTATTTCTGTCCATTTTCCTAGAAAAAAATACAAAAAAAGTGCTAAGGTAGGAGGTAAAACCCTACTTTAGCACTTTAAAGTGGTCTTGATAGAGAGGAATCGCGCCTATTGTTGTGCAAAAACGGCGAATCCAAATGGTTCGAGCGAGATGCTGTAAGCATTTGTGCCTGTGCCGGCCTGTGCCACACCGCTGGATAATTGATCTGCCCAGTTTAAGTTGCTGATGGAGGCAGGTGGCGCATACTGAACAGATTGATCCGAAACGTTCATAACGATGAATAAACGTTCGTTTTCGTCGAATCTTTCGTATGCAAGCACATGGCTTTTGCGCTCTGCGGATACGAACTGCAAACCAACGCCTCGAAGTGCGGCATAACGTGAACGTAACGATAAGGCATCCTTGTAAAATTTCAATAGCGATTGGTTTTGCTTAGCTGAATCCCATACCATACATTGCCGGCATCCCGGATCGCCTTCGCCACTCATGCCGACTTCATCGCCGTAGTAGATACAAGGTGTGCCCGGATAAGTGAGCTGGAACAATGCAGCTAGCTGCATTCGGCGTTCATCGTCACCGCATAGCGTGAGCAAGCGAGGCGTGTCGTGGCTATCCAGCAAATTGAACGTTACTTCGGTTACCTGCTGCGGGTATTCCGCTAGCTGGCGGCCAATTGCGTCGGCAAAATGTTTCGCATCGCGTTTTCCATAGGCGAAAAAGTCGAGCACGGCATTGGTGAAAGGGTAGTTCATAACGGCATCGAACTGGTCGCCTTGCAGCCACATGAGAGAATCATGCCAGATTTCGCCCAAAATATAGGCTTCAGGATTCGCACGCTTCACCGTTTGCCGGAACTCGCGCCAGAAGGCATGGTCGACTTCATTCGCCACATCAAGGCGCCAGCCGTCAATGCCAATCTCTTCGATCCAATATTTTGCAACATCGAGCAAATATTGTTTCACTTCGGCATTCTCGGTGTTCAACTTCGGCATCGTCGGAGCGAAGGAGAATGTTTCATACGTAGGAATTCCGTCTTTTACGCCGATCGGCCATTCCCGAACATGGAACCAATCTGCATAACGGGAGTTTTCTCCGTTGGCTAATACGTCAACAAACGGCGGGAACGTTCGCCCGGCGTGGTTGAATACGGCATCAAGCAGAACGCGAATGCCGCGAGCATGGCAGTCTGAGATAAGCTGCTTTAACAGCTCGTTGGTCCCAAAAGCAGGATCGACCTGCATGTAGTCAGTTGTATCGTATTTGTGATTAGTAGGAGCTAGGAACACAGGCGTAAAGTAAATGGCATTGATGCCCAAGCTACTGAGATGGTCCAAATGGTCGATGACCCCTTGAAGGTCCCCGCCGAAGAAATTCGAAGGCGTAGGCTCTCCGCCCCAAGGCTCAGTGCCTTCTGGATTAAGGGATGGATCGCCGTTGGCGAAGCGTTCCGGGAAGATTTGATAGAACACCGCATCCTTCACCCATGCAGGCGGTTGGAATAGGTCAATTGGATTTAAATACGGATAATCGAAGAAGGACATTGCGTCCTCTGGAGCTTCGGTCTCGAATGCTTGCTCTGTCAGGTAGACTGTCTCACCGTCTAATCCCTTGAGCTTAAAGGCATATCGAAGCCGGCGGAATGGGGGCTTGACGGACACTTCCCAGTAGTCGAACAGGGCGTCAGAAGAAAGCAGGCGCATCGAAGAGGCCGTAACTGTCTTATCCCAATCATATTTATCTCCGTGGATGGCTTCCACGGATTGTACATCATCCCGTTTTGTGCGAATGCGGAGAATCACCGTTTCGTAGTTGTATGCGAACGCCCAATTTTGCTTGGGGCGATGATAGATCGCTTCTTTTAGCATCGTGATTGTCTCCTCTACATGATGAAGGTAATGAGGCAGGCCAATAGGCTGCATAAAACAAAAAAGGCACAGCCCCGGAGTTCGCCAAGTTGACGTCCGAGGTTGTACCTACGTGGTTTGCACAGGTAACATTGCCTTTAAGTTGTGTAAGTAAGGTTAGTGGGCAACCGGTTTCTTTACCTATTATAGCGGATTGCGGCTAAGAGCGCCAGCCTTTAGACCAAATAGAACGCAAACCCGAGTATGACATAGAGCATGAGCAATAGGACACCTTCATACCAGTTGGTTGAACCGTCTTTGGAAATCGATTTGGCAACGAATACGGATACCCCTATTGCAGTAAGCTCAATTGGCGAAAAGACGATGTCCATCCAGGAGCCTTTATTGACCAGCGTACTTACCAAGATCAGGACAGGAGCTACGAACAAAGCAATTTGCAAGCTGCTTCCGATTGCAATTTCCACAGCTGCGCCCATTTTGTTTTTCATCGCCAACATAATCGCAGCGCTGTGTTCTGCCGCATTGCCGACGATCGCAATTACGAATGCGCCTACGAAGAGCTCTGATAGCCCAAATTTGTGCGTAAACGAGTCGAGGGTATGGACGAGCCACTCACTGACGAAGGCAACCATAACGGTAGCTACAACGAGCATGAGAACGGATACGCCTTTGGACCAAGCGGGCTCTTCGCCATGATCGGCTGACATTTCTTCATCCGCCAGCATATCTTTGTGCGTAATCATTGAGAAGACGAGCCAGAGCAAATAACATACGATGAGAATACACGCAACAGCGATGCTGAGCATCTTATCCTTATCGAGCGAGAAATGCTCCACTTTCACGAAAACCGCAGGCACGAATAGCGCGACAATAGCAAGCGTCATCAACGTGCCATTATGGTCGGCGAGCCGTGCGTTAAACTTTTGTTCCTTGTACTTCAGGCCGCCAAACAGGACGCTTAAGCCTAGCACGAGCAGCAGGTTTCCGATGATCGAACCGGTGATGCTCGCCTTGACCATATCGAACAGCCCTTCTTTGACCAAGAAAAACGCGATAATTAATTCGGCTGCATTGCCGAACGTCGCATTAAGAAAGCCGCCTAGCCTTTGGCCAGCATAATGTGCGACGCTTTCTGTGGCTTTGCCAAGGAAGCCAGCGACGAATATGATTGCGATAGCGGAGATAACGAATTGCAGCGTCATATCCCAATGGCCAAAATGGCCGATCGCGCTCAAGGCAAACATAACAATCAAGCCTAGAAAAAACAGTTTCTGTCTCACAATTGAACACCTCGTTTTACAACATTGTGCGTTAGCTGAACAATACTATACTAAAAATTAGTTTTCATGTAAACTTTCCCATATTCGACGGCATTCGCGGCTTGATTCGAAGCGGTCGTTCCATTACAATAATATCAAATGGAAATTGATGAGGAGTGAGCGACATGACTGAACAACTTCAAACCGGCCTTATTCGAATATCCGACGACGTCGTCGCTACGATCGCTGGATTGGCTGCGTTAGAGACGCCAGGAATAGCTGCAATGTCAGGCGGTATTTCTGAAGGGCTTGCGAAGCGCCTAAGCGGTAAAAATGTCCAAAAAGGCGTGTCGGTGGAGGTCGGCCAGCTCGAAGCTGCAATCGATCTGCGCGTTATCGTAAAGTATGGCATTCCGATTCATGAGGTTAGCCGCCAACTGCAATTAAACGTACGTGAATCAGTCGAGAATATGACTGGCCTTCATGTGGTTGAAGTCAATATTAAAGTTGAAGGCGTAGCTTTCAAGGAAGAAGAAGTAGTGGACGTAGATTCTTCCCGCGTGAAATAACAGCAATGATGATAAAATGCCCCTCAACGGCCAGCAGGCTGGTTGAGGGGCATTTTGTTTATCGGGATGAGGCCTTAACCGTGCGGTCACTTCGGTAATATTCTCGAGATATGCTTAGAAGCACGCCCATACAGAGCAGAACGACGATAATGGAAGACCCGCCGTAGCTGATGAAGGGGAGCGTAACGCCAGTTATCGGAATGGCGCCAATAACGCCGCCGATGTTAATGAATGCTTGGAATCCGATAAGGCCAACAATTCCCGTGCCAACGACTGTCCCATAAGTGTCCGGGCAGCGAAGGGCGACGATCAAGCCGCGCCACAGGAAGAGCAGGAAGACGAGCAAGAATACGACGCTTCCGATAAAGCCGAACTCTTCGGCGATAATGGCGAAGATAAAGTCATTGTATGGGAATGGCAAGTAGTCCAGCTTCTGAACACTTTGCCCAAAGCCCGCTCCTGTTAGGCCGCCATGGCCGAGCGCTCCCAAGGATCGAACGAGATGGAACCCGCTTTCCTGTGCAGTATCAAGTGGGTGCAGATAGGAAGTGAAGCGGTTAATCCGATACGATGACGCATCTGAGTCGAACAAGGCTGAAACGGCTAAGAAAAGGACGAAGCCAGTCACAGCGACAAGCCCAGAGGTGGCAAGCTGCTTCAAGTTCGCTCCTCCGCCAACCATCATGAACGCCGCGGTTGTTGCGATAATGACGCAGCCGCCAAGATCGGGCTGTTTCATGATCAAGCCGCAAAACAATCCGAGAATGATGAAGACGGGCAGCAGCCCTCGTTTGAAGTCCCGGAACGTTTCGCCTTTCTTGGCGATCAGCCGCCCGAGGTATAGAATGAGCGCAAGCTTGGCGAATTCGGTCGGTTGAATGCCGAAGCTGCCGATGTAGAGCCAGCTTCGCGCGCCATGCACCTCTGTTGCAATGAAAGGGACGATGGCTAACAAACCAAGCGATCCTACAATATACAGCATGCCGATCCCTTTTTGAAACGACAGATAAGGCATGTTCATACAAGCGAACATGCCAATCAGGCCGAAGAATGCAAACATGATCTGACGCTTCAAAAAGTATAGGGAGTCGTAATTGTAGCGTGAGTCCGCTACCGCAATGCTGGAGCTGGAGCTGAAAACCATAACGAGACCGAAGCCGACGAGCAGAATAATGAGCACGAGCAGCAAAAAATCAGGTCGACCTTTCGATGTGGTTCCCGTCTTTGTCTTCATATCCTGATTTCCGCTAAGCGAGCAGTTTGCGCAATTGCTCGAGTCGTTGTGTCGCGATGCTCAAAATTTGTTGCGGAACTTGCGATTCATAATCAAGGCCATGCGGGAATGTGCCGCGGCCGAGGTATACGGATTCAATAGAAAGGATGGCGCTGGACGATTCCAGTTTGCCTTCAATCGCGCGCGTGTTAAACCGGACGAAGTATACTTCGTTATTCGATTTATCTTCCAGTTTCAGGTCGTATGTAGCGCGAGTGTACTCCCATTGCCATCTAACGAAGCCGAGCTTGTCCGCCGATTCGTCTAAGTGGCCCAGATCGCTCGTCATGCCGTTTAATCCCGTATTTTCGATAATCATTTGTTGTTGACCTCCTAATGTTCAAAAGAGAAATTGTCACTGTCATCTGCCAATTGGCGGATGATGGGGATTGTATTCTTTACCCATGATAGTATGTTTCCCCTTTACGCGCAAGCCTTGCACAACAAGGGCGGATATCGTTGCTGGACTACCCTTCAATGGTTCTGTTCTGGTACAATTGATTTCATATGAAAGATTGAAGCGATAGGGAGGGGACACGGTATGCCGGCACGATGGGATCCGTCAGAACAACTGCAAGCTGCGTATGCGGATATGGTCGAGTGGCGCCGCTATTTGCACCGTAATCCCGAGCTTTCGTTCCGGGAGCAACAAACGTCGTCATGGATTGCAAAGATGCTGCGTTCATTCGGTTGCGACGTGCAGGAAGGCGTCGGCGGTTATGGCGTTGTTGCAGAGTTATCTAGTGATGAAGCTGGCCCGTGTGTCGCGTTGCGGGCAGACATCGATGCACTTCCTATAGAAGATGCCAAATCTTGCGACTATGCATCTGCTGTGCCAGGAGTGATGCATGCCTGCGGCCACGATGCCCATACGTCTACGCTGCTTGCAATAGCGCGTACTTATGCACATAATCGTTCGGACTGGAAAGGCACCCGAAGATTCCTGTTCCAGCCAGCCGAAGAGCTTTGCCCCGGCGGTGCTGTACCTATGATTAAGGATGGCGCGCTGGAGGGTGTTGAAGCCATATATGGCGTTCATCTATGGACTCCGCTGCCCTATGGAACGCTTGCATCCAGAGGCGGGCCGTTCATGGCAGCGCCAGACGAATTTACGATTCAAATTGTAGGCAAAGGCGGGCATGGCGGATTGCCTCATCAAACGATAGATGCTGTTGTAGCCGGTGCATCGCTCGTGCAGTCGCTGCAGACGATCGTTAGCCGTAATGTGGATCCGACTGAGCCAGCTGTTGTGACGGTAGGCTCCTTTCAAGCGGGCACTACAGGAAATGTTATTGCTGAGCGGGCCACTCTTCACGGCACTGTACGCACATTCCGCAATGAAGTGCGAGCGGGAATACGATCGCGTATGGAGACGGTCATCCAACATATTGCAGAGATGTTCGGCGCTCAGATTACGCTGGATTATCGCGAAGGTTATCCTGCGGTCGTTAATGACGATGGGGAAGCGGAACGCTTCCAGTCGGTTGCGAAACGATTGTTTGGCGATGAGGCGGTACAGCTTTCCGGGCTAATCATGGCGGGCGAAGATTTCTCTTATTATTTGCAACAGGTGCCTGGCTGCTTCATGTTCGTCGGTGCGGGCAACGACGCTTGTGGGGCGAGCTATCCACATCACCATCCCCGGTTTGACATTGACGAGCGTGCAATGCTGCATGCGGCAAGGCTATTAATTGGCATGGCGGAGCATCGGGCTTCGGGAACTGCACCAGCAGGATAGTAAAGAAAAAGCGTCTTTCGTTCCGACTCAGTCGGAACGAAAGGCGTTTTTTCTTTTGCATAAATACGGATAATAATTCCTCATTTCTTTCAAACTAATAAAGTTAAAGATTGAACAGATGCGGAGTGATGGAATTGCACACATCTTCAACTTCAGCTAGAGCGCCCAAGCCGCTCATTGTGCTTGCAGACCTGACTGTTCTGCTTGATGAGCGGACACAAGATAGCCATGCAGCTAGAGAGGCGCTGGTACGGTTTGCGGAGCTTGAGAAGAGCCCGAGTTTTATGCATACCTACCGTATTACCCCGTTATCGTTATGGAACGCAGCCTCATCGGGCATGGCCGCCAATGAAGTGCTGGATTCACTTGCACGATTTAACCGATACACGATGGCTAAGGAAGCCGAAGGCCAGATTAGATTATTAATGGAACGATTCGGGCGCCTGCGATTGGACCGCGATGCAGAAGATCAGCTTGTCCTTTCTGGAGACGAAGGATTAATAGCGGCCATTCGAATGGAGCCTTCGATTCAAACGCATATCGCTTCCAATAGCAGCGAAGCGGCTCTAGGCATTCGTGGCGACCGGCGAGGCGCTATTAAGCGGGAGTTAGCCCGTCTAGGCTATCCCATATTGGATTATGCCGGATATCGCTCGGGAGAATTGCTTGCTTTAACGCTGCGTTCGAGAACGCGAACTGGAGCGCCTTTTGTGCTGCGGAATTATCAGCAGGAGGCGATTGAACGGTTTCATCAGGAGGGATCTGTAGCAGGCGGAAGCGGGGTAATGGTGCTGCCTTGTGGCGCGGGCAAGACGGTCATCGGTATCGGGGCTGTTGCCCGCCTGCAATGCGCGACGCTTATCGTCACATCCAGCCTAACTTCTGTGCGGCAGTGGAAGTCGGAATTGTTGGACAAGACTACGCTGGAGGCGGAAGCGATTGGTGAATATTCTTCACAGGCAAAGCAAGTCCGGCCTATAACCATTGCTACTTACAATATGTTGGCGACCAATGGCGGGACCGAAGGGGGGTATCGCCATATGGCTTTATTTAATGAACGGGACTGGGGCCTTATTATTTATGACGAAGTCCATATGCTGCCAGCGCCTGTTTTTCGATTGACTGCAGAGCTTCAGGCGACCCGCAGGCTCGGGCTCACAGCAACGCTTATTCGTGAAGATGGGCGAGAGACAGACGTTTTCTCGTTAATTGGTCCTAAGCGTTATGAACTGCCGTGGAAGGAGCTAGAACGGCAAGGGCAAATCGCCGAGCTTCGATGTGAAGAGGTACGTGTGCCGTTGCCTAATGGAGCGGAACAAAACTACTGGTCGAGCGATGCCCGCACCAAGACCCGATTGGCAGCGGAAAATCCGAATAAGGCAGCCGTTGTCCGTAAACTGTTGGAACGCCACAAAGGGAAACCGGCTCTTGTTATCGGCGCTTATCTCAGCCAACTGAAGCAGCTTGCCCTTTCGTTAGATGCACCGCTACTGACAGGTGAAGTGGGCCATAACGAGCGGGCTCAAATCTATGATGCGTTCCGAAAGGGAGAACATCCTGTGCTTGTCGTATCAAAAATTGCGAATTTCGCTGTGGACCTGCCCGATGCTGCAATAGCCGTACAAGTGTCTGGCACGTTTGGATCCCGGCAGGAGGAAGCCCAGCGAATCGGCAGGCTGCTGCGCCCGAAGCAGGGGCATAACACGGCCGTGTTTTATACGCTCGTGTCAGAAGGGACCAAAGAGGTTGACTACGCGCTGAAGAGGCAGCTATTTATGACAGAGCAGGGTTATCGGTATGACATGACTGTGGCAAGAGCAGAAGCGGAGGAAAGATTATGATGCTTACATACTGGACAGGCCGAATGCCTGATGATGCGATGAAACGTGTGCAAGCCGCATCCATTTGGCCCAATACCGAAACGGTACAGTGGCCAGATGCTGCGCTTGTGCCTGAATTGCTGAGGATGGCACAACAACGGCTGTCGCCTCATGGCAAGCGATTGTTAGCTTACTGGATTCAAAAGGTTGGTCCCACGCCGATGCAGGAGGAGCGGGTTCATATTGCTGGATCCCGTGAAACGGGTTTGGCTGGATCTGAAGTAAGGGCAGCGCTTCGAGAGTTGTGTGAGGGCGGCATTTTGTTTGCGGTTCGCAAATCTTGGGGAGAACGTTTATTGTTCCTTCCGCGTGACAGCTATATGGCCTGGAGACGCGTACAAGGCTTGAGTGAGACGTATTGGAAAGCTCAAGAGACAGCAAGCGATCAGAGTGAAGAGGCTCTAAACCGTTCGAACGGACAAGTTCCGCTGGGCCGCAGGTTGCTCCGGGCATATGTTGCCCTCAAACGGACTGATCTAAAGCTGACTGCTAAAGGATTATTTCCTAAAAAAACAATCGTGGACGTGCTGTCGGCTCTTGCGTGGAAGCAAGCCGACGATATCGTATGGTTGTTCGGCTTTGTTGAGCCGGTTCACCATGAGCATTATCCCGCTCCATTCGCGTTCGTGCTGGACATAGCAGCTAAGCTTGGTTTGTTGAAAAGGGTTGAAGGGGAAGCTGGATACGTCTGGGATGATGGGCAGTTGGAGCAGTGGCTTGCTGGAAGCCCAGTGCTGCGCGAGGCTGAGTTGTTGCGTTTAGTTACGATGGCGTATGGTTTGGAAAGCTGCGAGCTGGCACTGTTTGTTTCTGAACTGCTTTTGCTTGAACCAACAATCGAGTATGCGGCACAACTGCCTTTGGCGGACGCACAGAATCGTTGGATACATGTAATGAATGCGTTTGGGTGGGCTAACATAACTGTCCAGGATAACGGCGTTGCGCGCTTTTGCTGGCTGATCGACCCGTGGGCAACAGAACAGCCCGTTGCAGCAGAAGAGGCTCAGTTAACAGAAGATATCCCGTTGATCGCACTGCCAGATGGCGAACTCATCGTCTCCCCAAACGCTAGTTACGCGCTGAGATGGACGTTAGAGCAAGTTGCGCAATGGATTCGTGACGATGCGGTTTCAATATACAGGCTGACAAGCCGTTCAATTGCAGATGCTGTGGAAGACGGAATCGATGCCAGCGAATTGTTGGACACCTTACATCAGGCTTCAGGCGGGTTGCCTGTTCCTGATGAACTTGTACGTGCAATCCAACATTGGGCAGCTTGTGTAAATCGTACTTCACTTGAAGAAGTGCTGCTGCTGCGTTGTGATACGGTTGACACTGCTGATGCCGCTTCTTGCCACCCAGCGCTTGCCGGGTTGCTTACGGAACGGATTGGTGAACGTTGTTTCATCGTGCAGCCTGCAGATGTGGCCAAGCTTCGCCAGCAATTGGAGCGGGCGGGCTGGCCATTAGCCAAAAACAATAGCTTGGCAATGCCGGCGTTACAGCAAGGATCAGCCGCGCGGGAGCTGGTTGAGGCAGGGCCATTCGTCGTTGATGCGAAGGCGCTTCATATTTATGAGCTAGTATCGCCCGCTAAATTTGCTGAAGGTAATGGGGAGGGCCAGCATGCGGCTGTGCCGGCGCAATGGCCTTCATCATGGACCGGGCAACTGCGTGCTTATCACCACTCGACTCGTCGGCAGATGGTGGAGAGCGCATTGGCGTGGGGTGCGCCGATTGAAATCAAAACCGAAGGCCGCCTTGTTGAGCTTGTGCCAGAGCGGCTGAATGGATACGCTGACCGTTGGGAGGTATCGGGTTTTTTGCGTGGCGAAACCGACGAGGCTATAGTGCCTGTAGACTTATCTCCCCATATGTGGGAAGAAATGAGGATTATTGTTCCATCTGCATATGCGGATACTAAGCCGGTATAACCATGCTCTATCGTTCCGCCATCTATAATGGTATAGTAAAGAAGAACCTTATTTAATTACATCCGAAGGAAGGTGTATGGATGCCAACGGTAGAAAATCAGCCAGATATAGAAATTAACGCGGTCACGGACAGCGGATATTTTGAATCAATCGATATGACTGGCATGTTGATGGAAGCTTACGATTTAGGAGACAGTATTAACCATTCGGCGGAAGTCGCCGATTATTTATATTGGAAGGCTATCGTGGATAATGACGCAGAGGTACAGGCTGTTGTTAAGCAATTTGCGAAGGCGAGAGAGCAATTCGCTGATTGTGAACGGTTCGGCAGGTTTCACCCGGATTTTCATGCGGCGAAGGATCGTGTCGCGGCTGTACAAGCGGAGCTCGAAACATTCGAATGCGTCCGTAAATTTAAGGAAGCGGAGCATGAGGTTGATACGATGCTTTACGAAGTGTCACGTATCATTGCAGATGCTGTTTCGGAATCCGTGAAAGTGCCAAGCAATGATCCGAATCCAAAAGGCAGTGGCTGTGGAAGCGGCGGTTCTTGCGGTTGTGGAAGCGGTGGCTGCGGATAACGATCGGATGAGGAGAAAGCGGAATTACCGCTGGAAATGGGGGGAGGGGCGTTATGATAGCAGAACGTACGGGTTATATTATTTGGGTTTCGGATTTAAAAGCTGCGAGATCGCTGGATAAATACGGAACTGTTCATTATATGTCTAGAAAGATGCACTATGTCGTATTCTATGTGGATACGGAACGTGCGGAGGATACAGCCCGCAATGTGGCCCGTTTGCCATTTGTCAAAAAAATTGAGCGTTCCTACCGAAATGAGTTAAAAACGGAATACGCGAAGAATGTACCGGATAAGTCTCGATTTTACAGTCTATAATGGTTATGGCGTAAGTCCCCAACTGGAATGGGGTTAACCGATAACCCTGCGCATTATTTTTCCGAATTAGGAATGTTGCGTAGGTTTTTTTCAAATAAGGACTGGACAAGCGGGCATGAGGCTCGTTATATTTCATATAATGGTAATACAATTAATAACAATATTGGTGACTTGCTTAATTTACTGTTGAAATATCAGGCTGGAATGGTAGAATGGAAGCGTGCATAAAAATAGTTACAAAGGCCTGCTTCCCGGGGAGGGGTGAGTCGGGATGAGAGACAAAACGACCGAGAGATGGAGTACTTACGAACCGTTTCATGTAGAACTGGCGGATAAGAAGGTGGCAGATGTTGTCATCACGAATCATGCCAAGAGTCGGTGGACGGATCGCGTAGAAAGCGAGAAGACCGGATTTGCTGATATTGCTGAATTTATGTGGCAATGCTTGAAGCAAGGGCGAATCGCTTCTTACTATCGCAACGAGCAGGATGTTTATTTAATCGATGACGATCTCGTTTTCGTTGCTGAATTTGCAGAGCTTGAGAAAGAGAGAGACCTGATTGGGAATCCACTGCACAAGATGATCGTGGTAACCTTCTTAGGACGAATGTCAGAGACGATTGAGCTTCGTGACTTGAAGTCATATTATTCATGGTTGCGGCATTCAAGAAGAATGACATTGATTAAGAACAGCAGAAAACGCAAATAGCATACGAATCATTGGAGGAGCGCCGCAAGGCGCTTCTTTTTTGTAACAAAATAAAGGTATAATGAAACGCATAGGCACATCATCGGAAGGCAGGAACAAACATGGCGCTTAACTTTCATCAGCTTCATATATTTTATTCGGTTGCAGAAAGGGGAAGCTTCTCGGCTGCAGCCCAAGCTTTG
This sequence comes from Paenibacillus sp. MMS18-CY102, assembly GCF_009789195.1. Classification (GTDB taxonomy): domain Bacteria; phylum Bacillota; class Bacilli; order Paenibacillales; family Paenibacillaceae; genus Paenibacillus_T. Next base: position 243,900 of record NZ_WSTC01000001.1, on the reverse strand, counting down.
CATATGACGCAGCCCGCAGTTACGATGCAAGTGCAGTCATTGGAGGATTATTTCGGAACGAAGCTGTTGCAGCGTTCGACCAAGAAGATTGAGCTGACAGAGGCAGGAAGAGCATTGTTGCCTTATGCACAGCGAAGCATGGAGCTGATCCGTGAAACTGACGCAGCGATGTCCGCATTTACGAGCAAGCTCAAAGGAAGGCTGCAGCTGGGAGCCAGCTTGACGATTGGCGAGTATATTTTGCCGAGGCTGCTAGGTCCGTTCGGAAGGGAATATCCGCACATTTCGATTAGCATGAAAGTAATGAATACGGCTCAAATTATTGACGATATTACGCACCATCAGCTGAATTTTGGATTAATAGAAGCACCTGTAGACCATCCTGAGATGTTGATGGAGAAGGTGTTAAGCGATGAACTGGTGCTCATCGTAGCTCAGGAGCATCCTCTCGTGAAGATGGATCATGTGACGATTTCGGATGCAGTGCAATACCCGTTCGTCCTAAGGGAGCAGGGCTCAGGAACTAGGCTTGTCATGGAAGAACAGCTCAAAGCGAAGGATATCGACCCAAATTCACTGGAAATTGTAATGGAGCTGGGCAGTACAGGGGCGATCAAATCCGCGGTAGAAGCTGGGGTAGGGATATCAATCGTATCTGCTTCCTCTGTCAAGCATGAGGTTGCGCTCGGGTTGATTCGCATCATTCCGCTTGCGGATGTTCAGTTTAAGCGGCATTTTTATGCGATTCAGCTCAAATCTGCTTTGCTGCCGATATCCGCAGTAACGTTTTTGACTTTTTTACGGGAGAGGGACCTGCAGCAATGGCTATAATGGGGAATGCAGATTTACACACGCATACGCTTGCTTCTGACGGGACCAATGCTCCAGCAGCTGTCGTTCGGCTGGCGAAGGAAGCGGGGCTCGCCGCGGTTGCCATTACCGACCATGACACCATAGCTGGATGGGCTGAAGCGCTAGCGGAAGGAGACCGGTTAGGCATTGAAGTTATTCCAGGCATTGAGCTAAGTACGGTTATGAATGGCCGAGACGTTCATATATTGGGCTATTGGTGTAATGCAAACGATGGGCAATGGCTGGATCGGCTGCGGTCGCAACAAGGTTTTCGCGGCAATCGTAATGGGATGATGATCGGGAAGCTTCGTGATCTTGGCATTGATGTGACGCTTGATGAAATTGTCAGCCACGCTAGGAAGAGCGGAAAGCAAGTGGAAAGCGTCGAGCAGATCGGCCGTCCCCATCTGGCGGAAGTGCTTATCGCCCGCGGCGTCGTTGCTGACATGCGGGAGGCATTCGACCGTTATTTGGGCGAGAATGGGCTTGCGTATTGCAATCCGCCGAGGCTGCAGCCGTTTGAAGCTATTGATTGGATTCGGGAAGCGGGAGGAGTCAGTGTAATCGCGCATCCTGGATTGTACGGCGATGATGAGATGGTAGAAGCTATTGTGCGGCATGGCGCCCAAGGCATTGAAGCGTACCACTCCGATCATGATGCCGGGCAGGAACAGCGTTATGAGGCATTGGCCCAGCGATATGGCCTGCTCGTTACCGGCGGCTCTGACTTCCACGGAGAGAAGCAAGGTGTCGTCTTTCATGGGCCGATCGGGCATCGCTCTGTGAGTATGCAAGTGGCGGAGCAATTGAAGCAGTTAAGAAGGCCTGTGTAAGGTGTTCTGAATAAGTGCGTATTGATGACAAGTGGCAGCCTTAGGGCGGGACCGCTTGTTTTTTTATTTTGCGCAAATTTTTTTATTAAATTAAATTCGCAGTTGACTCGCTTGCACGACCGCGAGAGAAGGACAGCTTCTCTATTTAACCCAAATAAATTTTAAAAAATGGTGGTACAGGTTTCGTGTCTTCGAAGCCCTGTTCCACCATTTTTGTTGATATGCTGCCGTTATTTGACCAGATGGGGCAAACTGCGAATCCGCTGCTCATCCGGGGTAATGAAGATCGTCTTCTGCTTGTCATAAATGACGGAGCCCGGCTTCGCGCCGTTCGGCTTGCGGACGTAACGGATTAGCGTCGTATCGACAGGCACTTGGCTTGATTCACGCGCTTGGCTGTAATAAGCGGCCAGCATAGCTGCTTCCTGCAACGTTGCTTCTCCGAAGCTTTCGCTTCGAATGACGACGTGAGAGCCTGGGATGTCCTTCGTATGCAGCCACGTATCTGATGCCGACGCTAATTTGTTCGTTAAGTATTCATTTTGTGTATTGTTTTTGCCTACGAAAATCGAGATCCCTTCGGATGAGGTGTAGCAGAGGAGCGAAGGCTTCGTCGATTTTTTCTTCTTCGTGCCGCGTTTGCTCCGGTCGCGCAAATATTGCTGCTCCACCAGCTCGTCGCGAATTTCCTGCAAATCTTGCAGTGCAGCAGTTTGCAACTGCTGGAGCACCTGCTCGAGGTAAGTGTTCTCGTTTTTAGTCAATGTGATCTGCTCTTCGACAGTCTGTAGGCTGTTTTTCTGTTTATTATATTTGCGGAAGTAGCGCTGGGCGTTCTCCGACGGCGTTAGCAGCGGATCGAGCTCGATCTTTATCGTTGGCTGCGATTCCTCGTAGTAGTTGATGACCTCAATAGACCGATCCCCTTTGCCTGCCGCGTGCATGTACGTTGTAAGAAGCTCCCCTAACACGCGGTATTGGTCAGCGCCTTTGGCTTCCTCTACAGTCTCGTGAAGCTTCTCAAGCTTGCTTTTGTTTTTTGAAATTTCATTTTGGACAAATTTGAGCAGGTCGGCTGCCCGCTGCTTGACTGCGTCGCGCCCAGCTTTTTCGCCGTAATAGTCTTCAAGGCATTGGCTGATCGACGCATACGTTTTGCGTTCTCCGTTGAAACGAGTCAGTGGCACGGCAGAAAAATACGACTTCCCTTGCTCGTTAGTGACGATTTCGGGCGTATAGCTATGCGAGCGAAGCGGTGCCATCATCCCGTCGAACGCATGCCATATCGCGTCGATCGTATCTTCACTATCATCTGCATCGACAACGTTCAGTGAGGCACGATGCGCAATTTCGCCTGCCAGTAACGGGCTCAAGCCGCTGAAAGCACTGACTAGCCGTTTGTCAGGCGAGTCGGCATGCTCGGCTGCAAGATAAGCGGTTTTGAACGCGTCTTTGCTTTGCACGTCGATTGGATCTGCTTTGTGCTGCTCAGGCGGCGGTGTGTAGGGTGCGCCAGGCATGACAATGCGATAGCTGCTAAGCGCAGGGGTGACATGGTGAATGCCATCGTGGATGGCGCCCGTTGCCGGATCCTGCAAAATGATGTTGCTGTGGCGGCCCATCAGCTCTATGATAATGCGTTTATACGACAAGTCGCCCAGTTCATCACGTTGGCGGACATCGATGTGCAGTACGCGCTCCCGGCCGGGTTGGCTGATCGCTTCGATAACGGCTCCCTCGCAATATTTGCGCATAAGCATACAGAACATAGGCGCCTCAAGCGGATTCACGTATGTAGCTTCTGTCCAATGCGCGCGCGGATAGGTCGGGTTAGCCGAGAGGAGCAGCTTGCCTGGATTTGCGCCACCACGGATTTGCAGCACGAGATCATGGGGGTTCGGTTGATGAATTTTATGAATGCGGCCGCCTACACAAGACTGAAGCTCGTGTACGACAGCACGGATAACGATGCCATCTAATGCCATGGAATAAAATCTCCTTTAGGTATGTCTTTAGAATCATGCTTTCTCTATCATGCCATAGTCTAACGAAAAACTTAAGTGCGCAACTGGGATAATTTGCGGTTTGTCCGAATAGATTGGAGGCAGGAAGGCTGTCCGCCTGCGGCAATGGCCCAGTCGGCGATCGGCTTATGTGGGAGGGAGAAAATTAGCATGGAGATGGAGCAGAACAAATGGCATCAGTTGAAGATGGAGTCGCTCACCCAGTCGCTAGGCTGCGATGTTGACCATGGATTGGCAGAGTCAACCGCAGCGGAGCGCCTGCAGCAGTACGGGCTTAATGAATTGTCGGAAGGGGCCCGCGTATCGCCTCTGCTGCTGTTTTTGAATCAATTCAAAGATTTTATGGTGCTGATTCTTATGGGGGCTACGCTCATATCGGGCCTGCTGGGCGAATATTTGGATGCGGTAACGATCGTAGCCATTATCGTGCTAAACGCAGTGTTGGGCTTTGTCCAAGAGTTTCGCGCGGAACGGTCGCTTCGGGCGCTCAAAGCTTTGTCGGCGCCTACAGCCAAAACGATACGCGGCGGGCAAGCGGTCACCATTCCTGCTAATGCACTCGTTCCTGGCGATTTGATCCTGCTGGAAAGCGGGGACCGCGTGCCAGCTGATATTCGTTTCGTACAGGCGAACAGCTGTTATGCAGAAGAATCAGCGCTGACGGGAGAGTCTGTTCCTGTCGGAAAACATGCTGACGCCATAGCCGAAGGAGATTTGCCGCTGGGGGACCAACGGAACATTGGCTTTATGGGCACGATGCTGACGGGCGGAACGGGACGAGGCATTGTTATTCGAACGGGCATGGAAACAGAGATGGGGCGAATCGCCAATCTCATTCAAAACACTGAAGAAATGGAAACCCCGCTGCAGCGGCGCTTGGAGCAACTAGGCAAGATTTTGATTATCGTGGCAGTCGCCTTGACCGTACTCGTTGTCGTCGCTGGCATTATGCATGGCCAGCCTGCTTATGGCATGTTCCTCGCAGGCGTCAGCTTGGCTGTGGCAGCCATTCCAGAAGGGCTCCCAGCCATCGTTACGATTGCGCTTGCGCTTGGCGTACAGCGGATGATTAAACGAAAGGCGATTGTCCGGAAGCTGCCATCCGTAGAGACGCTTGGCTGCGCCTCGGTCATTTGCTCCGACAAGACGGGCACGCTGACGCAAAACAAAATGACGGTGAAGCAAGTGTGGTTCGGCGGGCGGTCCGTCGACATTACAGGCGAAGGCTATGATCCGTCCGGCGAAGCGCTGGAGCAAGGGAAGCCGGTCGATCCGAAGCATGACCAGTCCCTGCGGCGGTTGCTGCAAATAGCTGCGCTTTGCAATAACGCTGAGGTTGTGCGCAGTGTTGAAACCGAGGAAAGCAAGAGGAAGAAAGGGACCGAGATTAAGGATGAGTGGGAGCTAAAAGGGGACCCGACAGAAGGTGCGCTTGCTGTATTGGCGACCAAGCTGGGGTTGGCAGCGAAGGCGCTTGAACCGCTATATAAACGCGTAGCCGAGTTTCCATTCGATTCGGATCGCAAGCGGATGTCCGTCGTCGTCGCCCATCAAGGAGGCAAACTGCTATGCGCCAAGGGCGCTCCGGATGTCCTATTGGAGCAATGCTCGTACGTGCTATGGGACGATAAGGTTGTGCCGTTCACGTCTACCCTCAAGCGCAAGGTGTCAGAGGCGGCGGAAACGATGGCTTCCTCGGCGCTGCGTGTGCTCGGATTCGCTTACCGTGATCTGCGCCCTCATGATCACTGCACGACGTCTGCGGAAGCAGAGACGCAGCTTGTATTCGCAGGCTTGTCAGGGATGATCGATCCGCCGCGCAAGGAGGCAAGGGATGCGATTGCAACTTGCCGCCGTGCAGGGATCAAAACCGTTATGATTACCGGCGACCATCAGCTTACGGCTGAGGCGATTGCGCATCAGCTCGGCATTATGCCGCGTGGCGGCATTGCGGTGAGCGGCCGCGAGATTTCGAATATGGACGACGACCAGCTCGACCGGCTGTCGGATAACATCTACGTCTATGCGCGCGTATCGCCCGAGCACAAGCTTCGGATCGTAAAATCGCTGCAACGCCAAGGGCATGTCGTGGCGATGACAGGCGATGGCGTAAACGATGCGCCTGCGATCAAAGCAGCGGACATTGGAATTGCGATGGGCATTTCGGGTACGGATGTTTCCAAGGAAGCTTCGTCGCTCATTCTAAGTGACGATAACTTCTCGACTATTGTAGCGGCAATTGAAGAAGGCAGAAATATTTATGAAAACATTCGGAAATTTATTCGATACTTGCTTGCATCCAATGTCGGCGAAATCTTGACGATGTTCCTGGCCATGATGGCGGGGCTGCCGCTGCCGCTTATCCCGATCCAGATCCTATGGGTTAATTTGGTGACGGATGGCTTGCCGGCGATGGCGCTTGGCGTCGACCAAGCGGAGAAAGATTTGATGAAACAAAAGCCCCGTTCATCGAAGGAAAGCATATTTGCAAGGCGGCTCGGCTGGAAAATTATTAGCCGGGGCATCCTCATCGGCGTGTGTACGCTAGGAGCGTTCTGGCTGACGCTCGCCAAGGCGCCGAATGACCCGCAGCAGCTCGTACTGGCGCAGACGGTTGCATTCGCAACACTCGTGCTGGCGCAATTGATCCATGTTTTCGACTGCAGAAGCTCGCGTTCGATCTTCCATCGTAACATTTTGCAAAATAAGTACTTGGTGCTGGCGGTCTTGTCTTCTCTCATTCTGATGATTGGCGTTCTCTATCTTAAGCCTTTGCAGCCGGTGTTCAAAACGGTTCCGCTCGACTTCCGCGAATGGTGCCTCGTGTTCGTTGCAGCTGGCATCCCAACCTTCGTGATGGGAATTGGCAGCGTACTGAGCTCAAACCGCAAAAAGTCAAAATCGAAATGGACGCCAACCAGCACGCGCTCCGCTGCGAGATAATGCGAAAACAGCCTTTTGCATGTATGCCAGCCATACTGCTGAAGGCTTGTTTTTTGCTTATTCTATTGAGCGATTAGTGCAAATGATCATCCAATTAAGCAATGGCGTTCCATTCCCCTTTTACGATATGCTAATGAACAAAATGGCAAGATGCTATTCATCTACTCGTTAAAGGGGACTAATGGAAATGGAATTCACTAAAATGCATGGATTAGGAAATGATTTTGTCGTATTTGCAGGTTATCAAGAATTGCCCGAGAATGTATCGCAGCTTGCGATTGACTTATGTAACCGATTTTTCGGCATCGGCGCCGACGGCCTCGTCTATATTCTCCCGAGCGAGAATGCAGACTTCAAAATGCGCATTATTAACTCCGACGGTTCGGAAGCTGAGCAATGCGGCAATGCGATCCGTTGCGTTGCAAAGTATGTGTATGACAACGGCTTGACGAGCAATACTGACATTACGATTGAGACGCTTGGCGCAGGCGTGCAGCAGGTTCAATTGAATGTGCAGGATGGGCAAGTCGCAACTGTGCGCGTTGATATGGGCCAGCCAATTTTGGAGGGCCTCAAAGTGCCTACGACGGTTGATGCCGACCGCGTCATTGCACATCCGATTGAGGTTGACGGGCGCGAGTTCACGTTCACAGCAGTATCCATGGGCAATCCCCATTGCGTTATTTATGTCGATGATGCTGCAAATTTCGATCTGTTAACTTGGGGCCCTAAGCTGGAGAAACATCCGATGTTCCCTCGCAAAATCAATGTTGAGTTCGTATCGGTCAATTCCCGTACGCATACGGATATGCGCGTTTGGGAACGCGGTGCAGGCCCGACGCTTGCATGCGGTACAGGCGCTTGCGCAACGGTCGTTTCGTCGGTATTGAATGGTTTGACAGACCGCACGGCTACAGTGTCGCTTAAAGGCGGCGATTTGTTGATCGAATGGAGCGAAGCGGACAACCACGTCTACATGACTGGCCCGGCGGCTGCTGTATTCCGCGGCTCGCTCTAATCGGAATTAAGTCACGGGTGGGATGCTGATGAAACAGGATTTGCGTGAAGCTCTCCAGCATCGGATTTTGGCCGGAGATGGCGCGATGGGCACGTACCTATACCAGACGGGGTTTCCTGTAGGGGTATCCTATGAGGAATTCAACGTGCTTCGCCCTGAGGTAATAGGCGGTGTGCACAGGCGGTATTATGAAGCCGGCGCTAGGCTAATCGAGACGAACACCTTCTCTGCGAATGCTGAAAAGCTGTCCAAGTATGGATTAGAGTCCGATATCGAGCTGATTAACCGCTCTGGCGTTCGATTGGCACGTGCTTCCGTAGGTGCGGACGCTTACGTGGTAGGGGCAGTTGGCCCGATCCGTGCAGCAAGGCGCAAGGGCGTTCGTACAGCTACGGTTCAACATGCGTTGTCCCAGCAGATCGGAATTCTTTTGGATGAAGGTGTCGACGGCATTTTGTTAGAAACATTCTTGGACATGGAAGAGATGTTGCTGGCGATTCGTGCCGTTCGGCAATCTAGCAACGTGCCGGTCATTTGCCAGTTTGCCGTAGAAGACCGTGGCAGCACGCAAGATGGCATTGGGCTTATTGATGCGTTTAACCGTTTGCAGAGTGAAGGGGCTGACGTGGTCGGCTTTAACTGCAGAACGGGTCCTAACGGCATTATGCGCTCGATTGATTCGCTTGATGGAACGATTCAGCTTCCGTTTTCTGTTTTCCCGAATGCAGGCATTCCTGACTATGTTGATGGCAAGTATACGTATTCGGCTACCCCGGCTTACTTTGGCGAGACAGCACGTCGGTTCGCCGACCGCGGTGCACGAATTATCGGTGGCTGCTGCGGCACGACACCAGAGCATATCGCCGCAATTGCCGCTGCACTAGATGGGTACACCCCTGCTGCGTTAGATGCTGTCCCTGTGGCAGAAGCGCCGGCAGCTCCGCAACATGAGGGCGGTCCTTCTGTGACGGTTAGCTCTACGCCTGTTCCGCCTGTTGCGCCACCGGCTGAAGAGCCGTCCATCGTCGAGCTGGTTCAACAGCGGCATACGGTCATCGTCGAGCTGGACCCTCCGCGCGATCTGGACATTACGAAGTTTATGGCAGGCGCAGCTGCCCTTAAGGAAGCGCAAGCGGATGCGTTGACGATGGCGGACAACTCTTTGGCGGTAACGCGCATGAGCAATATCGCACTCGCTGCCCTTGTGAAAGAACGTACAGGCATTCGCCCGCTTGTTCATATTGCTTGCCGTGACCGTAACTTGATCGGCACGCAGTCACATTTGATGGGGCTCGATGCACTGGGCATTGACCATGTGCTTGCTGTGACAGGGGACCCTGCCCGTTTTGGCGACCTTCCTGGCTCTAGCTCGGTTTACGATATGACTTCTTTCGATATGATTAAGATGATTCGCCAGATGAATGAGGGGAAGGCTTTTTCTGGAAAACAGCTTAAGCAAAAGGCGAAATTCGTAATCGGCGCTGCATTCAACCCAAATGTGAAGCATTTGGACAAGGCGGTGCAGCGATTGGAACGGAAAGTTGCATCCGGCGCTGGTTACATCATGACGCAGCCTGTATATGACCCGGCGCTTATTGAACGGATGGCGGAAGCGACCAAGCATATTCAAGTGCCGATCTTCGTTGGCGTGATGCCACTTGCTAGCGGCCGCAATGCCGAATATTTGCATAATGAGGTGCCAGGCATCCAGCTGTCGGATGAAGTTCGGCAACGCATGGCGGGGCTGGAAGGCGAAGCGGGGCGTGCGGAAGGCGTCCAGATTGCTACGGAATTGCTCGATGCGATTATTCCTCACTTCAAAGGCATCTACTTGATGACGCCGTTTATGTTCTATGAGATGGCCGTCAAATTAACGGAGCATGTTTGGCATAGGATAGGGCGGTTCATGAACGAAGCATGATAATTATAGTACGATGATGCGGCTGATATTGGCGAAATTCGCCGATATCAGCCGATATTGTGAAAAAATCACTTGTTAGTCGCATGAAAATCCTTTAAAATGGATTAACAATGCATATGCCATGCTCTCTCGTCGATTTTTGAAGCGAAACAACGGATGTTATCTGTTTGCGTTCAACATTAGCGAGCATTGGATGGAACGTTGCGCGGACGTATGAGTCCGGTTATTTTCGTTCATAATAGTGCGGGGGTTCTGCCATTCATTTCCGGCAGCTGGAAGTTGTTTTGATTCTCATTTATTGCAAGCCAATTATTATTTGCCAGTTGCATGTGGAGGACCGGAGGGGAGACCAGAGATGGCTATCAAACTAATTAATATCGGATTCGGCAACATCGTATCCGCTAATCGAATCATCTCGATCGTCAGTCCGGAATCGGCACCGATCAAGAGAATTATTCAAGAAGCAAGAGACCGGCATATGCTGATCGACGCGACATACGGCCGTCGGACGCGTGCCGTCATTATTACGGACAGTGATCATGTGATCTTGTCGGCGGTGCAGCCTGAGACGGTTGCGCATCGGCTTTCCGCCAAAGATGACGATCATGACGAATAGTACGGGGAGCATTATGAGCAGAGGATTACTTATTGTATTGTCCGGCCCTTCTGGCGTAGGCAAAGGCACAGTATGCGCAAACCTGCGGCATCGGATGCCGGAACTCATTTATTCGGTATCGGCGACGACCCGCCACCCTCGCCAAGGCGAGATTAACGGCATCAACTATTTCTTTAAATCGCGTGAACAGTTTCAGGATATGATCGCGAATGACGCGCTGTTGGAATGGGCCGAATATGTCGGCAATTATTATGGCACGCCGCGTGATTTTGTCGATCGGACACTTGCTTCAGGCAAAGACATCATTCTTGAGATTGAGGTGCAGGGCGCACTTAAGGTGAAACAAAAGTTTCCCGAGGGCGTATTTATTTTCCTGATGCCGCCATCCCTTGAGGAACTGAGGCAGCGCATTACAGGGCGTGGTACTGAGAATGCAGATGTAATTGACCATCGGATGTCGGTTGCGGTAGAAGAGATGAACTTGCTTCGCCATTATGATTATGCCGTCGTTAACGACGAGATCGATGCCGCATGCCACCGAATCCAAAGCATCATAACAGCAGAGCATTGCCAAGCAAGCCGGATTCTTGCTGACATGCCGCAATTGCCTGCAGCTTCAGAGAAAGCATAGACGGGGTGAATCGAATGTTGTATCCATCGATTGATGAAATGATTGAGAAAGTGGACAGCAAATATAAGCTCGTAGTGGCGGCTTCCCGCCGTGCACGCATGCTTCGCGAAGGCTCTAAGCCTGAAATTCGCAATGCAAAGTCGAACAAGCAAGTCGGCGTTGCACTCGAAGAGATTTACCATGACATGCTCATTGTTGAATCGGTAGAAGTTCCGCCATCCAGCAAAGGGAATAGATAATACTAGCCGGGATTTAGCAGGTCCGGCTGTCGGTATTGCAGCTTGCGACATTCGCTATATATCGGCCGAACAGAACGGCAAAAAAGTGACAACCGGATTGCGGTTGTTATTTTTTTGTTTTCCGAGAGGGAGCGATGACCGAATGAAGGGTAAAACGATCATACTCGGCATTACCGGCGGTATTGCTGCGTATAAGGGAGCTGCCTTGTGCAGTAAACTTGTACAAGCAGGTTTTGACGTACATGTCATCATGACGGAAAACGCTTGCCAGTTCATTACGCCGCTTACGCTGCAGACATTATCGCGCAATTTGGTGTATACGGACACATTCGACGAGCGTGACCCGGCTGTTGTTTCCCATATTGATCTTGCTGACCGTGCGGATCTCATACTAGTGGCGCCAGCAACTGCGAATACAATTGCGAAGATGGCGAATGGGCTGGCAGATGATATGCTCAGTACAACACTTTTGGCTGCGACCTGCCCAATCGTTGTTGCGCCAGCGATGAATGTACATATGTATAGCCATCCCGCTGTTATCCGCAACATTCAATTGCTGGCTGAGCGAAACGTTCGGTTTATTGCGCCTGAGACTGGCCAATTAGCTTGCGGGTATGTCGCCAAAGGAAGATTAGCAGAGCCTGAATCGATTGTCGCTTCGATTAGTGACATGTTGCGCGAAGGTGCAAGCAAGCCTTTGTTAGGCAAAAAAGTGTTGATCACGGCAGGCGGCACGGTAGAGCGGTTAGACCCTGTCCGTTATTTGACGAATGATTCGTCAGGTAAAATGGGCTTCGCCTTGGCTGCAATCGCCAGAGATTACGGGGCAGAGGTTACCCTCGTGATGGGAAGAACATCGGAACGGCCGCCTGACGGAGTTTCCCTCGTCCGAGTGGAGTCGGCGCAAGACATGCTCAAAGCCGTACTTGTACGTTACCCGCAATCAGATATGGTCATTAAATCCGCTGCAGTTGCTGATTATCGGCCTGTCATGCGTGCAGATAAGAAGATGAAGAAGTCTGGCGATCGCCTTGTGCTGGAGCTAGAGAAAACAACCGATATTTTGCAGACGCTTGGCGAGCAGAAAACGAAGCAATATTTGGTCGGATTCGCGGCAGAGACAGAAGAATTGGATCGGTACGCGATGGATAAGCTGCAGCGCAAGCAATGCGATTTGATCGTGGGCAACGATGTTAGCCAAGAGGGTGCGGGTTTTAATTCCGATACGAACATCATTCGCATATATGACAAAGACGGCATTGTCGAATCTCTTCCGCTCCTTTCCAAGCTCGAAACAGCCCGCCGCATTATCGCTCTAGCGGCGGAACGGATGGCCAATCGAGAGGCTGGGAAGGCTGGCCGATGATTGCGCGCGTTATTGTTGACGTGCCGAGCCGGCAGACCGATCGGCCATTTGATTACGAAGTGCCGTTGGCGCTTGAAGGCTGGATTGAGGCGGGCAGCCGGGTCGGTGTGCCTTTTGGTGGGCGCGTGCTGCAAGGGTTTGTTGTTGGATTGGTCCATTCCGAAGCTTCGGAGGTCGACCGGTCCAGACTCAAGCCAATTGCGGAGCTGCTTGATCCACTGCCGCCGCTCAGGCCTGATCTGATCGAGCTGGCCGGCTGGCTTAGCGTTAAATATTGTTGCACGATGATTGCTGCACTGCAGGCCATGCTTCCAGCCGCGCTGAAGGGCAAAGCAGAACGGACGGTCCGATTAAGCGAAGCGTTCGAGGAGCAGGAGCCTGCCGCTGCAGCAGCGGTGCTGTTGCCGGACGGCATGCGGGATTGGCTCAAGCGAAGTGGCCCGGCCAAACTGGATACGTTACGTGAACGATTCCCAGATTCAGGGGCCTATGTGAAAGCAGCGATTCGAATTGGTTTGCTGGAGGAGCAGGTCGCCATCCGGGATAAGGTCGGCATTCGCAAGGTTCAGACCGTCCTTCCTCCCGCTGATCGGGAAGGGGCGCGTGAAGCGCTTGCGGATTGGCCAGCGCGTGCTGGCAAACAGCGGGATGTTCTTGCATTTATGCTTGATGCAGAAGGGCCTATGCCGTTGCAGCAGCTCCTGGCACAATTGGGGACGACAGCTTCTACGGTTAAAGCGCTAGTGGACAAAGGCTGGCTAACGATGCGGGAAGTAGAGGCGTCGCGTGACCCTTACGCGGGGCGTACGTTCCAGCGAACTGAGCCGTTGCCGTTAACGCAAGGCCAGCAGGAAGTGTTGAAATGGATTGTCGCTTCTATCGATGCCCGTGAGCCGAAGCCTTATTTGCTGCACGGCGTAACCGGAAGCGGGAAAACAGAGGTGTACTTGCAAGCGATTCAGCGCTGCTTAGACCAAGGGCTGCAAGCAATCGTGCTAGTCCCCGAAATTTCGCTTACGCCACAGATGGTGGAGCGATTCAAAGGGCGGTTTGGGGATGCGGTTGCTGTCTTGCACAGCCGGCTATCGAACGGCGAACGGTATGATGAGTGGCGCAAAATCCGTGAGCGCCGTGCACAGGTTGCAGTCGGTGCACGTTCAGCGATTTTCGCCCCATTTGAAGCAATCGGGCTGATGATTATCGATGAAGAGCATGAATCCAGCTACAAGCAGGAGGAAAGCCCAAAATATCATGCGCGCGACGTGGCGATTATGCGGGCAAAGCAGCACGGCGCTACCGTTGTGCTAGGTTCAGCTACTCCGTCACTGGAGTCGTTTGCTGCAGCGACTGCTGTCCGTTCATCCGGCAGCAACAACGGGAACGGAGGCGGGGGTGCACCGCTCCTGCTCGCTATGCCGGATCGTGTGGCAGGCCGCCCAATGCCGCCCGTCACGGTCGTCGACATGCGGGAGGAGCTGCAAGGGGGCAATCGCTCCATGTTCAGCCGCACGTTGTATGCGGGCTTATCAGACCGGCTTGAACGGGGCGAGCAGTCGGTGCTTCTGTTGAATCGCAGAGGCTATTCCACGTTTGTTATGTGCCGTACTTGCGGGTACACAGCAGCGTGCCCGCATTGCGATATCTCGTTAACCTATCATCAGAAGACGCGTGTTTTGCGCTGCCACTATTGCGGGCATTCCGAGGGTGCGCCTTCTTCGTGCCCATCGTGCGAGAGCGAGCATATCCGTTTTTTTGGAACGGGGACGCAAAAGGTAGAAGAAGAGCTAGCGAAGCTGTTTCCGGGCATTCGTGTCATTCGGATGGACGTGGACACAACGACCGAGAAAGGTTCGCATGAAAAGCTGCTGAAGCAGTTCGGCGAACGAAAAGCGGATGTATTGCTCGGCACGCAAATGGTGGCGAAGGGGCTCGATTTCCCTTATGTGACGCTAGTAGGCGTCGTTGCTGCCGATACTTCGCTGCATTTGCCTGATTTTCGTTCGGCAGAACGAACGTTCCAATTGTTAACGCAGGTGGCTGGGCGTGCGGGAAGGCATGAGCTGCCCGGCGAAGTCGTTGTGCAATCTTACGCGCCTGAGCATTATGCGATTCAAGCGGCGCAGCATCATGATTATGATGCTTTCGTACGGGAGGAGCTTGCGCATCGACGTGCGATGGGCTACCCGCCGTATTGCCGGCTTATTTTGGTGACGATGTCGCATGAGCAGCTTCCGTTGTTAACGGATGTTGGCGATCGATTCGCCCAGCGGCTTCGGGACGCTGCGGTGTCTGCTGGCGTTTTCGGCCGTGTAGACGGCACGAGCGGGCCAAGAGCGCTGGATGTGCTTGGTCCAGTAGCTTCACCGATTGCACGGATGAAGGATCGCTACCGTTTTCAATGTATGATAAAATATCGGGGAAACGTTGACGCTACAGCGTTGCTGCGCGAAACGATCCGACCATTCATGGAAGGTTCAGAAGGGCGAGGCGTGCAGTTCGGGATTGACGTCGATCCTCATATGATTTTATAAATCGAATTTTATTTTGCCGCGTGAGCGGTTCCCGTTCATCAATCATCGAAGAAAGAAGGTACCTATTATGTCCATTCGAATTATTGTGAAAGAGCCAGATCCAGTATTGCGCGAAGTCGCGAAGGAAGTAACAAAGTTTACGCCTAACCTCCACAAGCTGCTTAATGACATGGCAGATACGATGTACGATGCGGAAGGCGTTGGCCTTGCTGCGCCCCAAATCGGCATTTCCAAACGTGTCATCGTCGTAGACATTGGCGAAGAGGAAAGTGGTTTGATCGAGGTTGTCAATCCCGTTATCGTGCTCAGCGAAGGTGAGCAATTCGGTCCGGAAGGCTGCTTAAGCATTCCGAATTTGAACGGCGATGTGAGCCGTGCAGATCGCGTGAAAGTGGCTGGCCAGGACCGTAATGGCAATCCAATCGAGGTGGATGCGTCGGGGTTCTTGGCGCGTGCGTTCCAGCATGAGATTGACCATTTGAACGGCATTCTCTTCACGGACTTGGCAGAAAACGTGTATGACATTACGCAGCAGCAGTCTCGCCGTCGGAAGAGCGGGGAGTGAGCTTGGCATGAAAATCGTATTTATGGGGACGCCGTCGTTTGCGGTCCCTTCCTTAGAACGCGTATTGGCTAACGGCCACGACGTGATTGCGGTTATTACGCAGCCTGACCGCCCGAAGGGGCGGAAGCGTGAATTGGCGCCGCCTCCTGTGAAGGAAGCAGCGCTGCAGCATGGCCTTCCCGTTTACCAACCGGAGCGGATGCGCAGTGAGGAAGCGATTGCGCTTGTTGCCTCGCTTGCGCCAGATTTAATTATAACGGCTGCATATGGCCAAATTTTGCCGAAGGCGGTGCTTGATGTGCCGCCGCTCGGCTGTATTAATGTGCATGGCTCGCTTCTGCCGAAATATCGGGGCGGAGCGCCTATCCAGCGTTCCATTATTAATGGTGAGCAAGTTACCGGCGTGACGATTATGTACATGGCAGAGGGCCTTGATACGGGGGACATGATCAGCCGTGTAGAAGTGCCTATTGATGAGGCTGATACATCGGGCACGCTGTTCGAGAAGCTGAGTGCAGCGGGTGCGGACCTGCTCATGCAGACGCTTCCCTCCATCGAAGCGGGCACTGTCCAAGCTGTGCCCCAGCAGCATGATGATGCGTCTTACGCCCCGAATTTAACGCGGGAAGACGAACGTATTGATTGGACGCGCACAGCGCGGCAGCTGTACGACCAAGTGCGCGGGCTATCGCCGATGGCTGGCGCATTTACGCAATGGAATGGCGAGCCTTTCAAAATCTGGCGGTGCCAGGCTATCGCGGCTACGAATAGCGGTGTACAAGCTGCTGTGCCTCCAGGGACTGTCTTGTCGGCATCGCCAGAGGGAATTGCTGTTCAGGCAGGGGAAGGCGCTCTTCTTCTGCTAGACATTCAGCCTGCGGGCAAGCGGGCGATGCCGGCTGCGGATTGGCTGAAGGGCGCTCGCCTTGAAGCAGGGGCGCAATTCGGCGGAGGTTTGCAATGAGCCGGCAGACGGAAGGTAATAGCGGGCGCGCAACCAGCAGCAAGCCGAAGCCATCTACGCAATCCAAGCAAGGAAAGCCTAGCGCTGCTGGCATGAGAAAGCCGATTGCCGGCGGGCAAAGCCGATCAGGCAACAACACCGCTGGCGGAAAGAAACCAGGCGGCGCACAACCTGCAGGGGCGCCTCGCCCAGCACGGCGCCCTGCAACTGCCCGTGAGGTTGCATTGGATGTGCTCGTTAAGATTGAGCGGGAGGGAGCATTCAGCAACCTCGTCTTGAACAGCGCTTTGCAGTATGCGGAATTGTCCCGCGCAGATGCTGGGCTGGCTACTGAACTGGTCTACGGCACGCTGCAACGCCGCTTATCGATTGACCATGCGTTGTCCTCTCTTGCTGCCAAAGGGCTTGGCAAGCTTGAACCTTGGGTTTTGCAACTGCTGAGGCTAAGTGCTTACCAGCTGCTATTCTTGGATCGCGTTCCCGCGCACGCGGCGGTCAACGAAGCGGTGACGATCGCGAAGCGGCGCGGCCATGCCGGCATATCCGGCATGGTTAACGGCATGCTGCGCAACCTGCTCCGCCGCCGCGAAGAGCTCGCGCCGGAAGCTGCAGCCGATTCGGCTGCGAGCCCGGCGCTTCGCATTGCGCTGAGCCACTCGTATCCCGAGTGGCTCGTCGCGCGGTGGATCGCCGCCTATGGCGAAGAGGCGGCGGAACAAATCTGTGCGGCGGGCAATGAGCCGCCGCATGCCAGCATTCGCGTCAACCCTTTGCGCGCGACGCGGGAGGAAGCGATTGCGATACTCGCCGAATCCGGCATCGAGGCAGCCAAGTCTGCCGTATCGCCTTCCGGCGTTATCGCGCAGCGTGGCGGAAGCCTAGCCGATACGATCGGCTTCCGCGATGGCCGATGGTCGATTCAGGATGAGAGTTCCATGCTTGTTGCACAGGCGGCACGGCCTGCTGCCGGCATGAACGTGCTGGACTGCTGCGCGGCACCGGGCGGCAAGACGACCCATCTTGCAGAGCTGATGGGCAATGTGGGCCGTGTCATTGCCAATGACGTTCATCCGCATAAGCAAGCGCTCATTCAGCAGCAAGCGGAGCGGCTTGGCCTTACATGTGTGGAAACTGTAACCGGCGATGCAGCGGAGCTCGGCCAGCGGTATTCCCCGGAATCGTTCGACCTCGTGTTATTGGATGCGCCTTGCTCGGGCCTTGGCGTTATTGCACGCAAGCCTGAAATCAAGTGGACCAAGTCGGAAGGCGACATCCGGGATATCGCTGCGATTCAGAAGAAGCTGATCAATGGTGTTGCTGGGCTTGTTAAGCCAGATGGAAGGCTTGTGTATAGCACCTGTACGATTGATCGCGACGAGAATGATTTCCAAATCAGACAGTTTCTCAAGGATCACCCGGAATATACGCTAGATACGGAATGGCCAGTCGAGCTGCTGGAGGCTCTGCGGTCTGCAGGTGCGGTGCAAGGGGAATTTACAGGAGCTCTGCAGCTGCTTCCGAACCATTTTGGCAGCGACGGCTTTTATATTGCAACGATGCGCAAACGTACGGTTTAGGCCGCTTGTAGTCTGGCATGGGCGTTTGTGGTAAAATAAACGACAACGGATACGATAAACTCGTGTCCGTATTATTTTAAGGTTTAGGTGTGATAAACAGATGGGCGAACAGATACAAGAACAGACGAAACCTTTCATTTATGACTATACGCTAGAAGAAATTCAGGCATGGGTCAAAGAGAATGGCGAGCCGGCTTTCCGCGCAGGCCAGTTGTTCGATTGGCTTTATGTGAAGCGGGTGCGCAGCTTCGAAGAGATGACGAACCTGCCGAAAGCTTTCCGGCAAAAGCTGGATGACCAGTTTGCTTTTGTCACGCTCTCCGAAATTACGAAGTTCGAGTCAAAGGACGGCACCGTCAAGTTTTTATTCGGGCTGCATGACAACCACGCGATTGAAACGGTCGTTATGCGCCACAATTACGGCAACAGCATCTGCGTAACGACGCAGGTCGGCTGCCGCGTCGGCTGTACGTTTTGCGCGTCGACACTGGGCGGCTTGAAACGCAATCTGACGGCAGGCGAGATCGTCGCGCAAGTCGTTTGGGCACAACAGCTGCTGGATGCTACGAATGAACGCGTCTCGAGCATTGTAATCATGGGAACAGGCGAGCCTTTCGAAAATTATGAGCCGACAATGAACTTCCTTCGGATCATGATTCACGAAAAAGGGCTCAATATCGGCCAACGGCACATTACGGTGTCAACAAGTGGCATCGTGCCGAATATTTATAAATTTGCGGATGAGAATACGCAAATTAACTTGGCGATCTCGATTCATGCGCCTAACGATGCGCTTCGTTCGAAGTTGATGCCAGTTAACCGCCGTTTCCCGTTCAACGATGTGATGGAGTCGCTCCGTTACTACATCGCGAAGACCGGGCGCCGCATTACGTTTGAGTATGCGTTGATCGGCGGCGTGAATGACCGCCCTGAGCACGCAGAAGAGCTCGCGCAAGTGCTGCAAGGCATGCTTTGCCACGTCAACCTCATTCCGGTTAACCATGTGCCGGAACGGAATTACGTGCGTACGCCACGCGACGATATTTTTGAATTCCAGCGTATATTGGAGAGGAACAAAATCAATGCAACGATCCGCAGGGAGCAAGGCCACGATATAGCGGCGGCATGCGGTCAATTGCGGGCGAAGCATATGGAATCCACGGCGAGGTGATCCGGATTTGATTACGGCTAACCGGACGGATATCGGACGCGTCCGACAGGAGAACGAGGACAGCCATTGGGTTGAGGAGCTGCAGGGAGGAATTGTTGCGGCAGTTGTTGCTGATGGAATGGGCGGCCATCTCGCAGGCGAGGTGGCAAGCAAACTGACCGTCGATGCGCTTAGCGCGTCGCTCGGTGCGATTGCACCTGGGATGTCTAATGAGGAATGTGAAACCATATTGCGGGCGGCGATCAAGTCTGCTAACGAGATCGTATTTGATACGGCCTCGCGCAACGAACGCTACAGCAATATGGGCACAACGGTCGTTGTCGCTGTGATTGAGGGCGAAAGGGCTGTAATTGGCCATGTTGGCGACAGCCGGATTTATCGGTTGGACGCAGACGGCCTCATTCAGTTGACGGACGACCATACACTTGTAAACGAACTGCTCAAGTCAGGCCAGATTACGGCTGAAGAAGCAGCCAATCATCCACGCCGTAACGTAATCATGCGGGCTGTTGGCACCGATCCCGAAGTTGAGGCGGACGTTTCCATTGCCAGTTTGTCGCCGGCAGATCTGTTAATGCTGTGCAGCGACGGGCTTACGGATATGGTTAGTCATGAGCAAATGCTCGAAACGCTGCAATCGGAGACGCTCGATCTTGATGGCAAGGCGGATCGTCTCATTCAACTGGCACTGCAAGCAGGCGGCGATGATAATATTACCGTCATTTTGCTGCAAGGAGCTGCCAGTAAGAATCGAGAGGGGTGACGAATATTGATCGGACATGAACTTGGAGGACGTTACGAAATTATTACCCGGATCGGCGGCGGGGGCATGGCGCTTGTGTATAAAGCCCATGACCTGCTGCTGAACCGGAAGGTTGCGGTCAAGGTGCTGCGCCAGCAATTCGTTCACGATGAGGAGTTTATTCGACGGTTCCGCCGGGAGGCGCAATCGGCGGCTTCTCTCTCTCATCCGAACGTAGTCAGCATCTATGATGTAGGGCAAGAGGATGAAGTGCACTACATCGTCATGGAATATGTGGAAGGCAGCAACTTGAACGAAATTATTCAAGAGCGTGCGCCGCTTCAGCCGGACGAAGCTATACATATCGCTGCACAGATTTGCGATGCGTTAGTGAATGCTCATCAGAACCAAATTATTCATCGCGATATTAAGCCGCATAATATTCTTATTGGCAACAATGGCAGAGTGAAAGTGACCGATTTTGGCATCGCGCGTGCTGTCACGGCTTCAACCATTACGCAGACTGGCTCTGTGGTAGGCTCTGTGCATTATTTCTCGCCGGAGCATGCCAAAGGGACAAGCACGGGCGAGAAGTCGGATCTCTATTCATTAGGCATCGTTATGTACCAAATGTTGACCGGCAAGCTGCCCTTCCAGGGGGAAAGCCCGATCAGCGTAGCCCTAAAGCATTTGCAGGAAACGTTTGTTGAGCCACGAGCGATTAACCCACTCATTCCGCAGAGCGTAGAAAACGTTATCTTGCGGGCAATGCGCAAAAATCCGAGCGAGCGCTATGCTTCGGCAAGCGAGATGCTGAAGGATTTGGAAACTTCCCTGCAGGCTCAGCGGCTGCATGAGCCGAAGGCGACGTTCTTCAGCGAAGCGGGAGATTTGGACGAGACGCGTGTCATGCCAGCTATTAGGCAGTCGGCGCCTGAAGTGCGTCCTGCTGCTCCTGAAGTGCCTTCTTCGCGTGAAAAGGCGTCCTCTCAGCAAGCGGCGTCGAATACGCAGACGATCGAGTGGGAGGATGAGAAGCAGAAAGGGCCTAAGCCGTGGTGGAAGCGCCCACTGCCGATGATCATTTTGACATTGGTCGTCATTGCAGGGCTTTACTTCGCGGTTAAGTCTGTCTCGAACAGCTTGGATGTTCCAGAGGTCCCTGTTCCGTATGTTGTGAATATGGAGGAAGCGCAGGCGGTCCAAGCGATTGAGGAAGCGGGCTTGATGGTCGAACAGCCGATTATTCGGGAGTTTAATGAAGCGGCGAAAGGGATCGTCTATGAGCAGTCCAAGGCTAATATGAAGGTCAAGAAAGGCGCGTCCATTCGCCTCTACGTGAGTGAGGGTACTGAGCTGTCTGCAATGACGGACTATAGCGGAAGGCAGCTTACAGCGGCTATGGAGGAGCTGGAGGCGCTTGGCGTATCCAAGGATCGTATAAGCAGCAGCGATAAAGTGTTTAGCGACGAGGATCCGGGCACGATTTTGTCACAGACACCGGCAGCCGGTGAGCCGTTTGATCCGAAGACCGCTGCCGTTCGTTTTACCATAAGCAAAGGGCAAGAAACGGTCGTGATGCCAGATCTGGTAGGCAAGAAAGAAGCAGAAGCAAAAGTGCTGCTAAGCCAACAAGGATTGAAGCTTTCGGATGATAATATCGTCCGGGAACCAAGCTATGAGCCAGAAGGCACGGTATTGGCGCAATTCCCTTACGAAAAAGGCGCGCAGGTAGGGAAAGGCGCAGAAGTGTCGATTACGGTTAGCTCCGGCTTGCCATCAGATGCGATACAGCGGAAGCTTCCTATTGTCATTTCTCCTGCCCAGGCGGGCCATTCAAGTGAGATCCGGATTGTATATTCCGACGCTACCGGCGAGAATATTGAGTGGGGCAAGCGCAAAATCAAAGATACGCAGCGATTCACGATCAAGGTTATCGTAGCTCCGAATAAGGATGCAATGGTCATGGTATTCCGCGACGGGCTGTTGGTCGATTCGTTCCCAGTTACGTACGATTCGGCTGAGGAGCCATCCGAGCAAACGGTGCCTGGCAAGGAAGAGCCGCCGCCCGTCATTGACCAGCCTGCACAAGGCGAGGTCCAACCGACAGATCCGAACACAGCAGGAACCGATCCTAACACCGTTCCAGAAGACGGAAACGAGGGTAACCAGCCAGATGGCCAACAATAGTGAATTAAAGGGTACGATTGTCAAAGCGTTAGCAGGTTTCTATTATGTTCAACCGGATACGGGGCAGGGCAAGCCTGTTCAGTGCCGTGCACGGGGGATATTCAAGAAGAGGGGCGTCTCTCCGTTCGTCGGTGATCGCGTCGTCTATTCCCTTACGGATAACGGTGATGGGGCAGTTGAACAAATATTGCCGCGTACGTCCGAGCTGATTCGCCCGCCAGTCGTTAACATCGAACTGGCGGTGCTTGTCTTCTCGGTTACGGAGCCTGAGTTAAATTTTCAGCTATTAGACAAGTTCCTCGTCCATATTGAACACGCGGGACTTGATACCGTGATTTGCTTAAGCAAGAGTGATCTCGCGCTAACAGAAGGCAAGGAGGGCGAAAGTGCCCGTGAGGCGCTACGCCGCGTACGGGCTGTCTATGAGCCGCTTGGTTATGAAGTGTTCGAGACAAGCTCGCGCCTGTCAGAAGGCTGCGAGCCGCTACAGCAACGGCTTAATCATCGGATGTCTGTCTTTGCAGGGCAGTCTGGCGTAGGCAAGTCCTCTTTGCTTAATGCGCTTGTTCCGGGACTGGCACTAGAGACCAACGCTATCAGCAATCGCCTGGGGCGCGGGAAGCATACAACACGTCATGTCGAACTGATTGAAACAGGCTTTGGCGGCTTCGTAGCGGACACGCCTGGATTTAGCCAGTTGGACTTTGAAGAACTTGGCATCGAAGATCTAGGCTACTGCTTCAGGGAAATGCGGGAGCTGTCGCCGTCCTGCAAGTTCCGTGGCTGCACGCATGATCACGAACCAGGCTGTGCGGTGCTTGACGCATTGGAGGCAGGAGAGATTGACGCTGGGCGCCACGCGCATTATTTGGCGTTCATGGAAGAGATGAAAGAGAAAAAACGGAGGTACTAACGGATGACCATTATTGCACCGTCGATTTTATCGGCTAATTTCTCAAAACTTGGGGAGGATGTTCAAGCGGCTGAAAAAGCCGGTGGGGATTGGATACATATTGATGTCATGGATGGGCATTTCGTGCCCAACTTGACCTTTGGCCCGGTCGTAATCGAATCGATTCGCCCTTATACGAAGCTGCCCTTTGATGTCCATCTGATGATTGAGAAGCCGGAGCTTTATATCCCTGCCTTCGTTAAAGCGGGAGCAGACCGCATTACGGTGCACGCAGAGGCATGTGTTCACCTGCATCGCGTCGTCCAACTGATCAAAGAGCATGGATTGCCTGCCGGTGTAGCAATTAATCCAGGTACGCCAGTATCGGCTGTCGAGCCTGTACTGGACGATCTAGATCTCGTCCTCATTATGACCGTTAATCCGGGATTTGGCGGACAAGCATTTATTCCGCAGTCTGTCGGCAGGCTGCGCCAGCTGCGCACCATGCTGCAGGAACGCGGCTTGGAGCACATGAATGTACAGGTAGACGGCGGCGTTAATGCAGAGACGGCGAAGCTCGTACGCGAAGCTGGAGCGAATGTGCTAGTCGCTGGAAGCTATGTGTATGGCGCTTCGGACCGGGCTGCTGCTGTCGCTTCACTTCGTTAAACCGCATTTCATCCTTTGAATCGTGAGCCGGCCGTGTGGCTGGCTTTTCGTTTGGCTACAGGAGGCACATCATGGAAAAATTTGAAGATCTAGACCGCAAGCCACGCACAGGATTATTTGTTGCTTTCTTCAGTTGGCTTGCCGGGATTTGCTTGACGCTGTTTGCGACCGTGGATGGGCCCATTCGTTTCGTGTTCTCACTGCTGGCGCTCGTTATTGTGCTGCGTTCGTTCCGCAAGATCGAGAATCTGGCTCCGAGGGTGTGGTTCATCGTGCTCTCGATCATCTGGTATTTGTTGCTTACAGTGATTGTTACGATTGCTACTTACGATCCTCCCCCTGCAGGTTAGGCCTGGGCGCGCTGGAATAGGACGACTTGATTACGCATAGGATGGTTACATGAACGATGGTTCCGCGAAGATCCGAGGTTCTTGTAACCATTTGTGCGTTATGAAGGCAACGATTAACCGATGAGCGCGTTTGAGGAGGGATGGGGCATGAAATTTTACACGATCAAGCTGCCTAAATTTCTAGGCGGTTTCGTCAAGGCCATCTTGAATACGTTCCAAAAAAGCTGATGCGGCCGAGCTGACGATGGTTCGATCGTGGAAGCAAGCCTATACCGACTGTATTTTGCATACGCAGAGTACAGTCGTTTTATATGTATAGGCTCGCCATACAAAAAAGACCGTGTCATAAGACACGGTCTTCTGCTGGCGTCGGCTATTGGCCGGGCCTATTATACGCGGGTTACTTTGCCGGATTTCAGCGCGCGGGCGCTAACCCATACGCGTTTCGGTTTGCCGTCGACGAGGATACGCACTTTTTGAACGTTTACGCCCCAAGTACGACGGTTTTTGTTGTTCGCGTGGGATACGTGGTTGCCTGAACCAGGCGCTTTACCCGTAATTGCACATTTGCGAGACATGGATACACCTCCTTAATCGATGCGGAGCATCTGGCTTCGCAAGCATCCGCTCATTAGGCGGAGCATAACAGCATGGAAAGCTTCCGCTGAAATTGCTAGTCATACGTCTTCATGATAACCGGCTTCTCGTCACAAGAAGCGCATATAAACATACTTGATTATCGTATCACAATTGCCTTTTCTTTGTCTAGTCCTTGCTCATTTTGAGAAGGGGGCTGTGAAGGGGAGATGGCAAATAGCCTCATTTAGGCTTGTTTTGGGAAGAAAATCACTTGCAGAACGCAATTTGCGTCCACTATCTTCGTTATGCTATAGATAATTGTCGAAAAACATTGTAAAATGGCGATAATGTTACTCGAATTTACAGCATTCGGCTGACAGGAACGTCTGGAAGAGGGCGCTTTGATACATCGTTTCGTAATCCGATTGCTTATGGATGCGTTTTCATGATTAATGCTGCGAGGGTCAGCCTCGTTTGGCATGCTTCTATAACGTCAAGGATTATAGTACAATGTTGAAAAGTCCACAATAGAGATACATACGGAAAAGGAGCGGATCTCCATGCCACTGCAGCTCAGCACCGAGCTCGGAAAAGTACTCATTACAGACGAATGCATTGCCGTTATTGCAGGCTCTGCGGCATTGGAATGCTATGGATTGGTTGGCATGGCGTCCCGCAAGCAATTGAAAGACGGCATTGCGGAAATGCTTGGCCGAGACAACCTGTCTCGCGGTGTAGAAGTGCGCCGGGATAACGATAGCCTCCAAATTGACCTTCATATTATAGTAAGCTATGGAACTAAAATATCCGAAGTCGCGCATAACATTCAAACGAAAGTCCAATATGTGCTTAACGATGTGATTGGATTAGAGGTTGACCTCGTTAATATCTACGTCCAAGGCGTGCGGGTACTCAAGTAGTTAGGAAGGGGAATCTTTGTTGAGCAAACGCATGATAAACGGAACTGATTTTCACCGCATGGCTGCTGCCGGTGCGGAAAGCTTACAGCGTAATGCAGAGCATGTAAACGCGTTAAACGTCTTCCCGGTGCCAGATGGCGATACAGGGACGAACATGAACCTAACGATGACTTCTGGCATGAAAGAGCTGCATAGCAAACCTTCGCCAAGCCTAGGGAAAGCAGCAGAAGCGCTCTCCAAAGGATTGCTGATGGGCGCGCGGGGCAACTCGGGCGTTATTTTGTCGCAGCTATTCCGCGGGTTTTCTAAATCGCTCGCAGCGATGGATGAGGCAGGCCCGGTTCAATTGGCTGCAGCGCTCCAAAATGGCGTCGACATGGCCTACAAGGCCGTCGTTAAGCCTGTGGAGGGCACCATTCTGACTGTTGCGCGCGAAGCCGCTAAACATGCCGTTCAGATTGCTCGCCGGACGGCTACAGCAGACGAGCTTATGCGTGAAGTGCATGCCAAGGCTTATGAAGCGCTCCAGCGCACGCCAGACCAGCTTCCCGTGTTGAAGCAAGTTGGTGTCGTGGACTCTGGCGGCCAAGGGCTTGTATTTATATACGAGGGCTTCGCCAAAGTATTGTCATCGGACATGCCTGCAGATGAACCGGTTATTACAGAAGCGGCATGGCCAGAAGATGTTGGCATGAGCGCACAGCCTGCCGTTCAGGCAGCCCGTCCAGCGCCAACCTCAGCCCAGTCGAAGCTGGCTACTGGCGATATTGAATTCCTGTACGATATGGAGTTTTTCATCGACCGTAAGCTCGCAGGGCGTACCGTGCCTGCTTTCGATGAACGGCGCTTCAAGGAAGCGCTTGCGAAGGATGGGGACTCGATTCTCGTCATCGAAAGCGATGATGTCATCAAGGTGCATGTTCACTCGCGCAGGCCAGGCGATGTGTTGAACCTCGCGCTGCCTTATGGTGAGTTGATTGATATTCACATTCTTAACATGCGGGAGCAGCATCGTGATTTGCTTGAGGGCGAAGCACATTCCGCTTCGGATGACCAGCAGGCAGCAGAAGCATTGGCAGCTGCCGAGGTGCTGACAGGCGGCGTTGCGCCGCAGTCCGTTTCGCCGGATCAAGTGCATGAGCTTGCGCCTTACGGCATCATTGCCGTTGCGATGGGCGAAGGCATCGCTGATATTTTGCTGGACAACAATGTTGACATTGTATTGTCGGGCGGACAGACGATGAACCCAAGCACAGAAGATTTCCTGAAAGCTATTGAAGTGCTGCAAGCTGAGCATATTTATTTGCTGCCCAATAACGGCAATATTATTTTGGCTGCCGAACAAGCTGCTGAGCTCTCGGGCCGCAGCGTCAAAGTTATACCGACACGTACAGTGCCGCAAGGGCTGGCCGCCGCGCTCGCATTCAAAGAAGATGAATCTGTTGAACGGAATGCAGATTGGATGAAGCGCGCTGCCGATTCTGTTCGCACTGGGCAAGTGACGCAAGCGGTTCGCGATACGAATATCGACGATGTGAGCATTCGGGAAGGCGACTTTATCGGCATTCGCGAGAAGGCGATCGTCGTGTCGACTGCAGACCTGCTGGATACATGCAGAACACTGCTGGACCGCATGTTGGAGGACGGCGGCGATTTAATTACCGTGCTCACGGGCGAAGATGCGGACAATGACGTGACGAAGCAACTGGCTTCATGGGTGGCGTCGGAGCATGCCGATGTTGAGCTGGAAGTGCTGGCTGGCGGACAGCCGTTGTATCCGTATTTGTTCGCGATTGAATAACGTTGCAGGAAGGGGGAGGAACGTATGCCTATGATTCGAATTGTCACAGACAGTACGGCCGATCTTCCGGCCGAAATTAGGGAGCAGCTAGGGATTGAGATGGTGCCGTTAGAAGTGTTGTTCGGCGAGGAATCCTATTTGGATTCGATAACGATCACGCCTGATGATTTTTATCAGAAGCTAGAGGCTTCGAATAAGCCGCCGACAACGTCACAGCCGGCCTCGGTCACGTTCGCAGCAACGTATGAGCGCATTTTGGCGGAACAGCCGGATGCCCAGATTTTATCTATCCATCTATCTGCTGCGCTTAGCGGCACGTACCAATCGGCAGTTATCGGCTCTTCGATGGTAGAAGGGGAAGGCGCAGCCAATATTACTGTTTTTGATTCCAAATCCGCGTCTAGCGGCTGCGGCATACTCGTTTTGAAAGCGGCGGAGATGGCTCGGATCGGCTGTACGATGGATGAGATCGTGGAAGAGATTACGCGCATGCGCAAGGCGACACATCTTTATTTTCTCGTCGATACGCTTGAATATTTGCAAAAAGGCGGCAGAATCGGCAAGGCATCGGCGCTCATTGGATCTATTCTGAATATTAAGCCGATCTTAACGCTGGATGAGGACGGCGTCGTTACTTCGGTTGATAAAGTCCGTGGACAGAAGAAAGCGATGAATCGTATCGTTGAGCTGTTTCACAAAGATTTTGACACGCAGCAGCCTGTCGCTATCACAGTGGCTTATGCGCAGCATACAGGCGTTGCGGACGAGCTGTGTGCGCTGCTGAAGGAGAATTTTAACGTCGATCATACAACGTTCTACGAGCTGGGTCCTGTTATCGGCACGCATGCCGGTCCAGGCACCGTAGGCCTTTTTATGCATAGGGTGTGAGTGAAAATGAAGCTGGATCAAATACCGGTCCGGCAAGTAAAAGGCGTGAGCGCGCAGAAAGAAGGCGAGCTTCACGCCTTTGGCGTCCGTACGGTTGCTGACTTGCTGGACTATTTTCCGTTTCGGTATGAGGATTATCGCCTGCGGGACTTGACGGAAGTGAAGGACGGAGAGAAAGTGACCGTTCAGGGCCACATTCGCAGCCTGCCTGCGGTAGCGCGGTTTGGCCGGGGGAAAGCTCGGATGACCTGCAAAGTAGAAATTGATCATTTCCTTGTGACGGCTGTGTGGTTTAATCGCGCGTTTCTGCAGGACCAGCTTGTGCTGGGCCGGGAAATTACGCTGACGGGCAAATGGGATGCTAACCGGCATCAGCTAACGGTATCAGAGTCGGAGTTTCCTGATCGCGGGAAGGCCCGCTCAGGATCGCTCCAGCCTGTTTATTCCGTGGGAGGCAACTTAACGCAGGCATTTATGCGCAAGGCGATAGGGCAAGCATTAGTCCAATTCGGCGACCTCATCGAGGACAGCTTGCCCCCTCAATTGATTAGCAAGCACCGGCTTATTCCTCGGCGGGATGCGATATTGCGCATTCATCATCCGGATGGAGCGGCAGAAGGGCAAGGGGCAAGGCGAAGGCTTGTTTACGAGGAACTGTTCTGGTTTCAGCTTAAACTGCAGGCTTACCGTTCATTAATTCGGACGCGCTCGGATGGGATGGCATTCCCGATTGATAGCGCCGTAATTCGTGATTTTGCCGCGCGTCTGCCGTTTGAGCTGACCGATTCGCAGAAGAAGGTCGTCAACGAAATTACGCAGGATATGCGCCAGAAGCATGGGATGAACCGGCTGCTGCAGGGTGATGTCGGTTCGGGCAAAACAGTCGTTGCTGCGATTGCGCTGTATGCGGCGGTTAAAGCGGGCCATCAGGGCGCGTTGATGGTGCCAACGGAAATATTGGCTGAGCAGCATCTTCGGTCACTGCAGCGCTTGTTTGACGGTACGGGTGTCGAGGTCGGTTTGTTGACTGGGAGCCTCACGGCCCGAAAAAGGCGTGACACGCTAGCTGGCTTGCAGATGGGGATGATCGACATCGCCGTTGGAACGCATGCGCTTATCCAAGACGATGTTATTTTCCGCTCGCTTGGCCTTGTTGTGACGGATGAGCAGCATCGATTCGGCGTGAACCAGCGGAGCGTGCTGCGGCGCAAGGGGTTAAGCCCGGATGTGCTGACGATGACCGCAACGCCGATTCCGCGTACGCTTGCCATTACGGCATTTGGGGATATGGACGTCTCAACGCTGCGCGAACGGCCGAAGGGCCGCAAGCCGATCAAGACATATTGGACGAAGCCGTCGGCGATGGATCGCGTGTTTGAGTTTATTCAACGCGAGGTTGATCAAGGGCGCCAAGCGTATGTCATTTGCCCGCTTATTGAAGAATCGGAGAAGCTGGATGTCCAAAACGCGATTGAGATGCATGCGACGATTGCGATGTCGCTTCCGAAACTTCAGGTTGGCTTGCTGCATGGCCGCATGACAACGGCTGAGAAGGATGAAGCGATGCGGGCGTTCAGCGTGAATGAAACGCAGGCGCTCGTCGCAACGACTGTTGTTGAGGTTGGCGTTGACGTGCCTAATGCGACGCTTATCGTTATTATCGATGCGGAGCGGTTCGGCTTATCGCAATTGCATCAGCTGCGCGGCAGGGTCGGGCGAGGCGAGCATCAATCTCACTGTATTCTCGTCGCTGATCCCAAGTCGGAGACGGGGCGGGAGCGGATGAAGGTAATGACCGAAACGGATGACGGCTTTGAGGTTTCACGCAAAGATTTGGAGCTGCGGGGACCGGGTGATTTTTTCGGAACGAAGCAGAGCGGGGTGCCGGAATTTAAGCTTGCGGATATGGTAGCCGATTATGAGACGCTGGAGGAAGCAAGAGAGGATGCCGCGGAATTGACGGGAGAGCCTGATTTTTGGACCGCATCCACTTATGCTGAGCTTCGCCAGCGGCTGCTGAAGGTTCCGTTATTCCAGGGTGAGCAGATTGATTAAAAGAAGGTAACTTTCATGGATACCCGGCATATGTATAAGCGATTGCCAGTCTCGGCGGGCGGACGCAGCGCTGCCGGATGGAGGTGCCTTCGATGAGCTATCAAAAATACGGAATCCGGCCAGATCTCGTGGAACGGGTGAAGTACAAAATGAAAAATCCGGTCGTCAAGGACCGGATGAAGCAGATGTTAAGCACAGTAACGAAGTATGATCTGCAGGATCGCATGAAGGTGCGCAAGCTGGTAAAGTCTGCATCAGCCGCTTTATCAGAGAAACTGACAGAGACGCAAGAGGAGCAAATTATCGCATTCATTATCGGCCAAAAAATCGATCCAAACAATACGTTTCATCTGTTAAAGCTGTGGGCGACATTCCGGTAGTTGGACCGGACTGGCCTGCGCAGCGATTGCAGACACCAAAGGCGGTCCGCTAAGGGGCCGCCTTTGGTGTTCCTATAGGGCCACGATGTGCCAGTTATGTGTTTATGAAGAGCTGTGGCTGTATGATGAGTTAAGCGGGAAGCTCAACAGGAAACCAAATCTCGAATATGGAGTTGACATCGGTGCGATTCGTGTAGCGTTCGTCATATAATTCGAACTCTGGGCGAGTGTGTGCATAGCGGTAGTTCGATGAAGGCAGCCATGTGCCGTGAAAATAGTCGAAAATGGAGTGGATGCCATCGATTGGGCCTTGATAGGTGACAACGGCGTACTGTCCGCCAGGCATAGCTCTTGTTTCTAGATCGTCGGGCACTTCGGCAAGGGCAGTCGAGCTAACAGCAGCCATGTAATCGAACGGGTCGCCTGGCCGGGCGCCAGGGGCACTGAAGCAAATGCCATATCTAGCAATGGGCTTATCAGACGGGCGAACGAGCTCAGTTAGCCGTGGGGCAATCTCATCCCATAGCTGGGCGATAGGGTTGGTGGAAGCTTGTTCATCCCTTGGGGAAAATACAATCGTTCGGCCTACTGCGGCGAATGGAAACTGCGAGGCGAGATGAGTACTTAAAATCATAGTGAAAAACACGCATCCTTTCGAAAGGGGATTGTGGAAGATCACGGTTCTCGCTGATGGGGATCGTATGTTCGCAACCCCTTGAATGAGAATAATTCGTTCTAAGTGGCAAAATTCCTTCTTAATTGGAAAAAAATAAATTCGTGGCAGCTGGCGGCCCGAGGGCAGCTAAGCGGATTACCTTGCCTCCTCCAGCCGTTCGATCAGGCCAGGTGAGTCATTGCGGACGCTGCCTACAGCGGCTGACACCGGATAAGCTTCCATTAACGAATGTTCGAATGGCTCGAACAACGGTTGCAGCTGCTCGGGGTCACGGATGGAGCGATCGAGCCAAAGTTTCTCGTCCTTCGGATGGAGCAGCACGGGCATCCGATTATGAATCGGTTCCATTAGCTTGTTCGGGGAAGTCGTAAGGACGGTGCAGGTGCTAAGCTTGGAGCCGTCTGGCGCAATCCAAGTTTCATACAAGCCGGCCATGGCGAATGGCTCGCCGCTTCTTAAGCGGATGCGCATCGGCTGTTTGGTGCCATCGGCACGAATTTGCCATTCATAGAAGCTGTCTGCTGGAATGAGGCAGCGTTTACGGCGGATGGCTTCACGGAATGCAGGCTTGCTTGCAGCAGTTTCGGCGCGAGCGTTCAGCATTTTGGAGCCGATCTTCGGATCGTCCGCCCATGGCGGTACCAGTCCCCATTTGAGCTCGCCCAAACGGTTGGATTTGCCGTCGTTTACAACGGCCATGACGAGCTGCGTTGGCGCTATATTATACCGCGGTTGATGGTAGGGAACGGAAGTTTGCTCGATCATAAACCGCAGCATCATTTCTTCGAGCGATATCGTGAGCGTGTAGCGGCCGCACATAAGCAGCCTCCTTCCCGATAGGGTTTTATTGTTTTTATTATACATGCCGGGTACATGATGCGCATCGTTTAGCGCGCGGGCATGATGAGGATAATGAATAGCATGAGAGGGATTGTATGGGTGGAGCGTTTAGGCGAAGCGAGGCATCGGCAAAAAAGCTGCGGGGCATCTGCAGCGCCGCCCTCGCGCGCCAATACGGCTTGCGCTATAAGAGAGGAGGCTTGCGATGGCTCGAATAATGAACCGATGGCGCCCGGCCGCGGCAATGGCTTGGCGGGCGTGCACAGCCACGGCAGCCGGCGCGCTGCGGCTGCTGCGGCTCCCCGCTGAGGCCACCGCGTATGCGGCAGCTTACGCGGTGGGCAAATGGCACGCCATCGCGGCTTCGCATGCGATGGCAGCTGCCGCTTCGCCGCCGGTGCTTAACCCTGCGGCGATAGCGGCGCTGGCTGCGGCGCTGCGCAAGCTTGAGCGCGCGCCGCAGCCAGGCCCGCCCGGGAGCGCGGCGAATCAGCCGCTCCCGGCGGGCTTGTGGGACACCGAAGCGGCTGATTCGCCGCTCGGTGTCCCACAAGCTGCCATGCCCGGGGGAGGGGAACTCCCCGGGCATGGCAGCGATAGCGCCGGCATGGCCGGCGGCTGTTGGAGCGCCGCGGAGCAGGCGCTCATCGGGCGCATCCGCGAGGAGACCGCGCGGATGAACCGCAACAACGTGACGCGCACGGCCGCTTATTATGCCGTGTATGTGCGCCGGCCCGAGCTGCATTGGGCGCTGCTCGCGCATCTTGTGTCACGCAACGGCGGCTGGAACATGACGGATTTGCAAGCCGAGTGGATACCTCGGCTGCTTAGCGCGTCCAAGCGCGAAGATGTATTTGCTTTTCTTGAGCGGGCGAATGCGCTAATTTTTGGCGATGCTTACCCGCAGCTGTTGCTTTATGAGTACAGCATGAAGCATGGCCGCCCGCTGTTTCATCTGCTGCCGGCCTTTGGCGTTTCCCGCTTCATGGCGCCTGCATGGGAGCGGTTCTGGGCGAGCCGTGAAAGCGTGCTATTGACGGTTGCGCTTATCGTGAACGAGCAGCATTTTATCGAGGATCGAGTTGTACGAAATCCCTATTTCCGCAAGCGGGTCATCGATACGCTGTTTTTCAGCATGCAGTCGTTCCTGCAGCTTAATGCCGTCGTAATTCCTTATGGCAATAGCAACTGCAATAGCAATAGTGACGGCGATGGCGATGCTAATGGCAATGGTGAGGGGCCAGACGGCATTCGGCTCGCCGGGCTCATCATTGAGCGGTTTGCGAGCATAAGTGAACGCATCGAGTTCGGCAAGCGGCTGTACGCCATACTGTTCGGCGTGCCGTCCGTTTATGAGGGCGTGCGGACATTCACGCGGGAGGTGCGGCATACCGGCTCGCGGGCAGATTTTGCTCCGCAGTTATTTAGCCGGATCCGGCAAGGGCTTCCAGAGCGGCCGTACAACGCCCGCCTGCAGGGTGGCAAGCTAAAGCCCGGTGCAGAGCGGCCCTATAGCCCGGCGCTTGCAGCAGCATGGCCGGACCGGCCAGTTGCGCCGCCTGAACCGGGTGACTGGTTCAAGCGAGCGGCCGAAGTCATGCCTTATTTTGAGCGGCTGCCGCTTCCGGACACGTTCGAGCTAACGAATGAATATGGCTTCCTGCTCGACAAGCTGGAGCTTGCTGCGGAAGCGTCGCATCGTGTTGAAGGGCTGGAGAGGCTGGATGATTCGCCTATTACGCCCACATCCATCGTGGATTGACACCGCGCTGCAACAATGTTATAAAAGTATTTATACACAAGAAGCAACGAAGGGAATCAGTAGGATCTGTCACCTGGTGTTTCAGAGAGCTGGCGGTTGGTGCAAGCCGGTACACATGCAGATGCGAATTACGTCCCGGAGCGTTTTCGCCCGAACCCGCACTTTGGCGGAAGGGGAAAACGGCTGTCGACCGTTATCCGACATGGAGTGGAATATGCGAATGCGGCATGTTCAATTAGGGTGGTACCGCGATGACTCGTCCCTGTCTAATCGACAGGGGCGGGTCTTTTTTCGTTTCGTAACCATTGTTTGAAATTACTTATAAGGAGATGTTTTTATGACGCAACCTACTGCTACGAATCAATCCTTCGACCTGCTGGAGGATTTGGAATACCGCGGCTTAGTTCACCAAGTAACGCATCGCGAAGGGCTGCACGAGAAGCTGCAGAAGGAGCCGATTACGCTGTACTGCGGATTCGACCCGACGGCGGACAGCCTGCATATCGGCAGCCTGCTTCCGATTTTATGCTTGATGCGTTTCCAAAAGGCAGGCCATAATCCGATCGCTCTCGTTGGCGGCGGAACTGGACTGATCGGCGATCCGAGCGGACGCACGTCGGAGCGCTCGCTCAACACGGACGAAACCGTTGCGAACTGGACGGCAAGCTTACAGCGCCAGCTGTCTCGTTTCCTCGATTTTGATACGCAGGCTAACCCGGCGAAGCTCGTCAGCAACTACGACTGGCTGGCATCGATGAACATTATTTCGTTCCTGCGCGATGTGGGCAAATACTTCACCGTCAACTACATGCTGGCCAAAGACTCCGTAGACTCGCGCTTGGCGAACGGGATTTCGTTCACGGAATTCAGCTACATGATTATGCAAGCCTACGATTTCAGCGTGCTGCGCGAGCAGCATGACTGCGCGCTGCAAATCGGCGGCAGCGACCAATGGGGCAACATTACGGCAGGCCTTGACCTGATCGGCAAATTGGGCGGCGGCGAATCGTACGGCTTGACTATGCCGCTCGTTACGAAGAGCGATGGCAAGAAATTCGGCAAGTCCGAGTCCGGTGCGATTTGGCTGGATCCCAGCAAAACGTCGGTGTACACGTTCTACCAGTTCTGGATCAACACTGACGATAGCGACGTGATCAAATTCCTCAAATACTTCACGTTCTTAAGCCGCGAGCGCATCGCCGAGCTGGAAGCTGAGCTTCAAGCCCATCCGGAGAAGCGTGCTGCACAGCGTGAGCTGGCGCGCGAAGTGACGAAGCTCGTGCATGGCGCAGACGCGCTGGCGAGCGCAGAGAAAATTACGGAGGCGCTCTTCTCTGGCGACGTGACGCAACTGAACGAAGCGGAGCTGGTTGAAGCGCTGGAAGGCATGCCGACCGTCGTGCTGGCTGACGAAGCCGAGATCGCACTGATGGACCTGCTGATCGCTGCCAAAGCAGCGCCATCTAAGCGCCAAGCGCGCCAAGACATCGAGAGCGGTGCGGTATACATCAACGGTGAGCGAAACACAGCCATCGACGCCGTGCTGACGAAAGAGCAGCGCCTGCACAATCAATACCTTGTGCTGCGCCGCGGCAAAAAGAATTACTACCTTGTGCGTTTCGAGTAGATTTGCATAATAAACCAGGGCAATGGAGCGTTTGCTCACGTTAACCCAATAAAGGCGGCGCAGGCAATTTGAACTGCGTCGCCTTTTCTATTTTTTTAGCTTGTTGTTGCACGTGGCGGCAGCAGCATACCGTAGAACCGCAGCACCCAGATCGTAAGATTAATGAGACCTCGGCGTATCGATAGACGGGTTTGCAGAACAAAGAGGTTATTGCCATATGAATCAATTATTTGTATTATCAGGAAACATAGGTTAGAATCAATCGTGTTATTGTGAAACTGTCTGAGGTACTAGAGTCCTTCTTAGTTTTCAAAACCTATGCGAGACAGTTGATTCCCATACAGTTCCGCTATTTGAGCTTAAAGTAGAGTATGTAACGTGGAGGTGCTTTTTTATGATTAAGAGAATAGAGATTCTAATTCTTACCTTATGTCTGATTCTTGTTGGTTGCAGTGAAAATAGTGAAAAAAAGGATGCATCTCAAGAAAAGGAATTTAAAAATGGAAATGTAATTCTTTATGGCATACCGAACAAAATGGCACTATTAAATAGTGATTTTAAAGCTAATCAAGCTAATAAACATATGTGGCACATTTGGACTGATCTCAAGCCTGAAGAAATAAAAAAATTCAGAGTAGAAGCAGTTAATTTAAGTACTAATGTTAAAAGTTTCGTACTTGGTAAAACAAAAGAAGATAATTCTGTAGAATTAGTCTCTGAATACATAGGAAGTTCTGGTGGACCGAATAATGGAGCTGATATTCACATACCTTCCATCATGATGTTCCCTGAAGCAGGGAAATGGCGGTTGGAAGTATATTTAAATAATACTTTTTTTGATAGCATGTCGGTTAATGTGAAGTAACGGTTTAACCTATATCCCCTCGGGGGGGGAATCCTGATATAAGTTAATTATTGATAGCCCCCTAAAAAGGCGTTTAAATGCTCTTATAAAAATATAATGTAAGGCCAAAAAGCACTCTTCCATCTGAGAGTGCTTTTTAGTATAAATTTTGTGTATTTTCTTATTGTTTAATATACCTGAATAGTCGATCATTATCATTTTGATTTTTATCTGATGCAGTTCGAAGTACGTAATTATGGTAATCTTCGTTATCAATGAACATAATTAATTTTGACCTTGCTCTTGTGACACATACATAGTGATTCTGCATATCATCACCATTATGAATTTTATAATAGCGGGCAAAACTAATTATCTGGTCAAACTCTAGCCCTTTGGAAGCAAAGACAGTCATCACTTTATGTTTTTTGTCCAGTATTTGAAAGGCCATGTCATACTGTGGATCACAGATACTCTCACAAAACTTTGGTACCTCATCGGTACCAAGCGATATTCCTAAATAACTAGCAAGGTCATTAAGTACTCTTGTAATATGCAATTCGACTAAATTGTCTTTTTCCTTTAAGCTTTTAATGATCTTGTTAATTTCATTTCTATTTTGAGTTCTTTCATCCGCTCCTATTTTTTCGATAAAATCATAAATTGTATAGGATGAATTTTTTGAGAACATTGCCAGTTCCTTTAGAAGATGCCCATTCGGCAACCCTTCATCTATAGGTGTTCTCGGAATAAATGTAAAGTCATAACCGTTCTCATTTAATAACTTCGCCAACATGCTTGCATCATTATTTAAATTTGAAATGATTGTTATTTCTTTGTTTAAATCAATTGTGTTGTCATTAACTAGACTAGTAAATGAGTCTGCAAAATTTGTGAACTGTCTAAAGGGATATTCCTTAAATATTAAATTAGATACATTTCTATCATGGTTTTCATAATAGTTTGGATTATGGAGCAGATTTGCAAAATTTTCGATTTCTTTGTCGCACCTAAAATTAGTCACTAATTCGTAGCTGCTAAAACTCTCATTTTCTAAAAGCTCAAATATATTACTCATTGCACCTCGCCATAAATAAATTGCCTGCTTACTATCGCCAACGATAAATAGTTTTATTTTTAATTCATTCTTGAGGTACATAAAGAATGTGTGCATATCATCATCTGAATCCTGGTATTCATCAATAAAAATAGTAGCATATTTAGATCGTATATATTCTTGTGCAGCCATTGATCTCTTTATTATTTGAAGCGCAAGTTTGAATTTAAAATTTTTTTTGTTGTCTTGATAACCTCCCATTATGTTTCTCGACCTAAGTTGCTCTAAACCTTGTGAGGCAACTGTAAATTTATATTTTTTCCCGTATTCAACGGAATAATCACCGGAATATTCCGTTCCAAATGCATCTTTAATAAATGGTCTGGTTATTTCATTCTCTATAAATGAATCATTAGTCATTACTACAAAAGATTTCTTGATAATAGATTGAGCTTTCTTTTTTATTTCATCAGTGGCCTTTACTGTGAAAGTAATGGCTGCGATGGTTCTGTGGTCTGGAATTTTATTAATTTCGATGCTCATTTTCTGTACCATAATGGTGGTTTTACCGGAACCTGCACTTGCTGAAACCAGAATGCTTTCGTTATCTTCTAAGATATTATCTCTAGCTTCTTGGTCAACTAACTTCAATCTCATCCGACACCAACTTTCTCAATACTTTAAATAAATTATGATCGAAAATACTTATACAGTCCTCTTTGGTCAATTGGTTTGTTAATTCAATCATATTCAGTAATTTATGTTCCTGTAGGTACTTAATAGGATTTGAACCTAATAGGGTTATCATAGTTTCACCAATTGCTTCGAAGAGATCATGCTCTAAATCTATTTCTGATAAGAAGATATTATTATTTTTTAACAAACAGATCTGGGTTTCATACTGTTGATAAAGTTCCTTCTTTTTGTTCTTAATCATCTGTTGCTTAAAGGATTTCTTATAAGTTTTAGTTCCTTCGATGTGGTAATTTATTTCTATGGGTTCTAGAGAGAGTTCTCCATCACTATTTTCCAGAAGACTCAAACATCTTTGAATTCCAATAAGATCAAATTTTGTAGGGTGATCTTTTTTAGATTTCAAGTCATTATCTGTTTTAACAATTACGAAAATGTTTAATCCCCGTAATACTTTCACATATGGTTTGAATTTTATTCCGCTTACATCTAACAGAAAGCTTCCTTCTAATTCGTACGTAGGATATACTTCTCCTAATATTTTCTCAAATAATACTCTCTCTGAAGGACCCTCAACTAACAAGACCTTGTCAGCGAACAATGCTGCGGCCAAAGAACGATTAAGTTCCTTTTTTATATTTTTATACTCTTCATCAACTCGATAAATATATGATTCACAATTTGTGCTATTCTTAGAGAATACTCTTATTAAAGAGGCATTATCCATCTCGTAGAGCAATTCTGAAGAATGAGTTGATAAAAAAAAGTAACTATAAACTTTTGCATTAAACAATTGTTTTGATAACGCAATTTGCATTGATCTGTGTAGACTGTTTTCAGGTTCTTCAATTAAATATATTATTATTTTGTTTCCTTCTTGTAATTGCATTAGGTGGTTTAATAAAGAGTATGCTAGTATTTTTTTTCTTCCATCTCCGGAAGTGGGATAAATATTATCATCGTTGTCCTTTTTAATATAAGGAATCAGATTGCTGAAGTATCCGTTAATTGATAATTCAGATTTCATCTCAATATTAATTTTTTCATTTTTTAATTTCTTGTACTCCTCTGTAATAGTGGTTTGAAAGGTTTGTATTATTCCCATGCTACTTATTTTATTATTCAATAAGGAGGATAATTCTTTTATTTCATTAGATATTGCGAGATCCGGTTCATCAAGTCTTGTCTGATCAAATAGTCGATTTCGATTTTTTGAGAATGTCTTTTCTAAATCTATTGTGGGATCGACATATACTATTTTGAATAAATTATCGAGACTGCTAAAAATCCCATTTTGATTTAGTTCGACTAATTCTTCTAATTTATTTCCCCAATAAATTTTAGGAATGCCGATTTGTTCGTTTTGATCATAAGCACCAGTGATCTGAAAATAGAATTTATCTAGTTCATCACTTGATCTAGCGCCACCAACCTTAGCTATGATGTGTTTAGAATCATCATTATGTGTTCTGTCCGATAAGTCTACTTCTAAAGTGATTTTTATTATCTCATTTGTATTATTCTTATAATAGTCCGACTCCCTAAAGCCATTTTTTCTCACTTCTTTGTCCAGTAAGAATCTAAGTGCAAACATGAAATTAGTTTTGCCAACATCATTCATGCCAAATATAACGTTTTGATTTGTTAGACTAACTGCTACTTTTTCGAAGTTCCGAAAGTTTTCTATCTCTAAACTTTTGAGATTCAATTTAGTTGCTCCTTTATTTCAATATAGTCCCTTAAGGTTATAATACTTCCAAATCCTTATACTCGTATAGTGTCATTTCTTTTTTAAAATCTCTATGTTGAAAACGAATATTCGGCAATAATTCCTCTTCGAATTAGCGAGTTCTGGGGACATCCATTTATTGTAATACAGTTTATCGGGATCACCGTTAGCCATCGACCTTCCCAGATCCCATCAATGTTTCGCGTTCCTAGTCCGTGCTAACCGCCCGAGGAATTCCGACGGGGTTACGCCTACATCAGTTAAAGTTTGATTTGAGTAAACAAGCTAAGCTTATAGAAAAAATCCACGTTTTCTTATGGAGACGTGGATTTTTCTGTTTTGCATCGGCTAGCGTTTGTTGCCGTTCTTAATGACGGGATACGGTGCAATAAGCATCCCAGTAATTGGGCTGGAATAAGAACGCATGTTCTGTATATAATAAGAACATACGTTTGTATAGGGAGTTGTTAGTGATGGCAATAAGAAGAAAGCCGCCTAGAGAACGCACAGCTGGCATCACTAGCAAAGATTCGGTCAAGGGGACGTTTCGTCTGGTGAGCGCGCTTGCCAGTTGCTAAACCGAAACGGGCCATTATGCTTGCCGATTGCCAGTCTTTCTACGCGAGTGTGGAGAAGGCGCATAATCCGGCATACGCCGGGAAGCCAGTCGTCGTGGCGGGCGACCCTGAGCGGCGGTCCGGCATCGTGCTGGCGGCATGCCCGCTGGCCAAAGCTATGGGGGTGACGACAGCCCAGCGCCTTGGCGAGGCGGTTGCCAAATGCCCGGATGTGGTGATCGTACGCCCGCGAATGGCGGAGTATATTCGAATTTCGTTGCAAATTTCGGATATTTATCGCTCGTATACCGATTTGGTCGAGCCGTACAGCATCGATGAGCAGTTTCTGGACGTCACAGGCACGCTCCATTTGCACGGCGGCAGCCCTGAGGAGATGGCACGGCGCATGCAGCAGCAGGTGCTGGCGGAGACGGGCATCTACTGCCGCTTCGGCATTGCGGAGAACAAGATTTTGGCGAAAACCGCTTGCGACAATTATGCCAAAAAAAATGAATCAGGCCTGTATGTGCTGCACAAACACGGGCTGGAAGACACGCTATGGACGCTGCCGATCCATAAGCTGTTTATGTCGGGCAACCGGATGACGCATCATTTTCAGTCGATGGGGATTGAGACGATCGGCCAGCTTGCGAAGACGCCGCTGGATCGGCTGAAGCAGCTAATGCGCCGAAAATTTGGCAAAAATTCGGATATTAACGCGGAATTATACTGGCGGATCGCGAACGGGGAGGATGACAGCCCGGTCACGCCTCAGACGCATGAAGCAGCGCCTCAGTCGATTGGCCATCAGATGACGCTGCCTCGGGATTACGGCAGCCTGGAGGAAATCAAGGTGGTGCTGCTGGAGCTGACGGAGCTGGTGTGCCAGCGCTGCCGCAGCAAAGGGTTTATGGGCCAGGTCATCGCGGTCGGCTGCCAAGGCGCGGACTTTGATCGGCCTACCGGATTTTTTCGCCAGCTGAAGATGATTGACCCTACGAATGTCACGAATCAGGTATACCGCTTGGCAGTCCAACTGCTTGAACGGCATTGGGATGGCCAGCCCGTTCGCAAGGTAGGCGTTACGCTGGCGCAATTTCAAGATGGCGAGCAGTACCAGCTCGCCATGTTTGACGACCGAGAGCGTGCGATGGCGCTGGAGCGGGCGACGGATGCGTTAAAGGAGAAGTACGGGGATTCCATCATTATGCGCGCGGTTTCGGTAACCGCTGCAGGCCAAGCGCGGGATCGATCCGGCAAAATCGGAGGTCACTACAAATGAGCAAAAAACTTCAAGGAAACGGCCTATGGGAATCGAGCCGGATGATGCTGCCCGAACACAAAATTGAACTTATAAACAGCGCGAAAACGGCCAGGCTCAGGCCGCCGGTTGAGCTGGATGAGCATGAGTGGGAACGGGTTTCGCGCGCAATGGCGGAGTCGCTCCAGCTGCGCAAGCCTATTGCGCTGAGGATGTATCATGCGTATGAGGAGTCCAAGGTTATTGGCATTATCGACCGGATTGACAGCCTTCGTGGCCGTTATATGGTCGATGGCGAGTGGTTTGATATCCGGCAAATTGAAGGCGTCGAGCGCGATAGCGAGGAATGGGAATAGGCGTGAAGGGGCGAGCCTGACATGTTAAGCGCCCTGTATGTTCGTAACATACAGGGCGCTTCGCTCACTCTATTGCATCGATCTGAAGCCTGTGTTCAAGCCATTATTAATGCCAGCGTTAGCATTATAATCGTTAAAGTGCTGTGGAGCGAAGCCCGTATGTAGCGGAGCGTTTTGATAGTTTTGCGGAATGGATGATTGTAATTGGCCCTGCGCCAATTGTTCAACCTGCTTGCATAGGTTGGATACTTGTTGCAGCTGCTGAATGGCGGTTTGATGCCCTTGCAGAGCCGTTTGGATGATTTGCGAAGCTTTTTGCTCCCGCTGAGCCAATTCTTCGAGCCGGTGAACATTTTGTTGCTCTTGCTGGAGCAGCATTTGATAATTTTGGCTTGCTTGATGCGTTTGATTCACCAGCTGTTGGATGATTTGTTCGCATTGATGCAGCGATTGGCTGAGTTGATTGTTCGTTTGCATGTTAAATTCCTCCTTTTTAAGTACGGGGTTATGATTGCTATCGCCTAGCTGTTTTATTCATGCAACGGGAACATTTGGCTGCCAGAATAATTTTATAGGAGTAAGCCGACCTTAATTTGCGGACTAAGTTGAACGTAAACTCAGGGGGCTTATAGAGCTAATGGAGAATAAGAAGAAACGGGACTTGGCGGCCATCGCTTCCATTCCACTGATGATGACGCTGGCTAACTCCATGCTCATACCTGTACTTCCAGCGATACAGAAAGTGCTTGGGATCAGTTCGTTCAAGACAAGCCTTATCATTACTTCATATGCTGTGATCGCCATTTTTTTCATTCCGCTAGCGGGCTACTTATCGGACTTATGGGGAAGAAAAAAAGTTATCCTTCCCGGCTTGATTATCGTCGCAGCAGCAGGAATACTATCCGGCTGGGCGTCGATTGCGATGGATAAACCGTATACGATGATCCTGATCGGCAGGTTATTTCAAGGATTAGGCGCCTCAGCCTGCTTTCCGGTTGTTCTGCCGCTTGTGGGCGACTTGTTCAAGAACGAGGACGACGTAAGCACGGGGCTTGGAGTCGTGGAAACGGCCAATACGTTCGGCAAGGTGCTCAGCCCGATAATTGGAGCGGCGCTGGCGATGTGGGCGTGGTACATTCCGTTTTGGTCGATTCCTGCCTTCAGCTTGATATCGATCATTCTGCTTTCGATTTGGGTAAAGGTCCCTCCGGATAAAAAACAGAAGCCGATATCATTCAGCGAATTTATGCGGTCAATTAAAGATTTATTTCGTACGCAAGGAAAGTGGCTCTGGGGCGTGTTTGCTTCCGGAGGCTTGAATATGTTTGTGATGTTCGCTTCTTTATTTTGCCTGTCAGAAATACTGGAGGGCCGCCACATTAACGGAATTGCAAAAGGCGGGCTCGTAGCGATTCCCTTGGCTGCATTATGTGCGGCATCATTTGGCATAGGGAAGTGGATTGGGCAAAATCGTGCATTAATGAAATGGATAAGCGTGATCGGTTTCTTAATCGCAACGGGATGTATGGCATACCTTGCTTTAACGGGGAAAAAGC
This sequence comes from Paenibacillus sp. MMS18-CY102, assembly GCF_009789195.1. Lineage (GTDB taxonomy): Bacteria > Bacillota > Bacilli > Paenibacillales > Paenibacillaceae > Paenibacillus_T. Next base: position 200,225 of record NZ_WSTC01000001.1, on the reverse strand, counting down.
CAACGGCTTCGCTCCTAATCTTCTTATTCATCGGGTTCGCAGGCTTAGGGGCAGTGCTTCCCAGCCTAGATGCGCTTATTACGGAAGGAATTAAGAAGGAACAAAGAGGGACTGTAACGTCCTTCTATAGCAGCATTCGCTTTATTGGCGTTGCACTGGGCCCTCCATTGGCTGCATTAATTAGCGGGTTTTCCGTATTGTTTTGGTTGTTGTCTGCATCGTGCTTTGCCGCATCCATTATCGTCCTGTGGTCGATTAAACCGAAGCGTACAGCCTGACGGTTGCATGCCGGTCGTTTAAGCTCGATTTGCTTCGAAGAGCTATGCGAAGCTTGGCCAAATTGTCAATAAAAAACGTTTCTTCGCATCTGGAGAAGCGTTTTTTGTTATAAAGAGAAGACAGCCGTTTGCACGGCCGCCTGCCCCAATTATGTGTATGTTTTTAATGGCTTCTTGGCAGGGCCTTCCATTACTTCCCCTGTGTAAGAGAAACGAGAGCCGTGGCATGGGCAATCCCATGTCCGGTCGCCATCATTCCATTCCACCTCACAGCCCATATGGGTACAAGTGGTGTCTACGACATGAAGCTTGCCACTAGGTTCCCGATACGCGCCTGCCCGTTTGCCATCGACTTGCACGACCGATCCTTCCCCGCATTCGACATCATCTGGATGGCGGCGCACCCATTCGAGCTTGCCTTCTAATAGATGCAAGGCGACGTCGGCATTTTGCGTAATGAAGTTTTTGATCGAAGGGTCTTCATAGAATCGAGATGGCGTAAACAGCTCCTCGTAGCGATTTTCAATGCCTAGAATCAGGTCCTTGAGAAGCAGGGCGGCGGCAGTGCCTGTTGTCATTCCCCATTTGCGATAGCCAGTGGCAACGAACGCATGCGGCTCGTCTTTGGATACTTGCCCTATGTATGGGATTTTATCAAGTGTAGTCAGGTCTTGTGCTGACCAGCGATAAGCAATCTCACAATCTTTGCCGAACGTTTCGCGAGCAAATTGCTCCAGCGCTTCATAGTGCTTGATCGTACAGATCCCTTGGCCTGTTTTATGCCGTTCTCCCCCTACGACTAGTATAGATTCCCCGTTGTACGTAACGTTCCGAATCGAGCGGGGAGGATCATCTGCACTCAGATACATGCCGCCGGGATATTGGCCCTTCGTCCGTAAGCCTAATGCGTAGGAACGTTCCGCATACATGCGCGCAAAATAAAAACCGCGAACGCCATAGAAGGGGAAATGCGTACATGATACGACATCGCCACATGAGACCGTATAGCCTGTGCTGGTGCGCAATTGAGACAGAGCGGAATCTTGGTCAATGCTTAAAGCGGTTGTTTGCTCATAGATGAGCCCGCCTTTATCGATGAACGCTTGCACCAAATGTTTCAAATAGGCAACGGGATGGAACCTTGCCTGATTTGCCATCACGATAGCGGCTCTGCTATTAATTCGGAAGGGAAGGCGATCCTCAAGCCGGCCAGGAATGCCGAGCCGTTCGTATGCCGCCCATTCTTTATTGATCTTGGCCACATTCGCGTCCGATGTTGTGTACACATAAGCATCTTCTTCCGCCCAATCGCATGGAATGCTGTGTTCTGCCACTTGCTTCCGAATAAATGCGAGCGCTTCTGCATTCGCCTCGTAGTAAAGCCTAGCCATCTCATCCCCGGCATGCTGGCATAATTCGTCATAAATCAAATCATGTTGAGCTGTAATTTTGGCTGTCGTGTGGCCAGTGGTGCCTTCGAATAGCCGGTCCGCTTCAATAAGCGCTACCTTCTTTCCTTCGTTAACCAATAGCCAGGCTAGCGTGATGCCCGTAATGCCTCCGCCTACGACGGCGACGTCTGTTGTAATGTCTTTAGCAAGGGTATTAAATTTCTTCTCGTTTCCAGCTGTTGCAAGCCAATACGATTCAGGGGTTTCGGGAAGCCCTGCAGATTGCGTGAAGTCATTCATAATGATTCATACTCCTTCTATCGTTCATCATTTGCGTTATTGTGCCAATCTTTCATTTATTTATAACGTACATAATTACCGCTCCTTTCACCCAAAATAAGAATTAGCTGGAAATGCAGATGATCGAAGGGGGAAAGCGAATGTTTGGAAAGCGGAAGAAGGCTGACAGCAAGAAGGCGTTAACGAGCAGGTTCCCAGTTCATTCCAAAACGCCGCTTGGCGCAAGTATGGCTGCTAACCTTCAGGCACTGCGTGAAAAGCTCGGCGACAGCAGTGATTTCGTTATTCGGCAGCTCCGCTGTGACGCGATGCCTGGTGTAGAGATGGCTGTTGCGTATATTAAGGGAATTGTGGAAGACGACACGATTCAAGATAACGTCGTGAATCCGGTCATGAGCTGGTCGGTTCCGCTGGGGAAAGGCAGCTGGACGGAGACGCTGCGCCAGCGAATCGTAACGACGGGATCGACGAAGCCGGTCAGCCTGCTGGAGGATGCGCTGCACAAGCTGCTGGACGGCGAATGCCTAATCCTGACCAATGGGATACGGGAGGCAGTCGCTGCGGATACGAGCGGCGGTGAGCAACGGTCCGTTACCGAACCGAATACGCAGACCGTTATCCGCGGTCCACAATACAGCTTTACGGAAAATGTATCGACGAATGTGGGTTTGCTGCGCCGCATTCTCCGCTCGCCTGATTTTCGGATCCGCTCATTTATTGTCGGACGGAAGACGCGGACACGAGTCGAACTGCTCTACATGAATAACATCGCCGATCCAGCCGTAGTAGAAGAAATCGACAAGCGGATTCGGGAGATTGACATTGATGGCGTACTGGAAAGCAATTATATCGAGGAGTTTATTTCGGACCAAACTTATACGCCGTTTCCGACGATGATGAATACGGAACGGCCAGATAATGCTGCCTCAGCGATGCTGGATGGCCAGCTCATTATCCTTGTAGATGGAACGCCGTTTGGGTTGGTAGGGCCAGCTACCTTTTTTCATTTCTTTCGTTCAGCGGAGGATAACTACCAGCGCTTCGATATTTCAACTTTTCTGCGACTGCTCCGGTACGGGGCGTTTCTTGTATCCGTCATTTTGCCGTCCCTGTTTATCGCGATTACGACCTTTCATCAGGAAATGCTGCCTACGACGCTGCTTATTAGCTTGGCCGCGCAGCGGGAGGGCATCCCATTTCCTGCACTCGTGGAAGCTTTGCTAATGGAGTTGACGTTCGAAACACTCCGGGAAGCAGGTGTTCGAATGCCTCGGGCTATTGGCCCTGCAATTTCCATTGTAGGCGCACTCGTGCTTGGCCAATCCGCGGTACAGGCAGGGCTCGTTTCACCGGCGATGGTCATTGTAGTGTCCTTTACCGCAATTTCGAACTTTGTGACGCCGCAGATCAGCATGGCAACAGCCTCGCGGCTCATTCGGTTTAACCTCATGCTGCTGGCAGGAATGTTGGGCATTTTCGGTATTATGGCGGGCCTGCTGTTCCTTGTCATCCATATGACGGGCTTGCGCTCGTTCGGGGTGCCGTACATGGCGCCGTTCGCACCAGTAACGAAGCAAACGTGGCTGGACATGCTCATTCGGCTGCCTTGGTGGGCAAGAAAACATCGTTTAGTTGTTGTCAGCGACGTTAATCCGCATCGGCAAAAAGGCGGCAGGCCGCGACACCAGAAATAGAAGAAGCTGCACGCTAGAGGAGGGAGAAACCGGCATGCATAACAACTGGGGGCGCAAGATAGGCATCGTAGGGCTGATTAGCTTGCTGTGCTTCGCCTTAACTGGCTGCGGCAACCGAACGGAGCTTAACGATATTAGTATCGTTTCGGCGTCAGGTGTCGATTGGAAAAACGGCAAATGGGTAGTTTCATATCAGCTCGTGCTTCCGCAGGCGATTGCAAGCCACGGCTCTGGGGCGTCGACGGGCTCAGCGCCGGTCAACGTGTTTTCAACGTCGGGCGACAGCATACGCGGCGCGGTGAGCAAATCGAGCTTCGAGATGTCACGCCGCCTCTATTTTTCGCAAAATCAGATCGTTGTCGTTAGCGAGGAGGCTGCAAAGCATGGGTTAACCAGCTTGTTCGACGCCTACCTGCGCAATCTAGACTCCCGCGAGACGGTGAGTGTATTTCTGACGAAACGAAGTGCCCGTGAGGTGCTGGAGCATCTCATCCCATTGGAGGAAATTCCAGGCGCAGCGATTGAGCGAATGATCAGCAATGAGGAGAAGAATGGATCGACCTTGCCTCATATGTCCGTTTATAAGGTGCTGCTTGAGCTGCTCGGGCCGACAAAGGCAGTAGGCATTCCAAGCTTGCAAATCGCCGGAGAGGACCCGCTGGATTCACTTGATAAAACAAAAACAACGTATTCCAGCTCCAAAATTAAATTGGCGCAGCTGGGCGTCCTGCATGAAGACAAACTGATCGGATGGCTAAATCACGAGGAAAGCTACGGCGCCATGTGGATTCGTGACCAGATTCGCCAAAGCACTGTATGGTTTCCATGTGAGGAGAAGCGGACGAGTGAGGTTAGCGTTCTCCGTATTAACGGAACGAAGACGAGGCTGACTGCGCAGAAGGATGGGGACAGCTGGAAGCTCAAGGTTCGCATTAAAGCAAGAGGGACACTAATGGAATATCCATGCGAGGCCGATTTGAGCAAGCCGGAGAGCATAGCAGCCTTGGAAAAGCAGGCAGAGCAAAAGCTTGCGATGATCGTGAAGGAAGGATTCATGGCTGTTCAAGGCTTGAAGGCTGACATTCTCGGATTCGGCAACGCGGTCAGGATGAAGTATCCGAAGCAATGGAACAAGCTGTCGAAAAGCTGGAACGAGGATATATTTCCAAACACGAAGGTTGAGACGAAAGTGGATGTCGTCATTGAACGTACAGGGATGAGCACGGATTCATTCAGCAAGCTGCAGCATAAAGACTAGCTATACTAGATCAGGAGGGGGATGCGGATGTCGAAAATCGGAACCTATTCGTTGTTCGTCATGGTGATGATGTTTCATATCGGAAGCACCCCTCTTTTCCTGTTGGGCACCAAGGCGAAGCAGGATTCCTGGCTTGCTGTATTGCTCGGGGCGATTATTGGCCTGGTGATGCTGGCGGCGCTGCTGATGCTGCAACGGAAGCAGCCGGATGCAGGGCTGGTCGGGCTGCTTAGGCTGACGGTAGGACCGTGGGGAGCGGGAATGATCGGTTCCCTATATGCCATCTATTTTGCCTATCAATCGATGCGCAACGTGCGTGATTTCGGGGAGCTGACGTCACTGTCGCTGCTGCAAAATCGGCCCCAATGGTTCATTATGCTCATAATTGTCGGTATTGCCTGGTATACGGTATTGCAAGGAAACGAGTCGTTTTTTCGGACAACACAGCTGCTGTTTATTACAACGATATGCAGTTATGTGCTGTTAGGGGGACTTATTATCGTGACTCGACTGCCGGACCTGCATCGGGTCATGCCGATAATGGAGATGGGGGTGAAGCCCGTTATAAAAGCCGCTGTTCCTGACATTGTCTCGTTTCCATTTACGCAAGGCGTTCTTTTTCTTGTGTTTTGGAAAGAGGCCGCCAATCAAAGCCGTGTTTCGCGAGCGACTTATGGCGGATATATTGCAGCCGCTTTGTTCATCGTGTTCATGAATGTCATGATCATCACCGTCCTTGGGCCGCTGGCGCCTGTTACGTCGATGCCGCTGCTCGAAGTTGTGCAACTCATTCGAATCGCTAACTTTTTGGAGCGGCTCGATGTCATTGTAACGCTGCTATTATTTATGGGCCTTTATATCAAATTGACCGCTTTTTATATGGGAGCAGCACTCGTGCTACGCGAGCTGGTCAACGTCCGTTACTGGCGATTAACGGTTCTGGTTGGTGTAGCCATATATGCGGCATCGTTCTTAGAACGGAACAATACGACGCATCTATGGATTGGGCTTGGCATCAGCTTGAAAGTGAGCCTTGTTATGCAGGTGGGCATTCCGCTGCTGCTCCTGCTAGTTGCGGCTATACGTCTGGGCGGCGCCAAACCTAAACCAGCCGGCACTGTAGCTGCGGAAGATCGGAGGGGCTAGGATGGAGAGAATCGGGTCCAACCAGCTGTATGTGGGCGTCATTATGTTCATTCTCGGAAGCGCACCGTTATTCGAGCTCGGGCTCAAGGCGCAGCAAAACGCTTGGCTAGCCATGTTTGTGGGCGCGTTGGCGGGGCTCGTGCTAACGGTTATGTATCTCCACCTGCATCATCGCGCGCCGGAAGCGGGGTTTACGGAGCTGTATCGCTTGCATTTTGGCCTGTGGCTTGGCAGCGGCATCGCATTCATTCACGGGATGGAGCAAGCCTACGAGGCGATGCGGCTAGTGCGCGATTATGGGGAATTAACGGCGTTGACTTTGCTCGAAAATACGCCGATTTGGCTAACAAATCTAGTGGTTTGCATTTTAGCGGGCTATACGGTTGCCAAAGGCGTAGAGGTGCTGTTTCGGGTCATTGAGTTGTTATTCCCAATTGCATTTATAAGCTACTGCGTGCTAGCTGTTATGTTGTATATGAACAAGCTGCCGGATTGGCATCGCCTGTTTCCGTTGGTTCCTTTGTCAACGATTGTGAAGGCAGCGATTCCAGACATTATGGTGTTCCCGTATGGCCAGATCGTATCGTTTCTAGCCATTTGGCATTGTGTCAAAGATAAGCATAAGGTGACGAAGATTTCCATTGTTGCTTATTTGTCAGTGATGCTCATGCTAGTCTACGGCAACTTAATGATTATGGCTGTGCTCGGCCCACAGCTGTCCGCAGCAGCAACAATCCCATTGCTTGAGGTAGTGCAGCTAATTCGGTTAGGCGGTTTTCTAGAGCGGCTGGATATCGTGGCAACGCTTCTGCTGTTTCTAGGGCTCTACGTGAAGCTGTCTATTCTATTCTTGGCAGCAGTGCTGCTTCTGCAGCCGCTGTTGCACTGCAGCCGGGCGGTGTGCGCATGGATCGTCGGAACCATCATGTACTTTGCATCGTTTTGGGAGCGGAATCAGACCGTACATACGGCGATTGGGCTGGATTTTACATTGAAAATGGTGCTTATCTTCCAATTGGGCATTCCGGTTATTATGCTCGTTATTGGGCTTCGGCGCAAGGCAAAGCAGAAGCTGAAGCAGCAGAAGGAACATATTGAACCCGCTCACTGATAAAATAAGCCAATACCCCCTGTAAGTTGTCCAAGCGGACCAGCTGTGACCGCCATATTGTATTGTATCTTGAATTACAGGAGGTGAATCGCAATGGGTACTTTCTTGGATATGAGAAGTTCCATGAACGCGAATGCATCTGGCTCGATCGGCGTCAGCTTGACGACTGTCCCTCAATTGTTTGGCATCATTGGCTTGCAAACGAAAAACGTCGCTAATCCAATTGTTACGCTCGCTGGTACGATCGGCATTAGCGGTGGCGCACTTGGCAACACTTTCACAGTTGAAATCGTTCGTGGAACAACAGGCGGAACAACAATCTACGTCGCAGAATCGGCTATCGCATTGAACGTTTTGAACGGCACTGCACTCTACAGCTTCAACGCACAAGACCTCAACGCACCTGCAGCAGAAGAAACCGTTTACACGGCATTTATTTCCGGTGGCCCGCTTGCTGTGCTCACGGGCGCACGCAACGGCCCAGAAACGTTCTACGGAACAGCTTCCTCCACAGTTTAAGAATTCGCAGCAAGACAGGACATGCGTCCCGCAAGGGGCGCATGTTTTTTTGTGTTTGCAACCCAAATGTCCAAACCGAAAAGCGGCCGTGTGCATACGATAGACACAACCTATGCCGTGTGAGGAGGGCTCCTGTGATAACGATTAGCTTATGCATGATTGTCAAGAACGAGGAAGAGGTGCTGGCGAGGTGCCTCGATTCGGTGGCGGATCTTGTAGATGAAATCAACATCATCGATACGGGCTCGACGGACGGAACAAAAGAGATTGCCGCTCGATATACCGGGCGTATTTTTGATTTTGAATGGATCGACGACTTCGCGGCAGCGCGCAACTATTCCTTCGAGCAGGCGACATGTTCGCACATCATGTGGCTGGATGCGGATGACATCGTGTTCGAGAAGGATCGTAAGCTGCTAAGGGAACTCAAGGAAGAGATGCCTGCAGACATTGATTCCATCATCATGTCTTACCATCTGGCTTTCGATCAGGAGGGCAATGCGGCAGCAGGCGCACGGCGCAATCGCATCGTCAGGCGGGAGAAGGGCTATCGGTGGCATAACCCAATTCATGAGTATCTGGAAGTGCATGAGGGCCAGATTTATGTGTCGGAAGCGGCGATTTCCCACAAGCGAATGGGGGACCATTCGTCGAGGAACATGGCTATTTTTCAAAAGAAGCTGCTGGGCAACGCAGAAAAGCTGGAAGGGCGGAACCTGTTCTACTATGCCAATGAGCTTGTCGATCAGGGCATGCATGCCGAAGCGGTCGGCCATTATGAGCAGTTCGTCGCTAATCCAGGCGATGCGCCAGATGACCGGATGCTGGCTTATAGCAAACTAGCGGAAAGCTACCATCATCTGGGGAAAAAGGATAAAAAGCTGCAATCGCTGCTGCTCGGGCTGCAGTTCGGCAAGCCACGCGCCGATTTTTGTTGCTCTATCGGTTACTGTTTTGAAGAACGGCAGCAGTACGAGGCTGCTATTTATTGGTACGAAAGCGCATTGGCGCTGCCTCTGCCGGCGTTTCATATGGGGCTGTTGAATTTGGTTTGTTGGACATGGATGCCGCATGTTCAGCTGTGCATTTGTTACGCCAAATTAGGCGATTTGGAAAAAGCGCATGAACATAACGCGAAGGCGCTCTCTTATTTGCCTAATGATGCCAATCTGCTCGATAACAAGCTCAAATTGGAGCAAGCGCTCGGGATTGCTGATGTTGGCGATGATGCGCCTAGCGAGGGGAATCCGCCATGCTAACGAGCATTATTCTAGTCACCTATAACAAGCTGGATTACACGAAGCAGTGCATAGAAAGCATCCGCCAACGGACCGATAGCGATCGTTATGAGCTTATCGCTGTCGATAATGGCTCCACAGATGGAACGCCGGAGTGGCTGGCAGAGCAGCGGGATGTCCGCCTCATCGCTAATGCGGGGAACGCGGGGTTCCCACGTGCTTGCAATCAGGGGCTCGCTGCCGCCGCAGGCGACTTGCTTATGCTGCTGAACAACGATACCGTCGTGACGGTGTCATGGCTGGAGGGGCTGACAACGGCACTGCTGAGCGCGCCGAATGTTGGTGCTGTCGGCCCGGTTACAAATGCGGCTTCGTATGTAACAAGCATTCCCGTTCCCTACGCGACGATGGACGAGATGGAGGAGTTCGCGGAGGCCCATAATCACACGGATCCCGCGAAGTGGGAAGAACGCCTGAAGCTGATTGGCTTTTGCCTGTTAATGAAACGGGAGGCGTACGAACAAGTTGGCGGGCTTGACGAGCAGTTTGGCATCGGCAACTTTGAGGATGATGATATATGCTTGCGGATGCGGTTGGCTGGCTACAAGCTGCTGCTGTGCAAGGACACGTTTATTCACCACTATGGGAGCGTGTCGTTCGGCGAGGACCGTACGCTGTTTCAAGAGGTACTGACGGAGAACACTGAATTGTTTAAGCAAAAATGGAGCTTTGATCCCGCCATTGCCACTACGATCCGCCTGGACCTGCTGGACGTCGTACGGGGCCAGACGGCAAGCGGCGAAGCGCTGCGCATCTTGGAGGTCGGTTGTGGCTGCGGGGGAACCTTGCTCGCGCTAAAGCATCGTTGCCCGGAAGCGGAGCTGTTTGGCGCTGAACGGAATGAACAGGCGAGGGCGGTAGCAGAAGCGACTGGCTTCAAGGTGTACAGCTCCGGCAGGCCCGATGACTGGGAAGCGATAGGGGACGGAACGTTGGATGGCATCCTCATTGGGGAGGCGCATGCGTATACGACGGTTCCGGCGCAGCTTACGCGCATGATTCGCAAGCTTCGGCCTGGCGGCTGGATCGTGTCCGGGTTTATGAACGCGAAGTTTTACCGTTATGCGAATCGGCTTGCAGATGGGGAGTCGCTAAACGATAAACCTTGGCTCACTAGTGAGAAAGCGGGAGCGATGCTGGCTGCGGCAGGCGTAACCGAGCTTCGCATTACGCATGCTGTGGAGCCGGATGCTGACCGGGATGAAGCGGGGCTGGAGCGGGCGGTTGCACGTATCGGGCCAGGAGCAGACCGGCTCGTGCTAAAAGCGGCATATTTTCTCCTTCATGGCCATCGGATGGCAGCGCCGGCAATGGCTAGGGAGCGAAGCGAAGGCGCCGGCGTCCCCGAGCGGGCGCTCAGTGGCGAACATGCGCAGGCAATGCCGGCAGGTGCGGGACATGCAAGCGAAGGGCCGCCGCAGCTTGCCGGGCTGAAGGAGCAGAATGACGTCTCCTTCACGGGAGAGCGGCTCGTCGTCAATTCGGATGTCAAATCGCAGTTCCGCGATGTCTATGATGAGCATATGGTGCGGTATGAGGCAGCGGCAGCCTATGTGCCTGGGCTGCATGTGCTTGATGCGGCATGCGGGGCAGGATACGGCTCCCGCATGCTGCACGACGCCGGAGCGGCATCGGTAACCGGCGTCGACATCGACCATGATGCGGTCGAGCTCGCACAGCGCGACTATGGGAAGCCGGGCATTATGTTCCTGCAAGGGGATGTGCTGCGACTGCCGTTCGCCGGCAATACGTTCGATGCGGTCGTTTCCTTCGAGACGATTGAGCATGTCGAATCGGGAGCGGCTTGGATTCGCGAAGCGGCACGGGTGCTAAGGCCAGGAGGGTTGTTTATCGTATCGACGCCTAACCGGGCTGTGACGAACGCGTCGAATTACTTTGAGGAGCAGCCGTTTAATCCGCATCATCGATTCGAGTACAAGGCGAGCGAATTAATCGGGGATTTGCTGCCATCGTTTACGCTTGAAGCGCTGTACGGCCAGAACTGGATTGACGATTCACAGTTCGCTGCTATGCGCTGGCTGCGCCAGACGAACGGCATGGCGCCAGACCGGGAAGAGCGGTTGCGAATCGGGCAGACAGGCAGCGAATTGCTGCCGTTCCATGCCTTTCGGAGCGGTGAACCGATGTATATCGTTGCAGTGTGCAGGAAACGGATCGGGGGAGTGGGCGGATGAAGGTTGTCATTTTGGCCGGGGGATTAGGGACGCGCATTAGCGAGGAATCGCATCTGAAGCCGAAGCCGATGATCGAGATCGGCGGGCGTCCAATCCTATGGCATATTATGAAAATTTATGCGAATTACGGCTTTAATGACTTCATCGTGTGCCTCGGGTACAAAGGGTATGTGGTCAAAGAGTACTTTGACCACTACCTGCTGCATGAATCTGATGTGACCTATGACTTTCGCAATAGCGAACGGTCGGTAAAAAAAATTCACCGCCATCAAGCAGAGCCATGGCGCGTGACGCTGGTTCATACAGGCATGGATACGATGACCGGCGGGCGATTAAAACGCATTGCGCCTTACCTGGACGATGAGACGTTCATGCTGACATATGGAGATGGGGTAACGGACCTTAATTTGCAACAATTGCTCGATTACCATCGCTCGCATGGGAAGTTGGCTACCGTAACGGCTGTCCAGCCGGTCGGTCGGTTCGGAACGCTCATTATGAATGAGGACCAGTCTGTTGCAACATTCGCAGAGAAGCCGCGTGGGGATGGGCATTGGGTAAGCGGCGGGTTTTTCGTACTGGAGCCGGGCATGCTGGCGCATATTGATGGCGACGATACGATGCTGGAGCGGGAGCCACTCGAACGGTTAGCAGCTGCTGGGGAGCTGAGAGCTTACCAGCATTCCGGCTTTTGGCAATCGATGGATACGATGCGGGATAAGGCGCTGCTAGAGGAACGTTGGCGATTGGGCGGAGCGCCTTGGAAAACATGGGGCCGGGATACGGTCTGACGCATGTAGCGGCCCGCAACGGGCGTGATTGTAGGTTACATGGAGCAGGGAGGACAGCAGGGTGAGCGGCGGTCATCAGTTTTGGCGAGGGAAACGGGTGTTGATTACAGGGCATTCTGGCTTTAAAGGGACTTGGTTGCTGTTATGGCTGCGCAAGCTTGGAGCAGAAGTTGTCGGATACAGCAATGATCTGCCGTCCGCGCCGTCCATGTATCGGCTGTGCGGATTGGAGCATGATGGAACTTGGGTGCGCGGCGATATCAGGGACGAGGGCAAGCTCCTGCAATCGGTGTTGGCAGTTAAGCCGGACATCGTCTTTCATCTGGCTGCGCAGCCGCTCGTCAGGCGCTCGTATATGGCACCAATCGAGACGATTGCCGTCAATGTCGTCGGCACCGCTAATGTGCTGAATGCCATTCGATCAGCGCCGTCTGTGCGGGCGGCCGTCATCGTTACTTCAGACAAATGTTATGCCAATACGAAACAGGAGCAAGCGCAAGGGCATGCCCTACAGGAAACCGATCGGCTAGGCGGGTTGGATCCGTATTCGGCAAGCAAAGCGAGTGCGGAGTTAATCGTCGAGGCGTATCGCCATTCGTATTTTCAACCTCAGCTTGGCGGAAGCGGAAGCGGGGCTTGGCCGCCAGCCATTGCGACAGTGCGCGCAGGCAATGTCATTGGCGGAGGCGACTTCGCGATTGATCGCATCGTGCCAGATTGCGTGCGTGCCGCGCAGGATGGCAGGGCAGCATTGCTTCGCAACCCTCATGCAGTGCGTCCGTGGCAGCATGTGCTGGAGCCGCTCGCTGGCTATATGATGCTGGCGGAGAAGCTGTTTGGCACAGATGGAGGAGCCGCTTTGGCAGAGGCATGGAATTTCGGGCCTGCTGCTAGCCAGGAGATGACGGTGAGCGAGCTTGCCCATCGGGTTAGCGGTTGGATTGGCGCGCCTGCTCCCATCGTGATGGGGGATGCGGCCGGTCCATATGAAGCGGCAATGCTGCGCATCGACAGCAGCAAGGCCCATTCGAGGCTTGGCTGGCAGCCGGTATGGAGCACGCATGAGGCAGTCGATAAGACAGGGGAATGGTACCAGCAATGGCGGCAGGGCGCTTCGATGCGAGCGGTGACGGATCGCCATATTCAAGCGTACGAACAGGCTCTGGCAGCACAGCAGCCGGTTCAGGGGGTGGATTCGAAGGATGAGCAAGGAACGTGATGCCCAAGACGGCCTGCATAGCAGCTTAGAACGGGAGGAAATGAAGCAGAAGGAGCAGATGGAGGCGGGGGCAGAGGCGGTAAGGTGCCGCGTTTGCGGTGGAGGGCCGCTGCATCGCTGGGTGCATTTGCCCAATATGCCGTTGACCGAGGAGTTGCATCCTCCGGGCTATCCCTCCGCTCCATTCCTTGCCGACATTGATGTGTACGCATGCGAGGCATGCGGCGTGTCCCAAACGGTCGGCGAGCGGGACTTGTCGCCATATTACGTTGACTATGGCTATACGGTCGGCCAGTCGGCGTTCGCATCGCAGTTCATGGAACGGTTAGCTGTAACGGTGCGGGACCGTTATGGCTTGCAGCCCGGATTCACGGTCATTGAGATTGGCTCGGGCGATGGCGCCCAGCTCAAATGTTTCGAGCGGGCAGGGGCGCGCGTCTATGGGGTGGAGCCTTCGGCTAGTTTATGCCAAGCAAGCCGGGAACGGGGTGTGCCCGTGCTGGAGGCGCTATTCGAGCCAGCAACGGCAGCCTTGCTGCCCGAACCGTTCCGCTGTGCGGATGTGCTCCTGCTAACGTATACGTTCGACCATTTGCCAGATCCAACAGGCATGCTGGAAGCGGCGCGCCAGACGCTGCATCCCGGCCGGGGCTTGCTTGTGCTGGAGGTGCATGATTTGTACCAAATTGTACAGCGCCGCGAATATTGTTTGTTCGAGCATGAGCATTACACGTACTGGACGGAGGCATCGCTGCGGCGGGCACTGGCCCGAAGCGGCTTCCGATTGCTGACGTCCGAACTGCTTACTGAGGCAGAGCGGCGCGGAAACTCGCTGTTAATTGTTGCTGCGCCTATGGATGCAGCCCATGCACCGGATGGGCATACAGGCGCTGATGATAGGGATGCAATAGGCTATGTCGGCTTTCAAGCTGAACTGGATACAGGGATAGCAGCATTGGATGCGTTTGTTGCTGCAGAATCGGCTGCGGGTCGCCGGGTAGCAGGATACGGGGGAGGCGGCCGCGGCGTTATGACGTTGGCCGCTATGTCTACAGCGGGGCAAATTGCTTATGTATGCGACGCCAATCCGGCATTGCATGGCAGAATAGCGCCCAAATCGCAGGTTCCCATCACCGGGATTACGCGGCTTGCTGAGGATCCGGTTGATACGCTGATCGTATTCAGCTACGGCTATATGGCTGAAATTCGCGAGGCTGTGATGAAACAGCCCCATGCTCCGAAGCGAATCGTCTCGATGCTTGACCTATTGAAGTGAGGGGACGTGTGATGGAACAGGAGCAGAATAGGAAGCAGAGCCAGGATCAGAGCAAAGAGCAGCGCAATGGCGTGAGCGCTCAGCCTGCCGCAGCCGTGACCGGCGCATCGGGCTTTATCGGAGCCGCGGTTTGCCGGCAATTGATTGAACGGGGATGGGATGTCTACGCCATTATTCGTCCCGGCTCCACCGCCAGCCGATTGCCGCAGCATCCTCGCCTTCGGTTGGTCGAGGGCGATCTAATGGACGTAATGGGCTGGGCGCATCGGTTAGAAACTGCGGCTGCTGAGGGGGTAACGTTCAAGTCATGGCTGCATTTGGGCTGGGAAGGGGTCGCCGGTGAGGCGCGCAATGATGCAAAGCAGCATGGCAATATAGCTGTTGCTGTCGAAACGGTGCGCTTAGCCGGAAAGCTGGGTTGTACGCATTGGATCGGGGCGGGGTCTCAAGCTGAGTATGGGCGTCTTGCCGGGCGCGCCGATGAGGCAGCCAGCGAAGCCCCGACTACTGCGTACGGGCGGGCGAAGCTTGCAGCGGGCAAGCAATCGCTGGCGGAAGCAGCCCGATTAGGAATAAGCGGCAGCTGGGTACGCATCTTCAGCGTTTACGGGCCTGATGATGGTGTCGGATGGCTTATTCCCGGCCTCATCAGGCAGTTAATGGCTGGTACGAGTCCGGCCTTAACGGCGGGCGAGCAGCGTTGGGATTACTTATTCGTAGAGGACGCGGCTGCAGCGTTCGTCGCGCTGGCGGAATGCGGGAACGCTTCTGGGACGGCAGCGGCAGCGGCAACGGCAGCGGACGCAGGTGCAGCGGCAGCGGCAATGCCGGATGCCGAAGCTTTCGGCGATAGCGACAGCATTGGCGGCGTGTACAATTTGGGGTCTGGCACGAGCAGCCCGATACACGCCATCGCCGAGATGGTTCGGCAATCGGTGGCGTCACGGATGCCATACGCAATTGGCGGCGGCAGGCTGGCCCCGCCGCCGCTGCGGCTCGGGGCTGTTCCCTACCGCGAGGATCAAGTGATGCTGCTGGAAGCAGAAATCGGGAAGCTGGCCAGCATGACGGGCTGGAAGCCGGTTGTGGCACTGGCAGACGGGATCGAGCGGACCGTGGCAGCGTATGCCAAGCGGATTGAGCAAGAACGCAGGCTTGCGATAAAAAGAACAATCGTAACGATGGCCTATCGCTCGAATTCTTCTCACGTTGGGGCGGCTTTATCCGTCGCTGATATTATGCTTTCGTTATATTTTCATGTGCTTCGCGTAGACCCTGCCCAAGCTTCCGATCCAAGGCGCGATAAGCTTGTTTTCTCCAAAGCGCATGCTTCCACAGCGTTATATGCGGTTCTGGCAGAGCGCGGATTTTTCCTGCGGGAAGTGTTGGAAGGCTATGCGATAGACGGCGGGCGGCTGCCGGGCCATCTGGACCGTAAGTCCGTGCCAGGCATTGATGCTTCGGCGGGGTCGCTTGGGCATGGATTGTCGATAGGCGTTGGCTTTGCCTTGGCGGATCGATTAGCGGGCCGGGACAGCCGCACGTTCGTCGTGCTAGGGGATGGCGAGTGCAACGAAGGCTCGATTTGGGAAGCTGCGTTAGTTGCGTCCTCGCAGGGGCTAGATTCACTGGTTGCCATCGTTGATTGCAATGGCTGGCAGGGCTTTGGCCGTACGGATGAGCTGTCGCCGCTAGCTTCGCTTAGCCAGAAGTGGCGTGCATTCGGCTGGGATGTGATTGAAGTGGATGGCCATGGCGAGGCGCAGCTGATTGCGGCGCTGGGCCAACCGGTTGCGGGCGGCAAGCCGAAGGCAGTGCTTGCGCGGACGGTGAAAGGGCATGGCGTAGATTTTATGGCGAATACGTTAGAGTGGCACTACAAGTCGCCGAATCAAGCGCAATGGGAATCGGCGATGATGCAGCTGGGCGGCAAGGGGGAACCCGAATGAGAAATGCATTCGTTCGCGAGCTGCTGCAGCGGGCAGAGGTTGATCCGCGAATTGTGGTGATTACGCCTGATCTCGGTTTCTCTGTCTGGGAGCCGTTTCGTGACCGGTTTCCAGACCGGCTGCTTAATGCGGGCATTGCGGAGCAAAATGCAGTTGGCATGGCGGCAGGGCTGGCATTATCCGGCCATGTTGCATATGTGTATAGCATAATCCCGTTCGTCACGATGCGAGCCTATGAGCAAATTCGGATTGATGCCGCTTATATGAACACGCCGGTGCGGCTAGTCGGGGTAGGCGCGGGCTTTGCTTATGGCGGCCAAGGCCCAACGCATCACGGGCTGGAGGATGTTGCGCTTATGCGCTCGCTGCCCAATATGGCGGTCTGTTGTCCCGGCGACGATATCGAAGCGCGCGAGCTGGTGCAGGCAAGCTTCGAGCATCCGGGCCCGATGTATATTCGGATCGGCAAATCAGGCGAGCCGCGCGTACACGAGCCATTGGCGCGATTTAAGCTTGGCGAAACGATAGAGATTATATCCGGCTCGCAAGCAGTTGTGTTGGCTTCAGGCACGGCGCTCGCCCGTGCGAAGGAATGGGTGCTTCGCCTGCGCGAGGAGGCGATTCCGATCGAGGCGGCGTTAGTTAGTGTGCCGACCCTCAAGCCGTTTCCTGAAGAAGCAGTGCTTCGTTATGCCCAGCAGGGAGTGCCGATTATTGCCGTTGAGGAGCATAGCGTGATCGGAGGGTTAGGCAGCGCAGTGGCGGAAGTGCTTGCTGAGAGCGATAGCGGAGCGGTGCTGAGGCGATTCGGCCTGCCGGACGCTTTTTGCCGGGAAGTGGGCAGCCACTCGCATTTGCTTAAGCGGTCGGGCTTTCATTATGAACGGTTTCACCAAATGATGAGGGGAGTGTGCGACGGGCTATGACGGATTCTTATAAACCGATGGGGATGATTAACAAGCATCATCGGCCCTCGGACTTTGAAGCATATCGATTGACGGAGGAGACGTTCGAGCAATCGCAACTGTCGGTGTTTAATAAGCTGGAGGCGTTCCCGCGCTTTGCGACAAAACGGAGCCTGGCGAAGTTTTTATGCCGGTATGAAATTTTTAAGCATGTGCTGAACACAACGGGCAACATCGTCGAGTGCGGCGTGTTTAACGGCGGGGGGTTGTTCACTTGGGCGCAACTGTCAAACATTTATGAACCGTCGAACCATACGCGCAAAATTATCGGCTTCGACACGTTCGCAGGCTTTCCGTCTGTGGCTGAGCAGGATCAAGAGCCCGATGATGAGTTTAAAGTAGGCGACTTGAAGGGCGAAACGCTCGACCAGTTGAAGCAGTCGGTGGAGAAGTACAACGCGGAGCGCTATTTGTCGCACATTCCGAATGTAGAGCTTGTGCAAGGCGACTTCATGGCGACGAGCGAAGCGTATGTGGAGAAAAATAAGCATATGCTTATCGCATTATTATATTTGGACTTTGATTTATATGAGCCGACGAAGAAGGCGCTAGAGGTGTTCCTCCCGCGCATGGGCAAGGGCTCTATCATTTGCTTCGATGAACTTAACTGCGCTTCTTTCCCAGGCGAAACGACGGCGTTGCTCGAAATGCTGCCAATCCGCGATACGGCGGTTCGGCGATTCCCGACGGACCCGTGGGTGTCCTATGTCATTCTCTAACGAAGCGGAGCGTGTAAGATGACAAGGAACGAATCGGAAACCGGTGCGCCGGACACTGTTGGTGAAGCCGCTAAAGCAGCGGAGGCAGCAGCAGAACCAGCAGAACCAGCAGAACCATCAGAACCATCAGAACCATCAGAACCATCAACATCATCCGAGCCCGAGGATCCATCACACGGCTTCTACCATTTGGGCGATAACACCTATATTGAAGCCGACTGCCAGCTGCATGGGCGGCCTGAAATCTCAATCGGCAGCGGCGTGTTCATGCGCACGGGTGCATGGTTCAACATTTGTACCGAGGTGACAGGCGAACGACCGAAAATTATCGTAGGCGACGGCTGCCAATTTAACGTGGGCGTATCCGTATCGGCAGCGAATCGAATCGTGCTCGAACGGTTTTCGATTTATGGCCATCATACGTACATTTCCGACACGCAGCATGAATACCGCCAAATTGGTGTTCCGATCATTATGCAAGGCATTACGCGCACCGATGATGAGACGATCATCGGGGAAGCGACATGGGTCGGCGCCAATTGCATCATCGGAGGCGGCATTCGCATCGGCAGAGGGTCCGTTATCGGCGCGAACAGCGTCGTTACCCGCAGCCTGCCGGATTATTGCGTAGCCGTTGGCTCGCCAGCGCGAATCGTCAAAATGTTCGACACGGAAGCGGCCGATTGGATATCCGCCCGAACGCCTGAAGAAGTAGAGGCGGTTATGCGGCGACGGCGCGAACGCCCGGTGCTGTCTATTTGCATCCCAACCTTTAATCGGGCGGCTGATTTGCTCCGTTGCTTGCATTCGATTGTAATGCAAACAGGCGACTGTACGCTTATTGAAATCGTCGTGTCAGATAATGCTTCGCCTGATGAAACACAGCAGGTGCTCGAAACGTTCGCGGTCCAGTATCCGAACTGCAATCTTCGTTACTGGCGCAATGAGGAAAACATCGGCGCAGAGCGCAATATCGTGAAGCTGTTAAATGAAGCGCGCGGGGATTACATGCTGCTGCATGGCGATGACGACTTCTTTCACGATATGACGATCATGCCGCTCCTTCATCTCGTTAACACGAATCGGAGCAGCTCGGTCTTGTTTATCGATGTGCTTAACGATAACGCCCGAGTGGAAAGCGGCGAAGGATTGGATGCGTTTGTCGCCAAAGCTTCGCTAAATGCGGGCTTCCTATCCTCGGTTATTCTAGAGCGTGCCATATACGAACAGATTGAAGATAAATCAGCCTTTATTGGAACGGGTTTTAACCATATCTATCTCCAACTGGAAGCGGTTCGGCGCAAGCCAGGCTTTACAGTCATTAATAAATCAATGTTCGCTTACGCAGGCAACGATTCGGCTGACTATAATTTCGGCGAATACTTCATTGAAGGCTATTTGCAAATTCTTAGCCACTTTGAACAGCGTGGCCTATCAGCCAAAGCGCTGAAGCATGAAAAAGGCAATATGCTGGCTGCGACGGTACTGCCATGGTACCAACGGATTGTGGAACGAGGGCTCAGCACGGACATTACGGGCTTCGAAGACATCTATACGGCGCATTATAAGGATGAACCGTATTACGTAGATATTTTAAACTGGATTCGCAGCGTAAAACGGCCGGGGAGCCCAAAGGAATCGGATTGATCGTTTAAAAACGAACATTTCAACATAATTCGACAAAAATCGTATAGTTTTTCTAGCCTTCATTTGCTATAATTGGGGCAGCGAACAATCGAATAGGCCTGGGGAGCTGGACATTTGGACCGGCTGAGAGGAGACGCCTAAACGTCTTGACCCAATAACCTGATCTGGATAATGCCAGCGTAGGAATCGGCAATGGAGCGACGGCGGAAGCTGCCCGAGAGGGATTGGCAGAAGCTTGTTGCGACGCGAATCTGCATGACGGCGGCGCCTTCCTATTAGGGAGGCGCCTTTTATGATGCCATGGGGACGGAATCTGGCCAGAGCAGGCTATTGCTATCGCATTTCGCAATACGAGTGATAAGAGGAGTGGCACAAGGATGGGCAACCGTAACGAAAGAAGCAAGTGGGGACGAAAATGGGGGCTGGCGGCAATCGCGCTAATGGTTGTGCTCGCAGCATGCGGCAAAGCAGATAAGACGGAATCAACGCCCGAGCAAGGTGCGGCGGACAAGCCGTTGACAAAGGTGAAGGTCGTTCTCGACTGGACGCCGAACACGAACCATACAGGGCTTTATGTCGCGCGAGATCAAGGCTTCTTCAAGGAGCAAGGGCTGGATGTTACAATCGTGCAGCCAGGCGAAGCGGGTGCGGATGCGATGGTTGCATCGGGCGA
Organism: Paenibacillus sp. MMS18-CY102; assembly: GCF_009789195.1. GTDB lineage: Bacteria > Bacillota > Bacilli > Paenibacillales > Paenibacillaceae > Paenibacillus_T. The sequence goes on along the minus strand of NZ_WSTC01000001.1, from coordinate 179,796 downwards.
AGCGGAGTTCGGCGTCAGCTATCAAGAAGGGGTGACACTGGCCCGCACGCAAGGCGTGCCACTAGTTTCAATAGCTGCGGTCATTGCGCATAATACATCCGGTTTTGCATCGCCGGTAGCGAAGAACATTAAGGCTCCGAAAGATTTTGAAGGCAAAACGTATGGCGGCTGGGGCTCTCCCGTAGAGGAAGCAGTCATCGGATCGCTTATGCAAGAAGATAAAGCGGATGTATCCAAAGTGAAAATCGTCAGCACCGGCGACGTCGATTTCTTCACGGCTGTGAAGCGGGACATCGATTTCGCATGGATCTACTATGCGTGGACAGGTGTAGAAGCTGAGCTGCGCGGCGAGAAGCTGAACATGATGTATTTGACCGATTATTCGGATAAGCTGGATTACTATACGCCAGTGCTCTCCACGAACGAGAAAATGATTGCGGACAAGCCCGATGTTGTTAAAGCATTCGTAGCGGGCGCTGCGGCAGGATACCAGTACGCGATCGACAAGCCGGATGCAGCGGCGGACATTCTAATCAAGGCGGAGCCGGATTTGAATGCTGAGCTTGTGAAAGCGAGCCAGAAGTGGCTCAGCCCGAAATATACCGACGATGCGCCGCGTTGGGGCGAGCAGAAGCAATCGGTTTGGGAAAACTATGCGAATTGGATGTATGACCATAAGCTGATGGATAAGAAGCTGGACGCGGGCAAAGCATTCACGAATGATTTCCTGCCACAATCCTAATTCATAGCAGGCCAAAGGAGAGAGACGAATGGCAAACGCACTCGTAAGCATTCAAATTTTACCGACAACACCGGGCGGGGAAAGCGTAATTCCTTACGTCGACCGCGCGATTGACATTATTAAAGCTGCTGGCGTTCCTTATCGGGTAGCGCCGCTTGAGACGACGATGGAGGGCGAATTGCCGGAGCTGTTAGCTGTTGTGCAGCAAATGAGTGAAGCGATGGCAGAGCTGGGCTGCCCTTCGGTTATCTCGCAAGTGAAAATTTATTACAATCCGGGCAGTGGCGCTTCGATGGGCCGCTTGCTGGAGAAGTACCCAGATGGCCAGTAGTTGGCGTAAAATCGTTCCGCCTGCAATAGCGTTGGCGCTTATCATTATCGTATGGCAAATCGTCGTGGACGGAGGGGCGGTGGAACGTTATCTGCTGCCTTCCCCTATGGATATCGTGCAGGAGGCATCGCGCATCGCGCCCCGCCTTCTGGATCATACGGGCGCGACGCTGCAGCTTGCGCTAATCGGTTTTATTGGAGGAGCGGCGGCTGGCATTGTGCTGGCCGCTTTGCTGCATCTAATACCGGGAGCGCGCGAGGCGATTTCGCCGCTGCTCGTTTTATCCCAGAACATTCCTTTAATCGCATTGGCTCCACTGCTGGCGCTCTGGCTTGGTTTTGGGCTAACGCCAAAGCTTCTGCTCGTTGCGCTCGTTTGCTTTTTCCCCATTGCCGTCAGCATGTTGGCTGGCTTGCAGGAGAGGGATGCGAAGCTAGCCGAGTATCTTCGCATGCTAGGGGCAGGGCGCCTGCAGCTGTTCACCTCGCTAGAGCTGCCTAATGCGATCCCTTATATGTTCAGCGGGCTGAAAATTGCGGCTACCTACAGCATGACCTCGGCGGTCGTAGCGGAATGGATCGGTGCGGATCGCGGCTTAGGCTACTTTATGCAAATGTCGCGTAAAGGCTTCATGGCACCGCGAGTCTTTGCTGCTGTTATTATTATTGTCGCGATCAGCTTGGCGTTGTATGGCATTATTGTATTAATTGAACGGCTTGTAATACGCTGGCGGCCGAAGAAGGAGGAACGCACATGAGCGACAAGGAGACGCGAACGCTTGAACGAATCGAAGGCGTATCGATTATCGGGAATTCAGAAGCGTCCTCACTCAGCCAGCCGCAAGCATCGGCGGTGCTGCGCCTCGATAACGTAAACAAAGTGTACGGAAGCGGCAAGCATGCCAAAACGATAATTGGAGGCGTCTCGTTATCAGTCCGGGAAGGGGAGTTCGTCTCGGTAATCGGGCCGTCCGGCAGCGGGAAGTCGACGTTGTTCCGGCTCATTGGCGGGCTTGAAGCGCCGACTGCGGGGACAATTGAGCTGGAGGGCAAGGCAGCGGGCGATGGGGAACGCGGCCGGATTGCGTATATGCCGCAGCAGTCGTCGTTGCTGCAATGGAAGACCGTAGAAGCGAATATCGAGCTGGCGCTGACGATTGCGGGTGTCGATCGTAGCGAAGCGAGAGCGCTTGTCCAGCAGTGGCTGCCGCGCGTAGGCTTAGCGGATTATGCCCAAGCCTATCCGCATGTGCTGTCAGGCGGCATGCAGCAGCGCGTCTCGTTTCTCCGTGCATTGTTGTCGCCGCAGCGATTGATGTGTCTCGACGAGCCGTTCGGCTCGCTCGATGCTTTAACGCGAATTCATATGCAGCAATGGCTGTTATCGCTATGGGAAGCGGATCGCCGCTCCGTCCTGTTCGTGACGCATAGCATTGAGGAAGCCGTGTTTTTATCTGATCGAATCATTGTACTATCGGCATCGCCTTCTGTCGTTCTTCAGGAGTTCGAGGTGCCGTTCCCGCGCCCGCGTGCAGGATCGATTCGCAATCAAGCGGCATTCAATGAGCTAGAGAGCGAAATCTACGCTTTATTGGACAATAACAGCATGCATTGAACGGAATGGATCGCATGGTGTGGCGTGGAACATTAGCCTAGGGGTGATTAGATGAAGCAAATGGGAACACCGGGCTGGAGCTGGATGGATGCCCACATCCATTGGGACCATTACGAGGATGAACAGCGTGAACGTATGGCAGCCGAAGCGCGGGAAGCAGGCGGTGAAGGGCTCGTAGCCGTATCGATGCATTTGGCATCTAGCCGGAAGAATTATGCGCTTTCCCAGCTCGACCAAACGTTCGTGATACCCGCTTACGGGTTTCATCCGGAGCAGCCGGCGCCAAGCAATGAGGAGCTAGCGGAGCTGTTGGCTTGGATTCGTGAGCGGCATGAGGCGGGCGAAGCTTTTGCGATTGGCGAAGTAGGATTGCCATACTATACGCGTACCGAGCAGGAGACGGCGGGCCATTCATTCGATGAAGCGCCGTATGTGCATATGCTGGAGCAGTTTGCGGCACTGGCTGCAGAGCTTGGCCGTACCCTCGTGCTGCACGCGGTATACGAAGATGCGGCAAAAGTTTGTGAGCTGTTGGACAAATATCAGGTACGGCGGGCTCATTTTCATTGGTTCAAAGGCGACGTCGCGACGATTGAACGGATGATTCGAACGGGGCGATATATTTCGATCACACCTGATGTGTTGTACGAGGAAGAGATACGTGAGCTTGTTCGCATGTATCCGCTTGAGCTGATGATGGCGGAGACTGATGGCCCTTGGCCGTTCGAGGGACCACTCCAAGGCCGTGCAACAACGCCGGCTATGGTGGTGGATGTCATTCGTGAGATTGCTTTGCTCAAAGGGTTGCCCGAGGCGGAGGTTGCAGGCGCGATGTTCCGTAATACGAAAACTTTGTATACGCCATAACCGTCAAGTGAACGGTTAGCGAAAGCTGGCGCTAGTGAGAGCATTACAAACTAGCTTCAGCTTTTTTTGCTTTATAGCAAACAAGAATCATCGGCATCATTGCAAGATTAATGGAAGGTAAGGAAACAATAAGCTGAACTAGAGGAGGGGAAATGGTTTGCAGGCACAGCAGCATGTTCACATCCGGGCAAAATGGCTGCCATTTGGCATCGCCTTGCTCTTCTTGATCGGTTTCTGCGGAATCGCGATCAAAGTTTGGGAAGCAGGGGCATGGATTCAAGCTTTCGATGAGCATGTGATTACGTTCGTGCGAAAGCTGGAAGGCCCATCGATGACAGCAGCTATGAAAGGGATCACGCATGTAGGGGATAGTTGGCCCGTTGTAGGCATCGGTGCTATTGTGTTAGTCGTGCTTACGCTGCTCCGTTACCGTATGGAGCTGCTCTTTTTTATCGTTGTGAACGGCGGGTCGGCTTGGCTTAATTCGATTCTCAAACAGCTGTTTCAACGCGCGCGTCCTGTAGGGGATCGGCTCGTCGAGGCTGGCGGCTACAGTTTTCCAAGCGGGCATTCGATGGCGGCATTCACGCTGTATGGCGTCACGGGTTATTTGTTATGGAAGCATATGAAGCATAGAGGCTCCCGTACGTTGTTGGCGGTTGTGGGCACCTTGCTCGTTGTTATGATCGGCCTCAGCCGGATTTATGTAGGCGTCCACTACCCGAGTGACGTGGCAGGGGCGTACATGGCAAGCGGCGCTTGGCTATGTGCCGCAATCGGCTTTTTCCGGCTGCGGCAAGCCTATTTGGGACGTTAACTAATAGACAAATTTTCGCTGCGCCCAGTAGCTGAGAACGAATAGGATGCTTTCGGTAAGCAGTTTTGCTGGCAGTAGAGCGATCGATAGACGGTCGTGCAGCATGTAGAGCAGGCCATAATTAAGGGCGAGAATGAGCAATACGAGTGAAAAATAACGGGGCAGCGAGCGCTGCACCTTCGATTGGGCGCCATCGCCTTCGGCAAAGACAAATTTTCGATTCATCGAGTAATTGATAATTGAACTGGTTAGCCGCGCCGCAACGACCGATAGCAATAGGCTGGAAGTGAGTAAATGCACGAGAAACAGAAGCAAGTAGTCCACGAGTGCAGCGAATAGCGATGAGCAGCTGAATTTTACAATCGGCATATAGACGCTCATCGAATCGGCAACCGGCCGAAAATGGGACGATTTGTTATCATCGAGATATACCGTGTCAATCGGGATTTCAAGCAAATGATAGCCTTCGGGCTGCGCTTCCAGCAGCATGTTCATCTCGTACTCGAAACGATCGCCAGGGATGCGGCATAACCAATCCAGCATGTCGGGCGAGAAGCCCCGCAAGCCAGTTTGCGTGTCATGGAGCGACGTGCCGGTCGTAAAGCTGTACACCATGCGTGTAGCGCTATTGCCGAACCGGCTGCGCAGCGGCACCTTGCCGGTAAAGCGCCTGCTGCCTAACACGATTTGGCGGGGATGCTTCTCGACTGCCTCAGCGATCCGCATAATATCTTCGGGCAGATGCTGGCCATCGCTGTCTGCGCATATAATAGACGCTCGTTGCCCGGTCTCGAGCATATATTGAAAGCCGGTTTTCAGGGCACGGCCTTTGCCCAGATTAATGGCGTGGGTAAGCACTTTACAGCCATACTCGGCCGTTTTCTCGAAAATATGGCGATAGCGCTCCCCGCTCCCATCATCTACTACAACGATATCATGGTTGCCAGTTGCTTTAAGCTGAACGATCAGCTCAAGCAGGCGGTTATCTGGTTCATAGGATGGAATAAGTATAGTCATGTTTTGTCGCCTCCTGACGGTTTAAGCTCCCACATAAATAATGTCGCTCACGCCTCGTTCTTTTTCCCTGCCTTGCGGATTGTTCACGACTTTCCCCATAAAGTACATCGTTGAAGAGCCGCCGCCGTCCAGATTGTAAGCTTCCGTGCAGCCCAAATCCTTGAACAACTGTGCGAATTCAGCTAGTGTCATCCCTTTGCTCTCCGAACTGCGTCCGTCAACGACGACGAGCACGTAATGGTTAGGGCTAATCATGCCAATGCCCGTGCGGGGGTTCGCCCCTTGGATGGAGTGGTTGCCGAAGTTGGTGTCGATCTCGACATGGCTGAAATCACTTGGTATTGTGCCTTCTTTGAGCAAGATCGGGCCGAAGGAAAACGTGTTCGTTACGCCTTGTCTTACTAGCTCTGAGGAGCTTATTTGGCTTTCGTCGTATGACAGCATCGTGCCGTCCTTGAATAAGGCAAGCCCATCCCGGGCAGGCTCGTCCCGAAACACGGTGCCGTTACGGATAACGACCCCGTCGCTGCGGAAGCCGTAATAGTCGCCATTAATGGCGAGAATAGCATTGTTGTTGGTTGCAATCGTCGATGTGTTTTCGGTAATATTGCGGCCGAACGCATTTTTGGCTAACGCGGTTTGCAGGGTTGCACCGTCGCGCAGCGTTACGTCAGCCACGTAATACGTGATTTGATCCTCTCCGGAGCCTTTTATTGCTTGATCCACATGGATAGAAACATCGTCGCTCTCGTAGTTCGCATCATCATATTTCGCATTGGCTGCGGCTGTTGCAGATTGGGTAGCGGAAGTGGAATTGGGCGCGTCCAACTGCACCTCCACATGCTCAATGAGATAGCGGTCGGCTAGCTTATACAGCACGGATCCGATGATTAGAACGGCAACGAAGGCGGCACTAAGCCAAATTTTCTTTTTACGGGTAAACTTCTTCAATGACATGACCTCGCTTCAACATCGTAATGATGAAGCTATTGTCGCATCGATGCCTGAATGGGGCTTGAAGCTGTGCTGAACGCGGGCTGAAAATGGTTGGCGGGGGGATGCGAGAGAAGGCGAGGGGACGTGTGGGAGGTAGAAGTGGCAGTAGAAGTGGCAGGCGAATCCGAAATTGTGGTGTCGGTTGTGGGGTGGACTAATCTAACGGACCGTGGGGCCGTTATTAAGCTCAAAAACGACAGTTTGTTATTCTAACGGACCCCAGGGCCGTTATTTGGCTTCAAACCTATCGAAAAGGGGCAAAAGAACGCAAATAGCGTCTCTGGAGTCCGTTAGCTTTAAAAAAGTAGCTTTTTACTCGAAATAAGGGCTCTCCGGTCCGTTAGCGCGTCAACCTCCCTCCGTTACTCTTTACCGTGTGCGCATCATCGTACCGTTGGCTGTCCGCACCTAATCATGCCAAACAAAAAAAGCCGCCCGAGCTCGCAGCGGGACTGCTGCCTGTCTCACAAACAGGTTCAGTCACGCCGATGCTCTGGCGGCTTTTCATCTTTAACGTTACTCTTCGGTTTTAATATCGAACCACAACGGATCGTCGCAATCTTCCTCGCCATTGTAGTTGATGATGATTTCATCGCCAGCATCAGTGCCTGAATTGAGCTTGAAGCTGTGCTGAACGCGGGCTGAAAATGCTGGGTGGAGGAGCGAGGCAAGAGGCAGGGAAACTAAATGGCTTTGTCAATCGTTGGGAGTGTGGTGGCTGCAGAGAGAGAGAGAGAAGTGCTTTTGTGAGAGGGGCTTGAATCCGATTAAAAAGAAGATGGTCATCGGCGGGGGATTGATCTGTGCCGTACTAGCAATTGCGTTGGTAAGCTACATGCTTATAAATGATGGGCCTCATTACACGGAGAACGATTATTTTGGGAAGATGGGGATTGAGAGCCACGCTTCATATGAGGAATTTATAGCTCGTTTTGGTACACCTTTAAGTGTGGATCGAGATAGAGATGCAATTACCGTTCGAACTAACAGAGGGGTGACCGGCTATTTTCAACACGGAACTTCGTTATCTTGTGTCTTCATAACATCACCAGATTACCGATTCGGGAAGGAGAAGGTAGGAGTTGGCAGCACTCTGCATGATGTGAAGGTGGCGTATGCAGAACAACAGCAAATTACAGACAACCCGTCGAATGAAATTGGGTTTATTGATGGATATAGGCAAGGCGATTTTGATCACAACTATTCGATTCCATGGGTTACCTATGCGTTTGATGAGAATGAAGTGATTACGAAAGTTTCAATAACAAGCGCGGGCATGTGAGGAGCAGTGGGATGAGGAAAGGTTTGTTTTTTTTAGCCATTTTATTAGTGATTTCGGTTATTACAGTAGCTCTAATTGTAGGGAAGCAAGAAGGCATTAGCATCACGGTCCATAATAATCTCGATCAGAGTTTGATAAACTTGAAGATTGAATACCCGAACGGTTCTATTATTGCTGAAGTAGCAGCGATCTCGAAAATGAAGTTACAACTATATCCCAAGTATTTTGGAGAAGGTTCCATTAAACTTCAATATGAAGCACAAGGTGTGGAGCAAAATGAAATGATATTTGGTTATATTGAAGAAGGATTCAGCGGCAAAGCGGTGGTCACGATAAATTCGATCAAACCTAATGGACAATTAGAGGTGCTCGTCCAGGAGGACTAATCTAACGGACCGTAGGGCCGTTATTAGGCTCAAAAACGGCAGTTTGTTTTTCTAACGGACCCCAGGGCCGTTATTTGGCTTCAAACCTATCGAAAAGGGGCAAAAGAACGCAAATAGCGTCTCTGGAGTCCGTTAGCTTTAAAAAAGTAGCTTTTTACTCGAAATAAGGGCTCTACGGTCCGTTAGCGCGTCAACACTTACTCTTCACCGTGGGCGCCATCGTACCATTGGTCGTCCGCACCCCATCATGCCAAACAAAAAAGCCGCCCGAGCTCGTTGCTCAGGCGGCTTATTCGTTCTAGCTGTTTTCTTCGGTTTTAATGTCGAACCACAGCGGATCGTCGCAATCTTCCTCGCCATTGTAGTTAATCAAAATCTCATCGCCAGCTTTGATATCGGTGTACGCATAAAAATCGACGGTGAGGTTCTCGAAATTTAATTGGTATGTAGCGTTCGGCGTGTACGAGTGATTGAGCAGGCTGGCATAGCCCAACAGGAGTGCTGTATGGTTAGCGCCATATTGGAACACATAGTCAGCTAATATCGTTTTCTCAACGTGTTCATGCTCTTCATTAAGATACGGAATGACTGGCGCTACATGGAACAAGGTATCTTTGGCTATATCACAGGTTGCAAAAACCCCTCGATTCAATTCTTCTCCATCATTCAATTTCGATGCTTTTACTTCAATCATGGTCGTCTCCTATGCCCTGTGGCTTCTATAGAATATCTCCATGTATTATCTATGAGTGGTGAGTGGTTTGTCAAAAGACCCACTAATTTGCGTTCGCACAGTGAGGAATAGTCAGGTAAAATAAAAATCGAGCGCCCCTTTCGGGACGCTCTTTCATGGGAGATGAGACAGAGTTATTGGGGTATAAGTGGGGATGCCGCGCCGTATATGGGTTTTATTAGTTCAAATAATGGTCTAAATCGGGTGAATTGGGTGGACATTTGACGATTGGGTGGACAATTGGTGGACAAATTATTGCTATTGATTAATGTCGTCAAATACAGCCGCAGCAGCTTGATCCACGCTCTCGAAGATGTGTCCATAAATTTCTAACATTTTGATGTTAGAGTGTCCTAGTCGTTTAGCAATAGCCTCCGAATGCACTTTCTTAAAGATCATCCAAGAAGCTGAAGTATGCCTAAGATCATGGAGCCGGATCGGCTTGAGATTGTATCGCCGGTAGAATTCAATCCATTTCTTCGTAAACCGCCCAGGTTCATAAGGTTTCCCGTTGGGATGACAGAATACGTATGAGTAACGCCCGTCTTCCCATTGCTCTTCTAATTCCTTTAATTCCTCCATTCGATTGTCGTGTAACAACTTGAGTTCGGAGATCAATGTTTCGGATAGAGCGATCCTGCGGGCCTTCTTGTTCTTCGGAAGTTTAATAATGGGCGCCCCATCTTTAAATTTCGGGATGGTGGGGGAAACCTCTAGATACCTTGCTTCGAAGTTTATTCGAGACCATTCTAACCCGGCAATTTCACCTCGGCGCATTCCTGTAGTAATTGCTAATATAATTAGTGCTCTCGTTTGAATTGGTTCAAACTCAAGAGCATCAAACAAGAGCTTTATTTCCTTCTCGTCGTACACTTCCATTTTTTTTACGTCATCCTCTTTAGGTTTCTTTACGCCCTCCATAGGATTTTCCTCGATTACTTTCCATTCCACTGCTTTATCGAAAATACTCTTGAGCACTCGATAGTTATAGACAAGGGTAGCCGATCCCAAAGGCCCTTTTCCGTCTAATCGCGCATTTGGACCGCGTAAAGAATCCATAAAAGCAAGAATATGCATCGTTGTGATGTGATCCATTTGCATATGTCCGAAGTAAGGCAGGATTCTTGCATTAAGGTGAAATAAATAGCTATCAATCGTTTTTTCTTCAAGCTCGATCAGTACGAAATTCTTTTTCCATTCCTCAATAAAATTAGAAAAACTCATTCTTCCTGGGGCGATATAAACGCCTGTTTCGACCTTTATTTTGAATTTGGTTAATTCAGTGTTCAGATGATCCTCTAGGCGCTTAGGAGCGCGTAATAGGGAAGGATCGGTTACTTTATAAGTTTTGGTCTTTTGAATCCTCTTCCCCTTGGCATCATAACCAAGCTCAACTACAAACAACCACGAATTCTCCCCACGCTGACGTTTACTAGCCATATGAGCGTCCTCCTATTTGAATCCTAGACGAGTTTTACCAATCATATTGAAAGCGGAAGTTCCGTTGCAGAATGTATTCCATATCAATTAATCGAACTTGTAGAAAATCAATATCTGATTTTGATTGAGACATGTGCATCTTACCTAAGAATTCTGAGACATCGGGCATATGCACTCCAATCGTATTAGACTCGCAGGAATGCTGCACAAGTGCAACAGCTGGAACAGGCAGTGAAATAGTATCAAGACCGTGCAAAAAGAACGCTGAATGATTGAGGAGCTTCTGTACGTTTATGTAAAGCGTTGCATCCCAATCATCCGGGTACACCTTAAAGTGCAGGAAGGATGGCATACTATCCTGCATGACAATGATGGTGCGGTCATCAATTTGAATCTCCCGATTAGCCAGGGGCATCGGTTCCGGGGCAACCAATATTTTTTGACAGTGTAGTTCATTTCTAAGTTGATTAATTCGGCCAAGTATCTGCCTGATTCGACGCTCGACGAGCTTGAAAGGAAGCATGAATGACTCAGCCAATATTTTAAGAAAATTCGATTGGCTTGCATAGGGTGTAAATTCTTCTAGAAGGTAAGCCGGCATAGAAGCGTATAGCTGAAAAGCCTCTGCTTGGGTTTCTTGCAGTTGACGGAAGAGGGGGGGCATGAGTGGGTCGTCCTGCCGCCCAACATGTCTTAGAGGGTGACACAGCTCGTGAAAGAAGTGTTCGCGGAGTTCTTCAACTGGCAACTCATTATTTAGAAACAAGAAGCTATATTCACCATCTTGCCATTCAGCAAATGACGGTCCTTTATATGTTCGAACTTCTACATCGTAGATGGTAGCTAATCGTTCAATCTGCAAGTCAGCCGCGCAAGAGATACCTGCCGCTCGATACTTTTCGTTGATCCAGCGTTCTAATTCGGTTTCTCGATACATCGAAAGATCAAAACTCATGGTGTCCTCCTGTTGTGTTTAAGAACGTATGTTCTATTTTATGTTGAAAAGAAAACCCCAATGGGGTTTAACGTGTTGTTCGATATTTGTCTTTCTGTCTATTTAATTTTCTCATGGCGTCTATCGCGGCTTTGGCAGCAGCTCGTGCTACCTCCAGTTCATCTTCTGAATATTTATCTGACCCGCCTAAGAAAACTCCGTCTGCATTGGATTTATAGTCAGCGTGTTCAATGATACTTTGTACTTGCTTAACAAGCTCAATATATTTTTGAGCTAACTCGTCGGCATTTCTAAATTTGGAGTTTCCTATGAGGTAATCGACAGATACCCCAAAAGTATTCGCAAGCTTTTGAGCTGAATCAAAGTCAGGTTCGCGTTTTCCACTTTCCCAATTCGCGTATGTAGATCGCGCACAACCAATTTCATTAGCGACATCTTCTTGTGTAAAGTCATTGAGAATGCGCTCTTTTTCTAAATTTGCTAACTTCATTTATTTTACCTCAAACTCTGACGGGGGTTCATTTTACTTGTTATTTATTTTGTTGCTTCTTGACTTTACGAAATGCTTCAATCGCGGCTTTAGCAGCAGCTCGCGCGATCTCCAATTCTTCCTCTGAATATTTGTCCGAACCTCCGAAGAAGGCACGACCAACACCTGTCTCAAAGTCAGCAACTTGTTCAGAAATTACTTGCATTTTTTTTGCATTATCAGCTGCATCGAGCAACTGTTTAGATAAATCCTTCTCTTGGTTATCCGTTCTACCCATTAAGTAATCAACGGAGACCATAAATATATCAGCAATTCTTTCAAATGTATCAATATCAGGCTTTCTAGTTTCGTTTTCATATCCGGAGATGGTGGATTCGGCTAGATTAAGTTTTTGCCCTAAAACCTTAGCGGTCATTTTATAATCTTTTCTCAATTGTTTGATACGTTGTCCATACAAGGTATACACCTCCCCTGAGGAATAATTATACCTTTGCACTTCGCAGAATGAAAACAAATTCCACTAAACTTTGCAAAACGCGTTGACACTTTGCGTAATGCGTAGTATATTTTGTATCTATAAACGCATAACGCGAAGTTGGAGGTGCCGTTGAGGTGGATAATATATTGAAGCAGTCACGCTTGTCAGTTGGTTTAAGTTTAGAAGTAGCTGCAAGAAAGCTAAGTATTCCAGCTGGATACCTGTCTCAAATTGAAAATGGACATAGACAAGTTAGCGCTGATCGAGCTGAAGACATTGCTCAATTATATGGCAAGAAAAAGGAAGAAATTTTTTTGCCTACTCGCTACGCGATACGCGAAGTTTTAACTACTCATGGTGCGTAGTTGAGAGAGGGGGAACTGTATTGAGACAAGGATTAGAGTTGTTTCGCCATCTGATTACTCATGTGACGAATCCTCACGTTTCAGAAGCCGAAAAACTAATGATGATTGCATCATACATTGCGAATAATTCACAATCATTCGCTGATGAAGTGGCGGCAGGGATCGAAGCATTAGAAGAAATCACAGAAATCGCTACAAAAGCTTTAGGAAAAACGACTCAAGAATAATTATCGAGCTAATCACAAGAGAAAGGGTGAAATCAATGAACCGCCAAACTTTGAACGTGCAAGAAACTGCCGATTTAATTGGCGTATCCAGTTGGCTGATTTACGACATGGTTCGACGGAAGGAGATACCGGCGATCCGCGTTAGGAATAGAATATTTTTCCGTGTTGAAACTCTGAATAAGTGGATGGCTGAGAAGGAAGTGGAAGCGGTTGAAGAAGTAGCTTTGTAAAGGGAGCGAGATTCAGGTGGTTATGATGAGGTTTTGTGTTTAGAAGTTCGCCCAGTAGTCGGGGGATCGAAGGCTGGGCGAATGTTGGGGATCATTCGAAGATGGCTTGCGAGGTATTCTCGTGGAACGGTATGCGCTTAGCTTACAACAAGATTAATATTCTGTCTGTTCCAATTTGGAACATATGGGAGGGGGTGAGGAGCCTTGAAGCTTGGTGCTATCATGCAGGCTTGCCGTGAACGAGCAAATTTAAGCCAAGAAGAATTGGCCGCAAAACTGAATACTTCTCGAAGCAGTATTAGCAAGATCGAGAATGATCGAGTATCATTCGATGTCCAAATGTTGTTGAAATGGGCAGAGGTCACAAGTGCAAAAGAAGTTGTTGTCGCTTTTCTATATGGAATGGAAGGTCTGTCCATAGTCCAATCAATGCGCGGAGTCGCATAAGGGAGCGTGAAGTAGTGATTGATACATGGTGGTGGCAGGCTATCGGGGCGGCATTGTTCCTTGGGGTGCTTGTTACGGGATTCTTATTGCTTTTCGAAATTAAGAAAGTAGATGTTTCAGAGCATGAAAAAAGCCCAGCTGGGAACTGGACTTCTGGTAAATCTGTTAAAACACTATATACGAATTATAGCATTAATCGACAAAATCAGCAACGGAGGAAAATGTTATGAGCAAACAAATGTTCGTAATATCCATTTATAAATGTGAGATTTGCCAGGAGGTCTATGGGATCGATTCAGAAGTCACCGAGGAGCCAGCTTGTCCTTATTGCGGACAAACCTATTCCGACCATCTGGCAGATAGAGATATTTCGCTGTAACAGCGACGACAAGGGGATTTGCCTTTGTCGTTGGCTGCTCGATCTAGCCGCTTGGTTGTTCGAGCTGCCAACGATGCAGGTGAGTGCATCATAATTACATATGACTAGGAGTGACAGGCAATGAGCAAAAAAGAACTGCAAAACGAAATTCTGCGCCAATTGGCAGAGGCAGGCTATACCTATCAAGATGCCCGCAAACTGCTATTGGAAACGGCTGCGTCTATGGAGACACTGGCGATGGGGACCAAGATAGAAGTGGCTTAGCCGGCTGGTTGAATCTTATGAGAAGGGAAGTGAGGCGGTGGCTTGGATAGAAAGTCATCAGGAGCTTGCTCGGCATCGTAAAACCAAGCGTTTCGCTCGCAGGCTAGGCATTGGCATACCGACAGCATTAGGCCATTTACATTTACTGTGGTATTGGGTTTGGGACTATGCCAAGGATGGCAGGCTTGACAAGTATGATGCCGAGGATATAGCCGATGGGGCATTGTGGGAGGGGGAGCCGGAGCCGTTCTTGCAAGCCTTAATTGATTCCGGCTGGATTGACAATCCCGATGAGGGACAAATCATGGTGCATGATTGGGAGCAACATGGCGGACGGTTGTTGAAAAAAATGGCAGATGATGCAGCAAGGAAGAAAAATGGTCGTCGTAAGGATGTCAAACCTTCGGGCGAAGGAATAAATACGGAATTCCCTGATTCGGGCACACTCGATCCGCAGGATGTCCAACGGACATCCATTGGACACGGTGCAGACTTCCATGTGATGGACGGAAATAATCCACCGGACGGCGCTCGTAACCAAACCAAACCTTACCTAACCATACCTAACCAAACCGAACCATACCAAACAGTAGTAGGAGACATACCGCCTTCGGCGGCTGCCCCGGCGGCTGAATTTAATCCTTTCCGGTTGTTTGAACAGGAAGGATTCGGAACTCTAACACCAATTATCGTCGAACAGATAAACGACCTTGTGAATGATTTCGGCGAAAGATGGGTGAATGAGGCGATGAAAGCAGCTCGTATATCGGGCAAACGAAATCTTCGGTATGTGGCGGGCATCCTTGAACGTTATAAGAGCAGTGGCATTGATGAACCTTGGACCGTTAAACCGACACAACAAGGTCGAGGGAAGAATGGACAATTTCAGAAAAAGCCTCAAATCGAAATTGTGCAAGAGGGGAATTCTGATGTGTCATTCGACAAAGTATACTCAGGTCTTGTCTCTGCATTCAAGTTAACACATAATCGCTTGCCGACTAACGCAGAATGTGCGGAAATCCGGCGAAAGGCTGAAGAGGCAATGAACTTATCTCTTGCAAATTAGGAGGGACCGCATTTGCTCGCTAGTCGTCAGAGTATTTATCTGGCTTGTGAGGATATGAACTTTGTCTGGGATGAACAGGAGATAATCCAGTTCGAACAGCTATGGGAAGCAGGCTGTGGGTTGTTTGATATTGCAGATAAGCTCCAACGAGATCCTGACGAAGTGGCATTACTAGTAATCGATCGTAGAAGACAGCGAAGAATAAAACCGCGTAAAGGCGGTATCTGGGGAGCGGAATATATTGCGTGCCGGAAGTATCTTGAAGGTCGGGAAGCAGGCTGTAAACCTTGCAAATGAGTCAGAGGAAGCATACGCACATCAGTTAATTGCAGCAGTCAGAGCTATGCGAGAGCTAAAGCCTGGAGAGGAAGCCATGTTATCTATAGATGACGATACATTCGTGATTAGCAAAGCATCGAATGAAGATATCGCCCGCATCGGATGCGGATACCTCTGTTTCGATTGAGGTCAAGGGGAGGAGCAAGGCATGAGTGAGTATGAAGCAAAGTTTAATTTGATTAAGAAAGTTATTTTCAATTGTTCCGCTTTGGAAATTGATGTTATAGCACTTACTACGGATAATCGCTTCGCAGGCCTACAAAATGGACAGCTCATGGATTATGTCGTATCACCATACTGCAACGCAGCGTACACATGGAGCAGCTCGCAGGGGAGCATTATGGTTCGCGGGCAACTAGACAATATACCGGATGATTATCAATTTGTAGATGATGTCATTGGCGGTCAACTGGAGTTGGCCATTTAATGAGCTGGGCTGAAGCTTCGCGATGGGAACTGTATGTCGTTGCCTACCTAGATGGACAAGCTCCTATTGGGTACCGGATAGCGGCGGCCGGGGAACTGAAGCGTAGGAATCGTGAACGAAATAAATTGTTAAACCATTCATAAGCAGTGCAATCATATCTATTATTCAGTCTAAAACGACCGGAAAACTTAATATAAGGAGGAGGATTTGGAGTGCAGACGGCGAGCAACGTGGTTCAAGTAGATGAAGAAATTGAAGTCGAAATCATAGCCGGTAAGTTTCGTTGGAAGGATCGGCTGGATTTGGTGAATATCTTAGCTGGAGAATGTGCGGACAATGGCAATAGGTTTGAGCCAGCATTTCGGAGTGTTAGGCTTTCTGAATACGCCTATTATGCGTCCAAGATGCCCGCTAAGCAAAAAGCAAAGTTGAAACGAGAGGTGCTTCAACAGGCAAAGGACATTCGGCATCTCCGTGATTCCGCGAACATTGGGGATGTTGTACGAGTGCCGAAGCTGAACAAGCATCCCCTGCTTAATTGTTATGTACGAGATGGTCTGAAGCTTGTCGAGGCTGTCATTATTGATAAAACTATGGTTTCCCAAACGCATCGTTACACAGTTAAGAGGATTACGGATGGCGAGGAACAGACCGGGAATGGTCATATGATCAAGTCGATTGTTACGAGATCGAGCGATGTATCTGGATAGGCGGTATACATGATGAAAACCGACGAAGTAAACGAAATTTGGGATATGTTATCAGGGTTGAATTACGATGAGCGTAGGGCTGTGTTATCGCGATTATTTGGTCACTATGAATATGACATCAAGTATGATCGGGATGGGAAATCCGACGAAGCGGAGCGTTTTTTTGTGGCTTTGAAAACTACGATTTCCCAAGTAACAAAATGAATATTGAGGAACTTGGGAAGGAGACCAAAATATTTGAGAGTATTGGTTGCTTGTGAAGAAAGTCAGGCTGTGACAGTAGAATTTAGAAAATTTGGGCATGAAGCATACAGCTGCGATATTCAACCATGTAGTGGTGGGCATCCAGAATGGCATATCCAACAGGATGCTACGATTATACTAAAGGATTATTGGGATATGATTATTGCATTCCCGCCTTGTACGTATTTAACAAATGCAGGAGCAGTGCGATTGCGGGTTAAAGGCGAAATACAAGAGGACAGACTATGCAAAGCGCGTGAAGCAAGAGAATTTTTTATGAAGTTCTACAATACGGAATGCACTATGGTTGCTATTGAGAATCCTCTGCCTGGTAAAATACACGAGCTGCCTGCATATACACAAATAATTGAGCCGTATATGTTTGGTGATCCATGGAAGAAAAGAACGTGCTTATGGTTACGAGGACTTGAACCATTGGAACCTACAAACATTGTAAAGCCTAAAGGTCTTTGGGTAGGAAGCACAAGTTCGAGACGTGATGCTCAAATATATAGCAAGTATGAGTTGTCATCAAATAGAGACGCAAAAATCCGTTCAAAAACATTCCCTGGAATTGCAGCTGCAATGGCAGCTCAATGGGGAACAGATTATGAATATAGACAATTAAGGTTGTTTGTGTGACGGACAGTTTGAATAATGAAGAACATGGGAGGCAGAGCATGAACCCGCGAGCTATGCAATTAATAGAATTCGCTCTTCAACCGCTTATCGGATCGAGTAGAGGCATTCAGAATGTAGAGTTGATTGTCTCGCCTGAATCGGAACTTGCGAAATGCTCTAGTCTTATGACGCGTTTTGGAGAACTGGAGGTGAGAGCAGGAGAGTATGTTCCTAAAGGTTTTTCATACATTATCGGCAAGCCGAATCTTGGAATCCCACGGGTGTTTTCGTGGGTTGTACGAAAGCAAACAGTTATTAAAGATAGAGCAATATAAATAAAGCCCCCGCGACTTGTTGGGGAACAGAATCGGGGGCTTTCGACATTGTTCTTGCTCATCCAGATTATAGCACATCTTGTGTGAAAGGGTGAGGGGATAATGGCCTTGGCAGTGGAATGGTATGAGGGTCAAATGGAATTATTTCCGCTTGCGACACCGGACGAGATTAAGGCAGCAAAATCGATTTTGTCCAGGTACCGGCGAATGCAGGCAGTCGTCGATGACATTGATCGGAACGGGCTAGATGGACTTGCTCCAAAAGCGTTAGCAATTTATAATGCTTACAAACTTAAGCTTCATCGGACCGACCGTGCAATTAGACTGATAGCTGATGACGACATTAGACGCATGATTGAGTTTCGCTATATTAAGGGTCAATCTCATAGCGTAACGATTGGGAGGTTTAATCTCTGGCACCGTTCGACGGTTGATCGAAAGATTAATCGGGGGATCGAAGCGGTAGCTAACACGTTATCAATGTGGGAATGAAGAAGAAAATGCGCCTAGTCAGCGCTTAAACATCGTCAAAAATGAGACTAGTTCAGAGGTACAGTGGAATCACAAAGAGCATTAAGCTCGGGTGATACCTACTGTACCTTTATCATATGTAGGACTCGGCCATGCGGTGGGTTAATTGACCTTAGGCGTTTATCGCCAAACGTGTGGAGATGAGGCGGGGTTGGAAACCCCTATACAAGGTGACTTGTCCCTTGTTCAGTTGACCGGCTATTTTCCGATCCGCCGAACAAGGGATAACGGGGGCGCTTAGGCGTCTTCTTTTTATTTTCAGAGAAAAAAATAAATCCCGAGGGATGCTTTCCCACGGGATAAAGATTATTTTACAACATAAACCAATAATTAGCAATGGGGTGGTGGTCATGTGAACTTCGTACAGCCGATACGTGATCCCGTTATTATTGAAGGAATAAAATCCTATTATAGAAACCGTTCAATGCGGGACTATTTGTTTTTTTGCTTCGGCATTTACAGCGGATTGCGTGTGAGTGATTTATGTAGGCTGCAAGCTGGCATGGTACGTGACAGCCACGTTAACATGAGGGAGAAAAAGAATAAACACCGGAAGAGGTTTATCATTCATCCATCCATTAGAGAAGACCTTGACCGGTACATTGCAACCATGAAGGATACTGATTTCTTATTTCCAAGCAGACAGAGGAAGAAGAAATCAAGGATGCGTTTTCAGCCTTTCGACCGAAGTACGGCGTATAAGATGCTCAACAAAGCAGCAAAGCAATTTGGGCTTCATGAGATAGGCTGCCATACCATGCGCAAAACATGGGGTTATCAGCTGTACATTCAAGATCCTCGCAATCTAGCGTTACTAATGGAGATGTATGGGCATAGCGATCCGGCAGTTACTTTGCGCTATATTGGCTTTACGCAAGACATGATGGACGCTGCAATTATCCGTTTGAGTAACCCACAAATTGCAACAAGTCGCACTCATTATCTATAGGCTGGATGAACCCAATAATTACAAGCCTTTTGAGATATCAGCGAGTGCAACAGAATATTCATTATGGTTCACTCAACAACCAGATATTAGTAGAAGAAGAGCCGATTCGACAAGCTTTGGCCAGTGGAGGAAGTGAGCATTCGGCGTTCCCAATGAAGAAAAAACGTGAAAACAAACACGAATAGCGTGAAGGTGGGTGAACTGAGGTGTCGAGAGAGCGAAGTCCCTTGCGAAAGAAGGCGCTGAAACTATGGCTGGACAGCAATCGATCGCTCAAGCCCGCTGCAATTGCAAGTGCGCTCGGCATAACAAATGAGCAAGTAAGGAAATGGAAAAGCGTTGATCGCTGGGAAGACCTGCCGCAAGGCCCACGCAAGCGAGGTGGGCAGCAGGGTAATAGAAATGCGAAGGGAAATAAAGGCGGCGGCGCTCCAAAGCGAAACGAAAACGCCATAAAGCATGGCGACTATGCAACGATCTGGGACGACACGCTAGAATCGCTTGAACGAGAATTGTTCTTCGAAGTTGATACAGACCCGGTCGGGCAAATTAATAATGAGATTCGATTCCTCGAAATTCGTGAGCGGCGGATGCTGCTTCTTCGAGCAAAAGTCTTGGATGGTTGGGACGCAAGCGAGCAAATCAGTAAGACCCAGCTTCTTGATGAAAATGAATCGGAAGTGACGTTGATCGAGCAGGACGGCAAAGTAACTGCGATGAGCGTGAAGCAACCGAAGTTTGGAGAAGTCGAGCGCATCACGAAAACGCCGCAGCAGCTTGAACGCATTCTATCTATTGAGGAAGCGCTGACCCGCGTGCAAGACAAGAAGACCAAGCTGATCGATATGAAGACAAAGCTGACCATGAAGGTATTGAGCGAGCAGGAAGCCGCGCTTCGGATCAAGAAGGCGCAGCTGGAGATTAAAAATATGGAAGAGCAGGCGTGGTAACATGGCAAAGCATTCGATTCTTCATTCTTTCTACACATCAAGCAAGTGGCGCAATCTGCGGTTGAACTTGATTCTGGAGCGCGGTCATAGATGCCAGCGCTGCGGTGATGATATCTTTCGACCCATTGATATTATTGGGCATCACATCATAGAGCTGACGCCGGAGAACGTCCACGACTACAACATCAGTCTTAACCCATCTAACATCGAACTAATTTGTTACGACTGCCATAACAAGGAACATAAGCGGTTCGGATACCAGGCGAGTAAAGAGGTATATCTAGTATATGGCCCGCCATTCGCAGGTAAGGCTGAATTGGTTCGGCAGCGGCTACATCGCGGCGACTTAGTTGTTGATATTGATAGGCTGTATGAGGCGGTATCTGGTCTACCTTACTACGACAAACCGGATATTCTATTCAGCAATGTGATGGGCGTGCATGCCGTCCTACTAGACAATATTCGAACGAGATATGGCAAATGGGGAACTGCTTGGATATTAGGGGGGTATGCGGATAAGTTCAAACGCGATCGAGTGGCTGAGGACCTAGGCGCTGAGCTGGTGTATTGTGAGCTGAGTCGAGAGGAATGTATAGCGAGGTTGTTCGAGGACACGGACAGACGAAACCGCAAAGTAGAATGGATGGGCTACATTGACAAGTGGTTTGAGCAATACCGGCCGTAGAGCAATAGATCATTTATGTATTAGGAGGAAAGTCCTTACTTTTGTCGAAACAGTATTGATATAGGGGGGACTAAAATGTCGGAAGATGCTTTAACTATGTTAATTGAAGAGGTTAGTGCAAGGTCCAGAGGGCTTTCCAAAATGGCTGTTAAAAACTATAGAAATAACCTTATATTAAAGGTGACAACTATATTATTAGGAAGCATAGTAACAGGAGTGTTAGCTCTATCTCCTGGCGACAATGGTAAGAACATAGCGATCGTAATAACTTCTGTAATAACAGTGGTAACATCAATTGATACTTTAATTAACTATCAGGCTAGGTATACAGACCAACTAGAATTTAGTAAAAAAATGTTTCAGTTACTTAGGGATATGAGATTTTATGCTATCTCCCGACAACCATCAGAGTATAAACTAACTGAAATTGAAGAGTTTAAAGATAGATACCTACACATGGAGAATGAGTTTAATATTGCACGTGCTAAAGGAACTAAAGAACAAAATGGTACTAAACCTAACTGAGGCCCCCCCGGGCCTCTTTTCTCTTGATGAAAGGCTACTACCGTATAGGAGACTCTTTTTTTTTGCACGGCTAAAATTTTGAAATCGGTCAGGAGGAAAAATCCATTGGAAAAAAGGGAAGTGTACGAGCGAGAACATGTGAAACTCCAAGAGATATTCACCGATGTCGATCCCTCCAAGAGCAAACTGGTTGAAGGGTTGATCGAAGAGGCCGCGTTCCTTCGTGCTGAAAATGGGGTTCTTCGCAAGACGCTTGTTAAAACAGGTATGGTTAAGATACATCCCAGTCTGCCGGAGTTGCAAAAGCCGGTCGAGGCAGCACGTCAATACCTGAAAAACCTTAATTCTTATGCGGTCGTCATCAAAACGCTAAACGGAATTTTACAGAAGAATGAGCCGGATTATGACGATGAACTGGATGATTTCGAATGAGCAATTTGCTTGAATATATGGAGAAGTGTCGATCAGGGGAAATACTGGTCGGGCAAGAACTGCTTCAGATGTTCGATATTCTCGATCGGCTGCTCGAAGATCCCGACATACGGTTCGAAACAGAAGAAGCGGACAAGCGAATCAAGTTTATCGAAACACGTTGTAAACATTATGAAGCGCCATTCTCGGGAAAACCTTTCATTCTTATGCTGTTCCAGAAAGCGTTCATTGAGGCGATCTATTCGTTCAAGATTTATGATGAAGAGGTTGGCCGGTGGGTTCGCTTGTTCCAGGACGTGCTGTACTTGGTAGGCCGGAAGAATGGCAAGACGCCGCTTGTTAGTGCAATAAACCTTGCCGACTTCTTTTGTGGGCCGCTTGGCATTAAAATCCTTTGCTCAAGCAATGACTATGAGCAGGCTGATTTGATGTTCCAAGCAATTAACGCCATGCGGGAAGAGAGCCCCGCGCTTGAACGAGTGACACGGGTTACCATAAAGGGGATTTTCTTCGGAAATCGGAAGAGGGTAACGCGCAAAGGGAAGTTCAGCTTCAAGAACAAAGGCAGCATTCGAAAAATCTCGGCGAAGACTGGTGCGAAGGAAGGCCGGAACATTGGTGTAGGTTCCGTGGATGAAGTCCACGAGATGAAGGACAATACTTCGGTCATGCCAATCCGACAGGCTCTATCCACTCAGGATGAGCCTCTTTATTTTGAGCTGACAACGGAGGGCTTCACGAATGATGGCTATTTGGATGGGCGGATGAAGGAGGCTCGACAAGTCTTGTCTGGCGAGCTGGAGCGCCCACGATGGCTGATTTGGCTTTATACGCAAGATAGCGAGCGAGAGGTTTGGCAGAACGAGAAAACATGGAGCAAGAGTAACCCAGGACTTGGCACAATCAAGAAGTGGAGCTTCCTTCGGCGCATGATCGATGAAGCACGGTCCAATCAGGAGATGCGTTCATTTGTTCTAGCCAAGGACTTCAACATAAAACAGAACAATGCAGCTGCTTGGCTTACGGAAGAGGACATCGCTAGCGAGGATACCTTCGAGATTGAAGATTTCCGCAATGCGTTTGCGATAGGCGGAGTAGACTTGTCGAAGTCAGGTGACCTAGCATCGGCGCGAGTGCTGCTCATAAAGGATGGGAAGAAGTACACGCTTCAGCATTACTTTATTCCTGAGTCCAAAATACCGACGCTGTCATCAGAGGACAAAAAGAAATTCACGGAATGGTTAGCCAAAGACCTTATCACCGTCTCAGACGGGAATGAGAATGACTTCCGACATGTAACAGCCTGGTTCGTTAAGCTGTTTAAAGAGTACGGCATCCGATGCTTCAAGGTTGGCTATGACAAATGGTCTGCTGTTTACTGGGTGAAGGAGATGGAAGAGTACGGCTTCGAGATGGTGCGAATTAGTCAGGACTGGGGCAGCTTGAGTGAACCAATGAAACTGGTAAAAACGGACCTTCAAAGCAAGCTAATCAACTACTGCCTGCATCCGATTGATCGTTGGTGCCTAGAGAATACAGCGAGGGAAATGAACGGCAAGATGGAGATTCGACCGGTCAAAATCCAAGGCAAGGATGACAAGAAGATTGACGGCACGCTAACGATCATCTTTTGTTATCGCGTCTACATGGATAATCGGACTGAGTTTCTACAACTCGTAAACGGATCGAGGTGATATAAGAAATGGCATTCATGGACAACTTCAAAGGACTGTTCTGGCGGGGAAAGACCGCAGCACATGCCAAGATGTTAAACGGGTACCTTCCCATCTTTAGTCAGTTTGGTCATGACATTTACGCTTCCGACGTCGTGAATAACTGTGTCAATGCGATTGCAACGGAAATCAGCAAGTTGCAACCACGACATATTCGAACCGACAGCAATGGAATGCAGACGACACCGATTGGGCCACTGAATCGGCTCTTCAAATTCGCGCCGAATCCGCTCATGACGACTCGCGAGTTTTTGGAAAAGATCGTTTGGCTGCTTTACAAGAACGAGAACGCTTTTGTATTCCCTATATATGACGCCGTTTATGATGCTACCGGGCTGGAGAAGCGGGTTTATCGGGCGATGTACCCACTCAATCCGACACGCGTTGAATTCCTCAACGAAGAGGGAACTGGCATGCTGCTAATTAAGCTATATTTTCAGTCAGGTGCAGACTTCACGCTGTTGTATTCGGACATTATTCACGTTCGTAAGCGATTTAGCTTGAACGATATTATGGGTGGGGATGCCAACGGCCAGCCGGACAATGCTGCACTCCTGAAAGTATTGCAAATAAACGACGCGCTTTTGCAGGGGCTTGAAAAGGGCGTCAAGCTCAGCATGTCCGTTCGAGGAATCCTCAAAATAAATACCATGACGGATACCGAAGGACAACAGAACGAACGGAAGCGACTTGAGAAGGCCATTGAAGATGGAAAGTCCGGCATTATTGCAATGGACATGAAGGGCGACTATACGCCATTGGCACTCGATCCGAAGATGATCGATAAGGACACGCTTGATTTTCTCGACAGCAAAATCTTGCGTTGGTTTGGCGTGTCACTTCCGATCATCACCGGCGATTACAACGACGATCAGTACCAGGCATTCTATGAGAAGGTGCTGGAGCCCATTGTCATTGGCTTCGGCCAAGCCTTCAGCAAGACCATCTTCACCACACGGGAGCTGGATGTCGGTAACGAGGTCGTCTTCTACGGCAAGGATATGATGTATTTGTCGACAAACGCCAAGCTGAACCTGCTAAAGACGGCCGGCGAACAAGGATTGTTAACGGACAACCAGAAACTAGCAATCATCGGGTACCCGCCAATCGAGGGCGGTGATCGGCGTACACAATCATTGAATTACGTCGATACGAGATTGGTCAACGCCTACCAGATGGCGGGCAAGAATACGACAGCCAAAGGAGAGGATGAAAATGGCGGATAAGCATAGGCTTCCGGCAGGTGCAGAGCTTCGAAGCTACGGCATGTTAAACATGCGAGCTGTCGAAGAGGGCACGTTTATCGAAGGGCATGCTGGTGTGTATGATCAGCAAACCAAAATCGGTGATTGGTTCTATGAAGTCATTGAGCGAGGGGCATTCAACGGCTGCAATTTCGATGACGTGCTCTTCTGCACAAATCACGACTTGCAGAAGATTCCGCTTGCGAGGAGCCGTCGCAACAATGGAAATTCAACCATGCAATTGCGCGTGGATGACATTGGTTTGCAAATCCGAGCGAGTCTCGACATCGAGAACAACTCGGAATCGAAAGCGTTATATAGTGCAGTGACGCGAGGGGACATCGACGGGATGTCCTTTATTTTTTTTATCGGCGAGGAAGTTTGGGAAAACCTCGATACCAAGATGCCGACCCGTCGAATCAAGAAGATCAGCCGCGTTATGGAAGTCAGCGCCGTCAATTTCCCAGCTTATGCGGGAACTGACATAAATGCTCGTGACCAAACGGCGTTGGATAACGCCAAGTCGGCATTGGAGAATGCTCGGTCGCAGTTGGATAACTCGAACAGCGAGCTTGAACTATTGCGTCTCAAAAATCAAATTCTATCGAAGGGTTAAGGTGAACTCACATGAAGAAGAAACTTAAAGCAATGCTCACCAAGAAAGAAGCACGGAAGGCTGAATTAGTTACACGGTCAGTTGCTGCAACAGAAGTTGCGGAGCTGCGCAGTATCAATGCTGAGCTTGAGACATTGAATGCCGAAATTGCCGAGATGCGCAGCATGATCGACGCGCTGCCGGACGATCAAGAAGAAGAGCATCGCGGCAATCCGGCCTTTTTCCCGAATGCCACGGGCATTCCTGGCGGACTTCCACAACCGGATCAACGCGCACAGCAAATGCACGCAAACGTGATGGCTGCCTACAACATGGGCGGTACACCACAGGCGCAACAGCGTAACCAGCAGCCAGAAGATCCATATGCGACGCCAGAATACCGCAGCGCCTTCATGGCGTTCGCGAAAACAGGCGAGATCAAGCCGGAGCTTAGGGCGAACGCGGTCACGACGACTAGCGACGTTTCCGCTATCATTCCGACGACGATCCTCAATGAAGTCATCAAGAAAATTACCGTTTACGGACAAGTATTCTCCCGTATCCGCAGGCTGAACGTCAAGGGCGGTGTTGATGTGCCTATCCTGTCGCTGAAGCCGGTTGCCACATGGATCGGGGAGACTACGCTATCTGACAAACAAAAGGTGCAGGCGAATTCGAAGGTATCGTTCTCTTATTATGGTCTAGAATGCAAGATTGCCATTTCGCTTCTAGCGGATACAGTCACGCTTGACGGATTTGAGACGTTGATTACGGACCTAATCGTCGAAGCAATGATCAAGGCAATTGATTTGGCGGTTGTAAAAGGGGACGGCAACGGCAAGCCACTTGGTATCGTGAATGATCCTCGCGTACCGGCTGCACAGGTCGTCACCATGTCCCCCGCACAATTTGCAACATGGGAAGAGTGGGCAAAGAAGGTGTTGGCGAAGATGCCGCTTGCCTATAAGGCGGGCGCAACTTTCTTAATGGCTTCCGGTACTTTCGAAGGCTATATCAACGGTATGACGGATGATGTCGGTCAGCCGATCGGTCGAATCAACTATGGCATTACGGATGGACCACAGGAGCGATTCGCCGGTAAAGAAGTCATTCAGGTTGAAGATGACGTAATCACTCCATTTGCAGATGCTGCAACAGGTGATATCGTCGCGATCTACTGCAACCTGAAAAACTACGGCTTCAACTCGAACCTTCAGATGACCATGTTCCGCTATCTCGATCATGATACGAATGAATACATCGATAAAGCGATCCTGATTGCGGACGGCAAGCTGATCGATCCGAACGGCGTCGTCATCATTAAGAAAGGCCCAGCAAGCTAATAACAGGGGGCATAGCTCCCTTTAAGAAAGGAATGGTCAAAATGGCTAGAAAGCAAGTAAAACAGGTTCCTGATGCAGAACTGTTAAATGACGATGGCGAAAAGGTTGTTTTTTTCAAGGCAACTATGCCGCTGAATGAAGAAGAACACGCTGGATTGGCGGAGAAGATTAGACAGGAGCAGGAGCATAGCGGCCTGAAGATCGTCCTCGTTCCGTACAGCGTTGATTTGATTATCGCGAACGCACCGGCTGCAGAAGCGGGAGAGCCGCATGCAGGAGATGACCCATCTGTAGGGGACCCGCCAGCGGGTGACGGACAAGCTGCCGCTGAAGGCGATGAGTAACGATCAGCTTGAAGCCGTAAAGGGCTACTTACGGATTGATTTCGACGATGATGATGTAATTATCGACGGTTTTATATCTGCTGCTAAGCAGTATCTGATTAACGCAGGCGTCCCCGATCAGCCAGATAACGAGCTATATAAGCTCGTCGTCAATATGATGGTGTCCATGTTCTACGAGAATCGAAACGTGGCTGATAAAGACATGAAACTTCCTACTGTCGTGATGAATTTCATCACGCAGCTGAGTGTGCGGGTGGTGTAGTCATGGACGCAGGCACACTCAAGCATGCGGTTGAGGTTTGGGGCATGGTGAAAGTAATGAACGAGCTGAACGAAGTGGACTACCAGCCCGCCATAATCAAGAGAATCCGGTCGGAAATCGTGCCACAGACGGGCAACCTTCAAAAACAGCAAGGCGTTGAAACGGTTCTCAGCCAAGTTACACATAAGGTAAAGGTTCGCTACATGTCTGGCCGTTTCATTACGCCGGACATGTGGCTGATGTATCGCGGGCAGCGCTTCAATATTAGCTTCATCTTGAATCCGTACTTCCGGAATGAAAAGTTGGAGTTGTTTTGCGAAGAGGTGATCGAGTGAGCAGGGACGATTTCGACCTTCGCCAGCTAGATGCTTTTAGCGGACGCTTGATGGAGCTTGCACAGCGCCGGATGCCGAAGGAAACGCGCAAGTTCATTATGAAATCGGGCAACAAGCTTCGAAAGCTGACGGCTGCGAAGGCGAGGCAGCTAACGAAAAAAAAGACCGGGAATTATCGTAAAGGCATTAAGCGCGGGAAGGTCTATAAGTATCGAAACGAAGAAACCGCCATTCGGGTATACGATGCCTCGCCGCATGCGCACCTGCTCGAATACGGTCATCGGCAAGTAACGAAAAGCGGGCGCGAAGTTAGCTTCGTTCGGGGCTACCGGGTATTCGAGCAGGCGCGCCGTGCCTTTGAACAAGAGTTTATAGAAGATTGCGAAGCGTTCATTGACGAAATGATTGAAGAGGGGCTGCGGTAGATGATCAAGCTGAAGCAGATCGCTAAGGCGATTAACGACAAGTTGGCAGTTGCCATGCCACATGCCCCTGTTCAAAGCACGGATATTAGTGAAGGATACAGCCGGCCGTGCCTGTATGTCGATTTTGAAGAAGTCGCAACGTCTGCGAGCGCGGCTATGCTTCGAGAACGCACGGTTCCGGTCGTAATCTATTATTTCCCTGCGGATCGCAATAAGAACAAGATCGAGCTGCTAGAAGCTCGTGAGACATTAGCAGAAGCCTTCCTCTCCGACATCGTCATCGAGGAAGGCTTTATTGTGTCCATCTACGATGTGGAAAGCGTTGTCGTGGATGGCGTGCTGCAAGTGTCCTTCGATATCCTCACGGTCGAAATAAACAAGCCAACGGACGATGGC
The DNA here is from genome assembly GCF_009789195.1 of Paenibacillus sp. MMS18-CY102. GTDB lineage: Bacteria > Bacillota > Bacilli > Paenibacillales > Paenibacillaceae > Paenibacillus_T. The sequence goes on along the minus strand of NZ_WSTC01000001.1, from coordinate 151,246 downwards.
ACGCCGGAAATGATGGAATTAAACATGAAGCTAGGAGAGTGAGCGCTTTGACGATTGGATTGCCGTCGATTGAAATTGAATTTAAGAAGCTTGCAGAAACGGCGATTGCTCGTTCATCCGAGAAGATTGCCGTTTTGGTTGTAAAAGACGACACGAACCCAACGTATGCGGTGAAGGAATACAAGTCCAGTCTTGCAGTTGATGCCGATCAGTTTACGGCAGCCAATGTGCAGTACATTAAAGACGTGTTGCTCGGCGGCGGAAGCAAGGTCATTGTTGTGCCGGTAGAGACAACCAGCACTGATGTAGTAGCGGAAGCTATTGCTGCGCTCGGATCGCGAAAATATCATTGGATCGGCTTGGCGGATGGCACGGCAGGCGAACACTCCGATTTATCCGACTATGTGAAGGAGCAGGAAGTCGCCAAAAAAGGCATTAAAGCAGTCGTGTACAAGGCTGTTAGCCCAGATTCGCAGCGCGTGGTCAATTTTACGAACGCTAACGTGACGTATGTCGGTGGGGCAACGGTGACAGGTGAGAAATATATCGCCCGTTTGCTGGGCATTTTGGCCGGCTTGCCGATGACGCGAAGTTCCACCTATTTGGAACTCACTGATTTGGAAGGCGTTACCGAGCTATCCGACCTAAATGTAGCCGTCGGTAATGGTGAATTGGTGCTCTTTAATGATGATGGCGTCATCCGCATTGCACGAGGCGTGAATTCGCTTAAAACGCTTGTTCCGGGCGTCACAGAAGATTTTAAAAAGATCATCATTGTCGAATCGATGGACCTCATGCGGTCTGACATTGCATCTACGTTTAAGAATAGCTATCTTGGCAAATTCAAAAACAAATATGACAATCAAGTGTTGTTCCTATCTGCGGTGAACACCTATTTTGATGCGCTCGCGACGGACGATATTCTCGATAACGAGTTTGATAATCGGGCGGACGTGGATATTGAAGAGCAGCGCCAAGCGTGGTTAGCGATTGGGAAAACGGATGCAGTCGATTGGAACGATCATGCGGTTAAGAACAACACATTCGGCAGCAAGGTATTCCTGGCCGGTCACATTAAGATAACCGATGCAATGGAAGATTTGTCATTCGGCATTAGCTTGCAGTAGGGAAGGAGTGAAGCAGCATGGATAAAGGCAATCAGGTTGTAACCGGCAATGATGCGACGGTCTGGATCAATGATTCCATTTGGCCTGATGTGAAGTCGGTCGAATATAAAATGGCCGGTGAATTCGAGGACATTACGTTCCTCGGTGATCCGCGAACGTATAAGCGATACCTTGGCTTCGGAGGCGAAGGTACATTAACGCTGAACAAGATGTTTAGCCGGGGCGCATCGATTTTAGGGAAGGCATTTAAAACAGGCATAATGCCGGACGTGAAAATCGTGGTGAAGATTGCGAACAAGTCAACCGGCAAATCCGAGCGAGCTATTCTGAAGGGCGTCGTGTTCAGCGACTTCGGTGCATCAACGGAGGCAAAAGCGGTAGGGACAGAAGAACTTCCGTTTACATTCTCGGATTACGACATTCTCGAAACACTATAACAAATTGAGGAAGGGGGAGCGGGAAGCTCCCCCTTTTCTATTGGAGGAAAACGACGATGAGCAAAGCAAAAAATACGAAATTGACATTAGCAGCACTGATTGAGAAAAAAGCGGCAAGAGAAGTCCGTGCCAATCGAACAGAGGAGGTGTTCGTCGATAGTTTGGATGGGATGCTGACGCTTTCAGTTCCGCCGAAAGACATCGTATACAAGTCAATCGACATGCAGCAAGAGGGGAATAGCGTGGCGGATACGATGTATTCGAACGCACTTGTCATCTACCATTCAGTCGAATTGTTCCGTGATCCTGAACTTCTTAAAGCATACGAGGTCAGCGATAATATCGAGATTGTCAGCAAGATCCTGGAACCTTATGAAGTGAATGATATTGCAGTGAAAGTGCTGGAGCTTGGCGGCTATAGCAAGCCCGGTGCGACGCAGGCTGACTTAAAAAACTAATGAACCGTGATGCTGACCTGCGCATGATTGGCTGGTACGTCGTGCGCGGCCATGACCATGAGCGGATGACGAATTTGTCTCCGCTCGAGTTCGAGGCTTATCACATATGGATGGAGCAGCATCACGAGGCGGAAGCAGCGCAAATGAAACGAATATTTGGAGGCAAATAGGCTTCTAGAACGGGGGTGTCCCCTTGGCCAGTAGAACCATTAATACGATATTGAATCTGAGAGACCGATTCACAGCCCCAATGCGAAATATCGCGAATCGAACGAGGCAACAATCTCGTTCGATGAGTGTGCTTCGGAACAACGTACAATCGTTTCGCCAGTCCGCCGTTTCGGGTTTCGCCGCTGTTGCAAAGCATGCTGCTTTAACTGCAACGGCTGTTGTTGGAATTCAGGCGGCGATGGATACAGTTGGCGGCAGCATCGATTTTATAAAAGAATACTCTTCCTCAATGGCAACCTTCCAGGCTGCTACTGGTGCCAGTACGGCAGAGCTTGCCAAAATGGAGAAAAGTGCATCTGACTTGTATAAGAAGGGGCTAGGCGAAAACTTCAATGATGTCGTCAGCTCCATGACACTGACAAAGCAGGTTACTGGGCAGATTGGCGACAAGTTGAAGAAGACGACTGCAATGGCGGTCACGTATCGGGATGTGTTCGGTGAGGATATTACCGAATCGTTAAAAGCATCGGACACGATGGCGAAGCAGTTCGGGATTACCTCGGAACAAGCCTATAATTTGCTTGCGCAAGGCGCTCGAAAGGGCCTTAATAAGTCGGGCGAATTGATCGATAGCGCGAATGAATACAGTGCGTATTTCGCCAAACTGGGTTTTTCAGCCGAAGGAATGTTTGATGTTTTTGCATCTGGCATGGATGCCGGGGCATTTGCATTGGATAAGGTCGGGGATGGGATCAAAGAGTTCGGCATCCGAACGAAGGATGGATCAAAAGCGTCTATCGACGCATACAAGGCGATTGGGTTGAATGGGAAGAAGATGACGCAGGAATTTGCGTCAGGCGGCAAGACTGCACAGAAAGCTTTTTTGACTACTGTAAAAGCCATTAACGCCATCAAAAACCCTGCTGATCGGAACGCAGCAGCCGTAGCGCTATTTGGCACCCAAGCAGAAGATTTAGAGGATCGTGTCGTTAGAGCGTATGGCAATGTTAAAAAGCAGTTTGATTCGACCAAAAACACGATGCAGGAAATTGGCAATATCAAATACAACAACGCAAGCCAAGCATTCAAAGGCATTGGCCGTAACCTTGAAATGTTGGTGCTTGTGCCGGTTGCGAAGCGGGTACTGCCGAAACTCAACGAATTAGGCAAATGGTTTACTGACAATTCAGCTAATATTGAATCGGGTGTAAACAAGGCATTTTCCGTTGGTGCCAAGGTGATGGATGGGTTTGCAAAGTCGGTCTCATGGGTGAAAGACAACGCCGATTGGCTTTTGCCTGTCATTGCAGGGCTAACAGGAGCATTTGTTGCGCAGCAAGTCGTCAATAAGGTCACGATGATGTATAAGTCGTTTAGAGCGGCAACAGCGGGAATTACGATTGCCCAAGCAGCAATGAACCTCGTAATGGCAGCCAATCCCTTCGGCATTATTGCAATTTCAATAGGAGCTGCTGTCGCTGTAGGCATTTTGCTATGGAAAAATTGGGACAAGATCGTTGCAGGCGGAAGGCGGCTAGGGTCCAGCATCGTTGGTATTTGGGGGAACATCAAAACAAGCATTGTCAGTGCCGTTACACAAGTAGGAGCCTGGCTGAACTCTTTCCCGTTAGGCCAGCAATTCATCGGGACAATTACATCTGTTATCGGGAGTGTAAAGCTTGCATTCGGGGGGCTTACGCAGTTTGTTAAATCTGTATTTGCTGGAGATTGGCAAGGCGCATGGGATGGCATCGTACAGGTATTCAGCAATACGTTTGGCTTGATTCCGAGTTATGCAAAAGCGCCGCTTAATGCAATCATTTCGCTCGTAAACACTGTTATTGACAGCGTTAATGGCATTAGCATTGATATTCCGAGCTGGGTGCCGGGAGTCGGCGGCAACTCTTTCGGGGTAAATATCCCGAGAATCCCGACGTTTGCCCATGGTACGCCTTACTTTAAAGGTGGATTAGCTCAAATTAATGAACGTGGCGGCGAGATCGTCAATTTGCCTAATGGCAGCCAAGTCATTCCGGCAGACAAATCGGAGAAAATGATATCGAACAGCCGCAGCGCACCAGTCATCAACATCATTATTCAAGGCAACGTCATCGGCAATGAACAATTTCTCGATGAAGTCGGCATGCGTGTATTCGGTGAGGTCAAGCTCGCACTCGGAAATATGTAAGGAGGGCACGTATTGAATTTTGTATTGAGCGCTCGAAACATGCGGGAAATTCTCGTGCTGCCATTGCCTCCAGCCGAATTCTCGCTGCCGATCCCGAGCATGAATGAGGAATTTGAGCTGGTTGGCGATGTAAATGGCATTGGGAAACTGAATCTGCCAGGACCGCGCGACCTGAAGGCGATATCAATTAGCGCCATCTTCCCAGTTAAGAAATACTCCTTTGTATCGGCTAAAACGATCGGCTGGAAATGTGTTAACATCGTGAATCGTTGGAAAAGCAGCAAAGAGCCGATCCGGTTAATTGTCACAGCCAAGGATGGGCTGGAAGTGCTGAACATAGCTTGTTTGATCGAAGGTTTCACTTATGGTACGGATCGGGCTGGAGATATTCCATACACGCTTGAATTGAAAGAATTCGTCAATCCGGGGGTGCGGTAAGGTGGCGCATCGGGTTGCAGTTGTACGGAATGGACAAATGATTGATTTTACAAGTTCGGTTGGTCAGCTCGGTTGGTCGAGCAATATGGATACATTAGGGGCGGAGCTTACTTTTGCTTATGCGGCCAGTGAAACGGCAGGCTTCCCGTCGAAGACATTTATTCAAGAGGGCGATATCATCGCGCTGCTTAACGGGAGCACAATGCTTGGGCATTATGTCGTTGTATCATCTTCGCCATCTGGCCGTGTAGGAAAGAGCTTGACCTGCTACGATTTTGCTTGGTATCTAAACAAGAACCAGACCGTCATCCAGTTTAAAAAAAGCAGCACGAGCAGCGCAATTGCGAAACTGTGTGACCGTTTCAACATCAGGCATAACATCAGCCCGATTAAAACACTTGTCACCAAAATATATAAGGGCGAGGTTGTCAGTGACATTATTACGGATTTATTGGGACAAGCAACCCAGGAAACAGGCATTGCTTATTTCATGGAGATGATTGGGGATGTACTGACGGTTCGCCCTCGGGCGGGCCTTCTCATTCGACCGATGATCCGGTTAAGTCCACAAACGCCGCTGGTGCCAGCAGCTAGCCTTATTTCGGAGCCAAGCCGAACGCGCAGCATAGAGGACATGGCAAATAAGGTGGTTGTCGTAAGTGAGGAAGACAAGTCGACGAAAGTGTTCGCTGAAGCGTTAGACGCTGCGAATATTAAACGATACGGTCAATTAACAAGGATTGTTACCCTCGACAAGAAAAACGCCGCACAAGCCCGCCAAATCGCTCGTACAACGTTATCGGAGGCAAACAAGGTGCGGGACGAGTGTTCGGTTACCATGTTGGGGCATGATGATATCCGCGCAGGCCGTTTGATTGATATTAACGAGCCAGTAACGGGCATTGTAGGCAGGTATCTAATTAAGAGCGCAAGTCATTCGGTTGCAAAAGGCATTCATAAGGTCAGCGTTGAATTGGAGGCGATAGGGTGAAGAATTGGGCAGTTGAGGTCGCGAAAATGTTTAAAGAACGGAACAATCCGGCAGCGTCCGGCGCAACTGTCGCAACGGTTCTTTCTCCGCTGCCTGCAATTAGCCTATCTTTGACTGATGAGATCGTATTGGACGCCGAAGATGTTATCCTCTCTAGTCGGATTGGTGAGCTGTCGCTCGCTGCTGGCGATCTTGTGATCGTACTGCCATCAGAAGGTGGACAAATCTATTTCGTTTTGGATAAGGTGGGCTGATATGTTCCCGGAAACCATATTACCGTCTTTAGACACGTTAACAAGCCCGTCGCTTGGTAACGTGTTTTTGTTTGATTTTGAAAGCAACAGTGTTGTAATCCGAGACGGAAAGCCGGTGCTTGCGACGTATGAGCAGGCTATTCGGCAATGGGTAACGCTGCTCATTATAACGGAGATTGACCAATATCCCATATATGACGGAACAGGATTTGGCTTGGAGTTTAAGCACTACATTGGAAGGCGCGATCTGCCAGCGGGCGTAATCAGCTCGGAGCTAAAGCGGCAGCTTGAAGAAAAGGTGCTACTCCATCCCGAAATCACAGGCATTAGTGATATGGAAGTCGACCGGCTGGACAGCAAAGTGATACTAACTTTTCAGGTCGAGACAAAGCGCGGCATCGTCGAAGCGGTCGAAAGTGAGGTGAAGATAGATGGCCGAATCTACTAATGCGATTTTGGAGCAATTGCTTGGCGCGATTAGCGATAGCTATGATAAGACGCCTGGTTACTTGGTATACGATATTTTGAAGAGCGCTGCAATATCCGTCGCGAAGCTGGACAAAAAACAAGAGGATACGTCGGCCATGCTGGACGTTGATAATTTGACGGATGCGCTGCTAGAGCGATTTGTTTATCAGCGGAAGGGCATCAAACGGAACGCAGCGACAAAGGCGGTAGGTGCTGTACAGGTAGCTGGTAACGGCACGGTGCAAGCTGGTGATCTGTTCGAAACGCGTAACGGCATCCAATTCGCCGCAACGGAAGCCGTGGTTATTGTGGGAACAGGAACGGTTCCGATCATGAGCATGGTCAGCGGTCAGGCAGGCAATGTGCCAGCCAATCAAATCACGCAAATGCCTGTTACTTTATCGGGCATTACAAGCGTGAACAACGCGCTTCCTACGCATGACGGGTATGAGGCGGAAAGTGACACAAGCTTACGCGAGCGCTATTATGTAGCAGCGCAAACACCAGCGACAAGCGGCAATAGGTGGCATTATTATCAATGGGCGAAGGAAATTAGCGGTGTAGGCGACGCTGACATCTATCCGCTTGAACGAGGGCCCAATACGGTTGAAGTCATCATCATTGACCAGAACAAGCAACCAGCCAGCTCGGCACTTGTGGCGCAGGTACAGGCGTATATCGATCCAAACAGCGAGGGGCTTGGCAATGGAGCTGCGCCAATTGGCGCTCATTGCTATGTTGTCAGCGCAACGGCGCTAACGATTGATATCGAGGTGGAAGTACAGAAGCTGCCGGGTTATAGTGATGCGCAAGTTATAGCAAATATCACTTCGGCCTGTGCTAGCTATCTTCAGAGCATTGCTTTTCGTTCGGATTATGTGTCATACGCTAAGATCGGCGAAGCGGTGCTAAACAGCGAGGGCGTAGACGATTATGCGAACTTGGCGATCAATGGCGGCAGCGGAAATATATCTGTTGGCGACAAGATGGTTGCTATTGTAGGAGTGGTGAGCCTTGTATAGCGGCGTGCTTACGAAAAATTTGCATAAGATATTTCGTCAAGACCCGTTTATCGCTGAACTGAATCATTCGATTGGGCAGCGGCTCGATTCCTTCGGCAGCAGGTTAGCAGATTTTTTGCTTCAGCTTGATATTGAAACGGCGACCTGGGCGTTGTTGATCTATGAAAAAGAATGCGGTATCGTCACGGACCCGACAAAGACATTGGAAGATCGTAGAGCCGTTATCAAGTCTAAAATGCGTGGGTCGGGCAAGGCGGACGCCGCACTTATTCAGCTTGTCGTGAATAGTTGGACCAACGGGGGCGTCGATATCTCGTTCGAGGATGGCGTCATTACAGTGACATTTAATGATGTTACTGGTATCCCATCGAACATGAACGACGTTAAGGCTGCTATTGAATTGGTCAAGCCTGCGCATTTACCAATAACGTTCATTTTTAATTACATGACATGGGATGAGCTTGATGCAAAAGGTCTGACATGGAACGAGCTTGATGCGCTCGGGCTGACATGGGACGAATTCGAGAAATTTACGTAAGGAGCTGAAACGAGTGCCAGAAACAACATCCCGTTTGGGTTTGAAAAAACCGTTAGGAAATGAGAACGTTACGCGAGCGGCGTATCGTGAAAACCTTGAAATTATCGATGCTAATGCCGCAAGGCAAGCGGACGTCGGAGATATGTCAACGGTGCCAACAGCATCGAAGACGGCTGCTGGAGCCATCGAAGAACTGCATACTGCCATGACGGGTATGGATGCGGTGAGTGATGATCGAATTGGTGATCGTACAGTCAATCCTACTTTGGTGCCAACGGGACTTACTGGCAAATTGACGCAGTGGCTGTCGTGGTTTGCGAACCGATTTAAGGCGATTACAGGCAAGGCAAACTGGTACGATACACCACGTACGACGCTGGAAAACGCCGTAAAGCGTGATGGCGATAGCATGAGTGGCAGATTGCATATTAAGGCGGTGGATAGCAAGGAGTTAACCATTGGAGACTGGGTCGAGATATCTGCAAATACCGCGGGTGTTACGCTCTATGCTATGAATGCGTATATTGTCGATGGGGGCATCTATAAGTATGCCAATACACATCCAACCATGGGGGCAATGGGCATGCGTATGACGATGGGCGGTCAGTTTCAATACTTCGATACTGGGCGCATTGCAACAACAGCGGATGCAGCATTTACTCCTGTTTGGCGTGATTTATGGCATGCGGGTAACCACAATTCATCGGATGATCCGCATACTCAATACGCTCCAAAAGCCTCCCCCTCATTTACGGGAATTGTAACCTCACAGTCTACAGCGACACTAGGCTCTACTGTTGGGGATACTGTGGAATTGAGGAGAGAGACAGGATCGGTCAATGGTAATGTATCTGGGTTCATCGCTAGGTTGCGCAGAGTAGTTGCAGGTACAGGGTGGGTTAACGCCGATGTTGATATATTACGCCGGACGGATGCGACAGACCAACAGCGTCTTTCTTTTCGAGGCGACGGCGGCATAACAATCGCAGGTATGCCTGGAAGTACACTGGACTTGGAAAACAGTCATTTCCATATAAAAAATGGTTATCTTTATGTCATGGGAATTCAGCAGGCATATACCCGAATAAACGCTGGAAAACTCGAATATCACGACGGAAGTGGATGGAAACCGGCCGGGAGCGGGGCCGCGTCAGGTACGGGTACGACCGACAGCAATGGTAACCTGACGGTGGGTGGGCTAAGTTTTGCACCTAAATACATTTTGGGCTATGTCCTTGATAGCAATGGGACTGGATTTGCCGGCGAGTTTTCAGTCGGGAAAAATTACAGCAACACTCTTGTAAACTTTTATTATTACGTCAATAGCAGCGCAATGTCGTTTACAACAAATCAGACTAGTGGCTTTACGCTAGGGAATAATGGCTTTACGGTTAAGGCTTACACAAATGATTGGACAGGCAATAAAGTCGCTAACGTTCGTTGGTACGCATTCGCTGAGATCGCATAGGGAGGAGACACGCTTTGCAAATAGGCAGAAAGATTTATTACGAGTTGGCGACCGGCAACGTAATCGTCGATACAGGCGAGCGTTCAGGTAGCGTTGTAACTACAACACAGGAGCAGGACTTCGAGATGTACGCCGCGTTGGCTGAGCGCGTACCAGATACGGTCGGAGTGTTGGAACTTGAATACGGGCAGTATGGGCAGGATTTTGCAGAGTGCGGTGGCTATCGGATTAATACGGAGACTGGCACGTTGGAGTTTGTACATTCCGAACCTGACAACATTGAGCAGCAGCCCACCTATCAGCAGCCGTTGACGGAGCAATTAGCAGATTTAAAGCAAAAACAAGCTTTAATGCAGGCTGCGCTCGACGAACTAATTTTGGGAGGTGCGCTCTAATGGCGGCATATTTGGCCCAGCGCATCATTGATGGGGCATACAAGTACGACTATGTTGCAACGAAGCGACCTGACCTTATGCCTGGCGTGGATGCATATCTGGTCGATAATAACAGGACTGATTTAATTACAAGCGGCTCCGCATAATGCGGAGCTGTTTTATTTTGAAGGGAGACGTAGCAATGATTAAAGAATATGCATCTACAATTTATACAGCAGCGGTAGGAACCACTGGAAAGGAAACAGCCATCGGCGGAGCAGTAGCAGCGGCTGGTATCGTCATCAGCGATTTGCTAGGAGGATGGGATAAGTCGCTGCAACTACTGTTGGCCTTAATGGTGATTGATTACGTTTCGGGTGTACTGGGAGCAGTCAAGCGGCGAACAGTGAATAGCGAGGTTATGTATTGGGGAGGCATTCGTAAGGTCGTTGTACTGGTCGTAGTTGGGTTGGCGACGCTGATGGACGAATGGATTCAATCTGGCGCTCCTATCTTCCGTACAGCGGCTATTTACTTTTATGTAGCGCGGGAAGGGCTGTCGGTCGTCGAAAACCTTGGTGTGCTGGGCGTGCCGTTGCCTGCCGCGATTAAAGACAAGCTAGAGCAGTTGGGAGGGGATACAGATGCTAACATTGGATCAGGTAAAAAATAAATCGTCTGCTCGGCTTATCGGACTGCATCCGGTCGTCCAACAGGCAACAGTGCGATTGATCGAGTTAGCGTATCAGGCAGGCGTGCCAATCGTTATTACACAGGGGCTACGTACTGTTGTGGAGCAAGATGCTTTATATGCGCAGGGGCGCACCAAGTCCGGTCAAATCGTAACCAATGCACGAGGTGGTTATAGCAATCACAATTTCGGCGTGGCGATCGATTTCGCGTTGTTGATGCCGGATGGCCGTAGCGTCTCATGGGACATGACCCGTGATGGCGACGGGGATAGGCGCGCGGATTGGATGGAGGTAACCGATATTGCCAAGCGCTTGGGATTTTCGTGGGGCGGTGACTGGACGAGCTTTAAGGACTATCCGCATTTCGAGATGACATTTGGACTGTCTACTGCTGAATATCGTGGGGGCAAAAAGCCTTCACAGGCTGCGCAGGCGGTTGCTCTAGCTATCATTAACAAGGAGGATTTATATATCATGAGGAAAGTGGATGCCGATAAGTACATCGAGCTAGAACAAGCAGCGTATGCAGCTGCAAAAAAGCGTGGAGACAAACAAGGGGCAGATGAAGCCCATCGGCTAGCTAATGAGCTACGTAAAGCGTCCGGGCAGCCGGTGCAAAAATAGTACGTGAAGAAGCCCCGCTGGCATTTGCTGGCGGGGCTTTTTTTCATTTAATTTGTTCCAGTGCTTTATTCATTTGTTTTTCATTAGATTTAACCGAATCACTATCTACTGTATCTGCGCCACGGTACGTATACTTTGAATTCTGGTAGAAATCAAATGCAAATTTATCAATGGGCAACTGCTCAGAATCATCATAATGTTTCTCAATGACCACGGCTTTAAAAATATTTGTTAGCATATATTCGTCATTCTTAATATCAGTCAGGTAAGCTTTACTTTTGTATTCATTGACTACATACGTCTGGAATTCGTTTAATTCAGTTTCGGAAACAGTTTTGGTATACTTCCTAGCTAATCCTTCAATTTTGTCAGCCTTTTCAGTTTCAGTTAGATCGGTTGCGCCACTAACCTCTTTTATTTGAGCAGCCCAATCAACTTTGCTTTCTGGAGCTGTGGTCTTTGATTCGGCAATTTGTTTATTACTTTCCTTCGACGTGTCTTCAGTGGCAGGTTTCGACTTTTCCACGGTGCATCCTGAAATAACAACTCCTAACATTAAACTTAGAAATAATATTTTTTTCATTGTAATTCCTCTTTCCCCTTATAGTAGCAGATTGATTCTATTGCATTGTACATTGAAAAGGATGTAAGTGGAATATGAGGATGCAAAATAGCCCCACCAGCTCATGGGCTGGTGGGGCTATTTTTGATTAGCACCAGTACGACCAATTAGTATTTAAACTATGCAGGCTTTTTTTGGGCTATCTAATTAAAGTTATAATCAAAGCTGTAATGGAGATCGCTAAAGCGACAGAGCTAATAACAAGCGCCGTAATCAGTTTGCCTGATGTCTTCATTTCACCAGCTCCTTTATGGTATATTTGAAAAAGAAGAAGTCTCCCTTGTAGTTCATCATCCCCTAGCCAAGGTCCCTCTCGGGACCGTTGGTTTCGGGTCGGCTTTAGCGGGCCAGTGTGACGATGAGGGTAATGATCGAGTTCGTCAAGCTGATGATGGCTGTCACCAGCGCGACGGTTGTTGCTCGATCATTTGCAGGCTTCTTCTTTTTCTTCTGCGGCATCTCGTTCACCTCCTTTCTATATCCTTATTATACATTATACAATAGTGTATAGTCAATGTTTATTTGACTAATAATTATTGATTAATGTATATTTAATTTAAGGAGAGTGATTAATATGATAACTGTCAGACCACGACTAAGCAAAATATTATCAGAACGGAATATGACACAAACAGTGTTAGCGGAGCAGGCGGGTATACCGCAAGCTGCTGTTTCGAGGTTCGATAAAAGCACTCAGCATAAGGACGAGCATTTATTTCGAATTTCAAGAGCATTAGGGTTGTCCATCGAAGACCTCTATGAGGTGATCGAGACAAGCTGAAATCTATATAGTAAAATAAATCACTAAACCTTATAATAGGAACATATGTTCTTTTCGAGGTGGTGAGTTTGTGTTAAATGATACTGAACGCAAAATTTTACGAATCTTGTATAACCAGTTTCGTAATGGTGAGGGAAGCATTGAAATTAAAACGATCTCTCGATTCGCACAGAGAGAGCAGCATGAGGTTGTGAAAGCCTTACGGAGTCTGGCAGACCAGAATATGATTCTCTGGGCTTCTGCCGATAAACGTGAACGTGTGACAGTTATTAGGGCGGAAGAAAAGCAACATGCACCTAAACCGACTCAATCGCAGGTTTATGATTGGACTGGATAAGGAAAAAGAGACCGTCCAGAATGAAAATGGATAGGTCTCTTTTTCCGTCTTGTGTAATTAATACGTTAATATTTAAAATGTTTATGTTAGTTGAATATAGATGAGCGATATAATTTGGTGGACAATTGGTGGATTCGATTTTCTGAAAGCTTGATTCTCTCATTCAAGAAAAGTTTGATTTTCCTTTTGTTTACGGGCTTTTTTCGATATTTGAATATAAAAAAATCGAGCGCCCCTTTCGGGACGCTCTTTCATGGGAGAGGAGAAACCGGACGAAGAGCTTATGGGGAAACGTAAGTCTTCTCCGCGGTTGTCTACGGCATCTCTCGACGCCGATAATCATAGGATTGCCAACATTGGATTGAATATACATGCCTTTCCAAATAAATGTTTACGATACATCCAGATTGAGGTGCCGCTAATGCGAGGTTTAATTGTTTTATTGGTGTTTAACGGGGCAGGCTTGCTGCTCCACGAGTGGGCGGGTGTTCCGCTGCCATCTAACGTACTGGGGATGCTGCTGCTATTGACCGGGCTGCTTATGAAACTGATCAAGCTGGAGTGGGTAGAGGAAACGGCCACGTTTTTCACGAAGCATATGATGCTGTTTTTTGCGCCGCTCATCGCGGGGATTACGGTATTCGCTAATCAGCTAGGGGAAGCGTGGCTATCGGTTGTGCTCAGCGTCGTAATCGGTACGATAGCTACTATGCTAATAACAGCGGTTGCGGTTCGATTGCTATCAGCAACGACACAAACTGAAGTCCCAGTACAGTCAAAACAATCGCGGTACGCAGGGCAAAAGGAGGTGCGGGATGAACACGGCATTTCTCAATAATCCGGTATTCGGCGTGTCGCTAACGATCGGGCTATATGGCTGTGCGATTTGGCTTAAGGGGAAAAAGAGCTGGGCGCACCCGCTGCTCGTTACCTCGATTGCACTTATCGGCATTCTGCTGCTGTTCCGCATCCCATACGAAAGCTATAACAAAGGCGGCGCGGTTATTACCTTTTTCCTTGGGCCTGCGACCGTCGCTCTAGCTGTTCCTTTATACAAACAGATGCTACGGTTCCGTAAGCAGCTAATTCCCGTCGCAATCGGAACGCTCGTCGGCAGCGTTAGCGGCCTGTTGATTAATGGCCTGATCTTCATGTGGACGGGAGCTTCGCATACGTTGCTGCTAACGGCGCTGCCCAAATCAGCCACATCCCCGGTTGCGATCGAAGTGGCACGCATGATTGGCGGCAAGCCGGAGCTTGCCGCTGTGCTCACGGTTTTGACGGGATTGTTCGGCAGTGTAGCAGGGCCGTGGGTGCTGCGCAGCTGTGGTTTCCGGCAGGATGCGGCGATTGGAGCAGGGGTAGGCACGGCATCGCATGGCATTGGCACGGCGCGATTGTTGGCGGATTCCGAGCAGCAGGGCGGAATAAGTGGGTTCGCAATGGCGCTAACCGCAATCGTGACGTCGATGCTTGCGCTGCCGTTGTCGTGGTTATTCTGAACACAAGCTGGCAGGGCTGCGTAGGGAGTAGCCTGTTTACAGAAGGTTTACAAAATACGTTCCCCAAACAGCGAAGCAATAAGCTCAACGGCGAGCCTCGCTGTTCGGTATCCGTTATCTAATAGCGGGTTCACCTCGACGATGTCGGCGGACGTAATAATCGAAGCCTCGGCGAGCATCTCCATGGCGAGATGAGCCTCCCGGTACTGGAAGCCTCCTCGTACTCTCGTGCCTGTGCCAGGTGCTTCTCCTGGGTCAACGGAATCGATGTCAAAGCTTAAGTGGACACCGTCCGTGCCGTCGGACACGATGCGGATTGCTTTATCCATGACGTTCGCCATGCCGAATCGGTCGATATCATGCATGGTGAAGCATGTGATGCCAAGGGAACGGATGAGGTCCCTTTCACCAGGATCAAGCTGTCGGGCGCCAACGAGAACGGTGCGGTCAGGCTCGATTTTAGGCTGGAAACCGCCAACAGCGACGAACCGGCTATCGCCATGCCCAAGGCAGCAGGCGAGCGACATGCCATGAATATTGCCAGATGGCGTTGTATCTGGCGTGTTCAAATCGCCATGCGCATCAATCCATAGGATACCTAACCGCTGGCGTCCTTGGGACACGCCTGCAACCGAACCAATGGCGATGCTATGGTCGCCGCCGAGCATGAGCGGAAAATGGCCGGCAGCGACAACTTGAGCCGTTTTGACGGCGAGCGCCTCGACGGCCGATAACGTTTTGCCCCAGTGGCGCATATTAGATGAACTGCGATTGTCAGCAAGCACATCCGGCAAGTAACGGGAGGATTCAATGGTGCAGGGGAAGCCAAGCTGCTGCAGCTTGCGCTCTAAGCCAGATAAAATGATCGCTTGCGGGCCTTCAGCAGCACCGCGGCGGCTAGCGCCCCAATCGAATGGGACAGGTATGACGGCAATTGGCTGGTTGGGCTGAGGAGAGCTGTACAACGACACGGCGAGCACCTCCGGTCAGTAGATGGGCGTATACATGCTTGTTGTGCTTGGGCGCGGTTAGTTGCGTTTTAACAGGCTGCGGACGATGAAGCCGACATTCGCTGGGCGCTCAGCTAGCCGCCTGACAAAATACGGGTACCACATCGTGCCATAAGGCACGTAGCTTCTGACGGTATAGCCTTGCTCTGCAAGCGATAGCTGAAGCGGTGTGCGGATGCCATATAACATTTGGAACTCGAATGCCGACCTCAGAATGCCGCGCCGCTTCACATACGTTTTCACCCAGTCGATAATTGCTTCATCATGGGTAGCAACGGCTGTATAGACACCACTGTCCAGCCTAGCCCGAATTAGCCGCTTAAAATTAGCATCCACATCGCTTCTTTCTGGAAAAGCTAACCGGGCTGGTTCTTTATAAGCTCCTTTCACAAGGCGAACGTTAATGCGGGCGCTTGATAAGGAGCGAAGATCATGCTCGCTGCGGCGCAAGTAAGCTTGAATAACGGGACCGGCATTCCGAAGCCCTTCGCCATGCAGCCGCTTAATCATTGAGAGCGTTCGATCCGTGTATGGGCTGTCTTCCATATCGAGACGGACGAACATGTTGCAGCCCGCCGCTGCATCGACGATCGAACGGATACGTGCATAAGCATGTTCGCCATTCAAGGCTAGGCCCATCTGAGTCGGCTTAAGCGAAACATTCCCCTTAACGCCACGCTCCTTTATAGCTTGAATAAGGGCAAGATACTCTGCCTGATAACCGTCCGCTTCCGCTTCTGTCCGTACGCCTTCCCCGAGATGGTCCATGGTTACGCATAGCTTTTGTTCATTTAATTGGAGTGCCTTCGATAAAGCTTCCTCACGTGTTTGCCCCGCGACGAAACGTGAAGCGCCGAGCTTCATCCCGTATTTGCGTGACAAGGCAGCCGCTGCGCGGTTGCCGGCCAGTCCGAGGATGATGGAACGGAACACTCGAATGCCGATATCCACTCCCGCACGCCCCTCTCTTCCTGCCAGTTCGCTGCTTTACAGATTTGTAAGCAAGCTGTCATGTTTTATATGCCGTTTGCTTATATATAGACAGGAACAAGTGCCGTCATACCAAAGGGACGGGCGGCAACTCGCGAATAGGGGGCGGCATTCGATGATGGGGCCATTTAGCAACGAGCCGATGACTGACTTTAGCGTTGTGGACAACCGCCGTGCGCTAGAAGCGGCGCTGTCGGATATTAAGCGGCAGTATGGCAATGCTTATCCGCTGCTGATTGGAGGGCGAACGATTACATCCGAGTCGATGAAGCCATCCGTCAATCCTGCTCGGCACGGCGAAACGGTGGGGCTCGTCGCACAAGCGGACCGCAAACGGGCAGTCGAGGCAATTGACGTAGCAGCGGCTGCGTTCGAGCGCTGGAAGCGCGTCTTGCCGTCTGCGCGCGCCCGGACCTTATACAAAGCTGCAGCTTTGCTACGGCTCCGAAAACATGAATTTTCCGCATGGCTCGTTGCAGAAGCAGGCAAAACATGGGTCGAGGCCGATGCAGATACGGCGGAAGCCATCGATTTTCTAGATTATTACGGGCGAGAGGCTGAACGGCTCTGCGTGCCGCAGCCGCTAGTCCGTATCGCAGGCGAAGATAACGAATGGACTTACGTTCCGCTCGGAGTGGGCGTAATTATCCCGCCGTGGAACTTTCCGTTAGCGATTATGGCAGGCATGACAGCAGCAGCTGTCGTTGCCGGCAACACGGCCGTCCTTAAGCCGGCTTCTGCGACTCCTGTCGTTGCAGCCCAGTTCGTCCGTCTGCTGCATGAAGCGGGGTTGCCAGAGGATGTCGTTCAATTCGTGCCAGGATCAGGCGGTGAAATTGGCGATACGCTAATCGACCATCCGCTTACGCGGTTCGTCAGCTTCACGGGTTCGATGGAGGTAGGGCTGCGGATCGTCGAGCGTGCCGCTCGGCTGCAGCAGGGGCAGCGCTGGATTAAGCGGGTGATCGCAGAGCTTGGCGGCAAGGATGCGATTGTCGTCGATCGCGATGCTGATCTTGTAGCGGCGGCGCAAGGGATCGTACAGTCTGCTTTCGGTTACGCGGGGCAAAAATGCTCAGCATGCTCGCGTGCAATTATTCATGCTGACGTGTATGAGGAAGTAACCGAACGGGTAGCTGCGCTCACGCGGCAACTTATTATTGGCGACCCTTCACAGTATGGGACGGATGTCGGGCCGGTTATTGACCGGGCAGCCTATAATAAAATCAGGCAGTATGTGGCAGCAGGGAAACGGGAGGGGCGGCTGCTCGTCGGAGGCGGGATGGACGACAGCGCAGGGTATTTCGTGGAACCGACTATTATCGCTGATGTGGAAAGCCATGCGTCCGTCGCGCAGGACGAAATATTCGGGCCAGTTCTAGCGTGTATTCGGGCAGACGATTTCGGCCATGCACTAACGATTGCGAACGATACGCCCTATGGTTTGACTGGAGCCGTCTATTCGAACCGGCGTGAACGGTTGGAGCTTGCACGCGATATGTTTCATGTCGGCAATCTCTATTTCAACCGGAAGTGTACAGGCGCACTCGTAGGCGTTCATCCATTCGGCGGCTTTAATCTGTCTGGCACAGACTCGAAGGCGGGCGGGCCGGATTATTTGCTCCAGTTCATGCAGGGGAAGGTTGTCTCGGAAAAAATGTAACGCCGCATCATTCCCATAGCCGGCCGGCAGCCATGCCGATCGGCTTTTTGCGATCCTGGCAGATGCTTTAAAAGTTGCGGAAAAGTGTGGTACGATACGAGAAGCGGCAAGCATTGCCATCGTGTGACAAGCACCGCGCAAGCTTGCTAATTATGGAGAAGCCTTAAGGAGGCAACGTAAAGTGAGAGTCATTGCCGGATCGGCCAAAGGGCGACCGCTCAAAGCGGTGCCCGGCATGAATACGCGGCCGACTACCGACAAGGTGAAGGAAGCGATTTTTAGCATGATTGGGCCTTATTTTGATGGAGGCCTAGCGCTCGATTTGTTTGCAGGTACGGGCGGGCTCGGGATTGAGGCGTTGAGCCGAGGTGCCGATAAAGCGATTTTCGTTGATCGGGAGAAGATTAGCATCGATATCGTACGCCAGAACGTAGGGGCTGCAAACCTTGCGGGAAAAGCAGAAATTTATCGAAACGATGCGGAGCGTGCGGTGAAAGCGCTGGCGAAGCGGGCACAGCCATTCCGGCTCGTGTTTCTAGATCCGCCTTACCGCATGACGAACATGGATGAGCTGCTGGGCGAGATGGCCGGCCATGGATTGCTTGAGGCAGGGGCAACGGTCGTCATTGAGCATGATGCAACACATCGTTACCCGGAGCAGTTCGGGGGGTTCGAGCAGAGAAAGTACGCCAAATACGGCGAAACGGCTGTAACCATCTACGATTACCAGCCGGAAGAGAGTACTAATGACAGCGAAGGTGGAGGAACACAAGATGGCCAATCATGAAGGCGTAAATAACCGAGTTGCGGTATATCCCGGCAGTTTTGACCCTGTAACGCTCGGGCATCTCGACATTATACAACGGGCAGCCAAACAGTATGAAACCCTAATCGTGGCCGTACTGAACAATACAAGCAAAAACCCGATGTTTACTATAGAGGAACGAAAAGAATTGCTGGAAGAAGTAACGCGCGATATTCCTAACGTCAAAATTGATAGCTTCCGTGACCTGCTCGTGCGCTTCATGAAGTCGCGCCAGGCAGGGACGATCGTCCGCGGCATCCGTTCCGTATCTGATTTTGAGTATGAGCTGCAGATGGCTTCAACCAACCACTTGCTGGATGATGAGATTGAGACGATATTCATGATGACTAATCCTAAATTCTCCTATCTGAGCTCAAGCATTGTCAAAGAAATCGCCCGTTTCAACGGGGATGTTTCCGAGCTCGTTCCGCCAGTCGTTCAAGAACGGTTAGCGGCTAAGGGGAAAGCTTAATCCAGCGCGGCGAGGGACGTTCAGCTAGCCTAACGCCGAATGAGCGAGCGATGGCGGATCGCTAGCGAGAACAAGGCGCCAGCGATTAGCAAGATGGAAAACCCTGCAACAGAAAGCGGCACATAGTTCCAAAGAGACGGGAGGTCAGCTAGCCGGACCGCCCCGTTTGCCGTCGTTCCAGCTAGCACAGGGATGGCGCCGTCATCGGTTGCTGCCGTCATAATCGATTGAACGGGACGCAGCAGCAGCAGCCCGAAAGCGCCCGCGCAGCATGCATGGAGAAGCCGGGCGCCGATGAAGGGCCACAGCTTAAGGTCGGTGCCAGCAATTGCTGCGCCGACTTGCACGATAGATCCAAGGCCGCTCCATGCCAGTGAAGCTGCTACCGCTGCCACCGTCCATGCTGCGTTTCCATCGGGAGCGGGCCAGGTGGCTGCTGCGTAAGCGCCGATATGGCTCTCCAGAAGGGCTGGCAGCAGCCAATTGGGGAATGGGAGATAGGCCGTAATGAGTTGCCATGCCGGCGTGAGCAACCGTACAAGAACAGCGCTGATAATGACGATACCGCCTATCGCCATCAGTTTGTAAACCGCAGCAAGCGTGGCATCCCCTAGTGCCTTGCCGAAGGACCGTCCATCTAAGGCACGTGCTTCGCGCATGGCTGACGCTGCGTTAGCTAAAAAGCCAGTTCGGCTGAATGGCCGTTTTGAGCCCGATTGCGGATCAAGCGGATACTCGTCGTAGCTAGCGTCATCGTCTGAGGCCGAGCGCAGTGCTGACAACAAGGAAGTGGCGACAGCCATAAAAGGCAGGCTTGCCCATACGGCTAAGGCGACGGCGATGCCAAGCGAAGGTTGCTTCAGAAATCCAGCGCTCACGACAACGAGCATGAGCAATGGATTGGGCATATGGGCCATGGCTAGCAGCCACTGGCCTTCTCGCTTTGTAACGATGCCTTTGCGCCTTAATGCAGCAGCAGCGTCCGAACCTGCTGAATAGCCGCTTGACCAGCCAGTTGCGATGGCGATGCCAGCAGCGCCGGGCAAACGAAACAAGAGCCGCATGATCGGCTCTAATAAGCTGCCGAAAAAGGCTGTAACGCCGAAGATGGCCATAATATCAGCGAGCACGAGAAACGGCATTAAGCCGGGGAAGATGATCGTCCACCATAAGGTAAGGCCTTGCAGCGAGGCTTGAAACGTCGCGTCCGGCTGGCGAACTACAGCAGCGACAAGCAATAGGGAGATGAAGGCGAGAATAATTGTGCGCGCCATTGTCTAAGCCCCTTTCTATGCGAATTGCCCCAGGGACGGGCAGTCGTTACATTGTACGCTTGGGGCAATAGCGATAGACCTTGAAACCAATGCAAATGCCTGCATAACAAAAAAGCCGAGGCCAGCGTATATTAACGCGGCCAGGGCTTGGTTAGAATCCGATGCGGATCGGCGGTTCGTAATAATCGCGAAGCAGTTCACGAGGCGTTGCACTAGGATTGCGTCCAAGCGCATACGCGGATGTCGCTCGAATATCGAGTGTGAGGAATGGTGCGCTTTTCGTTGCCTGTGCTACGCTTGCCAGTACGGGCCATTTGGCGGCATGGCGCATACGCTTCAGCAGCGCTTGCCCGGCAGGCGTGAAGCCAAGCACTCGGATATAGCCAGGACCGTCTTCGAGGCTAGCAGGCGATAACGCTGTTTTGGTATGGCCAAGCAATAAAGCTAGCAGTGCACGTTGGAGCTTCGTCCGCGTGTACCGTTTCGTCTTTAAGGATGCGAGAAGAGATTCGAAGCGCAGGTCTGGCAATTGGGCAATGGCGTTGAGCAGCCGATGCTCCAATCCTTCCGTCATTTCATGCATCGTGCCAATTTCGCCAGCTGACTTTGTCACTATCGAATGAAGCAATGTTGTCTCAAAGTTTCGCCAGTCTACCGCTTTGCGGCCAGCTGCCCGTTCTCTCTCCATAATGTGGAGCGTAGAAGGCGGCACAAATGCTTTTGCGGCATCAAGCGTTTCGGATTCCATTAGCATTTTGCGAATGGCTGTTGCGCTGGCAATCGCTTCATCCGACGGGGTTTGATCGTTGTATCCTGACTTTTCTCTCGTGATCGTGTAAGATTCAATGTGGCTGTTTAAACGCTCTAGCGCGAGCGAATAATGCAGGCCCAGAGAGTTGTTGGGTTGTGCAATAGCTAATGAAGTTTCGCCTGACTCGGCGAGATGGGCGGCCAACGCAAGCTCATATGCGGCTGGGTAAGGGAGGCCTTCTGCCAGACGTTCGTTGAGGCGATCCCGGAACTGCTGCGGTTCCTCGCGAAGCGCGCGCGCCGCAGCACGAAACGGTGCGATCTCGCCTGATTCGCTGCCAAAGCATAAGGAGTCGACGGCCCCTGTCGCATCGAGCGTTGCTACTGCGCCTCGCGCGAACCATTCGGCTGACTGCGTAGAATAAGCGACAGGCAGCTCCAGAACGAGGTCGCAGCCGCCTTGTAGCGCCATCTCGGTGCGAGCCCATTTATCGAGCAAGGCAGGCTCTCCCCGCTGCAGAAAATGGCCGCTCATGACGGCGACGACCGCGCCTGCACCCGTTATTTTACGCGATTGCTGCACATGATATAGATGTCCATTATGAAAAGGATTGTATTCCACGACGATTCCGACCGTGCGCATGGCGGTCCTCCAATGCTCTAAATCTCATTTCAACCATCATATCATGTGCTGAAAAAGTTGACAAAACCATCATGCGGCCGATATAATAATCTTTGTTTGTTTGGGGTGATCTCATGCAGTTTCGTATTCAAGAAGCATTGACCAAAGGAAAGCTCGCTCCGATCCATGAAACATTGGATTTCAGCAATCTGTTGAAAGGTCGTAAAGATGTGCTCTCAACAGAACCTGTACGAGTGGAGCTGAACGTATCCGCTGAAGAAGGCATTATCCATGTCGACGGCCGTTTGGAATCTGAACTTGAGATGGCTTGCTCCCGTTGTTTGAACGCGGCTGCGGTTAAGGTGGACGTGCCATTTCATGAACAGTTCAAGCAAGTTACAGTCTTATCGCCTGATGACGAGGAGTCTGATGAAGACATCATCGAAGTTGTTGGCGATGTGCTGGACTTAAAGCCGTACGTCGAAGATTTGTGGCTTCTCGAGCTGCCGTTTGTGCCGATGTGCACAGATGACTGCAAGGGACTTTGTTCCGAATGCGGACAAAACTTGAATGAACGAGAATGCGGCTGCAGCCGTGGGAAGATTGATCCACGTCTAGCTGCACTTAAGGATTTGTTCATTGACGACAACCAATAACGTGCCACATTAGATGGCCGGTAATTCTGTGAAGGAGGTGGGAAACATGGCAGTACCACAACGTAGAACTTCCAAAACGCGCCGCGACAAACGTCGTACGCATTTCAAACTGGCGGTGCCAGGTATGGTTAAATGCGAGCAATGCGGAGAGTTGAAACTTGCTCACCACGTATGCAAAGTGTGCGGATACTACAAAACGAAAGAAGTTATCTCGCAATAAGGCCGGTTTCCCGCTTATAGTACTTCATCTCGCGATGAAGTGCTATTTTTTTCAATGGGACCCCGGGCACGCTGCACTTTGCTGCAGCCATCCTTATATGACGGCGCGCGCGAAGGCCGACGGTCATGCTATGACCGGCTCGGCGTTGCTTCGCGGCGTCATTTTTTATATACTGGTTTAGTACCAGGTTATAATAGCAGCTCATACAATTGATATAGAAAATATGAAGCAAAGGTGGTGCCGGCCATCGAACGATTGCCGAAACGTCAGCGGCACCAGCAATTGTCGAAGCTCATCGAAGAAAATCCGTTCATGACGGATAGAGAGCTGACTCGGTTGTTGAAAGTCAGCATTCAGACCATCCGGCTTGACCGGCTGGAGCTTGGCATCCCGGAGCTCCGGGAAAGGCTGAAACTTATGGCAGAACGGTCCTACGATTCGGTTCGGTCACTGCCGCTGCATGAAGTCATTGGAGATATCGTTGACCTGCAGCTCGATAAGAGCGGCATTTCGCTTTTTGAGATTGCACATGAGCACGTTTTCTCTAGAACGGGAATCGCGAGGGGGCATCATGTTTTCGCACAAGCGAACTCATTGGCCGTAGCGGTCATCGATGATGAAATCGCGCTAACGGCAACAGCTGACATCCGATTTATCCGTTCGGTGAAGCTTGGAGAGAAATGTATAGCCAAAGCCTACGTTCGGTCGATTTCTGGCGAGAAGAGCAAGGCTAAGGTAGAAGTGTTCACTTACGTAGGGGAAGAGATGGTGTTTCAAGGCAATTTCGTCATCTATCGATCTGCGGGGGATTACGTTAGTGAGGGAGGAATTGAACGTGCGGATCGCCATTGACGCAATGGGCGGCGACCATGCCCCGAATCTTATCGTAAAAGGCGCACTCGATGCAGCGGCACAGTGGACCGATATCCAAGTGATACTTGTTGGGGATTCGGCTGTTATTGAACCGCTGCTTCAAGGAAGCATGCCTTCGAACGTGAGGATCGAGCATGCGGAAGAGGTTATCGGCCCGGATGAAGAGCCGGTGAAGGCAGTACGCCGCAAGAAGCGTTCTTCCATGGTCGTTGCAGGCCAGCTCGTTCGGGAAGGGCAAGCCGATGCGATGATATCGGCAGGCAACACTGGCGCGCTGATGACGACTGGCTTGCTTGTAGTGGGCCGAATGGAAGGAATCGAGAGGCCAGCGCTAGCGCAATTGATTCCAACGAAAAACGGTGTCAATGTGATGGCGCTTGATCTTGGGGCCAATATGGATGCAAAGCCTGAGCAATTGGTTCAATATGCACAGCTGGGCAGCATCTATAGAAGCAAGGTAGACGGTTTAACCAATCCTCGCGTCGGCCTGCTTAATGTAGGGACAGAGGAACGCAAAGGCAATGAGTTAACGAAAGCGGCCTACGACCTGTTAGAAGCATCTTCGTTGAACTTCATTGGGAACGTCGAATCACGGGATGTGCTGGACCATAACTGCGATGTCCTAGTATGCGACGGATTTGCGGGCAATATTATGCTTAAGGCCATAGAAGGAACCGCAAGTTCCATTATGAAGACGCTCAAAGAAGAGTTTAACCGTTCCTTGTTAACGAAGTTGGCGGGCGCGATTATGATGCCGGGCCTACGCAATTTCAGAAAAACAATGGACTACAAGGAGCACGGAGGGGCATTGCTGCTTGGGGTAAACGGATTAGTTGTGAAAGGCCACGGCTCCTCTGATGCATTGGCAATAAGAAATGCAATTCGCCAAACGCGCAATGCGTTGATTAGCAATGTTACGGCGAGCATGGCGGACGAAATTAGCAGGAAGTGAGTGAAGCATTAGTGGGTACGCAATCGGTCGGTATTATTGGTACAGGCAAATATGTGCCGGAGCGCGTGTTGACGAACGCTGAGCTGGAGCAAATGGTGGAAACGAATGATGAGTGGATCGTCACTCGCACCGGCATTCGGGAACGCCGTATGGCAGCGCCGGAACAAGCAACATCGGATCTTGCGCTTCTCGCTTCGCAAGAGGCGATTCGTGCAGCAGGGCTGACAGCAGAGGATATCGATCTTATCGTTGTCGCAACGATTACGCCAGATATGTTCTTCCCTTCTACAGCGTGCTTGCTGCAGGATAAACTAGGGGCGTCAAAGGCGGCAGCATTTGACCTATCGGCTGCATGCTCAGGGTTCATCTACGGGCTGGCAACAGCTTCGAGCATGATTGCAACAGGCATGTATAAGCATGCTCTGGTTGTTGGGGCAGAATGTTTGTCGCGCATTACGGATTATACAGATCGCAACACTTGCATCCTGTTTGGGGATGGAGCCGGTGCGGTCGTGCTCGGCCAAGTAGCTGAGGGGCGCGGCTTTAAGTCGTTTGAACTTGGCGCAGATGGCAGTGGCGGTGAATTGCTTAAAGTAAGCGGGGGCGGTTCGCGCATGCCATCGTCATCGGATACAGTAGAAGGCAAACATCATTATATTCATATGGCAGGCAATGACGTATTTAAGTTTGCGGTTCGCATTATGGGCGGAGCTGCTGAGGATGCGCTTCGTAAAGCAGGAATGGACAAGAGCGACATCGACTTGCTCGTTCCCCATCAAGCGAATATCCGGATTATTAATTCGGCAATGAACAGGCTCGAAATGCCTGAAGACAAATGCATGATTAATCTTGATAAATATGGCAACATGTCTGCGGCCTCCATTCCGGTGGCATTAGCAGAAGCTGCAGAGCAAGGGCGAATGGCTGAAGGCGATACAGTCGTGCTTGTCGGCTTTGGCGGCGGCTTAACATGGGGCGCAACCGTATTGAATTGGTAAGAAGGTCCCGCAGGGACCAGTCGCTTCTGTAACGAAACAATTGAGGCAGCGAGAACGAGGGGGCAGAGGAAGGCAATGACGAAAACAGCATTCGTATTCCCGGGTCAAGGCGCGCAAGCAGTCGGGATGGGACATGATGCTTTTCAAACGTTTGAAGGATCGCGCAAAATCTTCGAACAAGCAGACGAAGCGCTTGGCTTTTCGTTGAGCGGCATTATTTTTAATGGGCCAGACGATTCGCTCAAGCAGACAGCCAATACGCAGCCTGCACTTCTAACGGTAAGCGTGGCATTGCTTGAAGCGCTGAAAGGCCGTGGGCTAACGCCCGATTACGTAGCAGGGCATAGCCTCGGCGAGTATAGTGCGCTCGTCGCTTCGGGCGTTATGTCGTTTGCAGATGCTGTAGTTACGGTGCGCTCGCGCGGTGAATTTATGGAACAAGCCGTTCCTGGCGGCACTGGCGCGATGGCAGCAGTGCTTGGCGCAGAGCGTGAGGCATTAGCGCAGCTATGTGCGGCAGTTTCGGCAGAGGCTGGCGCTGTTGAGCTAGCAAATGTGAACTGCCCTGGGCAAATTGTAATCTCCGGTACGGCTGCAGGTGTACAAGGCGTCGTAGAAAGAGGCAAAGAAGCTGGCGCTAAGCGGGTTATCCCGCTTGAAGTTAGCGGACCGTTTCACTCTTCACTCATGAAACCTGCTGCTGAACGTTTGAGTGGTGTGCTAGCCAACGTTTCGTTCCAAGATGCAGCGATTCCGGTTATCGCTAACGTGACGGCAGAGCCTGTTACGGCGGCAAGCTCCATTCGTGAACTGCTGGTCGAACAAGTGTATTCACCGGTTTTGTGGGAAGACACCGTTCGTAAACTGGTCGATTTGGGCGTTACTACATTCGTTGAGATTGGTTCGGGCAACGTACTGGCAGGATTGATCAAAAAAGTCGACCGTGGTTTAACTGTTATTTCCATTAACAGTGTTGAATCGTTAGAGGCGGCTGTTACGCCAGCTGGCTAAAGCTTCTGCTTTGATGCCATATAAATGACGTACGATAGGAGGCATACGATGTACGCAAGTTTGGAAGGTCAAACCGCACTCGTTACAGGCGCGTCACGCGGATTAGGGCGAGCGATTGCAATTGCCCTTGCTGAAGCAGGCGCAGATGTTGCTGTAAACTATGCCGGCAGCGAGTCTGCTGCACAGGAGACGGCCGATGCCATTAAGGCGCTTGGCCGCCAAGTAATCCTGGTGCAAGGCAACGTAGGAAAGTATGATGAGTTCGACGGAATTGTCAAAAGCACGATTGAACAATTCGGCAAGCTTGATATTTTGGTGAATAACGCAGGCATTACTAGAGATAATTTAATCATGCGCATGAAGGAAGAGGAGTTCGATCAAGTGATCGAAACGAATCTGAAAGGCGTGTTCAATGGCATTAAAGCTGTTACTCGCCAAATGATGAAGCAGCGCTCAGGCCGCATTATTAATATTTCTTCGGTTGTTGGTTCTCTCGGAAATCCTGGGCAGGCCAATTATGTTGCAGCGAAAGCCGGCGTGATGGGTTTAACGAAGTCTGCAGCTCGCGAGCTGGCATCACGTGGCATTACTGTCAATTGCATTGCGCCAGGGTTTATTGAGACCGATATGACGGACAAGCTGTCGGATGAGGCTAAGGCGCATCATGTTGGCCAAATTCCGCTTGCACGCCTTGGGCAGCCGAATGATATTGCCAATGCGGTTCGCTTCTTAGCATCAGGTGCTGCTTCTTATATGACAGGCCAGACGATTCATATCGACGGTGGCATGTACATGTAAGGTGCTTCGCTAGTGTAATTCCGTGCAATATGAAACGGTTACTCTGGTATTTTGTCTGCAATTCTCGTATAATACCATGGAGGAGGTGAACCGGATGTCCGAAGTATTGGATCGTGTCAAACGCATCGTCGTTGACCGCCTCGGCGCAGAAGAAGCTGAAGTTACGCTCGAAGCGAACTTCAAGGATGACCTCGGCGCTGACTCTCTCGACGTAGTCGAGTTGGTCATGGAGCTAGAAGACGAGTTTGACTTGGAGATCTCTGATGAAGATGCAGAGAAAATCACCACTGTGGGAGAAGTAGTAAATTACATACAATCTCATACGTAAGGTTCGTAAGTCCCGTTATTGCAACGGGACTTCTCTCCATCATTGACGTTTTTTTGGTTGGCATTTGCGGCATGCTGTAGCAGCCGTGATTGAAGCAAGGCAAGGCAAGCGAAGGCTGAAACTTTCGTTACATATAAAGCTTGTGATGGCATTGCCTATCTTGCATGCCATTCATACTGCTGTCCGTAGAGGTGAACTGAATGAAACAGAGAGTTGTTGTCACAGGCATGGGGGTCATGACCTCGCTCGGCTCCGATCTGGATCAGTTTTGGGGTAATTTGATGGAAGGCAAATCCGGCGTCTCGGTTATCGAAGCGTTCGACGTATCGGAGTATCCGACTCGTATCGCTGCAGAGATCAAAGGTTTTAACCCGGAATTGTTCGCAGATCGCAAGGAAGCACGCAAAATGGACCGTTTTGTTCAATTTGCTGTAGCGGCTACGAAGAAAGCTGTTGAAGATGCAAAGCTTGAAATTGGTACGAATGCAGATCCTGAGCGCGTAGGCGTTATGATCGGATCAGGCATTGGCGGTTTGGGCACATGGGAAGATCAACATAACATTTTGCTGGAGAAAGGGCCCAAACGCGTTAGCCCATTCTTCATTCCGATGATGATCGCGAATATGGCGTCCGGCCAAGTGTCAATGGCAACTGGAGCAAAAGGCCCGAATAGCACAGCCGTAACAGCGTGTGCTACTGGTACCCACTCCATTGGCGACTCGTACAAAATGATTCAGCGCGGAGATGCCGATGTTATGCTATGCGGCGGTGCCGAAGCGACGATCAGGCCTACGGGGATGGCAGGATTTTGCGCCATGCGCGCGATGAGCGTGCGGAACGATGAGCCAGAGAAAGCCAGCCGCCCGTTTGACGTAGACCGCGATGGTTTCGTTATGGGTGAAGGGTCAGGCGTATTGGTGCTTGAGTCGCTTGAGCATGCGTTAAAGCGCGGGGCCCACATTTATGCAGAGGTTATCGGCTATGGCATGAGCGGCGACGCACATCATATGACGGAGCCTGATCCGGACGGTGCAGCACGTTGTATGACGCGTGCTTTGAAAGATGCAGGCATCGCGGCAGAAGAGATCGACTACATTAATGCACATGGCACATCTACGCCGGTAGGTGACCGTTCTGAAACGTTAGCAGTCAAGAAGGCGCTAGGCGATCATGCGTACAAGGTTGCGATCAGCTCAACCAAGTCGATGACCGGGCATCTTCTCGGCGCAGCAGGCGGCGTAGAAGCGGTCATTCTAGGGTTGACGATCCAAAATGGCATCATTGCACCGACGATCAATCTCGATAATCAGGATCCGGAGTGCGATCTCGATTATGTGCCGAACAAGCCGCGTAAAGCAGCAGTTCGGACAGCCCTCTCCAACTCGTTTGGGTTCGGCGGACACAATGCGTCGATCGTGATGAGAGCGTATGAGGCATGATGCGCTTGACCAGCTACAGCAACGGCTGCTGATTCGTTTTCGGCAACCGCGGCTGCTGAGGCAGGCCTTTACACACACATCATATGTGAATGAACATAGGGGCAAGCCGATTGAGGATAATGAGCGATTGGAATTCCTCGGGGATGCTGTACTCCAGCTGTTGGTTTCTGAACATTTGTTTCTTACCTATCCGAATCGGCCAGAGGGTGAGCTGACCCGCATGCGTGCGTCGATCGTTTGTGAGCCATCGCTTGCACGTTTTGCCGACCTGCTAGGGCTTGGAGCATGTGTGCTTCTTGGCCGAGGCGAGGAGCAGCTAGGAGGGCGACATCGTCCTGCGCTGCTTGCCGACCTGTTCGAGGCGTTCGTAGGGGCTGTGTATCTGGATCAAGGACTAGACCGTGTAAGGCTGTTTTTGACCGAGCGTGTTTTTCCTCAGATCGAGGAGAATGGCTCCTTGCTAGTGAAAGACTTCAAGTCGAAGCTGCAAGAGAAAGCGCAGCACGGTACGCTTGGCACGGTGGAATACCGGATTGCCGAGGAGCGCGGACCAGCGCATGATCGCGAATTCGTCGTTGAAGTGCGGATCGGTGACCAGCCGTATGGCGTAGGCGTTGGCCGGACGAAGAAGGAAGCAGAACAGCGATCAGCTGAAGCAGCTTGCTTGAAGCTTGAGCAGGAAAGCTAAGAAGTGATGATTAGGGCGCCGCGGCAGCATAGGTTATGCTGCCGCGGCGCTTCGTGTATGGCATCCCTTTTTCAGCGGCTATGCGGCCAACTGCAGAATACCGCTCTCTAGCCCTTGTGGATATAGAGGAGCGGTTTTTTGATGGGCGGTGAACCATAGGCATAGTCCTGACCTTTCTTCTGCAATATGGTACAATAGTCGATGAGGTGAACGGGAGAACATGTTCCTGAAACGGATTGAATTAGCTGGATTTAAGTCGTTTGCCGACAAAACAGAAATGGAGTTCGTACGCGGCATTACAGCCGTCGTAGGACCAAATGGCAGCGGCAAGAGCAATATTTCGGATGGCATCCGATGGGTGCTAGGCGAACAAAGCGCTAAAAGCTTGCGCGGCGGCAAAATGGAAGATATCATTTTCGCCGGCAGTGATGCCCGAAAAGCGGTTAACTTCGGAGAGGTTTCATTAACGTTAGATAATGGCGATAATGCTCTTCCTCTTGAATATGATGAAGTTACGGTTACAAGGCGTGTTCATCGCAGCGGCGATAGTGAGTATATGATCAACAAGCAGCCATGCCGGCTGAAAGATATTACGGAGTTGTTCATGGATACCGGGATCGGGAAGGAAGCTTACTCGATTATCGGCCAGGGCAGGATCGAAGAAATTTTAAGTACGCGTTCCGAAGACCGCCGGGGCATATTTGAAGAGGCATCTGGCATTGTGAAGTTCAAATCGCGTAAGCGGGAGGCGCAGCGCAAGCTAGATGAGACGGAGCAAAACTTGCTTCGTATTCATGACTTAGTCTCTGAGCTTGAAGATCAGGTTGAGCCACTGCGTGCGCAATCGGAGAAAGCGATTCGTTATAAATCGTTGCGCGAACAATTGCAGACGCAAGAGATTTCTATGTATGTTCACCAGATCGAGACGGTACATACGTCATGGAATGAAGCGACGGCTAAGCTTGCTGAGCTAGAGAAAGAACGCTTAACTTATGCGTCTGTTGTAAGCAAGCATGATGCGTTGCTAGAGAAGGATCGCCATCGCCTTCGCGAGATTGAGGCAGAGCTAGACCAATTGCATGAATTGATGCTCCAACTGAGCGAGGAATATGAGAAATGCGAGGGTTATGGCGAAGTTTTGAAGGAACGGAAGCGTAACCAAGAGCAGAATAAACGGCAGATGGAAGAATCAGCCGCTTCTTTGGACGAGCGCATTGTTGCGTTAATGAAGGAAGAAGCTGACTACCGTGCCAAAGTGGCTGTTTTGGAAGAGCAGACGGCTCGTCTTCGCGAGCAGCTTGTCCAAGAGGAGGAACAGCTTATTGGCGCGGTTGGCGGGACTGGCCAAGAGGCGGAAGAGACGCTGAAGACGGAGCTGCTCGATGTTTTGAGTGCTATGTCTCAAGCACGCAATGAAATTCGTTATTGTGAGCAGCAGCAAGAATCTGTTAAGCGCAAAATGGACCGGTTAGGTGACGAAGAGGCCAAATGGTCACAACAGCAAGCAGAACTAAGCGCCAAACGCGAGGAGTTATCTGAGCGGCTGGAATTTACGCTGGAGTCACTAAACAAAGCGAAGTCCCGTTACATGGAAGAGAGCCAGCGTTCCCAGTCCTCGGGCAAGCTGCTTGAAGAGACGCAACAGACCGTTCGCAAATGGGAGCAACGTCTAGATGCGCTCGTAGCGCGCCGGGATACGATGAAAGAAATGCAGGATGCGCTCGATGGCTTTATGCACGGCGTTCGAGAGGTGCTAAAGGCAGCCCGCAAGCCGCAAGGTGGCTTAAGCGGTGTACATGGAGCGGTTGCGGAGCTGATGCGTGTTCCTGAACGGATCGAGATGGCGGTTGAGACAGCATTGAGCGGTGCGCTACAGCATGTTGTCATGGAAAATGAAGCGACAGCACGCGCAGCGATTGCATTCCTTAAGCAGCGCCAACTGGGCAGAGCGACATTCTTGCCGCTTGACGTCATTCGTGGACGGCATGTCTCAGAGGCTGACCGCCGGCAATTCTCTTCTGTTGAAGGTTTTGTTGGGGTAGCAGCAGATCTCGTGTCATGTGATAGCAAATATGAAGCGATCGTCGCGAATTTGCTCGGCAATGTACTCATTGCAGAGACGCTAGAGCAAGCCAATCGTATCGCCTCCAAATGCCAATATCGGTTCCGTGTTGTAACGCTTGAGGGCGATATCGTCAATGCTGGCGGCTCAATGACAGGCGGCAGCTTGCAGAAGAAAGGCGCTAGCTTGCTCGGGCGCCAACGGCAAATTGAGCAGATGGATGAGGAGATCAAAGAATCGGAGCGGCAAGTCGATAAACTGCGGCTGCAGCTGTCCGACCTTCGCAAGGAACAGTCGATTCGTGGCCAAGATATTGAAGAATTGCGTGCACAAGGCGAGCGCTTCCGAATTGAAGAGCAGCACTTGAAATCCGAGCTTCAACAAATCGACAAGCAGTTGGCACTGCTTCAAGAGCAGTTAGAGGTTCATAGCATGGACCGCAGCGGGCAACTGACCGAACAGCAGGATTTGACCGCAGCAGCGGAAGCTGCGCGAGCGCGGTTGGTGGAATTGACTGCTCGTGAGGCGGAGCTTCAGCAACTCATCCAAGAGGCTGAAGTTCGGCGCAAAGCGTCGGAATCAGCACGCGAGGAGCTTCAAGGCCAGCTGACGGATTTGAAAATTTTGGCGGCGAAAACCGAGCAAGAGAAATTCTCGCTGGAAGACCAGGCTGCGAGAATTCGAGTCGATATTAATCGTGCGAAGCAAGAGTTGTCGGCGATGCGGGGCATCCAAGCCCAGTTGAAGGAAGATGAGGAACGCCACACGGAGGAAACCGTAGGGCAAATTGAGCAGTTGAATGATTTGAAGCTCAAAAAAGATGGCTGTGCGGAACGGACAGACTTCATGCGTGCTGAGCGCGCCCAGATGGTCAGAGGGCTCGAAGATGGCGAAAGCGAGACGAAGGAACAGCGGAACATGCTCCGAGAGACCGAAGATAAGATGCGGCAAACGGAAATCGCCGTGAATCGGCTGGATGTGGAGCTGGACAACCTTCTTCGCAAGCTGAGCGAGGAGTACGAGCTGAGCTACGAGCTTGCCAAAGAGCGATATCCTGTCCCTGAGGATGTCCCAGCAGCCCAGCAAGCGGTTCGCGACCTGAAGCGCCAAATTTCAGCCTTAGGCGATGTGAATCTCGGCGCGATCGAAGAGTATCAACGGGTGAAGGAACGGTACGAGTTTTTGGATACGCAGCGCAATGACCTCATTGATGCGAAGACGACCCTTTACCAAGTCATCCGTGAGATGGACGATGAGATGTCTAAACGTTTCCGCATGACGTTCGAGGCGATACGTACGCATTTTGTTGTCGTATTTGCGAAGCTGTTCGGCGGAGGCCGGGCAGACTTGATTTTGGCGGAGCCAGACCGTATTCTCGATACGGGCATTGATATTGTGGCACAGCCACCGGGCAAGAAGCTTCAAAACTTGCAGCTATTGTCTGGCGGTGAGCGTGCACTTACAGCGATTGCGTTATTGTTTGCGATTTTGCAGGTTAAGCCTGTGCCATTCTGCGTGCTTGACGAGGTTGAGGCGGCGTTGGATGAAGCGAACGTGGCTCGTTTTGCCCAATATTTGCGTGAGTTCTCGCACTTGACGCAGTTTATCGTCGTTACTCATCGCAAGGGCACGATGGAAGAAGCGGATGTGCTTTATGGCGTAACGATGGAAGAGGGCGGCGTTTCCAAGCTCGTTTCCGTGCGGCTAGAGGACGAGGAGTTCGCAGATGAAGAGGTCGCATCGGCTTAGGAAATAGAAAAAGAATAGACTCGGAATGTGGAAAGGGACGGCATGATATGAGCTTTTTTAAACGATTAAAAGAAACGATTGCTTCCAAGACGGAGGCAGTAACGAACATATTTAAAGACGGTCTCGCGAAGACCCGCACGGCGATCGTTGAAAAGGTAGAAGAGCTCATCACGCGCCGCAAAAAAATTGATGAGGCATTCTTTGAGGAATTGGAAGAAATTCTGATCGGGGCGGACGTTGGCGTGAACACGGTCATGCAGCTGATCGACGATTTGCGTGCAGAAGTGAAAGCGAGAAAGATCGAAGACGCATCTGATCTCCAGCCTGTGCTTTCGGAGAAGCTCGTTGAGATTCTTAAGGGCGTTGATGATCCTGAGCTTCGCATGGCAGAGAGCGGGATGACGGTCATTTTGTTCGTTGGCGTCAACGGTGTAGGCAAAACGACGACGATCGGCAAGCTGGCACACAAGTTCAAATCAGAAGGAAAGAGCGTACTTCTTGCGGCTGGCGATACGTTCCGTGCAGGGGCGATTGAGCAGTTGGAAGTATGGGGACAGCGCGTTGGCGTAGACGTTATCAAACAAAGCGCAGGCGCGGACCCAGCAGCGGTTATGTATGATGCTGTGCAAGCGGCCAAACAACGTGGCGTTGACGTGCTCCTATGCGATACGGCAGGACGGCTGCAAAATAAAACAAACCTGATGGATGAGCTGAACAAAATTTTCCGTGTTATCCAGCGTGAAGTGCCGACCGCACCGCATGAGGTTCTTCTTGTGTTGGATGCGACGACGGGGCAAAATGCGCTTAGCCAAGCGAAGCTGTTTGGCGAGAAGAGCGGTGTTACAGGCCTTGTGCTCACGAAGCTTGACGGTACGGCAAAAGGCGGCATTATTATTGCCATTCGCAATGAGCTGAACCTTCCGGTCAAACTCGTAGGGCTTGGCGAAAAAATGGACGACCTGCAGCAATTCGATTCGGATCAATTCGTCCATGCTTTATTCGCTGGGCTGATCCAGAAGAAGGATGAGGAAGAACAAGCCTAGCTTGCCTTCCCAGAATAGGCAAGGTTCGTGAACAGATTTTTTGCCTGACAAGGACAAAAGCTTGACACCGGCACAAGCATCCTGTACCATAAGGGAAGTTGATACAGTGTCAAGGCGTTGTACTTGACGGAAGGGGACGTGCCCGTGACTAGCGGTGGACCGGATGCGCTCGATAAAACGAACCGCATTAACCTGCTGTTTGATTTTTACGAGCCGTTACTGACGGATAAACAACGGACGTTTCTTATGCAATACTTTATTGAAGATTTTTCGCTTGGCGAGATTGCGGCTGACTTCGGCATTAGCCGCCAAGCGGTATATGAACATATAAAGCGTGCGCAGACGGTATTGGAAGGGTACGAAGCCAAGCTTGGGCTTCTAACCCGACATGAGACATTGCGGCGCGCGATGGATGGGCTAGAGGCTTGTGTAAAAGCATTGCCAGATGATAGCCGCCATAAATCGGAGTTGCTTGGCATTGCGGAATCGCTTCGCCAGGCGGAACAGACAAGGATTAAATAGTGAAAGCGGGTGAGTCATCATGGCGTTTGAAGGTTTGACGAGCAGGCTGCAGAATGTGTTCGGCAAATTGCGTGGCAAGGGCAAGCTGTCCGAGGACGATGTAAATGAAGCGATGCGTGAAGTCCGGTTAGCCTTGCTGGAAGCGGACGTAAACTTCAAGGTCGTCAAAGACTTTGTCGCCAAGGTGAAGGAGCAGGCAGTTGGCATTGAAGTTCAGAAGAGCTTCACGCCAGGCATGGTCGTAGTCGATATTGTACACAAAGAGCTGATTGAGCTTATGGGTGGCACGGCTACGAAGATTGCTAAGGCTGGCAAGCCGCCAACTGTTATTTTGATGGCAGGCCTTCAAGGTGCCGGCAAAACGACGACGACTGCGAAACTTGCCAAAATGCTCATCAAAAACAATCACAAGCCTTTGCTGATCGCAGGCGATATTTATCGACCAGCAGCAATCAAGCAGCTGCAAGTGCTAGGAGAGCAAATTAATGCACAGGTGTTTACGCTCGGCAACGACGTATCGCCAGTTGAGATTGCTCGCCAAGGCTTACAGCATGCCAAAGCAAACAGCTTTGATTACGTAATCGTCGATACTGCAGGTCGCTTGCAGATCGATGAAGCGCTCATGGATGAGATCAAACAAATTCACACCGTCGTCGAGCCGGACGAAGTGTTGCTGGTCGTCGATGCGATGACTGGACAAGAAGCGGTCAATGTCGCGAAGAGTTTCCATGAGCAGCTTGAGCTGACAGGCGTTGTTCTCACTAAGCTGGACGGCGATACACGCGGTGGTGCAGCACTTTCTGTCAAAGCGGTTACGGGATGCCCGATCAAATTCGTTGCAACTGGCGAGAAAATCGAACCGTTGGAGCCTTTCCATCCTGAACGGATGGCATCGCGGATTCTCGGAATGGGCGATATGCTCTCCCTTATAGAGAAGGCGCAATCGAGTATCGACGCAGATAAAGCTGCTGAGATGGAACGGAAGATGCGCAATGCAGAATTCACCTTCGAAGATTTTCTCGAGCAGATGGAGCAAGTTCGTAAGCTAGGCCCATTAGACCAGCTTCTTGATATGCTTCCGGGCATGAACAAGGTTAAGGGCATGAAAGATATGAAGGTTGATGACAAACAGATCAACCGCGTCGAAGCGATTGTGCGCTCTATGACGACGGACGAGAAGCGTAACCCAGACCTGCTGAACTATAGCCGCCGTAGACGGATAGCAGCAGGCAGCGGGACACAGATTGCTGACGTTAACCGTCTCATTAAGCAGTTCGATGAAATGCGCAAGATGATGAAGCAATTCTCAGGCATGATGGGTCCTAAAGGGCCAAAAGGCGGCCTGAAAGGCTTGAAGAACCTAATGGGCGGCAAAGGAAAAGGCATGAAGTTCCCGCCATTTGGCTAAGCATTGCGGCTAGACCGATTGCAATCCATGAAGTTGATTCTTGTAAGGAGGTGAATGAATAATGGCAGTTCGTATTCGTCTGAAACGTATGGGTGCTCACAAAGCTCCTTTCTATCGCGTAGTCGTATCCGATTCCCGTTCCCCGCGTGACGGCCGCTTCATCGAAGAAATCGGCACGTACAATCCGGTTGCTCAACCGGCGCAAGTGAACATCGATGAAGAGAAAGCGCTGAAATGGCTGCAAACCGGTGCACAAGCTTCTGATACGGTTCGCAACCTGCTTTCCAAAGCAGGCGTCCTCAAGAAGTTCCATGAGCTTAAGCAACAGAAATAACTGTTGATAGCGGAGGGCCTTTAGATGAAAGAATTAGTTCTTGTCATAGCAAAGGCTTTAGTGGATCATCCGAATGACGTGCGCGTCAGTGAGAAGGAAGACGGGCGAGGGAATCTTGTATTCAGCTTGTCTGTTCATCCTTCCGATGTCGGTAAAGTCATCGGCAAGCAAGGCCGCATAGCGAAGGCGCTGCGAATTGTCGTTTCGTCCGCTGCGGTTAAAACAGGTCGAAGAGTATCCATCGACATCGATTCTTGAATAGCGTACGACTTGGAGGGTTAGGATGAATGTCCTAACCCTTTTTCGATACATAATAATAAGGGCTAATGATCGGATTGATTTAACGCATGGCGTTAGGCGGCAGGAAAGGCGGAATGAAAATGGCTGACAAATGGTTTACCGTGGGCAAACTTGTGAATACGCATGGCATTCGTGGCGAAGTGAAAGTGTGGCCACAGACAGATTTTCCAGATGTGCGTTTTGCTCCGGGCAGCAAGCTGACCTTGTTCGAGGAAGGCAAAAGTGGACGTTTGGAAGTAGAAGTGGCAAGCTCACGTTCGCAAAAAAATGTGTATGTTTTGAAGCTCAAAGGCTACGACAATATCAACGATGTAGAGAAATATAAAGGGTGGATTCTTAAAGTTTCGGAGCATGATCTAGTTGATCTAGATGAGGACGAATATTATTACCATGAAATTATCGGCTGTACTGTTATTACCGATGAAGGCGAAGAGCTTGGCACTGTAGCTGAGATTTTGTCGCCAGGGGCGAATGATGTATGGGTCGTGAAGGGCAAAGGCGCTAATGGCCGGCCAAAAGAAATATTGATACCAGTCATTGACGATGTGCTTGTAGCCGTTGATGTTGATAATAAGAAAATTACCGTTCATTTGATCGAAGGATTGATTTAACGATTATGCGGATCGATGTATTAACGTTATTCCCGGAAATGTTCGACGGCGTGTTCGGCGCTAGCATTCTAGGAAAAGCACGGGATAAGGGCATTGTATCGCTTCAGGCGACCAACTTTAGGCAGTTCTCGACCAATAAGCACAGTACCGTTGATGATTATCCTTATGGGGGCGGCGGGGGCATGGTGCTCAAGCCGGAGCCGATGTTCGCAGCTGTCGAGCATTTGGTGCCCCAGGAAGGGCCTCGCCCTCGTGTCATTTTGTTATGCCCGCAAGGCGAGACGTTTACGCAGCGCAAAGCGGAGGAACTGTCCCAGGTGAAGCACTTGATCTTCGTGTGCGGCCATTATGAGGGTTATGATGAACGGATTCGCGAGCATCTCGTCACCGATGAATTGTCAATTGGAGATTACGTGCTAACAGGCGGGGAGCTTCCTGCGATGGTGGCAATCGATAGCATCGTTCGCCTGCTGCCAGGCGTGCTAGGCAACGAAACATCAGCGGTTACTGATTCGTTCAGCACTGGATTGCTTGAATACCCACATTATACGAGACCAGCTGTCTTCCGGGACTGGGAAGTGCCGGAGGTGCTGGTTTCTGGCAATCATGCGAGAATCGATGCGTGGAGGCGTGAGCAATCGCTTTTGCGAACACTTCGTCGCCGTCCTGAACTATTGGAACGTGCTGAATTGACGCCGAAAGAAAGGGTTTGGCTGAAAGCGTTATTAGAA
This sequence comes from Paenibacillus sp. MMS18-CY102, assembly GCF_009789195.1. Classification (GTDB taxonomy): domain Bacteria; phylum Bacillota; class Bacilli; order Paenibacillales; family Paenibacillaceae; genus Paenibacillus_T. Next base: position 112,445 of record NZ_WSTC01000001.1, on the reverse strand, counting down.
CGAGAAACTAGTAGTTCAGGTGTGCCAGATTCTGAGGGAGAAAAATAATCGTTCGGCATTGTGTTTTGGCCCATCGTATGATAAAATTCAAGATGTTGTGTGAAAGTCGGACGGTCCGCTATTAGCCATGACCTGATCGAATGAGTGATCAGTGAGCTCATAAGAACGTCTGTTGGGGAAGGAGTGATTACAAGATGAATATTGTACAAGCGATTACGCAAGAACAACTGCGCAAAGATCTTCCTAACTTCCGTCCAGGCGACACGCTGAAGGTGTACGTAAAAGTCATCGAGGGCACGCGTGAGCGTATTCAGCTCTTCGAAGGCGTTGTCATCAAGCGTCGCGGTGGCGGCATTAGCGAAACGTTCACGGTTCGTAAAATTTCTTACGGCGTTGGCGTGGAAAGAACGTTCCCGGTTAACTCGCCTAAGATTGATAAAATCGACGTGGCTCGCCGTGGTAAAGTTCGTCGTGCGAAGCTCTACTACCTGCGCGAACTGCGCGGTAAAGCAGCGAGAATTAAAGAAATCCGTTAATCGGATGGTTGAGAGGGGCTTGCCACAGACAAGCCCCTTTTCGCATTCCAATAACGATCGTTCGTCTAAGCATGGGTCCCTCTGTCGGGGCAACGACAGTATGATGAGAAGCGGGTGGAGATATGGAGCATAATCGTACGAACGACCAAGATAATGTGAATCATGCTACAGATTCCGATGTGGACAAGCATGCAATGAATGAATCGCCTGCGGACCATAAGCCGACGAAACGTGGCGGCGGCGCATCGAAAGAAATTACGGAATGGGTAAAAGCGATCGGGATCGCCGTTATCCTCGTTTTGATCATTCGCTGGCTGTTATTTATGCCATTTATCGTGGACGGGCCTTCGATGCAGCCTAATTTCGAAACAGGCGAGCGCGTAATCGTCAATAAAGTGCTTTATAAATTCCGGGAGCCAAAGCATGGTGAAGTTGTTGTATTTTTTGTTCCGGAAGAGAACCGCAATTTTATTAAGCGCGTAATTGGCGTGCCAGGCGATAAGATCCGATACGAAGGCGACGACTTGTATGTGAACGATAAGAAGGTTGATGAGACGTACCTGAAAGAGGCGATCGCTCAGGCGCATACGAACGGTACGCTCTATAACAACACACCTACGACTCCTAACTATCCGAATGAGCAGTTTACAGAGTCTGTCGTGCCTGAAGGCCATATCTTCGTGCTTGGCGATAATCGCTCGAACAGCAAGGACAGCCGGATGATTGGTTTCGTTGACATGGATAATGTGATTGGACGCAGTGACGTCATATTCTGGCCGCTTAACAAGGTTAGAATAATTGGACATAAATAAGCAACGACATGCCTCGTGAATGTCTGCTACGGTAGACGTTGACGAGGCATGTTAGCAATGAGGTGATTGAATGACTATCCAGTGGTTCCCCGGACATATGACAAGAGCCCGGAGGCAGATTCAAGATAAACTGAAGTTGATTGATATCGCAGTTGAGCTCTTAGATGCACGAATCCCACTTTCAAGCCGCAATCCGATGGTTGATGAGATTCTGCTGAACAAGCCTCGCATGATTGTCCTTGGCAAAAGTGATCTTGCCGATCCAAGAGAGACCGAGGCGTGGATTGAGCGGTTCAAATATGAAGGGCATGAATGTATTGCTGTTGATGCATCAACGGGTACGCGTGTCGGTGAAATTCCAGGATTGGCAAAAAAACTTCTCCATGAAAAAATTGCGAAGCAATTGTCCAAAGGAATTAATCCGCGTGCGGTTCGTGCGCTCATCGTTGGCATTCCGAATGTTGGGAAGTCGACGCTGATCAATCGCCTTGCGGGCCGCAATATTGCAATTACGGGCGACCGCCCAGGCGTAACGAAGGGGCAACAGTGGATTAAGGTTGGTACGGAGATGGAACTGCTGGATACCCCGGGTATTTTGTGGCCCAAATTCGAGGATCCAATCGTGGGATATCGGCTAGCGATGACAGGCGCGATTCGTGAGCAAATTCTCAACATTGAGGATATTGCGTTCTTCGCAACGCGAGAGCTAATTAGCCGTTACTGGGATACGCTCGTGGACCGCTTCGGAATTGACGTGGAGCGTCCTACAGATGTAGAGGATTCCAGCGAGATTGTTCGAATAATGGAAGCGATTGGCCGTAAACGCGGGTGTCTTATTAGCGGCGGAAACGTTGATTTGGAAAAATCGTCGGGCATCATTTTGCGTGAGATGCGTGCAGGCAAGCTGGGGCGGTTGACGTTGGAATCTGCTTCAACCTATTAAGTGTGGCATGGGAGAATGGGGAATGCTGGAATACGAAAAGGCGCTTTGGGAGCAAGGCTGCCAGAATGTCGTGGGGATCGACGAGGTAGGGCGGGGCTGCCTGTTTGGTGATGTCGTAGCAGCTGCCGTTATTTTGCCGCCTGGACTAGTGCTTGAAGGGATTAATGATTCCAAGAAGCTGTCTGAGAAAAAGCGTAACGAGTTGTACGACGTCATTATTGAGCATGCGCTTTATTGGTCTGTTGCACGAATTGATTCTGCCGAAATTGATCGCATCAATATTAAGCAAGCTTCGCGATTAGCGATGAAGCAAGCGGTACAAACACTCGGTGCTGATCCGGATCATTTGCTGGTTGATGCAGAGACAATTGATCTTCAGCTTCCGCAGCAAGCCATTATTAAAGGGGATGCGACTAGCCAGTCGATTGCAGCCGCATCCATTCTAGCTAAGGTGACGCGCGATCGATTATGCAAGGCAGAATGGGAAAGCATGTACCCAGGCTATGGAATCGCCATACATAAAGGATATGCGACAAAGCTTCATCGGGAGAAGTTGCTCGAATTAGGGCCAACGCCGTTGCATCGAAGGTCATTTCTCGGAAACATTTTGGCTCAAATGGAGCAACAGGCCCTATTCTAATCTTTTGTTCCTAAACAAGATTTGTAAAACCGTTCTTACGTGCAGCCGCTTTGTATTGAGGCCGTGCGGAGCGGTTTTTTTACTTTGTGAGCAATTCGACAGTTTTTCATAAAAGAATGGTTTAGCTTCATCCGATTGGTGCCGATATAAAGGATATAACGGAGTGATCGACAAAAGGGGAATTAACTTTGAATATAAGCCAGATGATGAGAAGCCTGCTCGGCGACGTGCAGAACGGCGAGAGCCGAAAGCTTGAGCTAAAACCAGGGCAAGTGGTGCGAGGCGTTGTTTTGCAAACACAGGGCGATCAAGAGGCTGTGGTGCAAATAAACGGTGTTCAAGTCCGTGCCAAGCTTGAAACCCCGCTTTCTCCAGGGCAAACAGCGACCTTGAGAGTTCAGCCTGAATCGACTTCAGGAATGATCGTATTGAAGCCGGTAGACTCCGCTGAACAACAAGTGTCAGACGATACGGCGCGGCAGCTAATGAAAGCAGCCGGCTTGCCGGATTCGAAATGGGCGATGGAGCTCGTTCGCGATATGAAGCGAGATGGCATCCCGATGACGAGAGAGGTTGCACAAGCGCTAAAGCAAATCTTTCAAGCGGTTCCTAAGGGTGTCGACCCAGCAGAATGGATGCAAGCTGCAGCAGCTTCGCTTAAGCGGGGGTTGCCATTGACGGAACAGACCGTAGCCGCGATGCGACAGGTGATGTTTGGGAAGCCACTGCATGTCCTCATGGATACGATTAGCCAGCAGTTAGCCCAAGTGTCCGGTGCAGATGGAGATGGAATGGCTGGCCCTGAATTGGGAGAACAAAGTGCAAATAAGCCGGCGTTGCCAGACGGTTCAATTAAAAATGGCGGTGCTGCTGCGGGAGCGCCATCTGCACCTACGGTAGCGGCTTTAGCAGCGCGTGTGAAGGAATTGCTTACACAAGCCGCATCGTTGCAGCAACAGGGTGTGGGCGAAGGCGGAGAGGGCAACGATACATTTGATGGGAATAGCTCGAAGGCGCCTGCCGTAACGAATGCAAAACAGGCAACCGCATCAGATGCAAACATTACTGGCAGACAAGCCACGGTTACTGCCGATGGCAAGACAACAGCAGCATCGTTGGCTGCAGGCGGCAATTCGGGAACAGAATTGAATGCGAGTGCGAAAGGTTGGACCGAGGCAGCGGGTACGATTGCTCAGGGAAATAGTGAACAGTCATCTAACGCGGCGCTGCCTGGACGTCCTGCCTCGGCTGAATCAGGAGGATGGCTGGGCAAGATGTTACAGGTGCTTGGCGTTAACCATGAGCATGAGCTGCTTCAGGAGACCACACGCACACTTGCCAGTGACACGGCTGAGGGTTCAACCCAGAATGGAAATAAGCCGTCATCTATAGGATCGGCTACAAATTTAAATAACCCGAACGAGATGCAAGGTGACATTGATGGGCAAGGCCAACCAGTACAATTGATCCGGAATGCGATTAATGGCGTTGCAAGCCATATAACCGGGGCTAGGCCATCAGAGGCTGCTTTAACTGCGGGGGCGCAAGCATCAAGTGAAGCTCAAACAGATGGCGATATCAACGCTGCTGGGCAATTAGCGAAGGGGCAGAACACCCTCGTACGGCAAGCAGGGGGGGCGGAAGGACTAAGGGCTCCGATTCAAACAGCACTGCCAAGCCTTCCCCAATCGGGTGATGGAATTTCGTCGGAAACGTTGAAAAGCGCGCTAATGTCGCTGGCATCAATGGATGATGCACCCGCGCCATTAAAAGAAACTGCGCAGCAGCTCATTCAACAAATTACCGGACAGCAATTGCTGCTATCCCCGGAACGCAATGGGTCAATGTTAACGCATCTTACGTTATTTATTCCGCTCCTTAATCAGGAAGGGGGGCAGACTGCATCCGTTCATGTACAAACCAAACGAGGGCCGAAAAATGAATTGGACGCATCCAATTGCCGATTGCTGTTTGACTTAAACTTAAAATCAATCGGCAATACGATCGTTGATGTGCACGTTGTCGATAAGATCGTGAATCTAAACGTGTGGAACGACCATCCGTTGATGCAGGCGATTGCTTTAGGGGAACGCAATGCAGTGGCTTCAGCGCTTCAGCAGGCAGGATACCAGCTGTTGACGTTTAAAGTAACGGCAATGCCTGACGAGTCAATAACGAAAACAAGCGGGAGCAATGCCGATGGAACCTCCGGGGGAGATGCAATGCTGCCTCCGACCGCTCCTTCTTATGGAGCTAAGCCATATAAAGGAGTCGATTTCCGGATATGAGCCCATTTCATGAACCTGCTAAGAATGGGGAGCCATCAAAACTCGCACGTAAAGCTGTAGCTTTAAAGTATGAGCCGGGAGAACGTTCAGCGCCGGTCGTCATTGCGAAAGGCAAAGGGCATCTGGCAGAAGCGATCGTAGCGAAAGCTACAGAAAATGGCGTTCCGATCCAAGAGGATTCCTCGTTGGTTGAAGTGTTATCGAAGCTCGATATCGATCAAGAAATTCCACAAGAGCTGTACGCGCTCGTAGCCGAAATACTGAGCTTTGTTTACCGTTCCGATAAACGGGCGGGCGCGTGGGGGGAATAAGTTGAGCCGGATTGAAACGGGCAAAATCGGAGAAGAGGCAGCGGAGAAGTATTTGAGCGAAGCGGGATACTTGATTCGTGAACGAAACTGGCGTTGCCGCGCTGGTGAGGTAGACATTATTGCAGAGCAGGATGGAACAATGGTTGTCATTGAGGTGCGGACAAGACGTTCAAGGTCATCGGCTGCATTTGGTTCTGCGGCAGAATCAGTCGATTTTCGCAAATGCCAAAAGATACGCTTAGTGACAGAAGTATATTTACAAACGCAGAAACAAAGTGGACGGACTGTTCGTTTCGATGTGATCACAGTGCTGTTAGGTGCAGATAGAAACTTAATTGATCTGACACATATTCGGGATGCTTTCTAATTATCTGTGAAGGTAAAAGCAAAAAGAACCGCACGATGGTTTCGTCCATCGCGGTTCTTTTTGTTTCTATAATAATGTTGGAGATGAAAGAAAGCTATTCGCCTAATCGTTCTCCAGAACGCCGATATTGAATGGCTTCAGACATATGCTCTTCATGGACTGCCTCACTATCTGAAACATCAGCAATCGTTCGGGCAAGCCGTAGGATGCGATCATGGGCGCGGAAGCTGATCCCCAGCTTATCAAATGAATGCCGAAGCAACTTTGCAGACGGTGCAGATAATTGCACGGTACGATGAAGGGCAGCGCCAGTTAATTCGGCATTCCAATGAACCCCGGCTTTCTTTGCACGATGATGCTGGCGCTCGGCGGCTGCCATAACAAGACTGTTCATCTCGGAACTTGTCATTCCAGAGCGTGCTGTGTTAAAAGATTTGGGGCGTGGCACTTCGAGCAACAAGTCGATACGATCTAACAGGGGACCGGATATTTTGCTCCGGTATCGGGCTACAGCCGCATCTGTACAGGTACATTGCCGATCGCCAGGGCCATTGCCCCAATAGCCGCACGGACATGGGTTCATTGATGCAGCGAGCATGAATCGGGCAGGGAATCGGAATACTGCTTTAGTACGGGCTATCGTAACGGCACGATCCTCAAGTGGCTGGCGAAGCACCTCCAGTGCAGGCCTCGAGAATTCTGGCAGCTCATCTAGGAAGAGAACGCCACGATGGGCGAGTGTGACTTCGCCAGGTCGTGGTATAGATCCTCCGCCAATTAACCCACCAGCGGATATCGTGTGATGAGGGGATCGAAACGGGCGTGTACGGATGAGAGAGGTGGGGCTTGGGCCTAACTTGCCTGCAACGCTGTAAATTTTGGTCACTTCCAGCGCTTCTTCATCGGTCAGCGGGGGAAGGATGGACGGAAGGCGCCGTGCAAGCATCGTCTTGCCTGTGCCAGGGGGACCGCTTAATAGCAAGTTATGGCTGCCAGCAGCAGCAATAAGAAGCGCACGTTTGGCACCGTGGAGCCCGAGCACATCGCCATAATCAAGTATTTGATCCCTGTCGATATCAGATGAATTATATTTTGAAGCGTAGCTATTGGGGGCTTGATGAATCTCGGGCTTGTACCGATAAGATTGCCAGCTGTCGCCTTCTTTCCATGCGGCAAGCTCATTAAGATGCGTAAGGGCATACACTTCTATGCCATTAAGCAGGGCTGCCTCTGCGGCGTTGCCTAAAGGAAGAATGACGCGAGCCGCCTCATTCTTCGCGGCTTGCTCCACCATTGGCAATACGCCTGGTACAGCGCGGATTTCGCCATTAAGCGAAAGTTCTCCAATAAGCAGCGTGTGTTGAAAAGATGCGGCGGGGAGCTGCTCGCTAGCAACGAGAATGGCAGCGGCGATCGAAAGATCAAACGCTGACCCTTCTTTCCGCAGATCGGCGGGCGCGAGATTAATCGTTATGCGGCTCATTGGAAATTGAAAACCGCAGTTTCGAATCGCTGCGCGTACACGTTCAGAAGACTCACGCACGGCGCTATCGGGCAACCCTACAAGATTGACTTGGGGCAAGCCGCTTGCAATATCAGCTTCCACAGCAATAGTCAGTCCATCTATGCCATTGACACTTGATCCCAAAAGGCTGGCATACATAACAAAATACACCTCCGTCATAATCGGACGAAGGTGCTTCCTTACTGTTCCGTATCAAAATTGATCTCTTAGACCTATCATATCGATGGGAAACGCAGCTGTCAATAAAGAGGCAGAAAACAAGTGAAACAGGTGATTTATTTGGCGTTTAATCCTCTTTTTTGAAATGAATGAATTGGGAATTAGCATTGGTTTCTAGCGCTTATCATATCAAAACTAGATGAATTTCATATCAAAAGAGCAGTTTTTAAATTTTGCAAAAGTGAGGTAAGGTTGTACATTTAGTGATACAATAAGCTTGTTTGTTTACATTCCATTGCTTGATACAGTTTGCGGATTGGAGGATTTCGTTAATGAATATCCATGAGTACCAAGGCAAAGAAGTCCTGAAGCAATACGGAGTTCTCGTGCCTGAAGGCAAAGTTGCTTTCACCGTTGACGAGGCTGTCGAGGCTGCAAAAGAGCTTGGCACTTCTGTTGTCGTTGTAAAAGCACAAATCCACGCAGGTGGCCGCGGTAAAGCGGGCGGCGTTAAAGTCGCGAAAAATCTGGATGAAGTGAAAGCTTACGCGAGTGAAATTCTCGGCAAAACGCTGATCACGCATCAAACAGGTCCAGAAGGCAAAGAAGTGAAGCGCCTGCTCATCGAGCAAGGCTGCGACATTAAGAAAGAATATTATGTTGGCGTCGTTGTTGACCGTGGCACTGGCCGCGTTGTCTTGATGGCGTCCGAAGAGGGCGGCACGGAGATCGAAGAAGTTGCTGCACACTCGCCGGAGAAAATTTTCAAAGAGATCGTTGACCCGGCAATCGGCTTGCAGGCTTTCCAAGCGAAACGCCTTGCATTCAACATCAATATCCCTAAAGAGCTTGTTAACAAAGCAGCAGGCTTCATGATCGCGCTGTACACGGCGTTCGTTGACAAAGATTGCTCCATCGCGGAGATCAATCCACTCGTAGTTACGGGCGACGGCAATGTTATGGCTCTTGACGCGAAGCTGAACTTCGATTCCAATGCATTGTATCGCCATGCTGATATTTTGGCGCTTCGCGACTTGGATGAAGAAGATGAGAAAGAAATCCAAGCGTCCAAATTCGACCTTAGCTACATTGCGCTTGATGGCAACATCGGGTGCATGGTTAACGGCGCAGGCCTTGCTATGGCGACGATGGACATTATCAAATATTATGGCGGAGACCCTGCCAACTTCCTCGACGTAGGTGGCGGTGCTACCAAGGAGAAAGTTACGGAAGCATTCAAGATCATCCTGTCCGACGAGAAAGTAAAAGGCATTTTCGTTAACATTTTCGGCGGCATTATGCGTTGCGACGTTATCGCTGAAGGCGTAATTGCTGCTGCAAAAGAGCTCGGTCTCGACCGTCCACTCGTTGTACGCCTGGAAGGCACGAACGTAGAGCTTGGCAAGAAAATGTTGAACGAATCCGGCCTGAACATCGTTGCGGCTGATTCCATGGCCGACGGCGCACAAAAAATCGTTGCGCTCGTGAAATAGGACAAGCAACCGGCTAAATCCGAATTTTTTCTCAGGGGATGTGAAATTTCGATGAGCATTTTGATCAATAAAGATACGAAAGTCATCACGCAGGGGATTACGGGCAAAACAGCCCTGTTCCATGCGAAGGGCGCGCTCGATTACGGTACGCAAATGGTCGGCGGCACGTCGCCGGGCAAAGGCGGTACGACGGTTGAGATTGCACTCGAAAACGGCAGCACGGCTTCGCTTCCAGTATTCAATACAGTAACAGAAGCTGTTGCGGCAACAGGCGCGACTGCATCCGTTATCTACGTTCCGCCAGCATTCGCAGCTGACGCGATTCTTGAAGCAGTAGACGCTGAACTGGATATCGTTATCTGCATCACAGAAGGCATCCCGGTGCTTGACATGGTGAAAGTTCAACGTTACCTGGAAGGCAAGAAAACCCGTTTGATCGGTCCTAACTGTCCAGGCTTGATTACGCCGGATGAGTGCAAAATCGGCATCATGCCAGGATATATCCATACGAAAGGCCATGTAGGCGTCGTTTCCCGTAGCGGAACGCTCACTTATGAGGCTGTACATCAATTGACGACCCGTGGCATTGGCCAATCGTCGGCAGTTGGTATCGGTGGAGACCCTGTTAAAGGCACGGAGTTCATCGATGTACTGAACATGTTTAATGAAGATCCAGAAACGTATGCGGTTATCATGATTGGTGAAATCGGCGGTACGGCTGAGGAAGAAGCAGCAGAATGGATTAAAGCAAACATGAAAAAACCAGTAGTCGGCTTTATCGGTGGCGCAACTGCACCGGAAGGCAAACGCATGGGCCATGCTGGCGCAATTATTTCGGGCGGTAAAGGTACTGCTGCAGAAAAAATTGCTACGCTGGAAGCTTGTGGCGTAAAAGTATCTCCAACACCATCCGAAATGGGCTCCACGCTCGTTTCCGTGCTCGAAGAGCAAGGCTTGTTGGAAAAATGCATCACGCGCAAATAATAGGATCTGTTAATGGATTCATCACATCTGCGGATGGTGAGTCTGTTCGGAGAGGCAAGCAGCCTTTCGTCCCTCAATTGGGTACGATTGGCTGCTTTTTTGCATTTAAATCAAGCGGTTGGCTTGCAATCTCGTTCTAGCTAGAGCAAAATAGGAAAAGGATGCAAGCCTCCGCATCGGAGGATGGATAAAATGTCACATTATAATAAAAGTAAAATGCTCGTCTTGCTTCATGATATCCCAGGCATCGGATGGAGGACGATCAAGAAAGCGGTTGATGCGCAGCTGTGGCAGCGCACGATGCTAGATTCGCCAGAGCCGTGGCTTACGGCAGGATTTAGGCCCGAGCAAGCGAATCAAGCAGCAATACGTTTCTCAGAGTGCCAAATCGGGTATGATTCTATCATAAAGAAATATGAGCAGCGAAACGCGCAAGTCATTACGGTGGAGTCTGATGAATATCCAGATGCACTCCGGAATATTCATGAGCCGCCTTGGGTGTTGTATGCAATTGGAAGCCTAGAGCTTCTTCATCGGCATACGGTATCTATTGTAGGCACGCGAACCCCGACGGCATATGGGCGGCATATGACCGAGCTGTTAGCTTCGGGATTTGCCGAACGGGGGCTTACTGTAATTAGTGGCCTTGCCAAAGGGATTGATGGCGTTGCGCATGAGGCTTCAGTTGGCCGTACGGGGAGCACAATTGCTGTGCTTGGCACGCCGATCGACCGGATTTATCCGCCTCAGCATGCTTCCTTGTTCCGCCGGATTGCGAAACAAGGCCTGCTCTTATCAGAAGCGCCGATTGGCACAGCATTCCACCCCGGATTATTTCCGCTGCGGAATCGAATTATTGCGGGATTATCAGCGGGAACGGTCGTTATTGAGGCGGCGGAACGGAGTGGTTCGCTCATAACTGCAGAGCAGGCGTTTTCATTCGATCGGGAGCTGTTTGCACTGCCTGGCCCAGTGACTTCGCCCAAGAGCAGTGGAACGAACCAGCTGATTGCAGATGGCAAGGCACGAATTATTCGATCAACCGAGGATTGGTTTAAGCATTTGCCTTATATGGACATGGAATCCAATGATCAGAACAGCCATTCATCTGCGTCCAATGAACTAGAGCTACTCAGTGAAGATGAGCGGAGCGTGTATGAATTACTGCTCGATCATCCTTGCTCAACCGATGAGTTGCATGAGCTTACGGGAATGCCTCTTGGACATTTGCACGCTGTTCTGATAAATTTATGTATAAATCGTAAGGTTCAACAACAGCACGGCTCTACATATACCGTTATCTAGGGGAGAGGAGGACGCTTAATGGCGGATTCGCTCGTTATTGTCGAGTCGCCTGCCAAGGCGAAAACGATCGGCAAATATTTGGGCAGTAAATTTATCGTAAAAGCGTCCATGGGTCACATTCGCGATTTGCCCAAAAGTCAAATCGGCGTTGAAGTTGAAAACGACTTTAATCCGAAGTACATAACGATCCGAGGAAAAGGCAGCATTCTTAAAGAACTAAAGGATGCTAGCAAAAAAGTGAAAAACGTTTATCTCGCAGCCGACCCCGATCGTGAGGGTGAAGCTATTGCGTGGCATCTTGCCCATTATCTGGAGCTGGATGAGGCGAATAGCTGCCGAGTGGTATTTAATGAGATCACGAAGCAAGCTGTGAAAGACGCATTCAAGACGCCAAGGCCAATCAATATGGATCTGGTCAATGCGCAGCAAGCGCGCCGTATTCTTGATCGGCTCGTAGGCTATAAGATCAGTCCATTGTTGTGGAAGAAAGTGAAGAAGGGGCTCTCTGCTGGCCGCGTTCAATCCGTTACAGTGAAGCTGATTATTGACCGCGAGAATGAGATTGATGCGTTTGTGCCGGAGGAATATTGGACGATTACAGCGCGGCTAATGAAGGGTGCGTCTGCTTTTGATGCCAAATTCCATTCCATCTCAGGCGAAAAGCGGGAACTTAGCAGTGAAGCCGACGTACAAGCAATATTAGCGGAGATGAACGGCGCGCCGTTTACGGTGAGCGATGTGCGCGAGAAAGAACGATTGCGCAACCCTGCGCCGCCTTTTATTACGAGCTCTTTGCAACAGGAGGCCGCCCGTAAACTCGGTTTCCGAGCTTCGAAGACAATGTCGGTAGCCCAGCAGCTGTATGAGGGCGTCGATCTTGGCAAAGAAGGCACGGTTGGTTTAATCACGTATATGCGTACAGACTCGACACGCATTTCGCCTGTTGCCCAGGAAGAAGCGAAAGAATTTATATCGAATAAATATGGGCCAGCTTATTTCCCAGATGAGCCGCGTATTTATGTCAAGAAAAACAGCAATGCGCAAGATGCGCATGAAGCGATTCGCCCAACATCTGTCCTGCGTGAGCCGGACCAGATGAAAGAGTTTTTGAGCCGTGACCAGCTTCGGCTCTACAAGCTAGTCTGGGAGCGGTTCGTGGCAAGCCAGATGTCCTCGGCTATACTCGATACAATGACCGTAGACCTTAAAGCGAATGAAACGGGCTTCCGGGCCGTCGGTTCGAAAGTGAAGTTTCCGGGCTTTATGAAGGTGTACGTGGAAGGCAACGATGATGGTACGCCAAATGATGATGACAAATTCCTTCCAGCGCTCGCCGTAGGCGATACAATTGTGACGGAAGCGATTGATCCGAAGCAGCATTTCACGCAACCGCCTCCACGGTACACAGAAGCAAGGCTGGTGAAGACGCTTGAGGAGCTCGGCATTGGACGGCCAAGTACGTATGCGCCAACGCTGGAGACTGTCCAAAAGCGCGGCTATGTCGCGATTGAAGAGAAGAAGTTCATTCCGACAGAGCTCGGGGATCTCGTCAGCCAGCTGATGGAAGAGTTTTTCCCGGAAATTCTTGATGCTGAGTTCACCGCCCAGATGGAAGATGAGCTTGACCATGTCGAGGATGGCAAGGAAAACTGGGTAAAAGTTCTAGCCGATTTTTATGAATCGTTCGAGAAGAGGCTTGAAGTTGCAGAAGAAGAGATGAAAGAGATCGAGCTTCAAGATGAAGTTTCCGACGAAATTTGTGAGAAGTGCGGACGGCATCTCGTATACAAAATGGGGCGGTTCGGCAAGTTCCTGGCATGCTCAGGCTTCCCGGAATGCCGCAATACGAAGCCAATCGTTAAGGATATTGGCGTCGCATGCCCCAAATGTGCGAAAGGCAGCATCATTGAACGCAGGAGCAAGAAAGGCCGGGTATTCTACGGCTGCAACTTGTATCCGGAATGTGATTTTGTTTCGTGGGATAAGCCTGCAAGCAAGCCATGCCCTTCATGCGGGGGGTTGCTTGTGGAGAAACGCAGCAAATCAGGCGTGAAGCTGCAATGTACACAATGTGACCATAACGAGCAAGTTGCAGATGATAATGATCATGAACAAGAACAAGCGTAGCGGATTGTTCGCTTGCTAGATTAACGACGCGCTGTCCGTCCATTTATGGGCGGCAGCCGTTTTCATTCAGAAAGGTAGGTACTTTATTTGTCTTCCACTACAAGAGTAACGGTCGTTGGTGCTGGCTTAGCTGGCAGCGAGGCCGCATGGCAGATCGCATCGCAAGGCGTTCCAGTTACGTTATATGAAATGCGTCCGGTTACCCGTACGCCTGCCCATCATACCGATAAATTTGCAGAGCTCGTATGCAGCAATAGTTTGCGTGCAAATGGTTTAGCAAACGCTGTAGGCGTACTTAAAGAAGAAATGCGTGCGTTGGGATCATTGATTCTTGGCTCCGCTGACCGTAATGCAGTTCCAGCCGGAGGCGCGCTGGCGGTCGACCGTGATGGCTTCTCAGGCGAAGTTACGCGATTGCTGCGGGAACATCCTTTGATCGAGGTTCGCAATGAAGAGCTAACCGCCATTCCAGAGGATGGCATCGTTGTAATAGCAACAGGCCCGTTAACGGCGCCGTCATTATCACAAGGCATTCAAGCACTTCTGGGTGAAGAATATTTCTACTTCTACGACGCTGCAGCACCGATTATCGAGAAAGATTCGATCGATATGTCGAAGGTGTATCTCGCATCACGTTATGATAAGGGCGAGGCGGCTTATTTGAATTGCCCAATGACTGAAGAGGAATTTAACATATTCCATGAGGCACTTACGACTGCAGAAAAGGCAGAATTAAAAGACTTCGAGAAAGAAGTTTACTTTGAAGGCTGCATGCCAATTGAAATAATGGCAAGCCGCGGCAAGCAAACGGTTCTATTTGGGCCAATGAAGCCAGTAGGCTTAGTTAACCCTCATACTGGCAAGCTGCCACATGCAGTTATCCAGTTGCGCCAAGATAACGCAGCTGGCACGCTGTACAATATGGTGGGCTTCCAAACGCATTTGAAGTGGGGAGAGCAAAAACGCGTATTCTCTCTCATCCCAGGTTTAGAAAATGCGGAATTTGTTCGTTTTGGCGTGATGCACAGAAATACATTCATTAACTCTCCTCGTTTGCTTCGGTCGACTTACCAGTTTAAAGAGCGTGAGACGCTCTTCTTCGCTGGCCAAATGACAGGGGTAGAGGGTTATGTAGAGTCAGCTGCCTCGGGGCTTATAGCGGGCTTAAACGCGGGCAGGCTCGCTCGTGGGCTAGATCCAATTGAGCTTCCTGCTGATACGACGCTGGGCAGTATGGCGCAGTACATCACAACAGCGGATTTCAAACATTTTCAACCGATGAACGCTAACTTTGGCCTGTTCCCGCCACTTGAGAAGCGGATGAAGAGCAAGAAAGAGAAGAATGAAGCAATTGCCAACCGTGCTTTAGCTTCACTAGAGCGGTTCAAAAGTGAGTTTTTGAGTTAATGATTTCAAAACGCAGCGCGGAAAAACGTTGAGGAGGGTCCATGATGGAGATGCAGTTTCACGCAACGACGATATGCGCGGTACGGCATAATGGCCAAGGCGCGATTGCAGGGGATGGCCAAGTGACCTTCGGCAACAGCATGGTCATGAAGGGAACCGCCAAAAAAGTGCGCCGCCTTTATCGCGGGCAAGTAGTTGCCGGGTTTGCAGGCTCCGTTGCCGATGCGATTACATTGTTCGAAAAGTTCGAAGGCAAGCTGGAGGAGCATCATGGCAATCTGCAGCGTTCTGCGGTTGAACTAGCCAAGGAGTGGCGTTCAGACCGTGTGCTTCGCAAGCTCGAAGCTATGCTGCTTGTCATGGATGCGAATGGGCTCTTGCTGATCTCAGGAAACGGCGAAATTATTGAGCCGGATGATGATGTGCTTGCAATCGGCTCGGGCGGAAGCTTCGCACTGTCGGCGGCACGTGCATTGAAGCAGCATGCTACGCATATGGAAGCAAAAGATATGGCGAGAGCAGCACTCGAAATTGCGGCCGACATTTGTGTGTTTACGAATCGTAATATTATTGTGGAAGAAGTGTAAACATCGCAGCTTTGCAATAGGCAAGAAGAAGGATAAAAGTTCAAGTGCACTAGGAACAATACACTAACCGGCGGAGGGATGCCACAATGGGTAACGAGTCGATGACACCGCGACAAATTGTCGCAGAGCTGGATAAATATATTATCGGCCAAAAGCAAGCGAAGCGTTCTGTTGCCGTCGCATTGCGCAATCGATACAGAAGAAGCAGGCTGGCAGAAGATATTCGTGACGAAATCGTGCCTAAAAATATTCTGATGATCGGTCCAACTGGCGTGGGCAAAACGGAAATTGCCCGCCGTCTAGCGAAACTTGTGCAGGCTCCTTTCGTCAAAGTTGAAGCTACTAAGTTCACCGAGGTCGGTTACGTCGGCCGTGATGTTGAATCTATGGTGCGTGATCTCGTTGAAACGGCGATCCGTATCGTGAAAGCTGAGCGTACGGAGCGCGTTCGTGACCGAGCAGAGGTGCTGGCGAATGAACGGATCGTAGCATTGCTTGTTCCATCTGCAAACAAGTCCAAAACGCAAAAAAATCCGTTTGAAATGTTATTCGGCGGACAACAGGGCAAAGAGGCTGAACCAGAACCAGAGTACGATTCCTCCGTTGCTGAACAACGTAAAGCTGCCAAGGAAAAGCTTGCAGCGGGGCTGTTAGAAAATGAAATGATTGAGATTGAAGTAGAAGACAACACGCCTAATATGATGGATATGCTCTCTGGCCAGCCGGGCGAAGGCATGGGCGCAAATATGCAGGATTTGCTCGGCCAATTTATGCCGAAGCGTACGAAGAAGCGTAAGCTCAAAATTAAAGATGCACGTAAAGCGCTCATTCAAGAAGAAGCAACAAAGCTCATTGATATGGATGATGTGATTACAGAATCCGTATTGCGAGCAGAGCAATCGGGCATTATCTTTATTGATGAAATCGATAAAATCGCAAGCCCATCAAGAGGATCAGGGCCTGATGTTTCGCGTGAGGGCGTGCAACGCGATATCTTGCCAATCGTTGAGGGCTCTACCGTCATGACCAAGTATGGTCCAGTGAAGACAGATTATGTGCTGTTCGTAGCCGCGGGAGCATTCCATGTAGCAAAACCTTCGGATCTTATCCCGGAGCTTCAAGGCCGTTTCCCAATCCGGGTTGAACTGACGAGCCTCAGCCTTGAAGATTTTGTGAAGATTTTGCAGGAACCTAAAAACGCTTTAACTAAGCAATATACAGCGTTACTGGAAACAGAAGGCATAGCGATCGAATTCTCGGATGACGCCATTCGGGAGCTTGCATCCATTGCCGCTGACGTAAACAAAAACACCGAAAATATCGGCGCACGCCGGCTTCATACAATACTGGAGAAGCTGCTCGAGGATTTGTCATTCGAGGCACCTGACTTAAATTTAGAGCGTATTACGATAACGCCTGAATATGTGAAGGAGAAGCTGGGCAGCATCGCGCAAAACCGCGATTTAAGCCAGTATATTTTGTAGTAGGGGCCGTTTTGGGAGGACAGGTAACATGACTTTACTAGCTAAGACTAGGACATTAAACCGGCTGTTGCAACGGGCGGCTGGCAAAGCGCTTAACTTTCGAGAGATGGCGGAAGTTCTAAGCACCACCATGCAAGGCAATGTATTTGTAGTCAGCCGAAAAGGCAAAATTCTTGGATGTGCTGCGATGGGTGCTTATGAGCATGACCACCTAAGAACGATGTCAATCGGTGAGATTCGATTATCGTCTGAGAGCAATGACCGGTTCTTGCTGTTGCAAGAAACCGTTACGAATGTGGAGGCAGATCCTGGCGTTACTGAAGCGTTTCCACTTCTGTCAGGACATCGCACGATGACTGTTGTGCCAATTATTGGCGGTGGGGATCGGCTTGGAACGCTCGTTTTAACTCGCGATGCGGAAACGTTTGTTGATGAGGATCTTATCCTTGCTGAGTATGGCTCGACGATCGTCGGGATGGAAATATTACGGGAACGGGCGGAAGAAGTGGAACTCGAAGCACGCAGCCGTGCTGTCGTAGCTGTGGCGGTTGGTTCATTATCGTTCAGTGAAATGGAAGCTGTGGAGCATATTTTCGAGGAACTTGATGGAAAAGAAGGCTTGCTTGTCGCTTCCAAGATCGCGGATCGGGTCGGAATCACTCGCTCAGTAATTGTAAATGCTTTAAGAAAATTGGAAAGTGCGGGCGTGATTGAGACCCGTTCGCTCGGCATGAAAGGCACTTACATTAAAATTCTGAATCCGCAGCTATTAGTGGAACTAGACAAGATAAAAGCATAGTTTAGTCCGTTCGGACGAGGAGAGCCCTGTCTTTTTTATAAAAGATAGGGCTTTTTTCTTATTGTATAAAATTAGGAAATTGAAGAATATAATCATGTCGGCAAAACTCGACATCCCTTTCTCATTTTTTTAACAAAATGATGTCGAACCAAGAAGGAATAGTGAAGTCCGAGTGGAATACGTTAAGAGATCAAGAATCAGAAAGTGGGGAACAATCGGTGAAATTGTTGAATGGAATCGAATTTCGACGATTGGAGACGGCGATACAATCGGCTGAGACTAGGCAGAAGGTAATTTCCGACAACATCGCAAATGTCGATACGCCGAATTTTAAGCGATCTGAAGTACTATTCGAAGATCTGCTTGCGGATGCAATGGGGACAAACGAGACAAAGATTGCTGGCATTCGGACGAATGCAAAGCATATCCCAATCGGACAATCTTCAACCATTCCGGCTCCTGAAGTAGTGTTGGACGAGAATAATTCGATAAACAATAATGGCAACAACGTTGATATCGATCGTGAGATGACGCTTCTCGCAAAAAACCAGCTCTCTTACAACTTCTACATTCAGCAACTGAATCATGACGCTAAGATGATGACTACTGCAATCGAAGGGAGAGCGTAACGGATGAGGCTAAGCAATGGATTTGATGCGAATGCATCAGCATTAACTGCCCAAAGGCTTCGGATGGACGTCATATCTTCCAACATCGCGAATGCAGAAACAACTCGTGCAGCTTACGTAAATGGCAAATTCGTGCCATACGCTCGCAAGATGGTCGTTATGGAACCTGCGGCCCAAAGCTTCTCAGATGTTCTCTCTGGACAAATGAATGGAGCTACAGCTAACCCTGGTGTAAAAGTAACCAAAATCGTAGAGGATAAAACACCTCCGAAACTGGTATACAATCCAAGCCACCCTGATGCAGATGAATTTGGCTATGTAAGCATGCCGAACGTTGACATCGCGAAAGAAATGATTGACATGATCTCAGCATCGCGCTCTTACGAAGCGAATATTACAGCACTTAACGCAACAAAAGGCATGTTCGCCAAGGCGCTTGAGATTGGCAGATAAAGTAGTGGAGGGATGAAGCTTGATACAAGCAGTCACCGCGATACCGGTACAACCGGTTCAGGTTAGCAACAACATTACAGCAGTTGGACAAGCATCGCCGGCTGAAGTAACGCAATCGTTCGGTAATTTCTTGGAGCAAGCTTTGAATAGCGTGAGTGCACAGGAACATAACGCACAAGTGCAAGCAACACAGTTTATGGCAGGCAAGGTTGATGTATCGCAAGTCATGATCGCCTCAGAGCAGGCGCAACTTAGTCTTCAGCTCACCACTCAGATTCGCAATCGCGTAGTTGAAGCTTATCAAGACATCATGCGAATGCAGCTGTAAAACGTGAAAAGACGAACTGGCAAAGCAATGGGTGAGGTGACACTGTGAATGAGACAATCGCCCGGTATCGTGACCGACTCTCGCAATGGTGGAGTCAAACGGGCAAGAAGCAGAAGATTTGGCTAGGCGGTACTCTAGGTTTTTTGATACTGGCAATCATTCTTTTAACCTACATATTCTCAAGAACGGAATACGAGATTGCATTCCAGAATCTCGATTCAACAGATTCAGCTGCTATTATGAATTACTTAGATAGCGGCGGCATCAAGTACCAACTGTCCTCGGACGGAAAAAGCATTATGGTTCCAAGTGCGGTCGCATCGCGCGTCAAAGTCGATGTAGGCTCGCAAGGCTTAGTCCAAAATGGTTCTATTGGCTTCGATATCTTCGAGCAGAATTCATCCCAATGGGGTACGACGGATAACGAATTCAACGTTAAATATCGGAATGCACTCAATGGCGAAGTACAGCAGTTGTTGAACAACATGAAGGGTGTACAATCGTCTAGGGTTCTTGTGACGCTTCCTCAAGAAAGCGTATTCGCGGATAGGGAGGAAGAACATGCCATTGCATCGATCACGCTAAACTTCATGAGTGGCTATCGCCCTAACCAAAAGGAAGTCGATGGATACTTCAAACTCGTGAAGACTGCCGTGCCAAATCTGGCGATCGATGATATTACGATTGCTAGCCCAGAAGGCGAACTGATCTCTTCGGAGGCAGGCGGAAGCCTAGCAAATGGCGGTACAGAAGTGGCGGATCAGCTGTTCCAGATTCAACGCAAGTACGAAACTGAATTAAAGAAAAACATTCAACAATATTTAAGCACGATGATTGGTGAAGGCAATGTAGCTGTTTATATTACGAGCAGCTTGAATTTTGACAAGAAGTCTTCGGAGCAAAGTTTAGTTGAGCCAATCGCGAACAACAACAATAATGGCGTTATCGTTAGCCAACAGGATACAAGCAAAACGTCGACGAACACCGATTCAGCAGTCGGTGGCGTACCGGGCGCAGGCGAAACCGATGTTCCAGGTTACACAGCTACTAACGGTGCAGGCAACTCTTCTAACGAAGAAACGTCCAGCATTCGTAACTATGAAATTAACCGAATCAAAAACATCGTAGAATCTAGCCCGTTCATGATCAAAGATTTAACGATCAGCGTTGGCGTCAATCGTGCATCGCTGCAAGGCGAAGCGCAAACGCAAATTACGAACTATGTAAAACAAATTCTTCGCACGCAGCTTTCGCAGTCAGGGCTTGATGTAGCGAGCGATTCAATCGTTAGCCAGCGCGTTACAGTTATGGCGCAAGACTTTGCAGCAGGCGGCGGCGCATCCGAATCGTCCAAACTTAGCACAGCATGGATGGCCGGTATCGGTGTAGCAGCATTGGCACTCATTGCAGGCTTTGCAATCGGCATGATGCGCAAACGGAAACGGAATGCAGTAATTGCGGCGGCAGAAGCGGCTGCAGCAGCAGATCCGGTGCGAGTTGAATTCCCAACACTCGATCTGGAAAATGGTGCAAATGACCATCAAGTGCGTAAAAATCTTGAAACACTCGCCAAACGCAAGCCTGAAGAATTCGTTAATCTTCTTCGGACTTGGCTTGTGGACGAATAGAGGTGGCTGGCATGGCGAAAACATTCGGAGGATTATCCGGCAGGCAAAAAGCCGCCATCCTGTTAATTACGTTAGGTCCAGAAGTATCGGCAGAAATTTTCAAGCAATTGCGTGAAGATGAGATTGAGCAATTAACGCTTGAGATTGCGAACGTCCGTAAGGTAGATAGCACGGAACGGGAACAAATTCTTTCTGAGTTCCATCAGATATGCCTGGCACAAGAGTATATTCAACAGGGCGGTATCGCGTACGCCAAAGATATTTTGGAAAAAGCGCTCGGAGAGCAAAAGGCAGTTGAAGTTATTAATCGCCTAACGGCTACACTTCAAGTACGGCCTTTCGACTTTGCCCGCAAAGCAGAGCCAACGCAAATTTTGAACTTTATCCAAAACGAGAACCCGCAAACCATTGCGTTAGTTCTCTCTTATTTACAGGCTGAACAGTCCTCGCATATTTTGTCTTCTCTCCCACAAGAGAAGCAGGCAGAGGTGGCGCGCCGAATTGCTTTAATGGACAGCACTTCACCAGAAGTACTGACACAAGTAGAACGTGTGCTTGAACAGAAACTGTCCGCAACCGTTACACAAGATTACTCGACAGCTGGCGGTATCGAATCGATCGTTATGATCTTGAATGGCGTTGACCGGGGTACGGAAAGAACCATTCTCGATGCACTCGAGATTCAAGATCCAGAGCTTGCTGAAGAGATCAAAAAACGGATGTTCGTATTCGAAGATATCGTCAACATCGACAATCGTTCCATTCAACGGATCATTCGCGATCTCGAAACATCCGATCTTCAGCTCGCACTCAAAGTTGCAAGCGAAGAAGTGCGCGAAGCGATCTTCCGCAATATGTCCAAGCGTATGGCAGAGACATTCAAGGAAGAAATGGAATACATGGGCCCAGTGCGGCTGCGTGATGTTGAGGAAGCACAAACGCGCATCGTAGCAACGATTCGCCGACTGGAAGAAGCAAGTGAAATTATCATCGCCCGTGGTGGAGGAGATGATATCATTGTCTAATTTGATAAAGTCTTCACATGTCGTGTCAGTGGAAGACTTGCGCAAATTGGAATGGTTCAACCGCTACGTACCGCCAGTGCCAGAAGAGGAAGAGGTTGTTGATGAAACGCCTCAACCTGATGCCGAAACGATTTCACTGCGAGATGAAATTATCGCCGATGCGCAGCAATTCGCTGAAGAACATGTTCGCGATGCAGTTGAGCATAGTAATACGCTTCTAGCCAATGCCGAGATGCAAATTACGGAATGGTGGCAAGAACGCCGCACTGAAGATGAAGCGATTGTCATACAAGCGAGAGAAGAAGGTTTTCAGTCTGGTTATGCAGATGGCCGTTCACAAGCATTGCATGAGCTTCAGCAAGAATGGCAGCAGCGGATCGAAGAAGCAAGCCATTTATTAACCGCTGCTTATCGGGTGCGAGAGCAAATTATTCAGGAATCTGAGCCGTTTCTCGTTGATCTGAGCTCTGCAATTGCTGAAAAATTAATCGGTCGGCAATTAACTGTTTCACCTGAAATTGCGATTGAAATGATTCGCAAGTCTCTTGCTAGAAGACGCGAACAAGGTGTTATCACCTTATGTGTCGCGCCTGCGCATCTTGCTTTCATGCAAGCGGCTCGTGAAGAACTGACATTATCGATCGATTCACAGGCTGAACTGCACATTTTGCCAGATCCGACGGTTCGTGATTACGGTTGTGTCATTCGATCCACATTCGGCAGCATTGATGCTCGAATTGATACGCAACTTACCGAAATCAAGCGAGAATTAGTACAGTTGGCGCTTGATAGCGATGAGTGGAGGAACGCAGATGAGCATTCCGAAGCTTAATGCAGCCAAGTATATCGAGCATATGGGACCATTAGATCCTGTACGCGTGAATGGCAAAGTTACACAAGTTATTGGGCTAACCGTTGAGTCCGAAGGACCAGATGCCAGTATCGGAGAAGTCTGTTATATCTATCCGACCAAAGGCGCAAAACCGCTCAAAGCGGAAGTCGTTGGATTCAAAGATAATAAGGTTATTCTCATGCCGCTTGGCGAGCTAGAGTCCATTGGCCCAGGCTGTGACGTAGTCGGCACAGGAAAACCGTTAACCGTTCAAGTTGGTTCGGAATTGTTAGGCAAAGTGCTTGATGGGCTCGGGCAACCATTGGATGGATCGTTTATCCCAAGCCGGATGCCCCACAGTTCAACGAATAATGTTCCTAACAATCCGCTAATGCGCCCTCGGGTCACAGAACCGCTTGGAATCGGCGTTAGAGCAATAGACGGATTGCTTACCGTAGGGCAAGGCCAGCGTGTCGGCATTTTTGCTGGATCAGGTGTTGGGAAAAGTACGTTGCTAGGCATGATTGCACGCAATACTTCTGCAGATGTCAACGTTATTGCTTTAATCGGCGAACGTGGGCGTGAGGTGCTTGAGTTTATCGAGAAGGATCTTGGTCCAGAAGGGCTGGCACGTTCCGTCGTCATCGTTGCAACTTCTGACCAGCCTGCACTTATTCGGATGAAAGGTGCACTTATTGCTACAACGATTGCCGAATATTTCAGAGACCGTGGCCTCAATGTCATGCTTATGATGGATTCGGTAACTAGGTACGCAATGGCACTTCGTGAAGTTGGGCTCGCAATTGGCGAACCGCCAGCAACACGAGGATATACGCCATCCGTGTTCGCAGCATTGCCGAAACTGTTAGAACGGGCAGGAACAGGGCCAAGTGGCTCGATTACCGCCTTTTATACCGTACTCGTAGATGGCGATGATATGAACGAGCCGATTGCAGATGCTGTTCGAGGCATCTTAGACGGCCATATCGTATTAAGCCGTGAGTTAGCACATCAAGGCCATTTTCCAGCAATTGATGTTCTCGCATCGATCAGCCGGGTCATGAAAGAAATCGTGACGGAAGAGCAGCAAGATGCCGCTAATTCGCTTAAAGGATTGCTAGCTACCTATAAGAGTTCGGAAGACTTGATTAATATTGGGGCGTATCAGTACGGTTCCAATGGAAAAATTGATCAAGCGATTGAAGCGATTGATGAAATTCGGGCCTACACCAGGCAAAAAACGAACGAGAAGGTCATTTTGGAAGACGCGCAACAGCAGCTCATTCAACATTTTCTCGGGAGATGACATGTAATTGGCGAAATTCCGGTATGCCTATGAAAAGATCGTCGGTTTGAAAGCAAGCGAGAAGCGGCAAGCTGAATGGATGTTATCCGATGCAATCGGCAAACTCCAGACTGAGCAAATGTCTCTAGATCAATTGCGTTCAGAGCGCAAGCAGTGGGAAGAACGGTTACTTGAACTTTCTGCTGCTGCTGTATCACTGAGTGAATTAACGACGATTCAACATTATTTGGATCACTTAGACAGTTGTATAATGAACAAAATCGCGGAGGTCCATCAAGCGAAGGGCGTTGTTGAACAAAGTCGCAGCCACCTGGGAACTAAGATGAAAGATGAAAAGGTGTGGCTTCAGGCAAAGGAACGGGAGTTTTACCGGTTTCGCCAGGCGTCTTTGGTACAAGAGCAAAATGAGCTTGATGAGATGGCAACCGTCCGTTTCATGATCGCAGCCCCTTAACCGATATAGGAGCCTTCGTGAACCGGGACCGCGGGAGGGATGAAGTTGGCGAATATGGATTTGGACAACGAACGTTATAACGGATTTGAACGATTCATGTTCTTTTTGACTCCGATACTTTTCACGATCATTTTGCTAGGCGTATTGCTGACGTTATTCAATCATGATATGCGCAACAAAATGCTCGAGGTAGGGAATAAGGTGCCTTTACTGGCCGATGTTCTTCCTGATCCGCAAGAGTCGGGAACTGAAGAGAATGTTCAGATGACTGCTCAAAAATCGATGGCCAAAATCGATGAGCTTCGGAAGCAATTGAACGAAAAAGATGCAACGATTGCTGCAGACAAGGAAAAGTCAGCGCAAGCGGATGAGTTGATCAAATCGCTGCAAGGCGAGATTGAACAACTGAAGCAGTCTAATGCAGACGAAGCGCTGAATGATGAACAGTATCAATTGAAGATTAACGAGCTTGCAGCGATGTACGCACAGATGTCACCAAGTAAAGCGGCCCCGATTTTGCAAAGCATGTCGACGGATGAAGCGGTTCTTGTGATCGCTGCAATGTCTTCGGAAAGCCGTTCTAAAGTTTTGGAGAAGATGGCACCGCAGAAAGCAGCAGATATTACGATGAAACTGAAAGACGTCGTATCGGCAAAAGATCGCCAGATCGCTGCATTACAAGCACAAGTGAATCGCCAATCGAGCACAACGCCAGCAGCTACCCAATCGCAAACGTTATTGGATACTGCGCAGTTAAAACAAACCTTCTCCGGCATGGAACCGAAAAGCGCAGCGGAGCTGCTTCTGAAAATGTCAGAAGTAAGCCCAAGCAAAGTGCTTCGCATTCTAAATGCAGTAGATGACAGCTCGCGTTCGGGCATTCTTACCGAAATGTCTTCATTAAATAAAGGCATAACGGCTCAACTCGTAACGAAGTTGATGTCTGGCAAATAATCGATCTAGAAGAAAGGAGGTGAAAACAAAATGGAGATGGCAATCACACCTGCCGTAACTGCACAACCGAAATCGCCTGCGTCAAACGCTTCTGTTGATTCATCCAATGCTGCCCAATCTGGCAATGGCCAGTTTAAACAGACGTTATCGGCAAGCATGAATGGCCAAACGCAATCGTCAGGAACGTCCGCTACGGACAATACGGCGACAAATGCAACAGCGCAAGCTGAGGGCACAGAAGCAACAACGAGCCAGACGCCGCTGACAGCAGAACAATTGATCGCTGCAATTGGTGAATTGATCGTTTCGCTGCAATCAGAAGATTTGGCGAATGCTCCTGAACTTCCAGAAATTAAGGATCAGCTTCAGGATATGATGGATCAACTTAACGCGATGCTTTCCTTGCTGGGCGTTCAGTCCATTCCAACAATGCCGATTTATGCGGATAATGTGACAGATGCCCTTAAGGCTGACGTTCAACAGGCGCTCGTCCAATTACAAGATGTTATTAGTAAAGGGCAGCTCGGTACAGCACAATTGGGCAATGCGTTGCAATGGATTGGCGAGCAGGTCAAGGGGCTGCAGCAAGCGGTTCAACAATTGAAAGTAAACGTGAAAAATAGCTCAGCGGATGTTGAGGCGACACAACAAGATGATTTTGCCGTTGAAGAGCAACTTCAACAAACTAAATCTCAACCAGCTGTACAAGTACAGGCGGCTACAACGACGCAAAGTAAAGCGATTTCTTTCTTGGAGCAGCTAAACCGCCAATCGGCTAATCCGCATGTCCTTCAAGTAATGGCAACGCAGCAATCCGAACAAGAGACGGCTGATCAACAGCCAGTCGCAGAAGATGTAACGAACACGATGTTCCCGAACATTCAGACGGCTGAAAGCGCACGTGCGACAGCTGCGATCAGGCAAGTTTCCGTTCTGGCACCTGTACCCGCGCAGCAATTTGCTGAAACGATGGCGAATCTGATGGTGGATAAGTTCGAGGTGAAGACGGTTGGAGGCATATCTGAGGCTAAACTGACACTGACTCCAGAACATCTTGGCAAGGTGGATGTGCGAATCTCGGTTCAAAATGGACAGCTTACAGCTTTGTTCGTAACGGACTCCAGTGCATCCAAAGAAATGTTGGACAACCAACTCGCTCAACTGCGCGCCAACTTGCAATCACAAGGTTTGAACGTAGAAAAGCTAGAGGTTTCACAACAATCGGTGAATACGCAGATGTCCCAACAGCAACATGGGAACGGTTCTGGCCAACAGCAATCGAATGGCAATGGCCCTTCAGGAGATGGTGACACAGAAGAGACTGCCTTCGAATCTGAACTTGCGCAACAATCTGTCATTCGCGGACTTGGATATGGCCGAGCGATTAACGTGAAAGCGTAGTAATTCGTGAATGGTAAGCAGGTAGGAACGGAGGTGACATGAATGGCAGGGGAATTTGTAAATCCGAATGCAGTATGGCCCAACTATAGTACAGCTAATGTGCAAAAGGCGGCAGCAACGAAGAAGGATACGACTTTAGGCAAGGATGACTTCCTGAAAATTTTGGTAACACAATTGCGGAATCAGGATCCTAGCCAACCGCTTCAAGACCGTGACTTTATTGCACAGATGGCACAATTCTCTTCGGTAGAGCAGCTTATGAATATGTCGGAGGAAATGACGAAGCTTCGTCAGAATCTCGGCTCCGCATCTAGCCTGATCGGCATGACGGTCGAATGGAACGGGATGTCAGAAACGGGAATCGGCACGACTTATTCAGGCGTTGTAGAAGCAATATCGATTAAGGATGGCGTCCAATACGCCAAAGTTGGCGATAAGACGGTTAAGGTTGATGATCTAACTTCGATTACGTACGTGCCGCACACGGACCAAACGACGCCACCTCAAGAGGAAGAAGGCGAATCGAATGGCTGATGGAATGAAGATCGGAACACTTTATCCATTACCTAGTCGTCCAGGAAGCATTAACGCTAATGTTTCTGAACGTAATCGAGTTTCCAAGCAGGAGAAGCCATTTGGCCAAATCCTTCAGCAACAGCAATCTGCTATTAAATTCAGCCACCATGCTGAACAACGCATTCGACAGCGGGGAATCCAACTTCAGCCCGAAGCGATACGGAAGATTGAAAATGCAGTTGATCAAGCAGCCTCCAAAGGCGCGGTTGATTCACTGATCGTCATGCGAGATGTAGCTCTTATCGTTAATGTTCCTAATCGCACGGTCGTCACTGCATTGGACCATTCGCAAATGGCTGGAAATGTTTTTACCCAAATCGATAGTGCGGTTGTACTAACGTAAATAACAGGCCGGACCTCTTAGAGGGAGCCTGAGTGCCGTGGAACGATTGAAGCGGCATTATCACTCATTCATAAAGTTAATAGGAGGCTGATTGTCAAGATGCTTAGATCGATGTACTCCGGTGTATCCGGCATGCGTGGCTTTCAAACAAAGCTTGACGTTATTGGTAACAATATCGCGAACGTGAACACAGTCGGCTTTAAAGCTGGACGCGTCATGTTCAAAGACATTTTGAGCCAAAGCGTCGCCGGCGTAACAGCACCGGAAGAAGGCGCCCAAGGCGGTGTGAACGCTAAGCAAATCGGTCTTGGCGTTGCCATTGCAGCGATTGACACGCTTCATACAGCGGGCAGTGCAATGACGACGAACGTTCCAACGGACGTTCGGATTGATGGCGACGGATTCTTCGCTGTCAAAACGAATCCAGAGCAAGAAGTGCCTTACTTGACGCGTGCCGGCAATTTCTATCTGGATGCAAGCCGGCAATTGGTTACGGCTGATGGCTCTTTCGTCCTTGCTGAAGGCGGAGAACCAATCGTGCTGGAAGAAGGCGTTACTTCCTTCTCCATTTCGCAAGACGGATCGATTATTTCGATCAGTGCGGACGGCACAGCAGAAGCGACTGGCATCAAGATCGGCGTAGTCAAAGTGGTTAATCCAAGCGGTTTGGAGAAAGTTGGCGGTAACATGTACCGCGTTACACCGAATGCTAACTTGGAAGGTGAAGTCGTAGTTGGAGCGGCTAACGATGGAGAAGCTGGAACTGGCGCGATCATCGCTGGCCAGCTCGAAATGTCGAACGTCGACTTGACTAGCGAGTTTACGGAAATGATCATTGCACAACGCGGTTTCCAAGCGAACTCCCGTATCATTACGACTTCCGATGAAGTGCTGCAAGAAGTCGTTAACCTGAAACGATAAGGTGCATCCGTCGGTAAGCCTTAACGGTTTGCCGACGGTATAAGCTCATCCTTAGGAAGCAGTAATTGCTGCATGCGACAAGTGAATGGTATGCTGCGCAGCAAATCTATAGGAGGAAGCGTAATGGTAGCTTTAACCCGATTGAATGGTACGACCCTAATTATTAACGCTTTGTTGATAGAGACGATTGAAGAGACGCCTGATACCTTAATTACCCTGACGACAGGCAAGAAATTACTTGTACTCGAAAAATCTTCGGAAGTGATTTCGCTCATTCAGCGCTACCTTCAGACAATCGGCGTCATTGCGGCGACCTACAGAAGCGAGCAAACGGAGGGACCCTCGACATGAAAAAGATGTTACCATGGTTAGTTTCGATCCTGTTAGCGATAACGTTAATTGCGATCGTAGCCATCATACTGTTGAACTCTCTGTTCGACGACTCCGGTAAGAAAGAAACTACGGAGCCGGTTAAGGTGGAGACGTTATCTGCCGATGAGCGCGTAGAAGTGACTTCTGAATTAAAAGATATTAAACGCAATCTGTTGGACAACGATTATATTCTCATTGCAAGCTTTGCTTTCCAGCTGGACAGCAAGAAGTCGAAGGAAGCATTCGAGAAGATCAAGGATATTCAAATCCGTCCGATCATTAACCGTGTTATCGCTGATACGACAGTGGAACAGCTTAATGGCTCGAAAGGCCAAGATATGCTGGCCTCGAAACTTCTGAATCTCATCAACCAAGAGTTGCCTGAGAAACAGAAACTAGTCAAGGTAGAAATTACGAACTTTATGATGAGCCAAATCTAATTCATTGACCGGCATACCTGTAAGGGGGTGAGAAATGTGGTTGATGTGTTATCGCAGAACGAGATTGACGCACTGCTAGCTGCCTTGTCCTCTGGTGAAATGGACGCCGAGGATCTTAAAAAGGAAGAGACGCAGAAAAAAGTTCGTGCATACGACTTCAAACGCGCCGTTCGTTTCTCTAAAGATCACATCCGAAGCTTGACGCGCATACATGAGAACTTCGCGCGATATTTGACAACCTATTTCTCCGCACAACTGCGCACATTCGTACAAATTAGCGTTGTGGATGTGGAGCAGCTGCCGTATGACGAATTCATTCGCTCGATTCCGAAAATGACGATCTTGAACATTTTCGAAGCAGAGCCGCTTGAAGGCCGTATGGTAATGGAGGTGCATCCGAACGTCGCCTATGCGATGCTGGATCGCTTGTTAGGAGGCCAGGGAACGGCACCATCGAAGATGAATGCTCTCACTGAGATTGAGATGACAGTTTTGGAGCGCATCTTTAGCAGGGCGTTTGAGAGCTTGCAAGAGGCATGGAAAACGGTCGTTGACATCTCGCCAAGGCTAGAAGCCTTAGAAACGAATCCGCAATTTATGCAGATTGTTTCGCCCAATGAGACAATAGCACTGATTTCGTTAAGCACAAAGATCGGCGATACGACAGGGATGATTAACTTATGTATCCCACACGTCGTCATTGAGCCGATCATGCCGAAGCTTTCTGTACATCATTGGTTCGTATCGCAGAAGAAATCCCGTTCTCCAGAAGAAGTCGAAGTGCTGGAGCAGCGTGTGAATCGTGCGCAGCTGCCAATCGCTGTAGAGTTAGGCGAGTCTGTCATTAACGTCCATGAATTCCTTAGCTTAATGCAAGGTGACGTGATTACGCTCAATAAGCCTGTCGGCGAAGGCTTAAACATTAAAGTCGGCAACAAAATCAAGTTTATCGGCAGTCCAGGATCGGTCAAAGACCGGGTAGCCGTGCAGGTTGACGAAATTGTCAGCGAAGGGGTAGAGGAAGAACATGACGAGTAAAGATTACTTGAGCCAAGAAGAAATTGATGCGCTGCTCCGCCAATCGTCTGATGATACAGATTCGGTTGAGCCAACGGTTGAAGCTGCTGTAATTGCTGATTACTTGAACAATATCGAACAAGATGCACTTGGCGAAATCGGCAACATTACGTTCGGAAGCGCAGCAACAGCGCTATCGACCTTGTTGGGCAAAAAAGTCGACATTACGACGCCACAAGTCACGTTAGTGAAACGTTCCGAGCTCAAAGATGTATTCCCTAAGCCGCATGTGGCTGTATCGGTTCAATACGTAGATGGATTCCAAGGGATTAATTCTCTAGTCATTAAGACGCATGATGCTCAGGTTATCGCTGATCTGATGCTCGGCGGCGAAGGGGAAGTAATGCCAGCGGAACTGAATGAGATTCATATTAGCGCTGTACAAGAAGCAATGAATCAAATGATGGGTTCGTCCGCTACTTCGATGTCGACGATCTTTAACCGCTTCGTAAACATCTCGCCTCCAGGCATCAACATCCTAGATGTTGAAAGCGGAGATGGCGTAAATACGCTGCCAGATGAAGATGTGTTCATCAATGTTTCATTCCGATTGATGATTGGCGACCTGATTGATTCGACAATCATGCAGCTGTTGCCAGTATCCTTTGCGAAGCAAATGGTTGCGACTTTGATGGGTGGCATGGATGAGCCAGCTCCTGCAGCAGCACCTGCGCCAGTAGCAGCGGCAGTCGAAGCAGCAGCGCCAGCAGCAGCAGCACAACCTGCACCAGTTTCTGCTCCACCTGCTGCATACGCACCACCTATGCAAGAAGCACCGCCTGCATATGCCCAACAACAGCAAATGTATGCGCAGCAGCCGATGTATGCACAGCAGCCGCAAGGCCCGAATACATATGGGCAAGTGCCAGGACGCAACGTAAACGTTCAACCTGTGCAATTCGCCAACTTCCAAGGCGCGCCATATGTGCAAGCCGATGACACAAACTTAAATTTGCTTCTCGACATACCGCTTAAAGTAACGGTAGAATTGGGTAGGACCCAAAAGCAAATCAAAGATATTCTAGAGCTGTCACAAGGCTCGATTATCGAATTGGACAAGCTGGCTGGCGAACCTGTTGACATCTTGGTCAACAACAAGCTGATTGCCAAAGGTGAGGTTGTCGTTATTGACGAAAACTTTGGTGTTCGTGTAACGGATATCGTAAGTCAATGGGACCGTATGCAAAAAATTCAATAACATCCTAGGGGGAAATGAGAACGATGGCAAACCGTATTTTGATCGTAGACGACGCTGCATTTATGCGAATGATGATTCGTGACATTTTGACGAAAAACGGATACGAGGTTGTCGGAGAAGCACCGGACGGTTCGGTTGCTGTTGAGAAGTACAAAGAACTGAAACCGGATCTGACAACGATGGACATCACGATGCCCGAGATGGACGGAATTGCAGCTCTGAAAGAAATTAAAAAACTCGACCCGAATGCAAAAGTTATCATGTGTTCGGCAATGGGCCAACAAGCCATGGTAATTGACGCCATTCAAGCTGGCGCTAAAGACTTCATCGTTAAGCCATTCCAAGCGGATCGCGTAATCGAAGCAATCAAGAAAACGCTGGGATAGGCCGCTCACAACATGAAGAACATCCAGATTCGTATCGCGGCGCTCGCGTCAGCCATTCTGCCTTTCACGGCAGTAAGTGCTGCCGCGGCGTCCGAAGGACTGGAGACGACCGACACATCTCCTATCAAATATGATGGGAGCATGACGGGAAATCTCGTGTCTGTACTGATAGCATTAGCGGTAATTGTCGGACTCATTGTCCTTGTAATCAGGCTGCTCTCCCGGCGAAATCGAGGCTGGGGTGCGAACCGCGCACTCCGCACACTCGGCGGAGTCGCGCTCGGGCAGCACAAATCGCTTCAAGTAGTTGAATTAGCTGGCAAGGTTTATATTGTCGGCATCGGTGAGGATGTTCGACTGTTGGATAAGATCGATGATCCAGAAGAAGCTTCACGGATCATTGCTGTTATGGAGCAGCAGAATAACGTCACCTGGAATTCAGCGGCCATTACTGATTTTATGAACAAGTTTCGTAAGAGAAATGGCAGCCAGGACAGCCATTCCGCAACTGATGGGAATGAGGGGCCTGATTTTGAGCGTTTGCTTCGCAAAAAACTGGACGAGCAGTCTCAACGCAAGCAGCAAGTTGAAACGTTGCTTCGCTCACCAAATCAAAGCGATCGGTTGATGGACGATGAATAAAAAATGGATTTATGCAGTCGTCATTGCACAGGTGCTTTTGCTGGGACTGTTTCACTCCCATGCTTATGCAGAACCTTTGCCTAACGTCAGCATTCAAGTAGGGGATGGCACTGGTTCGGAAACGCCAGGCACGAGCGCTGTGTCGA
This sequence comes from Paenibacillus sp. MMS18-CY102, assembly GCF_009789195.1. Taxonomy (GTDB): domain Bacteria; phylum Bacillota; class Bacilli; order Paenibacillales; family Paenibacillaceae; genus Paenibacillus_T. The sequence continues at coordinate 79,567 of NZ_WSTC01000001.1, read as the reverse complement.
TTCTTTTGTTACTGACGGTACTAAGTGTCGCACCAGCTATACTTGTACTCATGACATGTTTCACAAGGATTGTCATTGTACTCGGATTCGTAAGAACATCTCTAGGAACACAACAGATGCCGCCTAACCAGGTACTGATCGGCCTTGCGATGTTTTTAACCTTTTTCGTAATGGCGCCAACGTTATCACAAGTGAATCAGGTAGCGCTTCAGCCTTATCTCAAGGGTGAAATTACCCAGATGGAAGCTTTTGATAAAGCCGCGGTTCCGATGAAGAAGTTTATGTTCTCGCAAACCCGTGAGAAAGACCTGTTGCTTTTCATGAAATATACGAAGACTGAGAAGCCTAAAAGCTATGAGGATATTCCGATTACGGTGCTTGTCCCGGCTTATGCGATAAGTGAACTGAAAACGGCATTCCAGATGGGCTTTATGATCTTTATACCGTTTTTGATTATCGACATGGTCGTGTCCAGTACATTAATGGCAATGGGTATGATGATGCTGCCGCCGGTCATGATCTCGCTTCCGTTCAAGATTCTGCTGTTCGTCCTAGTCGACGGGTGGTACTTGATCGTCAAGTCACTGCTCATCAGCTTTAATATGAGTTAAGCAGAAAGGAACGGATTTGCGATGAGTGCTGAATTTATTATCGGTTTGGCCGGACAAGCCGTTTACGTCATTTTGAAAGCTAGCGCACCGATGCTCATTATCGGTCTTGTCGTCGGGTTAATCGTCAGTATCTTCCAAGCTACGACGCAAATCCAGGAGCAAACGCTAGCCTTTGTTCCCAAAATTGTGGCTGTGTTCGTGTCTATAATCGTGTTCGGGCCATGGATTCTTAATACGCTGGTTGACTTTACTTTCAATCTGCTCAACAACTTGTACAAATATATCGGATAGGCTGGTTGGAAGATGGAGCTGATCGCACAGGGGTTCCCTATTTTTTTGCTAATCTTTTGTCGAATGACAGCGTTTTTCGTCGTGGCACCCATTTTTTCGATGCGCGGCGTACCGACAACGTTCAAAATCGGTCTCGGCTTTTTCCTTACCCTGATCGTCTTTTTAACTTATGGGGTGAAGGAAAGCATCGTGCCAGATGCCACCTATATTTTGTTCGTCATTCGAGAAGTATTAGTCGGTCTGCTTCTCGGCTTTGTCGTCTATCTGTTCTTTACCGTCGTGCAAACGGCAGGCGCCTTAATGGATCTCTCAATGGGTTTTGCGATGTCGAACGTCGTAGACCCGATGACTGGCGCCTCGTCGCCGATGATGGGCAACTTGAAGTATATGATTCTCGTGCTCGTGTTCTTGTCCATGAATGGCCATCATTACTTGCTTACGGCTTTAATGGACAGTTACAAATGGATGCCGCTCGATAATGACTTGTTTGCAAAAATCTACAGCGGCGATGTTTCAAACTTTATGGCTTTAGCGTTTACAGAAACGTTCATGTTAGCTTTCCAGATTGCTTCGCCAATCATTGTTGCGATGTTCTTAACGGATGTCGGGCTAGGGTTTCTGGCGAAAACAGCGCCGCAGTACAATGTGTTTGTTATCGGCATGCCGCTCAAAATATTAATAGGCATTGTCATGTTGACACTTATTTTACCTTCGATGTCGGGCGTGTTTGAACATTTATTCACGAACATGTTTGAGCATCTTCAACAACTGTTAACGATGCTGCAACGAAAAGAAGCCAGTTGAGCAATCGCTTCCGAAGGCTCTAGCATTCCTTAAGGAGGTGACCTCGTGACAGCCCGCATTACACCGTATCGGTTTACGCTTGATTTGCAGCTATTCAGCCAAGAAAAGACAGAGTCAGCAACGCCGAAGAAACGGCAAGAGGCTCGCGAGAAAGGTCAGGTCGCCAAATCACAGGAGCTGCCAGGGGCTTTCATTCTTTTATTCGTATTTATGAGCTTCTTCATGATCGGTCCATATTACAAGACGCGTATTCTAGCTTTGTTCGGCGATTTGTTCGAGGATTGGTTAACGCTCGATCTTACGGCGGGCAACGTGATGTCGCTATTCACGAAGCTGATGTACGAAATGCTTATGATGTTAGCGCCGATCTTCGCGATCGCGATGTTAGTTGCTTTACTAGGCAACTATGTACAAGTCGGTATCTTATTTACAGGCGATCCGCTCAAGATGAAGTTTAACAAATTGAGCCCGATCCAAGGGTTCAAGAACATCTTCTCGATGCGCACCGTCGTGGAATTTGTCAAGAACATTCTAAAGTTGCTCGTCATTGGCTTGGTTGTCTTCATGACACTCAAGAGCCAATGGGGGCGTATCATCCAATTGGATACTTTGCCTGTCGAATATGTCCTTAGCTTCACAGGCGGGATTGCACTAAAGTTAGGGATCGAAATTGGCGTTATACTCGTTGTTCTGGCTATAGGCGATTACTTCTATAAGAAGTATGAATACGAAAAAGGCTTGAAAATGTCCAAACAAGACATTAAAGACGAGTTCAAGAAAACAGAGGGTAACCCGTTAATTAAAGGCCGTATTCGGGAACGCCAACGGAAAATGGCACTGCAGCGCATGATGCAGGATGTGCCCAAAGCGGACGTTATCATCACAAACCCTACTCACTTCGCCGTAGCGTTGAAGTACGATGCTTCTAAGATGGAAGCGCCTGTCGTACTCGCCAAAGGTATGGATCATGTGGCATTGCGCATACGGGAAACAGCCAAGGAACACGGCGTCATTACGATGGAAAACAAGCCGCTCGCCAGAGCGTTGTACGATCGGTCGGAAATCGGCGACTCGATTCCCTCGGATCTGTTTCAAGCGGTGGCGGAAGTACTGGCATATGTATATAAGTTAAAAGGCCGAGCTAAATCTTCGTGAATCGGGGGAACGCGTCATGAAACCTAGGGATCTGGTCATATTGATCGGCATCATCGGCATCGTGCTCATGATGGTCATTCCTGTCCCAACTGTCCTAATGGACGTGCTTCTCATTATTAACATTTCAGCAGCATTAATGATCCTTCTCATCTCCATGAATACGAAGGACGCCTTGCAATTTTCGATCTTTCCTTCCGTGTTGCTCATTACTACGCTGTTCCGGCTCGCGCTCAACGTTTCGACGACACGAAATATTTTGAGTAAGCATGAAGCTGGTTCCGTTGTTGAAACCTTCGGTAACTGGGTAGCAGGCGGCGAAATTGCAATTGGTTTTATCGTCTTCCTTATTCTAGTAGTCGTACAATTCATCGTAATTACGAAAGGCTCTGAACGGGTAGCAGAAGTAGCTGCACGATTCACGCTCGACGCAATGCCTGGCAAGCAGATGAGTATTGATGCGGATTTGAATGCTGGATTGATTAATGAGCATCAGGCAAGAGAGCGCCGTACGAAAATCGAGCGGGAAGCAGACTTCTACGGTGCGATGGATGGTGCAAGCAAATTCGTCAAAGGTGACGCGATTGCTGCCATCGTCATTTTGTTTATTAACCTGATTGGCGGTTTCATAATCGGTATGGCCATTCACGGCATGCCATTCAGTGAATCCCTACATACGTATTCTATTCTAACAATCGGTGACGGGCTCGTAAGTCAAATCCCAGCGCTATTGATTTCAACGGCAGCTGGCATGATCGTAACCCGAGCGTCATCGGAAGGCAATTTGGCAGAAGATTTGACTACCCAAATGCTCAAATATCCGAAGCTGTTGTACATCGTTGCAGGAACCGTTGCATTACTTGGCATTTTTACGCCGATTGGACCAATTTCAACGATTCCAATTGCCGGCATTCTGGTGTACGCCGGCTGGAAGCTGCAATCGAATATGAACAAAAAGCAAGAGGAAGAGGATATGCTCGTCGAGGAACAACAAATCGAAGAGGTTCGCAGTCCAGAGAGCGTTATTGGCTTGCTGAACGTCGATCCGATCGAGTTCGAATTCGGTTATGGGCTTATTCCTTTGGCCGATGCACAGCAAGGCGGCGATTTGCTAGACCGAATCATTATGATCCGTCGCCAATGTGCGCTTGAGCTCGGACTGGTCGTACCGGTCATTCGGATTCGAGATAATATCCAGCTGAAACCGAATGAATATGTCATCAAAATTAAAGGAAATATCGTTGCTCGCGGAGACTTGCTGTTGAATCATTATTTAGCAATGAGTCCTGGGTTCGAGGATGATTCCATTATCGGCATTGAAACGACAGAGCCAGCGTTTGGGCTTCCGGCTCTGTGGATCGATGAAGCAATGAAAGAACGTGCCGAGTTATCGGGATACACAGTCGTTGACCCGCCATCGGTTGTAGCGACGCATTTGACCGAAATTGTGAAGCGTCATGCGCATGAGCTGATTGGCCGACAAGAGACGAAGTCGCTCGTAGAGAATGTGAAAGAAAATTATCCTGCTCTGGTCGACGAGCTTATCCCGAACGTGCTTGCAATTGGGGAAGTACAGAAGGTTCTCGCCAAACTGCTGCGTGAGAAAATTTCGATTCGTGATTTGGTTACGATTTTTGAAACGCTGGCTGACCAAGGCCAATATACGAAAGACACTGATGTGCTTACGGAGTATGTGCGCCAATCGTTGTCAAGGCAAATTACCCAGCAGTTCTCGCCGAGCGGCGATATGCTTCGTGTTATTACAGTCGGTCCAGGATTGGAAAAGAAAATTGCAGAATCGGTTCAACAATCCGATCAAGGCAGCTACTTATCCATCGATCCTGTATCGACGCAGCAAATTTACCAGAAGTTATCCGAACAGGTTACGAAGCAAATTCAATCCGGCAACCAGCCAGTTGTACTCGCTTCGCCAACCATTCGGATGTACTTGCGCAAGCTTGTAGAAAGAACGATGCAGGATGTCCCTGTGTTGTCTTACAGTGAGCTAGAGCCTAACATCGAAGTACAAAGCGTTGGGGTGGTGAACCTGTGAGAGTAAAAACTTACCTTGTGAATGAAGTATCAGAAGCGATGCCGCTCATCCGTACCGATCTTGGAAGCGAAGCAATCATTATCAGCACCAAGGTAATTAAGATCGGCGGCTTCATGGGGATGTTCAAAAAACGCAAAACGGAAGTTGTTGCAGCAGTTGAATCGGATTCTCGACAATCAGAAAAGGGCCGCAAGGCCCCTTCTGCGCAATCAGCCAAGCAAGCGCCTACACGATCTGTTGCTTCCGCTGCAGCTGCATACGCTGGAGGAAACAAGAATGCCTTGCCTGTGGGGACAAGCCAGAATGCAAGGCCGGCTGCCACTGCCGTTTTAGATCAAGAAGATGCTATGAACGCTGCAGAACGGGCAGCAGCCGTTATTCAAGCGATGAATACGAAGCCGCCTGAACTATCCCACAATTCACATGCTGCAACAAAGATGCACTCTGCTCGTACGGATGAATCGCAACGGTCACAGCAACAGCCTGTAACACAAGAACGTGGTGAATCATCGACGAGGCAGATTGCGGAGGAAGCGCTGATTAGTGAGATTAGGGATATGAAGGAATGGATTCTCAAGCTTTCCCGCCAACAAGCTGCCGAATCGCAACCTGCAGCTTTTCGGGCTTTACGGGAGCGATTATACGAACAGGAAGTCTCAACGGAATGGATTGACAAGCTCATTGATGAGCTCGAACAACTGCCAGAAGCACAGCAAGGATTAGAAGATATTGGCTTGGTTTGGAAACTTGCCACTAATCAATTAACGGGTTGGTTGAAGCCTTCTGAGCATTCAGGCATTGCGAGCGGTGAGCGAGTCATTTACTTCGTTGGCCCAACAGGCGTTGGCAAAACAACGACAATTGCGAAGCTGGCTGCCGAACAAACGATTAAGCATGGGCGTAAAGTCGGCTTTATCACTTCGGACACCTACCGGATTGCAGCAGTTGACCAATTGCGTACTTACGCCAATATTTTGAATGTGCCGATGGAAGTAGTGTTCTCTCCTAATGAGGTGCCTCGTGCATTCGAACGCCTGCAGGAGCAAGAAATGATCCTGATGGATACAGCGGGCCGCAACTATCGGAGTGAACTGCATGTGTCTGAGGTTAACAGTTTAATGAACCAAAAACATGCCGAAGGCTCCACTTATCTTGTACTGAGCATGACTGGCCGAACGAAAGATATGGCAGTTGTAGCTGAACGGTTTTTGCCGTATGGCGTCAAGAATGCGGTATTCACGAAATTGGATGAGACCAATGTATATGGAATGCTTATGAATCTTACATTGGAATTTGGCTTATTGCCTGCCTATGTAACGAGTGGACAAACCGTGCCTGATGACATAGCGCCATTCAACGCTGAATCCTATGTCGCACTTTTGTTAGGGGAACCCGTCCATGCATGACCAAGCTGAGGCGCTTCGGAACCTGATACGCAACAACGAGAGGATCGCGACAGGAAAAGGTACACGTATCATTACGGTAACGAGTGGCAAGGGGGGCGTAGGCAAGTCAAACTTTAGCTTGAACTTTGCACTCGCACTCCAGCGGCTTGGTAAAAGTGTTTTAGTATTTGATGCTGATATCGGGATGGCGAACCTTGATGTTTTGATGGGGCATTCGTCAACTTATTCGATCTATCATCTATTGAAACAGGACAAAACGATTTGGGATATTATTCAGCTTGGGCCGCAGGGTTTGCATTTTGTAGCCGGTGGCTCAGGAATGAACGAATTGCTTCAATTAAGTGACGCTCAACTTGAGAAGTTTATTGATCAACTGGATAAACTGCAGGGGCGCTATGATTATTTATTGTTCGATACAGGAGCAGGATTGTCGAAGGAAGCTGCTAGCTTTATAGCGGCAGCTCACGAAACGATAGTTGTAACGACACCTGAGCCTACAGCGATTACTGATGCTTATGCATTAATGAAAATGGTCCGTTCCCTTGGCCATGATCCTGCGTTTCGGCTTGTAGTCAACCGGGCAATGGATCGCCGGGAAGGGCTTCAGACCGCAGACAAAATGGCGATGGCGGCCCAAAAGTTTATGGGGATTGAAGTGCCATTGCTCGGAATCATTGCTGATGACCCTAATGTAAGCCGTGCAGTCAAGCAACAAACACCGTTCTCTATTGCTTATCCGGCAACGGAAGCCACAAGAGGCATTCAAGCGCTCGCTCGGGCATATCTAGATTTGCCTGCACAGCGTGAAGCAACAAGCGGTGGTGTCAAAGGATTTCTTAACAAGATGATCAGACTGATGAAATAATCCTTTGGAATCGGGAGGGCATTATGGCGCCTTATCGTGTGCTTGTAGTGGACGACTCCGCATTCATGCGGACCATCATCTCCGACCTTGTGTCCCACGATAAACAGTTCGAGATTGTCGCAACTGCATCGAACGGACTCCAGGCGATTGAAGCAATTGGCCAGTATAAACCAGATGCTGTAACGATGGACTTAGAAATGCCTGTCATGAACGGCTTAGAAGCATTAAAGCGAATTATGAAAGAGTGTGCGTTACCTGTCATCATGTTGTCAGGCATTAGTGAAGAAAATACGCGGGATACGATTAAAGCCTTACATACCGGCGCTTTTGATTTTATTCGCAAGCCTGCTATTGACGGATCAGTTGATATTGAGCAAGTTGGCGAACAACTGCGCGATAAGTTGCGCATTGCTGTATTGATTGGCCGGATCCGCTATCGTTCAGATCGAACATTTGAAGCCGGTCCACAGGCCGAACGGAAGAGACCGGGAGGCAGCCAAGGGCAGGCAGCTAGCCACAACGTTATGTTAAGCGGGAACGCGATTACGAAACGCAGTGCCAAGAAAACGCAAGAGACGCTTAATAGCTGGAAAAGCAAGGATAAGGATGGTCAGCAAGCAGCGACTGATCGGCCGGAATGCAAGTTGGCTTCGTCTGCCAGCTCCACAGCTTCTAACCTGAAGAAGCCAGTTACGGAACCGGTACATTCTCCTTCTTCTGAAGAAGAGGACGTTCCACGCCGCCAATTAAAACCGAGAGGTTCAACATCATTTGATAATCTCGTAGTTATTGGCACTTCAACTGGTGGGCCACGCGCGTTGCACGAAGTGATCTGCTCGCTGCCGGATCAGTTCGAGGCGCCGGTGCTGGTTGTCCAACATATGCCGGCCAAATTCACGAAATCACTTGCTCAGCGGCTTGATGCCTATAGTGCAGTTCGGGTAACAGAGGCTGTTCAAGGCGAGCGTATTGAGACTGGTACGGTTTATATCGCACCAGGTGGATACCATCTTGAAATCGCAAAGGACCGTTCCGGTTATTATGTGAATTTAACAGAAAGTGAGCCTCGTAATGGCCATCGGCCGTCAGTTGATGTATTGTTTGAGTCGGCTGTACAGTGTACAGAACTGCGCAAGCATGCCGTAATCATGACAGGGATGGGCAGTGACGGAGCGAAAGGCATGAAGCTTTTAAGGGAACAAGGGGCGGCAACAACGATTGCGGAATCGGAAGAAACATGCGTCGTATACGGGATGCCGCGAACGGCAGTCGAAATTGGCGCAGCGATGGATGTATTGCCATTGCCCCGGATTTCAGGCCGAATCGTTGATGCAGTAGCAAAACGCCGCTAACTTACAAACAAGCAATAGAGTCGGCGAAGTAATCTATGGAGGTGCTCGAGTATGGACATGAACGCATATTTGTCAATGTTTATCGACGAATCGAATGATCACCTGCAAGCGCTCAATGAAAATTTGCTGAAGCTGGAAAATGACCCCCAAGATCTGAGCATTGTTCAAGTCATCTTCCGGTCCGCTCATACACTAAAGGGCATGTCCGCTACAATGGGTTTCGAGGACCTCGCGTCATTGACACATGAGATGGAGAACGTGCTTGACCTTGTCCGCAACAGCAAACTATCGATGGATAGCTTCATCTTCGATACGCTGTTCAAAGGGTTGGATTCATTAGAAGCAATGGTGCAAGACGTCGTAGACGGAGGCACAGGTAAAGCGGACGTTTCCGCATTAATCGTTTCCCTGCAATCCATCGTAAAAGGTGATTACAAAACAAACGCGCCGGCAGCTCCAACGGCAGCAGCGAGCGCAGTGGGCGGGAACGCTTCCGCTGGCAATGAACTGCTTGATATTTTCCAGCTCTCGGTATTAAAGCAATCGATCGAAGCAGGCAGCCAAGCCTATTACATCAAAGTCACCTTGCGTGAGGACTGCGTCCTAAAAGCTGTTCGCGCATACATGGTGTTTGATGTGCTTGAGCGTAACGGCGAGGTTATCAAGTCTGACCCGTCCGTACAAGATATCGAGCAAGATAAGTTCGATCGGTCGTTTATCGTATTCTTAATTTCATCTTCTGACCAGCAAACGTTGAAAGATGGAATTGAGTCGGTATCGGAGGTTGAACTAGCGGAAGTTACACTGCTGGATGCAGAGTCCATCCAGTTGTACGGACCGCAATCCGAGCAATCCGCTGCTCCGAAAGCTGCAGCGCCAAGCGCTGCGCCTGCGCAACGTGAAGAAGCGAAACAGCAGGTAGCTGCGGCGAAAGCGCAAACGGCTGCAACAGCTACAGCTGCTGTAAACCGGACGATTCGGGTAGATATCGACCGATTGGATTCACTTATGAATCTGTTCAGCGAGCTATTGATCGACCGTGTTCGGCTTGAACAGCTATCGAGCGAGATTAAGCGCGGCGACCTTAGCGAAACGGTAGAGCATATGGCTCGGGTTAGTTCCGACCTGCAGGATATCGTTTTGAAGCTCCGGATGGTTCCGGTCGAATCCGTATTCAACCGTTTCCCTCGGATGGTGCGGGATATTGCCAAAAACTTAGACAAAAAAATCGATTTGGTCATAACGGGAGCAGAGACTGAACTGGATCGTACCGTTATCGATGAGATTGGAGATCCACTCGTCCATTTGCTTCGAAACTCGCTTGACCATGGGGTAGAGATGCCGGCTGACCGTGTTGCAGCGGGCAAATCAGATACAGGAACGGTTCATTTAAGAGCTTTCCATAGCGGCAACCACGTATTCATTGAGGTTGAGGATGATGGAAACGGCATCGATGCTGCTAAAGTATCACGCATAGCGATCAAAAACGGCGTATTGACTGAGGATGAAGCGAAGAAACTGTCCGAAGAGCAGCTTCAGATGCTTATCTTTGCGCCTGGGTTCAGTACAGCGGATAAAATTTCCGACCTCTCGGGCCGTGGCGTAGGGCTTGATGTTGTAAAATCCAAAATTACTTCCTTAGGCGGGCATGTGAGCATCCGCTCGCAGCTTGGCAAAGGCACGATCTTCTCGATTCAACTGCCGCTTACGTTGTCGATCATCGCTGCGATGCTGATTCAAATGGGCGATGAGAAATACGCGATTCCACTTTCTTCAATCGTTGAAACAGGAATTATTCAACGGAACAAAATCGCAACGGTTCATGGCAACCAGATGATAGAATTCCGTGGCAGCGTCATTCCAGTCGTTTCGCTCAGCCGAGTGCTAGATATTGATTCGTACAATGAAGATGAAGAGCAAGAGACCGAGATCGTCGTTATTCGCAAGGGCGAGAAGCTTGCAGCCCTTATGATCGATTCCTTCATTGGCCAAAGCGAGATCGTCCTCAAATCATTAGGCAAATATTTGCCAGCGGTTAAAGCGATCTCTGGAGCAACGATTCTTGGCGATGGCCAAGTTGCACTTATTATTGATCCGAACGCGTTTATTAAATAAAGGAGGGATAAGCAATGGGAGAAGAATTGAAAATCATTGTCTTCGCACTAGGTCAGGAAGAGTATGGGATTGAAGTAGACAAAGTACGTACCATTGAACGAATGCAGCCAATTACGAGAGTACCGAAGACGCCAACATTCATCAAAGGGGTCATCAATCTTCGCGGCATAGTCATTCCTGTGCTTGACCTTCGTGGACGTTTTGGACTGACTGAGACCGAACCTACGGAAAACTCGCGTATTATTATCGTCGCAGCGAATGAAATGGAAGTGGGCTTTATCGTTGATTCGGCGAATGATGTCATCGATATCGATTCCGAGACGATTGATACGCCGCCAGAAGTAGTAGGGGGCATTAAAGCGAAATACCTGCAAGGAATTGCAAAGATCGGCGACAAGCGTTTGCTCGTTATGCTGAATTTGTCGGAAGTCCTGAATAAGAAAGAAATCATGCAGCTTGAACAGCTAGAGGTATAACAAGTGAAAGACTTTAGCGGACTGGAAGCATTCAAGCTGGATGTTTTAAAGGAAGTTGGCAACATCGGAGCGGGCAACGCAGCAACTGCGTTGTCCCGCCTGCTGGACAAGCCCGTTGACATGGCTGTGCCGCAGGTCAGCCTATTGCCTTTTGAACAAATTTCAGAGATCGTTGGCGGATCGGAACAAACCGTCATTGCAGTATTTTTGCGCGTAGAAGGGGATGCCCCAGGCAACATGTTCTTTATTATCGAAGAACCGTCTGCCAAACGCATGCTCCAGCGGCTGCTCGCAATGAACATCCAATTGGATGAAACGTATTCCGAACTTGAGCTCTCTGCACTTTGTGAAATCGGCAATATATTGGCGGGTTCCTATCTTTCATCGCTAGCTGACTTTACTGGCCTTGCCATGATGCCTACTGTTCCTTCTGTGGCACTTGATATGGCTGGGGCGATTTTATCCTATGGTTTGCTGCAATTCGGTGAAATGGGAGACTCTGCGTTACTGATTGAAACTGCATTTCTCGAAGATCGGGATTTATTAGAAGGGCACTTCTTCCTTATACCGGATCCCGACTCGTTCGATAAAATATTCCGTGCGCTAGGGGTTACGTCAGAATGATGCAGCAAGTGACAGTAAAGGTCGGGATGGCCGACTTGAACATCGCGACGGATGGCGCTTTGCTTCGAACGACAGGCCTTGGTTCTTGTGTGGGGTTAACCTTGTATGATGCGAGCGTTGGCGTCGCAGGCATGGCCCATGTCATGCTGCCCACATCGGAAATCGCTAGAGAAACGTCGTTCAATGTTGCAAAATATGCAGATACCGCCATTCCTGTATTGATCGAGCGTATGGAATCATTAGGGGCGTCGGTCAAACGGATGGTAGCCAAAATGGCTGGTGGCGCACAAATGTTCGCTTTTGCTTCACAGAGCGATTCGATGCGCATTGGCCCTCGTAATGTTGAATCCTGCAAGCTTGCGATCGCTCAATTGAAAATTCCGCTACATGCAGAAGATACGGGCGCTAATTATGGCCGTACGATTGAATTGGATAGCCGCACTGGGATTTTGACGATCCGAAGTGTTCAGTATGGAATAAAGGAGATTTGACATGGTAGGAACATGGCGCTGGAATATCGGATTTGGAGTGGCCGGAGGATTACTGACGCTGCTGTTCTCCTTGAACAGCAACACGTTTGGTGTCAGTGTGATCAGAAGCGGATATGCATTGGCCGCATTCTTCGTACTGGCCTATCTATTCCGAGCGGTGCTGTCGTTCGCACTTGCACCGGCTCCAGGACCTCTTGGAGCAGATGATAACCGTTCTGAGGAAGAGACGGCCGGGGGCCGGTTCGAAGCGATTACGCCGGATGATGCCGATGAACTGCATGATATGCTCAAAACAACAGGTACTAACAACATGAATAATGAACAAAGTGAAATGCCGTCGCCAGGTTCAGGTTTTCAGCCTTTGAAGCCGCCTAAGTTAGTCTCAACACAGAATAAAGAGCCCGAAGAACTAGCCAAAGCAATACGTCACCTGACAGGAGGGTGAGACGATGACTGAGCCGAAAACGCCTCATTTGTCTAACATCGAGAAATGGCGCAAATGGAAGACAGAGAAGGACATCGAAGCGAAGAAGCAACTCATTGAGCAGTATTTGCCTTTGGTAGATTACGTTACAAGCCGGATGGCAATCGGTCTGCCAAAAACGGTATCCAAAGACGATCTCTATAGCAATGGCGTCATGGGTCTTATTGATGCGATTGAGAAATTTGATTACGAGCGAGGCTTACAGTTCGAGACGTATGCCTCGTGGCGCATTCGCGGCGGCATTATCGATGGGCTCCGTCAAGGGGACTGGGTCCCTCGTTCCGTTCGCGATAAGGCCAAGCGAATCGAAGAAGCGTATCAGCTATTGGAGCAAAAATATTTGCGTTCCGTATCAGATGCGGAAATTAGTGAATATTTGAACGTTTCAGAGAAAGAATTTACCGGAATTTTGCAAGAAATTGCGGTGACGACGATTTGCTCGTTAGAAGACCCGATTCGCGAAGAAGAGTCCGAAACGCGATTGTCTTTGTTAGTGGATGAGAAAGCCAAAAATCCAGATTACAAAGTACATGAGTTTTATTTGAAGGAATCGCTTGTGAAAGGCATTGAGCGATTAACCGAAAAGGAACGTACGGTCGTATCCTTATTTTATTACGAAGAATTGTCGCTCAGCGAAATCGCAGAAGTCATGTCGCTGTCTCCTTCACGAATTTCCCAACTGCACTCGAAGGCGATATTGCGGCTTCGCGGAGCTTTAGCCAAAAATAAAGATCAATTGCTCCAAAACACATGACGTTAAGGAGGAGCTTCTGTGGGCGAAGCTGAACACCTAGAAACGCTTATCCGAATACAAATATCAGCGGATAAGCTTTCAGCATTTTTACAGTTTAACCGGGCTGATGAAACATTCTCATGCATGCCAGAGGCATTGGAGAATTTCGTCAAAAGCAATGGCGTTATCTATGGGCTTCAGTATGACGTAATCCATAAGATTGCGAAGGATCCTAAAGCATATTTCTATACTCAAACCCAGATTGCTATAGGAGATGAGCCTAAACAAGGCGAGGACGGTTACATACGCCTCGCCTATCAGCTTGATGATGAGGACACCCAGCGTCCGGTTGAAACGGCGGATGGCAGGGTAGATCTCAAAGAGGTTAGCCGAATTAACAACGTGAAACGCGGCCAGTTGATTGCTGAGAAAATTCCGGCGACCGATGGCTTCGAGGGCAAGAGCGTAACGGGTGAAGTCCTTCCTGGGAAGAATGGCAAGGAAGGCCGTTTCCGGATTGGCAAAAATGTCGTAGTCAATGCGGAACAGACTGCGATGTATGCAGCAATTGACGGGCTCATTACGAAGACCGACAAGGAAAAAATTAATGTTTTTCCAGTCTATGAAGTGAATGGAGACGTCGATTACCGCACGGGCAATATTGATTTCGTTGGGACTGTCGTTATTCGTGGCAACGTGTTGACGGGCTTCCGAGTCAAAGCTTCTGGCGACATTCGTGTCATCGGCGGCGTAGAGGGAGCCGAGCTTGAAAGCGAGGCTTCAATCGAAATTACAGGCGGCGTCATGGCTGGCGATAAAGGCCATCTCAAAGCTGGCAAAAACATTAAACTGTCATTTGTACAAGACGGAAGGCTGACAGCTGGCCAAGATATCATCGTTAGCCAAAGCATTATGCACTCGCAAATTAAGGCTGGAAAATCTGTCGTATGTGCAGGCCCAAAAGGCCTTGTCGTAGGCGGAACTGTACAAGCTGGAGAGCGGGTTGCAGCCCGTACGATCGGCAACACGATGTCGACTGCTACAACGATCGAAGTTGGCGTTCGGCCAGAGCTTCGTGGCGATTTGCAAGAATTGCGCACATCTCTCCGCCAACTGGCAGACGGGCTTGATAAGACAGAGAAGGCGCTTGGTTTATTGGATCATTTGGCGTCCACCGGCCAGCTATCAGACGATAAGCTCGCATTGCGCATTAAGCTAACGGCAACAAAACGCCAAACTGTGGAGCAAATTGAGTCGAAGCGTGAGCGAATCTTTGACATTGAGAAAGCACTCGAAGAGACGGATTTAGCTAAAGTTGACGTATTAAACACATGCTATGGCGGTACAAAGATCGTGATTGGCCGTTATACGCGTTTTGTGAAAGATGCAACATCCAGGATGTCGTTCCGGTTGCAAGAAGGGGAAGTCATGATGGTGCCTTACTAAGGTAAGGCTGGCACTAACCGGAATTCCGCCTGATGAAGGGAGATGCTGAGAATGTCGTATCGTTCGATTGACTTACAGCATACCGTTTCTAGAATGCCTGATCATGGTGTTGCCCATAGCCAAGCATTGCAAAAGCCTGTTACGGATCAAACCCATCTGGAAGGCAGTGCTATGAAGCAAGCTGAATTGGCACGGACACGCAATGAAGGTGTCGAAGAACCTTCGAAGCCTACAATACGGGATGGCGGGGCACGCAACAGCTCGAACCAGCGGGGACGGAAGAAGCGGGAAGCAGAGGAACAGCGTTCGACTGAGGATGGGCGTAACAAGGGCGACAACCATCCATATAAAGGGAAGCATATCGATTTTTCCTTATAGCCGTTATACTTAAATAACGCAACATGTTGGAGGCTAGCCTTCCAACGACGAAGCAGGTGAAAAGCATGCAATTGGCACCATGGGGTTACATCGTATTGCTTGGCGCGTTTGTTCTTGTATTATCAGTCGCGTTGCCACGCAAAAAATCGGTGCCCGAGAAGGCAAATCAAACACAAAACATGGAAATTGCACTCGAGCAGTTCATGGAGAATATGGAGTCCGATAATCGCGAGCTCGTAGAGCTTGTGAAACAAAATCGGATCGAAAATTCGCAGCAGCTCGAACAGCGAGAGCAGCGTATTAATGATTTGGAGCAGCGTTGCATGGATCTGGAAACAAAGCTTGAGCAAGCCGCTCAGTTTATGGTCCAGCAAGCCGCTGCTTCAGCTCCGCTAACTAAGCCAATGCAAGGGGAGGCACAATTCGAAGAGGCGATTATTTCTTCTGATATCGAAGAAGTTCCGCACGTCGATTCACGCCCTACTATTCGCAGCCGATACGCTGAATTATTCGAAATGTATGATCAAGGCAAGTCGATTGAATCGGTTGCCCGCAAGCTGGAAATGAATAAAGGCGAGGTTCAGTTGATCATTCAGCTCGCTAAGCAGGAGGAGGGCGCGCGTGATTAAAGACAAGCGCTTTCTTGCTGGGCTAGGAGCCGGCATTATTGTTGGCGGTTTGCTTCTTCAAGTGATGATCGTAGGCGAAGGCGGTTCAGGCGTTAAGGATGATGAGCGTTTATATACGGAGCAAGAGGTTCAGCAGCTAGTAGAGCAGGCGAAATCGGGGAAGGATGCAACTGAAGCATCGAGTGATAAGCAAGCGCAAGAAGATACAGGCGCAGCTGGTGATCAAGTTTCTGCTGGAGACAAGGATGAAAAACCTGTTGAACAGGCTACACCCACGACTCCGACGAAGAAGCCAGCGTCACCTTCAACTGAAGAGCCAACTGATTCTACTGCCCCTACGGCGCCAGAACAACCTAAGCAGGGGACGGCCAACGCCGTTACGAAGCCGAATGTGCAGGAGACGGCAAAGCCTGTTATCATTCGCATTAAGCCGGGAATGAATTTAACGCAAACAGCGAAGATACTGACCGACAATGGCATAATTACTAGCCAGAGCAAGTTCATCGCGAAGATGCGCAACGATAAAAAACTCGTACGCGCGGGTTATTTTTCATTTATAGGGACGCCAACTTTGCAAGAAACGGTTGATATTTTAACGAGTAAACCGCTCTCGCAACAAGAGGCGAATCGAAATCAGTCGAAATAATAGAAATAAAAGCGCTATGCTAACTTGCATAGCGCTTTTATTTATGATATAGTAATTGACGGTGTTAAAACACACGCCCTGTTAATTTCGCCAACGGTGCTTGCCGGGACGGTAAGTTTTGGCGAAAGATGCGACGGGCGGAGGAACATTCCAAAACCAATTATAGGAGGTGTAGTGATATGGCGGTAATTTCCATGAAACAGCTTCTCGAAGCTGGTGTACACTTCGGTCACCAAACACGTCGTTGGAACCCGAAAATGGATCGTTATATCTTCACTGAAAGAAACGGCATTTACATCATCGACCTTCAAAAGACGGTCAAAAAAGTTGACGAAGCTTATAACTTCGTTAAATCTGTTGCTGCAGAAGGCGGCACGGTACTGTTCGTTGGTACGAAAAAACAAGCTCAAGACTCCGTTAAAGAAGAAGCAGCTCGTTGCGGCAACTTCTACATCAATCAGCGTTGGTTGGGTGGTACGCTTACGAACTTCCAAACGATTCAAAAGCGTATCGATCGCCTGAAACAACTTGAGAAATGGGAAGAAGACGGCACGTTCAACGTGTTGCCTAAGAAAGAGGTTATCATTCTCCGCAAAGAGAAAGATCGTCTCGAGAAATTCCTCGGCGGCATCAAAGGCATGAAAGGTTTGCCAAGCGCGCTGTTCATCATCGACCCGCGTAAAGAGCGTATCGCAGTAGCGGAAGCTCGCAAACTTGGTATTCCAATTGTCGGCATCGTCGACACGAACTGCGATCCGGACGAAATCGACTATGTCATTCCTGGTAATGACGACGCGATTCGCGCGGTTAAGCTGCTCACTTCGAAAATGGCTGATGCTATCGTTGAAGCTAACCAAGGCGAACAAACGACAGCATAATCAATATTCGACTGAAACAAGAAAGGGTGGTCAGAAGGTGTTACACCTCCTCACCGCCCTTTCTTTCTAAACATGGACTACAAACAATTATTCAGGAGGTAATAACATGGCAGTAAGTGCGAGTGCAGTAAAAGAATTGCGTGAAAAAACGGGCGCTGGTATTCTCGAATGCAAAAAAGCATTGGACGAAGCAAACGGCGATGTACAAAAAGCTGCTGAGATCCTTCGTGAGAAAGGCCTCTCCGCTGCAGCTAACAAAGCTGGCCGTGCAGCTACGGAAGGCACAGTTGAATCGTATATCCATGCAGGCGGCCGTATCGGCGTGCTTGTAGAAATTAACTGTGAAACAGACTTCGTAGGCAAAACGGATCAATTCCGTGACTTCGCACGCGACATCGCTATGCAAATCGCGGCAGCGAGCCCTAAATATGTTCGCCGTGAAGAAGTTCCACAATCGGATATCGATAAAGAGCGTGAGATTCTGACGAACCAAGCGCTGAACGAAGGCAAGCCAGCTAACATCGTTGAGAAAATGGTTGATGGCCGCATCAGCAAATTCTTCGAAGAATATTGCCTGATGGACCAAGCGTTCATCAAAGATCCAGACAAAAAAGTTTCGCAATTGCTGAACGAAAAAATCAGCACGATTGGCGAAAACATCACGATCCGTCGCTTTGTTCGTTATGAACTGGGCGAAGGCCTTGAGAAAAAAGTTGATAACTTCGTTGAAGAAGTTATGGCTCAAGCAAAACTGTAATCGACTTACAGCAGGCGGGGCGGGGTGTCTGCCCCGCCCTCTTGTATGCCCGGCGATATAGCTGATATGACCTCGGCAGCTGTCGAGATGCAAGATGGAGGTAATTATTAATGGAACGTCCTGTTTTTAAACGCGTAGTACTCAAAGTGAGCGGTGAGGCCCTCGCCGGCCAAGGCGGATACGGCATCGAAGCAAACGTTATTGCATCGATTGCTGAGCAAGTAAAAGAAGTCATTGAACTTAATGTTGAGGTTGCTATCGTCGTTGGCGGCGGCAACATTTGGCGCGGCATCGCAGGCACTGCTAAAGGAATCGACCGTGCGACGGCTGATTACATGGGCATGCTGGCGACGGTTATGAACTCTCTGGCGCTGCAAGATGCATTGGAGCAGATTGGCGTACCGACTCGTGTACAAACGTCTATTGCTATGCAACAGATCGCTGAGCCTTATATCCGCCGCCGTGCAATTCGCCACTTGGAAAAGGGCCGTGTCGTTATTTTCGCAGCGGGAACGGGTAACCCATTCTTCTCTACAGATACAACAGCCGCATTGCGTGCTGCTGAGATCGAAGCTGAAGTCATCCTTATGGCTAAAAATAAAGTCAACGGCGTCTACTCTGCAGATCCGTTTAAAGACCCAACAGCTGAGAAGTATGACCAACTGACTTACATGGAAGTGCTCAACAAAAACCTCGGCGTAATGGACGCTACAGCATCCTCACTTTGCATGGACAACAATATTCCGCTGATCGTGTTCTCAATCACGGAATCTGGCAATATTAAACGTGTAATCCTTGGTGAACGTATTGGAACGATCGTGAAAGGAAGTGTCAACTAGTGCCTCAAGCGATTAAGAAGGATGCAGAGGAACGGATGGAGAAAGCAATCGGAGCGCTGAAGCGGGATTTGGCTACGCTTCGTGCAGGACGTGCAACTCCAGCTTTGCTCGATCGCATTCAAGTCGAATACTACGGTACAATGACGCCAGTGAACCAATTGGCTAACATCAACACGCCTGACTCGCGCACGCTTCTGCTGCAGCCGTGGGACAAATCGTCGGTGGCTGCGATTGAGAAAGCGATCATGAAATCCGATTTAGGATTGACGCCTTCCAATGACGGCAGCACGATTCGTTTGTCGATTCCAGCACTGACCGAAGAGCGCCGTACAGAGCTTGTTAAGCTAACGAAGAAGTTCGGTGAGGAAGCGAAGATCGCTGTCCGCAACATTCGTCGCGATGCGAATGATGATATCAAGAAGCTTGAGAAGGATGCGATCTCTGAAGACGAATCGCGCCGCCATCAAGATGATATCCAGAAGACGACTGACCGTTTTGTTAGTGAAGTAGATAAAGTGCTTGCTGCTAAAGAAAAAGAGATCATGGAAGTTTAAATAGACGATGCTGCCCCTCCGATAGGTGGGGTTTGTTGTATCATAGGAGGGGTCCCGGATGATCGATCGTTTTTGGGCCAAGTTCGGTAAACCGTCATCCGACAGCGTACATACTTTGACCGCGGATAACGTGCCTAAGCATGTTGCCATCATTATGGACGGCAATGGACGTTGGGCCAAAAGCCGGGGATTGCCTCGCGTTGCCGGGCATCATACCGGCATGAAGGTCGTTAAGCAGATAACGATGGCTGCAGACCGGCTGGGCATTCAGTATTTGACATTGTACGCGTTTTCGACGGAGAACTGGAAACGTCCTAAGGCAGAAGTTGATTTTTTGATGCGGCTTCCTCAGGAATTTCTTTCCATAGAGCTGGAAGAATTAATTGCGAACAATGTACAGGTCAGGATGATGGGGTATCGTGAGGCGTTGCCTAGCCACACGATTCGTGCGTTGGAGGAAGCTATCGAGAGAACAGCTAACAATACCGGGCTTATTCTCAACTTCGCACTTAACTATGGCAGCCGGACTGAGATGACTGATGCGGTAAAACGGATAGCTGAGGCTGTGCGTGATGGAGAATTAACGCCGGAACAAATCGATGAATCGACAATCTCAGAACGGCTCTTCACGAACGGGTTGCCGGATCCCGACTTGCTCATCCGCACGAGTGGTGAGCTTCGACTAAGCAACTTCATGCTCTGGCAATTAGCATATAGTGAAATGTGGTTTACAGACGTCTACTGGCCTGAATTTTCGGAGAGCCATTTTCACGAAGCGATCGCGGAATATCAACGCCGCGCGCGCCGGTATGGCGGCTTGTAACGAAATAATGGAGTGAACAAGTTGAAGCAACGAATTGTTACCGGAATATTGGCGGGTATCGTCTTTGCTGGCGCGATCGTAGCTGGCAGCTGGCTATATGCCGGATTAATCGTACTGTTAGCCCTTATCGGTTTCCATGAATACGTGAAAATGAATGGTGTCAGCTTGTTTCATCCGTCCTCCATCGTCGGGTTTATAGGCGTGCTTCTTCTTGTGCTCCCGTGGGATCTGTTCGGCGTAGATCAGCCATCAGTAACGTCCGTATTATGGTTGCTTATGTTCCTTCAATTGACAATTACAGTTGTAACCAAAAATAAGGTGACGATCGATGGCGCTTCCTTACTGGTGCTTGGTTCGCTTTATGTCGGATATGGCTTTGATGCGATGCTCACAGTCCGTTCGATTGATCCGCATGGACTGTATTTGTCGTTTCTAGCTTTTGGCTGCATTTGGGCGTCTGATATTGGGGCCTATTTTGTTGGCAAAGCGATTGGGCGAAACAAGCTGTGGCCATCCATAAGCCCGAACAAAACGATCGAGGGCTCATTAGGCGGCATTCTTCTCTCCATTGGCGTAGGTGCGGTATTTGCTTGGTGCGCGCCTGAATGGATTGATTTTGGAACAGCGATAGGCATTGCAGCAGTGAGTGCATTTGCGGGACAAATGGGCGATCTGATTCAGTCTGCATACAAACGAGTACGTGGCATTAAAGATTCGGGGACGCTTTTGCCGGGCCATGGCGGTGTTCTTGACCGTTGCGATAGCTGGATCATCGTGTTCCCATTGCTTGTCATTACAGGACTTCTGCCTGTATAGCGGCTGTTAGCGAGTACTGAATGGGGAGGAGGAACACATCAATGTCTAAGAAAGTAACGATTTTAGGCTCCACTGGCTCCATCGGAACACAAACCTTGGACGTTATTGCGCATGATCGTGAGCGATATGTGGTAGAAGGCCTTTCGGCAGGCAATAATATTGCCTTGTTACTCGAGCAAGTGAATCAATTTAATCCGAAACGCGTTTGTGTTGCGACCCCAGAAGCAGCAGCAGAAGTGAAACTGCATGTACCAGCAGGGACAGATGTCGTGTACGGCGAGAACGGCTTGATTGATTTAGCAGCAGGCGGGCAGTCAGATGTTGTCGTTACGGCTATTGTGGGGAGCAGAGGGCTAGGCGCAACATTGGCTGCAATCCAAGCAGGCAAAGCGATTGGGCTCGCTAACAAAGAGACGTTGGTAACAGCAGGGCACTTAGTCATGTCGCTTGCAAAGCAGCGTAACGTATCGGTTATGCCGATTGATAGCGAGCATTCAGCTATATTCCAATGCCTGAATGGCGAGAATCCTCGATCAATTAAACGAATAACATTAACTGCTTCAGGTGGTTCCTTCCGCGATAAAACGAGGGAAGAGTTGGCTGGCGTTACGGTTGAACAAGCGCTTAAGCATCCGAACTGGGCGATGGGAGCGAAAATTACGATAGACTCGGCGACGATGGCGAACAAGGGGCTTGAAGTGATTGAAGCCCGTTGGCTTTATGACATTAGTTACGACGATATCGGCGTTGTTATCCACCCGGAAAGCATCATTCACTCGTATGTTGAATTCGAGGACCATAGCGTCATGGCACAGCTTGGTTTGCCAGATATGCGTGTTCCCATCCAGTATGCACTTACATATCCTGAGCGGCGCCCGACGCCGACAGGGCGGCTTGACTTGGTTAAACAAGGCTCACTTCATTTTCGGGAAATGGATGAGCAGCGTTACCCGATGATGCGTCTTGCTTATGCAGCAGGACGGGCAGGCGGTACGGCAACAACGGTATTTAACGCTGCGAATGAAGTCGCGGTTGCTCGATTCTTGCAAGGTGAAATCGGTTTTCTGGACATTGAGCGAATCGTAGAGACAGCCCTTGAGAAGCATGTTCCCCTCGCAAATCCTGATCAGGCGACGATTACTGATGCTGATGCTTGGGCAAGGAATGCGTCTACTATAGCGTAGATCCTAATGGACGGGTTCTCTTGTATCGGGTAGCAGAATAATGATAAATTAGTAACAAGCTTTACCGATACCGGCACATACAGGATCAGGAACAGGAGGCTGCCAAGCCATGCCTATGATACAAGTCATCTTTTTGACTGTGCTCGTTTTTTTCGTCATCGTAACGATTCACGAATGGGGGCACTACTATTTTGCTAAGCGAGCAGGCATTCTCGTCCGCGAGTTCGCAATTGGTTTTGGGCCTAAGCTGCTGTCAATCAAGCGTGGCGAGACGCGTTATACGCTTCGTTTAATTCCAGCGGGCGGCTTTGTTCGGATGGCCGGTGAAGATCCGGAGATCGTCGATGTTGCCGAGGGCCAGACCATCGCTGTCCGGATTACGAAGGATCAAGTGACGCGCCTTTACTTGGATCGTCTGGATGAACGGAGCCAAGTCGTTCGTGGTGAAGTCATCGCTATTGACCTGGAACGGAATCTATCCGTTACGCTTGATGTGGACGGTGTTGCGGAGACGTATCGCATTCACCCGCAAGCTTTGATGATTACCAAAGGCAAAGAAACGCAAATTGCACCAATTGACCGCCAGTTCGGAAGCAAAACGGTTGGCCAACGTGCATTAGCTATTTTTGCTGGCCCATTTATGAACTTTGTGCTCGCGTTTGTGCTAGTTGGCATCTACATCCAGTTAACTGGCGTGACAGTCGACAATCCGGATAAAGTGCTCGTTGGCGAAATCGTCAATGGAAGGCCGGCAGCACAGTCTGACCTGAAGGTCGGCGATGAAATCAGGTCGGTTAATGGAATTAAGATTGTCGTTGGCGCAGAGCAGAATATCATTAAAATGATTGGTGAGTCAGCCGGCAAACCAACGACTTGGGAAATCGTACGCGATGGTGGCGTCCGAACAATTTCAATTACGCCTGTCTTGGTCAAAGATGAGATAACGAATAAAATGGTTGGCAAAATCGGTGTTGGGTTCGCGTACCCTACACGTTCAGCCTCCATTGGCGAAACCATTTCATTATCAGGCCAATATATGAAAAACATGACCGTTGCCATATTTGAAGGTTTCAAGAAACTCGTACTTGGCCAGTTCAAAATGGATGATCTAGGCGGGCCTGTCCGGACAGCTGAAGTAACGGGGCAAATTGCAGCACAGGGAATTACGAAGTTAACGAGCTGGGCGGCATTGCTAAGCTTATATCTCGGCATTTTCAACCTGCTTCCAATCCCAGCACTTGATGGCAGCCGGCTTATCTTCTTAGGCGTCGAAGCTGTACGTGGCAAACCGCTCGATCCGAATCGGGAGAGCTTGGTTCATTTCATTGGGTTTGCGATGATTATGTTATTAATGGTCGTTGTCACCTACAACGATATATTGCGATTGTTTAGAGGGGAGCATTAAGGCATCATGGCGAAGGATAAAGGTTTTGTAACCGAAATCACGCCGCAAAGTGAAGATTTCTCGCGGTGGTATATTGATGTTATTAAGAAAGCAGAGCTAATGGACTATTCCCCAGTTCGGGGCTGTATCGTGTTTCGTCCAGAAGGCTATGAACTATGGGAAAATATTCAACGCGACCTTGACCGCCGGTTTAAGGAAACGGGACATCGCAATGCCTATTTCCCACTGTTTATTCCTGAGAGCTTTTTCCAGAAGGAGAAAGAGCATGTCGAAGGGTTTAATCCGGAACTTCCTTGGGTAACGGAAGCAGCTGGCGAGAAGCTCGAAGAGCGTCTAGCTGTTCGCCCGACATCCGAGACGATGTTCGGCCACATGTATGCGAAGTGGATTCAATCGTACCGAGATTTGCCAGTTCTCATTAATCAATGGGCAAACGTCGTTCGTTGGGAGAAACGTACGCTGCCATTCCTTCGTACGAGTGAATTCCTATGGCAGGAAGGCCACACGGCACATGAGAACGAAACGGAAGCTCGCGAAGAAACGATGCGCATGCTGAACGTTTACCGAGATTTCGTACAAGACTTCTTAGCGATTCCGGTCGTGATGGGACAGAAGACGCCTTCGGAGAAATTCGCTGGCGCAGTCGATACGTACTCCATTGAAGCGATGATGAAAGACGGCCGTGCTGTGCAAGCTGGCACCTCCCACTACTTGGGCACGAATTTCGCAGTCGCTTTTGATATCAAATTCCTTGACCGGGAAAACCAACTGCAATTTACGCATACCACTTCATGGGGTGTCAGCACACGCCTGATTGGTGCGTTAATTATGGTTCACGGCGACGACCGTGGTTTGGCACTTCCGCCGAAGGTTGCGCCTACGCAAGCCATGATGATTCCAATTGGCCCTCCTAAGACGAGGGATGTCGTTATGCCGCGTGTAGATGAGCTGTTTGCGCAATTGAAAGCAGCGGGTGTACGCGTACGCGTAGACGACCGTTCGGACGTAAGCCCGGGCTGGAAGTTCAATGAATATGAGATGCGCGGCGTTCCGCTTCGCATTGAGATTGGGCCGCGCGATTGCGAGAATGGACAAGCTGTACTTGTATCCCGGATCTCAGGCGAGAAGCGTATTGTGCAGCAAGCAAATCTGGTGGAGGAAGTCGAGCGGATGCTCGAGGAAATTCATCATGATATGTTCGAGCGCGCAAAACAATTCCGTGAAGATAACTTCAAGTCGCTTGAAACGTTGGATGAAATGAAGGCGTTCTTGGAAGATAAGCGTGGATTTGTCGAGGCTGGCTGGTGCGGTTCCGCAGCATGCGAGAAAACCGTCAAAGAAGAGACAGGCGCAACGAGCCGGAATATTCCATTCGAGCCGACTTCCCAGAAATCGACTTGCCTCGTTTGCGGCGAAAAATCCGAACACACCGTTGTATTCGCAAGAGCGTACTAATTGTTGTTAGCATGCTCTACTAGCGGCTCCCCTATTGCAAGAGAGGGGAGCCGCTTTCGTTTCGGCGTTAATTGGAACAATTCCTGCATGCCATAACCGCTGAGAATCAAGTATAATGAGATTCGATGAACACAAGATTCGACATGGCTAGACACTTGTCGATGAGTACGGGTACAAGGCCGATGGAAGGGGCAAGAGGCACATGACTAATCATAAGCGTGAACGGTTTGAGCTGCTTATGAACCAAGCACAAATTCCCGCAGATTTGATGCGGTCTAACTTTCAAGATGGGCAGATTGAACGTGTCGTCGTAAGCGAGAGCAATCGTGAATGGACGATTCACCTTCACAAAACGGCGATCGTGCCGTGGGCTTCCTTTTCTTTATTTTGCAGAGCGGTTTCTGAACGGTTATCCCATATCGCGGCGATCACAGTCGTTATGCATTATGACCAATCGGTTGAAACGTCAGCCATTACACAAGAATATTGGCCGTTGTTCGTAAAATGGGCACAGCGGGAGATGGCTTCCGTGAATGGCTGGCTTTCACGAGCTGGATATGAAGCGGATGGCGACCAGTTTACCTTGAGCATGATGGATGCCACAGGCCTAGAATTAGCGAAGAAAAAGGGTATTGATGAGGCGGTTGCTCGCTTTTATATGGACCGATTCGCCCGGACTGTGCATGTGAAGCTGAAAGCAGGCGCACAGAGCAATCAGGGACGGCAAGAAGCCTATGAAGAGTTTCAGCGCAAAGTGGAGCGGGAAGAGCGCGAAGCGATACAGCAAATCATGGAAAGCTCGCCACCAGAATCGTTTGACGAACCGGTGGACGATGGCGAACTGCCGTTGGCTGTCGGGTATGATATTCGGGACGAGGCTGTTCCAATTATGAATATTCGGGAAGAAGAGAAGAAGATCGCGGTTCAAGGTACCGTATTCGGCTTGGAATCGAAGGAGCTGCGAAACGGCAGCACCTTGTTCACTTTTAACGTCACTGACTTCTCGGATTCGATTGCAATGAAAATGTTTGCGAAGACGAAGGAAGACGTTAAAATACTCAGCCAGCTGTCGAATGGCAAATGGATTAAAGCAAGAGGGCGCGTCGAATACGATCGTTTCATGATGGAGCCTGAGCTCGTTATGATGCCCAATGATTTGCATGAAGTAAAAGCGCCTGCTGACCGAAAAGATGAAGCGGCTGAGAAACGGGTAGAATTCCATTTGCACTCCACGATGAGTACGATGGATGCTGTTGCTTCGATTAGCGATTATGTGAAGACCGCCGCCAAATGGGGACATAAGGCAATAGCGGTTACTGACCATAGCAATGTGCACTGTTATCCAGAGGCAGCGAAAGCGGCCAAGAAGCATGGCATTAACGTGTTGTTTGGCTTAGAAGCGAACGTCATCAATGATGCGGTACCGATGGTCATCAATCCGAGGGAAGAGACGCTTGCGGATACCGAATATGTCGTATTTGATATCGAGACTACGGGCTTGTCGATCATTAATTGCAAAATTATCGAGCTCGCGGGCGTAAAGATGCGTGGCGGACAAGAAATTGGCCGGTTCTCCACATTCATTAATCCGCACGAGAAAATACCTTATCATATCCAGCAGTTAACGAATATTACGGATGAAATGGTCGCAGATGCGCCAGAGCTTGAGCCGAAGCTTCGTGAGTTTATTTCGTTTATTGGCGATTGCGTCTTAGTAGCCCATAATGCCCGGTTCGATATCGGTTTTCTTCAGGCGAATTGTAAAGCGATTGGATTGCCAGAGATTATGAATCCGGTGCTCGATACGCTAGAACTTGCACGTTTCCTTCATCCGACGATGAAAAATCATAGGCTCAACACGCTATCGGCCCGTTATAAAATCAATCTTGAAAACCATCACCGCGCGATCGACGATTCCATCGCATTAGGCGGCATTTTATATGGCTTGATCAAAGACTGTAACGAACGCAATGTAACGGGCCTTCATCAATTAAATGACTATGCCGGCTTGGACCTGTCCAATAGCCGTCCTTTCCATTGCGGAATTTACGCCTTAAACGCTGTAGGGAAGAAAAATTTGTTTAAGCTGATTTCGCTTTCGCATACAGAGCATTTCAAACGGGTCGCATGCATTCCGAAGAGCAAGCTTACATCGCTTCGCGAAGGACTGCTGATCATTTCCGGCTGCGAGAAGGGCGAATTTTTCGAGAGTGTGCTCAATAAGACCGAGGAAGAAGCCGAGGATGTTGCACAGTACTATGATGTCCTTGAAATCCAGCCTGTCGACTTTTATATGCATCTCGTTGAGAAAGGCTTAGTAAGCAGCAGGGCAGAGATTGAAGAGGCGCTCCGCCGGGTTATCCGAATAGGGGCAAAGCTGGACAAGATGGTCATTGCAACGGGGAACGTGCATTATTTGAACCCGCGTGACAAAGTGTTCCGTGATATTACCATTCAAGGCATTACAGGCTTCAGCCCGCTCAAAGGGATGCGCAAGCCGGACGCGCATTTCCGGACAACGGACGAGATGCTTCGGGAATTCGCTTTCCTTGGCGAAGACAAGGCATTCGAAGTTGTCGTGCGCAACACGAACGAGCTGGCAGACCGATTTGAGAAGTTCGACATGTTCCCTTCTAAGCTATTTACGCCAATTATCGAAGGGGCAGAAGAAGAAATTCGGACGACCTGTTATGATACGGCCAAGCGCCTCTACGGTGAAGAAGTGCCAGACGTTATCGTGCAGCGGCTAGAGAAAGAGCTTGTTCCGATTATCGGCTATGGCTTCTCTGCCAACTATTTGATTTCCGAGCGTTTGGTAAAAAAATCGAACCAAGACGGCTATCTGGTTGGTTCTCGGGGTTCCGTAGGCTCATCAATCGTAGCAACGTTCCTTGGCATTTCGGAAGTTAATCCGCTCCCGCCGCATTACTTGTGCCCGAACGAAGCATGTAAGCACAGCGAATGGTTCCTGGACGGCAGCATTCGCAGCGGGTTCGACTTGCCGAACAAGGCATGCCCGAACTGCGGAACGAACATGAGAGGCGAAGGGCAGGATATTCCGTTCGAGACGTTCCTTGGATTTAAGGGGGACAAAGTTCCCGATATCGACTTGAACTTCTCTGGTGAATATCAACCGATTGCCCATAACTATACGAAGATTATGTTTGGCGATAAAAACGTATTCCGTGCGGGCACGATTGGTACAGTTGCTGAGAAAACGGCGTATGGGTTTGCCAAGAAGTATGAGGAGGAGCAAGGGAAGAAATGGCGTGGAGCAGAGCTTAGCCGGCTTGCTTCCGGCTGTACAGGCGTGAAGCGCAGCTCGGGACAGCATCCAGGCGGCATCGTCGTTGTTCCTACCTATATCGAAGTTGAGGACGTAACACCGGTTCAATATCCGGCGGATGACGTGACTGCCGAGTGGAAAACGACCCATTTTGACTACCATGCCTTCGAAGAAAACTTGCTTAAGCTTGATATACTCGGGCACGATGATCCAACGATGATGCGGATGCTGCAGGATTTGACTGACGTGGACCCGACGACAATTCCGATGAATGACCCGAAGGTTATGAGCATGTTTAACTCGACGGATGCGCTCGGCGTAATGCCACAGCAGATCCGTTCGGCTGTTGCGACCTACGGCGTTCCAGAGATGGGCACGAAGTTCGTACGGCAAATGCTTGAGGAAACAAAGCCGTCAACCTTTGCGGATTTGCTCCAAATATCGGGCCTTTCACATGGTACGGGCGTTTGGCTGGGCAATGCACAAGAACTAATCAAAAATAACACCTGTACGATCAAAACCGTAATCGGTTGCCGGGATGAAATCATGCTCTTCCTTATTTATAAGGCGGGAATGGATGCTGCGCTTGCGTTCAAAATTACCGAGAGCGTACGTAAAGGCAGAGGGCTAACGCCAGAGTGGATCGAAGAGATGAAGCGATGCAAAGTGCCGCAGTGGTACATTGATTCTTGCCTCAAAATCGAGTACATGTTCCCGAAAGCGCATGCTGCTGCTTACGTCATCTCGGCCGTTCGTACCGCATTCTTTAAGCTCTATTACCCGATTCAATACTATGCGACGTATTTTACTGTTCGTGCAGAGGACTTCGACCTTGATCTGCTATGCCAAGGTTATGAAGCAATCATGAGAAGGCTAGTCGAAATTGAGGAGAAGGGTTTCAACGCCACGCCAAAGGAAAAGAACAGCGTCTCGCTGCTGGAGATGGCGCTTGAAATGACCGCTCGTGGATTTTCGTTCAAGCCTATCGATTTGTACCGTTCGGATGCGACGAAGTTTATCGTGGATGACAAATCGCTCATACCGCCGTTCGCTGCGATTGCTGGAATTGGAGACAACGCGGCACGCAATATTGCTGCTTCAAGGGATGATGGCGAATTTTTATCGATTGAAGACTTCCAAATGAAGTCCAAGGCGACTAAGACGATTATCGAGGTGCTTGGATCGATGGGCTGCTTCCGGGGATTGCCGGAATCGAATCAGCTCTCGCTCTTCTAGTAGTGGAGAACAGCCGCAACGCTGATAGCGCCTGCGCTTTTCGAATAGGCGGTTGTCACCTGTGATATGGTTATGTTATAATTTTTCTGGTAAAGATGTGGATAGGCTGGCTAACGAAGAGTGGGGAAACCCACTCTTTACGTTTTGTCTCGCCATTTTTCCATTGTCATATTCGGGAGGTCCGTAACATTTGAGCATTTCGATAATCAAAAGCACCGTTGAAGAAATGGTTAAACCTTTCATTGACGAGAATGGGTTCGAGCTTGTGGACGTGGAATATGTGAAGGAAGGCAGCAATTGGTTCCTTCGCGTTTTCGTTGATAAGGAAGGCGGCATTGACATTGATGAA
Organism: Paenibacillus sp. MMS18-CY102; assembly: GCF_009789195.1. GTDB lineage: Bacteria > Bacillota > Bacilli > Paenibacillales > Paenibacillaceae > Paenibacillus_T. The sequence goes on along the minus strand of NZ_WSTC01000001.1, from coordinate 49,429 downwards.
TGCGGTCGTGTCAGCGAATATTTGAGCGAGCAGCTCGACCAGAAGGATCCGATTACGGATGCCTATTTTCTTGAGGTCTCATCACCTGGTGCGGAGCGTCCGCTTAAGAAACCGGAAGACGTGCATAAAGCTGTCGGGAAGCATGTCTATATGACAACGTATGAACCTGTTCAGGGCCAGAAGGAATTTGAAGGCTTGCTGCAGTCGTTCAACGGGGAAGTTGTATCGATACGTGAGGGCCAACGAAATTTTGAGATCCCGTATGCGAAGGTTGCTTCCGCACGATTGGCTATCGTATTCTAGCACGTTTGTTTTTGTATGAAAGGGGGAGCTCATTCTAATGAGCATGGAGTTTATTGAAGCTTTGCAGGAAATCGAGCGAGAGAAAGGGATCAGTAAGGATATCCTTATTGATGCAATTGAAGCAGCGCTCATTTCCAGCTATAAGCGCAATTTTAACACTGCGCAGAACGTGCGCGTCGACGTGAACCGTTTTACGGGCGTAATCAAAGTGTATGCGCGTAAAACGGTTGTCGACGAGGTGCTCGACTCGCGCATGGAAATAACCGTTGAGGCTGCGAGGGAAGTTAACCCTCATTACCAGCTCGATGACATCGCTGATATCGAAGTGACTCCGCGTGACTTTGGCCGTATTGCGGCACAAACCGCGAAGCAAGTCGTAACGCAGCGCATTCGCGAAGCAGAACGGGGACTTATTTATAACGCGTTTATTGATAAAGAAGAAGATATCGTCAATGGTATCGTTCAGCGTCAAGATACGCGTAATCTGTTTGTTGATTTAGGCAAGGTAGAAGCAGTGCTTCCGCTTACAGAATTGATGCCTACCGACAAGTTTAAGCATGGCGACCGTGTCAAATCGTTTATTACGAAAGTTGAAAACACGACCAAAGGGCCGCAAATCATCATGTCCCGGACACATCCAGGACTGTTGAAGCGGTTGTTCGAGCTTGAAGTGCCTGAGATCTATGACGGCGTTGTAGAGATTCGCTCGGTCGCACGCGAAGCGGGCTTCCGTTCGAAGATTGCGGTTCACTCGCGCAACGCTGAAGTTGATCCTGTTGGTTCATGCGTTGGTCCTAAAGGCATGCGTGTTCAGACGATTGTCAACGAGCTGAAGGGCGAGAAGATCGATATTGTCCGCTGGTCGGAAAATATCGACGAATATGTAGCAAACGCACTGAGCCCTTCGAAGGTGCTTGAAGTAATCGTATTTGAACAGGAGAAGATGGCTCGCGTAATCGTACCCGATTATCAACTATCTCTTGCAATCGGCATTAAAGGCCAGAATGCCCGTCTTGCGGCGAAGCTGACAGGCTGGAAAATCGATATCAAAAGCGAGACGCAGGCTGAACAAGAGTTCGGGCGCCCTAAATCGGACGAGTCGGATACGATGCATCAAGATTCCGTCTCTATCGATTAATTTACTAATCGGCATTAAAGAGAAAAGCTTGCTTCGGAAAGGGGGGATGCACGGTGAGACCGAGAAAGGTGCCATTGCGCAAATGCGTAGCATGCCAAGAAATGAAAGCGAAGAAAGAACTCATTCGCGTCGTTCGGACGCCGGATGGGGATGTGCTTATCGACTTGACAGGAAAGAAAGCAGGCAGGGGCGCATACTTATGCGGACAAGTCAGCTGTTTCCGGTTGGCGAAGAAGAGCAGGTCATTCGATCGGGCGCTTAAGGCCCAGGTGGAGCCGGCTATCTACGACCAACTGGAGCAGGACTTTATCGCAGTTGAGGTGGATTTTGTTGCTGGCAAGGAGCGTGCAGGGGACGATGAGTAAAGCACTTTCGCATCTCGGCATGGCAATGAGAGCTGGCAAGCTTGTTACAGGTGATGACACGGTATTAAAGTCTATACGTCAAGGTAAAGCACATCTAGTCATCGTTGCGGGGGATGCTTCAGACAACACGAAGAAAAAATTTCGTGACAAATGCGGGTTTTATAACGTGAAATTGGCTGAAGCGTTCGATCGAGTGGAACTGGGCAAGGCAATTGGCAAGGAAGCGCGGGTGCTTATCGCAGTAACCGATGCTGGCTTTGCCCGTATGATTGCCACCCAGTTGACCTCATATTCGGAGGTGGACCATATTGACAAAACAACCGGACAGCAAGGATAACAATAAAGATAAGCTTCGCGTATACGAATATGCCAAATCGCTCAACATGAGCAGTAAAGAAATCATTACGATTTTGAAACGGCTGGATTTGCCAGTCAACAATCATATGAGTGTTATGGAGAACCAAATGGTCTCCAAAGTTGAAGGATTTTTCCGTGATATTAAGCAGAACGCCGCAGTGAAGCGAGCTTCGGAAAGCGCGACGGTTTCGTCCGCTGCTAAGCAGCAGCGCCAACCTGAGCAGCACAAGCCAAGCGCGGCTACTGAACAGGCTTCGGTTCAGCCTTCATCAGAACCAAAAAATCTTATACAGGATAGACAGGGGACTATGAATTCTATTAAAACGACTACGAATACATCCAACCAACAAGGCGAGCAACAGGAGCCGCGCGAAGAACAGCGCAATACGGCACAACAGCCGACACAACAACAAGCTCCACGTCAGCAACAATCGGGCCAAGGCGGCGGCGGATACCGCGGCCAAGGCGGACAGGGCGGAAGCCGCCCACAAGGGCAAGGCGGCCAAGGCGGATACCGCGGCCAAGGCGGGCAGGGCGGAAGCCGTCCGCCAGGCCAAGGTGGCCAAGGTGGCGGATATCGCGGCCAAGGCGGACAGGGCGGAAGCCGTCCACCAGGCCAAGGCGGCCAAGGCGGCGGATACCGCGGTCCTAGCGGCCAAGGCGGACAGGGCGGAAGCCGTCCACCAGGCCAAGGCGGCCAAGGCGGCGGATACCGCGGTCCTAGCGGCCAAGGCGGACAGGGCGGAAGCCGTCCACCAGGCCAAGGCGGCCAAGGTGGCGGATATCGCGGTCCTAGCGGCCAAGGCGGACAGGGCGGAAGCCGTCCACCAGGCCAGGGCGGTGGACGTCCAGGCGGATTTGGCGGCGGCTCGCAAGGGTCTGCACCGCGCGGTGGCGCACCAAGCGGCACGAGCAGAGCGACTGACTCCCGTTCGGGCCAAGGCGCACGCCCGTCGGACAACAGCGGCAATAACTGGGCATCGAGAAAGACGAAGCCAGGCGGCAACAACAATAACGGCAGCAGGCGTTTTGATGATGGCAAAGGCGGCAACTTCCGTGGCAACGGGCGTGGAGGCAAAGGCGGCAGAAACGGCCGTGGCAACGCACCACAAGTCCACCGCGAGAAAATTGACAACACGCCGAAGAAAATTATCGTTCGCGGCAATATGACGGTTGGCGAGCTTGCGAAGCTGCTCCATAAGGATGCTTCGGAAGTCATCAAGAAGCTGATCTTCATGGGCGTAATGGCAACCATCAACCAAGAGGTTGATCTGGATACGATTCAATTGATCGCTACGGAACTGGGTGTTGAAGAAGTAGAGATCAAGATCCGCGTCGAGGATGACCAATTCGAGACAGTGGAAGAAAATGACGAAGAGTCCGATTTGGAAGCACGTCCAGCTGTTGTTACGATTATGGGCCACGTTGACCACGGCAAGACGACATTGCTTGATGCAATTCGCCAATCCAACGTAACAAGCGGCGAGGCAGGCGGCATTACGCAGCATATCGGTGCTTACCAAGTCGAAGTTAACCATAAGAAAATTACGTTCCTTGATACCCCTGGCCACGAAGCGTTTACGCTCATGCGTGCCCGCGGTGCACAAGTAACGGACATTACCATTATCGTAGTAGCTGCTGACGACGGTGTTATGCCACAAACAGTTGAAGCGGTAAACCATGCTAAGGCAGCTGGCGTACCGATCATCGTTGCGGTTAACAAAATCGATAAAGAAGGCGCTAATCCGGATAAAATCAAGCAAGAGCTGACTGAATACGGCCTCGTACCGGAAGAGTGGGGCGGAGATACGATCTTCGTTAACCTGTCAGCGAAGCAGCGCATTAACTTAGAAGGCCTGCTTGAAATGATCTTGCTCGTTGCGGAAGTGAACGACTACAAAGCGAACCCGAACAAACGCGCTCGCGGTACGGTTCTTGAAGCCGAGCTCGACAAAGGCAAAGGCCCAGTAGCACGGGTTCTCGTACAGCATGGTACGCTCAAAGTCGGCGATGCTTTCGTAGCTGGCAACAGCTTTGGCCGCGTTCGCGCAATGGTTAACGACAAAGGCCGCCGCCTGAAAGAAGCAGGCCCATCGACTCCGGTGGAAATTACAGGTTTGACAGAAGTTCCGCTTGCAGGCGATCCGTTCCTGGCATTCGAAGACGAGCGCAAAGCACGTCAAATTGCCGAAACGCGTGCAACGAAAGCTCGCCAATCCGAGCTTACGACGACGACTCGCGTTACGCTGGATGACCTTTACAAGCATATTAAAGAAGGCGAAATCAAGGATCTGAATGTCATCATTAAAGGTGACGTACAGGGTTCGGTAGAGGCATTGAAAGGCGCGCTTGCGAAAATCGACATCGAAGGCGTTCGCGTCAGAGTCATTCATAGCGGCGCTGGCGCTGTAACAGAATCCGATGTTAATTTGGCTTCTGCATCCAATGCAATCGTAATCGGCTTTAACGTTCGTCCAGAACCGCAAGCTAGTGCAGCTGCGGAGCAGGAGAAAGTCGATGTTCGTCTCCATAACATTATTTACAATGTTATTGATGAAATTGAACACGCGATGAAGGGCATGCTAGATCCGGTGTTCAAGGAAGTTGTTATTGGTCATGCAGAAGTTCGCAACCTGTTCAAAGTAACCAAGGTCGGTACGATCGCTGGTTGCATGGTAACGGACGGCAAAATCACACGTTCGGCAGAAGCTCGCCTAACTCGCGGCGGCATCGTCTTGTTCACTGGCAAGATCGACTCGCTGAAACGTTACAAGGATGATGCTAAAGAAGTTGCACAAGGCTATGAGTGCGGCATCACGCTTGACAAGTTTAACGACATCCAAGAAGGGGACATCTTCGAAGCCTTCGTCATGGAAAAGGTAGAGAGGTGATCGCGTAATGGCAAAAGTCCGAGTGGGACGGGTCGGCGAGCAGATTAAGAAAGAGCTGAGCCAAATTATCCAGACGGAATTAAAAGATCCGCGCATCGGGTTTATTACCGTTACCGGCGTTGATGTAACCAACGATTTGTCTCAAGCGAAAGTGTACCTCAGCGTGCTTGGCAGCGATGAGCAGAAGGAAGAAACGCTCAAGGCCATCGCAAGAGGAACAGGCTTTATCCGGTCAGAACTAGGCAAGCGTATGCGTCTGCGCCATACGCCAGTGCTTCTATTCAAATTTGATGCGAGCATTGCGTATGGCAGCAGAATTGAAGCATTGCTTGAGCAAATTAACGGTGGAGAGCGTTCGCTATGAGCGGCTCCACGGTTTATGTGCCGATAGCTGATCTGCTTGAACAAGCGTTGGCATTCATGCGTGAAGGAGACGACTTCTTAGTCGTCTCTCACGTACAGCCGGATGGCGATGCCATCAGCTCAACAGTCGTCATTGGATGGCTGTTAGGGAAGCTTGGCAAACGATACACTTTAATTAATGAAGGCGCATCTCCTTCACGGCTTCATTATCTTCATCAGTCAAATACGATTGTTAACTATAGCCTCAACAAACCAGAACGTACCTATCAACGAATTATTGCCGTGGACTGCGCTGATTTTAGGCGAATTGGCGATGTTGCAAGCTGCTTTGCAGAAGGTTACGAGCTGCTTAATATTGACCACCATCCAACCAACGATTTATTTGGCTCCGTTAACCTCGTTTTGCCTTTCGCTGCTGCAACTGTTGAAATTTTGTATGAACTGCTCGAGCAAGCGGCAATCCAATTGGATGAACCGGTTGCTACTGCTATTTATACAGGTTTATTGACAGACACAGGCGGCTTCCGCTATTCGAACACAACACCTCGCGTGATGGAAATCGCATCTCATCTTCTTCAACTGGGCGTTTCGGGCCATTGGATTGCAGATTATTTGCTTGAAAGAATGACAATGCCGCAGCTTAAGCTGTTGCAGCTTGCACTTAATCGGCTTTCTTTCTCGCAGGATGCTACAATTGGCTGGTTGTACATAGAAGCAACTGACCTAGCAGATACAGGGGCAGCACCAGAGGATCTAGAAGGGCTTGTGAATTACGCACGCAATGTGGATGGCGTTGAAGTTGGCATATTGTTCAAAGAGATGTTGAACGGCTCTGTAAAGGTTAGCCTACGTTCAGCAGGCCGTGCAGATGTGGCAGCGATCGCGCAGTCGTTTGGCGGTGGCGGGCATGTGCGGGCGGCAGGCTGTCGATTGGATACTCCTATGGTTGAATCGATTGAACTAGTGGTTGAAGCTGTTAGAAAGGCGTTGAGCAGTTAATGGATGGCATCTTGGCAGTATGGAAGCCAGCAGGATGGACTAGCCATGACGTCGTGGCTAAAGTTCGGGGGATTACGCGCGTTAAGCGCATCGGGCATGCAGGAACGCTCGATCCTCAAGTAACTGGTGTCCTTCCACTCTGCATTGGACGGGCGACACGAGTCGTTGAATATTTGCAGGAACGGCCTAAAGCTTATGAAGCAGTGCTCCAGCTAGGCATCGCGACTGACACGGAGGATATGACGGGCACACCTGTCGAGGAAGTGGATAAGGTTTCTGTCACGCGTGAGGAAGTAGAAGCAGCCCTCGCTGCTTTTATCGGCGAGATCGATCAGGTGCCGCCTATGTTTTCGGCTTTGAAAGTTGATGGGAAACGCCTGTATGAGTTAGCCCGTGAAGGCGTAACGGTGGAACGGAAATCAAGGAAGGTGCATATTTACAGCATTCGCCTCTTGGAATTCGTACAAGACGAACGCCGTCCACGCATTCGCTTTGATGTGGAATGCTCCAAAGGCACATACATCAGAACGCTTTGTGTGGATATTGGGAAAAGGCTAAACGTACCGGCAACCATGGCAGAACTGACGCGTACAATGTCTGGAGGCTTAACGCGCGAACATTGTTACACGATCGAGCAAATTGCTGCTTTGCAGCAGGAGGGACAGTTGCAATCGCAATTGCTCCCATCGGATGTTGCGCTCTCGCATATGGCCAAGCTCGTTACGGATTCCGCTTCTGCGGTAATTGCCTTGCAAGGCCGTAAACTCCCAGCTCACCGGGTGAAGGGATTAGCCGAACTCGCGCCAGAAGGGCCAGCTCGCTTATATGATGAGGATGGGCGTTTTCTTGGCGTGTTCGAGTGGGATCAAAGCTTGAACCTGCTCAAACCGGTAAAAGTATTTAATTAGATTTTGTTTTGGAAAATGAGTGGAATGCGGGTGTTAGGTCTATGAAATTGATTCCCATTGGTTATCCGTTGAATATGGCATCGGTCATGGACGCGGGTGAGGAGCTTTCGATTGCGATCGGGCATTTTGACGGCGTGCACAAAGGGCATCAGAATGTCATCCGGCGTGCAATTGAAGCTGCTCGGAGCCAGCAACGGAAGTCTGCCGTTTTGACATTTCATCCTCATCCCAAAGATGTGCTATCGCAAGGCGAGCAGTACGGAAATTGCCTGACGCCTCTGGATGTCAAACTGGAACGGTTTGCTGAGCTCGGCGTCGACTATACATTTGTTATGAAATTCGACCAAGACTTTGCGAACGTATCGCCGGAGCGATTTGTATCGGATGTACTCGGACCGCTCGGCGTTCGCCATGCTTTGATCGGTTTTGATTTCCGATTCGGGCATCGTGGTGCAGGGGATGCCGATAAGCTGGCTTCCCTCGGCAGCGAGCTGGGCATCACGACAGAGGTCGTTGAGCCGTTGTTGTTGAATGGCAAGAAGGTAAGCAGTACCTATGTCAGGGAAGCGCTTAGCGATGGAGATCCCGAGCTCGCACAACATTTGCTAGGCCGCGCGTACGAAGTGCAAGGAACGGTCGTGCATGGCCATGCACGCGGGCGTACGATCGGATTTCCGACTGCAAATCTTGGGCTAATAGCGCCATATGTCACGCCTCGGCTTGGCGTATATGCGGTTTTTGCAGAAGTCGGTGGTGTAACTTATTCTGCGGTAATGAACCATGGCATGAAGCCAACTTTCAAGGATGGCGAAACAGCGCCTGTTATGGAGGTTCATCTGCTAGATTACGCTGGTGATCTTTATGGCCAAAAGATGGCCGTTCGGTTCCACGCTTTTCTGCGGGCAGAGCGCAAATTCGAGTCAATTGACGAGCTGATAGCGCAAATTAGCCGAGATCGCGATGAAGCGCAAAATCGTTTAGCGCAAGCAGCGGAAGCGATAGTTTCCCCGACCAAACGGCCTGTCTAGCATTGTGTTATTCATAAGCAGCAGCTGTTCAGTTTACATAGGACTAGCATTTGTGCTATACTGAATGACGTTGTTGGAATTGGCGTTAGCCTATATCCGGCAGCAATTGAACCTCAGCTTGGTTGCTCGCTCTCACCGGCGGTTACGAGGCTGATGGCGATTATATGATTAGGAGGTGAACATCGGATGGCAATTACACAAGAGCGTAAACATGAAATCATCGATACGCACAAGAAACACGCGAGCGATACAGGGTCACCTGAAGTTCAAGTCGCTATCCTTACGGAGAACATCGTGAACTTGACGAACCACTTGCGGACGCACAAGAAAGACCACCACTCGCGCCGTGGTTTGCTCAAAATGGTAGGTCAGCGCCGTAAACTGCTGGCATACCTGAAAAACAACGACGTTAAACGTTACAGCGCATTGATCGAAAAACTCGGCCTTCGCCGATAAGCATGGGGAAAAGCAACCTGGTCAACTTTCGGCCCGTCATACGGGCGGACAGCGACGGGTTGCTTTTTGTAATGATACAGATTTCAGCATGATTTACCATGATAGCCACAATAATGAAGATTGACAGGAGGGATACGATGTTGCAAAAAGTTGAATTCACACTTGGCGGTCGTCCGCTCGTGCTCGAAACAGGCCGTTTGGCGAAACAAGCTAACGCTGCTGTTACAGTACGATATGGCGAGACGGTCGTTCTCTGTACGGTAACGGCTTCGACTGAGCCGAAAGATTTGGACTTCTTCCCGCTAACGGTGAACTATGAAGAGAAGCTGTATGCGGTAGGCAAAATTCCAGGCGGATTTATTAAACGCGAAGGCCGTCCAAGCGAAAAAGCGATTTTGTCGAGCCGTCTAACGGACCGTCCGATTCGCCCATTGTTCCCGGAAGGCTTCCGTAACGATGTTCAAATCGTGAACCTTGTCATGAGCGTTGATCAAGATTGTTCGCCAGAAATCGCTGCAATGATCGGTACGTCTGCGGCATTGTCGATTTCGGATGTTCCTTTCAATGGCCCAATTGGCGGCGTCAATGTCGGGCGTATCGATGGCAAATTCGTGATCAACCCGACAGCAGAACAAGTAGATTTGAGCGATATCTTCGTTGTCGTCGCGGGTACGAAAGACGCGATCATGATGGTTGAAGCGGAAGCGAACGAAGTTCCTGAGAGCGTAATGCTCGAAGCGATTATGTTCGGACACGACGAGATCAAAAACATCGTGAAAGCAATCGAAGAGTTCCAATCCATCGCAGGAAAGACGAAGATGGAAGTGAAGCTGCATGCCGTTGACGAGCAAGTTAACGCTGACGTTCGTGCTTATGCATCCGAGCGCTTGAAGCAAGCGATTCGCATTGCTGAGAAGCATGCACGCCAAGAAGCGATTGACGCAATCAACGTGGAGACGGTTTCTCATTTCAATGAAATTTATGCAGAAACGCCTGAACTGATGGATGACGTGAAGGAAGTATTGTACGACATCGTCAAGGAAGAAGTTCGCCGCCTCATTACGCATGACAAGGTTCGTCCAGACGGCCGAGGCTTGAATGAGATTCGTCCAATTGATTGCGATGTTGCATTGCTGCCACGTACGCACGGTTCCGGCTTGTTCACGCGTGGCCAAACGCAAGCACTCAGCGTTTGTACGCTCGGCGCTCTCGGCGATGTACAGATCTTGGATGGCATTTCGCCAGAAGAGTCCAAACGTTTCATGCATCACTACAACTTCCCGCCATTCTCAGTCGGCGAAGCGCGTCCGCTGCGTCCTCCAGGCCGCCGCGAAATTGGACATGGTGCGCTCGGTGAGCGTGCATTGTCGAAAGTGATTCCGCCTGAGTCGGAGTTCCCGTACACGATTCGTCTTGTATCTGAGTGCCTTGAGTCCAACGGTTCGACCTCACAAGCAAGCATTTGCGCGAGCACGCTCGCAATGATGGATGCAGGCGTTCCGATCAAAGCGCCAGTAGCGGGCATTGCAATGGGCCTCATTAAAGACGGAGAGCATTTCTCCATCTTGTCCGATATCCAAGGCATGGAAGACCACCTCGGCGATATGGACTTTAAAGTTGCAGGAACGGCTGAAGGCGTTACCGCTATCCAAATGGATATCAAAATCGAAGGCATCGATCGTGCGATTTTGACGCAAGCTTTGGAGCAAGCAAAAGAAGGCCGTATGCACATTCTTGGAAAAATGCTTGATATCATGAGCGAGCCGCGCAAAAACCTTTCGAAATATGCTCCGAAAATTATGACGCTTCGCATCAATCCGGATAAAATCCGTGATGTTATCGGTGCTGGCGGCAAAATTATTAACAAAATTATTGAAGAAACAGGCGTCAAAATCGACATCGAGCAAGATGGCATGGTTTACATTGCTTCTTCCAATGAAGAGATGAACCAAAAGGCTCGTGCGATTATCGAAGGCATCGTGAAAGAAGTAGTCGTTGGCGAAATTTATTTGGGAACGGTTAAGCGGATTGAGAAATTCGGCGCATTCGTCGAAATTCTTCCGAACAAAGACGGTCTCGTTCATATTTCGCAAGTGTCTACGGAACGAATCGCAAAAATCGAAGACGTTCTCAAAATCGGGGATCAAATTACGGTGAAAGTAACGGAAATTGATCAACAAGGACGTATCAATTTGTCTCGCAAAGCGGTACTGACTCCGGAATCGGAAGTGCCTGCACAATAATGGAACTGCGTGAGGTTTACGGCTATGCCGAGAGACACACGCAGCACCATAATCATATGAGTGATGCCATGAAGAGCCAGATTTGATCTGTCTCTTTTTTACTTTGCCCGGACAACCGCATAATCTCGTCCTTCTTTTCATAAAATTGAAGACATAGGAAGGTGGGGAGCGGGAATGAAGTACGGCAAAACGATTGCAATGGCTGGTTGTATGCTCGCTGTCGTTTTATTAGCGAATGCTAACGGTTCAATGAACCGTTATATTGCGTCAATCAAAGCAAGCAGCAGCACCGCCGAAGCTGCATATGGCATAAGTGAGAATGATCGATTGCTGGCATCAATTCATGAGGAAGCGGCGAAACGCCGAATTGCCCCAGTCGATGCAGTAGTAGACCGGGTGTGGAAAGCGATACCCGGCTATAATGGTGTAGAGGTCGACGTTAACCGAACCTATCAGGCTAATTTGGGCAATGCGCCTGGTGCCCCCCTGCAGCTTATTTATAAACAGATTCAGCCTAAGGTAGGATTAGACGATCTTGGCGTTGAGCCGACTTACCGAGGCAATCCAAATAAGAAGATGGTCTCAATTATGATTAATGTAGCATGGGGAAATGAGTACATAGGCGCAATACTTAAAACCCTTGACGATTATAAAGTGAAGGCGACATTCTTTCTCGATGGAAGCTGGTTGAAGCGCAACCCAGAGCTCGCCAAAGAAATTCAGTCCCATGGCCATGAAATGTCCAATCATGCCTATAGCCATCCGAAGATGAGCCAATTAAGCAGGGATGCGCAATATCAACAAATTGTGAAAACCGAAAGCTTGCTGCAATCGACGCTGGGCGTAAAGAACCGTTGGTTCGCTCCTCCGTCAGGGGATTTTAATACAAATACGGTCAAAGTCGCGCATAGCCAAGGGTTACGGACAGTGCTTTGGACGATTGATACGATCGATTGGATGAAGCCAGCTCCTTCAACAATTGTGTCCCGAATTCGATCAAAGCTGGCGCCAGGGTCATTGATCCTCATGCATCCAACGGCATCATCGCGAGATGCTTTGGCGGATATGATTAAAGTTATTCAAGCTAAAGGGTATCAGATTGGGACGGTCAGCCAGACGTTGTCCTCTGATCGAATCGATGCGAACGGTTGAGCAGCCTCACTTATTTTGTTATAGTGGTACTATTCAACATACGGTCAGACTGCTGCTCCTCGTGCGAACAACGTCTAGTTCCGTCATAACGAAGGAGGGTTCCGAGTGAAAAAATATACGTTGAGTAACGGCTTGCGCGTTGTCGTAGAGCCTATTCCGACATGCAGATCGGTATCATTCGGCATTTGGGTCAAAACCGGATCTCGCCATGAGAACGAGCAAGATAACGGAGTATCCCATTTCATCGAGCATATGCTCTTTAAAGGGACGCAGCGCCACACAGCCAAAGATATAGCAGACCTGTTCGACGGTATTGGCGGCAATGTGAATGCATTTACTTCTAAAGAATATACCTGTTATTTTGCTAAAGTGCTCGACCAGCATCTTCCGATTGCCGTTGATGCATTGGCCGACATGTTCTTTGAATCGAAGTTCGATGCCGAGGAGCTTGCGAAGGAAAAGAACGTTATATTGGAAGAAATCGCAATGTACGAAGATACGCCTGACGATAAAGTGCATGATGAAGCGTCCCGTGCAGCGTATGGCGACCATCCGCTTGCTTATTCGATCCTTGGGCTAGAGGATCGATTGACGGCTATGACGGGGGATGACTTGCGCGATTATATGCGCAAGCAATATCGGATCGATAACGTCGTAATTAGCGTCGCCGGCAACATTGAAGAACAGAGCTTGCTGGTGTTGCTTGAGCAGCACTTTGGCGCGTTTGCTAATCAAGGAACGGAAGCCGCGCTCAGTAAGCCAACGTTTAGAGGCGATTATTTGTTCCATCAGAAGCAAACGGAGCAAAACCATATTTGCCTTTCGTTCCCAGGCTGCTCGATTGCTGACCCGAACTTATACGCAATGGTGCTGCTCAATAACGCGCTTGGCGGCGGAATGAGTTCGCGCCTCTTCCAAGAAATTCGTGAAAAACGCGGCTTGGCTTACTCGGTATACTCCTATCATACTTCGTTCGCTGACAGTGGGCTGTTTACGATTTATGCAGGTACCGCACCTAAGCAAACGACTGAAGTGCTCGACATTACGATGGAGCTGTTAGGTGAGCTTGCTGTGAAGGGCTTGACGGATGCAGAGCTGCACAGGGGCAAAGAGCAACTTAAGGGCAGCTTGATTTTGAGCTTGGAGAGCACAAGCAGCCGAATGAACCGCAACGGCAAAAACGAGCTTATGCTGGGCAGGCACTATACGTTAGATGAAATGCTCGATCGCATCGATGAAGTATCGATGAATGATATTGCCAATATGACCAAACGAATGCTGAACGTTCCGTTCTCAGTGGCCGTCGTCGGCACGAACGATAAGGCGGCAGCCAATCTCAGGAGGGATCAGTTTGTACCAGGTACTATTTAAGCGGCTGGCTGGCAATGAAGATGTGAATCTTCCTCAGAAAATGTCTGAGCTTGCAGCCGGTTTTGACTTGCATGCAGCAGTAACTGAACCTGTTTATCTTGCTCCAGGTGAGCGCAAATTGATTCCAACAGGCTTTGCAATGGCAATGCCAGGCGAGCTTGAAGCGCAAATTCGCCCTAGAAGCGGCCTTGCCTATAAACATGGCATCACTTGCTTGAATTCGCCAGGAACGATTGATGCCGATTACCGTGGTGAAGTTAAGGTGCTCCTCGTAAACTTGGGCCAGGAGCCATTTGCCATTACACGCGGAGAGCGTATCGCTCAGATGGTATTTCAAGTTGTTCCGGCTGTTTCAATAGCTGAATGTGAAGAGCTGCCGGATACGGTAAGAGGTGCGGGCGGCTTTGGGCATACAGGAGTTTAAAGCTTACGATTGACGTGATACAAGTGATTCATGTTTGAAGAGAGGCCGGAGATGTAACCGGCCTCTTTTTTTTATCTTTTGAACCGCTGTTTCCTCACGCACCCCCACATAGGCGGACGCATACGATGACTTATATCTTACGAGCGCAGAAAGGAGTGAAGCCTTCATGCTCACCGGCGTTCAGGTGCTGCTGATCGGCGGCGATGCCAGGCAACTGGAAGTGATCCGGAAGCTGACGGAGCTTGACGCTTCTGTCACAGTCGTCGGCTTCGAAGGTTTGCATACGCCTCTGGATGGGGCAATCCATGCAGAGCTGCGCGATGAGTTGTTCGATTCAGCCGATGCTTTGGTTCTGCCAGCTGTTGGAACGGATGATAATGGCCTGATCACGGCTGTATTTAGCGACCGTGAATTGAGATTGACGGAAGCGCAAATCGGCCGGTTGCCAAAGCATGCAACGGTATATGCAGGGATGGCGAAGCCCTATTTGGCCCAGTTATGTGCGTTGCACGGAATCGGGCTAATGGAGCTATTCGAGCGTGACGATGTTGCAATTTATAACTCCATTCCGACCGCTGAAGGTGCCATTATGATGGCCATTCAGAATACGGATATTACGATTCACGGGTCCACTTGCATGGTACTTGGCATTGGAAGAACAGGGCTAACTTTAGCTCGCACGCTGCAAGGTTTAGGGGCCAAAGTAAAGATCGGAATTAGGCGCCAAGAGCACTTTGCAAGGGCGTGGGAGATGGGTTTTTCGCCTTTTTACATCGACCGTTTGCTGCATGAAGTTGGCAACATTGACTTGCTTTTTAATACAATTCCGACTATGATAGTCACAGCGCAAATTATTGCGAATTTGCCCTCTAGAGCGGTCATTATCGACCTTGCCTCGAAGCCTGGCGGAACCGATTTTAGGTTCGCTGAGAAGAGAGGCATGAAGGCGATGCTGGCCCCTGGTCTCCCGGGTATTGTCGCGCCGAAGACGGCTGGACGAATCATAGCGGATTGCTTGTGTCAGCTAATTATGGACAACGCGAAGCTATGGGGGGATAGGCCATGAGTTGGTCGGGGAAAACGGTCGGATATGCTCTTACGGGGTCGCACTGCACGTTTGCTGAGGTTATGCCTCATGTTCAACGGTTTGTTGATCTTGGAGCTAATGTTGTACCGATTGCATCGCATACATTGATGACGACGGATACCCGTTTTGGCACATCAGAACATTGGCAATCGGAATTGAAACGGATAACGGGCAATGAAATCATCTCGACGATTGTTCAGGCAGAGCCGCTAGGGCCGTCGAAGCTGATAGATGTCCTGCTTATTGCGCCTTGCACGGGCAATACGACAAGCCGCTTGGCGAATGCATTGACCGATAGCGCAGTCCTTATGGCTGCGAAAGCTCAAATGCGTAACGGCAGGCCTGTCGTTTTAGCGATTTCGACGAATGATGGGCTCGGGCTGAATGCCTCCAACATTGCGAAGTTGCTCGTTGCAAAGAACATCTATTTTGTCCCGTTTGGCCAGGATAATCCAGAGCAGAAGCCGAACTCGTTAGTTGCACGCATGGACCTTGTTGTAGAGGCATGTGACGCTGCACTTCGAGGGCAACAGCTTCAGCCGATGCTAATTGAGCGCTTCCAATATAATTAACTTTCATAATTAATGATGCTAGTATACGACTCGTTGAATGATTACTAATCAAATGGATCGTTTCTGATAACTTGCTGAAGGGCGCTGTATGGCACGCCGTTCAAATTGATGAACCTATCGTTAATAAGTACAAATATAAGTTGAATGAATGGCTCCCGGCGTCCCTGTTGTCTTCATAACAAAACGGAGGATTGACAACATGCGAATACTCGTACAGAAGTTCGGGGGCACCTCGCTTGCCACAGCGCAGGCGAGGGAATTCGTCGTTCGTCATATTGCAAGGGAACGCGGCCTTGGATATGCAACAGTCATCGTGGTCTCTGCAATGGGGAGGAGCGGGGATCCTTATTCTACCGACACCTTGCTCCGTCTGATTAGCGAGAATGGCGATATGCTGCCGGCTAAGGAAAAGGATATGCTGCTTGGATGCGGAGAGATTATTTCGGCAGCCGTCTTGTGCAGCCGCTTACGCGCAGAGGGAATTCCCGCTGTCGCTTTAACTGGCGGTGCCGCTGGCATTGTAACCGACGCTTCATTTGGCCAGGCGCGCATTATCGATATTCAGAATGAAGCGGTGCTGGATCGATTAAGACAAGGTGAAACGGTTATCGTTGCCGGATTTCAAGGGCGTACTGATCAAGGTGAATTGACAACGCTTGGCAGAGGGGGCAGCGATACGTCTGCAACGGCTATCGGGGCTGCTTTACGTGCTGAACGCGTAGACATTTACACCGATGTGAACGGCATTTTGACAGCAGATCCGCGGTTTGTTTCTGAAGCGAAGCCGCTCACGACAGTCGGATACGCTGAAATTTGCAATATGGCACGCCAAGGCGCCAAGGTTATTCATCCTCGTGCTGTCGAGATTGCGCAGCAAGCACGCATTCCGTTACGGGTACGGTCAACATTTTCGGATGATGAAGGTACGCTAGTTACTGATGATCGAACGGTGTCCAACCCCATGGTTCGTGATAAGCATGTAACAGGCATTGCGCATGTCGCAGGGGTGACTCAACTTTCAGTATTTGCTAAAGACGGCCAGAATGATGTGCAGCTCCAAGTATTTCAATCGATGGCCCGTAATGGCATAAGCGTTGATTTTATTAACGTTACGCCAGGAGGGGCAGTGTATACGGTATTTGACAATGACGCAGCGAAAGCCGTTGATGTGCTTGAGAAGCTCGGATATATCCCGAACATGATTAATGGCTGCGCTAAGGTTTCGGTTATTGGCGGGGGCATGAATGGTGTTCCTGGCATTATGGCACGAATTGTCGAGGCACTGAGCGAATCTGGCGTGACCATTTTGCAATCGGCAGATTCGAACACGACAATTTGGGTTCTTGTACAGCAAGAAGATATGGTCACAGCACTTCGAGCGCTGCATGCCAAATTCGAGCTGCATTTATAATGAAAATAACGAGACATGAAATTTCTCTTGTTAAATAGATGATGGCATAAATAGCAGAAATAGAAGCAGTTTCAATTAAGCAGGAGGGGTCGTTATGGATTTTGGCAGACTAATAACAGCAATGGCAACGCCATTCGATGCAGATGGCGCCATTGATTGGGAAGCGACAGGAAGGCTTATTGATCACTTAATTGAAGACCAATTAAACGAAAGTATTGTCATTTCAGGCACGACAGGTGAATCTCCAACCTTAACCGAGCAGGAGAAAGAAAGCTTATTCCGCTTTGCTGTTGAACGTGCTGGCGGCCGCGCCAAAATTATCGCCGGTACGGGAAGCAATAATACCGCTCATACCATTCATTTGACCCAAGTTGCAGAAAATTGTGGCGTAGATGGCATATTGCTTGTAACGCCTTATTACAACAAGCCTAACCAGGAAGGTTTGTACCAGCATTACAAAGCAGTCGCACAATCGACGAAACTTCCAATCATGCTTTATAATGTTCCATCGCGTTCTGGTGTCAGCATGACGGCAGCGACAACGCTTCGTTTGGCTGAAATTCCGAATATTGTGGCAACTAAAGACTGTGCTCCACTTGACCAACTTGCTGAGATCGCTTTTCAAGCGCCTGAGCATTTCCGTGTCTATAGTGGTGATGACAGTGCAGCACTGCCAGCACTCGCCGTAGGTGCTTACGGTATCGTAAGTGTCGCAAGCCATGTGATTGGCAGCAAAATGAAGCAGATGATTAACGCATATTTGAATGGCGATGTGAAAACAGCTGCGCAACTGCATGCAGAATGCCTGCCAGTGTTTAAAGGCTTGTTTGTCTATCCGAGCCCAGCACCCGTCAAATTTGCCTTAGCATTGAACGGCCTTCCAGTGGGGGGCGTACGCCTGCCGCTCGTCACACTCACGGACGAAGAAGGCGAATACTTGCGCCAACTTGTTTTATCGGTCTAAGTGTCGTTGGATGATCGATCTGAAGCGGGATTGAAACCGGTGCAACGGCCGCAAGCATTGCTTGCAGGCCAAGCATCGGTTTTTATTTTGCTGGGTAGCATAGCATTATGAGCGATAACTTGCTCACTTGTATTCCATCTTTTGTATCATGTATAATGGGGTACAAGTGACTCGGTGCGGCAAGTATTGGGATTAATAACCGAATAACGTTAGAGCGGCGATCCAATTTATATAAAATAACAAAATAACAACGCTTACGGAGGCTGGTTACGCTTACGCAGAGCTTGTAGGAGGTATAGATTCATTTGTCAAAGAAGAATATTCAAGATAAATTGCTCATCTTTGCTCTAGGTGGAGTTGGTGAGATTGGTAAAAATATGTACGTTGTCCAATACGGCAACGACATCGTTGTAGTCGACGCAGGATTGAAATTCCCAGAGGAAGATATGTTAGGAATCGACATCGTTATTCCTGACATTTCATATTTAACGGAAAATCGCGACAAAGTTCGCGGCATTCTCATTACGCATGGCCACGAGGATCACATTGGCGGCTTGCCATTCGTTCTCAAGAATTTGAATGTTCCAGTATTCGGCACGAAGCTGACACTCGGTCTCATCGAAGGCAAACTGAAGGAAGCTGGCTTGCTTGGCGAGACGAAACGGATTCTCATTAATGCCGATTCAGAAGTGCCGCTAGGTTCCATCGTTGCAACGTTCTTCAAAACGAACCACAGCATTCCTGATTCGCTGGGTGTATGCTTGGATACGCCAGAAGGCCGCGTTGTACATACAGGCGATTTTAAGTTCGATCACACGCCTGTTAATAACGAATTTGCTGATCTTCAACGAATTGCCGAAATCGGCCGCGAGGGTGTTCTGGCCCTTCTTTCCGATAGCACGAATGCAGAACGTCCAGGGTTCACGCCTTCAGAGAGCGTTGTAGGCACGAACCTAGAAGAGATTTTCCGTAAAGCGACACAACGTGTAGTTGTTGCAACGTTTGCATCGAACGTGCACCGCATTCAACAAGTTGTAAATGCTGCAGCAGCGACCCGCCGCAAAATCGCTGTTGTTGGCCGTTCGATGGTTAACGTCGTCTCCATTGCAGGCGATCTCGGATACTTGAACATTCCAGAAGGCATGATTATTGAGCCTGAAGAAGTAAATAAAATGGCTGCAGACCGTGTCGTTATTTTGTGCACAGGCAGCCAAGGCGAGCCGATGTCGGCGCTTACACGTATGGCGCGCTCAACTCACCGCAAGATCGATATTTTGCCAGGTGACACGGTTATTATTGCGGCTACTCCAATCCCAGGCAATGAACGCCATGTAGGCCGCACAGTGGACGAGTTGTTCCGTCTCGGCGCACATGTCATCTATGGTCCAGGCTCCGTATCCGGCGTTCACGTGTCGGGCCACGGCAGCCAAGAAGAGCTGAAGCTGATGCTGAACCTCATTCGACCGAAGTTCTTTATTCCAATTCACGGTGAGTACCGGATGCTTCGCCATCATGCGCAACTCGGTGAGTCGGTTGGTATCGAACGTGAAAACATCTTCATTATCGATAATGGTGACACGGTTGAATTCCAAGGCGGCAACGCTCGCAAAGGCTCTAAAGTTCAAGCAGGCAACGTTCTGATTGACGGCTTGGGCGTAGGCGACGTTGGCAATATCGTTCTGCGTGACCGCAAGCTGCTCTCGCAAGACGGCATTCTCGTTGTCGTTGTAACGCTTAGCAAGCAAGATGGCACGATCCTGTCCGGTCCGGACATTATCTCCAGAGGCTTCGTCTATGTACGCGAATCGGAAGGATTGCTGGATGAAGCAAACCGCATCGTGACATCGACGCTTAACAAGCTGATGAACGACAATGTAAACGAGTGGGCTTCGCTCAAAACGAACGTAAAAGACGCGCTTGGCCGTTTCTTGTATGAGCAAACGCGCCGCCGTCCAATGATCTTGCCGATTATTATGGAAGTATAAGAAACGACATAGGATTTGTTATCGCTTGCCGGGTGCGGCAGTGATAGCAGGTCCTTTTTTTATGGAATAGGGAATAATCACAGGGTTCGATACCATACTATGACGAGCCACACTTTCGTACTCGTACGAGAAAAAGGAGCCTATACGATGAACGAAGAGTTCGCTTACATGAAATCCGAACAGCCGGATCCCGCGACAGATGATAAGAAGAAAGCCGCTTCCGTCGTTGATACGATTACGCAGTTAGGCCAGACCTCAACCCCCGCGCCTGCCGATTCAAACATTTATTGCATGACGATCATTGGACAAGTGGAAGGGCATCTCGTGTTGCCGCCCCAGAATAAAACAACGAAGTATGAGCATCTCATCCCGCAGTTGGTTGCAGCTGAACAAAACCCTAAGATTGAGGGCATTCTCATCGTGCTGAACACAGTAGGCGGAGATGTAGAGGCTGGACTCGCGATTGCGGAGATGATCTCATCCTTAACAAAGCCAACCGTAACGCTGGTGCTCGGCGGGGGCCATTCCATTGGCGTTCCGATAGCCGTCGCGGCCAATCGGTCTTTTATTGCCGAGTCCGCTACGATGACGATTCACCCGATTCGCCTAAACGGCTTGGTTATCGGGGTGCCGCAAACATTTGAGTATTTGGATAAAATGCAAGAGCGTGTCGTTCGGTTCGTCACTTCACACTCGAACATCACAGAGCAGCTGTTCAAAGAACTTATGTTCAAAACCGGGGAGCTAACGCGTGATATTGGGACGACCGTCATTGGTTCTGACGCTGTGAAGCACGGCCTCATTGATGCAGTTGGCGGAATTGGGGATGCCTTGCTTACATTGAATTCAATGATGGATCAACGCAGAAGCATGCCAGGTGGGGTGCTGCCTTCATGACGTTGTATACCAACATGCCATTAGAGCTCGTATTAGCTGGAATGAACGAAGAGCGGGAGCCTTGCGTAGAGTTAGAGTTGGACGGTGCACTCCTGCAAGTAGAGCCTGTTGCACCTGGCATTGGCAAAATCGTAAGGCTGGTTCATGCCCCGTTGCAGCAGTATTTGAATCCAAAGTACTATCCTGGTTCTTTAATCACATATAGCGCTAACCCGTCCTAATGGACGGGCTTTTTGCTGTTTGTTCGATAGGAACAATTGTCCACCTATGGTATAATGATATATTAGAGGTGAGCATAATGGCGAAGCGAAAACGGAAGAAACGTAAATCCATTGGCGAAAGCTTAAAGTACGAAATATATGGCATTCTGCTCATCACGATATCGGTTATTGCACTGTCTGGAGAGGCGGCAGTAGGCCGCTCATTGTCCAAGCTGTTCGGGTTGCTATTAGGCAAGTTTTTCTTTGTAATCGCGCTGGTGGGCATTTATGTAGGCCTTGCAGTCATGATAAAACGCGCATGGCCTAAAGGATGGTCCAATCGCAAATCAGGCTTGCTCGTTCTTGTGCTTGCGTTAACTTTAACAAGCTCAATTTCGGAAATCGGACGAAAGTTTGATCCTGTAGCCACATCTGTTGAATTGACATCCAGCGGTATTTTGCATCAACTAGGCAGTGATCTTCAAGGAGAGCTGCTGTCGCCGGATGCCCCAAATACGCCAGTGATGTCGCGTGATATCGCAGGCGGATATGTAGGCGCAGTCCAATATACGGTCCTGTATGCTTTATTCGGGGAGTATGGCTCCAAATTTCTGATGATTGTCATGTACGCAATTGCCATCATGTTAATTACAGGCAGGTCGTACGTCGATATAGCGGAGGGCATTCGCACTAGGCTTGCCCGCCTTATAACGCTGATTAGGGCAAAATATGCTGGACGGCGGCCTAGAACAGTTGCTGTTACAGCACGCGCTACGGCAGGGGGCAATAGCCAGTCTCCGAGTATGCGCCGTACAATTGATGATTTTGATGATGATGCAGACGATGAGGATGACGATCTTCCTGATACAGCAGACGCGAATAAGCGGAAGTCCATGTTTTTCTCGTGGATGAGGGACCAGCAGCATGATTCGACAGAGCATGCATCCGATTCTCGGGAATGGACCATGGACCATGATGATGATGATCACGAACAGGAACGTAAAACGCCAGTCGTTCGCATCCGTTCCAATCGGTCACAAGACCAGCCGGAAGCACGCAAACCGGAAGGGGATACGTTGTTAAGCCGCATGTTGCGCAGAGCTGGGAAGCCTTCTGTCGATGAACGGGAAGCGGCAGAACGTGGTGATGAGGATGAGCGTTACGCTGATGAGGATGAGCAGTTTGTAAGCCGTACGGATCGCCCAACATGGTCCAATCATCCGAACGAGTTTAATGAAGATGCCGATTTTCCATCGAATGCTGTTGCCGATCCTGATTGGGATAGTGACCGCCAAGAGCATGAAGAGACCGTACCGCAGACGCGTGTATCCCCTTCGTCCCTTTCGCCAGCATTTGAAGATGGTGAAAGTGATGGCAATTCCATGGATTTATATGGCGATTCTGAGCAAGGTGCCTACACCGATGAAGATGCCGGATATAGCGATGAAGAGCACCCAATCGAAGAACTTTCGGATGAAGTGCCGCCAGATGGGCAGCATGCTGCTTCACCTACAACTCCAATAGCTGCACTGAAGCCTAAAATTTACCGCCTGCCATCACTATCGTTATTGCTCAAACCAGCCGGCGGCATTAAAGGCACTGATGGCGTAGATAAAATGGAATCGCAACGAACGCTTGAAGCGACATTGGAGAGCTTCGGCGTGCGTGCGAAGGTGCTGGACGTTGTTCAAGGGCCAGCTGTTACTCGTTATGAAGTTCAGCCTGCAACAGGCGTAAAGGTCAGCCGCATTGTCGGATTGCAGGATGATATTGCACTAGCGTTAGCTGCCAAAGACATTCGGATGGAAGCGCCGATCCCTGGGAAGTCCGCCATCGGCATTGAGGTTCCGAATTCGGAAGTGTCTGTCGTGACGATGCGCGAAGTGATGGAAACTTCAGCGTTTCAGAACTCGAATTCCAAGTTGTCGATAGCATTTGGCCGCGATATATCCGGACAGTCGATTGTTGGCAATCTAGCGAAAATGCCCCATTTGCTTGTAGCAGGCGCTACAGGCTCTGGCAAGTCGGTTTGTATCAATGGGATTATTACAAGCATTCTATATAAGGCGAAGCCAGATGAAGTCAAGTTTATGATGATTGACCCTAAGATGGTAGAGCTTAACATGTACAACGGCATCCCGCATTTGCTTGCGCCTGTCGTAACCGATCCACGGCGAGCTTCACTCGCACTGAAGAAGATCGTTGTCGAGATGGAAAAGCGATACGAGCTATTTTCCAAATCAGGCACGCGGAATATCGAAGGCTATAACACGTTAATGGAATCTAATCCTGCTGCGGTACTGCCTTATATCGTTGTTATCGTCGATGAGCTTGCTGACCTGATGATGGTCGCCGCTAATGATGTAGAGGATGCGATCACACGCTTGGCTCAGATGGCGCGTGCTGCGGGCATACATCTTATCATTGCAACCCAACGACCGTCTGTAGACGTTATTACGGGGGTTATAAAGGCGAACATCCCATCCCGCATCGCCTTCGGCGTATCCTCGCAAGTCGATTCCCGTACGATTCTCGATATGGCGGGAGCAGAGAAGCTGCTTGGCCGAGGTGACATGCTATTCTTGCCGGTTGGCATGTCTAAGCCGATTCGGGTTCAAGGCGCGTTTTTATCTGATCCAGAGGTTGAAGCGGTCGTTGCACATGCGAGATCGCAGGGCGAAGCCGAATATAAGCCTGAATTAGTGCCGGAAATTGATGATTCAAACAATGACCCCGATGATATCGTGGACGAGTTGTTCGATCAAGCGGTCCAGATTGTGGTCGAGGCCAAGCAGGCATCTGTTTCGCTGCTGCAGAGACGCATGCGAGTTGGCTACACGCGTGCGGCGCGATTAATCGACCAGATGGAAGCGCGAGGCGTTGTAGGCCCTTATGAAGGCAGTAAGCCAAGGGAAGTTCTGATCTCTGCTGACTATCCTGGAGGGCGTGTGGGTGGACAATAGTTCCAAGTTGTTTTGTTAATTAAATCATGATTTCTTGAAAGGTCCGAAGCATGCTTCGGACCTTTTTTTCCGTGAATAGAATATACTTCCGTTTCTCATACTAGCCTCAGAGTCGCTTCCAACTAAAGCGCACCAACCCTGCATGAGAAAGGCAGATCTGACACTATGAGAAATCGCCTGATTATGATGACCATCGTCATCGTACTGCTGCTGTTTGGCGCATATTCACTGCGTTACTCAGATCCAGGCAAATCTGCAGAAACGTTCAGCAGTGCGACGATCAAAATGGGGTCCTCCGGCAAAGATGTTTATGAACTGCAAGGACGGCTTAAGTTTCTTGGCTTTTACAGCGGCAAGGTAGACGGTAACTTCGGTTCAACAACTTTAAATGCAGTAAAGTGGTTCCAATGGAAATTTGGGATGAAAGCAGATGGCATCGTCGGGGCAAAATCTAAGCTTAAGCTGTGGGAAGCTTCGAAAAATTGGAAACCAACCGCGGCGGATTCGCCTGCGCCAAGCAATTCTGCTGGGAGCGGTGAAAAAGCAACCTCAACAGGAAATGCCCAGACGATAAACAAATCGAATCGATTGGGCTTGTCCGCCAATGATCTCAAGATTATGGCCAATGCCGTGTATGGCGAATCTCGTGGAGAGCCATATGTGGGCCAAGTGGCCGTGGCGGCGGTCATCCTCAATCGCCTTAAGTCACCGAGCTTCCCGAATTCGATCTCAGGCGTTATTTTCCAGCCAGGGGCGTTTACGGCAGTAGCGGATGGACAAATTTACCTTACTCCTAACGAGAACGCCAAGAAGGCGGTACAGGATGCCGTTAATGGATATGATCCGAGTGGCGGATGCATCTATTACTTCAACCCGGCTACTGCTACATCCAAGTGGATTTGGAGCAGGCCCCAAGTGAAGACGATCGGTAAACATATCTTCTGTATGTAAGCTCAAAAATGTAAGCTCAAAAATAATTTTGTGACAGAAGCAGCCTGCCTCATGGAGCAGGTTGCTTCTGCCATTTCCAATCCGGTAGAATGGTATTGAACATCATGGCTTGGAATACATTGACTATAGCGTGTAAATGAATATGTTGGGAAATGGAAGGAGCTGGCGACGTGAGTTCAAACACTTTTGAGCGGGGGCAAATCAACCGCATTCGATTGCACGTAATGCCAACGAAACGATTTAAGACGTTCGCCATTACTTTGTACGCAGGCATGCCGTTAGATGAGAAGCAAGTAACTTCTACAGCGTTGCTGCCCTTCGTCCTTCGTCGCGGTACGAGCCGGACGCCCGAGACGATCGCTTTGCGTGAACGGTTGGATGATTTGTATGGTGCAGGCTTCGGCTTTGATGTATTTAAGCGTGGAGATAGCCAGTTTATTCAGTTCCGAATGGACGTAATCCACGATCAATTCGTACAGACGAATGAGTCTCTGCTTGCGGCTTCGCTTCGTTATATGGGCGAGGTGGTAACAGAGCCCGCTCTTGAAAACGGCCATTTTGTCTCCAAGTATGTTGATGCTGAGAAAGAGACGCTTCGCAAACGGCTGGAATCCATTATTAATGACAAGATTCGCTATGCAGCAGAACGCTGCGTTGAGGTGATGTGCGAAGACGATCCTTATCGCCTCCATGCATTGGGCAATCGCTCGGATTTGCCTAATCTGACGGCTGAAGCGTTGTATGAGCGGTATCATCAATGGCTGAATGAAGCCGTGTTTGACCTCTATGTTGCGGGAGACACAACGCTAGAGGAGGTCCAATCCATCGTCGCGCAGTCGTTTAAGCTGCCTTCTGGCGAATGTGGCGGTTATGATGTCGCACCGAAGCTCTCTAATTCAGGCGAGCTCAAAACAGTAGTTGAGAAAATGGACGTGAAGCAAGGAAAGCTCAACCTAGGGCTTCGCACCGGCATTTCATACGGGGATAAGGACTATGCAACCTTGCTTGTATACAATGGTGTGCTTGGCGCATACCCACACTCTAAGTTGTTCTTGAATGTACGGGAGAAAGCGAGCCTGGCTTATTATGCTTCTTCCCGGCTGGATGGGCATAAAGGCATGATGACGATTCAATCCGGCATTGAAATCGATAAATACGAGCAAGCGGTAGCGATCATCCGCGAACAGCTAGCAGATATTGAAGCTGGCAAATTGTCGGAGCTGGAGATTACACAGACCAAAGCGATGCTGATCAACCATGTGCGCGAGATGCAGGATTCCGCTTACGAGCTGATCGGCTATGATTTTAATGCGGTGTTTTCAGGAAGCAAGAGGACAGGCGATCAATTGATCGAACAGGTTAACAGCGTAACCGCTGATGACATTGTCCGTGTCGCCAAACAGATCGAACTGGATACGATCTACTTTTTGCGTGATGGGAAGGAGGCATAAACGGATGGAAACTTTAGCATATCCTGGCGTGCAGGAGACGTTATATCGCGAAGTTATGCCTAACGGGCTTGAAGTGTTCGTGCTTCCGAAGGAAGGGTTCCAAAAAACGTATGCAACGTTCTCGACCAAATATGGCTCGGTAGATAACCGTTTCGCGGTGGAAGGAAAGCCATTGGAGCGAGTGCCTGATGGCATTGCCCATTTCTTGGAGCATAAAATGTTCGAGGAGCCTACTGGCGATATCTTCGCTACCTTCTCGAATCAAGGCGCGTCAGCTAACGCCTATACAAGCTTTGACCGCACCGTATACCTTTTCTCGGCAACAGAGCAAATTCCAGCAAATTTGGAGACGCTGATCAATTTTGTTCAGCATCCTTATTTTACAGATGAGAATGTAAATAAGGAAAAAGGGATTATCGAGCAAGAAATTCAAATGTACCAAGACAACCCGGACTGGCGCGTATATTTTGGATTGTTTGACGCGATGTACCATGCGCATCCGATTCACATCGACATCGCAGGAACAGTGGAGTCGATCTACCAAATAAGCAAGGAAACGCTGTACAGTTGCTACGAAACGTTTTATCATCCGACTAATATGATTTTGTTCGTTGTTGGCGGCGTGAATGCACAAGACGTGTTTGAGCTCGTGCGAAAGAACCAAGCAAGCAAATCTTTCCCGTCACAAGGCCGTATTGTGCGTGATTTCGACGCGGAACCGGCGGGGGTCAAAGACAAGAAGCGGGTGCTGCATTTGCCCGTATCGCTTCCAAAATGTATGTTTGGGCTAAAGGAAACGAAGGTTGGATTTACGGGAGAGGCGTTACAGAAACGTGAAGCTGTGACACGTATCATGCTCGACACCGTATTTGGCGCAAGCTCTCCGCTTTACCAGTCGTTGTACGACGAAGGCTTGATATCGGATTCCTTCTCGCATGAGTATAACTCTGCACCAGAATATGCATTCTCCGTTATTGGAGGCGAGACGAAGGATCCAGACGCGCTTCTTAGCCGGGTGAAAGGTGCCGTTAATAAGCTGCTGGAATCAGGGATCTCGAAGGAGACGTTCGAGCGTTCCCGGCGCAAAAAAATTGGCGGATATCTCCGCATGCTTAACTCCCCTGAAGCAATCGCGGGCGAATTTACACGATACCGTTTCCGCGGCGGTGACTTATTTGCTCTATTATCGCAATATGAGCAAGTCACGCTGCAGGACCTGAATGACCGGTTGCGTGAGCATTTTGATTGGAATCAGCTCGCGGTTTCGATCGTTGCTTCTAAGGAGCAGATCGGTTGAGCAAGCCGCTTCATGAAATGACGGTTCTCATTACCGGGGGAAGCCGTGGCATCGGCGCTGCAATTGCGCAGCGCTTTGCCGCGGAACGGATGAACATCGTTATTCATTATTTGCAGTCTCACGAGGCGGCTAACGAAACAGCTCGCCGCTGTATGCGATTAGGCGCTAACGTACTGACTATTTCTGCAGATTTACGGTCGAAAGACCAGCTCCTCCGAATGAGGGAAAAGCTGCAGGATCGCGGCATGGTGCCGGACATATTAGTGAACAATGCGGGAATTGCCCACTATGGCATGCTCTCAGATGTAAGTGAAGAAGATTGGGAAGATGTCATGTCTGTCAATCTCAAAGGGATGTTTTTAACGACCCAAATGTTTATGGAATCGATGGTACGCCAACGGTTCGGCCGCATTATTAACGTTTCTTCCGTATGGGGAATGTCAGGCGCTTCGTGTGAAGTCCTTTATTCGACGACCAAAGGCGGCATGAATGCTTTCACCAAAGCATTGGCTAAGGAATTGGCTCCTTCGGGCGTTACCGTTAATGCTGTCGCTCCTGGCGCAGTAGATACCGTGATGCTGGATAAGCTGGATGACGGAGAGAAGCAAGCGCTGGAGCAAGAGATTCCTCTGGGGCGATTTGCGCAACCGGATGAGATTGCTTCGCTTGTTTATTTTTTATCGTTGCCTGAATCGGCTTACATAACAGGGCAGGTTATTAGCCCCAATGGCGGTTGGGTTACTTAGATTCATTCATAGTGGCCATGGCATGCAATTGAATTGAAACTTTTGTTTTTCCTTATTCGTCGTATAAGCGGACGGGTGAAGGCACACACTACAAGTGTTGTTCTTTAAGACGCTGAGTCAACATTTGAAGGAGGCGAACAGCCGTGTCAACCGTCCTTACTAACTTCGATTCGTGGAAACAGTTTTTGGCTGAGCGGATGGAGCAAGGCAAGAAGATGGGCTTATCTGAGGATACGATTGCAAATCTCGCATACGAGATCGGGTCTTTCTTGGACGAACGCGTCGATCCCAAAAATGACGAGCAGCGCATTCTAAAAGAAATTTGGGATGCTGGCGACGAAGAGGAACGCAAGACGCTTGCACGCATGATGTGTAAGCTCGTGAGCCCGTAACGGCATTTCAGCAGAGAGGCTCCCTTCAAGGGGGCTTTTCTGCGAATTCGCATGTGGTTCCGCTTACTTATGACGGAAAACATTTGAAATATGGAGCGCAGCACTTGCAGGAAAGTGGCGAAAATTGTAGAATTATTTTTTGTAGTACGAACGGCTCATGGGGGACGGTGGAATAGTGGAAACAAGACAATGGTATATGGAGTATAAGATACATAAGAATCGTCCCGGGCTTCTTGGCAACATCGCATCGCTGCTCGGCATGATGAGCGTTAACATTTTGACCATTAATGGGGTTGAAGACCGGACTCGAGGCATGCTGCTTGAAACGGACGATGATGAGAAAATCGATTTGCTTAGCAAGATGTTAACCAAAATGGATTACATTACGGTCAACAAGCTTCGCCCTCCAACTTTGCTTGATATTCTCGCTGTTCGGCATGGCCGATATATTGAGCGGGATTCAGATGATAAAAAGACATTCCGTTTTACGCGTGATGAGCTAGGTTTACTTGTCGACTTTTTGGGTGAAATATTCAAAAGGGATGGCAACCAGGTTATCGGGCTGCGAGGCATGCCGCGTGTAGGCAAGACGGAATCCATTATTGCCGGAAGTGTATGCTCTAACAAACGTTGGACATTCGTATCCTCGACCTTGCTGCGCCAGACAGTCAGAAGCCAGCTTTCGGAAGAAGAGATGAATCCGAACAGCATTTTTATTATCGATGGAATCGTAAGCACGATGCGCTCTAATGAGAAGCATTATGCCCTTATTCAAGAGCTGATGGCTATGCCTTCCACGAAAATTATCGAGCATCCTGATATTTTCGTAAAAGAGTCTCATTTTGATTACAGCACTTTTGATACGATCATTGAGCTTCGGAATACGCCGGATGAGGAAATTTCTTATGAAAAAATTACGAACGGATTTCACGATTTTTAATTGATGCCTGGAAGCATTAACCCGTGATAAGCTGCGGCTTGCACGGCTAACTACAAACATCAGGAGGTGCAGGCATGTCGGATTTGGGCGATTTGCTGAAGAAGGCAAGGGAACAGCGCGAACTTTCACTCGATGATCTTCAAGAAATGACCAAGATCAGAAAACGATACTTGGAGGCAATAGAATCAGGCGACTATAAGGTGCTCCCAGGCAGCTTCTACGTCCGTGCGTTTGTGAAAACATACGCTGAGGCTGTAGGATTAGATGCAGATGACGTATTGCGTCTATATAAGCATGAAATGCCGGCTCCTGCGCCTGAGCCCGCAACAGAACCAGTCGTTAAGCAACCGCGTAGGTCGTCACAAAACGCTTCGGATCGATGGAGCAAATTCGGATTCACTGGGATCATGCTATCCTTTGTAGTCGTAATAGCTGTTATCATTTGGGTCTATGCGATTAACACGAATGATAGCAAGGATGCCCCTAAAGTTGATGACCAAACGAAGATTACGGATTCCACGGATCTGCCAAAAGAGCCAGTCAAAAATGCAGATTCAAGCGGTACAGGGCAGACAGGCACAAGCAACGGCAATTCGAACGGCACCGGTGGCGATGTGACACCGACTACTCCGGAAACACCGACAGATACGACGGTTACTTTTGCACGCAAGTCAGGACGTACGGATCTTTATGATGTAGGGCCGGCTGGTGCGCATACGGTGCAAATTACGATCAAGGGCGGCAAGAACTGGCTAGAAGTCCGTGAGGGCGGCTCTAAGGGCAAAAAATTAGTCTATGAGAATGCAGCCGACGGAACGGTTCAATCGTTCCCTCTGGATAAATCGCTCTACATTAACGTAGGCCGCGCTGATTTGGCTGAAATCGCAGTGGATGGCGTGGCAATTGAAGATGGAGATCGCGCCAGCTCCAAGCGCGTGCAATTGGATCCAGTTAAATCGGATAGCACGGCACCGAATAATCAAACGGATACAACAGGTGCGGGGACAAATAACAACGCGGCTCAGTAATAGCGTAAACAAGGGCATTCGCTAGTTGTTAGAGCGGATGCCTTTTCTTTGCCCATCGAATCAGTTATAATACGGCACAAGAAAACGTTCGTTTTTATGCTAACCATTCATGAAGGGGTTGTAATTGATATGAGTAATGAAAATGCATTTGATATCGTATCCAAAGTAGATATGCAGGAGCTTACGAACGCGATTCAACAAGCAGAGCGTGAGATTGATACGCGATTTGATTTCAAAGGCAGCAAGAGCAGCATCGCAATCGATAAAGAGGACCTAATCGTCGCATCTGACGATGATTATAAGCTCCAAGCGGTGCTGGACATTTTGTTATCCAAAATGATCAAGCGAGGCGTTCCAATTAAAAACCTCGATTATGGCAAAATTGAAGCTGCTTCAGGATCGACTGTACGCCAACGGATTAAACTCCGCACGGGCATTGACCAAGAGGCTGCCAAAAAGATAAACATTCTGATTCGTGACTCTAAGCTTAAAGTGAAGAGCCAGATTCAAGGCGATCAAATTCGGGTAACGGGGAAGAGCAAGGATGACCTGCAATCGGTTATGGCGCTGCTTCGGGGCGCTGACCTGCCTGTAGAGCTCCAATTTACGAACTTCCGCTAGCGGATAAGCGAGCATTCCGCACCGTTAGGCTGAAGCCTTTCGTGTTTTTGACACGCAAAAGTGCATGTATTATACTTTATTAAGATTGCTTTACGGATTCAGATCTGGGGGATAGTACGTATGACGGGACGAGAAAAGTTAACGAATCAACAAGGAAGCAGGAACATTGCGATTCATCATGGCCTAATCAGGGAGGGAATCGCATGAATTTAGCGAATCGAATTACGCTCGCCCGTATTTTTTTGGTCCCAATCATTATGATCTTCTTGCTCGTAAAGATGGACTTGGAGCCGATCAAATTCGCCGACTTTTCCATTACATACAATCAAATTGTTGCTGCACTTATTTTCATTATTGCGGCTAGCACCGATGGGCTGGATGGTTATATCGCCCGCAAGAATAAGATCGTAACGAATTTAGGCAAGCTGCTGGACCCACTCGCAGATAAGGTGCTAGTTGCGGCCGTCCTTATTTCACTCGTTGAGATGGACAAGCTGGATGCATGGATTGCTGTTGTCATTATTTGCCGCGAATTTGCTGTTACAGGGTTGCGCCAGATTGCATTGCTGGAGAACAAAGTTATTGCAGCGAGCAAGTGGGGGAAATGGAAAACAGCGATTCAGATTACGATGATTATTGCTTTGATGCTTAACAATTTCCCGTTCACGTTTATCGATATCCGGTTCGATCTCATTGCAAGTTGGGTCGCAGCGGTAATAACGGTTTACTCCGGCATTGACTATTTTGTCAAAAACAAAAATTTAATCCCAATCGCTTAACCCGTTGGACATCTTCCTGTTGGAAGGTGTCCTTCCTTTTCCTTTATGAACCAATCCTATGCTTCAACGTGGAGGTCGTGGAATGAAAGCTGAAATTATTGCGGTAGGCACGGAGTTGTTGCTTGGCCAAATTGTGAATACGAATGCGCAGTACTTGTCCCGCCGATTGGCTGAGCTAGGGATTGATGTTTATTACCAAACCGTTGTTGGTGACAATCCGTTGCGCATTCGCGATGCGGTCGAGACAGCTAGAGGGCGGGCAGATTTGCTTGTATTTACTGGAGGGCTAGGGCCTACACAGGATGATTTGACCAAAGATGTATTAGCTGATTATTTGGGCCGTACGCTCGAATACGATGAGCCGTCCATGCGCAAAATCGTCGATTTCTTTAAATCCCGTGGTGCACATATGGTTGAGAGCAATAAGCGGCAAGCGGCAACAATCGTTGGAGCAACGCCATTGTTTAATGAAGCGGGGCTTGCGGTTGGCAATGCGCTTGAAGCGGATGGAACGCGATATATGCTGCTTCCGGGGCCTCCGCGTGAAATGAAACCGATGTTTGATGGCGTTGGTGCGGCTTGGCTACTGGCTGAGCTAGGCGAAACGCTTCCGCTGTTTTCACGAATTTTGAAATTTGCAGGGATTGGCGAATCGAAGCTGGAAGACGCACTGCTTGATTTGATTGAAGGGCAAACAGATCCGACGATTGCGCCCTATGCCAAGGAAGGCGAGGTAGCGATTCGGATATCCACCAAAGCGACTTCGGCCGGCGAAGCGAACCAAACGATAGATGCTGCTGTCGAGCAAATTTGCCAACGTGCAGGTGAATTTATGTTCGCACAGGAGGACATCCCTTTAGAGGAAACGATTGTTCGTCTGCTTCGTGCTTCCAAACGTACGCTTGCTTCGGCAGAAAGCTGCACAGGCGGCATGTTCGCGGAGCTTGTGACGAATATACCTGGGAGCAGTGGTGAATTTGCCGGAGGCGTTGTCACCTATACGAATGTGATGAAGCATCAACTGCTAGGCATACCGATGGCACAACTGGAAGGGGAAGGCGCCCCAGGAGCAATTAGCGAGTCGACGGCTGCTATGATGGCAGAGCGTGTTCGGGAACGGGCAGATGCTGACTTCGGCATTTCCATTACAGGGGTGGCAGGCCCGGCAGAATCGGAAGGCAAACCAGTAGGGCTCGTCTATTATGCGATTGCACAACAAGGAAAGCCAACAGACGTGCATACGATGCACCTGGGCGGCTCGCGGGACATCATTAGGGTACGGGCGGTGAAAGCAGTCTTATATCGCTTGTGGCTAGCGCTAGGCGGTTCTGAGCGTAATCTGTAGCGTGTCGTAGCTTGGCTAAAGCATATCAATTTCCGGTTGCCGGATGAGTTGGTTCATGATATATTAGGAACAGTTGACGGAAGAACCGCGGCGAATGATTCATTTGCTGCGGTTCTTTTTCTGTTCTCAGGTGACTGTTCGTCAGGCATGTTCGAAAAAAGCGAATGTATGTTCGAAAAAATGCTTGGCAACCGATACGAAATGAGCTATTATAGATACTATAATGAATGAAGGATGTGAGTTGGTTGTCAGATCGTCGCGCAGCGTTAGAAATGGCACTCCGTCAGATTGAGAAGCAGTTCGGTAAGGGCTCCATCATGAAGTTAGGCGAATCGACGCATATGCAAGTGGAAACCGTATCGAGCGGGGCGCTTGCTTTAGATATTGCCCTCGGTATTGGAGGGTTTCCGCGTGGCCGCATTATCGAAGTCTATGGTCCGGAATCATCCGGTAAGACGACTGTCGCGCTTCATGCAATCGCAGAAGTACAAAAAATGGGCGGACAAGCTGCATTTATCGATGCGGAGCATGCACTTGATCCGTTATATGCGAGCAAGCTTGGCGTCAATATTGACGAACTGCTCCTCTCGCAGCCTGATACGGGCGAGCAAGCGCTTGAAATCGCTGAGGCACTCGTGCGCAGTGGTGCCGTTGACATTATTGTAATCGACTCGGTTGCAGCGCTCGTACCGAAAGCGGAAATCGAAGGCGATATGGGCGATTCCCACGTCGGCCTTCAAGCTCGGCTTATGTCGCAAGCCCTTCGTAAGCTGTCCGGTGCGATCAGCAAATCGAAGACGATTGCGATCTTTATTAACCAGCTTCGCGAGAAGGTTGGCGTTATGTTCGGTAACCCTGAGACAACGCCAGGCGGCCGCGCATTGAAGTTCTACTCCAGCGTACGCCTTGATGTGCGCAGAATTGAATCGATTAAACAAGGCAATGACGTGGTCGGTAACCGTACGCGGATTAAAGTTGTTAAGAACAAAGTGGCCCCTCCGTTCAAACAAGCTGAGGTGGACATCATGTACGGTGAAGGCATCTCGCGTGAGGGCAGCATCATCGACATCGGTACAGAGCATGAAATCGTTCAGAAGAGCGGTGCGTGGTTCTCTTACAATGGCGACCGTCTGGGCCAAGGCCGTGAGAACGCCAAGCAGTTTTTGAAAGACCATAAGGAAGTCGCTGCAACGATTGAGCAACAAATTCGCCAAGCGACACAGCTTTCTGATGCGGCTATCCAAGCAGCGACGCTTGCAGGCGAGAAGGAAGACGAAGAAGAACCAAACTTTGACGATCTGCTGTAGATTGTTGGTTGTTGAAGGAATTAATCAATAGGGAATGGCACCTTTCACGAGGTGCCTTTTCTTGTTAATTTGGAGGCATCCGTTTTGAGCTACACCATTCGTTCAGTCGAACAAGACCGAAAGCAACGCCGCCGTTATCTTATCTATGTGGATCAAGCGGAAGATTCGATGTTTTCGGTTCATGAGGACCTACTGATACGCCATAGGCTGTTCAAAGGGTTAGAGATAACCGACCAAATGATCGAAGACATTGTGGCCGAAGATGACCGTTATCGCGCCTATGCGCTAGCGATCTATTATCTTGGGGCACGTCCACGTACAGCGAAGGAAATCGAGCGGTATTTGCTTCGCAAGGAGCTCGAAGGGGAGCCGATTGCTTATGCAATTGAACGGCTGCAACAAGAGCGGCTGGTCGATGATGTGGATTATGCGAAGCGATTCGCTGAGAGCAGGCTTCGCTCAAGCGGCAAAGGAAGGCTGTATATTCAGCAGGAATTGAAGATGCGCGGAGTGGATAAGCATACTGCAGATCAAGCTGCTGCTGGATTAAGCAAGGAAACTGAACAAGCTGCAGCTGATCAGGCTGCAATGAAGCGATGGCGTTCGTTATCAGGCGAAACTTATGAAAAACGTCGTAAATTGGCACAATTTCTGCTGCGTAGAGGGTATCCGATGGAGGTGTCCATGGCTGCAGTAAAGCGCGCAATGGCGCAATCGAATGAGCAAGATGATGGCGAAGACGTGGTTTGGCTTGACAACTGATTTTGTCAAAAGATAAAATGAATTTGTATTCCTTCTTTTTGAATCGATTTTCCTTCCAAAAATTGATTCGAAACAGATTATTTTCACCTGAGTTTAGTCGATTATTCGGTATGGAACCGGCTAAGAAAGAAAACAAAATATCATCCCAAGCGTTGACCTTGGTGTATGCAACGGGGAGGTGAACAAGATGCACACGGCTGTATGGATCTTGATCGTTCTCGTTGTTGGTGCGATTTTCTTTGGGATTGGTTATTTCATTCGCAAGTCGATCGCCGAAGCCAAAATTCAAAGTGCTGAGCAAGCTGCAACTGTCATTGTAGAAAATGCAAAGAAAGAAGCAGAGGCACTGAAGAAAGAAACTGTGCTTGAAGCGAAAGATGAAGTCCACAAACTCCGTTCTGAAGCAGAGAAGGATATTCGTGAGCGGCGTAATGAAACGTCGCGATTGGAACGACGCCTTCAGCAGAAGGAAGAGTCGCTGGATAAAAAGTTAGAAGCGCTTGAGCGCAAAGAAGAGCAGGTAGCCAACAAGGAGAAACGAATCGAGGAAACGCAAGAACAGATCGATGTTCTCTACAAACAGCAAGTGACGGAGCTCGAACGGATTTCGAACCTTTCGATGGAGGATGCGCGCAGTATCATCTTGTCCAACGTCGAGCAGGAAGTGCGTCATGAAACAGCGCAAATGATCAAAGAGATTGAGCTGCAAGCGAAAGAAGAAGCGGATAAAAAAGCGCGTGATATTATCTCGCTGGCTATTCAACGTTGTGCGGCAGATCATGTTGCAGAAACGACAGTTTCGGTCGTTGCACTGCCGAACGAAGAGATGAAAGGCCGCATTATCGGACGCGAAGGACGCAACATTCGTGCTCTGGAAACATTGACCGGTATCGATCTCATTATCGACGATACACCGGAAGCGGTCATTTTGTCGGGCTTCGACCCGATCCGCCGGGAGATTGCCCGGACGTCCTTAGAGAAGCTTGTAGCAGACGGTCGGATACATCCGGCACGTATCGAAGAGATGGTCGAAAAGTCCCGCAAAGAAGTGGACGAGCGTATCCGCGAGTACGGAGAGCAGGCTACATTCGAGGTAGGCGTGCACGGACTGCATCCAGATCTGATCAAAATTTTAGGGCGTTTGAAATATCGTACAAGCTACGGCCAAAACGTGCTCAAGCATTCGATGGAAGTCGCTTACCTGACTGGCCTGATGGCAGCCGAGCTCGGCGAAGATATTACGCTCGCTAAGCGTGCAG
The DNA here is from genome assembly GCF_009789195.1 of Paenibacillus sp. MMS18-CY102. Classification (GTDB taxonomy): domain Bacteria; phylum Bacillota; class Bacilli; order Paenibacillales; family Paenibacillaceae; genus Paenibacillus_T. Next base: position 12,474 of record NZ_WSTC01000001.1, on the reverse strand, counting down.
GCTTGCTGCATGACATCGGTAAAGCGCTCGACCATGAAGTCGAAGGCTCGCATGTTGAGATCGGCGTAGAGCTTGCGAAGAAGTACAAAGAGCATCCGGTCGTTATTAACAGTATTGCGTCGCATCATGGCGATTGTGAAGCAACTTCCGTTATCGCGATGCTAGTTGGTGCGGCTGACGCATTGTCGGCAGCTCGCCCTGGCGCTCGACGCGAGACGTTGGAGACTTACATCAAGCGCCTGGAGAAGCTGGAAGATATCTCGGAATCGTTCGAAGGTGTCGAGAAATCGTACGCCATTCAGGCAGGACGCGAGGTTCGCGTTATGGTTCAGCCTGAGAAGATCGATGATACGGAAGCATTCCGCTTAGCACGTGATATTACGAAGAAGATCGAAAGCGAACTCGATTATCCGGGACATATTAAAGTTACGGTCATTCGGGAAACACGCGCGGTCGAATACGCAAAATAACAAATCGGAACAAACGAAAGTGGCTGCGTGTCAGCCACTTTCGTCGTTTGTATAGACCTTTATTCGTACATACTAGAACCTGCAAGAGAGCGGCTCTGTGTTGCGGACAGAGGTTTGAGGAGGCCAAATCACATGAAAACATTATTTATCGGGGATATCGTAGGAAGCGTAGGCCGCGGTGCGGTTAAGAAGGTGCTTCCAGCACTAAAATCAAAATATAACCCACACATCATCATTGCGAATGGGGAGAATGCTGCAGCAGGACGCGGCATTACAGCGGCAATCGCGAAGGAGTTGTTCGATGCCGGTGTGCACGGCATTACGATGGGTAACCATACATGGGATAATCGCGATCTATTCGAGTGGATCGATGATGAGCCACGAATCGTTCGTCCAGCAAACTTTCCCCCTGGCGCGCCAGGCAGTGGGGCAGCAATCATTAAAGTGAATGGAAAAAAACTGGGAATTATTAATTTGCAAGGCCGGACATTTTTGCCGCCGATTGATTGCCCGTTCCGAACTGCTGACGAGCTAGTCGATGAAATGCGCAGCGAAACGAATCACATCCTCGTCGATTTTCATGCGGAGGCAACTTCGGAGAAAATCGCAATGGGCTGGTATTTGGACGGGAGAGCTTCGCTCGTAGTTGGAACGCATACGCATGTCCAGACGAACGATGACCGGATTCTCCCTGAAGGAACTGCCTATTTGACCGATGTTGGCATGGTGGGACCGCGGGACGGCGTATTGGGAATGGAAAGAACGGCAGTGCTTCGACGGTTTTTGACACAACTGCCTACGCGATTTGTGGTAGATGAAGGAGATTGGCATTTCCATGCTTTGCTTCTTGAAACAGACGATGCGACGGGGAAAGCGGTGTCCATTCAGAAGATTAGGTTAACCGAAGAATCGCTAATGTTCTTTTAAGTAAATTTATTTAAAGTGACAAATAATTCAGAATACTTCGAAAAGTACAGGCCGTAAAAGAAGGAATCTTTCTGCCTTCCTCGAATAGTTATAACTAGTGGAATCCATCCATCATTCCCGAGGAGGTACTTTTTCATGGATGTATTAAAAGTTTCAGCAAAGTCCAATCCAAATTCTGTTGCTGGCGCGCTTGCGGGCGTGTTGCGGGAACGTGGCGGCGCCGAACTTCAGGCAATCGGGGCTGGTGCATTGAACCAAGCAATCAAGGCGGTGGCGATTGCAAGAGGCTTCGTCGCGCCGAGCGGGGTAGATTTGATCTGTATTCCCGCTTTCACAGACATTGTCATCGATGGAGAAGACCGTACGGCGATTAAACTGATCGTTGAACCAAGATAATCAGCGACAAACTATTGCGTATCTGGATGATTGGAACGGATGGATAACCTGTTTACGTTTGCTGTAAACAGGTTTTTTGCATGTCAGGAACCTCGAATTGGATAGGAGGACGGCGAATGCAAACGGAGCCTGCTGGGGCATTAAGCATTGTTGATTTTCACTGTGACGCATTATGGAAGCTGCTAGAGAAAGAGGAACTTGCCTTCGGTTCGGGCCATCCAGAGGGGTTAGATGTGAATGCTGCGAGGCTTGCAGGCTCGTCTACCCTTCTGCAAACCTTCGCAATCTATGTGCCTGAGCGAATGGAAGGGCCCAAACCGATCTGGAAAAGCGTCGATCTCTTTTACCAACACGTGTTGTCATGCCCAAGCATTATGCATGTTCGAAACGTTAATGATCTCCATACAGCGATCGCAAGCCGGCGGACAGGCGCGCTGCTTTCGCTAGAAGGGGTGGACGGGCTGCAGGGTGACCTGGTTATGCTCCGCCTGCTCTACCAGCTTGGGCTTCGTGCTGTGGGGTTAACCTGGAATCATGCGAATTGGGCAGCAGATGGCGTTCTAGAGCCCCGTCAAGGCGGATTGACGGCAAGAGGGCGTGCTTTCGTCGAGGAGTGCGAGAAGCTCGGCATAATCCTTGATGTATCCCATCTGACTGAACGAGGATTTTGGGAGCTGGCAGACCTAGTGAACCGGCCATTCATCGCGTCACATTCGAACGCAAGAGCGATATGCGATCACCCGCGAAATTTAACTGACGACCAAATCAAAGCAATTATCGCGATTGGCGGGCGAATCGGGATTACCTATGTCCCTTATTTTGTGAAGGCGGGCGGCGGGGCGAAAATATCGGATGTCGTGCGTCATATCGATCATATCGTTTCATTAGGCGGAGAGGACCATATTATGATGGGTTCCGATTTTGATGGGATTTCGGAATATGTTGCTGGGCTGGCTAACCCGACAGAAGTCGTTAATCTGATTAACGAACTGAAGCGAACCTATTCGGAGCAGCAGGTTCGTAAATTTATGTCGGGCAATGCGCTAACGTTTTTGCAGGAGCAGCTTCCGAAATGATGGAAAAGGCTTGCTATATATGCCGTCCCGCTATGGGTGCCATCGCAAAGGCGGATAAATAAAATGGGCCTTCCTTCTTGCATTTTGATCCCACAACTCATAAAATTTATATGATTATTAAAAACTTTTTGAACCATACCAATGAACCTATCGAATGCAACAGCGTTCTATAAAAAGAGGAGATGGACGTTTTGATCAGTCAATTGTCTTGGAAGATCGGGGGACAACAAGGGGAAGGCGTTGAAAGTACTGACAGAATCTTCTCGACGGCACTAAACCGGCTTGGCTATTATTTATACGGATACCGCCATTTCTCTTCACGCATTAAAGGTGGACATACGAACAATAAAATTAGAATTAGCACGCATCCGATTCGTGCCATTTCAGATGATCTCGATATTCTTGTTGCATTTGACCAAGAAAGCATAGACCTTAACTCGCATGAGCTGCGTTCAGGCGGAGTTATCGTTGCAGATGCCAAATTCAGCCCAACTGTGCCTGAAGGCGTAGACGCGCGGCTGTTTGCGGTACCGATTACGGCCATTGCCGAAGAGCTAGGCACTTCACTCATGAAGAACATGGTTGCTTCCGGCGCATCTTGGGCTTTGCTTGGATTGCCAATGGAAGTATTTAATAAAGCAGTTGAAGAAGAGTTCGGCCGTAAAGGCCAAGCTGTAGTCGACAAAAACATCGAAGCGGTAAAACGTGGAGCGGAATTTGTGCTTGAGCAAGCGGGAGGCCCGATCGACGAATTTAAGCTTGATGAAGCAGACGGCAAGCAGAAGCTGTTCATCATCGGCAATGAAGCGATAGGCCTGGGCACGATTGCAGCGGGCTGCCGCCTCATGTCGGCTTACCCGATTACCCCTGCGTCCGAGATCATGGAATATTTGATCAAGAAACTGCCGAAGTTCGGCGGTACAGTCGTACAAACAGAAGATGAAATCGCAGCTGTTACGATGGCAATCGGCGCTAACTATGCAGGCGTTCGAACGATGACGGCTTCTGCCGGCCCTGGCCTTTCCCTCATGATGGAAGCAATCGGCCTTGCAGGCATGACCGAAACGCCGCTTGTCATTGTCGATACCCAGCGTGGCGGCCCATCGACAGGCCTTCCAACGAAGCAAGAGCAATCAGACCTTAATGCGATGGTATACGGCACGCACGGCGAGATTCCGAAAGTCGTCGTAGCGCCTGCATCAATCGAGGACTGCTTCTACGATATGATCGAAGCGTTCAACGTATCCGAACAATACCAAGTGCCGGTCATTATTATGACGGACCTTCAGCTGTCACTAGGCAAACAATCCTGTGAAGTGCTTGATTTCGATTCGATCCAGATTAAGCGCGGCAAGCTTGTATCAGATTTGCCTGCATTAGAAAACAATGAGCTGTTCAAACGTTATGAGTTAACGGAAGACGGCGTGTCTCCCCGTGTTATCCCAGGCGAGAAGGGCGGCATTCATCACGTAACGGGCGTTGAACACGATGAGGTAGGCCGTCCATCAGAGAGTGCCATAAACCGCAAGAACATGATGGACAAACGGTTGAATAAGCTCAACTCGCTTCAATTCCGCGATGCGATTCGCGTAGATGCTCCGCATGACAATCCAGATTTGCTTATTATCGGCATGGGATCGACAGGCGGCACAATTGACGAGGCACGCGCACGCTTAGAGGCGGACGGCATCACGACGAATCATGTAACGATTCGTTTGATTGCACCGTTCCCAACCGAACAATTAAAGCCTTACTTGAACAACGCGAAACGTATCGTTGTGCTTGAGAACAATGCAACGGGCCAATTAGTTTCACAAATTAAAATGCATGCCGGTTTCGCAGAAAAAATGCATAGCATCTTAAAATATGACGGCAATCCGTTCCTGCCGTCCGAAGTGTACAAAGCATGCAAGGAGTTGAACTAAGATGGCTACATTCAAAGAGTTTCGCAACAACCTAAAGCCGAACTGGTGCCCTGGTTGCGGAGACTTCTCCATTCAGGCAGCGATTCAACGCGCAGCGGCTAATGTTGGGCTTGAGCCTGAACAGCTTGCAGTCATTTCGGGTATCGGCTGCTCTGGACGGATTTCCGGATACATTAACGCATACGGCCTTCATGGCATCCACGGCCGCGCATTGCCAATCGCGCAAGGGGTCAAGCTGGCGAACCGCGAGCTGACGGTTATTGCTTCCGGCGGTGATGGCGATGGATTCGCAATTGGCATGGGCCACACCGTTCATGCGATTCGCCGTAACGTTGATGTAACCTATATCGTCATGGATAACCAAATCTATGGCCTTACAAAGGGACAAACATCGCCGCGCAGCGCTGAAGGCTTCAAGACGAAATCGACGCCAGAAGGCTCGATCGAAACGACGCTGTCCCCGCTCGAAATCGCACTATCGGCTGGCGCGACGTTCGTGGCTCAGTCTTTCTCCAGCGACTTAAAGCAACTGACATCCTTGATCGAACAGGGCATTCAACATAAAGGCTTCTCGCTTATTAACGTATTTAGCCCTTGCGTAACGTTCAACAAAATCAATACGTATGACTGGTTCAAGGAGAATATCGTCAACTTGAATGAGTTCCCTGATTACGATCCGAGCAACCGGATCGCCGCTATGACGAAGATTATGGAAACGGGCGGCATGTTGACAGGCTTAATCTATCAAAACAAGGAACGCAAGCCATACGAAGATCTCATTGTTGGCTTCAAAGAAGAGGCGCTTGCTCATCAGCCGCTTGACATCACGCGCGACCAATTCGACAAGCTGGTTGCCGAGTTCAAATAGGAAAAGGTATAATGGGGCATACGGTCGTCTACGGCCGTATGCTTCTTGTGTGTATAATAAAGAATAGATGGAGCGATCACGATGCAAAAAATAGTTCCTGTCGGTGTATCTGCCCGACATATACATCTGTCGCCTGAGCATATTGAAGTGTTGTTCGGAAGCGGCTATGAATTGACGGAAATGAAAGCTTTGTCCCAGCCAGGACAGTATGCTGCACAGGAGACTGTAGCAGTTATTGGGCCTAAAGGATCGTTTCCCAAAGTACGTATTCTTGGACCTGCGCGCAAATCGACGCAGCTAGAAGTGTCCCGCACCGATGCGTTCTCGATTGGCGTAAAGCCGCCTGTACGGGAATCTGGCGATATTAAAGGCTCTGCTGGCATTACCATTCAAGGGCCTGCTGGCGAGGTAACGATTGAGGAAGGCGTTATCGTTGCAGCGCGGCACATTCATTTTCATACAGAGGATGCACAGCGTTGGGGCATTGCGGACAAGCAGCAGCTTCGTGTTCGGGTTGGCGGAGAGCGTGGCGTTGTGTTCGAGCATGTCATTGCACGGGTATCGCCTGAGTATGCTCTAGATATGCATATCGATACCGATGAGGCCAATGCTGCAGGCGTGGAGAACGGCCAGGATGCAGAGATTATTGACTAACGTGATATCCTCTTCACCGCTTGTGTATTTTATCAGGGAAACGAAGTGATTGGAGATGACGAAGGACAAGCATCATTCAGAGGATGTAGAAGGCCAGCTCACTAGCAACTATGCCAAATATTTCGACTTTTCGAATCTGAAAGTTTCGGTCGATGCGGACGGCACGAAGCGGATGCGGGTGAATGGACGCAATATTACGATTCTAGCGGAACCGAACCAGAAGGAAGAGAAGCGCAGAGGTAAAGAGCAGGTCGAGGTGCACTACGAGGAAGGCATTCCTGATGAACTTCGAACGCTTGGCGCTGGCAAGCATTATATGGTCTACACGTTTGGCTGCCAGATGAATGAGCATGACAGTGAAGTGATGAAGGGCATGCTCGAACAGATGGGATATATGCCAACGGAGGAGCGCAAGCAGGCTGACGTTATTTTGCTGAATACATGTGCAATTCGTGAGAATGCAGAGGATAAGGTGTTCGGTGAGTTAGGCCATCTGAAAGGATTGAAGCGGGATCGCCCGAATCTGTTGCTCGGCGTATGCGGCTGCATGTCCCAAGAGGAGTCCGTCGTTGGGCGCATTCTTGCGGCGCATCCATTCGTAGACCTCGTGTTCGGAACCCATAACATTCATCGGCTGCCTTATTTGCTGCAAAGCGCGTATTTCAATAAAGAGATGGTCGTCGAGGTGTGGTCTAAGGAAGGCGACATTATCGAAAATTTGCCCAAGAAACGTGAAGGGATGCGTGCTTGGGTCAATATCATGTACGGTTGCGATAAGTTCTGTACTTACTGTATCGTACCTTATACACGAGGCAAGGAGCGCAGCAGGCTGCCAGCCGATATCATTGCTGAAGTACGCGAGCTTGCGCGGCAAGGGTATAAGGAAGTGACGCTGCTAGGGCAGAACGTTAACGCATATGGCAAAGATTTTACGGAAAATAGCTATCTGTTTGCTGATCTTATGGCAGACATCTCGCAGATTGCGATTCCGAGAATTCGCTTTATGACGAGCCATCCGAGAGATTTTGATGATCAATTGATCGAAGTGCTCGCTCGCGGAGGCAATCTGGTGGAGCATATCCACCTGCCGGTGCAGTCGGGAAGCTCAGCGATTTTGAAGCGAATGAGCCGGAAGTATTCGAGGGAACAGTTTTTATCACTTGCTGGCCGGATTAAGCAGGCAATTCCGAATGCTGTGCTGACGACGGACATCATTGTCGGTTTCCCTGGCGAAACGGATGAGCAGTTTGAAGAAACACTCTCGTTAGTTCGGGAAGTAGAGTTCGAACATGCCTATACGTTTATCTATTCGCCGCGTGAAGGTACGCCAGCAGCCGATATGGAAGATGACGTGCCGATGCCGGTGAAGAAGCAGCGTCTAGCCCGATTAAATGAGCTAATGGCTGAATTAGGGCGTAACGGGCATCAGAGGCTGGTAGGCCAAGTGATTGAGGTTCTTGTAGAGGGCGAGAGCAAAAATAACTCGAATGTGCTGGCGGCCCGTTCACGGACGAATAAGCTTGTTCACATTGAAGGGCCCAAGGATTGGATTGGCCAATTCATCCAAGTTCGGGTGACTGAAGCGCAAACGTGGTATATTAAAGCAGAACCAGTATCATTTACCGAAAAAGCGGTAATTTAATTAGATCGAATAGGGGCGAGTATAGATGGCAGAGCAGCAGGCGAAACAATGTGGAACGGAAGGCCATGACCATGAGCACGGTGGATGCGGAGTACCTAGCTTCCATACGCGTGATCTGATTGTACGGGCAGATATTTTGGCGAAAGCGAAGGAGCTCGCTCAATTAATTACAACATCGGATGAAGTTGAGCAGTATCGCCGCGCGGAAAAATTGATTCAAGGGCATGATCGCGTACAGTCGATCATGAGCTTGCTCAAGAAGAAGCAGAAAGAAGTTGTTGCTTTCGAGAAAACGTTTAAGAATGAAACGATGGCGAAAAAAATCGAGCAAGAAATGGAATCGTTGCAGGACGAGCTGGATGGCATTCCGATCGTTGCGCAGTTCCAGCAAAGCCAATCTGATATTAACTATCTGCTACAGCTCGTTATTGGCGTCGTACGTGACACGGTAGCGGAGAAGCTGGAAGTAGAAGACGCTACGCCAGCAGAAGAACCAGCGGAGTGCAGCAACTAATTAACTGAACTGGCTAGTAGGTGTAAGGAATAGGTGGGGTATGGAAAAGCTGTCTCGTAATGAGCAGCTTTTTTTGTGCGATAATACGGTTTGTTGCATGAATGCTGCCTTGCTTTGGCTTTTTGAATTGTTCGTACTATAATGGAACAATGGCTCGAGCCAACAGATATCGATCAGCTGTACATTTGGAGAGGAGAGCTTATAACTTATGAAACCGTTCGCCTATCATAATCCGACTCGATTATATTTTGGAGAAGGATCGCTCCAGCATTTGAGTGGAGAAGCAGTGAAGTATGGAAAAAGTGTGCTGCTCGTTTACGGTGGAGGCAGCATTAAGCGGAATGGCTTGTATGAAGAAGTGCTGCGCTTGCTTGGACAAGCAGGTACGAAAGTGACCGAGCTCGCTGGTGTAGAGCCGAACCCTCGCCTGTCAACCGTCCATCGTGGGGCGGAATTGATTCGCGAGAACGGCATCGACTGGGTGCTGGCTGTAGGCGGCGGCAGTACGCTTGATTGCGCGAAAGCAATCGTAGCAGCCGCGAAGTATGAGGGAAGCTTCTGGGACATCGTGACGCGTAAGGCTGCTGTAGAGTCCGCTCTGCCACTAGGCACGATTTTAACGTTAGCAGCGACTGGCTCTGAAATGAACGCGAACTCTGTTATTACGAATGAAGAGACGTTGGAGAAGCATGGCTGGGCGAGCCCTCATGTGTATCCGGCATTCTCGATTCTTGAGCCGTTATACACAGCCTCTGCGCCGAAGGACCATACGGTGTACGGCATGGTGGATATGATGGCGCATGTATTTGAGCAATATTTCCATCACGATAATCAAACGCCGGTACAGGACGGCTTTAGTGAGTCCATACTGCGTGCTGTTGTAGAAGCAGCGCCGAAGCTTGTAAACGATCTTACGAACGTTCAGCTTCGCGAAACGATTCTTTATAGCGGTACGATGGCGTTAAATGGCACTTTGTCGATGGGCATCGTCGGTGACTGGGCAAATCATGATATGGAGCATGCGATCTCGGCTGTCTATGACATTCCGCATGGCGGAGGGCTTGCGATTTTGTTCCCGAATTGGATGACATATGTGCTAGACGACAACGTCGCGCGATTCCGCCAGTTCGCAGTGAATGTATTCGGCATTCAAGAGGACGGACATTCGGATCGAGAAATCGCTGAGGCGGGCATTGCAGCACTGCGTGAGTTCTGGAACAGCATCGGCGCACCGTCACGGCTGGCGGATTACGGCATCGATGATAGCCGCTTAGAGGAAATGGCGGAGAAAGCAGTGGGAGATGGCACACGAGGAAACTTCAGGAAGCTGACGAAACAAGACGTGGTCGATATTTATCGCCTATCGCTGTAAGCTGTAAGCTGGACAATCGGGGATAGAAAAAACAGGGGGAGCCGATTAACGGCTCGTCCCTGTTTGTGTTTGCAGTGATTGTTGCGGCGAAGATTGTGGCCTGCTGATTGACAAGAACGGCAAGAGCGACATCGTAATGGCTGTTGCAGCTGCAGCTTTGAATGCATCTAGCGGCAGGAATGGATAACATCCGGCTGTCATTGCTCTAGCAAATGTCATATCATAGACGTGCATTAACCAAGGTACGCCGAGTACATAGGTAGCAAGCGAACCGAATCCTTCGAATACGAGGAAGAGCAGAATGATCGTTGCAATACGGTTGGATGCAATTCGGCTGTTCAAGATTTTGCCGACGAAGTATCCGATTGCTAAAGCGGCGAATGGAAATGCGAGCAAAAATCCGCCCGTTCCGCCAGTCATATAGGCAAGCCCGCCTTGTCCGTGGAGCAGTGGAAGTCCCGTAGCAGCTAAAAGCAGCACGATTGTAATGCTGGAAAATCCGAGCCGTGCGCCGAGAAACGCGCCAGCGAGCATGACGGCTAAGTTTTGCAACGTAATGGGTACGGAGCTAAAGCTTAGCGGGATTTTGACAGCACTGAGCGCGATAAATAAGGCGGCAAACAATGCGGTAAAGACGAGATTTCGGATGGATCGTGATGTAGTCATGAGCGGGACACCTTCCTATGTATGCTGATATATGTTAACCTAATTTTATATGTTTCGGTTAACAAACAGAATCATAGCACAGGTATGGCGATTTAGGAAGAGGTTAGGTGATTTTTTTGTATGCCTATCGATGGCTGTTACAAAATGTAAATGTGTATACGACTATGCCGGTGTATGTTGCATTGAGCGCAACGCAAGCAGCATCGAATAAGGATAGCTTAGATATGGATGGTTTTGCAGAGAGGCGATGCTTGTTGCATGGGCTCGACCTTGCGATTAGACCGGGAGATTGGGTTAATCTTGTCGGTGCCAATGGCAGCGGCAAAAGCACGTTGGCGAAAGTGCTAGCTGGATTTGGCCAGCATGAGGCTACGGGATCTATCGAGACATATGCCCTATCGTGGTTTGCCGATGAGCGCTCGAATGAGGTTTTGGAGCAGAGCAATAGGGGCAGAAATATGGGATTCGCACCGCTCGTCACGCAAAATCCAGAGCTTGCTATCGTCGGCATGACAGCAGCGGAGGATGCAATGTTACTATTGGAACAGCTCGCGATTCCAGATGCCGAAATACCTTCACGCGTGGCGGATGCATTGCAGCGGACAGGGCTGGGTTCCCTTGCAAATAAGCCGATAGGGCAGCTGTCTGGCGGACAAAAGCAATTGGCTGCCATTGCAGGCTGTATTGCTTCTGGCGCCGACGCCCTTATTCTAGATGAGCCGACCTCTATGTTGGATCCGGAAGCTTCCGCTGCGGTTCTTCAGGCGGTGCGGGAGCTGAACCGAAGCGGGACAACGGTCGTATGGATTACACAGCAGTTGGAGGAACTGCGGGAGGGTGACCGGGTCGTTGCGCTTGCGAATGGCTATAAAGTGTTTGACGGCGCGGCGCCATTATTTTTTGGCCGATTCGAAGGTGAGGCAAGCAGTCCATGTGAACGTGCAGGGCTTATCGCACCTTATGTTGTGCAAACGGTTTGGGGGCTGCAGCAGGAAGGCATCGAGCTGATTCCTGCTATGCCACTATCGATGGATGCGTTCGTGAAGGCGGTGGCGAGCTATGGAAGCTAGCTGGCATATTCATGAGCTTCATGCACATGTGAATGGCCATCACATCTTAAGAGGAGCTGCCGCTACGTTCGCACCTGGCACGATTACGCTCGTAATTGGCCATAATGGGGCAGGCAAATCAACTTTTCTGGAGACGATGGCAGGCCTGCGTTATCCGAGCAGTGGGTCCATTTTATTAGGGGAGCAGTCGTTATGGAGGGGCAAAAAGCTGAATCGACTGTTGCTGCTTCATGCCGGCGTTGCTGTTCAACAATCAGCTTCGCAGTGGTTTTTGCCCACAGTGGAAGCAGAATTCCGTTATACGCTCAAACCTTATCGGGCTGAAAATGGGGTGGATGCTGGTCGACAAGCGATGGCGTCGGCCTTATCAACGGTTGGTTTGCCTGTTGAGCTGCTGTCTCAGGATCCACGGACGTTAAGCGGCGGCCAACAAAAACGGCTTGCGCTTGCGATGCTGCTCGTGACCAAGGTGCGATGGTTGCTGTTGGACGAGCCGACAGCAGGCCTGGACATGGACGGTACGCGTCAACTATGTCGCGCGCTAGAAGCGCATCGCGCTGCAGGGGGCGGCGCAGTTATTGTAACGCATGACCTTGAGGCGTTGCTGCCGCTCGCTGACGCCGTTATCGTTATTGACAATGGCGTTGCTAGTGCAACGATGACGCCATCGGCGTGGGCAGCACAAGCCGTGGGCGGCGGAGCGGAAGCGAGCAGTGTGGGAGCTACGTGCAGCGGAGCAGAGCCGAGCGGGCATGTGGGAGCGAGTGCAGGCAGCGCAACGGCACGGCCGCGCGTGCTGCCGCTGCCGCTGCAAGCAGCGGCGCAGCTGCGCGCGGCCGGCTTCGCCGTGCCGGCCGGCGCCCCATGGGCGCCGCCGCAGGCGCTCGCTGCAGC